>JAFYTO010000004.1 GCA_017558825.1 Clostridia bacterium
ACAAGTGTCGGTAGGCCAAAGGCTCTTCCAGACTGCGTGCATAGCACTTGTCGGCTTTGGCTACAAACAGTTCACCGAACTGTTTGCTTAACGCGTCGCCCCAACTGAGCCACACCAGCATTATAGTTATTAAATTGTTTACACACCTGCTTAAAGTTTAAAAATATACAGGTGTCGGTAGGCCAAAGGCTCTTCCAGACTGCGTGCATAGCACTTGTCGGCTTTGGCTACAAACAGTTCACAGAACTGTTTGCTTAACGCATCGCCCCAACTGAGCCACACCAGCATTATAGTTATTAAATTGTTTACACGCCTGCTTAAAGTTTAAAAAAATACAAGTGTCGGTAGGCCAAAGGCTCTTCCAGACTGCGTGCATAGCACTTGTCGGCTTTGGCTACAAACAGTTCACCGAACTGTTTGCTTAACGCGTCGCCCCAACTGAGCCACACCAGCACTTACTAGTATTTTAACGTAAACTTATTATACAACATAATATTTAAAAATTCAAGCGTTTTTAAATGCTAAAAAACAAATAATTTTTTTAGGTTAAAAATATTTAAAAAAATAAGTCAAAATCTATTGACAAATTGTTTTTTTGGTTGTACAATTTAAGTGAAAATTAGCACTCAAGCAAAAAGAGTGCTAACAGTCAAAGGGTTGGTTTGCTAAATATGGAATTAAGCGAAAGAAAAAAGAAAATACTTCAAATCGTTGTTGATGACTATATTGATACTGCCGTTCCCGTTTCATCAAAAGCGATAACGGAAAAATATATGTCTAGCATTAGTTCTGCTACGGTAAGAGCGGAACTTTCCGCGCTTGAAGAGCTTGGTTATTTAACGCAACTTCACACTTCTTCAGGTAGAGTTCCATCGCCAGATGCGTACAAATTATACGTTTCTGAACTTATGATTAAAGACAAGTTGACGGCAAAGGAACTTAACTATATTAAAAGTATATTCCTTGAAAAAACTGATAATATAGAAAGCGTTTTAAAAAATGCGGTTAAAGTAATTAGTGAACTTACAGATTACACGTCTGTTGGCGTTCACTCTAAGGGAGAGGACGATAAGTTCCGTCAAATTAAATTTTTCCGTTTTAAACCTGAAACAGCTCTTGTTTTAATTGTTACAGACGTTAAGCTATTAAAAGACAATTATATTTCTATTCCTCCGTCTATGACTGACGAGCAATTAGAAGAAGCAAGTTCACTTATAAATAAACTTTTTTCTGGCAAAACTTTTAAAGAGATTTGCAAAATTGAACTTGATTTTAACGAAAGTTTTATTGGATATAAAACTATATTTATTAACGTTATTGAGGCTCTTAAAACTTACTTTGCCGAAGATGAACAATCAGTTTTAATGGAAGGGGAAGACAAGTTCTTAAAACACGCCGAGTATGCAGACGTTAATAGGATTAAGGAATTTTTATCCGTTGTTACTAAAAAAGAAAAAGTGTTTAGCATTTTAACCGAGGACAATAAAGATATTAAATTCAACGTTAAAATTGGCATAGATGATGACGGCGCAATTCCAAAAGACTGTTCCGTAGTTTCCGCAACGTATTCGGTAAACGGAAATAAAATTGGAACTTACGGCGTTATAGGCCCTGCGCGTATGGACTATCAAAAGGTGGTTGCCGTACTTGAAAACGTAGGCAAAATTTTAGAAAGTATTTTGGCAGGTAGATAGAAATGAGCGAAAAAGAAAACGTAGTAGAAACTGAGGCAGTAGAAGAAAGCAAGGCTTCAAAAAAAGTAAATGCAAAACAACTTTTAAAAGAAAACGAAGATTTAAAAGCTCAAATAGAAGCTTTAAAAAAGGAAAGTTTATCTTATAAAGACAGTTGGGTTAGAACTGCTGCAGATTTTGACAATTTTAGAAAAAGAAATCAAGAAACACGCATAAACGCATATAAAGAAGGGAAATTTGATTTAGCCACAAAACTTTTAATTATTGGCGACAATTTAGAAAGCGCACTTTTAATGAATTTAGATGAAAAAACTAAGGAAGGTTTAAAAATGTTAGCGCGCCAATTTAAAGAGGCTTTAGAAGCGGAAGGTTTTGTTGAAATTAACCCCGTTGGCGAAGTTTTTGACCCTAACACTCAAGAGGCAATTATGCAAGTTCCTAAGGGTGAAGGGGAAGTTGAAGGCACTGTAAAGCAAGTATTTAAAAAGGGCTATAAGTGCGGTGAAAAGGTAATTAGATATGCTCAAGTTGTAGTTATAGGATAACGTGCATATTAATATATAAAAATTAAAGGAGATATAATTATGAGTAAAATTATTGGTATAGATTTAGGTACAACAAACTCTTGTGTTGCAGTTATGGAGGGTGGTGAACCTGTTGTTATTACTAACGCTGAAGGCGCTAGAACTACTCCATCTGTAGTAGGTTTTCAAAAAGACGGTGAAAGACTTGTTGGTCAAGTAGCTAAAAGACAAGCGGTTGCTAATAGTGATAGAACCGTTATATCTATTAAAAGGCATATGGGTAGCGACTATAAACTCGCTATTGATGATAAAAAGTATTCACCACAAGAAATTTCAGCAATGATTTTAGCAAAACTTAAAAAAGATGCTGAAGCTTATCTTGGTGAAACTGTTAAAGATGCAGTTATTACTTGCCCTGCATACTTCAACGATGCTCAACGTCAAGCAACTAAAGATGCTGGTAAAATTGCAGGTTTAAACGTTCTTCGTGTTATAAACGAACCAACTGCAGCGGCTCTTGCTTATGGTCTTGATAAAGATACTACTTCACACAAAGTTATTATTTACGACCTTGGTGGTGGCACGTTTGACGTTTCCATTTTAGATATTGGTGACGGTGTATTTGAAGTTTTGGCAACTAATGGTAACTGCTTCTTAGGCGGTGACGACTTTGATAAAAAGATTATGGACTACTTAGTTGACGACTTTAAGGCTAAAGAAGGCATTGACTTATCTAAAGATAAAATGGCAATGCAACGTTTAAAAGAAGCTGCTGAAAAGGCAAAAATTGAACTTTCAAGTATGTCTAACACAAACGTTAACTTGCCGTTCATTACAGCTGATGCTAACGGCCCTAAACACCTTGACGTAACTCTTACAAGACAAAAATTTGATGCTTTAACAAGCGATTTAGTTGAAAAGACTATTGAACCTCTTACAAAAGCAATGGCAGACGCAGGCCTTTCTTACGGCGATATTGCAAAAGTAATTTTAGTTGGCGGTTCAACTAGAATTCCAGCCGTTGTTGAAAGAGTTAAACAAGTTACAGGCAAAGAACCATTTAAGGGCATTAACCCAGATGAGTGCGTTGCTATTGGTGCGGCTATTCAAGGCGGTGTATTAAGCGGTGAAGTTAAAGACGTATTACTTTTAGACGTAACTCCATTAACGCTTGGTATTGAAACTTTAGGCGGTGTTTGCACTCCACTTATTGAAAGAAATACTACTATTCCTGCTAAAAAATCACAAGTATTCTCAACTGCAGTTGACAATCAACCAGAAGTTACAATTCACGTTTTACAAGGCGAAAGAAAATTTGCTAAAGATAATAAAACTCTTGGACAATTTAACTTAACTGGTATTGCTCCTGCTCCACGCGGAATTCCACAAATTGAAGTTACTTTTGATATTGACGCAAACGGTATAGTTCACGTTACTGCAAAAGACCTTGGCACTCAAAAATCTGCAGATATTACTATTACTTCTTCAACAAACCTTTCTGAAGAAGAAATTAATAAGGCTGTTAAAGAAGCTGAACAATATGCTGAAGAAGACAAGAAGAGAAAAGAAGCAGTTGACAATAGAAACGCTTTAGATGGTATGATTTTCCAAATGGAAAAAGCGCTTAAAGAAAATGGCGACAAACTTCCTGAAGAAGATAAGGCTAAACTTGAAGACCTTATTAAAGAAGCAAAAGTTGAACTTGAATCTAACGATGATGCTCGTATTAAAGCAGCAACTGAAAAACTTTCAAATGATGCTCAAGCAATTTTTGCTAAATTATATCAACAAGCAGGCGGCGCTCCTAACCCAGAAAGTAATGACTCTACTGACGGCGACACTGAATTCCACCAATAAAAAAATAAAAAGTGAAGGGCTGTTTTGCCCTTCACTTACTTAACTTTATTAAAAGGTTATAAATATGGCAAATTACTACGATATTTTAGGCGTTAAAAAAGACGCCACGCAAGATGAAATTAAAAGTGCATATAGAAAACTAGTAAAGCAATATCACCCAGATTTGCATCCGGGCGATGCTAATTGTGCTGCCAAATTTAAAGAAGTTAATGAAGCTAACGAGGTCTTATCTGACCCACAAAAACGCAGACAATACGACTACGAGCAAGAACATCCAAATATGGGTGGCTTTAATTTTGGTGGAGACGGTGGCTTTGGCGGCTTTGGTGATATTTTTGGCGACATATTCAGCCAGTTTACGGGCGGTGGAGCTACATATAGCGAGCAAAACAAAAAAGGGCAAGACGTAACGCTAGAAGTTGAACTTTCATTTTTAGACGCTGCTAAAGGCTGTACGCGTGATATAACTTACACACGCAAAGAGCCTTGTGAAAAGTGTAAGAGCACAGGTGCAAAAAACGGCACTCAATACTCAACTTGTCAAAACTGTAAAGGTAGCGGTCAAGTTCAATATATGTCGGGCGGTGGAATTTTCCGTTCTATTAGCGTTAAAGCGTGCCCAGAGTGTAGCGGTACAGGCAAAAAGATTATTGAAAAGTGTGATGCTTGTCAAGGTAGGGGATACAACAAAAAGTCTACTACCGTAACGTTAGAAATACCTGCTGGAGCAGATACGAATTCGTATATGAAAAAGCGCGCTTACGGCGATGCTTCAACTCTTGGCGGAGAGGCTGGCGATTTAATTGTTGTGTTTAAAGTTTTACCACATAAAATTTTTAAGCGCAAAAATTACGACCTTTATATTGAGCTTCCTATTTCTTATAAAACGGCAGTATTAGGTGCAAAAGTTAAAATACCTACGCTTGAAGAAACTATTGATTTTACAATTCCAGAAGGAACTCAAAGCGGCAAAACGTTTATTTTGCGTGGTAAAGGCATTAAAACAAAACGTGTTGTTGGCGATATGTACGTTACTGTTACCATTGAAGTTCCAACAAGGCTTTCACGCGGGCAAAGAAAGAATATTGAAGATTTTGATGAAAGTATTGACGTTAAGCAATATGAAAAACTTAAAAAGTTTGACGTTGATATGAAGTCGCTTTACGGCACAACTTATTATAAAAATGAAAAATAAATAAACAAAAACGCAAGACAAAACCTTGCGTTTTTTTTATCTTGTTGCGTCTAGCACTTTTTTAGCAACACGAGATGTAACTTTGGCATAATATGCTGCTTCAACGTCATTCATTTCTTCATTGCCTATTTTGTTAAATTTGGCAGAGATTTCATTTGCTCTATTTAAGATGTCTAAATAATCGTCTAACATATCATAAGGGTTGCCAGCCTCTTTATATTCAATCATGAATTCGCAATATTCATCATAAAACTCTTCATAACTATCCATTGCTTCTTTGAATTCTGGGCGCATTCCAGTTGAAGTTGTGCATGCAACTAAAGTAAACAACGTTGTGATAATAAGTAATATAGAAACAATAATTTTTTTAGATAAAGTATACATAATAACCTCCTTTTACTTTATTAAATAAATTATAAATCGCATAATATACGATTGTCAAGCATTTTATCGCATAATGTGCGATATTGTACGTAGAATATGTTTGGAGGTAACTATATATGGAATTGGGTAAAATTCAAATTAGGCTACGTGAATGTATTAGGCAATCTTGCTTATCGCAAAAGGAAATAGCATTGCAAATAGGGGTTTCGGCTCAAACGGTATCTAAATATATGAAAGAAAATATTTTTCCAGCTTTAGATACTCTTGCTAAATTGTGTAAAGTTTTAGATGTAAAATCTGACTATATTTTAGGACTTTGTGATTATTAATAGTAAAATGCAAGCTAAACAGCTTGCATTTTTTATACCTTTGAGAAGGTTAGAGACGTAACATATTCTATACAAAAGGTAAAAATAAATTGTAAGGGGAAATTTTAAAACTTTGCAAAAAAATTCTATTGCGTATTATTTTTTTATTTTTGAAAATAATAATGTTATGAAAAATCATAAAAATTTTTATAGCGAAGAAGAAAAGTCTATTATTTCTAAAGAAGTTTTAGTAAAGGTAGGTAGTAATGACAGGCAAAAATAAGCAAAACACAAATACGGAATACTTAAATTTAGTTGCATCTATTGCTCCAAAGACAAACGAGGCAAAAACGTTATTCCACGCTTTTTGGGTAGGAGGCTTAATTTGCTTTATAGGTCAATTCGTTCGTTATATGTTAATGTTTTGGTTTGATTTATATGGAGACGTTTTGGCTGGAGCAACTTCTATTGTTATGATATTTTTAGGCGCGTTTCTTACTGGGCTTGGTGTTTACGATAGAATAGGTAAGTATGCTGGCGGTGGCTCTATAGTGCCAATAACAGGGTTTGCAAACTCCGTTGTTTCGCCCGCCATGGAATTTAAAAGCGAGGGCTATATTTACGGCTTAGCTGCCAAAATGTTCGTTGTGGCAGGTCCAATAATTGTTTTTGGCGTTATAGGTAGTGTAGCAACGGGTCTAATATACTATATATTAGGTTTATTTGGTTTAACGTTTTAAAAAAACTGTGCTAGTTAAAGCACAGTTTTTAATTTGTCATTTTTTTGTTAAACCTGAAAATGTTTTTTTGTTAAGTTTGAATAACATATCTAAAATGTAAGAGTCTGCCAACGTTATTGTTACCATTAATAAGCCGTTTTCCCAATGTTCTTTAGTAAACACGTTTTCAAGTTCAAAGTAGTTAAAGCCTATAAGGTTAGTGGTGTCTAGTAAAGCAAGCATCCAGAATACTACTGCAAAAGCAACTACCATTATTAAAATTGTTCTTAAAGCGTTATACGGTTTACATATTTTATATAGGAAAATTGCACCGCCAATTGTGAACGCAACAACTTGCATAGTAGTTGAAGTTAAACTAGACGTAAATATGCCAAACTCGTTAAAGAACCTTATTACAAATACGTTAAGAAGCATAATTATTGCTCCTGGTATTGCACTGCTAAATATAGAGGCTAAGAAGTCTCCTTCCACTCGTTTTTCGTTTGGTTGAAGCGAAAGTAAGAGTGATGCAAAGCCAATAACGAATATTTCAAGCATTGTAAGCATAACTGAGTTGAATGGGAAAGGATTGTCAAGCACTACTGAAATAAGTGCAAGTAAGGTTATAAACAACGTTTTCATTAAGAATAATGAAGAAGAAGTTTTAATATTGTTTATAACACGTCTGCCTTCTTGCACAACTTTTGGCATAGAATTAAAGTTATTGTCAGCTAAAACTATATGAGCAATATTCTTAACCGAGTCTGAGCCAGAAGCAACTGTAACGGAACAATCGGATTCTCTCATTGCTAAAATATCGTTAACGCCGTCACCAGTCATTGCAACCGTATGTCCAACTCTTTTTAAAGCTTTAATTAAAACTGCTTTTTGGTCAGGGGTAACTCTGCCAAACACCGTGTATTTATTTGCAACCGATGCAATCTCTTTATTAGAAAGACCTTCTAAACTAATCCAGTTTGAAGCGTTTTCAATACCAGCACGTTTTGCTATTTCAGAAACGGTTATTGGATTATCACCTGAAATTACTTTTACTTGCACGTCATTTTCCTTAAACCATTTAATAGTTTCAATGGCCTCAGGTCTAATATTGTCAGTTAAAACAATTAAAGCAATAGGCTTCATTGTAGATGGCAATTTTTCTTTAGAAGTAATGCTTGCCGTAGAGTGAGCAAGAAGTAATACTCTGCACCCCGCAATAGTGTAGCGGTCAATTATAAGCTTAATGTCTTGCGGTATTTCTGAAAGAATAAATTCAGGCGCGCCTATAGCGTACGTACCAACGTTTAAGAAGGTAACTGCGCTAAACTTTCTTTGAGAAGAGAAAGGAAGCGTTTTTATTGCTGTAAAATCATTTGTTGGTAAGTAGTGCGCCCTTAATGCGGTTGCGGTTTGGTTATGGTCGTCTAAAATATTTTCCATATTGCCAATAATATCGTTAAGTGGATATTTATGGCGCTCTGCAAGCAAAATTTCTTCTTCAATTTTCATTTTGCCGTCAGTTATCGTTCCGGTTTTATCTAAGCACAATACGTCAACTCTTGCAAGCATTTCAAGCGAATACATATCTTGAACTAATGTATTGCTTTTAAATAACCTTATTACGCCAAGAGAAAGGGCGATAGTAGTTAAAAGCATAAGACCTGCAGGTATCATACCTAAAATTACTGAACAAGTTCTTGTAACTACCGTAAGAGGAACGTCTAATAATTTTTCGCCTATTAAAGCAAGTTCTTCATTTTCAATAAGAACGTTTTTATAGTTTACTAAGCCAATACCTATAGCAATAGGAATTATTAAAATACCAACTATTTTAATAATCCAGTTAAGCGTGTTCATAAGTTCGCTGTGCGGTTTTTTAAATTTTTTAGCTTTAGACGTAAGTTTTTGAACGTAGCACTCGCCACCAACTTTATCAGCTCTAGCGTAACAAGAACCGCTAGTAACGTAGCTTCCTGCCATAATAGTTGAGCCTGCTTGCTTTTTAACCGCAATAGATTCGCCTGTTAAAAGAGATTCGTTAACTTCAACAAAGCCATCAATTACGGTAGCGTCTACTGGAATTTGATTGCCAGTAACAATTTTAAAGATATCGTCTAAAACAACTTCACTAGAAGGAATTTCCTGCTCCTTGCCGTTACGCACTACGCTAGTGTTTGGGGCTTGTAATATTGCAAGTTTTTCAACGGAAACTTTTGCGCGAATTTCTTGTATAATAGCAATTACAAGGTTAATGGTAAATGGTAAAATAAAAGTGTAGTTACCAATGCCTGGCTTAACCGTTAAATAAGCAATAAGAACTAAAACGCAAAGCAAATTAAAAAACGTAAAAGTATTACTAAATATTATTGAAAATATAGACTTGCTATATTTTTCATTAACTAAATTTGAAAGCCCGTCAACGTATCTTTGCTCGGCTTGCTTGTCAGTTAAACCGTCTTTTATAGAAGCGTTAATTCTTACAGCCTTGTTTTGAGGCGTGCGAAGGCGTTTAGGCTTAATTTTTAATTTCTTTTTTGCAGATTGTTTATTGGTATCAGAAACGTTTAAAACTTCTTTGTTTTCGGCATTCTCAACAGGTGAGCCTAAAACTGTAGCTTTAGTTTCTTTTAAGTTTTTGCTATCCTTTTTTAATGTTTCTTTTTTTTCTTTCATTTTTCTTCCTATTTGTTTACAGTTTTTATTACCGTAATAGCAATTGTAACACGATATTGCATTTTTTTCAATAATTTTTGACAACTTTTGTTAATATATTATTGATATTTTTAAAAAATATATATAAAAAGTTGTTTTTTACTAAACAAATTGACAAATAGCACATAAAATAATATAATAAGATTAATAAATTAAAGTTGGCAAAAATTATGAATGAACAAATTAAAAAAATTAAAATATTAGACGCGTTTGAAGAAGGGCTGGTAGCCGAAATACAAGACTCAATTTTACAAATAAACGGCGTTGTAGACGTTAAGGTTGACGTGCAAAATAGTATGTTAACTTACGTTTTAGATATGTGGGCTAGCGACTATGACGTTATGGTTTCAATAATGAACCTATTGAGTGATAATTTTAAAATCGAAAGCGAACCTTATTTTGACGAAGACGAGGCTGTGGAGGTTAGCGAAGATATTATTTACGCTCCAACTGCTGAAGAAATTGAAGAAAGCGAAGAAGCTCAAGACTATGAAGAAGTAGATGAAAAGCAACTTAAACGCAAAGAATTAAAGTATAAATTTATTGAGGTAGGTCTTTCAATAGCGTGCATAATAGTTGGCTTAATTCTAGGTTCTATTAGAAAAACTCAAGAAGCCGCACCTTACTTATACGTTATTGCATTTTCCTTAGCAAGTTATGAATTTATTATAGATACCGTGCTTGCTATGGTTAAAAAGCAATTTAACTTTTCAAATATTGCGCTACTAATAGCAGTGCTTTCAGCTTTAATTGTAGGTTTGCCTTTATCTAGTGCAGTTACAATGCTATCTTATTTAATTGTTTATACTTTGTATAATATTTATCAAATTGACGTAGCGGAAAAGCAAGGCTTAGAATTTGATTTTAACGTAAAGGCAAATGCAAAAATTAATAAAATTAGCGGTATTGTTCTTGCTATAGTTTTTGTTATATGCTTGTTTGTAGTCTTTATAGTTCCTATTTTCTTAGGTGATTATGCCACTAACTTATTAGACTGTGCAAAAAGAGCAACTTCTATTTTATTAATTTTCTCTATTTCTCCAGCGTTTGTTTACGTTCCCCTCTGCTATTCTTTACTTTTTAAACAAACTGAAAAAAATGCAGTTAAAATAAGCGATGAAAATGTTTATGAGAAGCTTGGAAGCGTTAAAAAAGTTGCATTTTTAGGTCAAGGCGTATTTGTTGATGAAACTAATAATTTAAAAGAAAATGCGCTTGGCAGTGTTTTAGAACTTTATGATGCAGGAATAAGTGAAAGTGTTTTACTTTCTTCTAACACTAAAGAAAGTAATGCAAAATTAAGAAAAGAGCTTTCAATAACTCAATCCGTTTCAAATCTTAGTGATAGTGAAAAAAATGACGAAATTAAAGCCTTGAATGGAAGGGTGTTGGCTGTTGGAAATTTAAAAACCGATGCTAGCGTATCGCTTTGTTTAAAAGAAGACGTTGGCGTTTTTGACGTAGCTGTTAAAGACGGAAATCTTAAAAAAATTCCATTTATAGTTAAACTTTGTAAAAGGTGCAATGCAATAATTAGGCAAAATGCCGTATTGACATTAATTGTAAAAATTGCAATGTCAGTGCTTTGCGGTTTGAGCATTATTAGTGATTTGACAGTTGGAATACTTCCTGTTATTGCTATAAGTGTGCTTACAATATTAAACGCTTTAAGAAATAATTTGGAAGCAATTTAAACACGATAAAAAGAAAAAACACTTTGCCAGGCGGCAAAGTGTTTTTTTGTTTATTAAACTATAATATTTACTAATCTAGATTTAATAACGATTACTTTTTTAACAGGTTTATTGTCAATTATTGAAGCTATAACGTCATTTTTAAGGGCAATTTCTTCAATTTCCTTATCAGTTGCAGTTGAGCTAACCATAATTTTTGCTTTAACTTTACTGTTAATTTGAACTGCAAGTTCAATCTCATCTTTAACAAGTGCGCTTTCTTCAAACGTTGGGTATTCGCTGTTAAAAATAGATTTTTTATTTCCGCAAATTGACCAAAGTTCCTCAGCAAAGTGTGGTGCAAACGGTGCTATTAAAAGAAGTAAAGTTTCAGTGCACTCTTTTAATAATGCTATGTTTTTAACGCTTTGTTCCTTAGCATCGTATTTATAAAGAGCCGTAACGTATTCCATAAGGCGTGCAATTGCAGTGTTGAATGAGAAGTTTTCCATATCTCTATCAATATTTTTAATTGCATAATGCCTTGCGTAGTTTAGTTCTTTTTCATCTGTTTCAAAAGTTGTAACTTTATTGTTTTTATAATCGTTAACGGAAGTTACAATTTTTTCTACTCTATCAATAAACTTGGATATACTCTTAATACCGCCATCGTTCCAAGGTCCGCCCTCAGTATATGAGAAACCGAACATTAAATACATTCTAAATATGTCTGAGCCGTATTGTTTAACGTAATCGTCAGGAGAAATAACGTTACCGCGAGATTTACTCATACGGTTTCCGTCTGGGCCTAAAATAACGCCTTGGTGAACGAGTGATTTGAACGGCTCGTCAAAGTTAAGGTAACCCATATCTCTTAATGCTTTAGTAAAGAACCTTGCGTATAAAAGGTGCATACAAGCGTGTTCGGCACCGCCAACGTACTTATCAACAGGTAACATTTGGTTAATAAGTTCACTATCAAACGCTTGTTTAGAGTTGTGTGCATCAGGATATCTTAAGAAATACCAGCTTGAGCAAACGAACGTATCAAGCGTGTCAGGGTCACGTTTAGCATCAGCGCCACACTTAGGGCACTTGCAGTTAATAAATTCTTCACATTTAGCAAGTGGAGATTTTCCATCAGGCTTAAATTCAACGTTGTAAGGAAGTTTAACAGGTAAGTCTTTTTCAGGAACTGGAACAGTGCCGCAAGAAGGGCAGTAAATAATAGGAATTGGTGCTCCCCAATATCTTTGGCGAGAAACGAGCCAGTCGCGAAGCCTATAATTTACCTTGAACGAACCTGAGTTTTGTTTAGCAAGGTCAGTTAAAATCTTTTTGCGAGCTTCTTCACACGTTAAACCGTCATAGTCAACGCTGTTTACAATAATACCTTCTTCAACAAACGGTAAATCATCGTTAGCACCGTTTACGCCTTTAACTACTCTAGTAATTTCTAAGCCGTATTTATTAGCAAAAACAAAGTCTCTTTCATCGTGTGCAGGAACGCCCATTACACAACCTGTGCCGTAAGAATATAAAACGTAGTCAGAAATCCAAATAGGAACTTTTTTGCCGTTTACAGGGTTGATACAGTATGCCCCGGTAAATACGCCAGTCTTTTCTCTATCAAGAGAAAGTCTTTCAATTTCCTTTGCTTTCAAAGTATTGTCAATATACTTTAAAACTTCGGCAGATTGTTTTTTAGTCATAAGTTTTTTAACGAGTGGGTGTTCAGGTGCTAAAACTACGTATGAAACGCCAAAAACAGTGTCTGCACGGGTAGTGAACACTCTAAACTCATCTTCGCCGTTTTCACACTTGAATAAAATTTCACCACCAAGTGATTTGCCAATCCAATTCTTTTGCATTGCCTTTGTTTTTGAAGGCCAATCTAAATTGTCAAGCCCTTGTAAAAGTTCTTCAGCATAGTCTGTAATTTTAAAGAACCATTGAGTTAAGTCTTTTTGAACAACTAAATTGTGGCATCTTTCGCAAGTGCCTTGAATAACTTGCTCGTTAGCAAGTACGGTTTGGCAACTTGGGCACCAGTTAACCGGAGCCTCTTTTCTATATGCAAGGCCGTGATTATAGAGTTGAACGAATATCCATTGCGTCCATTTATAATAATCTGGCATACAAGTTTTAATTTCGTGAGACCAGTCGAACATTGCTCCCATTTCACGCAAAGTATTCTCCATAGTTTCCATATTAGAAACGGTAGAGTCAAGTGGGTGAATGCCCGTCTTAATAGCGAAGTTTTCAGCAGGGAGACCAAAAGCGTCAAATCCCATAGGTTGAAAAACCTCATAACCTTTCATTTTTTTGTATCTTGCAAAACTGTCTGTAGGGCCGTAGTTATACCAGTGGCCAACGTGAAGTTTAGCTGCAGACGGATAAGAGAACATTTCAAGAGTATAGTATTTTTTAGCCATATTCTTTTTGTCAAAAGAATGTGACTTATCTTTTTCCCATTTAGCCTGCCATTTCTTTTCAATAAGTTTCATATCCATAAAAGGACCTCCAAATGAATGCAAAATTGCAATTCAGTTTTTATAGTATATCATAAATAAAAAAAATTTACAAAGTAAATTATAGTAAAAAACAAAAATATTTATTTAAACTTTTAATATGCGCAGGCATTGACAAAATTTTAGTTTAGTTATACAATTAATACAGCAACACGTTAAGGAGTTTATTATGTCAAAAATAATTAGCATAAGTAACGAATTTTTAGAAGTTTCTATATCTACTTTCGGCGCGGAAATTGTAAGCGTAAAAAGTGGCAATAAAGAGCATATTTGGCAAGGTCAAGAAGGCGTGTGGAGCGGGCATGCACCAATACTTTTTCCGTTTTGTGGTAGGCTTGTAAACTCACAGTATAAAATTGGAGAAAAGTTGATAGAAAACGTGCCTATTCACGGATATGCTAAAAGGTGTGAGTTTGAAGTTGTTAGCGAGGAAAAATCTTCACTTTCACTACTTTTAAAAAGTAGTGAAGAAATTAGAAAAATCTATCCTTTTAATGTTGATTTTAGAGTATTTTTTAAGTTAGACGGCAACAGGTTAAAAGTTTATTTTATGGTTGAAAATAACGGTAAAAATATAGCGTATTTTAGCGTTGGATGTCATGAAGCATTCGCTCTTGAAGGCAATTTTGAAGATTATTCTATTGAGTTTGAAAGCGACAAAAATTACATTTTATCTACCGGATTAAAAAGCAATATGCTTTCAAATATTAAATATAAATTACCGCTTGAAAACGGAGTGTTAAAACTTTCTAATTCTCTCTTTAGTGATGATGAAATTGAGCGTGACGGTGGTGTTTACGCCACGGGTTCAATATTGCTTGAAGACGTTAATTCTAAACGTGTAAATTTACTTAAAAACGGTCTAAAAGTGCTTTCTTTGTATTACAATGATTTTAAACATCTTGTTTTATGGACTGAAAAATGCGCTCCGTTTATTGCTATTGAGCCTTGGAACGGTCTTCCAGACGTTTTTGATACTGACGGAAATTTACAAACTAAAAAAGGTATTTTAACGGTAGAACCAAGCGAGCAAAAAACTTATTATCACTCAATAACGTTTGAAGTTTAATAAAAAAATCCTTTGCAATTAAGCAAAGGATTTTATTTTTATTATTTTATAATAAGTTTACGGTAAACTCGCAGTTTTCCCCGTTTTCCAATTTTTTAGCGGAGTTTTCAAAATGCTTTGGAATATATTCAAACTTATAGTCTGGCAATTTATAATAACTTAAGTTAACGGCTTTTTGTACAAGCAAGTTTATTGCAGCGCCAATATTGCTATAACCGCTTTTAATAAAGTTTAACTGAAGTTGCTTATCAAAAAATGATGTTAAAGAAAGTTTTTGTTTGCAATCAGTAAAACCTGTAACAGTAACGGTTGCTTTAAGTGCGGAAACTGAGTCTATTGTATTGGTGTCAATATCGCTATCTGTAACGTAAATAACCTTAGGGCACTTTCTTCCGCCAGTTATAGATAAAACGTTCTTTTCAAGTTCTTTATTTGCCTTTAACGTATAATAAATGTCAGTTTTATACGCCAAGTCTAAATTTTCAACGTTACTGTCAATAACAATTGGAACTGCTTTGTAATACATTACTAGCTGTGCTATAACGTTTGCAAGGGTAGTTCCACCAATAATTGCAACGTAATCGCCTTGTTTAACGTTTAACGAGTCAATAACCGAAATGGCAAGTGAAACGTGATAGATGTAGAGCGCGTCACTCTCACTAACGTTGCTTGGCAAAATGTGAATATTATTTTTGCTTATTACTTGGAATTCTTTTAAGAAACCATCGTCAAATGCGGTAAGACCCTTTTCATTACTGTCTTCAGGTAAGTCAACAGCGTTCATAGGCGCAAGATATACTTTAGTTCCTTTTACAAAGTAATTAGACTCTTGTAACGTTTCCGTTATTTGACCAACTGCAATGTTAGATGGAGTAAACGGAGCTTTGCGCTTGGTTTTGCCAATAAAATCAAGCACGTCTTTACGAGAAACGTAACACTTGGTAATTTTAACTTTTACGTCATTAACGCTTTCTAAATTTATTGTTGAATTAACTTTTGTTATTTCATTTTTATTTGTTACTTGCCAATTTACCATAATTTACCTTTGCCTAGATTATATACCACTTAATTTTTTTTTGCAACTAAAAAAACCATTAAATTTAAACTCGACAAAATTAGTGCAACGCTAACGGTTTAGTTAAAGAAGTGAAATGATGCGTTTTTTTAAATAAAAACAAAAATTTTGCTTATTAGGCTGTGTAAAATGTTGACTTAAACAAAAATTTAATATATAATGTCAAAGTAATAAATTTTAAGAGGTGCTAATTATGAAAGATAATATTCATCCAAATTATAAAATTGTTGACGTGCAATGTGCTTGTGGCGCATCATTCCGTACTGGTACAACAAAAAACGTAGATTTAATTAAGATTGATATTTGTTCTAAATGCCACCCATTCTTTACAGGCAAGCAAAAACTTGTAGATGCTGGTGGTCGTGTTGATAAATTTAAGAAGAGATACGGTATTTAATTTATCTAAAACAATACCGTTTTAGGTATGTTTACGGCGTCAAGATTTTGTCTTGGCGCTATTTTATTAAATGGCTATGTTAAATGATACAGGCCATTAAAAAGGTAAATAGTGTTTATGAAAAACTGTAAACAAAAAACAACGTCAATTGGCGGTCAGGCAGTTATTGAAGGCGTAATGATGCGTGGAAGAACTGCTATGGCTACGGCAGTGCGAGCGGAAAATGGGCAAATTCTATTAGAGACAAATAGAATAAGCCAAAAAACTTCTAAAAATAAGTTTTTAAAACTTCCTATCGTTCGTGGCGTAGTTGCGTTTTTTAGCTCTCTCGTTTTAGGAACTAAAACGCTTACTCGTTCCGCTTCTGTTTTTGGCGAAGAAGAAACTTCAAAATTTGATAAATTCGTGGAGAAAAAAACTGGTATTAGCGCTACCGATTTTGCCGTATTTATAGCGGTTGCTTTAGGGTTAGTGCTCTCGCTTTTCCTGTTCTTTTTCTTGCCGCAATTTATTGCCGACCTTTTACCGTTTGAATCTAACGTTAGTTTAGGCTATTTTTTAGTAGAGGGGCTAATAAGAATAGTTATTTTTGTGCTATATATACTGCTAACCTCTTTAATAAAAGACGTAAGGCGTACGTATATGTATCACGGAGCAGAACATAAAACTATTTCTTGCTATGAAAGCGGCAAAGAGTTGACTGTGGAAAATGTAAAAACTTGCTCACGAGTGCACGATAGATGCGGAACAACTTTCACGTTTTTAGTTATGATTATAAGCATATTGGTGTTTTCAATAGCTAACGTGTTTTTACAACAACTAGGAGTAACGTTTACAGGGTTGACGGGTAAACTTTTAAGATTTCTAGTTAAACTCTTGCTTTTGCCTTTCGTTAGTGGGATTTCTTATGAAATTTTAAAACTTTTAGCAAAAACAAAAAGTAAATTCGTTATAATTTTTAAAGCACCGGGGTTATTACTTCAACGTATTACCACGCGCGAGCCTAGCGATGATATGATTGAAGTTGCAATAACCGCATTTAATAAAGTGCTTAAAATGGATGAAAATCAAGAAATTGCGCCTGTCAAATTTAACGTTTTTGGTTCGGCTTCTACACTTTTAGCAAAAGTTACTTCTATCTTAAAAAGTGCAAAAATTGACGAGTTGGTTGACGGTGAGTGGATAGTTTGCCGTGCGCTTAATATAAAGCGAAGCCAACTTAACGATAAGTCTAGGCTTGTTAGTGAAGAAGAGTGTAAAACTGCCATAGAATATGCTTTGGAAAGGGCTAAGGGCACTCCGCTTGCATATATTTTTAAAGATGCTGATTTTTACGGTTTTAAAATTAACGTTGATAAAAGCGTTTTAATTCCAAGGCCGGAAACTGAAGAACTTTGCGCTTTAATAGTTAAAGAAAATGATGCAAATAACACCGTTTTAGATATGTGCACCGGTAGTGGCGCGATAGCAATAGCACTTAATAAATTAAAAGGCTTTAACGTAACAGCCGTTGACGTTAGTGAAGATGCTATAAATTTAGCAAAAACTAGCGCCGTTCAAAATAATGCGAGTGTAACGTTTATTCTCTCTAATATGTTTGAAAACGTTACTGATAGATACAATATAATTGTATCTAATCCGCCTTATATAAAAACTAGCGACCTCTCTTCATTACAACAAGAAGTAAAGAAAGAGCCTGTTTTGGCACTTGACGGTGGCGAAAGCGGACTTGATTTTTATAATATTTTATGCGATAATGCTTGTAAGTATTTGCTTGACGGAGGCGCGCTTTATATGGAGTGTGGTATAGGTCAGGCTCAAGACGTTAAGAATATGTTTGATGCGTCTAATAATTATTTAGAAGCGCAAATTTTCAGTGATATAAACGGCGTTGAAAGAATAGTAAAGGTAGTAAAAAAATGAACAGTAAACTTGAAGCGATTTTAGAAAGATACGATAAACTCAATGAATTAATTGCAGACCCTGAAGTTATTCGTAATATGGACGAGTGGAAAAAATACACTAAAGAACTTTCGGGTATGGAAGACGTTGTTGAAAAGTATAAAGAATTAAAAAGGGTTTTAACGGAAAAGCAAGATGCACAAAACTCACTTGCTGTTGAAACCGACCCCGAAATGAAAGAGTTTTTAAACGAGGAAATTTTATCGCTTAAGGAACAAGAAGAAAAAATTAACGGAGAGTTAAAAATTCTGCTTATTCCTAAAGACGAGAACGATGATAAAAACGTTATTATTGAAATTCGTGCAGGTGCGGGCGGTGAAGAAGCTGCGCTTTTTGCCTATGAACTTTATCGTATGTACGTTAACTATGCTGATAAACATAGGTTTAAAAGTGAAGAAATCGACTCTAACTTTACTGAGCTTGGCGGTGTAAAAGAAGTAACTTTCTCCGTTATTGGTAAAGGCGCGTACGCTAAACTTAAATATGAAAGTGGCGTTCATAGAGTTCAACGCGTTCCTGAAACGGAATCTCAAGGCAGAATACAAACCTCAACGGCAACGGTGGCGGTTTTGCCTGAAGCGGAGGACGTTGAGGTTAAAATTGATGAAAAAGATTTAAAAATAGACACGTTTAGAAGTAGTGGTGCGGGCGGTCAACACGTTAACAAGACGGAAAGTTGTATTCGTATGACGCATTTGCCAACGGGTATTGTTGTAACTTGTCAAGATGAACGCTCTCAAATTAAGAATAGAGAAAAAGCATTAAAAGTATTAAAAAGTAGGCTTTACGACTATTATAATACTCAATATCAAAAAGAGTATGATGAAAATAGAAAGAGTCAAATTGGTACGGGGGATAGGTCTGAAAGAATTAGAACTTACAACTTTCCTCAAGGTAGAATTACGGACCACCGCATTGGCTTTACGCTATATTCGCTTGAAAATTTCTTAAACGGCGATATTGATGAAATGGTAGAAATGCTTGCAATTAAAGATAGGGAAGCTAAACTTGCTAACGAAGAATAAAATAAAAACCACCGTGCAGGTGGTTTTTTGTTTTGTAAAAATAATTAAAAAAATTTTAAAATACCTATTGAAAATTGCTAATATATGTTATATAATAATAGTACAAATAATATATTTGGAGGAACTTTCTATGATTAACATTATTTACGGTCCAAAAGGTTTTGGCAAAACAAAAATTATACTTGACCAAGTAGACAGGGCTGGTAGCAATGCAAAAGGTAACGTTGTATTTATTACTGACAAGCGCATTTCCACTGTAAGTATAGATTTTAACGTAAGATGTGTTTATACAGAAGATTATAATATTGATGGCGCTGTTGCTTTTAACGGCTTCGTTAACGGCTTACTTGCTGGCAATAGCGATATCGAATACGTGTTTATTGACGGATTTAAGAGAATTATTGGCAACACTTTAGACGGTGCTGAAGACCTCTTTAAATCTTTTGAAGCGTTACAAAAAGAATATCCTAACTTGAAATTTGTTGTTTCAGTTAGCTCAACGCGTGAAGATTTGCCTGAATACATTGCTAAATATATTGACTAAAATGAGCAAATATATAAAATTATTTAAACAATCTATTAACATCGGCGGGTCGTTTCTACCTGCCGATTTTCCATATTTTACTGAAGCGTTTATTTCAAAACTTTGCGAAAGTGATTTTTGCGAAAGAATTACTTTGGTTTACGAGGCTGTGTCTAACCGTAAACTTAGCCAGCAGGCTTTTAAGAACTTGGAAAACGCGCAATATCCCGCATCGGTAGTTTCGGTAGATGACGGGCTTAACCTCATTGAACTTTTTGACGGTTCTAATGCAGAGTATGGCGACTATATTTTTGATAAAAGCGACCTTTTAGGCGAGGTTTCTTCATTTATAGCCGTATTGTTTAGTGCGTATTGCGACCTTATTGAAAGTGAGCAATTAAACCTTGGAAATAAATTTAACGTTGCTCTAACTCAAAGTGATAGTACGTTATTATTGTCTGCGTTTATAGCTAAAAAAATTGGGCTACCTATTTCGGTTATAACTATTGCTACTACTAAACCTATTAAAGACGCTATAAAGGGTTGTTATTTTTATAGTTTTAGCGAGAGTGAAATTGACGAGGTTATAGGTGACTTTTTTG
Organism: Clostridia bacterium; assembly: GCA_017558825.1. GTDB lineage: Bacteria > Bacillota > Clostridia > Christensenellales > Borkfalkiaceae > HGM11412. Next base: position 20,251 of record JAFYTO010000004.1, read on the forward strand.
ACGAGTATGACTATCCTTTAGACGTTGTTAGTGCTGAAAGTTTCATTCCTCTCGTTTCATATTTAAGCGATTGTGATGATGAAAATTTATTTTTAATGCCGGCATTAGTTTCGCCTTATAAGTTTACTCGTAGAGTTTTAAAGGCTGTAACCGGTAAAAATGAAATAGACGTTTTAAAGGCAGAGCGTTTACTTTATAGTGAAACAGCAATGGAAATTCCTAGCGTTATTTCATCAAATAATAACGCAAAGTTCTTTGCTAAACGTAAAAGCATACCATTGCAAGACGTAATTCAAATTATAAAACAGTGTATTTAATTGATTTTTAGAAATAAAAGTGATATAATGTAATTTAATTACATTAAAATTACAAAATTCAAGTAAAAAGGGTATTATGGAAGATAAAAAAACACTTTTTAGCGCCGTACAACCAAGCGGAACTCCAACTATTGGAAATTACGTTGGCGCAATTAACAACTTTGTAAAACTTCAAGACGAGTATAATTGTATTTACTCTATTGCGGACCTTCATTGTTTAACGGTAAAGCAAGACCCGCAAAGCTTAAAAAAAGCAACTTACGAGTTAATGGCTCTCTATTTAGCGTGTGGTATCGACCCTGAAAAATGTATAATGTTCGTTCAATCGCACGTGCCTTGCCACGCTGAACTTACTTGGGTATTAAACACTATAACTTACCCAGGCGAACTCGGCCGTATGACGCAGTTTAAAGATAAGTCGCGCACGCATCAAGATAACGTTAATATGGGGCTTATGGATTATCCTGTTTTAATGGCGTCAGACATTTTGCTTTATAATACCGCGGTAGTTCCTGTTGGTGCAGACCAAAAGCAACACATTGAACTCACGCGTGATTTGGCTCTTCGATTTAATAATAGGTTTGGCGAAACGTTCACTGTTCCAGACGGAATTTTTCCTAAATACGGAGCAAAAATAATGTCGCTTAGTGACCCTACAAAGAAAATGAGCAAGAGTGATGAAAATATTAACGCTTACGTTTCTATGTACGATGATACGGACACAATTATTAGAAAATTTAAAAAAGCCGTTACAGATAGTGATAACAAAATTGTTTTTGACCCAGAAAACAAGGCTGGTATTAGTAATTTATTAACAATCTATTCGGTATTTAGTGGCGTTTCTATAGAAGATGCCGTTAAAGAATTTGAAGGCAAGGGTTATGGAGACTTTAAGTTAAAGGTTGGCGAAGCTGTTGCTGAAGGTATTAAGCCTATTACAAATAAACGTTTAGAAATAATTAAGGACAAGGCGTACTTAAATTCAGTAATGATTAAGGGGGCGGAAAACGCATACCGTATAGCAAATAGAACTTTAAGAAAAGTTTATAAAAAAGTAGGTTTATATAAGGCGGAATTATAATGTTTGGATATTTAAAACCCGACAAGCCGTATTTGTATTTAAAAGATGAAACTTTATATAACGCGCTTTACTGTGGAATTTGTAAAAGCATAAAGCAGGTTAGTGGTAACGTTGCGCGCTTTGCACTTTCTTATGACGTAGCTTTTTTATCGGCTTTAGCACATAACGTGTGCGGAATTGACGTTGATATTAAGAAGAAACGTTGCATAGCGCATCCAATAAAGTCGCGCCCTATTGCAAGTGTTGATGAAATTTCAAAAAAGCTTGCAAGTTTAAATATGATTTTAGCGCACTATAAACTTTGTGACGATATTATTGATGAAAACAAGGGCAATTTTAAAAGTGCGGTAATAAGTAAAGGTTATAAAAGGGCTAAAAAAGCCGAGCCTGAAATGGACGAAATAGTCCACGAAGGCTATAAAAATTTATTAAAACTTGAAAAACAAGGTACTAAAAGCGTTGATATAGTAAGTGATACTTTTGCAACGCTTATGGCAAAAATATCAAACATACTGTTTGGCGAGTTTTCTAGCGAGAATACGTATAATTTAACTTATGCTTTAGGCAAGTGGGTCTATTTAATTGATGCGCTTGACGATTACGATAAAGATATAAAAAATAAATCTTATAACGTATTTTACAACGCTTACGGGCAAAACACTTACGCTGAATTTATAGAAAAAAATTCTAGCGAAATAGCTTTTATTTTTAATACGGTTCTTTCTCAAATAGCGGAAACGTATAAAAACATACCTAAAAAATTTAACGGTGACCTTGTTGAGAATATTCTTTTTAAGGGCATTCCAAAAACAACCGTTTCAATATTATCTAAAGGCAAAAAGAGTGATAAGGAGAAGTAATGGATAGATATTATAAAATTTTAAATTCAACGGAATTTGACAGTGATGAAGTAATTTTTAATAATTACACCGCACTTAAAAGCAAGTATTTAGAAGACAGGTTTTTAGAGGGCGAAGAAGGTAATTTGGCTGCTAAAAAATTAACTGAACTTGAAATAGCATATAAGGAAGTTTGCGCTTATAGAAGTCAAAGTAAAGATAATAGAAGTGAAACAAGTTTATTTGTTGAAACTGAAAATGCTATTAAGAGTGGAAATCTTCAATTGGCACAAGAAAAACTCGATTCTTTTGATGAAAGAGATGCTGAGTGGCACTATTACCAATCTGTAGTATTTTATAAGAAAAATTGGATTAATGAAAGTAAAAAACAACTTGAAATAGCTATTCAAATGGACGGCGACAACGAGAAATATAAAAATGCTTTAAACAAGCTTAACGAACGTGTTAACGCTACTAATAACATTAACCCAAATTGGAATAAATCTGGCTCAAATCCATACAATGGTGGTTTGGGTGAAGAAACGCCACAACTTGGCGGAAGTGGTTGTATGCAATGGTGTTGCGATATGATTATTTGTAACACGCTTTTAAACTGTTGTTGCAGTTGTAGATAAATTATGAAATCAGGTAAAACAATTGCGCTTTCTGCAATTTCCACGGCTTTATGCACAATACTTTTAGTTTTTGGCGCGTATTTTCCTACGTTTGACTTATCTTGCTTGTTTATGGCAAGTTTAGCGGTAACTTTACCGCTTGCCAAAAACAGTTATAAAGGTGCTATACTCACGTATTTAGCATCTTTATTACTTGCGCTAATTTTTGCAAGTAGTAATTTTACAGTTATTGTGTGTTTTGCCGTTTTTTTTGGTTTACATCCAATACTTAATTATTATTTGATTTCAAAAAATAAAAAACCTATTAATATTTTTACCATTGTTAAAGTTGTGTGGTTTATAGCGTTATGTTACGTAATGTATTATTTGCTTAATATGTTTACTGACGTAAGTGAATTTTTAAAAGAAAGCGCAATATACATTTTATTTATAGGTGGCTTAGTAATAGGCTTTGTTTATGACGTGGCTTTTACAAGAATTCAAACCGTATCAATTTTACTTATAAAAAGGCTAAAACTTTAATTTTATGAAAAAGAACGAAATTTTAAAGGGGACAATTTCATCTATAGGCTACAATGGTGAAGGCATTGTAAAAAGCGAGTGCGGAACGGTATGTTTCGTGCCTTTTGCTCTTTTAAATGAAGAAGTTTCTTTTAAAGTTTTAAAAGCAAATAAAAATATTGCGTATTGCAAGTTGGAAAAAGTGCTTTCTAGTAGCAAAGATAGAACCGAACCGCTTTGTCCAGTATTTAAAAAGTGTGGCGGTTGTCAACTTCAACACGCAAGTTATAAAGAGCAGTTAAGAATAAAAAGCAATATTATAAAAGACTGTTTTTATAAGATTGCAGGAATAAACGTTAACGTTGAGCCAGCCGTTACAAGTGATAACGAATACGGTTATAGAAATAAAATACAATTTCCTATAAGAAATACTAAAAACGGCAACGTTGTGGGCTTTTTTGCGGAAAATTCGCATAGAATTATTGATGTAAATGAATGCCCAATTCAAATAGACGGTGCAAAAGACCTAATTTACTGTTTTAAAAAATTTATTTTAGATAGCGGTATAAGTTGCTATAACGAAGAAACTAAAAAGGGGCTTTTAAGGCACGTTGTTGCACGTAATATTGGAAATGCCATTTCAATAATTGTTGTCGTTAATGGAAAAGTTTTAAAGCACCAAGAAACGCTCGTTGAAATTTTAAAAAGCAAGTTTAGCGAGTTTTCACTTTTCGTTAATGAAAACACGAGTGATAGTAACGTTATTTTAGGCTCAAAATACACTAAAATTTATGGTAGTGACTATTATTACAGTCAAGATTTTGGAATAAAATACCCGGTAATGTGCCAGTCGTTTATGCAAGTAAACAATAGTGTTAAGCAAAAACTTTATAGCGCGGTTTTAAATAACGCTTGTTTAAATGAAAATGCGGTGGTAATTGACGCGTACAGTGGTGCGGGCGTAATGACCGCTATGCTTGCAAAAAAAGCAAATAAGGCAATAGGTATAGAAATAGTTAAAGAGGCTGTAGAAAGTGCTAACCTTTTAGCAAAAGAGAACGGCTTAGAAGATAAAATGACTAATATTTGCGCGCCTTGTGAAGAAGTTTTGCCTGACATTATTAGTAAAGAAAGTTTAAATAGCAAAGAAGTTGTTGTGGTTTTAGACCCGCCAAGAAAGGGGTGTGATACAAACGTTTTAAACGCTATTTTAAAGGAAAAACCAATGCGTGTTATTTACGTTTCTTGTTCGCCACAAACTCTGGCAAGAGATATTGGCATTTTAACAAACAGGTTAGTTTATAGTGGAAATCAACTTGTTAAAAATGAGGGTGAAAGCATATATAAAATTGAAAGCATAACGCCGTTTGATATGTTTCCTCATACTAAACATATAGAAACGCTTGTTTGCCTTTGTAAAAAGGCGTAATAAAACAAGTGTTTCTATTAGATAATGCTTGCATTATAAAATAGCAAAACGCTTGTTTTATTAGTCGTTGAAAACAACTAAACAAGTGTTTAATTGTTTAAGTGCCCCGCCGGGTAGGCTAACATATATATTGCTTTGCAATATATATTTCCCACAAACCAAACACGTAGAAACGCTTGTTTGCCTTACACGAAAATAAGGCAAAAAAATATATAACATGGAGATAAAAAATGAAAACACTTATTAAAAAAACAGGCAACATTAAACTTTTAAAAGTTGAACTTATTATTGACATTATTTGTACGGTAATAGCAATGCTTGCAATCCCTGTAACTATGCTTTTACTTGACCCTACGCTCTTGTTAGTACCATTTATTTTAGGTTTATCTATCGCAGTATTTGTATTGGCGGGTTTAATTGGCTTTTTAGTATTCGTTCGTCCGCTTGTTTTATATAGAAAATTGCCGGAAGTTTTTGCAGAAGCCGATGATGAATTTTTATACATACACGGTAAAAACGAGGCTAAAATTCCACTTGCACACCTTGCAGATGCTACAGTTGAAGTTCACCTTCCATTTTTATTCCAAAAAAGTTTTTTAAGTATGATTATTATCAACTTGTTTTCAGAACAATATGGAGAAATTACTTTAGAAGTTCCTGAATACGGAACATTTAAAATGCGCTTTGTTGCTTATGCAAATGAAACTGCTCAAAAAGTTGCTGATTTTATTTACGAACAATCTAAATAATATAATTTGAGGAGAATTTTTATGAAAAAAGATTTAATTTTTGCACCAATTTTATTAGTTTTAGGCATTTTACTTTGTATGCTTAAAGTAACGCTTATGCCCGCACATATTGCAATTTCTATAGTGGGTGTTGTTGTGTTAGCTATATACACTGTTTTAACAAAAAAGAATTGGAAAATTAAACCTCTTGAAATTGGAATGAGAGCATCTTATGGTTTGGCTTTAATTACTGGCATTGTGATTAAAATTAAATATATTGCTGTTCTTGGTATTGTCCACAAAATTTTTGCAATATTATTCGTATTGGCTCTTATTGCTTTATTCGTTTTAAAATTAGTTTCAAGCAAGAAAAAATAATATGGATAAATTAGTTAGAAAAATTGAAATTCCGCTTGCTAAAAAAATAATTGAAAAAGCAGGCTTATATATCGTGCAAAAAAAAGATTTAGACCGCTTGGCTGAAGTTGCAGCTGACGCTTATCACGACTATCCGCTTCACAACTGGTTTACAAATGGTAAATATGATAAAAAGGCTTCAAAACTTATTATGCAAATTTCGCTTAAAACAATGACGGAAGATGCGGTTATTTACGCAGACAGTGAAGAGATGAACGGCTTTGCAGTATGGTTGCCTTTTGGTTTTACAGGCAGTAAAACGCTTCCTTTTTTATTCAGTGGTGGATTAAGTTTAATATTACACTCTGGTTTAGGCATAATTGGTAGGCTTTTAACTTATGAAACTTATGCTATGAACTTAAAAAAAGAGTTTACCGATAATTACGACTGGTATTTATATAACCTTTCTATTAAAAAGGAGGCGCAAGGAAAGGGCATAGCAACAAAATTACTTAAGCCTATGCTCACTTTTTGCGATAATGAAAAAATGGTAGCCTATTTAGAAACTAATAAGGCTAGTAACGTAAGTTTATATAACCATTATGGTTTTGAACTTAAAAAAGAAGAAATTATACCAAAAACTCCCGTTACGCATTATGCAATGGTAAGAGAGCCTATCTCTACAAAATAATGAAAAAAGAAATTGGTTTTTATATTTAGAAAAAAATAGCAATAGTTTTATAAAGGAGTAAAACAATGCCAAAAAAGCAAAAGAAGTTTGCCGATGACGGCTGGGCTATATGGGTTGACGGTGATGATACAAGCACCGTTTATATTAACGATTGGCTTAATCCAAAAGGTAAAAGTTACGTTGATTTAGCCGTGCGCATACGCGGAGTTAAATCAACAAAAACTTTAAACGTTTACGTTCCATTTGAAATTGTAAGTGAAGAAATAGAAGACGTTTCTTTGCTTTTTAATAATAAAAAAATAGTTCAAGCAACTTTTAGTGCTGCTTGCATTATAGAATATAAAAAGAACGAGTGCACTTCTGAAATAGCGTATAATGGCAAAACTATTGATATAGTTCATATAAGCACGATTGACTATCAGTTAAAGAATTTGGTAGGCGGCACGCTTATTACTATCAATTTAGAAAAATTGCAAGAATTTATTGCTAATGATGAAGCGTATTTTATTTGGCGTATGCCACACAAATCTCTTGATGAAATTTTTAGACCGCGCAAAGACGTTAACAATGCGCTTGAAAGGTTAAGAGATTTAATTACAACGCCTGTTGTTTCTGAAAAATACGGCTACTCAATACGCGTAAACGAATCGCGCTTGTTGCCGGAAGAAATTACAAAAATAGGTGTATTCCACCGTCAAAAATTGAAAAAAGCGGTGGTAACAATTTCTATTAACGAAGATTATGAGCTTAACGATGCAAGTTGTTATCGTATTCGTAGGTTAGAAGAAGATTTATATAGAGAATATTTACCGTCTTCTTACAAGTGTGAAGACGTTATTACATATCAATGGCACCAAAATAGAGATTATAATTTAAAAGGGCATTTTAACTTCTACTATAACATTGCTAAAAATTCAGTAAGCCGTGGTAGTATGACCTTTTATCTTATTTTGCTTTTAGGAATAGGCATTATAGGAAATCTTATGTCTGACGCTATTAGCGCTTTATTAGGTCTTGGCTAAGAGGGGGCTTAAATGAACTTATTAATTGTTTCTATAATTTTAAACTGCTTACTTGTTTTAGGCGTTTACTCTCTTGACAAGTTTACAAAGTTTAAAAAATTATCATACTTTGCACGTCAAGCAATAATAGGCGTGCTTTTTGGTGGTGCTTCTGCTTTTGCTTCAAGCTTTGGCGTAGATTGGCTTGGTGCGGTTGTTAACGTGCGTGATGCTGCACCATTATCGGCTGGCCTTATTTTTGGTGCGCCTGCAGGTATTATAGCAGGTTTTATTGGCGGTTTATATCGTTGGTTCTCTATTTATTGGGGTGCAGGCACTTATACAAGAGTTGCTTGTAGTATTGCAACGGTTTTAGCAGGTTTTATGGCGGCGGGCTTAAGAAAGTTAATGTTTGACAATAAAAAACCTACTATCTCTTACGGTATTTGCATTGCAATAGCGTGCGAAGTTATACATATGATTCTAATTTTTGTTACTAATATGGACAACTCTTCCTACGCATTTGAATTTGTTAAAGGTGCAACTATTCCTATGGTTATAGGTAACGCAGCGGCAGTTGGCGTTGCACTTACAATAGTTTCGTTACTTAGCAGTGAAGGGATTTTTCGTAAATTTAAGGGTGAGCGTATTGCGAACACTTTTCAGCGTTGGCTTTTAATTTGTATCGTCATTGCCTTTTTAGTAACGAGTTCTTTTACTTACGTTTTGCAAAACGGAATTGTTAAAATTGAAACACAAAAAGTTTTTACTACCGCTATAAATGACGTTGAAGCCGAAATAACAGGAATGTCGCGAGAATTTGTAATAGACGCAACTAAAAATAGGCACGTTGGTTCAAACGGGTTCGTTGCGGTTTGCGATAGTGATTTTAATTTGGTAATTGATACTCAATATAATGGCAAACATATTTCCGTAATAGGAATTGAAGTTCCAGACGAAATGTTAAATAGACAAGATGCAACTAAACTTTATACTGCAGAAATAGTTAATGCCGAAACTGAATATAAGGAAACGTATAAGTACGTATTTAAGTTTATTGACGGTTATTGTATTATTGCCGCAATGCCGGAAACTGAAGTAAACTTTATGCGTGACGCGTCAATATACACAAGTATATTTATGCAAATTCTTATATTTGCCGCACTCTTTGTATTTATTTATATTTTAATTAAGCGTGTTATTATTAACAATTTAAAAAAGGTTAACGATACGCTTGGCAAAATTACAGGTGGCGACTTAAACGTTACGGTTGACGTACGCTCTAACGAAGAGTTTGCATCACTTTCTGACGATATTAACACTACCGTTACAACCTTAAAAAGATATATTGCCGAGGCCGCTGCTCGCATTGACAAGGAACTTGAATACGCTAAGCAAATACAACTTTCCGCACTTCCTAAAAACTTCCCTACGGGCGAAGATTATAAAATTTATGCGGAAATGATAGCGGCAAAAGAAGTAGGCGGAGACTTTTACGATTTTTATAAACTTAACGATACGACAGTTGCTTTCCTTGTGGCAGACGTTTCTGGTAAAGGTATTCCTGCTGCAATGTTTATGATGACGGCTAAAACCATTATTAAAGACTTGGCTGAAAGTGGTTTACCTGTAAATGAAATTTTTACAAAAGCGAACAAAAAACTTTGTGAAAATAACGAATCTGGCATGTTTGTAACTGCTTGGATGGGCATTTTAGATACGGTAACAGGTAATTTGCAATTTGCAAATGCAGGGCATAACCCTCCTCTTATAAAACGCGCTGACGGAACTTTTGAATACTTAAAAACTCGTGCTGGCTTTGTTTTAGCAGGTATGGATAGTATTAAATACCGCGTAAACGAACTTACGCTTAATGCAGGCGATAGATTGTTTTTGTATACTGACGGCGTAACTGAAGCCACTAACGAGCAAAGTGAACTTTACGGCGAAGATAGGCTTTATAAGTTTATGAATTCAAATTCTAACGTTGACGCAACTTCTCTTTTACCACTCTTAAAGAAAGATATTGATAAGTTTGTTGGCAATGCTCCACAGTTTGATGATATTACTATGTTAACCTTTGACTATGTACCAAAAAAAGTTAGTAGCGTAAACAAAATTTTTAATGCTAAAACGGAAGAACTTTCAAACGTAATTGATTTTGTTGAAGATGCTTTAACTAAATATAATTGTCTGCCAAAAGTTCAAACGGCTATTTGCGTTGCTATTGAAGAAGTGTTTGTAAACGTGGCTCACTATGCGTATAGTGAGGATGGTGGCACGGTTGATTTTACTATTACTTTTGATGGCGTTAGTAGGCTTATTACTTTCCGTATGGCGGATAAAGGCGTGCCTTTTGACCCACTTAAAAAACCAGACCCAGACGTTACTTTGTCGGCAGGAGAGCGACAAATAGGTGGTCTTGGCATATTTATTACTAAAAAGACTATGGATAACGTAACCTACGCTTATGAAAATGGCGAAAACGTTTTAACTATGAGTAAAAACATTTAGGAGTTTACTACTATGACTATCAATATTATTAAAAATGAAAATGATGTAACAATTAAATTGGTTGGCAGGTTAGATACAAATACTTCGCCTGCACTTGACAAATGTATAAATGAAGAAGTTAAGGGCGTTACGAATTTAACTATTGACTTAGGTGACGTTGAGTACGTTTCATCTGCTGGTTTGCGTGTTTTACTTAGTACGCAAAAGAAGTTTGATAAAGGCTTAAAAATTAAAAACGTACAAGAAAGCGTAATGGAAGTTTTTGAAATTACGGGCTTTTGCGACATTTTAAACATTGAATAAAAAGTGTTTTAAATAGGAGTTGTTATGAATTTAAAGTGTAGGCTTATTTTAGAAGATTATAGAAAACAAAGGGAAGATTTTGTTAAGCTTGGTGACGTTGTTCACGAAATGCTTGCAGGTATTGCAAAAGATTTAGGATTAACAGTTTTAGCCGTTGAACACCGCGTTAAAGAAGAAAGAAGTTTGGCTGGAAAACTTGAAAGAAAGGGAGATTTATACTCTAATTTAGAAGATATTACCGATATTTTAGGTTGCCGTGTAATTTGCTTTTTATCTGACGAAATTGACAAAATTGGCAAAAAAGTAGAAGAAACTTTCGTTGTTGACTGGGAAAATTCTTCCGACAAGCGCACTCTTTTAAAGGAAAATGCTTTTGGTTATTTATCCCTTCACTATATTTGTTCACTTCCATTTGGCGATAAGTGGCCCGATGAAATATGCGGCAAGAAATTTGAAATTCAAATAAGAACAATTTTACAACACGCTTGGTCGGCAATTCATCACGATATAGGCTATAAAAGTGACTTTGGCGTTCCAAGAGAAATTAGCAGGCAATTTGCCCGTCTTGCAGGGCTTTTAGAACTTGTCGACGATGAGTTCGTGCGTGCGCGCGATAATATGGTTGGATATACCGAAGATATTAGAAAACGTATTATTACCGACGATGCTGACGACGTTATTATCAATATGATATCGCTTAACGAATACGTTTTACATAATAAAAAAATGCAAAATCTAATTAAGCAAATAGCCGATATTGCAGGCGCGGAAATTAAGGAAATTGACCCTGAAAGTTATATTCCACAACTTGCATTTTTAGGTGTTAAAAAACTTGGTGATATAGAGGTTATGATTAATGAAAACTACGACCTTGCTCTTAAACTTGCAGGTAAGGCGCTTTCACTTGCTAACCTTGACATTGTTTCTTCTAGCGTGGCTCTTCGTTTCTTATGCCGTGCTGAACTTCTAAATAAGAATTACGATTATGATAAAATTGTTGAATTCTTAAAAATATCATTAAAGACCAATGATAAGGCTGAAAGACAAGCCAAACATTTACTTAAACAAAAGGAGGAATGCTAATGCAAAATAACGCTATTTTTGAGCGTGCATTAGACTTTGCCACAAATAAGCATTTTGGACAAAAGAGAATTGGTGGGGAAGACTATATTAGCCACCCTATAGCAGTTTGTGAAATTGTTAAAAAACAAGGCTACGGATTAGATTATCAATTAGCAGCATTATTTCACGATTTGCTTGAAGATACCAACGCAACGGAAGAGGAAATTTTACAGCTTTCTAACAAAGAAGTTTTAGATGCGGTAAAATTACTTACAAAACAAAGCGGTTACGTTATGCAAACTTACGTTCAAAACATTAAAAATAATCAAATTGCGTACGTTGTAAAAGCTGCGGATAGGCTACACAATTTACAAAGCGCGCTTATTGCAGGGGCGGACTTTAAAAGAAAATATATATTAGAAACTATTGACTGGTATTTGGATTTTTCGCCCGAAATTATCAAGGCTGTAAAAAGGCTTGCGGAGAGCCTTGAAACTCCGTTAACGGAATTATCGTTTTTATACGAGCCCGTTGATACTTGGAAATTATAAGATAAACTAATTTAAGGAGATAAAATTATGACTATTGAAAAGAAAATAAACGGTGAAGTTGCTAACTTAGTAATAGCAGGTAGGCTTGATACTCAAACTGCGCCTGAACTTGAAAAAGAACTTGACGCCATTTTGCCTAATTTAAAAGAATTAACGTTTGATATGGCTGAACTTGAATACATATCATCTGCTGGCTTAAGAGTAATTTTAAAGGCTCAAAAAGTTATGAATACTCAAGGTTCAATGAAACTTACTAACGTTAATGACGGTATTATGGAAGTTTTTGATATAACCGGCTTTTTAGATATTCTTACAATAGAATAATGGATAAAATATTATTTATAAATGCGTGCATAAGGCCAAATTCGCGCACGCTTGAACTTGCAAATTATGTTTTAAGTAAACTAAATGGCAAGGTAGAAGAAGTTAATTTATATAATGAAGAACTTTTGCCACTCAATTTGAAAGAGTTACAGCTAAGAGATAGCGCTAATAAAAGTGATGACTTTTCAAATAGCTCTTTTAGATTGGCGCGCCAATTTGCAAATGCTAAAACTATAGTTATAGCTGCGCCTTATTGGGATTTATCATTTCCATCAGTAGTAAAAACGTATTTTGAAAAAATTACTGTGAACGGTTTAACTTTTAAATATGGCAAAAACGGCATACCTACCGGCTTATGTAATGGGCAAAACCTTATTTATATAACAACTTCTGGCGGACCAATAATGTTTAATTTTGGCTACGATTACGTATCTACGCTTGCAAAGGGTTTTTACGGCATAAAAAACGTGCAATTAGTTAAAGCCGAAGGGCTTGACGTGTACGGTGCTGACGTTTTAGCCATTATGAACTCAGCCAAAAATTCTTTTAAAGGATTAAAGTAAAAAATGAACTACACAGTTATTGACTATGAAAATTGGGATAGAAAGGAACTTTTTACTCTTTACACAACAACCTTAAAAGTTGCTATGAATTTAACCGTGGAACTTGACGTTACTAAAATTTATAATTTTAGTAAAAGTAACGGTTACAAATTCTATCCTTGTATGATTTGGGCAGTTTCAAGCGTTGTAAACGCTGGGGACGAATTTAAGTATGCCGTTAAAGACGGCAAGGTTATTAGGTGGGACTACGTTTCTCCTTCTTATACTGACTTTAACAATGAAACAAAAACTTTTAATAAGTTTGTAACCGAGTTTTCAAGTGATTTTAAAACTTTTTATAACGCCGTGCAAACTGACCGCCAAAAGCATAAAGATTTAGTTGGTTTTGCTAAAAATCAACCTGAAAACGTTTTTGATATAACGTGTTTACCTTGGGTAAATTATAAAAACTTTACAATGCACGTTGATACGGAAATGCGTTTTTTTCCAATAGTTAGTTGGGGTAAGTTTACTAAAAAGGGTAAAAAATACGTAATGCCTGTTACACTTGACCTTAACCACGCAGTTGGCGATGGATACAACGCTTCTATATTCTTTAAAAACTTACAAGACTTTATAAATGCTAATTTTTAAGAGGGTTATATGGAAAAGATAATTAATTATGAAAATTTAAGAAATTTTGCATACTGTAACGACCATTTAATTAAGGGCGAAGTAAAAGGTATTGTTTTAGAATTTTGCGGTTTTAATACCGTAACTTTTCACTCAAGCGATAACGCAAGTGGCCGTGAATACGCATCAAAGGGCATAATTTACGTTATACCTTACTACAACCCTTGGTGCTTTATGAATAAAACTACAATTAAATATACTGATGAAATTGTTGAAGTTTTAGTTAACAAATACAATTTAGGTAAAAACGCTAAAATTGTTTCAACAGGCTTTTCAATGGGCGGTCTTGGCGCACTTGTTTATAGCGTTTACGCAAAAATTACGCCTTGCGCTTGCGTTGCAAATAGCCCTGTTAGTGACCTTGTTTATCACTATGAAAACTCTCCAAGGGTAGCGCGCGCGTTGTACGGCTCGTTTTATGAATACGACTGCGATTTGTATAGTGCGTTACGCTCTTCTTCGCCTTTGCATTTAATTGATAAAATGCCTAATATTCCTTACACAATTTTCCATTGTGAAAGTGATACTACTTTAAATATAGACGTTCACTCTACGCGTTTAGTTAGTGCTATGCAAGGCTTAAACGTAAACTACGTTAAAGTTCCGTTTAGAGAGCATTGTGACCTTTCTGGTCAGGCAAAAGTAGAGTACGATAACGCAGTTTTAAAAGCATTTAACTAATTTAAAAGGTGATAAAATGGAACTTAAAAAAATAGACTATTTTAATTATGAAGCATATTCTTTTACTTATGACGGGCTTGACGCTTTTATAGTTAAGCCAAGCGTTAAACCAAACGGCAAGTGGGTTTATAAAACTGAGTATTTTACGGCTTTTCCCGATATTCAAAACGAGTTTTTAGATAGGGGTTATCATTTACTTTGCAATAAAAACTACACGCGTTGGGCACCCGCAAACGAGGTTTTGCGTAAAGGCGAGTTTATCAAATTTGTTTCAAAAGAATTTGGTCTTAGTAAAAAATGCATAACGATAGGTATGAGTGCAGGCGGGCTTTACGCTTGCAAAATTGCCGAAGCTTTCCCAGAACTTATTGACGTTTTATACATTGATGCTCCCGTTATGAATTTGCTTTCTTGTCCACTTGGGCTTGGTATTGGTAAGCCACACGTAATAGACGAGTGTTTAGACGCTTTAAAATTAACAATGAGCCAAATGCTTTCTTATAGAGATAACCCAATAGATAAAATGGACGTTTTAATTAAAAACGATATCCCCGTAGTTTTAGTTGTTGGCGATAGTGACGATATTGTTCCATTTTGCGAAAACGGTGCTCTTTTAGAAAAATATTACAATGAAAACGGTGGCAAAATTGTCGTTTATATAAAAGAAAATTGCGGTCATCACCCACACGGCCTTGAAGACTACAAGGGGCTTGTTGACCAAATAGAAAAATTTTCAAAACAGTAAAATTTGGAGTTTTGTATGAAAATTCAATTTTTAGGCACGGCTGCCGCGGAAGGCTTTCCCGCAGTATTTTGCAACTGTAAATATTGCGAAAACGTTAGAAGTTTAGGCGCTTCGTTTTACCGCACGCGTTGCCAAATGCTTATAGATAATAAACTTTTAATAGATTTGCCACCAGATACTTATTTTCACTTTTTAAAATACGGTATTCGTGGCGACACTATTGAAACGCTTTTAATTAGCCACACGCATAGCGACCATTTTTATTTTAAGGAACTTGAAATGCGCGGTGCGGGCTTTGGCAAAAATATGCAAGTTAACAATCTTAATATTTTAGTGCCAAATGATGCCGTAAAAAGCCTAGAAAGCCTTAATAAGCACACTAAAGATATAATGAGTGTAAAAGTTGCAGTGCCTTTTAAAACGGTAACTTTTGGAGATTATCAAGTAACGCCGCTCCCTGCACGCCATGGATACGGCAAAATTGACGCCAATATTTATTTGATTAAGAAAGGCGAAAAAAATTTCCTTTACGGGCACGATACAGGCTATTTTTACGAAGAAGTTTTTAACTATTTAAAACAAAATAATATATATTTAAACGCAATAACTGTTGACTGTTGCTACGGCTCGCTTCCAATAAGTGACGAGGGCGGACATATGGGTATTCAAAATAATGAAAGGCTTTTTAATAAACTTGAAAGTTTAGGCGTTATAGATAGTAAAACTATTAAAATTTTAAATCATTTTTCACATAACGTAAACCCACTTCAATCAGTTTTAGAAGAAGAGTGCAAGCATTTAAACGCTCTTGTTTCTTACGATGGTATGACTATTGAAATTTAACGTTTTAAAATACAAAAAATTTAGGAGCAATTATTATGAAAGATTATAAGGCATTAGCTCTTGAAGAATACAATAGCGGTGAAACAACCGCGCATCACGGCGGTAAGGACGGCAGACCGTTTTGGAACGGCAATTCGCCACAGTTTACATTTGTTCCTGCGTTTAACTTTTCAAAAAGTATGCGTGCAAGGGCGTATAAATTTACTGCAAAATGCGAAAACGGTGAAGTTTATTCGTTTGTAGATAGCAAGCCAACCGCATTACTCACGCCTATTTGGAAAGATATTAAACCAGGCGTTGTAGCTTTAACTGTTGACGCGCTTGACGATGACGGCACGGTATTATTTCCTGTTGGTTTAAGAACTTTTTATAAGTGCCTACCTTTCCAAGGAAGAGATGCTTATCCGCCTAAAAAACGCGATTATAAAGAATGTGCAAAAATGGCGCTTAAATTTGTTTACGAGCAACCATTTGTTAAATATTGGCTTGAAAACGGCGCGCCAGACCCAACTTACATTTATAACGTTTATCCGTCAAAAACGCACTCAAGCGTAATTAACGCATTAACGTATTACGCTAAAATTGAGCCAACCGCTTATGAAAACGCCATTAAAACGGCAAAAATACTTGCTGACTATTTATTAGAAATTACTTATAAAGACGGCGCGGTTAAAGGCTTGCCACCAACTTATAATAAGGACTGTTATATTGAGCAAAACAACGGCATTAAACATACTGCCGAAAAATATGACGGTCAAATAATGCTTTTATATCCTGCATCTGTTTTAAAAGCCTACTTAAATTTATATGAACTTGTAAAAGAGCAAAAGTATTTAGACGCGGCAATAGAAATTGCTAATTATTATGCTAATACTATTACGAGCGAAGGTAGTTGGCCACTTGTTATAAGTGCGGTTGACGGCAAGCCTATTGCTAAAAACTTATGCTTACCGCACGGCATTGCAGACTCTATTAGAAAACTTTATAAAGTTACTAATAACCCTACCTATTTAGAAGTTTACAACAAAGCGTTTAAGTATATTGAAACTACGCGCTTAAAGGACTATAATTGGGAAGGTCAGTTTGAAGATACGCCTTTAACGCATAACTATGAAAATTTATCTCACTTTGCACCTGACGCTTACGTTAACTACATAGCGGAAAAAGAAATTTACACAAGTGAAGATATTGAAACTGCAACAGACCTTATTAGGTTTATTGAAGACCAATTCGTTGTTTGGGGTAAACATAACCCGCTTTCATTATACGACTCAAGTGAGTATTTATATCCTGCTTGTTTAGAGCAATATTATTGGCACTTACCAATTGACGGTAGCGCGGCTGCAATTATACCTGCATTTATTTCCGCGTATAAAATTACTAAAAACGATTTATATCTTGAAAAGGCTTACACTCTTGCGGATATGATAACGCGCGTACAAAATGAAGAAAGCGGTGCAATTCCAACTTATTGGATGCACGCTAATTGTTCTAGCGACTTGCGTGACTTTTGGATAAACTGCCACACTGGCACTGCTTTATGTATGTTTGACCTTGCTTCCTTTATTGAAACTTTATAAAATATAAAAGCGAAACCTTAAGGGCGTGCCCTATAAGGGATTTTTTGAAACATTAAAGAGAATTAGATCTTTAAAAGATTTAATTCTTTTTTTATAATTTTCGTTTTAATAATATAAAACCGCTTGATATTATTCGAGAAATGGAATATAATATAACTACAAATATTTTTAGTAGGAGTTTTGATATGATTCAGTATATGTCAGCAAGAGAAGCCGCCGAAAAATGGAACATATCTCAAAGAAGAGTTTCTATTCTTTGCTCGGAATGTAGAATTCCCGACGTTGCAATGCTCGGTAATATGTGGATAATTCCCCGTAATGCAGAAAAGCCCGTTGATGCGAGAATGAAACGAAACGTTATTACCGAAAAAGGAAATACCCATCCTTTTGTAAAATGGGCGGGCGGAAAAGGACAATTATTAGACGTTCTTAAGGCAAACCTACCTGATGGAATGGGGATGACGATTACGAAATACGCTGAGCCGTTTGTTGGCGGTGGCGCACTTTTGTTTGCACTATTAAACGAATATTCTTTTGATGAAGTTTATATAAACGACAATAATAAAGAACTTATCAACGTGTATTCCATAATTAAAGATGATTGTGCCGCATTGTTAGATGAATTGCAAGTTCTTCAAGACAGTTAGGAGAAACTTGATTTAGATGAGCAACAAGCATTTTATTATACTCAAAGAGATAGGTTTAACGAATTAGTATTAAATGAAGAAACGTCTATAATTAAAGCGACTTTATTTATATTTCTTAATAAAACTTGCTTTAATGGTTTATATAGAGTGAATAAGTCGGGCAAATTTAACGTTCCTGCCGGTAAATATAAAAATCCGCTTATTTGTGATAAGGAAAACCTAATGAATATTTCCAAGAGATTACAAAACGTTATTATGCGCTCTTGTGATTACCACGACGTAAACAGTTTTGCCGACGAAAATACTTTGGTTTATTTCGATCCCCCTTATCGTCCATTAAACGTTACGTCAGCATTTACGTCATATACGGAAAATCAATTTAACGATGACGACCAAATTGAACTTGCAAAATTCTATAAGCAGTTGTCAAATAAAGGCGTAAAAGTATTGTTAAGCAACTCAGATCCACATAACGTAAACTATGAAGATGATTTCTTTGACGATTTATACAGTGGATTTGATATTCAACGCATAACAGCGGTAAGAATGATAAATAGTAAAGCAGAAAAACGCGGAAACGTTACTGAACTTTTGATAAAGAA
>JAFYTO010000005.1 GCA_017558825.1 Clostridia bacterium
TGATTTAATCAGCAAACATATTATCAATAACCTTGTGGATTATGCTACAGGAGTGGAAGTTGGTCTTGATAGTAACGGACGCAAAAATCGTGGCGGACATTTGATGGAAGATTTGGTTGAATCATACATAAAGAAAGCGGGACTAATAAAAGGTAAAACTTATTTTAAGGAAATGTATTTAGCTGATATTGAACGCAAATGGAATCTTGACCTTTCTTCTTTATCTAATAATGGTGAAGCAAAGAAAAGATTTGACTTTGTAATTAAGGCAAATAACGTTGTTTACGCTATTGAAACTAATTTTTATGCTTCATCAGGTTCAAAATTGAACGAAACTGCACGTAGTTATAAAATGCTTGCCCATGAATCAAAGGCAATTGACGGGTTTGCTTTTGTGTGGTTTACCGACGGTATTGGTTGGAAATCGGCAAAAAACAACTTAAAAGAAACTTTTGACGTGTTAGATAATATTTACAACATAACTGATTTGGAAAATGGCATTATTAAAAATCTTATAAAATAGTATGGCAACGAAACAAAAAACAATTAAATGGGAGCCTGACAACTTCGAGCTTGAGACTAATACTATTTGGGCTTTCCCCGAACGTGGTAAATGGGCAACCCACGATGCAAAATGGCGTGGAAATTGGTCTCCATATATTCCACGCAACGTTATTTTGCGTTATTCACAGGAAGGAGATTTATTGCTCGACCAATTCGCAGGAGGCGGAACAACTCTTGTTGAAGCAAAATTATTAAATAGAAATATTATCGGCGTGGACGTTAATCCCATTGCTTTAGATCGTTGCACGGAAAAATGCGCTTTTGAACGAGAGAAAATGGGAAAAGTTGATATAAAACTTGGAGATGCTCGCAAACTTGACTTTATTGAAAACGAATCAATAGATTTAATTTGTACACATCCACCTTACGCAAATATTATTCAATATAGCGAAGATATTGAAAACGACCTATCACACCTTGAAATAAAAGAATTTTTAACCGAAATATACAAGGTTGCAGAAGAAAGTTATAGGGTTTTGAAAAAAGGAAAGTTTTGTGCGATACTTATGGGAGATACCCGTAAAAAAGGTATGGTGCAGCCACTTGCTTTTGAAACTATGCGAGTTTTTGAACTTGCGGGATTTAAGACAAAAGAAATTATTATTAAAGAGCAACATAACTGCAAATCAACGGGCTTTTGGAAAACGAATAGCATAAAACACAACTTTTTACTTCTCGCCCACGAGTATTTGTTTGTGTTTAAAAAAATTAAAAGTGTAGCACACTATACTTTGCCTTGCAAAGTCGTGTGTTTTTGCAAGCAAAAATGAAAAGACTAACGAATTTTTCGTTAGTCTTTTATACTGTCTAAAAAATCCCTTGTGGGGACTCGGTAAACGGTTTCGCTTTTTTTGTTAAGAATTTCTATATTGAAGCGGGGTTGTTCCACGCTCTTGTTTAAATATTTTAGTAAAGTACGCGGGGTCAATAAAACCTAACTCTTCAGCAATTTGATGAACGGGAAGTTGAGTGTACCTTAAATAATCACACGCTTTGCTAATTCTTAGTTTTATTCTGTATTCCGCAGGCGGATATCCAAACATTTTTTTAAATAAACGCCTAAAATACACTTCGCTAACGTTTGAAAGGGTTGCAAGATGGTTAATATCAAAATTTTCATAGAAATATTTATGCAAATATTCTACACCGTTTTTTATAATTAAAAAGTCTGCGTTAAAACGCTCAAATTTAAAATACTCATCGCTAATAATATTGAACGCGTTATACAGCTCGGCATTAAATTTATTTTTAATTTGGTTAAAACTAAACGAAAGTCTTTCAATTTCGTAAATTACAGTTTTTAGACTTTGTGAATTAAATATATAAATTTCATTGTTTTGTAAAACTTCGCCATTTTCACTATACAAATTAAAGTTTACGCCTAGCGTTACGGCAACGCATTCATTAGTTTTAAAAAACTTACAACAGTATTCGCACCCTGCGGGAATATAAACTGTATCGCCACTGTTTGCAGTGAGTTTTGCGCCGTTTTTTAATAAATATTCAACTTTTCCGCTCTCTATAAGCAAAAATAAATGATATTTTTTAGGCTTGCCAACTGAAGAAAAACTTTCATTGTTTTGAAAACTTTGTTTAAGCGCGTTAACAAAACTTAGCCTATATTCACTTTTTAACAATTTATCTAAATTAAACATAAAATAATTTTAACATTAAATTTATAATATGTCAATAGTATCAAAAAATTATATTTTTAGATTAATTTGTCTATTTACTATTTTAAGGTTTGGTAATATAATAGAGTAAAAAGGGAGGCCATTATGAAACAAACTTCTTGGCAAATTATTTACACAAATTATTCTAAAATGCAAAAAAGGGCTATTGAGTTTTTAAATAGAGAAATGTCTAAATACGTGTTAAGGGAACTTGGCGAATATAAAATTCACGTTTTACCCGTATATAAGGAAAGTTCTTTAACGGTTGAAAATAGTGCAATAGTTCTTTCACTTTATAACGATAGTAATATTATTAAAAATTATATTAAACCAAATGAATTTAATGAAAACGGCTTTATATTAAAAGTTATTGATAACCCAAACACTCCAGAAAGTTCACTCGTTTTAATTACTGCTAATAATGAAGATGCGCTCTACCGCGGTGCAGTTTATTTTATGGACGATTACGTTACAAAATATTCCCCAATGCTTTCTGGTAAACTTCGTTATAGATTTTTTGACGGCAGGTTAGTGCCTGGAGAATATAAAGAACAAGTATTAAGCAAAACACGCTCAATTTTTGCTTGGGGGCATGCTATTAACGACTACCGCGCTTATATTGATAATATGGCACGCCTTGGCTTAAACCAACTTATTTTATGGAACGACTATGAGCCTTTAAACGCGCGTGATATAGTTGAATACGCACACTCGTATAATATTGAAGTTATTTGGGGCTTTGCTTGGGGCTGGGATGAAAAGCGTTGTGAAAACCTTACCGACCTTAACGATGAAATGCTTGAAAAAATGAAAATATCTGCCTTAGACGCCTACTATTCAACTTGGCAAGGGCTTGGAGATGGCATTTACTTCCAATCTTTTACCGAAACTAATATGGATACTTTAAACGGTAAGTGCATAGCAAGCGTTGTGACGGACTTTGTTAATGATATTGCGGGCATTATTTTAGAAAAAGAGCCAAACTTAAAAATTCAATTTGGTTTACACGCCCTTTCTGTGCATAAATATATTCACGAAATTGCAAGGGTAGATAAACGCATAGAAATTTTATGGGAAGACTGTGGCGATTTTCCATATTCTTACGGTGTGTTCAATTTAGTTGATGAAGAAAAGTTTAAAGAAACTGTTAAATTTACAAAAGACATTATTGAGTTAAGGGGTGTTGACTCAAAAACGGGTATTGTATTTAAAGGCCACACCACGCTTGATTGGACAAGGTTTATACACCAAAAAGGGCCTTTCATTTTAGGCGAAAACTCAAATTTTGTTAAAGAGCACGATAAGTACTTGCGTAGTAGCGGTTGGAACACTCTTTCTGCCGGTTGGATTAAAAACGGCGAAAGGGCAAGGCTTATTGCCGACCTTGCTTTAACGCTAACAAACGGTAACGTAAACTTGTGTATGGCTGGAGCTTATGACGGCGGTATATTTTTGCCAATGGCACTTTGTGCTGAAATATTTAAAAACCCAACTGAAAAGTTTGAAGATATTTTAGAAAGGGTAAACGGGCGCGAAGTAGTTGAATATAAATAAAGGGATTGTTGCAACTACGCACAAATAAAGCAACTAATAAAAAACACTTTCAATACAAATAAAAAAAGCGGACTACCAAGTCCGCTTTAATTTTTTAATTATTAAAAGTTATATTCGTTTACCAAAAGGTGAATTGGCTTTTCATCCTCTTCAATTTCGCTAAATCTGCCAAGTGGGTTATAGAATACGTTATCGTTATTATCGTCATTAACTTTTGAAACTTCGCCAACTATAAGCATGCCAGCGCCTTTCTTAGCAATAAATCGGTGATAAACGTAAGGCTCAAGCGTAATACTGTTACCAGGCATAACTTCAATTTGTTCGCCAGGTTTAAACGTTTTATAAACACCGTCCATAAATACTGTAACAGGTTTTTCCATATCAAGTTTATCATCTGCTGTTCTATGGTAAAGTTCTATAATTAAAACACCGCCTGCACGGTTGATAATATCCTCCGTTTTATCTAAATGGTAGTGGAGTGGAATGTCTTGACCGCACTCATCTAAAACAATATATTTTTCACAATATGGTCTTTTCATAGTTTTATCATTATTGTCGCCATTTCTTACAGTGAATAATACTGCACCAGTTGTGTGGAAATCGCCAGAGCAAAAATCTGTAACGTCCCACCCAAGCATGCTATCTTTAATGGCGGAAACGTCTTCTTTAACGTTGTTCCAATCTTCTGGTTTAAGGTAAGCAAACCAAGGGAGCGTAATGTTAAATTCTTCAAATCTTGCTTTTGCCTTTTTTATGTATGAGTTAATTTGTGACCTTTTCATATGAAAAAACTCCTTTTAGCTATTTTATTTATATTATTTTATCAAATAGTAATTGTAAAATCAATATAAATATTAATTTTATACAATAATTTTTTAAAAAAAAGGTCAAATAGTATAATTTATTATTAAAATTTTTGAAAAATGTGATATAATAAAATAAAATTAAGGTGTAATATGAAGTCGGGATTGTATAAAAACAACTTTTTAGTTGATAGTTTTGAAAATTTAATAAAAGCTAATAAAATAAAAATTGCCACTAAAAATGATAAACTTTATATTGAAAGTGTAGATTCTAATTTGGTTGGCTATTTAGTTATAGATACTTCAATTTATGGCATTTTAAAATACGCTTTTAAAGATACCAACTTGAGCGGTGTGTTTCTACCTACGGAATTAAAGTGTATTGAGTACAGTGCTTTTTACAATTTAAAGCAAATTAAATTAGACTTTGAAAACGTATATGGCTGGCAATATCTTAATTACGAAGTTGTTGGTAATGAAGAAAGGTTTCACGATTATACTAGACCAAGTATGGGTAAAGAAATTGTTGACGTTTACGACTACGTTTTAAAAGACGTTGAGGTTTTAGATAATGCTCAAATTCAAAAGTTTATTATTAAAAATGGTAATAAATTTATATGTAACGAAGATTATTTATCTATTTTTTATTCTATAATATTAAACGATGCTCCAGAAATTGAATTTTACAAAGCATATAAAAATTTAGCGTTTAAAAATTGGCTTTTAGGTATTTTACCTGAGGTTGAAGCTTCACGCTTACAAGCTCAAATAACAAATTGGCACGTTTACGGAGTGTTAGACCATATTTTACATACAGTAAAACATATAAATTCGCTTACTAAAAATATGAGCTATGCTAATAGAAAATTGTTTGCAATATCAGCATTTTTTCACGATTTAGGAAAGCCTTGTTGTGCCACTAAAAAAGAAGTAAAAGGCGTAATGTGTGATACGTTTAAAGGGCATGCTACAAAAGGCGTAGAAATTTGGAATAGGGTATCAGGCAATTTTATATTAAGCAAAAAAGATATTGGTTTTGTTGCCTTTTTAATTGAAAATCACGACTTTTTAATGGATTTTAACGTTTATAACGTTGAAAAGGTTGATTGGAAGTTAATTAGAGAAGAACTTTTTAAAAACTTAGACGTTAAAGAAGATAGAGATGGCTGGCTATATGGTTTGGTTGCATTAGCGCTTGCAGATAATATGGCGCAAAATTTAGACCTTACTTATAAAAACGTTGAATTGCTTAACTCGTTTATGAAAGATTTTGAAAAAAGTGGCAAATAAAATTGCCACTTTTTATTGTATTTGTAATCAATTTATTATATAATAATCATATAAAAATAATTGGAGTAATTTATGGCTACTAAGAAATCTTCCACTACTAAAAAGAAGGCTACAACTACTAAAAAGAAGGCTACAACAACAAAGAAAAAATCTACTACAAAGAAAGTTAAAAAAGCAGTTGCAGGATTACCGCCTTTAGCAAAAACTATAATTGCTGTTGTATGTTTTGTGTTAATTGCCACGTTTATTTTAGTTTGTTATTTTAGGCCTGATATTTATAAAAAATTATTAAACTTATTTGAACCTCAAGAAGAGAGTTTTGTAACAAGAGTAGAGGGTGATGACGTTTACGTTAATGAGCTTAAAGATTTAAAAGTTCATTTTGTTGACGTTGGTCAGGGCGATTCCATTGTAATTAGTCTTCCAGACAGCACTACAATGTTAATAGACGCCTTTAATGATGCTGAACTTCTTGATTATTTAAAAAATACTTTAAATTTAAAAACCATTGATTACTTAATAGCAACTCATAGCGATGCCGACCATATTGGAGCAATGGACGCAATTTTTAATAATTTCGAAGTTAAAAAGGTTTATAGGCCTTACGTTGAATATACTGGTGAAAGTAATTTTGAAAATAATTTTAACGTTGGTAGTAAAGAAGTTAAAACTGACGTGTATAGAGACTTTTTAGATTTGCTTTCAAAAGAAACTTACGTTGATGGTAGTGAAACTAAAAATTGCGAATGGGAATTCTTTAACTATAATAGCGATTTTTCTAGGAATATTCATTATAATGACAGTGTTTACACTTACACTTTTGACTTTTTAACTCCTACGGTTGCTATAGAAGACATTGAGTATGATGACGTTAATAGTTACTCGCCAATAATTAAGTTTAGTTATTGCGATACTGACATATTGTTTACTGGCGATGCCGAGAAGGAAACTTTAGAAGAATTTCTAAACAAATACGTTTCTTCACAAGATAAACAATATTTAGACGTTGACGTGTTAAAGCTTGGGCATCACGGTTCTAAAACCTCAACCACTGAACAGTTATTACAACTAATAAAACCAGAACATGCAATTGCAAGTTGTGGGGCGGGGAATAAATATGGACATCCGCATCAAGAAGTTTTAGATTTGTTACTTAACTACAACGATAATTCAGACGTGGCATTGTATAGAACAGACCTTAACGGAAACATTGTTTTAAACGTTTCAACAACAGGTTATAATTTTATCTTAGAAAATTCAAACGTTTTGCCTACTGATATGTATTTAGCTCCAGCCTAATTTTAGAATAAGCGACTCTTTTAAGGGGTCGCTTTTTTTATGCTTTAAAGTTTACAAAAACGCTTATTTTTAGACGTTTTTTAGCAAAATTTTATTTCTAAATTATAGTAATATGTTTTTTACGAGGTGCTTATGAAAGTTAATTACACTTTATCTAACGGCAATTTATATTTTTATCTAATAGGCGAGCTTGACGAGTGCACAGCACAAAATACAAGGGCGGTTATTGATGACGTTATGGCTAAATATTCAAAAGCAAAAAACGTTGTGTTTAACTTTTCAAGTCTTTCGTTTATGGATAGTACGGGTATAGGTATGTTGCTTGGTAGATATAAAAAAATCAAGGCAAAAGGAATGGGGGTATTTATAGAAAGTCCTTCAACCACAGTAGAAAAAATTATGCAAATTTCAGGGCTTTATAAAATTATGCCAAAAATTTAAGAGGTTTATATGCAAAACAAAATGAGTTTAAGTTTTATTTCAATTTCCCAAAACGAAGCGTTTGCTAGAAACGTTATAGCTTCTTTTATGCTAAGTTTAAATCCAACGCTTTCTGAAATAAGTGACGTTAAAACTGCTGTTTCCGAAGCGGTTACAAACGCAATAGTTCACGGTTATAAAAGCGAGATGGGAATTGTAGAATTGTCAGCCGTAATAGACGGGCAAAGCATACATATAGAAATTAAAGACGGCGGAGTTGGTATTGAGAACGTTGACCTTGCAAAAGAGCCTTTTTTTACAACGGGCATAGAAGGGGAAAGGTCAGGAATGGGATTTACCGTTATGCGAACTTTTATGGATAGCGTTGACGTTATTTCTAAAGTGAACGAAGGCACTACGGTTATAATGAGTAAAAAGATATCAAACGGCGCCGACAAGGAGTAGTATGCTTTCTTTTGAGGAAACTTTAGAACTTATAAGGCGCAGTAAAAAAGGAGATAACGAAAGTAAAGAAATTCTTTTAAAGAACAACGTTTTGCTTGTTAAAAGTTTAGTTTCGCGTTTTAAAAATAAAGGGGTAGATTACGATGACCTTTTTCAGCTAGGTTGTATCGGTTTTTTAAAAGCTATAACTAATTTTGATGAAAGTTTTAACGTTCGTTTTTCTACTTACGCCGTGCCAATGATATTAGGGGAAATAAAGCGGTTTTTAAGAGATGACGGCGAAATAAAAGTTTCACGCTTAATTAAACTTCAAGCGAGTGAAATATCAAAGTTTGTTGAAAGACAGTTAAAAGAAACTGGTGTAGAGCCTACCGTAGAGCAAATTGCAACTGCGCTAAATATGCAAAAAGAAGACGTGGTATTTGCAATGGACTCTTCAAAAATGCCCGTATCTATTTATGAAACTGTAGAAGATGGTGATGAGGGCGGTTTAAGTTTAATAGATAAATTGCCGTCAAATTATTTAGAAGACGAACACGTTGATTCGCTTTATTTAAAAAGTTTAATACAAACGCTTGACGAGCGTGAACAACAAATTATTTATTTAAGATATTTTAAAGATAAAACGCAAGGTGAAGTTGCAAGAATGCTTGGAGTTTCTCAAGTACAAGTTTCTCGTTTAGAAATGCGCATTTTAACAAAACTTAGAAAAAAAGCTGAATAAAAAGGCGGAAATATAATCTTTTAAGCAAGAATAATAATATATGGTAGAAGGCACTATATTTATTTATGTAAATAAAAAAGCGGACTTATTAGTCCGCTTTTGTTTATTTAATTATTATACGTCACCTTGCGCTTTCATTGATTCAGCAACTTTCATAAAGCCGGCAATGTTAGCACCTGCCATATAGTTGGTTGGCATACCGTACGCCTTACTATATTCATCGCATGCTTTAAATATTTGAACCATAATGCCGTGTAATTTTTGGTCAACTTCTTCAAAAGTCCAAGAAAGGCGCATACTATTTTGCGTCATTTCAAGGCCTGATGTAGCAACGCCGCCAGCGTTAGCCGCTTTTGCAGGGCCGTAAAGCATATTTGACTTAAAGTAAACTTCAATTGCTTCTGGAGTAGATGGCATATTAGCGCCTTCTGCTAAGCAGTAACAGCCGTTGTTTGCAAGTGTTTGAGCACTTTCGCCGTCAACTTCGTTTTGAGTTGCGCAAGGAAGAGCAATATCACACTTAACAGCCCAAATATTTTTAGAGCCTTCAACGTATTTTGCAGTAGGGTGATAGTTTAAATACTCGCTAATTCTCTTTCTTTCAACTTCTTTAATTTGTTTAACTGCGTCAAGGTCAATGCCGTTTTCATCGTAAATATAACCGTTACTATCAGACATTGCCACAACTTTAGCGCCAAGTTCCGTAGCCTTTTCACATGCGTAAATAGCAACGTTACCAGAGCCAGATACAACAACAACTTGGTCTTTAAATGATTTGCCGTTCGCTTTAAGCATTTCATCAGTAAAATAACATAAACCGTAGCCTGTTGCTTGTTTTCTTGCAAGTGAGCCACCGTAAGTTAAACCTTTGCCTGTTAAAACGCCAGTGTATTGGTTAGTTAAACGCTTGTATTGACCAAACATATAGCCAACCTCTCTTGCGCCAACACCAATGTCTCCAGCAGGAACGTCACAGTCTGCGCCAATGTGGCGGTAAAGTTCAGTCATAAAACTTTGGCAAAATCTCATTATTTCGCCGTCAGACTTGCCTTTAGGGTCAAAGTCACTACCGCCTTTACCACCGCCCATAGGAAGTGTTGTAAGGCTGTTTTTAAAGGTTTGTTCAAAACCTAAGAATTTAATAATACTTAAGTTTACTGAAGGGTGAAGTCTAATACCGCCTTTGTATGGACCAATTGCGCTGTTAAATTGCACTCTAAAACCACGGTTTACAAGATGGTTGCCTTTATCGTCAACCCAAGGAACTCTAAAAATAATTTGCCTTTCAGGTTCAACAAGCCTTTCAATAACGCCAGCTTCTACAAGGTCAGGGCGCTTTTCAATTACAGGTTGAAGCGTAACAAAAACTTCTGTCACCGCTTGAATAAATTCAGGTTCGTTAGGATTTCTTTTTTCTACTCTTTTTAATAAATCGCATAAATAACTGTTTGTAAGTTTCATAATTATAACCCCCAATGTGTAAAGTATATATCAAATCAATTCAAAATGCAATAATTTAATAAATAAATTATTAAAATTTGTTAAACAGTGCTAATTAAGGCGTCTTTTTGCGTATAATAAAATAAATAATAAAATTTTTACTAAACGCTTAAAAAACAGTTGCAATTATAATTTTTTTTTGTTATATTATATAGGCACTTAACTTTTGGGAGTTTAGCTCAGCTGGGAGAGCATCTGCCTTACAAGCAGAGGGTCATAGGTTCGAGCCCTATAACTCCCACCAAATAAAATGGCACCATAGCCAAGTGGTAAGGCCAAGGTCTGCAAAACCTTTACGCCCCGGTCCGAATCCGGGTGGTGCCTCCAGAAAAAGAGAGCAAGTCGTTGACTTGCTCTCTTTTTTAACTAAATCCGCTGATGGCGGAATAAATCCACTATCGTGGATGAAATCGCTTCGCGATGAAATCATGCTTGGCAAGGTTAATGAAAGGCGGATTTAATTTCATCTGAAGCCGAAGGCTGAAGATTTCATCCGAACGGCGTGAGGATTTCATCGTGCGAAGCACGATTTTATTCAATATACAAGGCTAATATAAGGCTTTTCAACCAATAGTCTTTCCGTTTTGGTTAGCCAATAAAACCTCGCTAAATAGCGGGTTTTTTTATTTTTTTCATATTGATTTTTTATTTAACGTATGTTAAAATTGATTATATAAATTAGGTGGTTGCAATGTTAGGTGTTTCTTTATCTTATGCTAAACTTAATAATGGCGAATATAGTGATTTATTGCCTAAATTAAAAGACCAAGGCGTTAAAAGTATTGAGTTAAGAACAGTTCCGCCTTCTGCTTGTAGTGGGGACGTTTTGCGCATTGCAAAAAACCTGTGGAATATGGGCTTTCAAGTTACAATTCACGCCGACCCGCAAACGGAAGAAGATTCGCTAAAAAACGTTTTTGAGCCTTTAAAAGATTTACTCAACGCTTTACGCCAAAGCGAACTTATAATCGTTTTACACCCAGTAAACGGCGATAACGTAAAAATGCTTACTAATTTATCAAATTTTGCGTTAACGAAAAATTATCCTATTAAATTTGCGCTTGAAAATAACCGCAAAATGCCCGACAAAACTGACGGGGATACTACTGTTTTTGTGTTAGATATTGTAAAGCAAGTTAACCGTGAAAACGTTGGAATTTGTTTTGATATGGGGCATTACGCTTGGTATAGCGCTAATTTTAAATGCGAAAACAAACTTCCTGCAAAAGAGTTTTTAAAACGTGTTATACACACTCATATTCACTCTTATAGCGAAAGGACGCATTTTCCTATTGAAAGCGTTAAAGAACCGTTGTTAAACTATATAAACGCGCTTCCATACACTTACGTTGGCGTATATAATATTGAACTTGAACATAGAAGGTTTGCACATTTATTTAGTGAAGAAGATGGGCTTATTACGTCTATAAATAGTTTAAAAAGCGTTTATCCATTAGTTGCTAAAATTTACGATAATAATAGGCAAAATTACGACAAATGGTTTAAAAACTCGCTTGAAATTTTTGATAAAAATGAAGGTTGTTTTGGTTCTTTAATTTCTCCGTCGTCATACTTGTTTTCAACAAACGGATATAAATGGGCTATGGATGTGGCGTTTTTAGCGTTATACGATATAGCAAATACGCCTAAAAATATAAAAGAGTATTTTAAAGATTTGAACTGTTACTTTTTAACTCACGGCCACCGTGACCATTTTGAAGACCGCACCATTAGCGCGCTTAAAGATAGCGATATAACTTTTATTGTTCCTACTTTTTTAATGGAAAGTGCACTTTATTGTGGTATTAAAAGGGAGCGCATTATTGAAGTTAAGGAAGGTGACGAGTTTAAAGTTGGTCCGCTTTCCGTAAAGGTCTTACAAGGTAGGCATTTTAGAAAAGAAAATGGAAAAGGTGTAGATTGCGTAGGTTATCTTATAAAAGGCGAAAATGTGCCTACGTTAGCCTTTCCAGCAGACGTTAGGGATTACAGTTTAAATGATTATCCTGCGCTTAATGCCGACCATTGTTTCGCTCATATTTGGCTTACGGACAATGCGCTTGACTATAATAGTTATTTTCCTCTAATAAAAGATTTTACTAAATTTATGCTTAACGCATCGCAAAAAAGCATGTTTTTAACGCATTTATATAGAAATCGTGAAGAGAATTTTATATGGACGGAAAAGCACGCGGAATTAGTTGAAAGTAAAATTTTAAAAGTTTCGCCTACTACAAGCGTTCATATTCCAAAATATGGTGAAATTTTTAAACTTTAATTATAAAAGGAGAGTTTATTATGAGAGAGAGTACAAGCGGTTTTTGGCTTGAAGAAAAGGACGGCAAAATTAGCATTGGTTACACAGATTTTGGCGTTAGCGAATTTGGTGGAAGCGATTTTGAAATGACTTATTATTTAGACAAGGAAAATGCAGAGAAATTTAAAGAAGCGTTAAAGCAAAAATATAAAGGCACTTTAAAACAAATGATAACTTCCGCTTTTACAAAAAACTTTAACGACCAAAAGTTTTGGGATTTTTGTAAAGAAAACGAAATTATATATACGTCATCTACTTGGACAAGTTAAAAAATAAAAAACCAACTCGTTGTGAGTTGGTTTTTTGAATTGCATTTTTAGATAATAAGCATAAGTAGGTAGTATAGGGCAGGAATTGTTAAAACTGAAAGAATTGTTGTTCCAATTGTAAATATTGCTGCACTTTTACTGTCGCCACCAAAGTTATCTGCAAAAGTTGTTGCTAAACTTGCACTTGGCATTGCAAACGCTACAAACATACCTAAAACAAGTTCATTTGGAACGTTAAGCCATATTTTTAACGTTAATAAAATTGTGCTAATAATAAACGGCACCAAAATAAGTTTATAAAGCGAAACGATATACATATTTTTGTTTTTAAATATGCTTGAAAGTTTTATACTGCCAAGTTTAATACCAATTATAATCATAGATATTGGCGTAACGATTGCTTGTGAGCGTGAAAGATAATCACTAACTTGTGGTAAAACAGATGAAACATTTGTAAAGTTTAAAATCAAACCAACTGCAAAGCCTATTAAGCAAGGGTTACTAACTAATTTTTTAAGTGAAATATTCTTTTTGTCACCAGAAATTGAGTAAATGCCGATAGTGTACATTGAAACGTTGTTTATTAAGTTTACAATAATAACGCCTGTTACAACAAGTGGCATATCGCTAAATACTGCGGCGGCGAGTGGAATGCCTAAAAAGCCGTTGTTGCCTGCAAAAATTTCAAAACGTGCAACGCCTTGCGTTTTTAAGTCCTTAATATAACTTGTTGCAGGCTTTGAAAAAAAGTAACACGCAATAGTGTAAAGTATGCCAATAACTATAGAGAGTAAAACAATTTGTAAAGCGTGGCTATCAAACGTTATATCTATTAAGTTAGAGGCAACCATAAACGGTACGCCAACGTAAATTAAAATGCGTGAAAGTGGTGTTGATTCTTTATCGCATACAAGCCCCGTCTTTGCTAAAATATATCCGGGAATTGCAAGTGCAATAAATATTAACACGTTCGATAACATTGTAAAAAAAGCGTCCATAATTCTATCCTTTTAAATTGTAGGTTTTGGCAAGTTTTTCAAATGCAGGTAAAGAGTTTAAAACAACGCGTTTTTCTACGCAAGTTGCAATTCTTACATATCCTTCTAAACCAAACGTGTTAGACGGAACTAAAAGTAAGCCAAGTTCTTTAGCTACGTCACTAAACTCGTTAGCGTCATCAATAGGGCACTTCATAAACAAGTAGAACGCGCCTTTTGGGCTTGGGCAAGTAAAGCCGAACTTTGTTAAGTTTTCAACTAATATATCACGATTGTCTTTATAAACTGACATATCGCAAAGTTCATCGCTACATTTTGCAATAAGTTTTTGGAAAAGTGAGGGAGCGCAAACGTAGCCCATACATCTGCCTGCGCCTAAACACGCGCTATACACGTCTTGGTAATTTTCGCACTTTTCACTAACTGCAATATAACCAATTCTTTCGCCTGAAATTGAAAGTGATTTACTATATGAATAACATACGATAGTGTTATCGTAGTATTTAGGAATGAAAGGAATATTAATGCCGTCAAAAACAATTTCACGGTAAGGCTCGTCAGTAAGTAAATAGATAGGGTGACCAAACTCTTGCTGTTTTTCGTTTAAAATTTTAGAAAGTTTAATAACGTCTTTTTCACTATAAACAGCGCCACTTGGGTTGTTTGGCGTGTTTATAATAACCACTTGTACGTTTTTAGTAAGTTTTCTTTTAAGGTCGCTAAAATCTATTGAAAAGTCGTTTTTATTGCAGTTTACTGCTTTAAATTTAGCGCCTGCATTTTCACTAAATACTGCGTATTCTGGAAAGTACGGTTTGAAAGTTAAAACGCAATCACTCTTTTTAGAGATTAACGCTTTTAACGTTATTGCTAATCCAGATGCCGCACCGCAAGTAATATAAATTAAATTCTTATTATATTTAAAGCCGTATCTATTTTTAATAGTGTTGCAAATTGCATTTCTTGCGCTTTCATCGCCTTGTGCGGAGGTGTATAAGTGTACGCCGTTTTCATTTAAAAGTGAAGTAAGCGTTTCCTTTATAATGTCAGGAGTTTTAGAAGACGGGTTGCCAAGAGTAAAGTCAAAAACGCTATCTTCGCCAGCTTTTGCTTTTAAAATTTTGCCGTATTCAAAAAGTTCTCTAATTTTAGAACGGTTTGTGCCTTTTTTAATCATATTTTTGTTAATCATAATGTCACCTACGCTAATTTTAGCACAAACTAAAAATTAACGCAAAGAAAAATCAATATTTTTAAAATATATATTAAAAATATGTTGACTTTGCTAAAAAAACGCAATATAATGTATGCAAAGGAGCAAAATTATGAAGTCAATATTTGTCTTTTATTACGAATATTACTTTACTAACCAATAATTCTTATTCGGTTATTTTTTTGCGTACCAAAAATTTGTTTTTAGTATAAAAGGTGGCCGAATTTGTATTCGGTCATTTTTCTTTTTAAGGCGGTTATTATGATAGTAGTAGTTAAAAAAGAACACGAGCAAAAACAGTTTGACAACTTAGTAAAGTTCATAAAATCACAAGGCCTTGAAGTTGACGTTAGTAATGGCGCTCACACTACTATTTTAGGCTTAGTTGGCGATACAAGTAAAGTAGATATTGACCTTTTACTTTCGCTTGACATTGTTGAAAACGTTAAGCGTATTCAAGAGCCGTTCAAGTGCGTTAACCGCAAATTCCACCCAGAAGATACTATTG
The DNA here is from genome assembly GCA_017558825.1 of Clostridia bacterium. Lineage (GTDB taxonomy): Bacteria > Bacillota > Clostridia > Christensenellales > Borkfalkiaceae > HGM11412. Next base: position 15,598 of record JAFYTO010000005.1, read on the forward strand.
TAGAAGTTGCTGGCAAAAAAATTGGCGGAACAAACTTTAACTTTATGGCAGGCCCTTGCTCTATTGAAAGTGAAAAGCAAATTATTTCTATTGCGGAAGAAGTTAAAAGGGCTGGCGCGTCATTTTTAAGGGGAGGTGCATTTAAACCGCGCACTTCGCCATATTCTTTCCAAGGTTTAAGGGAAGATGGTTTAAAACTCTTGTTAAAAGCAAAAGAAGAAACGGGTATGCCTATCGTTACCGAACTTATGAGCGTTAACCATCTTGACTTGTTTAAAGACGTTGATATTATACAAATTGGCGCGCGCAATATGCAAAACTTTGAACTTTTGAAAGAGGTAGGCAAAACTAAAAAGCCTGTCTTGTTAAAACGTGGTCTTGCAAACACTATTGAAGAGTGGCTTATGAGTGCTGAATACGTTATGAGTGAAGGCTGTAAAGACATAATACTTTGTGAGCGTGGCATAAGAACTTATGAAACTTACACAAGAAACACGCTTGACCTTTCCGCCATTCCAATTTTAAAAGATTTAACGCACTTGCCGGTTATTGTTGACCCTTCACACGCATCGGGCGTTGCAAAACTTGTTAAACCGTTATCGCTTGCTTCAGTTGGTGCTGGCGCACACGGACTTATGATTGAAGTTCACAATGACCCTAAACACGCACTTTGCGATGGTGCTCAATCTATTACTCCAGATGCGTTTGGCGATATTGTTAAAAGCGTTAACGTTATGCTTCCAATTGTTAATAAGGATTTACAATTATGAATATAGGCGTAATAGGCTTAGGCTTAATAGGCGGTTCTTTTGCTAAAACAATAAAAAAGAACACACAGCATAAAGTTTTTGGCTACGATATAAATTCCGTAACCGTTTTAAAAGCGCAAATGACAAACGCTATTGACGGTGTTTTAGATGAAAACGCTGTTAAAGACGTTGATTTGTTAGTGGTTGCAACTAATCCAGACGTATTTTTAAGCGCCGTTGAAAAATATTTGCCACTTTTAAAAAGCGGTGCAATAGTTGTGGACTTTTGCGGTACGAAAGAAAAAATTGTTGCCACTATGAAGCTTTTATCTAATACTTATAATGACTTAAAGTTTTACGGTGGCCACCCAATGGCTGGCAGGGAATTTTCCGGATTTGACCGTTCTACTTCAACACTTTTTGCAAAAGCTTCAATGATATTAGTTCCAGTTAATACGGACATTTTTGATAACGATTTTATTAAAAAGTTCTTTTTAGAACTCGGCTTTTTAGAGGTTGTGTTTACTACTAGCGAAAATCACGATAAGGTTATAGCGTACACTTCGCAACTTTGTCATATTGTATCTAATGCTTTTATAAAAAATAAAACTTCGCAAAAGCATTACGGTTACTCAGCAGGCAGTTATAAAGATTTAACGCGCGTTGCTAGGCTTGATAGTGAAATGTGGTCAACGTTAATGCTTGAAAATAAAGAAAATTTATATAGTGAACTATGTGAATTTATTGATAATTTACAAGAGTATAAACAAGCGCTTGAAAAAGGAGATAAAGCCTTATTAAAACAAATTTTACAAGAAGGTAGCGATATTAAAATTGCAACCGATTTTACAAAATCTAAGTAATGGAGAGTTATGCTTAAATTAGATATAAAAACTTCGTCAAATTATACTGTTACTATTGATAATTCGTTAAACTCTTTTAACGAGGCGGTTATGCCTATAATTGCTGGTAAAAAAATAGCGGTAATTTGCGATGAAAATGCAAAAAAATTACATATTAAGGGGCTTAAAAAAGCGCTTAAAGGACAAAATTGTTATTTTATAACCGTAAAAAGCGGAGAAAATAGCAAAAGTTCAAAAAACTATATTAGTTTGGTAGAAAAACTCGCTTCGCTCTCATTTACACGCAGTGACTGTGTTATAACGTTTGGTGGCGGAGTTGTTGGAGACCTTGGCGCTCTTGTGGCTTCTACTTATTTGCGTGGAATAACGCTTGTAGCAATGCCTACAACGCTTTTATCTGCGGTAGACAGTTCGGTTGGTGGTAAAACAGCAATCAATTTAAAACAAGGCAAAAACTTGCTTGGCACGTTTTATCAGCCTAAAGCGGTTTATATAAATACTGAGTATTTGCAAACATTGCCAAATAGAGAACTTTTAAGCGGTTACGGTGAAATTATAAAATATGCTTTTATAGATGCAAGCGTTAATTATTATGACGTTAAATACGGCAATTATGAAACCTTGATTTATAAGTGCTTAAAAATAAAAAACGCTGTAGTTAGCAAAGATGAAAAAGAGGGTGGTCTTCGCAAAATTTTAAATTTGGGGCATACTTTTGGTCACGCCATAGAAAGCCTTTCCTCTTATTCAATTTCTCACGGCGAATGTGTTGTTAAAGGTATAAAACTTGCAATAGAACTCTCTAAGAGTTTGTATAATTTAGATGCTCAAAAAGTTGAAGAAATGTATAATCTATTAACAGTAAAAGGGCACAACTTAGACGTTGACTTTAAAATGGAAGACGTTATTAAGCAAATATATAATGATAAAAAACGCCAAAAAAACAGCATTAGTTTTATTGCTGTTAAAGATATTGGCAAAGTGGAAATTGAAAATATTTTAATAGAGAATTTAACTTTTTAATTTGATTATGAACGTGATAGTAAGCAAAAGCACAATAAACGGAACGGTTGTTTCTCCTCCGTCAAAATCATATGCGCATAGGTTAATATTAGCATCTTTTTTAAGTGGAAAGCGTGTTAAAATTAAAAACGTGGGAACTTCTAAAGATGTGCTTGCCACTCTTAATGCAGTTAAGGCGCTTGGTGCTAGCATTGAAACTTACGATAACTATGTTATCGTAGAAAAACAAAATTTAATAAACGGTGCTACTATAAACTGTGATGAAAGCGGTTCAACGTTAAGATTTTTAATGCCTATAATACCTGCATTAAAAATTAGTGCTACACTTACGGGCTCGCCTACGCTATTATCTCGCCCTAACGAAAAGTTAATTGAGTGTTTAACTCAAAACGGTGCTAAAATTGACGAGTTTAACATATCGGGCGAACTTAAAGCGGGAACTTATTATATAGACGCGTCAATTAGTTCACAGTATATTACAGGGCTTTTATTTGCGCTTTCTATATTGGATGGCGAAAGCAAAATAGTAATGCTTAACAAAGTTGTTAGTTCGCCTTATATTGTAATTACGCTTGACGTGTTAAAAACCTTTGGCGTAAACGTTTGTTATAGCGGTAATGAAATTACTATAGTTGGCAACTCTTACGTTAAAACTGTTGATGAAGTGTGCGTAGAGGGCGACTGGTCTGGTTCTGCATTTATTTTAGCGCTTGGAGCGATTAACGGCAAGGTAACGGTAAATAATTTAAACGTAAACTCTACGCAAGGCGATAAGGCTATTTTACAAATATTAAAAGATTTTGGCGCAAAAGTAAGCGTTAACGGAACTAGCGTTACGGTAGAAAAGAGTGAATTAAAGGGAATAGAAGTTGATATAGATAAAATTCCAGATTTAGCCCAAGTAATTTCGGCAGTGGCTTCTTATGCAAAGGGTAAAACTCTTATTAAAAACATTGAAAGGCTTAAAATTAAGGAAAGTGATAGGGTAAGCGCAATAGTAAATTCATTAACTGCTATAGGTGTAAATGCTAAAATAGACGGCAACTCTATTATAGTTATAGGTGGCAATCATTTAGGCGGGGTTATTGACGGAGGCAATGACCATAGAACGGTTATGGCTGCGGTTGTTTGTGCTGTAAATGCAAGCGAACAAGTTGAAATTTTGGGCGCACAAGCGGTAAACAAGTCCTATACGGAATTTTTTGAAGATTTTAAAAAGGTAGGTGGAAAATTCAGTGTCAATATTTAACGGCAAAAACATTAAAATTGAAATATATGGCAAATCTCACGCAAGCGAAATTGGCGTTAAAGCAAGTGGTTTTCCATCTTTTAAAATAGACGAAGGCAAACTGAGCGAGTTTTTAAATAGGCGTAAGGCGTCAAGTGGTGCATTTTCTACACAAAGGAAGGAAAGCGACAAGCCTTTGTTTTGTGGTTTACAAGACGGTGTAATTAACGGCGATTTTAGCGCGAAAATCATTAATGAAAACGTTAAGAGTGGCGACTATAATAACCTTTACGGTAAACCACGCCCATCACACGCAGATTACGCTTGGTTTAAAAAGGACGGAGCGCTTAATTTTAGCGGTGGCGGTAGGTTTAGCGGTCGTTTAACAGCTCCGCTTTGCATTGCGGGTGGTATTGCCAAACAATATCTTGAAAGTAAAGGAATATACGTTGAGGCGTATTTAAGCCAAATTGGTTTAGTAAAAGGTAAGTCTTATAAAGACGGTAAAATTTCAAAAGAAGAACTTGTCGCGTTGCGTAATGGCGAAGAAATTCCAAGTTTAACAAATAAAAGTGAGATGCTCGAAGCTATTATAAGTGCAAAAAATGACGGAGATAGCGTGGGCGGTGTTATTGAGTGTATAGTTTACGGTTTAAGCGCAGGGTTTGGCAATAATTTGTTTGGCGGTTTAGAAGGAAAAATAGCGTATTCTTTATACGCGGTGCCAGCCGTTAAAGGCGTTGAATTTGGCTTAGGTTTTGAATTAAGTAAAATGCTTGGTAGCCAAAGTAACGACAGTTTGTATTACAATGGCGAAAGCGTTGAGTTTAAATCAAATAATATGGGCGGTATAAACGGCGGTATTTCTAACGGTCAGCCAATAACTATAAGCGTTGCAATAAAGCCAACGCCGTCAATTTACAAAGAGCAACAAACTGTTGACCTTGTAAACAAGCAAAACACTACAATAAAAATTGAAGGTAGGCACGATAGCGCCATTGCTGTTCGCGCCGTACCTTGTATTGAAAGTGCGGTTGCTCTTGCAATTTTAGATGAAATTTTAGGGGAGTAATTATGGATTTAATTAGTCTAAGAGAACAAATTGATGCAATAGATACAAAAATAGTTGAACTTTATAAAGAGCGTATGGAGGTTTGCAAAAACGTTGGCATAGAAAAGGCAAAAAGCAATAACAACGTTTTAGATGCAAATAGAGAAAATCAAATTATTTATAGGCTTTCTTCACTTGTTGATAACGATTTAAAGTTATACGTTAAAGAACTTTACGAAGTAATGTTTTCAACTAGTAGGGCGTATCAATCTAAATACGTTAAAAAAGAAAGTGAAACGGTTAAAAAAATTGAAGAACTTTTAGAAAAAGGCGTTCTTGATTTTCCCGTTAGCGCAACCGTTGCGTGCCAAGGTATTGAAGGTGCAAACAGTATGACGGCGACAAACAAATTGTTTCCTATAAATAATATTACTTACTTTAAAAACTTTGAGGGTGTATTCTCTGCTGTAGAAAAGGGCTTTTGTGACTTTGGCGTTTTGCCAATAGAAAACAGTACTGCAGGTTCTGTATTAGAAGTTTACGACCTTATGAAAAAATATAATTTTAGCATTGTAAGAAGCGTTAGAGTTAAAATTGACCATTGCTTGGCCGTTATTAAAGGCGCTAAATTAAGTGAGGTTAAAAACGTTTTATCACACAGTCAAGCTCTTAAACAATGCTCTAACATTATTAAAGAACTTAAACTTAATGAAGTTTTGGCTGAAAATACTGCAGTAGGTGCAAGAAGTTTAGTTGAAAGCGGAGATAAGGTAACAGCCGTTATTTGCAGTGAAGACTGCGCTAACGCTTACGGTCTTGAAATTTTAAAGAAAAATATTCAAAATAGCGCATCAAACTATACACGCTTTATCTGCATTAAAAAAGATTTAACTCTTTATAAAGAGGGTCAAAAAATTAGCTTTATGACAAGTCTTTCACACACGCCAGGTAGTTTAAGTCGTTTACTTTCACGCTTTTACTCGCTTGGATTAAACCTTACTAAAATAGAATCACGCCCAATAGAGAACAGTGACTTTGACTTTATGTTCTATTTTGACTTTGAAGGTAGCGTTGAAGATGCAACGGTTAGAACCTTAATTGCAGAACTTCAAAACTCTTCTGAAAACTTCGTACTTTTAGGTAGTTATAAGGAGATTGTATGAAATATTGCTTAATTGGCGAAAAGTTAGGACATAGTTTTTCAAAAATAATACATCAAAAATGTGGGTTAAATTATACCTTAAACGAAGTTTCATATCAAAATTTAAAAGACTTTATTACAAACTGCCAGTTTGACGGCTTTAACGTAACTATTCCGTATAAAAGAGAGGTTATGAAATATCTTGACGGAATTAGCAGTGAGGCGCAAGGTATAGGTGCGGTAAACGTAGTAAAAAACGAAAACGGTCGCCTTTACGGTTTTAATACCGACTATGACGGATTGGTTTTTGCGTGTGAGCAAAAGGGTGTTACGGTAAGCGGTAAAAACGTTTTGGTTTTAGGTAGCGGTGGCGCAAGTAAAACGTCAGTTTATTACGCTAAGCAAAACGGAGCAAAAAGCGTAACGGTAGTTAGTAGAACCGGCGAAGTTAATTATGAAAACGTTTATAACCTTGTAGATACGCAAGTTATTATAAATACTACGCCCGTAGGTATGCAGCCAAACAGTTATGATAAAATTATCAATCTAACGTCTTTTAAAAATTTAGAAAGCGTTGTTGATTTTATTTATAATCCTGCAAAAACTCAGCTTTTAATTGATGCGGAAAAGTTGGGCTTAAAATGCGTTGACGGACTTTCAATACTTGTTGAACAAGCCTTAAAAGCGCAAGATATTTGGCTTAATAAAACGCACGCGCTTGTAGATAGCGTAAAAATGCTTAACGATATACGCCAAATGACTTTAAACGCCGTTTTAATAGGAATGCCGTCATCAGGCAAGTCAACGCTAGGCAAAACGCTTGCAAAGGCGTTAAATAGGCGTTTTTACGACTGTGACGAACTTTTTTTAGAAAAATTTAACGTAAGCCCAGGCGATTATATAATAAAATATGGTGAAACCGCTTTTAGAGAAAAGGAAAGTGAAGTTATAAAAGAACTTTCCAAAACGACTGGCGCTGTTATTTCAACAGGTGGCGGTGTAGTTGAAAGAGAAGTAAATATGCAAAACCTAAAAATAAACGGTGTTATAATTTACGTAATGCGTGATGCTGACAAACTTATTGAAGACGGTAGGCCATTATCAAGTAGCGTTGGGGTACACGCACTTTTTGAAAGGCGTAAGCAAAAGTATTTAGATTATAGTGATATTACCGTAGATAATAACGGGGAAATTGAAAACGCAAATAAGGAGATTTTTAAAGCTTATGAAACTGCTTGTAATAAATGGTGTTAACCTTAATATGCTTGGCATAAGAGAGCCAGGTTTATATGGAAAAGGCGATTATAAGTCGCTTGTAAAATTTATTAAGAACAGCGCAAAAAATAATGGGGTAAGTGTTAAAGCTGTGCAATTTAATAGTGAAGAAAAGATTGTAAAAGCTATTCAAAAAGCGTATAAAAGGTTTGACGGCATTATTATAAATGCGGGCGCATATACTCACACAAGCGTTGCTATACTTGACGCGTTAAAAGCCGTTTCTATTCCTACCGTTGAAGTGCATTTAACTAACATAAACGAGCGTGAAGAGTTTAGAAAGTTTAGTTATATTAGTTTATATGCAGAAAAAGTTATAGTTGGTTTAGGTTTTGAAGGTTATAATAAAGCTATAGAATATTTTGTAAGTAAATAAAAAAACGCGGTTACTCAACCGCGTTTTTAATTTTATTTTATTTATCGCTAACCATATTCTTTTTAAAGGTAAATATGGTTAAAATTACACTTGCAATCATATACACAAAAATTGTTGTAATTGCAACTACTGCATAACCGTCAAACTTGTATAAAACTTTAAGTGCGTTTGTTGCACCAGAAGTTATTCTTCCTAAATATACGGACGGATAAAACGGTAAAAATTTACAAAAAGTTTCAAAACCGCCCATAGTTTCAAGAGGCATCCAACATCCGCCTAAAATGCCTGAAAGACTAATAAATATTGAGCATATTCCAGGTGCACTTTTATCGTTAAACGCCGTACCAAATAAAATGCCTAAACAAATATTTAAAATTAAAATAGGTAAGTTTGTTACAAACAGAAGTAAAACGTTTGGTAGAGCAATAAATTCCACCTTGCTAATAAGTGCAATTATAAATGCCGTAAGTAAACAAATTATGGTTTGTAAAATGCCAATAATAAAGCCAACTATTGCGTAGCCTAAAATAAAATCATAGTCTTTCATAGGCGAAGAATAAAGCCTTTTTAAAAAGAAAGTTTGCCTATCTTTTGAAACTATGAGTGCAAGCGTAAGCATTATAAACGAGTAAGAAAACACAATAATTCCAGGGGTTAACGACTTTACTTCAAAAGTAGGCGTATTTCCGCCAGAATACTTGTTTATGAAAAAGAATAAGAAAAGCATTGCAATAGGAAAGCCTAAGCAAAACACATACATTAAAGGGTCTCTTAAAAGTTCTTTAAAATTTCTTTTGGCAAAATTTATAGTTTTATTCATAATCTTTAACCACCTTTATAAACGCGTCTTCAAAAGTTTGAGTGTTAGTTTGAGCTTTAATATCTTCAACCGTGCCTGTTTTTAACACCTCGCCTTTTGAAAGTATGGCTACTTCATCACACAAATTTTCAATTTCTTCTAAGTAGTGTGAAGTTAAAATAATTGTTATTTTGCCTTTTAAATTTTCAATAATTTTCCAAAGCTCTCTACGCGCAAAAACGTCAAGCCCAAGCGTTGGCTCGTCTAAAAACAATATTTTTGGCTTTGAAATTAGGGCAATAGCAATAGATAAACGCCTTTTATAACCGCCGGAAAGCGTTTTTGCCGTTTGATTTAAAACGCCTGATAAACCAAATGTGTTTATAATGTTATTTAAATACTCTTTATCGCAAGAGTTATAAATATTTGCAAAAAACTCTAAATTTTCTAAAACGGTAAGGTTGGTGGCAACTGCAGTTTCTTGTGGAGAAACGTCAATAATTTGCTTAATACTATTAATATCACTATCTAAATTTAGACCGTTAACAGTTATCGTGCCACTCGTTTTTTTAGTTAAGCCACATAAAATTTTAATAAGTGTTGTTTTACCAGCGCCGTTTACGCCAAGCAAACCGAACAATTTACCTTGCTCAATTTCCAAACTAACGCCTTTAAGTGCGCGAGTAGTTTTATAATCTTTTGTAAGATTGTTAATTGAAATTATGCTCATTTATTTAAACTCCCGCTTAAAACTTTGTCAGTTAAATCTTCAATAAAATCGGCCTTTACAATGGCAATGCCCTTGTCTTTATCACTTAAAACAATAACGCTATCACCAGGCTTAATGTCAAACATATTTCTAATTTCTTTTGGTATTACAATTTGCCCCTTTTCGCCAACTTTACAAATCCCTATGTGTTTATCCATATTTACTCCTTTTTGTATAACAGGTTATACTTTTCATACTTATTATACTATTGTAAAAATGCCTTGTCAATAAAAAAACGCTCTATTCAACTGAATAAAGCGTTATTTGTTTAAAATTTATTTTAAAAAGCCGTTTACAATTTGTTCTTCGGCTTCTTTTTCAGTTAAGCCAAGTGACATAAGTTTTATTAGTTGTTCGCCAGCAATTTTACCAATAGCAGCTTCGTGAACTAAACTTGCGTCAATGTGGTTGGCAGTAAGTTTAGGTTCTGCAATAACTTTGCCGTTATTCATAATTATGGCATCGCACTCGGTTCTACCGTTACACTTATTATTGCCGTTTAAAGTTGAAACGTAACTTTGTTTAGACGTATCTTTTGCAATAGAGCGTGATACAACGTGCGTTGTTGAGTTAACGCCTTGCAAGTCAACGGTAAACTCGGTGTTAGCAACTTGAGAGCCGTGTGTCATAATTTTTTCGTGAACTATAAGCGTTGCATTGTCTTTTAAAAGGGCTGTTGTTACTCGGTTGGTGCTGTCTACGCCTTTAATTTGTGCCGTATCCATTTCAAAATATCCGTTTTCATCAACTTCAATTTTAGTGGTAGGGTTTAAAATGTTTAAGCCGTTGCCATCGCCTTCGCCATAGTGTTTCTCAATATACTTAACTTTTGAGTTTTTGCCAATGTAGAATGAGTGAATACCGCTATGTTCTGAGTTTTGATGCCCAGTATTGCAAATACCACAGCCTGCAACAATAGTTACGTCACAGTTTTCTTCAATAATAAAATCGTTATAAAGTATTTCAGTCAAACCACTTTTAGTTAAAATAACAGGGAGGTCAACCCTTTCATTTTTAGTGTTTGCTTTAACTCTAATTTCAATACCGTCACTATCATTTTTAGAAGTGATTGACACGTTTGACGACTCGTTTCTTACTGTAGTTTTACCGTCAATTCTAATATTTACGGCGCTATTTGGTATAGCTTCAAGCCCTGCAACTTCTTTTAGTAAGTTTTTTTGTAAATCGCTAAGCATTGTTTACGCCTCCTTATCTTTAAGTGCGTTGCACGTTGAAAAAGAGAGTAAATTTGGCATAATTTCTTGTTTATTGCCGTCATTTTTTACTTTTCCGTCTGCAATAACTATAATTCTATCTGCAATATTCAATATTTTTTCTTGGTGAGAAATTATTAAAAGCGTGCCTTGAGTTTTTTGAGCAATTCTTTCAAAAACGGAAATTAAGCTGTTAAAACTCCAAAGGTCAATGCCGGCTTCAGGTTCGTCAAAAATAGTAAGTGAAGCACTGCGTGCCATAGTAACGGCAATTTCTATACGCTTAAGTTCTCCGCCAGATAAACTTGCGTTAATTTCACGGTTAACGTATTCGCGCGCACATAAGCCAACTTCGCTTAAATAGGCGCAAACTTCCGCAACTTTTAATTTTTTACCGCAAGCCATATTAACAAGGTCGTATACCGTTATACCTTTAAATTTTACAGGTTGTTGGAAAGCAAACGCAATACCTTTTTTAGCGCGTTCAGTAATAGTTAAATTAGTAATATCTTCGCCGTTAAATAATATTTGACCGCTTGTTGGGGTTACAATGCCCATAATTATTTTTGCAAGGGTAGATTTGCCACTACCGTTAGGGCCTGTAAAAGCAACGAACTTACCGTCAATTTTCAAGTTGATATCTTTTAAAATTTCTTTTTTGCCATTTTGGGTGTTAACCGTATAGCATATATTTTTTAATTCTAACATATTCTGCCTTTTGTATAATTTAATAAAATAAATTATAGTTTAAGAGTTGTATTTAGTCAAGCAAATAACTTGCTTTTTATTAAACATTATAATTCTTTCGCCTTTTTGCTTTTTTTATGCTATATTTCAACTTTAAATAATTTTAAAATTCTATAATTAAACTAAAAAACATAAAATAGTATAGGTTTTAATTATGTTGATAGTGTCGTACGTTTTAAATAAAATTAAACAAAATCAATTACTTTTTATTTCTTTAATAGTTGTGTTTTTAGTAGGTTTTTTACTTGGAATATTTTTTGATTTGCCTCAACTTTTAAGCGAATTATATTCTTCGTTTGTGATAGATATTTTTAATAATGCTTTGTTTAATAAAGAACCAATATTTTCCTTCTTTTTTACTAGAATTTTAAACTTAATTTTACTTTATTTAATATCATTTTTATTATGTTTAAACGGCATATCGTTTTTTGGTATTTTTGCCTTAATTTTTTATAGGGCATACGTTTTGGCGGTGGCAGTTAAAACTTGTGCTATTTCCTTAAAATTTTTAGGAATAATACCTTTCATTTTCACCGTATTTTTAGAGAGTTTTACAGTAACGTTTTCGCTAATAATTTACGCTGTTTTATGCTATGAATACTATGAAAAAAGGAGGGATTGTTTTATTGAAAAACACGTTAAAAAAACCCTAATTTGTTTTATTATAGGAGTGCTTGGAATTATAGTGGAATGCCTATTTTTAATCTGTATATTTAGGCCTATAAATTTTTATTTTTAGGGTGTATAATTTTGTAAAAATTCCAAAAAATATTAGCAAGGTGAATTATGAAAAAAATTAAAATTTTATTGGTTTTATTTGTATTTTGCTTTGCTTTAACAGGTTTAAATAAAAGCGTTACGATTGTTAATGCAAACACTGGCGAAAGTAAAGCTTCGTTTTTAATGGATTATAATAGTGGTACGGTAATTTCTAAACATAATGAAAACGAGCGTTTAAAAATTGCAAGTATGACAAAAATAATGTTGTTGCTTTTATGTTATGAAAATATAGAGGCTGGTGCTTTAAGCTTAGATGAAACGATAGTCGTTTCTAAAAACGCTTCTAATATGGGAGGCTCTCAAGTATTTTTAGAAGAAAACGGCGAGTATTTAGTTAAGGACTTGATAAAGAGTATTATTGTTTCTTCTGCAAACGATGCAAGCGTTGCTATGGCAGAAAGGCTTTACGGTAGTGAAGAAAATTGCGTTAAAAAGATGAATGAAAAGGCTGAAAGTTTAAATCTTAAAAACACGCTATTTTCTAATTGTACTGGGCTCCCAAAACCAATGCAATATTCTTCTGCTAAAGACGTAGCGTTAATTTTTAAAGAGTTAATTAAGCATTCAAACTATTTTGAATATTCTAAAATTTGGCTTGATAAAATTGACCATAAAAACAACTCTACCGAACTTGCTAACACTAACAAATTGGTTAAGTTTTACGATGGTTGTGACGGTGGTAAAACCGGATACACTAGTGAGGCCGGTTTTTGTTTAACTGCAACGGCAAAACGAGGAAATATGCGCTTAATAGCCGTGGTAATAGGTAGTCCTACATCAAAGGATAGGTTTGGTGAAGTTTCTAAAATGTTTAATAACGGTTTTAATAATTATGAAAATAAAGCTGTTGTAGACGTAAATTCGTATCAAAATGAATTTGTAAAAGTTAAAAACGGCGAGGTAAGCCAAGTTGAAATAAAGCCAAAAAACAATTTCTACGTTTTTTCTAAAAAGGGTGAAGATGCTAACGTTTTAATTGAACAAAACGTAAATAAAGTATGCGCTCCATTAAAATGTGGAGAAAAGGTGGGCGAAATTGTAGTTTACTCAAACGGCACTGAGATAGGTAGAGTTGACTTAGTTTCTACTAAAGACGTTAAAAAACTTAATTTTTTTGGCAACGTTTTACAAATTTTAAAAGAATGGTAAGCTTAATACAAACAAAATGTAAGAACTTTAAAAATGTTCTTGCATTTTTTTTTATATTGTATTAAAATATAAAAATATAAGGAGTTTTTTATGGGCGTTGCCGACAAATTTCAATCTACTGTAGATTATACGACAAAACTTGATAATTTTGAAGGTCCGCTTGACCTCTTGCTTTATTTAATTAAGCAAGCGGAAGTTGACGTTAAAGATATTTTCGTATCTGAAGTTACCACTCAGTTTTTAGAGTACGTTTATAACAGCGATATTGATATGGAAACGGAAAGCGAATATTTGTCAATTGCGGCAACCATAATAGAAATAAAGTCAAAGGCTATTATTCCTAACGAACAAGCCGTTATGGAGGCTGAAGAAGAAAGCAATATGCTCATTAGAAAAATTGAAGAGTATAAGCTTTTAAAAGAATCGGCAGACAAGCTTAAAACGCTTGAAAACGTAGATAGGTTTTACAAAAAACCTGACGAAGATGCTTTTGACGTTAAAGTTGTTTATAAAGACTTTAATTTGGACGGATTGCTTTCCGCCTTTACAGACCTTCTTAAAAGGGTTGATATTAAAGAAACTATAGAAAATACCGAAAAAGAAATTCCTAAAGAAGTTTTTACCGTTGCTCAAAAACTTTTCTTTATAAGGGAAGAGCTTACAAAGCGTAAAACTATGAGCTTTTACGATTTGTTTACAAGGTTCTCTACTAAAAGCGAAATGATTGTAACGTTTCAAGCGCTTTTAGAACTTTTAAAACATCAATTTTTAACTTTTGAGCAAGATGATACGTTTGGAGATATAACATTACATTTTAACGAAAGCGGAGGAACTGAAATTGAAAACCTTGACGAGTATAATTGAGTCCGTATTATTTGTTTCTGGCGAGGCTGTTGCCATAAAAGATATTGCAGATAAAACCGGATATAGTGAAAAAGAAGTGCTTTCTACCGCAAAAGAAATGCAATCTAAATACGGAGAAGATTGCGGTATTAACCTTTTAATTTTTAATAAAAAATTACAACTTTCTTCAAATCCTAACAATGCTGAAGAAGTTTCCAACGTTTTAAAGCCTATAAAAGAGCGTGAACTTTCACGCAGTATGCTAGAAGTTGCGGCAATTATAGCGTATAAACAGCCAGTTACACGTATAGACTTAGAAGAATTGAGAGGCTCAAACAGTGAGTTTGCTATTCAAAATCTCTTAAAGCTTGGTGTAATAGAGGTTGTTGGTAGAAAAGATACTGTGGGTAAACCTATTTTGTTTGGCACTACCGATGCGTTCTTAAAGCGTTTCCAAATTTCTTCTCTTAGCGAACTTCCAGATTACGAAGAGCTCTTAGATAGAATATCTAAACTTCGTTCTCCTACGCAAGATAGCACGTATTTGTTTGAAAAAGAAGTGTACGTTGAAGAAAGTGAAATTAAAGAAAACTTTATTGATGAAGTTGACGGCGCTCAAGAAATTGCAGTTACTCAAGAAGAAGTTAACAATACTGACGATATTATTGATTTTGATGAAGAAGAATTGCCAGACTTTTTGCAGGGCGAAGACGTAGAAATTATAAGGTAAGGTGAGTTATGAACTATTTTCATTTAAGGTTTCCAGATGGTAAATTTAAAGCGTTGACAATTAGTTATGACGACGGTTGCAAAGCGGACGAAAGGTTTATTGAAGTTCTTAATAAATACGGTTTAAAGGCTACGCTTAACATAAATAGCAATTATATTCCATTGACGGAAGATAGTGAATATTCAAAAACCCGCGCATCTTTTAAAGCGTTAAAAGAATTTATGGCATCTGGGCATGAATTGGCGGTGCACGGCGCAAGCCACGTTGCTAATGGCCGAATGACTATTCAGGACGGTATTGCCAACACTTTACTTGGAAGGCGTGGTATAGAAAATGCGTTTAATACTATAATTCGTGGTATGGCTTATCCAGATAATGGCATAAACAACCCTATATATCCAACAACAAAAGAAAAGGTAAAAGAATATCTAAAAGATATTGGTATTTGTTATGCGCGCTCTTTAGGTGGCGATAATGATAAATTTTTATTGCCTGACGATTGGTACGAGTGGATGCCAACTGCTCATTTTTTAAGTAAAAATCTATTTGACTATTTACAAGCGTTTATAGACCTTAAATTACCGTCATATAACGCTGCGCGTGGGGCAAAATTGTTTTATCTATGGGGTCATAGTTACGAGTTTGACCAAAAAGATTTATGGGGGCAATTGGAAAATTTTTGCCAAAAAGCGTCTTTTAAAGACGATATTTGGTATGCAACAAACATAGAAATTTACGATTACGTTAACGCATATTCTATGCTCGTATTTAACATTGATAAAACTATTTGCTATAATCCTACGGTAATAACCGTATGGTTTGAAGCATTTGGCAATGTGTATAAAATTGAACCTGGCCAAACTTTGTATTTCAACAACTAATAAAAACTATAAAAAATGGACAAGATTTTAAAACTTGTCTTTTTTTTAAATTGTATATCAACACTTGTTTTGATAAAATTAAGAAAAACGTTTTAGGAGTTAAAAATGTATAAAAAAGGATTTTATTGTGCTCTTGGCACACCGCTTGATAAAGATGGCAACTTAATGGTTGAAAGTTTTAAAATTCAAATAGAAAATATGATAGATGCAGGTTGTGCAGGTTTATTGTGTATGGGCTCTATGGGTGCGGAAGCAGGGCTTTCTTATGCAACTTACAAGAAAACTGCGGAAGTTGCTTGCGCTGTTGTAAATGGCCGCGTTCCACTTTTAATTGGCGCTATGGATAACTCTGTTTTTAGAGTTAAAGAAAGGTTAGAAATGCTTAAAGGTTTAAACTATGACGGGTTGGTTTTAACCGCACCATTTTATCAAATGGACCCACCTAAAACGTTGGTTAAATTCTTTAAAGATTGTGCAGATATCAGTGAAAAGCCTTTATATTTATATGATTTGCCTATTATTACAAAACAAAAAATTTCTTTTGATATGATTAAGGAAGTTGCTAAACATCCTAACATCAAAGGTGTTAAATCTATTGATACAATTTTATGTCGTTTAATAAAATTAAATCTTAATGATTTTGAGGCTTTCCATAGTAATTTAGACGCGTTTGACGTTGGTGTAAGTTATGGTATAGACAAGGTTTTAGACGGCATGTTTGCTTGTATGCCTAAAACTTCAAAAGCAATAGGTGAAGCGATAGAAAACGATGATATTAACGCGCTTACAAAAAGCCTTAAAAATATGATAGATTTTCGTAACCTTTTAGTAAAATATTCTCTTTGGCCTGCCTTTACGGTTGCTATGAATTTACTTAAAATGGAAGGCTATTACGGCTATGGCTACGTTGATTATAACGTTAGTGAAGAAGGCGTTAAAGATATTGAAAATTTCTTAAAGGAAATTGGAGAACTTTAATATATAATATTAAAAGCGAGCAAACATGCTCGCTTTTTTAATTTTGTTTTCTGTATTTTTTTGGAGAAATTCCAACGTGTTTTGTAAAAAATCTTGTAAAATAATGCACGCTTTCAAAGTTTAATTCTTCGCTAATTTCAGTAAAAGTTTTTCCAGTTGTTTTAATTAAATTTTGAGCATCTAAAAGTTTCTTATTAGCAACGTAATCTAATATTGTTGTTTGCGTTGCTTTTTTAAATTCCTTACATAGCGTTGTTCTATTTGTGTTAAACAAAAATGCAAGTTCTTTAAGCGTTATTTTTTCCTTGTATTTGTCGTCTAAATATCCTATAAGTTCGCTAACGTTAAAAGTATATAAACTACTTTTGTCAACCGTGTTTTGCTTGCCTAACAATTCACGCATAATTGACAGTAAAAAATACTCAAGCAAAATTTTTAAAAGTTGTTCAGATGCAAAAGGTTGGCTTTTATTTTTTTTCATATTATATACGGGCACGTTGTGAGGAGGCATAAAAACGTTTCTTCCTTCCTTTACTATTTCAGCAAGTTTTTTAATATTGCTTTCACTTAGTAATATAGGCGCTTTTGAAAAATATTCACTTTTAAACCCTTCGCAAGTAAAGCCTATTATAATAACGGTTGTTTTTTGCGTTTCATAACAGCTTAAACTGTGTTTTTCGTTTAAGCTGTGAATAATCATCATATTTTTATTAAGTTTACCGTTATAATTGTCTGACGCAACTTCCAGCTCTCCACTAGAAACGTACACTAGTTCGTAAAAAGGGTGTTTGTCAAACTCGGTAACAGTATTTTTATCAAAGTCAAAAAAGTGGACGTTTGCTATGCCGGTAACGCTTAACGTGTTATCCATTGTTTTAATTTTAAATTCCATAACTTATTCCTCAAAGCCATTTTAACCTAAAAAATGTTAACTGTCAATAAATAAATTTACGATTGTGCAAAAAACATTAACGATTTTATAAATACTTTATAATAGAGGTGTTGTATAATTTTTTTAACGAACCGTTTGGGTTCAAAGTAATAATTTTATTTTTAGGAGAATTTTTATGAATAGAATTTGTATCCCTGATTACGAATATCATGAAAGAATTGCAAAAGCTGCTAAACTCGTTGCAGCTAGAGGTCTTGACGCTATGCTCGTTGTTTCTACTGAAAGCGACTATGCTAACGCAAGATATTTCTCAGGCTTCTGGCCATTATTTGAAAGAGCGGGTGTTTTAATTGGCGCTAACGGAAAAGCGGTTTTATTAGTTGGTCCTGAATCTGCTATCTTTGCTAAAGACTTTGGTAAAATTGACAAAGTTATGGTTTTAAAAGAATTCCGTGAATCTGCTGACCCAGCATATCCAGAATTAGTTCCAGATACTTTTAAAGATGCGTTTAACTACATTGGCGTTAACGGCGAATATGCTAAAATTGGTTTAGGTAGCTACGTTGAATGTACACTTCCTATTTTAGACGGTTTAAAGGAAAACTTCCCAAAAGCTGAAATTTCTTACTGCAATGACATTATGGTTGAACTCCGTTCTATTAAGAGTGAAAACGAAATTGCTTGTATGAAAGAAGGCTTTAGAATTATTGAAATTGCTACTGATGAAGTTATTAAAGCTTTAAAACCAGGTGTAACTGAACTTCAAATGGTTGGTATTGCTCAACGCGTTATTTACGAAAACGGTGCTGAATACGAAGGTTTACCAATGTACGTATTTAGTGAATCTTCTACTCGCCACGCAATTAGCCGTTCTACATATAAACAAATTGGTAAAGATGATATCGTTCAACTTAACCTTTCTGCTAAAATTGACGGTTATTCTCCAGCAATCGGCTTACCAGTATTTATGGGTAAAGCAGAAGGCGAAAAGAAAGAGCTTGTTGAATTCTGTTTAAAGATGCACAACTGGACTACTGAAAACTTAAAGGCTGGTCTCCCTGCAGACGTTATTCCTAAAAAGTTCTTACAAATGTTCAATGATGCAGGCTACGGCAAAAACTACGTTTACGGTCCTTGCCACGGCACAGGTATGATTGAAGTTGAAGCTCCTTGGATGGAAACTTCTTCAAACTACATCTTAAAACCTAATATGACTTTCCAAATTGACACGTTTATTTCTGGTTCTACTTTCGGTTGCCGTTGGGAAAAAGGTTGCGCTATTACTGAAACTGGCGTTGACTCTTATACTGATTACTTAGAAAGAAAGGGCTTAATTGAACTTAACTTCTAATTTATAGGTGAAATTATGGGTAAAGTTGTTGGTAAAAAATATTGGATTATTCCTGACTGTGAACTTCCACCAGAAGGCGAAGGTGTTTTAAAAGGTCATGAAAGCGTTATAGTTGTAAACGACTCTAATAAAACTGCAACTATTAAAGTTAAAATTTTCTACGTTGACAAACCTTGCTACGATGAAATTGTTTGGACTGTTGAACCTCAACGCGTTAGATGCTTTAGAATGAATAACGTTGACGATATGTGCGGCTACGTTGTTGAAAAGGAAGCGCAATACGCTATGAAACTTTCAAGCACTCAACCAATCGTAGTTCAATACGGAAGGCTTGATAATAGGCAAACAAACCTTGCTTATTACACAACGCTTGCGTTCTAATAGGATATAAAAACCAAATTAAAGAGTACGAATTTTCGTACTCTTTTTTATTTTTTTAAAATTTTAATTTTAATGGTTAATTGTGTATTGACATAGAGCGCTAATTGTGGCATAATATTAAAAAACAATCAATTTGTTATAAATTGGGGGAAATATCTATGCAAATGCTTGAAATGTTATACGATGAAATACAAGACGCGGTTGACCGCAAAGTTCCGTTCGTTATTCCTATTGGAACTTTAGAATATCACGCACGTCACGCTTCTTGCGGTACGGATACGCTTGTTATTACAGGCTGTTTAAGAGAACTTGAAAAAGAAAAGGAAATTGTTGTTTGCCCACCTATTTGGTACGGTGTTGCTTCTTATGCAGTGTGCGGTCCAAAACCTAGCCATTTCCACGTTGATGAAGATGCTTATGTGAACTATTTATATTACGTTTTAAAATCTATGATAGATGCGGGTCATAAAAACATTTATCTTGTTGCTCATCATCAAACGGAAGGCGCGGGATTAATGCCAATGACTATCGCTTGTCATAAAGCCGCTAAAAAAGTAACTATGGAATATATGGAGCAAAAACTTGGCAAAGGCTGGTGGGGCAGTGACGATTATGCTACTTATTATGAAGATATGGGCAGTTCAGACGATCCGTTCTCATATATTAAAGTTATTCCGCTCATTGGTGCAGACGCTCAAATTAAATGCGGTGGTTTTGACCACGCTGGCAAGTGGGAAACAAGCCTTATGATGGGAACATACCCTGAACTCGTTGACCTTTCTCGTTGTGAGCGTAATACTGAATGGTTTGCAAAAAGTGCTGTTGAAGCAAGTGAAGAAACTGGCAAACATATGGTAAATTGCACTCTTGAATGGCTTAGAAAAACTATTGTTTAAAAAAATAAAGTCGTGTTAAACTTAACACGGCTTTTTATATGCATAAAATATAGCAATTTATTTTTAATAAATACGTTCAAAGAATTGAAAAATTTAAAATAATGTTGTATAATAACTAAAACAACATTAGGAGTTTATTATGAGCAAGAAAATTGATGAAGAAATGATTAACGAAGAAGTTGAAGAATTAGAAGAAATTGTTGAACTCATAGATGAAGAAGGAACTTCTCACCAATACTATCACATAGGAACTATGGATGAAAACGGTAAAAAGTACGCCTTTTTTCAACCTGCAGAAGAAATTGAGGGTGCTGACCCTGATGACGTTGTAGTTTTGGAATTAGACGAAGAAAACGAAGCATTACTTCCTATTGAAGATGAAGATTTGTTACAAAAAATATTTGATAAATTCGTTGCTGAATATGAAGGCGAATACGCTGAAGAAGGCGATGAAGATTTTATTAACTAAGGGTGAATTATGGAAAATATTAAAACGTTAATTGCAAAAGATTTACTTAAAATTAAGGCAGTATTTTTTAGCCCAAACGAGCCTTTTACTTGGGCAAGTGGTATTAAAAGCCCTGTCTATTGTGATAATAGGCTTACTCTTACTTCAGTAGAAGTTAGAAATGACGTTGAAAATGCGCTTGCAAAAACAGTTATGGAAAACTATCCAGACGTTGAAGTTTTAATGGGAACTTCTACTGCTGGTATTGCACACGCGGCAATTACAGGTCACATTCTTAATTTGCCTATGGGTTACGTTAGGTCTGGCGCAAAAGACCATGGCAGGCAAAACCGTATAGAAGGCAGGCTTGAAAAAGGGCAAAAAGTAGTTGTTATTGAAGACCTTATTTCTACTGGTGGTAGCGTTATTGAAGTTGTTGATGCGTTAAGAGAAGCTGGTGCTGAAGTATTAGGTGTTGTGAGTATATTCACTTACGGAATGCAAAAGGGTATTGATAGGCTTAATGAGGCAAACGTTAAAAACGTATCACTTACAAATTTTGATGCGATTGCTGAGGTTGCTGCAGAAGAAGGGTATATTGAAAAGGGCGATATTGAAAGGCTTATTAAGTTTAGAAATAATCCGTCTGATGAAAGCTGGATAAAGGGGAACAATTAATGAGAAGTGTTATTGATATTAGCGACTTAACGGTTAGTGAAGTTGATGAACTTATTACCGTTGCGCAAGACATTATTAAAAACCCTTTAAAATATAGTGAAAAATGTAAAGGCAAAAAAATAGCAACGCTATTTTTTGAGCCATCTACTAGAACAAGGCTTAGTTTTGAGGCTGCTATGATAGAGCTTGGAGGTAGTGCAATAGGCTTTTCTTCTCCGTCATCTAGTTCTGCTTCAAAAGGCGAAAGTATCGCAGATACTTCAAGGGTTGTAAGTTGTTATGCTGATATTATTGCAATGCGCCACTACTTAGAAGGCGCTGCAACGGTTGCCGCATTAAATGCTTCTATTCCAGTAATTAACGCTGGCGATGGCGGACACTGTCATCCAACACAAACTCTTGCGGACCTTTTAACTATTAAAACTGAAAAGGGTAGGCTTAACGACCTAACCATCGGTTTTTGT
This sequence comes from Clostridia bacterium, assembly GCA_017558825.1. Taxonomy (GTDB): domain Bacteria; phylum Bacillota; class Clostridia; order Christensenellales; family Borkfalkiaceae; genus HGM11412. The sequence goes on from JAFYTO010000005.1 coordinate 37,304, forward strand.
GGTGACTTAAAATATGGTAGAACTGTTCACTCGCTTCTTAATGCGCTTGCTCGTTACAAAAATATTAAAGTTGTTTTAATTTCTCCAAACGAACTTAAAGTTCCTACTTACGTTAAGAGTGAAATTTTAGATGCGTACAATATGCCATATATTGAAACAACAAATTTAGAAGAATGCTTGCCTGAGCTTGACGTTTTATATATGACGCGTATTCAACAAGAGCGTTTTGACTGTCAAGAAGAGTATGAAAGGCTTAAAGATAGTTACGTTTTGAATTTGGAAAAGTTAAACAAGGCAAAAAGTGATACTATAGTTTTACACCCACTTCCAAGAGTAAACGAAATTAGCGTTGACGTTGATAGTGATAAGCGTGCTTGCTATTTTAAACAAGTGTTAAACGGCAAGTATATGCGTATGGCACTCATTTTAAAACTTTTAAGCAGTGTAAACGAAGAAAGTACTTTGCTTAAAGAAGAAGGTTTAATCTATAATAAATATAAATGCACAAACGATAAATGCATTTTAAAAACAGAACAAGAACTTACGCAAATTGCAAAAGTTAACGCCCTTGGAGATAAGAGATGTTACTATTGCGAAAAAGAAATTAAATAAAAAATAAAAATACCAAAACACGGAGTTTTGGTATTTTTTTTGTTTTAAATGCAGGTAGTTTATTGCATATTAGTTTTAGCAGTGTTGATTGAGGAAATTAAAATCTTTCTAATTGCACCACAATCGTGAATAAGCATTTTTAAATTTTCATCCGTTAATATTTCGGCTTTTTGTAAAAGTTCAAGCCAATATTCTGTTTCATAACATTCCTTTAAAGCAATTTGCAATTTAGAAACAAAATCTGCTTTGCTTTGAGCATATTTTGCTTCTCTAACGTTTGCTCCAATAGACGTTGCACTACGTTCTAATTGATTTATTAGAGAATAGTGACCTTTAATATTAGTGGTCAAATTTAAAATATTGATAGCGAAATCCATAGACAAATTTGCAAGTTTATTTTCAGTCATAACAAACACCCTTTTTCAAGATAATAACACAAAAGTAAACTTAGAGCAATAATAAAATCCTGCTTTGCAGGATGAAATCCAAACAAATTTGGATGAAATTTTAGCCTAACGGCTTTAAATGAAAGTAAATCCGCGCAACTTAACCATGTGAAACAGGATTTTATCGCGTAGCGATTTCATCTACAATGGTAGATTTATTCCGCTGAATGCGGATTTAATTGAAAGAGACTCAAGTTTTTTAATCTTGAGTCTCTTTCTGGAGCAGGCGACGGGAATCGAACCCGCAACCAATGCTTGGGAAGCATTTGTTTTACCACTAAACTACGCCTACATAAATAAAAAAACAACACGGAGTTTATTCACGTGCTGCCTTTTGAATTGGAGCGGGAAACGGGACTCGGACCCGCGACACCTGCCTTGGCAAGGCAGTGCTCTACCACTGAGCTACTCCCGCAGAGATATGGTGGGAGTTATAGGGCTCGAACCTATGACCCTCTGCTTGTAAGGCAGATGCTCTCCCAGCTGAGCTAAACTCCCGTATCTTGCTTAACGCCTTTATAATATAGCAAAAAAAAATTATAATTGCAACTGTTTTAACGCCATTTTTTAAAATTTTTTTAATTTTTTTTATTTTGCATTTTTAACAACTTTTTATGCCGATAAAATAGGGTGTGTTTGTAGCCTGTAAATGCAAAAAGTTATAAAGTGTATTTTTTAAAACTTCAAATAAATGTTAAAAATTTGAATTTTTTTGATAGTTTAATGTTAATTAAAAAATTTTCACATAGTTTTCACTCATTTAATTATATTTATTTAATAAAAACACTTTACATTGTGTTATTTTTTGTGTTATAATTGTGTCAAAATAAGGCGTACTATGCCCTTTTTCAATATAATTATTTTATTATTATATAATAATATTATTGCTAGGGTAGTTTCGCCACAGTGTATTCAGGCAATTTTTTGTAAAATTCGGTTAATTCCGTTTTTATAAATTGTAAATATTTTATTTTTCTTTGGAGGTTAAAAACAATGAAAAAACTCATATCAGTTCTTCTTTGCTTATGTCTTTCATTTGCGCTTGTTGCTTGTAATCCTATAGACAATGGAACAACAGTAAAAATAGAAGTTATGACTGGCGAAGATAACGGCTTAGGTCTTCAATGGTCTGACGTAATGAAAGAAAAAGTTGAAGAAGCGTTAAAAGACAAACAGTATGGTGACAAAGTTGGCGTAACTTGGGACAATATTAACCAAGAAGGTCGTATTGGTAACTTCTCTACTGACACTGCTCACATCTACTTTACAAACGGTGCTACAATAATGCAAGGTTTGGCAAACGAAGCTTATCTTGAACTTACTGACGTGTACAAGAGAACAGAAGTTCGTAATGGTGAAACAATCACTATTGAAGATAAAATCTATGAAGAAATGAGGTCTACTTACGGCATTAAACAAAATGACGGTTCTTGGAGATATTATGGTCTTCCATACCAAGAATACTACTGTGGTTTATCTTACAACCGTGCTCTTTGGAAAAAATATGGTTTCTATTTTGTAACTGAAGATTATCCAGACGCTGTTGAAATTAAGTGTGACGATTTTGGAAAATCGTTCTATGTTGCAGGTTCTAACGGTGATGAAATGAGCTCTGATGCTTTAGATTATATCACTCCAGGTCCTGACGGTAATTTAGAAACTGATTATGATAACGGTTTGCCATCTTCTTGGTTTGAATTTATCACGTTATGTGATTATATGGCTTATGTAGGTGTTGACCCTGTTGCATTATCAGGTGAATATATCAACTATGCGAACTCAATGCTTGAAGGTATGTATGAAAACCTTTTAGGTAATGATAGAACTGCTACTACAAGAAGCCTTACTGGCGAACTTGACGTTGTTGTTGGTTATGAAAATGAGCCATTATTCCCAGTAAACTCTTCTAGTTCTTTATACAACATTAAAAAACCTAAAGTTCAACGCATTACTATTACTGAAGATTCAGGTTACTACACTTCTTGGACAATGGAAAAATATTTTACTACATTGTTAGTTCAAATTTTTGAAAACTATTCTTGGTGGTCTAAAAAAACTGTTGATGCGCGTCTTTCTCACTTAAAGACTCAAAAAGAATTCCTTTACGGTGTTTATAGACCTGATAAAGAAATTGCAATGCTTTCTGAATTTAGTTATTGGCAAAACGAATCTATCATCCGTGCTAACTATGACGAAGTTATATACAACTCTAATGGTTTAATGTCTGGCATTAATGACGTTGACATTAGTTGGATGCCACTTCCAGTTAACATTGAGCACCAAGTAACTGGTGAAGACCAAGAAGTAGCAATTTCTTGCGTATCTTCTGTTGGCAACACTCCTATTACTGAAAACACTGCTGGTGATAAACCTACACTTATCACTCTCGTAGGTTCATTAAACACAGTAGTTGCTGTAAACGCTTTCAACGTTCAACCTGGCACTAAAGTTTATGACGCTGTTATTGATGCTCTTGCAGTTGTATATTCAGATGATTGTTTATCTGCAGCTACAGCATCTTCTGGCCAATTCTGGACTTTAGATTATTCATTAACTGATGACGATAAATTAGTTGCAACTAAGTTCTATAACGATATTGATACTATGAGAAAAGCTGGTAAAACTTTCTACCAAGTTTCTGAAAGTGAAGCTTACAACAAAAATATGGGTCAATTATTCCAACACGGCTTTGGCACAAGAATATTCGGCTTTGGTAGTGCACATCATAACGCAGTTGAAATTTACAAACTTCCAAACACAAGAATTTCTCAAAAACAATGGGTGCAAGATGCAAACAAGCATATACCATATGAAACAGAAAGAGAAAGCAAATATCTTCGTACAGGTACTATGATGTTTGAAGAACTTATGATTGACTATAGTGCATGGAAAGGCGCTAACGGTGGTGTTGCTACTATAGTTGATAATGCTAGATATGCTCCTTGTTACGATAACGGTGGTTATGACGGCTAAAAACTATATTAAGTGGTGCTAACTTAGCACCACTTAGTAAAATTTATATGGTGAATTATGGAAAACGTTTCTACTATAAAAAAGAATACTTTAACTAAAAAAACGTTAAAGCGTTCTACAAAAAGGCTTATATTTTACGTTTCAATGGTAACAGTGCCAATGTTTTTATTCGTATTGTTCTATTTCTACGTAAACTTTGACGCTTTAGCAATGGCGTTTAAAAAATTTAAATTAGTTAATTATATTGCTTCAGACGGCAGTATAAGATATAAAGAAGAACAACTTTTTGTTGGATTTGAAAACTTTAAATATATTATAGATGAATGTATTATACATATAGATAACGGTAGAGTGTTTAGACAGTCTATTGTTTATGGTTTTTATATGTACTTATTTACTACGGTTATAAACACCTCAATGGGTTTATTGCTTTCTTACTATATATATAAAAAGTATTTATTTGCTTCATTCTTTAGGCTTATTCTCTTTTTACCAAGTATCATTTCGTCAGTTGTACTTGCACTTTTATTTAAGTACATTGTTAATGACGTTTATGAAGGTTTGGTTGATGGAGCTATAGGTTTTATGAGGCCTGATACTCCTGAAGACCCTAAATTTGCAATGTTATTATTCTATAACGTATGGACTGGTTTTGGTGGTGGCGTACTTGTATATACAAGTACAATGTCTGGTATTAACGACTCTGTTGTTGAATCTGCTCAACTTGACGGTGTTTCTGCAATAGGTGAATTTTTCCACATTACAATGCCAATGATTTTCCCTACGTTTACTACGTTCTTAATAACAGGCTTAGCGGGCATACTTACAAACGGTGGTCACTTATACACGTTCTATGAGCAAAGCGCGGGTGACGTTGTAACTCTTGGTTACATTATTTACGTTCAAACGTTATATGCTAATATGTACGAAAGTACTCCACCTCCATCAATGAACGTTCCTAAAATGACGTTCCCTCAACTTACGGCACTTGGCTTAATGATTACAGCTATTACGTTGCCATTGGTATTAGGAACTAAGAAGCTTTTAGAAAAATTCGGTCCTACGGCTGGTTAATAGGAGGTAAGTTATGGTTAAAACAGTAATGAAAAAACGTAATAAAAACTTAACTGCCTTTGCTATTATTTTAATGACGATTGCATTTTTATATACAATTACGTTATTTATTCCGTTAATTTGGGGTTTTATAACTTCATTAAAAAACGTAACTCAATTTAACGGTGGCTGGCTTGAAGTTGACGGTGGTAAGGGAGACGTTCTTGGTTTCCCTAACATGAGGTATTGGACAGAATATAAATATTGGGTAACTGCACCGCAACATTCCCCAAATACTTGGAAGAAGTATGACTTTATTAAAAACTACAACAATATTTTTGGTAACTATTACGTAGTATTTAAAGGCTTCACAATGGACAAAAAGGACTTCTCTCAAGGCTTTAAAGCTGGTATTTTTACAAAAGTTACAGTTCCTCAAAAAACAGGTCAAATTGGATTTATTGATTTCGTATTAAACTCAGTAATTTACTCAGTTGGTAACGCTGTTATTGGTGGATTTATGCCTTGCTTTATGGGTTATTTATGCTCTAAGTATAGATACAAGTTCAGTTCATTAATTTACTCACTTGTTATTATCGTAATGGTTACACCTGTTTACGGTACTGTACCTGTAGTTATTAACCTTTTAAGAAACATTTGGTTCTACGATAGTTTTATTGGTAACTTTATACATAACGCAGCCGGTTGGGGTGGTATGTACTTCCTTATTTTCTACGCTTTCTTTACAAGTTTATCTGACTCGTATAATGAAGCTGCAGAAGTTGACGGCGCATCACAACTTATGGTAATGTTCAAAATTTGCTTACCTCTTGCTATTAAGATGATGATGACAATTGCGCTTATTAAGTTTACAGGTTTCTTTAACGACTATTCTACACCAATGCTTTACTTACCATCATGGCCTACACTTTCACTTGCAATCATTAGAATGCAACAAAAGCCTAATATGCTTAACAGTATGCTTGATAACGTTCCTACAAAGATTGCTGCAATTATGTACCTTGCTATTCCACTTTTAACAATATTCGTGGTGTTCAATAAGCAACTTATGGGTAACATCTCTATGGGTGGTATTAAAGAATAATTACTAAAAATAAAAAGACTAACTTGTGTTAGTCTTTTTTTATTAAATTAAAAGCGCGGCTTTTAGCCGCGTTTTTATTTTACTATTTTATTAATTGCTTTTGTTATAATCTTGCGTTCTTGTTTAGAAACAGGCTCATCAAAGTCGTTAAACTTATCTTTTGATATATCAATGCCAGTTAAAACCTTAAGCCAGGTTAAGCCTAGCATATATCTTCCTGCGCCTAATGAAGCGTGTAATCCGTCATTATGCGAATGCTCAAGCCCTAATTTAATTGCGGTTTGCATAACACTGCCACTTGGTAAAAGCCCGTCAAATTCAAAAGCTTTAAAAGCCTTTTTATACGCTTTCTTAACGTCTTTGAACATATCGTTAAAGGAAGAATAGTTAAGCTCTTCAAGTTTTATGCTTCCGTCTTGATATGCCCAAGTTTCGTGCAAGAAAATTTTTGCATTAGGGCAAGTTTTTTTTGCGTAATTATAAAGTTCAGTTAAGTATGGTATATAGCTTTTATAGTCAACGCTATATTTGCTTGCTTGTTGAAGCGTTATTACGTCAGGGCAACTTTCAAGTACTTGGCGAATGGAAACCATAACGTCTGTACTAACTCCGTTAAACTGTAATTGATAAGCTTGGTTATCTTCAACTAAGTTTTTATAATGAGTGTTAAGAGAACAACCGCCTATGTAAAGGTTTATTACGTCAACTCGCTCGTTATAATTTTTTGCTATTTGATTTATATATCTTTGCGCATCTTGCGAAAAGCTATTTCCAATAGAAACAACCCTCATAATATTATTCCTTATTACATTTTACCAAGTTCTTTAACTAAGTTTCTGTAAACTGCGTCTGCAATTTGATAGCGTCCTTCAGGAGTAGGGTGGTAGCCGTTAGTGTCAAACCACTCGGTAATAGTGGAACGGCAGTTTACAGGTTTTACAGTATGTGGATAGCCGTATTCCGTGTCAAATTGAGCGGTCATATGTATAAACTCTAAAAAGTCCTTATAACCGTCTTCAAGTGAAAGTTCTTCATAAACCATATTGAGTTCGGTGGTGTAATGCAAAATATCATAATAGTCGGCAAAAGGTAATTCAGCACCGTAATTATTGCCCATGCCACCTTTGCAAGAAGGGAGTTGTGGGGCAAGAATTTTAATTTTAACGTTAGGAATATCTCTTTTAATTAAATCAATAACCTCACGTGCTTCTTCTTTAACAATTTTGCAATAATCGTGCCTAGTGTTTTCAAATGCTATTTGGCGCATTAAACCGTTAGAACCAAGTAAAATATAAACCACGTCTATATTATTAACGCCAATGCGCTTCATATAAGACTTAAGGTCAATTTTTTTAGTTTCTTCATCATAGAAAGGGTTAGGCTTTTCTTCTGAAGAAGAGTAAATTTTAATAGGCTCTGTATTAACCGCATTTTTATAGTGTGTTAAATATCCGCCTTCAGGTTTTGGGCAGTTGTCATCGTAGAATCTGTTAAGTTTAAGATAATCTACTTGTAAAGTTTCAATTTGCCAAACGTTACCGTTTTCATCTTTCCAAAGTGAGTGTTGGTCCTCAACAGTTTTTTTGTTTGGAGCTTTTACCCAAACTGCACCTGGAATAACCGTAGAGTAGTTGTTCCATTGCCAGCCGCCGTAACCTTCAAAGCCAACTTCATCTTTAGTGCATGAGCCAACAAACTTAACGTTTTCAAAGCCGTGACCCTCTGGTGTGCCGCCAGTTTCGGCAATTCTTCTTTGAAGTTCTTTAACCCAAACGCCGTTAGACGTAAGAGAATCGCCAATACATAAAACGTTTACAGGCTTAGACGGTTTAACTGCGCTAACAACGTTTAAAATAGTTTTAGCAGAGCCTAAAAGCCTTCTTTCTGCATTGTAAACGGAAATAGACAACTCGTGTTGACCTTCTTCTTGAGGCGTAAATTCATAATATCTTGGGAAAGCCTTGCCTTTTTCTGAAAGGGCTACAATAGAGTAGCAGTATGGGTTTGGCGCTTCAATTACGCTTTTATAAAAAAGTTGAAAAGTGTCCCCAACAACTAAATCGTATTGTTTTGCTAAAAAAACTCTAACTTTACTGTCCATAAATTGCTCCTAATTCGTTATTTTATTTTTAATAACATAAATATTATACCATATTAAAGTTTTAAAAGTAAATATCAAACCTTATTTTTTTTGTATAAAAAAATGAACTTTTAAGGTGAAAATTATAAAAAAATAAAGCCCTAAAATTAAGGCGTTATTTGCTTGCATTATATACTGCTAAATGGTAAAATATTTATATAGAAGGAAGAAATTATGCAAAGAATTCAAAGTTTTACAGTTAATCATTTAAAATTAAAACAAGGTTTATACGTTTCTAGAAAAGATAAATGTAACGGCGTAACCGCTACAACTTTTGATTTGCGCTTTACTGCGCCTAACGTTATGCCTGTTATGAATAGCGCTGCAATTCACACTATTGAGCATTTGGGTGCTACTTTTTTAAGAAATTCCGCAGTAAAAAACAAGGTTGTGTATTTTGGGCCTATGGGCTGTAAAACAGGCTTTTATTTAGTTATGTTTGGCAGTTTAAAGCCACAAAACGTTTATGGGGTTATTGTTGATATGCTTGAGTTTATTATAGGCTATAATGGCGATATTCCAGGCGCAACAATGATTGAGTGTGGTAATTATAGCGAGCAAAATTTAGAAGAGGCTAAAATATACTGCAAAGATTATTTGCGTGTATTAACAACTGAAAAGAATTTTATTTATGAAAATTAAAAAAGCAGGCTATTTTAGCCTGCTTTTGTGTTATTTATTTTTCATTTTATATTCTTCTAAAGCTTTTGCAAGTTGGTCTGGGCAAGAAGTGCCGTTTCTACATTTAATGCCTTTTAAAAGGTTAATAACGTTGTCAACACTATTGTTTTCAACAAGTTTTGCTATGCCTTGTAAATTGCCAGAACAACCACCAATAAATTTAACGTTTTTAACGGTATCGTTTTCAACTTCAAATAAAATTTGCCTTGAACAAGTGCCAAGTGTTTTATAAGTATGCATAAACTCTCCTTAATCAACTAAATGCTCGTAAATAGAAGCATAAAGGTTTGCCGCTTTATCTTGCCATTTTTTATAAATGTTTTTTGCAATTTGCCTATTAGGCACGCTAAACTTTAACTCTAGTAGCGGTTGGCTAGTGTCGTTAATTTTAAGATATACGGTATACGTAGAATCTTTATTCATATAATAGTCTGCAACGCATTCTTGCTTTTTACGATAATGAGTGCGATTTTTCTTAACGAATGCAGAAATAGATTCGCGAATAGATGACGGAATTTTAACGTAAAACTCAGCTAAGCAATATCTGCCTTCTGGGGTAATAGTATATAATTCGTCACCATACGAAGCAACGTTATAAATAAAGTTTTCATCAATAAGTTTATTTAATAACGGCTTGCAGTCCATATAGGAAATCCACGTGTTTGAAGCGCAACACATGTCTAGTAAAGTATTTTCTGATAAAGGGCATTCCATCTTGTCAAACACGAATAATAATATTAATTTGTTTACAAAATTATCGCCTTTGACAAGCACAGTTTTATCCTCCGCAAAAAATTGTGCTAGTTATTAGCAAGAAAATTGTTTTAATTCTTCAAGTAAATCATCGCAGTTGTCAGAGTAAATTTCAACTGTTACAGGCTTAGTTAAGTCTAAGCTAAAAATACCAAGAATTGATTTTGCATCAACAACGTATTTGCCGTGTTTAAGGTCGATATCGTATGGATATTTTTGAACGATAGCAACAAATTGAGAAACTTGGCTAGTCATAAGTAAAGATATTTGTATAGATTTCATAGTAAAATGCTCCTTGTAAAATAAAGTAGAATTATTATACATAATTTTTAAATAAAAAGCAATTGTTTTTTAAATTATTCTTGATAGTTACAAAAAGTTGTGGTAAAATAAAATATATACTCAATATAAGGTGGGTTCGTATGAGAACGCGTGAAGAATCATTAAATAATTTTAGTAAATTAGTAGGCGATTTAATAGAATCAAACTACCTTTTAGCCAACTCTAAGATATTTGAAGTTGTAACTTCAATTAACTCTTCTAAACTTTTAACTGAAACTTTTAAGTATTTTATTGAAGGCTTTAATTTTGAAGAAGTTTTAAGTAATTGTTTCATTGAGGAGGCTGGCGTTAAGAAATTTGTTTTACCAACTAAGAATACTGACGTGTTGGCGCTCGTATATTTAATGCTTCGTGAAATCAATTTTAAAAATTTGCAACTTACTGACCTTTTAGAGTATTTTGATTCTACTAAGAATTACGACCTTGCTTATAAGGCGTTTGGCGAGCAGGTATTGCTTCCATTTAAAACCTACGTTTATCAAGTTGGTAGGGTTTTAATTAACAGCACTCAATCTGAAAGTGAGGCTCAGGCAGAAGCGCAAAAAACTGCTCAACCGGAAGTTAAAAACGAGGCTATAAGAGCAGTTGGTGAAGATGCTGAAGAAACTCCTGCTGTTCAAAAATTGCCAATAAATACACGCTTAATTAGGCTTTTAGACTTAGATAGGCTTTCCATTGTTCAAAGCAGACTTTCTAAAGAAGATAAAAACGAACTTTTATACGTTTTAAACTTGTTTGCTGAAGAAATTAAGAAAGGTGATAGCGATAAAATTAACCTCGCGTATTTAGCATATTTTTACGCGTTAAAGCCATATAGACGCGTGCAAAACAACATAAAAGAAATTACGGCAATTTTATACAATGAAATTTAAGGTGTAATATGCGAGCGGTAGTTCAAAGAGTAAAAGAAACTAGCCTAACTGTTGACGGTAAAATTATTTCTCAAATTCCGTTTGGCTTAGTTGTGTTTTTAGGTGTAAAAAAGGGCGATAGCAAAGAATCCGCGTTAAAACTTGCAAATAAAATTAGCAATCTTCGCATTTTTGAAGACGAAAATGGCAAGATGAACAAAAGCGTAAAAGACGTTGGTGGGCAAATATTAAGTGTTTCACAATTTACGCTATATGGCGATACTACTCACGGTAACCGTCCAAGTTTTATAGAGGCTGAAGTGCCAGACGTTGCTAAGCCGTTATACGAGTATTTTAGCAAATGCTTAACTGATAACGGAATTGTTACTAAACTTGGCATTTTTGGTGCTGACATGAAAATATCGCAGTTAAATGATGGCCCTGTTACTATAATTTACGAGATGTAATATGATAAACGAATTAGAGTTAAAGCAAAATTTAATAAATATGGGAGCCGATTTAGTCGGCTTTTCAAATATAAAAACAAGTCCGATTTTAGGGCAAGGTGATTTAACTTATGCGGTTACAATAGCCGTAAAGCTTTCTGATGCTGTTTTAAAAACTATTGAAGAAAGACCAACTATTTCTTATTTTCACGAGTATCGCACGGCAAACGCGCTTTTAGACTCCATTAGTTTTAGACTAGTGCGAATTTTAGAAAAAGAAGGATATAGTGCGTTTCCAATACCAGCATCGCAAAGCACGGCAGAAGATAAAGAGGCGTATAAAGGTTTATTTCAACATAAAACGGCAGCAAGGCTTGCGGGGCTTGGGTTTATTGGTAAAAGCGGTTTATTTATTAGCAAGGAATACGGCTCTAAAATTAGGCTAGCAACCGTTCTAACAAACGCACCACTAGTAAGTGAAAATGCGCCGCTAGAAAGTTTGTGCAAGGGTTGTAACAAGTGTGTTTTAGCGTGTCCTGCAGGTGCAATAAGTGGTAAAGAATACGTTGAAGGCATGCAAAGAGAGGATTTCTTTTCTGCTGAAAAGTGTTCTCATAATATGAAAAACTATAAAGATATAGGGCGTGGTGCAGTATGTGGCATTTGCATAAAGGTTTGCCCGTTTAACAAGTTAAAATAGTTTAAAATATACGTAAAAAGTTGACATTTTAGATAAAATTTGTTATATTGTAAAAAATATACGGAAGGCGGAGAAAATACGTTATTTATGAAAGATAAAAAAATTTCTTTAGCAGGCGATTTGGGGAGTGGTAAAAGCACCGTTGGTAAGCTTTTAACTCAAAAATACGGGCTTGAAACTGTTTCTATAGGTAAAATACATCGCCAAATGGCAAGTGATTATGGTATGGACGTTACAGAGTTTAACGTTTATATGGAGTCGCACCCTGAAATTGATAACGAACTTGACGCTAGGCTTAAGGGGTACGAACTTAAAAGCGGTAATTATTTATTTGATTCTAGAATGGCGTTTCACTTTGTTCCATCTAGCTTTTCGGTTTATTTGATTACCGATGCCAAAATTGCTGCAAAGCGCATATTTAAGGAAAATCGCAGTAACGAGAAATACGCAAGCGTTGATGACGCTGTTAATAAACTGATTGAAAGGCGTGCAAGCGAATCACTTCGTTACTCTAAGTTTTACGGTGTAGATATTACTGATATGTCTAATTATGATTACGTTTTAGATACGGGCAATTTAACACCACAACAAGTTTTTGAAAAAATTAGTGCCGAATTTGAAAAATGGCTTAACAAATAAGGAGAATTTACTATGCATTGGGCTGAAAAAATAGCAGAAGAAGTTATTAAAAGGAACCCTAACAAAGCTGAATACGTTTGTGCTGCGGGCATTAGCCCTTCCGGCTCTGTTCACATTGGCAATTTTAGAGACGTTGCCACAAGTTTTTACGTTGTAAAAGCACTTCAAAAAATGGGCAAAAAGGCTAAACTCCTTTTCTCTTGGGACGAGTTTGATAGATTAAGAAAAGTTCCTTCAAACATTGCTAAAATAGCGCCTGACTTTGAGAAATATTTAGGTATGCCTTACGCGCTTATTCCAGATCCACACGGCGAATGCTCTTCATATGCTGAATACAACGAAGTAGAGTTTGAAAAATCGCTCAAAGAACTTGCTATTGACGTAGATTATAAATATCAAGCAAAAAATTATATGTCTGGCATGTACGTTGACGGCATTATTAATGCTATTAAAAAGAGAAAAGAAATATATGACGTTTTAATGAAGTATAAAACTCAAGATAGTGACGAGGGCGAAAGAGAAATGTACTATCCTTTAAACGTTTATTGTAGCGATTGCAAAAAGGATACTACCAAGGTTATTTGCTCTACTGATGACGGTGAAGAGTTGACTTATACTTGTAAGTGTGGAGCTACTCATACTGTAAAAGTTAGAGAATATAATATGATTAAACTTGTTTGGAAAGTTGACTGGCCTATGCGTTGGGGCTTTGAAGGCGTTGACTTTGAGCCAGGCGGAATTGACCACGCTTCACAAGGCGGTAGCTACGTTGTGGCTAGTGACCTTGCTAAAACAGTGTTAGGTGTTGAACCTCCTCTTTTCCAAGGTTATGGCTGGCTCTCTATTGCTGGGCTTGGCGATATGCACTCTTCAACAGGCAATAACATTACTCCAGCAACTGTTTTAAAGGTTTACGAACCTGATATGATAAGATGGCTTTTTGCTAAATACGAGCCAAAAGCAGCGTTCTCGTTTAATTTTGATGATACTATTATTCGCCACTATTCTGAATTTGACAAAGGATATGAGGCGTATAAGAAAGGCGAAACTGACGAATTTAATACTGCAGTTTATGATTTTAGTTTAATTGATGGCAAAGATACTGTTTCAAAAGTGCCTTTTGGCGTTCTTTCTTCAGTTGCAACTATTGTTGACTTTAACCCTGTAGCCGTTAAAGAAATTCTTAAAAAAGTTGGAGTTGAGTTTACTAAGCAAGACGAGTCAAGGCTTCAAAGAGTTAAAGATTGGATAACGGTTCATCAACCAAACAAGCTTTACAAACTTTTAAACAATAAAAACGTTGAGTTCTATAACGGGCTTAATGATGAAGAAAAAGAAGCTGTTAAAAAACTTTACAATTATATTAATGAAAATGCAGTTGTAAATGAAAAAGACGTTCAACAATTCTTATATTCAGTTATCAATGATGAAGCACTTACTAAAAAAGAAAATATGGCGCGTCAACAAAGGTTCTTTAAGGTGTTCTATAACTTGTTATTTGGTTTAGATATGGGCCCAAGATTGTATTTATTCCTTGCCGCTATTGATAAAAACGAATATTTAGAACTTTTAAACTTCTAAGAATAACCCCTTGCTAAAAAGCAAGGGGTTTTTAATTAAAAAAAAGGATAACCGAAAGGTTATCCTTTAATATTTATTTTTCGTAAACTTCACGTTTTAAAATATAAACTTCATCAAACGTTCTATAGTCCTCATCGTAGTCAAGGCCGTAGCCTACAACGAACTCGTCAGGAATAGTAAAGCCTATATATTCAACTTTCAAATCAACCTTGCGTCTATCGGGCTTATCAAGTAAAGTTATAATTTTAATTGATGCAGGATTTCTTTGTAAAAGAATGCGTTTTAAGTAAGAAAGAGTGTTGCCGGAATCTACAATATCTTCAACAATAATAACGTGCCTGCCTTCAATAGGAACGCTAAGGTCTTTTATAAGCTTAACTTCGCCGTTTGATTTTGTTTCTTTACCATAGCTGGAAACAGCCATAAATTCCATTTGGCAAGGTATAGTAAGTGCTTTTAAAAGGTCAGCAGTAAAGAAAACGCTGCCTTTTAATATGCCTATAAAAAGTGGATTTTTTCCATTGTATTCTTTGTCTAATTCGCTGGCAAGTTCGCTTATGCGTTTAGCTAATTGCTCTTTGCTAACTAAAACTTTTTCAAAATCTTTATACATAATTTATCCTAAAAAGTATTTTTTAATAAAACAAAAAGACCGTTAAATAACGGTCATTGTTTTTTTATGCTCTTTCAACTTTTTTGCTCTTAAGGCAACGTGCACACACGTATTCAGTTGAAACTTTGCCATCTTCAACAACTCTTACCTTTTGAACGTTTGCATTATATAAGCGAGGAGTTTTACGGTTACTGTGGCTTACTAAATTACCAGATAATTTACCTTTACCGCATACGCTACAAACTTTTGACATAACTAACACCTCCAAATTACAAGTTACATTTTTTTGCATAAATAATATAACATTATTTGCTATAAAAAGCAAGCGTTATAACGCAATTTGACAAATTTATTTATTAAATATTTAAAAATATGGCAAATTGTTTAAAAACCCTTGCAAAAAGTTATAGTTTATTGTAAAATACTTATATAATATTCATTAGGAGGAAACTATGTCGGTTAAAACAAACAATGCATACGGAAATATTTCTATATCCGATGAAGCAATTGCAAAAGTTACTGCTTATGCTTCTTTAGAGTGCTATGGTATTGTTGAAATGGTATCAAGGCGCGCTCTAGATAGTTTCTTCAAACTATTTGGAGTTGATAAAGGTGCTAAGGGTGTTAAAGTCGTAACTAATGGCGACCGCATTTTTATTGACGTTTACGTTATTATTAAGTTTGGCGTATCAATATCAGCCGTTGCAAATTCTTTAAAAGATGCAATTAAATATAAAGTTGAAAGTTTCACAGGTATGGTTGTTGATACGGTTAACGTTAATATAACGGGTGTTAAACTTTAATTTTACAGAGGGTTATATATTGATGAAAACAATAAATGGTGCGTTGTTTGCCAAAATGGTAACTAACGCTTCTAAATTATTAGATATAAATAAAGATAAAATTGACGCGCTTAACGTGTTCCCGGTTCCAGACGGAGATACCGGCACGAATATGTCGCTTACTATGAAGTCATCTGTTAGCGAGTTAATGCAATGCAAATCTAACGGCTTGGCTCAAATTGCAGACAGTGTTATGCGTGGCGCACTTAAAGGTGCTCGTGGTAACAGTGGTGTTATTACTTCTCAAGTGTTGCGCGGAGTATGTTCAGTTCTTCGTGATCACGAAAATGTTGACGTTAAGACTTTTATTAAAGCATTAAAATACGCAACAGACGTTGCATACAGTGCCGTTTCTAATCCTAAAGAAGGTACAATGCTTACAGTATCTCGCTTAATTTCAGAAGGCGTTGCAGATTCTAAGGCAAAATCTTTTGAAGAATTGTTTGAAGAAATTATTCGCGATGGTGAAATTGCATTAAATAAAACTCCAGATATGCTCCCTGTATTAAAGAAGGCGGGCGTAGTAGACTCGGGTGGTATGGGCTTATTAACCATTTATAAAGGTATGCAAAAAGCCGTATTAAACGAAGAAATTGAAGGTGTTGAAATAGATGCTCCTGTAACTGAGAACAAAGTTACGCTTGAACATGCGGATATTTTAAATTTGGGTACTATAGAGTTTGGTTACTGTACTGAATTTTTCATCACAAATCTTAAAAAGAAAACAACTATTGCCGATATTAATAAATTCCGTGAATATTTAATGACTATTGGCGATTGCGTATTAGTTATTGGCGACCTTGAATTTGTAAAAGTTCACGTACACACTAATAATCCAGGCAAAGCGCTTTCACACGCGTTAGAACTTGGCGAAATAGACAAAGTTAAAATTGAAAATATGCTCGAGCAAAATCGTGAGCTTATTAAAAAATATAATGCGGAAAAGAAAAAGCACGGAATGCTAGCAATTTGTTCCGGTGAAGGCTTTAAAGCAATATTTAAAGACGTTTGCGTTGACCAAGTTATTGAAGGTGGTCAAACAATGAACCCAAGTGCTTCTGATATTGCTGATGCAATTTGCAAAATTAACGCTGAATACGTTTATATTTTCCCTAACAATAAAAATATAATTTTAGCTGCTGAACAAGCTAAACAGCTTATTGAAGGTAAAACAATACACGTAATTCCTACTAAAAACGTACCTCAAGGTATTTCTGCAGCACTTTCTTTTGACCCTGAAGAAGAAGCAGACGTTAATAAAATTAATATGCTTCACGCAATAGACAACGTTGTTGCTGGTCAAGTAACTTATGCTGTAAGAACTACTAAAATTGATGATTTTAACTTGAAAAAGGGCGATATTATTGGTCTTAACGATAAGCGCATTTTATCAAAGGGCAACAATATAGAAGAATGCACACTCTCTTTAATTGAAACATTAAAAGAAAGCTTCCATTCTATAATTAACTTATACTATGGTGCAGATATAACTGAAAGTGATGCAGAAAAGGTATGCAACGCAGTTCAAGAAAAATATCCAGATTGTTCCGTTGAATTATTTAACGGCGGTCAGGCTGTATATTACTTTATTGTTTCATTAGAATAATTTTTAAAGAGAAACTCTTATGTGGTTTCTCTTTTTTATTTAGGAGTAACGTGGAATTAACAAATATTAAGTATATAAGCGATAAACGCGCTTCACAATTGAATAAATTAGGTGTAAAAAGCGCGGAAGATTTAGTTCGCTATTATCCGCGTTACTATCTTGATTTGACCAAAATTACAAAGGTTAACGAGGCTTACCATAATGATTGTATTTTAACTTTAGCTCGTGTAGAGCTAGAACCTCGTGTTTCAAGTGGCGGAAGAATTAAATATGTAAAAACTTATTGTTCGCAAGGTGCGGACACTTTTGAGGTGATTTGGTTCAATCAGCCATACGTTGCGGAAAAACTTGAATGTGGTAAAGAATACTTTTTTTACGGGCGTGTTACTAACAAATACGGCGTATGCTCAATGACAAATCCTGTATTTGAAAACGCGGAAGAAAACAACAAATTAAAAGGTTTTATTCCGGTATATAGCGTTAAGGGCAACCTAACCCAAAGCGTTGTTAGATATGCGTGCCAAAGTGCAGTTAAGGCTCTTAATTTAGAAAGTAGCATTCCAAATGATTTGTGCTATAAATACGCATTAATGCCTTTAAAAAAAGCTTATTTAGAAATACATAATCCAACTACTCAAATCAATTTAAACAATGCGCAAGAGCGTATTGCTCTTGAAGAATATTTTGCTTTAATTAGCGCGTTTAAAGTGTTAAAAGGCGATAAAAAACGCGTTAGAATGCATAAATATGAATGTTCTGCATCAAAACTTAAAGAATTTACAAACTCATTTGGCTTTGAATTTACAAGTGGTCAAAAACAAGCCGTTAATGAAATTTACAGCGATTTAACAGGTGCAAACGTTATGAATAGGCTTATTCAAGGTGACGTTGGCTCTGGTAAAACAGCAGTTGCGCTTTGCGCTATTTATATGTCGTTAACTAGTGGTTATCAAACAGCGTTCTTAGCTCCTACAGAAGTGCTTGCACGCCAAAATTATAACATTGCTTTGAAATATTTTGGAAGCCAAGAAGTTTGCTTTTTATCTGGCTCGTTATCACAAAAAGAAAAGAGAGAATTAAAGCAAAAAATATCTAAAGGCGAGTATAAAATTATAGTTGGAACTCACGCAATTATTCAGCCAGACGTAGAATTTAAAAATTTGGCATTGTGCGTGTGTGACGAACAACAACGTTTTGGTGTTGCTCAAAGGAGTGCGCTAGAAGAAAAAGGTAGCGTTGTTGACGTTTTAGTTATGAGTGCCACCCCAATTCCAAGAACGCTCTCGTTAATTTTTTACGGCGACTTAGATATTTCTACAATTTACGATAAGCCAACTATGCGTGCTTCATTAACAACTCGCATTGTTCCTGAAAATAAATACGATGACCTTTTAAACTTTGTAAAACAAGAAATTAAAAAGGGTAATAGAGCGTATTTTGTTTGTCCTAAAATTGAGGGCGATGATGAAGGAACTTTAATTAGCGTTAAAGAACTCTATGAAGAACTTTGTAATGCTTTAAGGGGAGTTAGCGTTGGGCTTATGCATGGCAAGTTGAAAGATAGCGAAAAAGTTGAAATTATGAGTGATTTTGTTACTGGTAAAATTGAAGCGCTTGTTTCTACTACCGTTATTGAAGTAGGTGTTGATGTTAAAGATGCAACCGTTATGGTTATTTATAATGCAGAGCGTTTTGGACTTTCACAATTACATCAACTTCGTGGTAGAGTTGGGCGTAGCAATAAAGAAAGCTATTGTTTTTTACTAGACACGGCTAAAAACCAAACGGCAAAGGATAGGTTAAAAATTATAAAAACTTGTCAAGACGGGTTTAAAATTAGTGAGGCTGATTACGACCTTCGCGGTGGGGGAGATTTTTTAGGCGAGCGTCAGTCTGGTAGATTTATGACTGCGCTTGGAGGTTTAAAATACTCTTCAAAAACTATTTTCTTTGCAAAACAGCTTAGTGATGAAGCTTTCTCAAATGAAAAAAACATTCTTAATCTTAAAAAATTAGCAATTGAAAAACAAGAAAAACTTAAAGATGTTACGTTAAACTAAGTAAACTATGTTTACTTAAATATGGAAATATTAAAATGAAATACGTTGAACTTACTATTTATACAACTTCATCAGTGCAGGAACTTATTAGTGACGTCTTATGGCAGTTCACAAACTACGGCGTTGCCGTTTGTGACGATAATGACGTTTTAGAACTTATAAATAAAAGGCGCAATACTTGGGATTATTTAGAAGATGGTGTAACAAAAAATTTGGGCAATAATGCAACTTTAATTAAGTGTTATTTAGACGTTGATACGTCTTCTAGCACAATTCCACTAATTCAAAAGGCTGTAGAACAGCTTAGAGAAAATGGCAAAGAATATTTTGATTTTGGCACTCTTGAAACTATAACTCGCATTGTTGACGGTGATGATTGGATAGAAATTTGGCGCAAGCACTATAGACCAATGGATATGGGCAAGGTTGTTATTTGTCCTGAATGGATAGACTATGAGCCAAAAGAAGGTCAATGCGTTGTTAAAATAGATAGTAATATGGCGTTTGGTACGGGCGAACACGAAACAACTAGTATGTGTATAGACTTTCTAATTAAATACCTAAACGGCAATAGCGTTGTTATAGACGTTGGCACAGGTTCTGGCATATTAGGTATTACAGCAGTTAAACTTGGTGCTAAAAAAGCCGTTATGACAGATATTGATGAAGTAGCCGTAACCACTGCAAAGCATAATGCCATATTAAACGGTGTAGAAAGTAATTGCGTTATAACGCTTTCTAATTTGCTTGAAAAAAATGATAGTGTGGGTAGTTTAGTGGTTGCTAATATTACTGCAGATATTTTATGTATTTTAAGTAATGATATTTTAAACCATTGCGAAAACGGCTCTCACGTTATTTTAAGTGGTATTTTAAAAGAAAAAGCACAGCAAGTTGTTGAAACTTATTCAAAATTAGGCTTTAATTTAGTAGATAGTAAAAATAAAGGTGAGTGGGTAGCACTCGTATTCAAAAGAGTATGAAAGCTGTAGTATTTACGCTTGGTTGCAAAGTTAACGCTTGTGAAAGCCAGTCAATAATTAAAAATTTAGAAGATTTAGGCTATCACGTAAGCGTGGAACTTTCTTATGCCGACCTATACGTTATTAACACTTGTGCGGTTACTAAAGAGGCGGAAAAAAAGTCGCGCCAAGCAATAGCAAGAGTTAAAAAATTTAATAAAGACGCTAAAATAATAGTTGTTGGGTGTGCTTCACAATTAAACGCCAATAATTTTGCTTGCAAAGACGGCGTAAGTTTGGTAAGCGGAACGGTGGGTAAAAGTCAAATCCACAAAAATTTAGATAAAACCGGGATAGACGTTAAAGAATTAACTGAAAATTACGAATATTTTACCGCTCCAAAACAAGTAAAAACTCGTGCGTTTGTTAAAATTCAAGATGGTTGCAACAACTTTTGTTCTTACTGTATAATTCCATATTTGCGTGGAAGAAGCAGGTCCCGTTCAAAAGAGAGCGTGCTTGAAGAAATTAATGCATTAAGCGCGTTAGAAGTGGTTTTAACCGCAATAAACGTTACTGCTTATAATGATGATGGTAGCGACCTTGCTTCGCTTATTGACTTTATTAAAAACGTTGACTGTCGTATAAGGCTTGGCAGTATTGAAGAAAACGCAATTAACGAAAATTTACTTAATAAATTAAGTAACTTAAAAAATTTTGCACCGCATTTTCACTTGTCGCTTCAGTCTGGTAGCGATAAAGTTTTAAAAGATATGAATAGAAAATATACGGCCTCAGCCTTTTTAAACGGTGTAAATTTAATTCGCAAATACTTTAAAAATGCCGGCATTACAACTGACGTTATAGTTGGCTATCCAACTGAAACTGAACAAGACTTTTTATCTACTTTAGACTTATGTAAAAAAGCCAAATTTTCAGATATTCATCCCTTTGTTTTTTCCCCGCGTGAAGGCACGGTGGCTTGCAAGTTAAAAGACTTGTCTCCAAGCGTTAAAAAGCAAAGATTAAATGCTTTGATAGAGTTAAAAAAGCAGTTGAAAAACGAATTTATTTGCGCTAATTTAGGAAAGGTGGAAGAAGTTATTTTAGAGGATTTTGACGGCGTTTACACTAGTGGTTATACCGGCAATTACGTAAAAGTTTACGTAGAGGGAAAAATGCCTAGTGGCAGTTATAAAATATTGTTAAATAGTGCCTATGATGATGGCGCTATTGGTAAAGTTATAAATAATTAAGGAGTAAGAAAAATGGAAAATTGTTTGTTTTGTAAATTTATAAGTGGTGAAATTCCAGTAACAAAAGTTTATGAAGATGAAAACTGTATTATTATAAGAGATATTGAGCCTAAGGCTAAAAATCACTATTTATTAATAGTAAAAAGTCACTTTAAATATCTTGCAGAAATGACTAGCGAGCAAGCAGAAATGCTTAAAAAGGCACTTCAAACGCTTCCAACACTTAAAGATTTATTGGGTCTTGAAAACGGATATAGGCTTGTTATTAATCAAGGCGATGACCCAGGGCAAACTATACCGCATCTTCACGTACACGTATTATGTGGTCAAAAAATGGGTTGGACACCAGCATAAAAAGCGCATAAAATAAACTTTTTTATCATAGATTAAAAAATACCCCGTTAAAACGTTGACAAGTGTTTTTTGCTTTGATATAATAAAAAGGCTTTTTTAAGCAACTTATAAGCCAAAGGGTAAAGGAGGGTTGTTAAATGTCTACTGTTAAAGTTGGTGAAAACGAATCATTGGATAGCGCATTAAGAAGATTTAAGCGCAAATGTTCACGCGATGGCATCATTGGTGACCTCCGCCGTAAAGAATTTTACGAAAGACCTTCGGTAAGAAGAAAAAAGAAAGCCGAAGCTGCTAGAAAAAGAAACGTTAAAGGTTAATAAAATTTATTTTTACGTCCGCAAAAGTTTTTTTGCGGATATTTTTTTTATGGAGGGTATATGCAAAACGACAAAAGTATTAAGCAGTACGCAAAAGAAGCTAAAAAAAGATTAAAAAGTTCTTTTTGGCAAGAATACAAAAACAACGTTAAAAACGGCGTAATTAAAGCAGAAGAAGATGGAACTTCTCCGTCAAAAGTCGTTGAATATTACCAAAGCAAAGCCTCTGTTACCGTAAGGGGTATAAAGAGTGAAGATGAGGAGTTTTATTTGAAAGTCAAAGAACTTCTTTTAAGCGTTGGCGAGGTTAGTGATGCTATAGGAAGACTTACAGATAAAGATTATTTTAATACTCTTACTTACGAGCAAAAACAACGTTACACATTTGAAATTTCATCTAAATACGTTAAGGCTAAAGAGAGATTTTATAGAGAAGTAGAATATGAAAATTCAACTAATGTAAAATAAAAAAATAGCACTAAAAACTGAAACTATATTGGTTTTTAGTGCTTTTTTATATATTTTTTAAAAATACTATTGTATTTTTTGGCGTTTGTGTTATTATATTATAAACTAAGTAATAGTTAAACTATAATAAAAAAGCAAGCATTTTTTAACTAGGACAGTCCCTACAAGGATATATGTTTCAATATCGTAAATGCTTGCATAATTATTGTACTTGATGCAAAATAAAAAGTCAACAAATTAAAAACATTAAAAATAAACCTAATGAAAAAAAGATTGTAAATAGAAGCTAGGTGTTAGCGTTATTTGCAACGTCTTTAATAAGGAGAACTTGTAATGGTATATCAAGTTGTAACGGCAATTTGCCTTGCCGTATTAGTATTTGAAGTCTTACTTGTTGTTATTTCAATACTAACAAAAAATAGAGAAGAGCGAATATTGTTTATTCGCAGTTTTAAAAAGGGTAAATGTGCAATTATCTATTTTACTGCAATTCCGCTTTACTGTATGGCGCACTTATATAATGGCGAAAATTTTATTAGCGCATTTTTTATGGCTATACCTGAAGTGGCAGGATTGGTTGTGTTAAAATACGATTTTGATTCGCTATTAAATTTAATGAGCGCCTTTAAAATTTATGAATTTACTATTTATTTTTGCTTTGTATTAATAGCCATAAACGCTATTATGTTTGCTTTATCTTTAACAGCGCAACATATTTGGAATTTTATAAATAGTTTAAAAAATGCCGTTTCTAAAAAAGACGAGTTAATTCTTATTGGCAATAACGAGCAAAACCTTGATATATATACAAGTGATAGTAATTACGTAAAATCAATTATAGACAATATTAAGGGGGAAGATAGTTCTAAATTATACCTTAAAAACGTAGTTCATTTTTCAGTATCAAACGTTGAAAATTACATAAAAAATAAGTTTGATAAAATTTTAGCCCAAAACAAAAAAAGAGTTGTAATTATAAATACGGGCAATGATGAAAATAATATGCTTTACTGTAGGTATTTTATTTCAAACGTTTCATTGCTTAAACAAGAATTAAAAGAAAAAGTGTTTGAACGCCTCAAAA
The DNA here is from genome assembly GCA_017558825.1 of Clostridia bacterium. GTDB lineage: Bacteria > Bacillota > Clostridia > Christensenellales > Borkfalkiaceae > HGM11412. Next base: position 61,188 of record JAFYTO010000005.1, read on the forward strand.
TCTTTGTTTTTGGCGATAGTAGGTTTCAAACGATATACGATGATATAGTTCACGATGGTTTTGGAACGATAACGTTTGTAAATAAGTATCAAAAAGTTGCAATGGATTTTATAAACAATTATCCGCTATCTTTATTTATGAATGAAGAGCAAATTGATTATAAAACAGCGTATATAAAACCAGACGTAAACGTTAACGTATGTTTTATTGGGTTTGGAAAAACTAGCCAACAAATCTTTTTAACTTCAGTTGCCAATAATCAGTTTATTACTGAAGAAAATGGAAGCCCTGTATTAAAACAAGTAAACTATCATATATTTGATAAAAACAATGCTCAAAATAACAAAAACTTAAATCATAGTTATTACCGCTTTAAAAATGAAGTTGACAGTGCTAATAAAAAAGAGTATTTGGAACTTCCTAAACTTCCTGCAAACGAAACGTATTACGGTTTAGATATTAACGACACGAAGTTTTACGTTAAGTTAAAAGAGGTATTAAAGCCGGGCAGTAAAAACTGCAATTACGTAGTAATAGCTTTTGGCTCGGATTTAGAAAATATAGATTTAGCTCAAAAAATTATAGAGAAACGCAAAGAGTGGAATTTAACCAACTTAAACGTTTTTGTAAAAGTTCGTAAGTATCATAAAGAGCAAACTCTATTAGAGCAAGATAATTGCTATTTTATTGGAAACGAAAAGAAAGTTGTTTATAATATAGACAAAATATTAGAAGATAAAATTCAAAAGATGGCTAAACTTCGCGATGAGATTTACGAACTTGAGTATAACGTTGACAAAACAGGAAAAACAACATTAACTCAAAGTGACGTTGCTGAAATTTTTGAAAGGGCTAATAAGAATTGGTATACTCAAAAAAGCCAACTTGAAAGAGAGTCTAGTTTATATTGTTGTTTAAGTTTACGCTCAAAGCTTCATATGTTAGGGCTTGACTATGCTGACAATAGCGACAGTAGGGAAGCAGTAACGGAAAAAGAGTTTTTAGAAATATATGCAAACGGTGATATGCCAAACGTTACTAAGTATAAAGTTACAGCAAACGGTAAAAAGATAGTGTTTTATCCGCTTGAGTTAATTAAGTCTAAAAGATATAACTTGGCTGTATTAGAACACTTGCGTTGGAACTCGTTTATGATTAGTAAAGGCGTTATTCCAGCAACTAAAGAACAAATTTTAAGCGAGCAAAAAATTGTTGACGGCATAGCCAAATTTACAAGCGGCAAAAATTACGGTTTAAGAAGGCACGGCAACTTAACTACGTTTGAAGGTTTAATTGATTTTAGGAAAATGGTGGCGGAGCGTGATAAGGTAGATGAAATTGATAAAGACGTAATTAAATACGACTATCAAATTTTAGACGATGCATATTGGCTTTTAACCAGCAGTGGTAAAAAAATAGTAAGAAAATAAAATAAAGCGTTGCAGTATAGCAGCGCTTTTATTTTTTTATTAAGTTTAAAAGTATAGTAACGATAAAAAAGGACAGTAGGTAACTGTCCTTTTATTATTTTTGTTAAATTATTTGCTTGCTTTTAAAGCGTTTAACTTCTTTGCAAGACCGCTCTTTTTGTTTGCAGCGGTGTTTTTAGCAAAAATGTTTTTAGTTACTGCTTTATCAATTGCAGCCATAGTAGCAGGGAAAGCTTTTTCTGCTTCTTCAACCTTGCCAGCATCAAGTAATGCGTTAAGGTTTTTAATGTAAGTTTTTACTTCTGATTTTTCGCTTTTATTGATTGCTGCTTTTTTGCTGTTTACAAGAACACGCTTTTTAGCCGATTTAATGTTTGGCACTGTAATATCTCCTTTGAAATGAATTCAATTTTTTACTATGGCTATTTTAGCACAATTTTTTTAAACTTGCAACTTTTTTTAACAATAAAAATAAAAAGGTTGAAATATTTTATTAAAAATTTCTTTGTTTTATATCTATAATGCAGTTTTTAAGTAATTTTTAAACTTTTGTTTAAATAAATTGTACTATGTACAGTTTAAATAATTTGCCAATAGGCGTGTTTGATAGTGGCATAGGTGGATTAAACGTTTTATATAAACTTTTAAAAACGTTTAAAAATGAAAACTTTGTATATTTTGGAGATAATTTAAACGCTCCTTACGGAAACAAAAGTAAAGAGGAACTGCTTTTGCTTTGTAAAAATGCCGTTAACGAACTTTTACGTTATAAAGTTAAAGCCGTTGTAATAGCGTGCAATACCGCTTCAACTAACTGTTTAGACCTTTTAAAAAAAGAGTTTCCAAACCTAATTATTATAGGAACTTTTCCCACTGTTATAAACACAAAACAAACCATATTATTTGCAACAGTAAACACTGCTAAAAGTAGTTTTATAAAAAGCAAATTTAATAGGTGCAAAATTGCGCCTTTAAAAAACCTGGCAAAAAATATAGAGGAGTATTTTCTATTAGATTTTCCTATTGATTTGAGTGAGGTAAAAAAGCAGTCAAAAATAAAATATAAAAACGTAATTCTTGGTTGTACGCACTATATTTATTTCAAAAAAGAGTTTAAAAGTATTTTTGGTTGCAGGGTGTACGATGGTGTAAACGGCGTTGCAAAACGGCTAAAAAACGAACTTAAAGACTGTGCAAATATTGCTTTTAATAGAACATTGTATTTTATTGGAAGTGGCGCAAGTCTTAATTTTTTAGTTTTTAAAAGGTGCTTTAGGGTTATAAGTGGTTTAAAAGTGGTCATAATTCCCAAAAAAATTAAAAAAAATTGAAAAAATTTTATAAAAGTGGTTGCAAGTTACCAAAAAGTATGTTATTATATTGTCATAAATGTAAAAGGAGGGTTAAAATATGTTGTTGTTTGGCGAATATGACCATCAAGTTGATGCTAAGTATAGAATACGCATACCATCACGTTTTAAAAGTGAAATTGGCAATAATTATATATTTATGAAAGGCCCTTCAAATTGCATAAGCGTTTATCCTGTAAGCGTGTTTGAAAAACGTTTTGGAAAGTTCTTAGACGTTAGCGTTTTTGATAGTGAAGGTCAAAAGGCACTTGCTGAAGTTTTTGCATCTTGCTTTCCTGGCGTTGAAGACGGACAAGGTAGGGTGGTTATACCTGAAAAGTTAAGGGCATATGCAGGAATTAAAAAAGACGTTGTTTCAATAGGTCTTGGCGACCACGTTGACATTTATTCAAGCGAAGAGCGTGAAAAAATGAAAGAAGGGGCAAACTACTTAGAGTTACTTTCCGTTTTAAAGGGTAAAATAGACTAATGGAATTTAAACATATTCCCGTAATGCTTAACGAGTGTATAGACGGATTAAACGTAAAAAGTGACGGAATTTATTTTGACGGAACTCTTGGCGGTGGAGGGCACTCTGAAGCAATTTTAAAAAAATTAGATAATAGCGGTTTATTAGTTGCTACCGACCGAGATGAAGAAGCAATTTTACATACTACTAATAAACTTTCAAAATATCAAAACTTTAAAGCAGTAAAAAGCAATTTTAAAAACTTTGACGCTGTTTTAGACGATTTAAACGTTTTAAATATTGACGGAGCTATATTAGACCTTGGCGTAAGTTCTTACCAACTAGACAACCGTGAAAGGGGTTTTAGTTATATGGGCGATACACGTTTAGATATGCGTATGGACAAGCAATCAAACTTTTCCGCTTATGAACTTATTAACGAGTATAGTGAAGAAAAGCTGTTCTATATTTTAAAAGTTTTCGGCGAAGAAAAATTTGCCCAAAACATAGCAAAAAATATAGTTAATGAAAGAAAAAACAATAAAATAGAAACCACAAAACAGTTGGTTGATATATGTGACAAATCAATACCTTATAAATTTAAGCGTGATGGGCATCCTGCAAAAAAAACGTTTCAAGCAGTAAGAATAGCAGTTAATGAAGAGTTAGACGGGCTTGACACGGTTATAAGACAAATAATTTCAAGGCTAAATAAGGGCGGAAGGCTTGCAATATTAACTTTCCACAGTTTAGAAGATAGAATTGTTAAAACGGTATTTAAAGATTTGTCAACTGCATGTATATGCGATAAGCGCTTTCCATGCGTATGCAATAGAAAGCAAATTATAGAAGAAGTAAATAAAAAGCCGATAACGGCAAGTGAAGAGGAGTGCTTGTTAAATTCAAGAAGCAAGTGTGCTAAACTTCGCATAGCCGAAAAACTTTAAGATTAAAAAAATCGTAATACTAAAAGGAAGGAAAAAATATGTTTAATAATAGACAAAGTGATATAATTGAAAAATGCACTTATCAAGACGAGTTTGTTGCGTACGATTACAATTCTACTACTGAAACATCAAGCGTTTCTAGCGAAGCGCATGCCTTCAATTCAAGAATTCCAGATAATTTTGATAGAATTTTACATTACGACTTATATTCTGCTGGGCAAGACGTTCGTGACAGAAACGAGACCTACACAAAATATTCTAACTCAGTTAATATTGATGCTAACCCATCTTCAACCACTATGCAATTTAGGGGTGTTAACAGAGAAGAAATTTACAAAGATTTACGCCAAGAAGCCGTTTACGAGCAAACTACGCGTGTGAGCGCTCGCGGTAAGTTAATGCTTTTTGCTATAACTGCCGTTATAATATTGCTTTCGGTTTTAGTTGTGTTTAATACTGCGCTTTTAAACAATATGAACAAGCTTATTGAAGAAAAAAGTGTACAAATTCAAACGTTAAACGAACAAAAAGAGTTCTTAAACGCTGAACTTGAAGATATAATGAATATAGAAAATGCGTTAAATTAACGCCAATTAAAAATAAAATTATTATTACAATTTACTAAAGAAGGTTTTTGCAAAATTTGCATAAACCTTTTTTAGTTTTTAAGAGGTGAATTATTTTTTTGTTTTCAATTACTATGGCACGAAAGAGGTTGTTTGCAATTTTTATTGCAATAACCTTTATTTTTTTATTTATAATAGCACGCCTTTTTTACGTTCAAATTGTTTGGGGCAAAGATTTGCAAAGTAAGGCACTGGACCAATGGACTAGAAACGTGCCTATTTTATCTAAAAGAGGTAACATTGTTGATAGAAACGGCGTTATACTTGCTACCACTAAAAATACGTATACCGTTTACGTTAGACCTAGAGCGGTTACTAATTTAGAAGAGGTTGGGGCTACGCTTTCTAACATTTTTAATTTAAATAAAGAAGAGTTAATAAATAAAATTAAATCAACAAAAACAAGCGAAATTAAAGTTGTAAAACACGCTGAAAAATCGCTTATAGACGAGCTTGGCACACACGTTTTAAACGGGGTGTATTTTGCGGAAGACGTTACTAGATATTATCCATACGAAAGTTTGCTTTGCCAAACGCTTGGCTACACTTCGCAGGATGGTAACGGAATTTCTGGCTTAGAACTTTATTACGATAGTTATTTATCTGGTATAAACGGAGAAATTCTTTACGAGGCAGATTTAACAGGTGTAGATATATCTAATAAACCTCCTTCATATATACAAGCAACTGACGGGCTTAATTTAAAATTAACCATTGATTACGAGCTTCAGCAAATTTTAGAAAGCGTTACAGATGAAGCAATGTTAAAATATACGCCTAAATCTGCTTCAGCAATTTTAATGGACGTTAATAACGGCGAAATTTTAGCAATGAGTATGAAGCCGTCATTTAACTTAAACGCCGTGCCATATAATGATTTATCGCTGTTAAATAGCGCGGGTAGAATTTCATTAATTTCAGACAGTTATGAACCAGGCTCAACGTTTAAAGTTTTAACAGCATCAGCTAACGTTGAGGAGTATTTAAAAGGCAACAGTAAAGCTTTTTCCACCTCGCACATATTTTCTTCAGCTAGGTATAGGTATGTTGATGGTTCTAAAATAAAGTGCTGGTCCACGCACGAAAATGGCAAACATTCTAACGAAAACTTGTCTATGGCGCTAAATAATAGCTGTAACCCAATATTTGTTGATATTGCTTTAAGTTTAGGAAAAGAAACTTTTTATAAATACTTAATTGATTTTGGCTATGGCAAATGTACTGGTATAGATTTAAATGGGGAGGCACAAGGTATGGTTCTGCCTAAAACCGCCGTTACTAACGGAGACCTTGCAAGAATTTCATTTGGCCAAACAATAGCCTGTACACCGTTACAACTATTAAACGCTACGGCTACAGCCATAAACGGAGGTTACGTTCTTACGCCTCATTTAGTTAAGAGTATTTATTCTACTAACGGCGAAATTTTAGAAGAGTTAAATTATCAAAAGGGCGAAAAAGTAATATCTAGCGAAACTTCTAAAATAATGCGCGACTATTTAGAAAAAGTTGTTTCTCAAGGTTCAGGTAAGCAGGCTTATATAGAAAACTATTACGTTGGAGGCAAAACGGGAACTGCGCAAAAATATGAAAACGGCACTATTACGCACGGTAAATACGTTATGAGTTTTGTGGGATTTTTTCCTGCAACTAACCCTAAATATATATGTTTAGTAATAGTTGACGAGCCTGTTGGTGGAACTTACGGTTCAACGGTTGCAGCACCGCTTTGTAAAACCATTTTTCAAGGTGTAATAAGCACTAAAAATTTATAGGAGAAATTTATGAAGTTATCTACTTTATTAAAAGACTTAAACGTTAAAGAAGTTATAAACTATCAAGAATTCAACGTAGAGAATTTAGCAGAGGACAGTCGCTTATGCACCCCTAACAGTTTGTTTTTTGCTATAAACGGCAATAATTTAGACGGACACAATTTTATAGCAGATGCGATAAAATTAGGAGCTAAAGCCGTTGTTGTAACAAAAAAATGCAACGTTAAGGTAACTCAAATTATTGTTGAAGACACAAAAGAGGCTATGGCTTTACTTTCTTATAAATTTTTTAAGCCAAAAAATAAACGTGTAAAAGTTATAGGGATAGTTGGTACTAATGGCAAAACCACCACAAGTTATATCATTAAAAACATTTTAGATAGATGTGGCAAGGCTTGTGGAATTATTGGAACATTAGGAACTCAGTATAAAAACGTTTTTGTTAGGCCGGAACTTACCACGCCAAGCAGTTTAACGTTGTTTAAAACTCTAATGGAAATGTCAAATGCAGGAGTGGAGTATTGTGTTATGGAACTTTCTGCTCATGCAATATATTTAAAGCGAGCAAAATCTATATTTTACGAGGCGTTAATATTTACAAATTGCACTCAAGACCACTTAGATTTTTTTGATACTTTTGAAGAGTATGAAAAAGTAAAAATGAGTGTTTTTACTAAGGAAAACTGTAAATTTTGTATTGTTAATACCGATGATGAAACTGGGCGTAAAATAATAAGAAATACCAGTGCTAAGTGTTATACGTACGGGCTTGAAAATCCTAGCGACACGTTTGCTGTAAACGTTGAGTGCGATATTAAAGGTTCTTCATTTGTAATGAATATTGATGATTGTATATTACAAATTGACTTTTCATTAACTGGCAAATATAACGTAAGCAACTGTATGGCAGCCTCAACGGTTTGTAAAAAACTTGGGCTTAAATGTCAAGATATAGCAAAAGCTGTTTCATCAATGATTGGAGTTTGCGGTAGGGCTGAATTTATTGAAGAGTATAACGGTGGAGATATTTTTATAGATTACGCTCATACGCCAGACGGCGTTTTAAACGTTTTAAAAACCTTTAAAGAGTTAACGGATAATAGGTTGATAGTTGTTTTTGGCTGTGGGGGCAATAGAGACAAATCTAAGCGCAGTAAAATGGGTAAAATAGCTGGCGAATATGCTGATTTTACAGTTTTAACTGATGACAATCCACGTTTTGAAGACGGCTTTGAAATTATATTACAAATAGAGGAAGGTTTAAAAACGCAAACGCAAAATTACATATGTATTCAAGACCGCTTAAATGCCATAACGCATGCAATTAAAATGTTAACTCAAGGAGACGTGCTTTTAATACTTGGCAAGGGGGCGGAAGAATACCAAGAAATTATGGGGGTTAAAACTGAATTTAGCGATAAAAAAGCAGTTGAATTAGCTATTGAGGCGTTAAAGGCAGACAGCATTTAAATTGAAAACATTATTACTTATTAGCGTTTTATCTTTTTTACTTTCTTTTGTTTTAGGTTTAATAATTATACCTTTACTTAAAAGGCTTAAGGCGGGTCAACCAATTTTAAAATACGTTAGCGAACATAAAAATAAAAGTGGTACACCAACTATGGGTGGAATATTTTTTATTTTATCTACCATTATAATTTGCATAATTTTTGATAGATTTGAAAGCAAAATTTTAACCTTGTGTATAGTTATTACAACGGCTTTTGCGGTTGTTGGCTTTATAGATGATTTTATTAAAATACGCTTTAAAAACAACGAGGGTTTAAAGCCTAGCCAAAAAATGTTTTTCCAATTAATAATTGCGGTTATTGCGTCTATATACGCGTTTTTAAGCGGGTTAGACTTTCTTTACGTGCCCTTTACAACAAACGTTGTATATCTAAATTGGGTGTCAATACCACTTAACGTTTTTGTGTTTTTAGGTGCGGTAAACGGCGTTAATTTGCTTGACGGCTTAGACGGCCTTTCAAGTGGGGTTTCCGTCATTTATTTTTTTGCCGTTGCGTTTATTATATTTATAGAAGTTAACGTAAACAGTCATTTTTACATTTTAAAAGGCGAATATCTTTCTATTGTTAAATTATGCTTTGCGCTTGCTGGCAGTTTGCTTGCTTTTTTAATTTTTAACGTTTCAAAGGCAAGTGTTTTTATGGGAGATACAGGTTCTCTTGCTCTTGGAGGAGCGGTTGCTGTAACGTCATTAATGACAGGGAATACGTTCTATATACCAATTATTGGCGTTTTGTACGTTATAACGGTTATGTCTGTAATAATTCAAGTGCTTTACTTTAAACGTACAAAAAAGCGAGTGTTTTTAATGGCACCGCTACACCATCATTTTCAACATCTAGGCTATAGCGAAACAAAAATTAGTTATTGCTATATGATTATAACGTTATTGATTGCAAGTGTTGCAATTGCTTTTATTTTATAGGAGTTATTATGTATTTAAAAAATATGTCTTTTTTAGTTTTAGGTATGCAAAAAAGTGGCATTTGCGCCACTAATTTTTTGCTTTCACAAGGGGCTAAAGTTTTTGTTTATGATGATGGAATTTCTGAAAGTGTAAAAAAGAACTTAAAAGAAGCGGAATTAAAAGGTGCTAAGCTTTGTAGTGAGCCAATATTTCAAATTGAGTACGTTGACGTTTTGGTTTTAAGCCCTGCAGTTCCCGTTGACCATAAGGTTGCTATCAGGGCAAAAGAACTTAATAAGCGTATAATAGGCGAGTTTGAACTTGCGTCTAATTACACAACAAATTTAGTTGTTGCCGTAACTGGAACAAACGGTAAAACCACCACCTGTTCTTTAATTGATTATGCTCTTAATAAAAGCGGATATAGTTCAACGCTTGTAGGAAACGTTGGAATTCCATTTTCTAGCAAAATTTTGGAAAGTAAGGCTGAAGATATTTTTGTTGCGGAAGTTTCAAGCTTTCAGCTAGAAACCATAAATAGATTTGCCCCACATATCGCTTGCGTTTTAAACGTAACCCCCGACCATTTAAATAGGCATTACAATATGGAAAATTACGTTTATTTAAAAAGTAAACTATTAATAAATTTAAGGGAAAGCGAGTTTGCTGTTTTAAACTTTGATGATGAATTAGTAAAACAAATGGCTCAAAAAACACGCGCAAAGGTAGTTTGGTTTTCGTTAAAAGGCAAAGTGGACGGAGCGTATTTAGAAGATGATTTTATTTATTATAAAGGTGAAATAATAACCTCGGTTAAAGATATACATATTATAGGTTCACACAACGTAGAAAACGCACTTGCAAGCATTTGCGTGTTAAAACTTTTAGGGTTGACTAATAATGCAATACTAGAAAATCTAAAAACGTTTACAGGCGTTAAACATCGTGTTCAAAAAATAAGAACGTTAAACGGGGTTACTTATTATAACGATTCAAAATCTACCAATGCAGATTCGTGTAAAAGGGCTGTTGAAAGTGTTAAAGAGCCAACCATATTGATAATGGGCGGATTTGATAAAGGATTAAATTAAGAAAGTTTAATGAAAGATATTAAGCAAAATAATTTAATTAAAAAAATTATATTTACTGGTCAAAGTGCTAAAAGTATGTATGCTTACGCTGTAAACGCTGGGATAGAAGATTTGTCAGTAGTAAAAGATTTTTCACTTGCCGTAACGCTTGCTAGCAATATGGCAAAAAGTGGATATAGCGTATTGCTTTCTCCTGCAACTTCTAGTTTTGACGAGTTTGGAAGTTTTGAAGAAAGGGGAGATAAGTTCATTGAAATTGTTGAAAACCTCCAATAAAAACGGAGACGTTTTAATTCCCATTTTAGCAGTTTTAATAGCTGGTTTTGGGTGTTTGGCTGTTTATTCTGCATCTAAGTATAGTGCAGAAGTTTTAAACGGAGATAAGTTTTTTTACCTAAAAAAACAGGTTATAGGCTTGCTTTTAGGTGTAATTTGCATAGTATTAGTAAATTTATTTGATTATAAATTTTTAAATAAAATCAAGTACGTTTTAGTTATACTTTCTTTTATTTTGTTAGTTTTGGTTTTTACACCGCTTGGCGTGGAAAATTATGGAGCTAAGCGGTGGATTAGTTTAGGAATAGCTACGTTACAACCTTCGGAAATTGCAAAGTTTAGTTTTGCTATTTTTGTTGCCGGGTATTTTTCAGGAAATACTAAAAACATAAAAACGTTTAAAGGAATATTGCCGGTGTTGCTTGTTGGCGGAGTGTTTTGCTTGTTAATTATGTTAGAGCCAAATATGAGTATAACCGTTTGCGTTGGGGCGTTAATGCTAGCTATGCTATTTGCTTCAGGTGTAAAATGGCAGCATCTTATGATAATTACCGTTCCTATTATTTTAGCTGTGCCTGCCTTAATTATTTTGGAACCGTATAGGTTAAAAAGGCTAATGGCGTTTATAAATCCTTGGGCTTCGCCAAAAGGCGAGGGGTATCAGCTACTTCAGTCGCTATACGCTCTTGGAAGCGGAGGTTTTTTTGGTGTAGGACTTTTTAATTCTAGGCAAAAATACCGTTTTTTGCCGTTTGCAGAAAGTGATTTTATTCTTGCTGTTATAGGGGAAGAGTTTGGTTTTTTTGGGCTAACGTTACTTTTTGCCGTGCTATTATTTTTAGGTGCGCGCTGTTTTAAAGTTGCGCTTAAATGTAAAACGTTATTTGGGTATTTAACGGTTGTTGGCATAACGTTTATATTTTTAGTTCAAGTTGCGGTAAATGCTTTGGTTGTGACGGGCAGCATACCGCCAACAGGGCTTCCTCTGCCTCTCATTAGCTGTGGAAACACTTCTCTTATTGTGTTTTTAAGTGCGTTTGGCATTGTTTATAACGTTTCTAAAGACTGTGAAAAAATATAGCAATTTATTTAACCTACTTAAAAATTTTGTCATAGACTAAATTAGAGAGGTTTATGATGAGTAAGTATGTTATTAGTGGAGGCAATAAATTATACGGCAGTGTAAAGGCTCAAAGTGCAAAAAACGCACTACTTCCGCTAATATCTGCGTGCATTATGATAGAGGGAGAAGTAACGTTTACTAATTCCAGTATGCTTGGCGATGTATCAATAATGCTTTCTATTATAAAAAGTCTTGGTGGGAATTATACTTATTCTAATGGCAATTTAAAAGTGGATTGCACAAATTTATATAGTAGCGAAATGCCTTGTGATTTAACAAGGAAAATACGAGCATCTGTTTTTATGCTAGGACCGCTACTTGCAAGGTTTAAAAACGTTGTTACATATTTGCCCGGAGGCTGTCAAATAGGCTCGCGACCAATAGATATGCATTTAGACGGATTTAAAGCTCTTGGAGTGAAAGAGTTTAATGACGGTGATGCTTTAATTTTAAAAAGTAAGAAATTGCGCGGAACTAAAATAAAGTTAAAGTATGCAAGTGTAGGGGTTACTGAAAATTTGATTATGTGTGCCGTTTTGTCTGAGGGTGAAACGGTGCTTTTAAACTCGGCAAAAGAGCCAGAGATAGTTTGTCTTGTAAAATTTCTTAGATTATTTGGTGCTAAAATTAAAGGCGAAGGAACTTCTACGATTGTTATAGAGGGCGTAAAAAAACTAAAAAGTAAAAACATTACGTTTATGCCTATCAGTGATAGAATAGAAGTTGGCACATATATATTGTCAGTGCTTGGAACGGGTGGCGAAATAGAGGTTGAAAACGCTAATTTTTTACATAACGTTGCATTAATTAAAAAAATTTATAATAATGCTTGCAAAATAATATTAACTAATGATAAAATATATATAAAGTGTGTGGGTATAGGAAAATCTTTATCATACACACGCACTGCGCCGTATCCTAAATTTCCAACTGACTTGCAAACTCCGCTTTGCGCTTATGCAACAACGCTAAACGGCACGTCTTACGTTGAAGAAAGCGTTTTTGATAATCGTTTTATGCAATTAAAGGAATTGGAGCGTATGGGCGCCAAAATTTCAGTAAACGGCAACGTTTCTAAAATTGAGGGCGTTAACGAATTGGTTGGTACGGCAGTAACAGCCCTTGACTTGCGTGGCGGAGCTTCCTTAATAATAGCGGGGCTTAAGGCTAGCGGTCAAACGGTTATTGACAACGCTCAAATAATTGAGCGCGGTTACTTAGATATAGAAAAAAAATTATCGCTTTTAGGGGCAGATATTAAAAAGGTGTAATGTTTATGAAGTACAAAAGAGTGCTTATTTTAGTTACAATTTTATTTTTTGTTACAGTTTCCATTTTTGCTTCGGCAATGCTTTTTACTGTTAACGAAATTGAAATTAAAGCTGACGTTATAGCAAGTTCAGGCGAGGGTGTTCAAAGTAAAGCAGAAACTGTTTTATCTTCATATAAAGGCAAAAATTATATTTTTACTGACACGAATAAAATTGCAAATGAAGTTCAAAAGTCATCGCCTTATGTAAAGGTTGTTTCAGTAAATAAAGTGTTTCCTAACAAAATTGTTGTGGAAATTAAAGAGCGAAAGGAGGCTCTTTGCTTAGTTTATGATTCAAAATATTACGTTTTAGATGAAGAATTGGTAATTTTAAAAATATCTAACAGCAACGAAAATAATGTTGACGGTTTAAAAAACGTTGAATTAAATTTAAACGTTGCCGATTACGGACAGGCTGAGCTTGCTGTCGGTGCAAAGTTAAACGTGTATGACCAAACGGCTTTTAGTTATTTAAAAAACTCCGTTACTAAGTTCGTTGAAAACCGCCAAAACCTTGAAAGTGTAACTTTAGAGGTTAAAAGAGATGGTAACGTGTATAATAGATTGACTTTAGCAATGCGTGAGGGTGTTAAATTTAGGATTCAAAAAGCCAATGAAGAAACGCTTGAAAAATTAGACAAGGCTTTTGAGTTTTATTCTAATTTAACTATGCCAAATGGTAATAAGGGCGAGGGCGATTACTTTGTTTTCAAATTAGAGTCTAGTGGAGATGTAGTTGTAAGTAAAGCCTAATTAAAACCGCTAAAAAAGACCTTGACAACTGTGAACTTATATTATATAATATAAGTTACTAATATTACGGAGTTTTTATGTTAAAAGATTGCGTTGCCGTTTTAGATATTCAATCGTCACATATTGACGTTGTTATCGGTGAAAAAAGCGTTAACAATACGTTTATATTTCGCGCAAAGGAAAGTGTTGAATACTACACTTTTTTTGACGGTGCGTTTTATGACATAAAAGTTTTAGAAGAAAAGATTTCTAAACTCTTTATAGACATTATTGAAAAAAATGATATAAGCAGAATATCAACGTGTTACGTTGGTGTTCCCGGCGAATTTTTTAAGGTATTAACAACTAATTATAGAATTGCATTTAATAAAGCTAGGCGCATTGCTGAAAGTGACGTTAAAAATCTTTTTGATATGGCTTACGAGGGCAAAGAAGATTGCGGTTACACTTTAATTAATAGAACTGCAGTTTACTATGCTATTGACGGCATTAGAAGTGATAAAGTTATAGGTAAACTCGCTTCAAACTTATCTGCAAGGCTTTCCTTTAATATGGTTTCTAATAACTACAAGGAAGTTGTTGGGGATATTTTAAGCCGTATTGGTATTAAAACAATAAAATTCATACCTGTGCCGTATGCTGAAGCAATGAGCTTATTTACTAAGGAAGAGCGTGATGCAACTAAAATTTTAATTGACGTTGGAAACGTTACAACAACTATTTCAATACTTAGTGGCAACGCATTGCTTTATTCATCTGCTTTTGCGCTTGGCGGTGGTTTAATAACCGCTTATTTGGCGGACAAGTTTAAGTGCGATTTTGAAGTTGCTGAAATGTTAAAACGCAAATTAAATTTAGGTTTAAGGCAAAATACCTTGTCTAAATACGTTGTTTTTGATGATGACAACGAATTTAAATTTGACCGTGACGTTGCTAATAATATAGCAATTGACTTGCTTAATGAAATTGCAGAACAATGCGATAAAGAACTTTCAAAATGCACGCTTAAAATACCAAGTGATATAGAAACAGTGTTTACGGGTGGTGGTATTTGCTTTATAAGAGGGGCTGTTGAACACATAACTACAGTTCTTGGAGTGTTTGCAAAAATTGCCGTTCCTAATCAACCACATTATAAAAAACCTAATTGTTCTTCGCTAATATCTTTACTAGACGTAGCTATAGATACTACAAGGGATAAAATATTTTATTATCAAGGAGTGAACTAATGTTTGACGCTAATGATTTTAACAATTATCAAAACGAATACGCACCAACGCCTAACGTTTGCAAAATAAAAGTTATAGGTGTTGGCGGTGGTGGTAATAACGCCATTAACCGTATGATTGACGATGGTATTAAGAGTGCTGAATTTGTTGCTATCAACACAGATTTGCAAGCACTTATGATGTCTCACGCTGAGCCTAAAAACCGTATTCAAATAGGAAAAGTTGAAACTCAAGGTCTTGGAGCAGGTTCTTTTCCAGACGTAGGTGAAAAGGCGGCAGAAGAGAGTAGGGCGGAAATAGAAGAAGCCTTAGAAGGTGTTAACTTATTGTTTATTACCGCTGGTATGGGTGGTGGCACTGGTACGGGTGCTGCTCCGGTAATAGCGCGTATAGCAAAAGAAAAAGGTTGTGTTACTATTGCGGTTGTTACTAAGCCGTTTGCTTTTGAGGGTAAACGTCGTGAAGAAAATGCTAAACGCGGTATTGCTAACCTTGCAAAATTCGTTGATACGCTAATAGTAATTCCTAACGATAAGCTTATTGACTCGCTTGAAAAAAATACGTCTATGATAGAAGCATTTAAAGTTGCAGATAACCATTTAAAACAAGCTATTTGTGGAATATCTGACCTTATAACTGTTCCTGCCCTTATAAATCTTGACTTTGCTGATGTTAAGACTGTTATTAAAGGTCAAGGTCTTGCTCATATGGGTATTGGTAGAGCAAAGGGTGAAAATAAAATTGTTGAAGCTGTTAGACAAGCTGTTTCTTCTCCAATGCTTGAAACTACTATTGAGGGTGCTCGCAATCTTATTTTAAATATCACTGGCGACCCTAAAATTTCTCTTGGCGCTGTAAACGAAGCTGCCAACTTAATACACGGCGTTGTTGATTATTCAGCAAATATTATTCTTGGTGCAAACACTGTTGACACTTTGCAAGACGAGGTTATTATAACAGTAATAGCAACTGGCTTTGTTGATAATGCAGGTAGAGACGTTAATCGTTTTATGTCTCTTAATCAAGCGTATGAAAATTTAACTAACACACAACCTGTTAAACAAGAAGAAGTTAAAGAAGAGCCTGAGCAAGTGGAAGTTAAAGAAGAATTACCTCCAAAAAAGGAAGTTCCTCCTTTTGTAAAAAAATTGTTTGGTAAAAAATAATAAAGAAATAACCAATAATTTAATTTTTGATAAATAATAAAAACCCGCCACGTTTACTAATAGTAAATTGTAGCGGGTTTATTTTATTAAAAAAATTTTGCAAAATTAAACGGTGGCATTTATTTACCACCGTTCAATTATTTTTTAATTATTGTTTTGCTTGTTCTTGCTTAAATGCGTCAAGTATAACAGAAATAATCATTTCGCGCGTTTCAGTGTTTATTGGATGTACTATATCTTTATATTCACCGTCACTTGCTTTTCTGCTAGGCATAGCAATAAAGTAGCCTTCTTGACCTTCAATAATTTTAATGTCATGTACAACGAAGCAGTCATCGATAGTCATAGAAGCAACACCTTTAAGTTTGCTGTCTTCTTTTTGCACTAAGCGAATTCTTATGTCAGAAATCTTCAAAATACCTTCCCCCTTGCTTTACTATAATTTTCAAACCACTATCTTCTATTATACACAAAATTTTCACAATTTCAATACTTTTTTCAA
>JAFYTO010000006.1 GCA_017558825.1 Clostridia bacterium
AAAGGCGCATATATTTGTACGGGACTGAATAGCCCCGTAAAAATGTGGTGATCCACCGGAGATTCGAACTCCGGACAACTTGATTAAAAGTCAAGTGCTCTACCGCCTGAGCTAGTGGATCATATTAAATTTGGCTGGGGTGGCAGGATTTGAACCTACGAATACCGGAATCAAAATCCGGTGCCTTACCGCTTGGCGACACCCCAACGCTCATTTATTTTTTTATCAATATTTATGGGGCGAGAGATGGGAATCGAACCCACGACCTCCAGGACCACAATCTGGCGCTCTAACCAATTGAGCTACTCTCGCCATATAAATATGGCGCGCCAGAAGGGACTCGAACCCCTGACACCCGCCTTAGAAGGGCGGTGCTCTATCCAGCTGAGCTACTGGCGCAAATGTGTCTAGTATCGGACCAATGGCGACTCACTTTGAAAAGTGATTGGAGCGGGTGATGGGAATCGGACCCACGCAACCAGCTTGGAAGGCTGGTGTTCTACCATTGAACTACACCCGCACTTCTGTCACAATGCCAAATGATTATAACAAAACCGCGAATTATTGTCAATCAATTTAAGCCGTGTTTTACAATTTTTTTAAATTTGTTTTATTTAAAAAAGCATAAACGCTAAAAAATCAATTATTTACGCACTTTTTAAGCGTTTTGCTTTAAACTTTTTAATCAAGTTCTACTATTTTTGCATCAAACTTACTTCCATCAATTTCAATAGAGCAATAAGTTTGGCGTTTTCCATAATTACTTAAAGTTCCAGGATTAACAAGGGTAACTCCGTGCAAATGAGTAACAATAGGAATGTGAGTATGTCCAAATAAAACAACGTTACAGCCTTGTTCTTTTGCGTATAAAACTAAACTTTCCAAATTCTCTTTAACGTAAAATCTATGACCATGCACTGCTAAAATTTTAAAGTTTTCAACGCTAAAAATAAGTTCAGGGCTAAATCCGTAACCGTCACAATTTCCGTCAACGTAAAAGATTTTATAACCAAAGTCTAAATTTACGGTGTTAAGGTCGTATCTGCCATCACCCAAAAAAACTATTTTGTCACTACTTAAAAATTTGGGGCGCAATTTATTTAACGCGTCAATATTTCCGTGGCTGTCTGAAAATACAGTTAAAACTTGCTTCATTTTTCTATCTTATTATAAAGGTCAATAAGCGCGCGGTATCTATGGCTAACCGCATTTTTTTCTTCGCTACTTGCAACGCCAAAACTCTTGTTAAGGTCTGTGCTAAAAAACAAACTGTCATAGCCAAATCCGTTTTCGCCGTCTTCCTTATATAAGATGGTGCCGTGAGTTTCGCCATAGCCTTCTATAAAACTATCGTCCGTTTTATAAAGCACTACGGAAGAAGCAAATTTTGCCTTTCTATTTTCCACACCGTCTAAATTTTTAAGCAAAAATTCACGGTTTAATTTATCGTTGCCGTGCTCGCCCGCGTACCTTGCGCTATAAATGCCAGGAGCGCCGTTTAAAGCGTCAACTAAAAGTCCGCTATCGTCGGCAAGCGCGTCTTTATTAAGCGCTTTACACACCGTTTTTGCCTTAATTAAGGCGTTTTCAAAAAAGGTTGTGCCGTCTTCTTCAATTTCACTATTAAAGCCAAGTGAAGACATAGGAACAATTTTATAAAACTTGCCAAAAATTTGTTCAATTTCTTTAATTTTACCTTTGTTATTTGATGCTACAATAAGTTCTTTCATTTTTAACCTTTTTTATTTATTTTTTTACACTTGCTTTTAATTGCAAAGTACACTGTGTAAAATAAAACAATGTAAACGAAGAAAAGTAAAACTACTATAATTGGGTATAAAATTTTGTTTCCGTTAACTAAATTATAAAAAATTTCGTAAGGCGTGTTGTCAGGCGTAACTAAAAACATATAGTTATATGGAATAAGAGCGTTTGCAATAGAGGCAAGTATGCAAAATACGCCTAAAATAGCAAAGCACATAAAAACGTTTTGTTTTTTCATACTTTCCATACCAGAAATTACTATATATAACGATGCAAAGCCAGAAATAGAGTGCGTTAATCCAGAAGCCACGTTATTTACGCTAATAACAGGATAGGCCGCGTAGTTTTGCCCTGCAAAATAAGTTCCCGCAATTGCGCCTAAAAGACCAAATACAAAAACAAAGTCAAGCGCGGCTTCCTTAATTTTTCCTTTAGAAAAAGCTGCAAGTGGAATGGTTATATATTGAATGCTACATAAGAATAATGGAAGATTATATAAAATTGAGTTATTATCACGAATGGAAAAGAATATAAGTTCAAAAACATACATAGCTTCAATTATAATAGTTGCCCAAATAAGCACTTTATTTTTTTGTTTTAATTCCTTATTTTTATTGCGTAAGCCAAAAAATATGGCAAGCGCCACCATTATAGACATAAGCGAAGTGACAAACGTTAAATGTTGCCAAGAAAAATATCCTTCAGGCTCGCGTTGATATCCGCCAAAACCCCAAAAGTCTTTCATTTGTAACTCTCCTTGTTTTTATCTATTAAAAAAATAAACGAGGTTATAATAACACTTTTAACTGATAATGTCAATATTTAACAAACTGAGATTGAAAATTTTTTTTGGTGCCGCTGACCTCGTCGCAATAAACTACGCCCAAAGAAATTTGCAAGAAGCAAATTTCAAAATTGCTACGTTATTGCTCCTCTTCCCAAAATTCTTTTCTTACATAAAACAATTTTGGGAGCCCTTTTATTTTTTTTCGGCTCGCCTCCGTCTAGCGACATAACAAAAAAGAGAGATAGCCAAAACTATCTCTCTTTTTTGGTGCCGCTGACCGGAGTTTGCCGAAACCCCTAAAGGGGAGCCTCTCGGCAAAAACCACGCCCCTCCGGTTCTCCTCCGTTCAACAAGCAATCAAAAAAAGCAACCCTTAAAAAAAGGATTGCTTTTTTTGGTGCCGCTGACCGGAGTCGAACCGGTACGGTTGTTACACCGAGGGATTTTAAGTCCCTTGCGTCTGCCTATTCCGCCACAGCGGCAAAAATTATTTACACGCATATAATACTACTTAATTTTAATTTTGTCAAACACTTTATAAAGGCTTTTTAACAAAAATTTAAAAATTAAAAAAGTATTTACAAATTTACGTAAATATGATATTATATTTAAGGCTTAAATTGCACTAAATTTTGCAAAAACACGCTTATACTAACAAAGGCAGGTATTTTTATGAAATACGATATTATTATAATAGGCGCTGGTCCTGGCGGCATATATTCGGCATACGAACTTTTAAAGCTTAACCCAAACGTTAAAATGGCCATATTTGAAACGGGCAAAACTTTGGAAAAGCGCAAATGTCCAATAGACGGCGAAAAGGTTAAATCTTGTATAAACTGCAAAACTTGCGCTATTATGAACGGTTTTGGCGGTGCAGGCGCTTTCTCAGACGGTAAGTATAATATTACCAATATGTTTGGTGGAACGCTTTGCAATTACATAGGTAAAAACAAGGCTCTTTCACTTATGAAATACGTTGACGAAATTAACGTTAAAAACGGTGGTGAGGGAACTAAACTTTACTCTACTGAAAATACCAAAATTAAAACTATGTGCTTAGAGCATGACCTTCACTTGCTTGATGCGTCCGTTCGCCACTTGGGTACGGACATTAACTATATAGTTTTAGAAAATTTATACAACGTTTTAAAAGAAAAGGTTGATATCTTTTTTGAAACTCCCGTTAAGACTATTGAAAAGGACGGCGACGAGTATATAATAGTAACTAACAGCCAAAAATATTCGGCTAAAAACGTAATTGTTTCCGTTGGTAGAAGCGGTAGTAAGTGGATGGAAAAGGTTTGTAACGAACTTGACATTAAATCTACTTCGAACAGGGTTGACATTGGCGTTAGAGTTGAACTTCCTGCCGAAATTTTTGCTCATTTGACTGATGAACTTTATGAAAGTAAAATTATGTACCGCACGCAAAAGTTCCAAGATATGGTTAGAACTTTCTGTATGAACCCGCACGGCGCGGTTGTTAATGAAAACACTAACGGCATTGTAACGGTAAACGGCCATAGTTACGAAGACCCTGAAAAACATACAGGCAACACTAATTTTGCGCTTTTAGTAAGCAAACATTTTTCAGAGCCGTTTAAAGATAGTAACGGCTATGGCGAAAGCATTGCAAGGCTTTCAAATATGCTTGGCGGTGGCGTAATTGTTCAACGTTTTGGCGACCTTGTTAGAGGTAAGCGTAGCACGCAATCTCGCATAGATGAAAGTTTTGTTACTCCAACTTTAAACGCAACTCCGGGCGACCTTTCTCTTGTTATTCCTAAACGTATTTTAGACGGTATTATTGAAATGATTTACGCACTTGATAAAATTGCGCCTGGCACTGCTAATGACGACACGCTTTTATACGGTGTAGAAGTTAAGTTCTATAATATGCAAGTTGAAATTGACAACAATTTAATGACTAAGCATAAAGGCTTATTCGTAATTGGTGACGGTAGCGGTGTAACGCACTCACTTTCACACGCTTCTGCAAGCGGTATTTACGTTGCAAGATATATAGCGGAAAATTTGCTTTAAAAACAAAAACCTTTCCACGTCTAAGGAAAGGTTTTTTATTAAATAAAAAAGGCGGAAGTGTTATTCCGTCTTATTTTTTAATTTAGATACAGGGTAAGGCTTTCTTTTTTCAAAATAATAGTAGTCGTCAAAGCCACAGTCTTTAAGTAGTTTTTTGCCCTTTTCAATACCTACTGAAAGTCTATTAGCATAGTGAGCATCGCTACCAAGCGTTACGTATTTGCCGCCAACGTCTTTAAACATATTTAAGTAATATGCGTCAGGTAAAAATATGTTCATATCATCTGCATTTTTAGTGTTTACTTCAATAGCCTTACCTTTTTTAGCAATTATAGTTAAAATTTCTTTAATTGCGCTATCGTGTAGGGTAGTATCGTAATCTTTTTTATAAATAGCGTTAGCGTAGCGAAGCGGATAGTCAAGGTGAGAGAGTACGTCAAAATCCGTTTCTTTAACGGTTGCTAACAAA
The DNA here is from genome assembly GCA_017558825.1 of Clostridia bacterium. Classification (GTDB taxonomy): domain Bacteria; phylum Bacillota; class Clostridia; order Christensenellales; family Borkfalkiaceae; genus HGM11412. The sequence goes on from JAFYTO010000006.1 coordinate 5,067, forward strand.
ATATCAAAATAATCAACTAAATAGCGGTTAATTTTTTGGTGTGACCACATAGGAACGTCAGCATAACAAACGTCATATTCATAGCCAAATGATTTAACAAAGTGGCAAGATGCTAAAAAGAAGTCAAACTCGCCAATATCGCGAATTTTTTGCGCTTTTTCAGGCTCAAAAATTTCTTCGCCCATTTCAGCACCCATTAAAATTTTAATTTTGTTACCATACTTTTCTTTAGCCTTTAAAAAGTCATTATAGCATTTTTTTGCATTTTCAAGGATATGCCTTTCTTCAAAAAGTAGCATATCAATATGGTCGCTTAAACCAACGCCTTTCATATTTTGACTAATAGCGCTTTTAACAATTTCTTCAACGGTAGAGTTGCCGTCATGAGAATAGATTGTGTGATTGTGTAAACTTAACATTTTTTTGCCTCGTAGTTATCATAAAACAATATGAAAAAAAAGTCAACCACAATTAAGCGTAAAAAAATTATATTTTTTTATAAAAATGTGTTGAAAATTTATAGTTTTGCATTTATAATTATATATGTAATATAATTAAGGGGCTGTGCGCTATGGTTGACGTAAAGAGAATAAACGAGCTTGCTAAAAAGGCGAAAGAACAAGGTTTAACTGAAGAAGAAAAGTTAGAGCAACAAAAATTAAGGCGCGCGTATTTAGACGCCATAAGGGCTAATATTGTTTCTCAGCTTGGTGACCCTGATGAATACAAAAAGAACAAGGGCGGTGTTAAAAGTTGACGGACAGCAAAAAAAACTACGAATATGTAGAGCAAAAACTTCAAGAGTATAGGGAGCGCAAGTTTACCTTAAAGTCTAACCAAAATCGCCTTGAAAAATTAAAGGATGAGTGTGCTGAATTAAGAAAGTTAACAATTTCAAAATCTAACCTTGAAGCTTCTAATAAATTAAAACAATTAAATGAAGAAAGGGTTTATTTAAAAGAACAAATTTCAATAGGAAAAAAAGTTGTTAAACAACTTTATAGTGACGCTGAATTGTTAATTTTATCTAACATAACCGCTGAAAATTACGAAGTTTATCAAAACCAACTCTCTAGGCTTTACGGCAAAAAAATTGACATTTTAACGTTAGAGATTGGCGATAGTTTTGATTTTGAAACTTGTAATCCTATTGGAGTAATAATAACTCATAATAAAAGCCAGCACGGTAAAGTTTTAAAGATGTTAGACTTTGGCTTAAAAGATAGGGAATTAAACGTTGTAGATAAAAAGATAGACGTTGAAATTTGCTGGTATAACCGCAAAATTCCTGCTGGAACAGTAATGCAATACGATAACTTAATGTTTAGAAAAATTTAAAAGATTGAGCACAAAATTGTGTTCAATCTTTTTCTATTATATTAAAAATTGCGCCATTTTTAATTTCAAGTTCGTAAATGGAAAGCTTATTTTCATACAGCGCTACAACCTCATTTTCGTTAAAAGGGTTTAATAAAGTGTGCTTAACGTCACCTATAAAAGCCTTTATATCGCCTTGTTTTTCATTTAGGTTTTGGCATAAAATTTCGCTTGCGTTAGCCCCGTTTAATATGAGGTCAAAAAAGAAAAGCGGTATTAAATTTTTATTAATTTCAAACGCACTTTTATTCTTTTTTGCAATTCTATTTACAAGGGTAAAGTTAGAAGATAGTTCAAAAGTTTCTTCAATTTGTATTGTTGCTACGTTTTTGTAAAAAGTGGTGGTTGTAAATATTGTGTTTAATTCAAAATTTTCAACTAAATTTTTATAGCATAATGCGCCGTTTTCTAGGTTATAAGCATAAATTGCCGTTTTTTTACCGTAAAAAATAGCAAAAATATAGCCGTTTAAATATTTAAGAATGGAATTGTTGGGTATAAAAGGTAATTCATCGGTTACAAAAAAAATTCCGTCTATAAAAAATTTTATAGCGCCGTCTAAAAGGATTGTTAAATTATATTTAGCCCCATTTAAGTTAAAAGAATTTTGGCTTAAAATTTTATACGGAAAACCTCTCTTTTTTTCATAATTAACGTAAAAAAACGTTCCGTTGTAAAATGGGTACGCTTTAACTAAATTAGAGCCTTTAATACTAGAATAAGTAGGGGCAAAAATTTGGTTTATTGGTAAAAATTCAAAAAGACAGTTTTGGCATATTTCACTGCTTTTTAAATTCGTATTTATTTCGCCTAAAAACTCCCCGTTACATTTTAAAAAGGCTTCTTTTTCGCTAAAGAAAAATGCTTTCATATCAAAATTATATTACAAATTTTTTTAGCGTATGTATTATAACTAAAAAATGCGTCAATAATTTTTGAAAAGGAGAACGGATTATGAAAGGATTTAAAGAAAGTGAAACTATTGAATTAATAAATTATATTAAAGAGGCTAAAATTCAAGGCAAAAGTTTATTGTCCGCTTTTAACGACTATGCTAAAAAAACTGGCAGGTCTATGGGCACTATTAGGAACTACTATTATAAAACGGTAAAAAAATGTAAGGGTAGCGAGGGTTTGCGCCAAAAATTAGGCGTTGACAAAGCATTGTTTCCTGCCTTTATTTTAGAGTTTAATTTGGAGCAAGAAAAAGAACTTTTATTAAACGTATTAACTAAAACAACGCAAGGCAAAAGCGTAAGAAGGGCAATTAGTGAAATTAGCAATGGAAACGAAAAACTTGCGCTTCGCAATCAAAACAAATATAGAAATTTATTAAAACAAAAGCCTTGGCTTGTAAACGAGGTCATTTTAGAAGTTGAAAAAAAATTGGAAAGATGTAAAAATCCTTATCTTGAAATTAGTAACAGTTTAAGCGGAAAACTTGCCCTTGAAGAGAGTATCAATAACCTTTTATTAACATTAGAAAATGATGCTTTAAAGGAAAATAGCGTTTTAACACAAAAAGTGAAAGAGTTATCTATACAAAATGGAAAGATGAAAGAGCTGTTAAAAAAAGCTTTAAAAAAGAACGATATAACTAAAGAGTTTATTAAAAAAGTGACCTAAAAAACGTTAATTTTGCCCTAAAAAGAGGGTGTTTCACAGTAATTTCACATAGATTTCATTGTCAAAGCATATAAGCGTATGTTATACTTTTTGTGGTGTTTTCTTAAAAAATTGCACGTTAACACTAAAAAGGATATATGTTAGAATTAATAAACGTAAGAAAATTGTATACAACAAAAGCTGGCGATACCGCTGCTCTTAACGGAGTAAGCATAGTTTTCCCTAATACGGGAATGGTATTTATTACTGGTAAAAGTGGTAGTGGTAAAACCACTATGCTCAACGTTATTGGCGGTCTTGATGGCATTGACGAGGGCGATATTATTATAGAGGGTAAAAAATTCTCGGAATTTACTCGTGCGGATTACGATAGTTATAGAAACACTTTCGTGGGTTTTATTTTCCAAGAATATAACCTTTTACCTGAATATACCGTTGCTAAAAACATTAGTATGGCAAACGAGCTTCAAGGAAAAGTAACTGATTACGAAGAACTTGAAAATCTTCTTGAACTCGTTGATATTGGCGGTTACGGCTCAAGAAAAATTTCTGAACTTTCCGGCGGTCAAAAGCAAAGGGTTGCAATAGCGCGTGCGCTTATTAAAAATCCACAAATAATTATGGCAGACGAGCCAACGGGCGCACTTGACAGCGCAACGGGCATTCAAGTTATGGAAACGCTTAAAAAGTTGTCTAAGGAAAAACTTATTATTGTCGTTTCGCACGACCTTGAACTTGCTGAAAAATACGCAGATAGAATTGTAAGGCTTGTAGACGGTCAAGTTGTTGAAGACGTTACTATTACTGACGTTGAATTCAGAGGCAGTTTTTACGAAAATAAAAATGAAATTACAGTAAAGTCTGGCGGAGATTTATCTAAAGAGCAAACTGACAGTTTGATTAACGCCATCAAAAATAAAAAGAAAATAACGGTTACGGATACTATTTCTATAAGAGAAAGAGAACAAACAAAACCTATAAAGGTTGAAAGGACTACTAAATCTGTTAAGCTTATAAATAGTAAAATGAAGTTAAAAAGTGCAATAGAGCTCGGCTTAAAATCACTTTTTGTTAAGCCGTTTAGGCTTATTATAACAATCTTTTTATCTGTTATAGCTTTTTCTGTGTTCGGTCTTTTTGATACGGTTGCTTCATTTACCGGAGCAAAAATAGTGGCCAATAACTTAAGAGAGGCTACTTATTCTGCTATTGCAGTTAATGCAACAATAAGCAATGATAATTATGCAGGTGAAGGATTAAAACTTTCTAAGCAATACGTAGATGACTTAAATAAAAAAACCGGCTATAATTTCCGTGGTATTTATGATATAGTTGATGCAGAAAACGTAGATGCTATGAATAGTCGTGCAAATTTGAATAGGGAATATCTTATAAACAAAATAGAAAGTAGAAGCATTGACCGTCCTCAAGGTGTTGGCGCTGATTACTACAATATGTATATTTCTGGTTATGTAGAGTTCAAAAACAGCGAAATTAATTTTGAAACCGGCGTTATAGACGAAAACGGCTTTAACTACAAAATTATGAATTATGAAAATAGTGCATATCCTGTATATCAAGGTCAAGAAGAAAATGCACTAGTTCAAGTTGCAATTTCAAACCTTACAGCCGAAGCTATTTGTTATTGGCATAATAAAATGGGCAGGGTTGAGGAAAATTTTGAACCAAAAGATTTAATAGGCAAACATATTTATCTTTCTGCAGTTCAAAACAAGGCGTTTGTTATAACGGCTATTATAGACTGTGGCGAAATTCCTGAAAAATATAACACGTTTAAAACAACAATTTCTAATGAAGATACAATAATGCTTAAGCAAGATTTATTAGCGTATTTAAATAGTAGTTGCTATTTAAACTTCTTTGTTGGAGAAGGTTATGTTGAGGCTATGCAGAAAAAAAATAACAGAATAGTTACTTACGTTGACAATTATTTTGGAACAGAGTATACTGCAGATGTAAGCGGTAAAATTGGAAGTATTAAAACGCCTAACGTAACGTCATTCCGTTATTATAGCGAAAAAGACTTTACAAAAGATAACGTTTTTCTATTTGACGTTAAAAAAGACGCTGACCCAATAGACCCACAACTCAATGCAGATGAAACGCTTGTTCATATAAATAACTTAGAGTTTTTGTTTAAGAACGAACTCTCAACAATTATTTACAATGAAAATGATGTAGCAGACGTTAAATATATAGAAGCTGTATTAAGGGCGAGAGAAGCAATTTCTCAAATGAGAAATGTTGAAAATACTTATGCTAAAAAGAGAGAAGCTTTTAACACGTTTAACGAATGTTTGGACGTTATATTTGAGGGTTTAAATGATAATGAGAGGGATTTAGGTGTGGCATTAGACCAAAACAACGATGGTTTGCGTGACCTAAAAACTATTACTATAAAAAACAGAAAAGATGGCGATATTATTGATGAAGAAACTAAAATTCTTACGGTTAAAGGTATTTATTTTGGCGTTGATACAGACTACAGGGTAGTTTCTCATGAAAGGGCTAATTTAGGTGCACTAGTATTAAGCGAAAGCGGTTTAAAATCGTTTGGAATATCGCTTGAACAAGGCCACTACTCAAGAATTATATCACCTAACGTACAATCTAGAACGGCTGCAAATGCTCTTGCTAAATATATGACTAACGATAATGGCATTAAGCTTAATTGGCATGCTAATAACGTTCTTAACGCCGTAGAAGACGCTAAAGTAATTGTAAAACAATTCTCTAACTTAGTCTTATACATTTCGTTAGCACTTGCATTATTTGCAGTATTTATGTTATTTAACTATATTTCTACAAGTATAGTTTCTAAACGTCAATCAATAGGCGTTTTAAGGGCACTTGGTGCCGATGGTAAGAATATATTTGAAATGTTTATAACTGAAAGTTTAATTATTTCAATTATTAATGGTATTCTTTCTTGTATAGTTGCAAATTTTGCTTGTTATTTTGTAAATACTTACGTTATAGAAGTAATGAATATTACTATTAGTTTTGCGCTCTTTGGAATAAGGCAAGTATTGGTTATTTTATGCGCAAGCATAGTTACAGGCATACTTTCTTCAATTATTCCTATTATAAGAATTGCTAAAGAAAAGCCTGTTGAACTTATTAGAAAAGTTTAAGGGAGAATTATATTGAACCGCCTTTATTTTGACCATGCCTCTACAACTAAATTAGATGCAAGAGTTTTAAAACAAATGATGCCGTATTTAGAAAATAATTACGGTAACGCTAACTCTACGCATTTTTTTGGTAGGCAAGCAGTAAAGGGGCTTGATGAAGCAAGGGAATTAGTAGCCTCATTAATTGGCGCAAAGTTTGGCGAAGTATATTTTACGTCAGGGGGAACCGAGTGCGATAATTGGGCGCTTTGTGGGCTTTTAAAAGGCGAAAATAAAGGAAGGTTAGTTATTTCTTCAATAGAGCATTCAGCAATGCTTAACACGGCAAAAAGCCTTGAAAACAACGGTACGCAAGTTTTCTACGTTAAGCCGGACAAAAACGGATTTATTAACGCCTTTGATTTTAATGAAAAGGTTGATAAAAACACCGTGTGTGCGCTAATGCTTGCAAATAATGAAATAGGTACTATTCAGCCTGTTAGAGAAGTTGCTTTATTAGCAAAGCAAAAAGGCGCAATTATTTATAGTGATGCCGTTCAAGCAATGCCTGCATTAAACGTTAACGCTTACGATTTAGGAGTTGATATGCTTGGTTTTTCCGCGCATAAATTCAATGGTCCTAAAGGCGTAGGTTGTGCATTTATAAAAAACGGAGTAAAAATAGCGCCATACATAAGCGGTGGACATCAAGAAAGGTCTCTTAGAGGCGGAACTTCAAACGTGGCAGGCGCAATAGGCCTTGCTTACGCGCTTAAATACACGCGTGAAAGTTTAGAAAAAGACGCTAATTACGTTGCCGATTTAAGAAATGATTTTATAGACAAAGTATTAAGTCAAATTCCTAACGCTCGCTTAAATGGAAGTAAAGATAATAGGCTTCCTAACAACGCTAATATTATGTTTGAAGGTATAAATGGCGATGCTCTTTTATATCAACTTGATATAAACGGCGTTTCAGCATCATTAGGCGCGGCGTGTTCGGCAGGTTCAATAGAGCCTTCACACGTGCTTAAAGAAATTGGTTTAACTGATAGTCAAGCATTTTCTTCCTTAAGGTTTACCTTTGGTAAAGATAATACTCAAAGTGAAATTGACTTTGCAGTTACCATTTTAAAAGATTGCGTTTTAAAATTACGAAATAAATAAGGGCAAAAAATTAAGAACGCTTCGCATATATAGCAAAGCGTTCTTAAAATTAGTCTTTTTTTTCGGACTTAGATTGTTTATTGTCTAGCTGTTCTTTACACATTTGTTCAGCTTTACGCATAACCTCATCTTGTCCATTTTTAATCATTGTTCTAACCTTGTTTGAGTTAATGGCTAGCAATGCGCCACCCATAGCACCTAAAGCAAGGCCAATGATAAACATTTTTCCTTCCATATTAACCCCTAGCCTAAAAAGGCTAATATAAGTATAAAGCATTTTGTAGAATTTATACACAAAAAGGCGAAAAAAGGTGAATTATGAAATTTATTGCTTTTGATATTGGCGATAAGCGTATTGGCGTTGCCGTTAGTGACCCGTTTGGCACAATGGCACTTCCGCTTGAAACGTATTACCGCAAAAACTTTGAAAAAGACGTTAAGTATTTAGCAGACCTTGCAAAATCAAGGTATGCGGACGTGATTGTTTGCGGGCTTCCCCTTAACTTTGACGGTAGCGAGAGCGAGCAAACTTTAAAAACGAAATCTTTCGTTGAAAAATTAAAGACGGTTACGGACATTAAAATTATGTTTGAAGACGAGCGTTTTACAACGCTTGAAGCACGTAGAGTTTTACTTCAAGGCGACGTTAGCCGTGCGGATAGAAAGACGGTTATAGATAAAATTGCCGCGTCATACATATTAGAAACTTTTATGCAAAAAATAAAAAACGGCACGGTAAAAATTTAAAAGCAAAACGGCAAGTTAAACTTGCCGTTTTTTATTTGTTTAAAGTTGATTTTTTAGTTGTTGACGGGGACGCGCCAAAACGCTTTTTATACGCGCGGTAAAAAGTTGAGTAGTTGGCAAAATTGTATTTATAGGCAAGTTGCTCAGGCTTTTCGCCATTTTTTAAATCACTATTTATTTGCGCCGTTAGTTTTTGTTGAATAAACTGTTTAATACTTATGCCAAAATTCTTTTTAAAAGTGTGAGATATAAGTGAAACGGAAAAATTAAATTCTTTTGAAAGTGTTTTTAAAGAGCAATCTTCCGCGTAGTGTTTTGAAATGTATTCCATAAGTTTTAATGCAAGCGGAGAAAGGCTTTTTTTCTTTACTTGCTCGCTTTTGGGAAGATATTTAACTAAAAATATAACGTCCGTTGCAATAGATTGTAATACGGTGGCAAAATCTTTATCTGAAATGTTATCAAGTAGCGAATTTAAGTGAAAAAAGTTTTTTACAATTCTATTTTCTTTATCTAAAAGTAAAATTTCTTTACCGCAAACGGCACTACCAATAGTGCCTTTTTCTAAAAGGTTAGAATCAACGGTAAGTACAAACCTTTCATAATTTGCAACGTCGTCAAGCACAATAAATTGGTGGTATTCGTTGGGCGGAATAATTACAAGCGTATAAGGCGAAATTTGCGTGCGCAAATGCTCGTTTAAAAAATCTACTTTGCCGTTTAGCAAAAGGTAAAATTCGTAATAATCGTGAAACTGTTTTTCATTAAACACGTCAATTTTGCCTTTTGTTTTGGTAAACGAAGCAAATTTAGAAATTCCTTGCTTTTTTATGTATTCGCTCATAAATTTTAAACCTTTAATATTTTTATGCTTAAATAATAGCATAGGTTAGCAAAAAATGCAATCTTTAAAGCAAAAAACGCTATTTTTATTTCAAAAATAATAATATATAATTAAAGTGTTAAAATATTTATTTTAAAGGTGAAAATATGTTATTAAAGCAAAAAATTAAAAATAAGCAAAAAATTATTGGTATGCACATAAATTTAAACGACGTTACTACCGCAAGAATAGCAGGCCTTGCAGGCTTTGACTTTGTGTGGATTGATTTAGAGCATAGTAACCTATCTCTTGAAAATTTACTCGGGCATATTTTGGCAGTTCAAGGCACGGGCACAGCTGTTATTGTTAGAGTTCCCGTAGATGATTTAACTTACACCAAAAAAGTTATTGAAATGGGACCGGACGGCATAATTTTCCCTATGGTAAAAAGCGTGGAACAAGCAAATAGGCAAATTGCCACAACACTTTATCCGCCTTACGGAACACGAGGTTTTGGGCCAATGAACGCTGTGGGCTACGGCTTTAATAGCGTTGAAGAATACGTTAAAAACACTTGCGATAATTTATGCCGCTTTATTCAAATTGAGCATATTGACGCGGTTAATTCGCTTAATGAAATTACTGAAAACGAGTTTATTGACGGCTACATTTTTGGCGCAAACGACCTTTCAGGCTCAATTAACGAACTTGGCAACGTGTTTGGTCAAAATACCACAAAACTTATTAAAGATAGCATTTCCGTTCTTAAACAAAAGGATAAATACATAGGCATTTCAACGGGCGATACGAGCGAAAAAACTCTTACTTATTGGCATAATTTTGGTATGGATATGATATCCGCCGGCGCGGATTTTGACTTTTTACAACAGTCCGCATTAAAAACGCGTATGACGCTTGAAAGCGTGCATAAAAACGCTAAATAAGGGGGGCAAAATATGTTAGAACAACTTAAAGAAAGGGTTTTAAAGCAAAATTTAGAATTAAAAAATAGCGGGTTAGTAGTTCTTACTTGGGGCAACGCTTCCGCAATAGATAGGCAAAGCGGGCTTGTTGTAATTAAGCCAAGTGGCGTTCCTTACGAAAAGCTAACCGCAAACGATATGGTTGTAGTAGATATAGAAACGGGCAAGACTGTAGAAGGTAATTTAAGTCCGTCAAGCGACCTTGCAACTCACCTTTATTTATATCAAAATTTTAAAGATATTCAAGGTGTTGTTCACACTCACTCAGCCTACTCTGTTGCTTGGGCGCAAAGCGGTAAAGATATTCCCGTTTACGGCACTACCCACGCGGACGTGTTTTACGGTAGTGTGCCTTGCACGCGCGCGCTTACTAAAAGCGAAGTTGACGGCGAGTACGAACTAAATACGGGCAAGGTTATTGTTGAAACTTTTAACGACCTTGATTATAACGCTATTCCTGGTGTTATTGTTAAAAATCACGGCCCGTTTACTTGGGGCGAAAGCATTGAAAAGGCGGTTGAGAACGCTATTACGCTTGAAGAAGTTGCAAAAATGGCGTATTTAACAAAGCAAATAAACGCAAATATAGAACCCGCAAGCCAATACTTGCTTGACAAGCATTATTTTCGTAAACACGGCAAAAACGCCTATTACGGACAAAAGAAATAAGGAGTAAATATGAAAACTTCAAATATTTTAAACTATTCGCATCAAATAAGTGACGGGTTAACGCAAACTTCTTCCGACGGAATTTGTATGGCGTTTGATAAAAAGTACGGCATTATGTTTTGTGCGTATATGCCAGGGCCACAAGGTCGCTACGGCGAATCACGCGGGCGCATAGTTTTAACGTACTTTCCCGCAGCGCAACCATTTAATTCAAAAACTATTGATATTAGCACGGATAAAGACGTTTTTGTGCCGAATATCATTTCACTTGGCGATGGTGCGGTTAGAGTTTTTTATGAAAAAGATAGCCGTGCAAGTGGCGACCATTTTATAGGCTATAAAGATTTTAATTTTTTAACTAATAACCTTACGGAAGAAAAGTACGTAATGCTTAAAAAGGAAGACGGCTCTATAGTGCCACTTACCGCAAGCGAGCAACTTAAATACCTTGAACAAAAAGGCTTTAACAATCACACCTTTTTAGCAACGGAGCAAATGACTTTTGGCGGTCATACTATTTTTAAAGGGGAAGACGGCTTACTTTACGGCTCTATAACAAGTTATTTGGCTGAGCCTATATTATATCGCTCAAGCGATAATTTAGAAACTATTGAATTTTTTGCCGTATGTCCGCACCCAGCGCAATATGAAATGGACTACAAAATTTTAAATGGAAAAATCTATGCTATTTATAGAACGCCACCGCAAATCAACTCAATTTTCTTAACTCAAAGTGAAGACGGCGGTAAAACTTGGAGTCAGCCTTACGTTATTGAGAATAGCGTTTCTTGCCGTCCAAGAATAATTTTATATAATGATAGCGTATTGTACGCGTATAATCATTACGTTAAAGATAGTGGAAATCGCCCACCCGTTATTGAGGGTAGAAGTTCAATAAGAATTTATTACGGAACAAGTTTGGAAAACGATAAAAACAAACTTGTTGCCGACCTTTATAGTAAATACGGTATGGTAAACGTTTGTATGATAGATATTTTAGGTGACGTTTACTTGGGTTACAGCACTTCTGAACTTGCGTTAGAATATCAAAACGGTGCGCCTCAAGTTAGGGGTAAAGACGCTATAAGATACGTAAAATTAGGCGATATGCTTGAATAAAAGGAAAGTATGAAAAAAATATTAGGCATTGAACTTGGTTCAACAAGAATAAAAGCCGTTCTTATAAACGAGCAAAACAAAGTTTTAGCACAAGGCTCTTACGAGTGGAAAAGCGAACTTGTTAACGGGCTTTGGTCGTATTCGCTTGAGGAAGTTGAAAGGGGTGTAAAGGCAAGTTATAAAGACCTTTTAGCAAATTATAAAAAAGAGTGTGGCGTCGCTTTAACTAAAATTGACGCAATAGGCGTTTCGGCAATGATGCACGGCTATTTAGCTTTTGATAAAAACGATAATTTATTAACGCCGTTTAGAACTTGGCAAAACGTTAATACGCAAAAAGCGGCGGACGAGTTAACGGAACTTTTTAAGTATAATATTCCTATGCGTTGGAGCATAGCACATTATTATCAAGCAATATTAAACGGCGAAGAGCACGTTAAAAACGTTGCGTTTATTACCACGCTTGCAGGTTACGTTCACTATAAACTAACGGGCAAAAAGGTGCTTGGCGTTGGCGACGCGTCAGGTATGTTTCCCCTTAAAAACGGTAATTATAACGCCAAAATGGTTAAACAGTTTGAAGCGCTTTTATCTAAAAACGGCATAAATACTCCGCTTCTCTCTATTTTGCCAACAGTTTTACTTGCGGGCGAAAATGCAGGCGCTTTAACAAAAGCGGGCGCTTGTTGGCTTGACGAAAGCGGTGAATTAAACGAGGGCGTTATTCTATGTCCGCCAGAAGGCGATGCGGGCACGGGTATGGTTGCAACAAACAGTGTTAAACCGCGTACGGCAAACGTTTCTGCGGGAACTTCCGCATTTTTAATGGCGGTACTTGAAAAGGACCTTGACGGTTATTATAAGGAAATTGACGTTGTAACAACCCCAAGCGGTGCGCCTGTTGCTATGGTGCACGTTAATAACTTTACTTTGGAAATGACCGCGTGGACTAATTTGTTTAGCGAAGTTGTTTCGCTTGGTGGCGGTAACGTTAGCCGTGATAAGTTGTTTGAATTGCTTTACAAAAAGTCGCTTGAAAGCGACCAAGATTTAGGCAATATTTTAGGCTTTAACTTCCTTTTAGGCGAGCCTATTGTGGGCGTTGAAAACGGCGTTCCTATCATTTTAAGAAACCCAAGTGGCAATTTAACGCTTGCAAATTTTATGAAAATGCAAATATATTCTTCACTTGGCGCGCTTTCTATTGGTTGTGAAATCCTTTCTAATGAAAACGTTAAAATTGATAGCGTTTACGGTCACGGCGGATTTTTTAAGACGGAATTTGTGGGTCAAAGCGCAATGTCAGTTGCGGTGGGTGCACCTGTAACAGTTATGCAAAATGCAGGCGAAGGTGGTGCGTATGGTATGGCGCTACTTGCTTTATTTGCTTACTTAAAAGAAAGTGATTTGCCAAAGTTTTTAGACGGCGTGTTTAAAGACACTAAAAAAACAACTGTTACCGCAAATGAAAAGGAAATAACGGCTTTTAATAACTTTATTAAAAAGTATAAAAACGCCTTACCACTTGCAAAAAATGCACATAAAGTTTTATAAAACACATTAAACTCGGCTTATAGCCGAGTTTTTTATTTTGCAAAAAAACATATAACTGTACCATTTTTAGTACAATAGTTATGTTATTATAAAAACAAAAAAGGGGTTTTTATGGAAAGAATTTATACAGGGTTTAATCAATTAGATGAAAACGTAACAATTAAAACGGGTGAATTGGTAGTTATAGCAAGTCGCCCTGCAATAGGCAAAACAAGTTTTGTTTGTAACGTAGTTAAAAACACGTTAGACAAGCAAAAAATTTTGTTCTTTTCTATGCAATTAAAGGAGCATAAGGCGGTAAGTAATCTTATTGATTATGCTAAAAATAATGGCAAACAAATATATTTAGAGCAAAGCATTTTAGAAATTGACGATATATTTTTAAAGGTTGCGGAACTTAAAATTAAACAAGGGTTAGATTTAGTTGTTATAGATAATTTTGGCGACTTTATAAGTTGCTCTCATTATAGTGAAAATGCGCTTGTTTTAAAACTTAAACAAATGGCGTTAAAATTAGGCGTATGTGTTTTAATTACAAGCGGTATGGCAAGGGGCGAGTATTTTTACGCTACTTATAGCGATATTCTACATAAAACGTTTTTAAAAAAGAGTGATAAAATATTCGTTATCTACCGCCCAGACTTAATTTATAGCGAAGAAGATTGCGAAATAGAGTGCATAAAAAAAGGTGTTGCCGTTGTTTCGCTTGAAAAGGACGTTAGTAGCAGTTGGTATGGGGAAGCGAGTTTAAAGTTTGATAATACCAACCTAACTTTTACTGAAATTTAAAAACGTATTGCATTGTTGCACCAAATTTGGTATAATAAAAATATCAAAATTAAGGGGCAATGTAAATGGAAAGTTTTGAGCCAAAAAAATTAGCGCTTATAAGAATTTATCAAATACTTAAAAAGCATAGTGATAGTGAGCATCCTATAAAGCACGAAAAAATCGTTGAACTTTTAGAAAAAGAATACGGTTTGGTTGTTGAAAGAAAGGCTATTGGTAGGAATATTTCGCTCTTAAACGAAGCGGGATATTATATTGAAACTACTAAAAAAGGCTCGTATTTAGCGGAGCGCACGTTTGAAAATAGCGAACTTAAACTTTTAATTGACGGTGTTTTATCAAGCAAGCACATTACGCCAAAACAGTCAAAAGAACTTATTGAAAAACTTTGTGGCGAAGCAAATAAATACTTTAAAAATAGCGTTAAAAACGTTTATTCGGTTGGCGATTGGAACAAAACGGAAAACGTTGCGGTTTTTTATAATATAGATATTATTAACGAAGCAATTGAGTGCGAAAAACAAATTGCCTTTGTATATAACAAGTACGGTGCGGATAAAAAAATGCACACTTCCGCAACGCACACGGTAAGCCCTTATCAAATGATACTACATAATCAACGTTATTACTTAATGGGTTTTAATGAAAAGTGGCAACATATACAGTATTACCGTATGGACAGAATTACGGAAATTAAACTTTTAGACGCCGTAAGAACTCAATTAAAGACCATTAAAGGTTATGAAAGTGGAATTGACTATAAGCGCTTTTCTTCATCAATGCCGTATATGTTTTTTGACGAGCCGCAAGCCGTTGAATTTATTGCCGACGGTTGGGCGATGGACCAAATAATCGATTGGTTTGGTAAAGATATTAAAATTGAAGAGAGAAAAGACGGGCGTTATTTAGTAAAGGTTATTGCAAGCGTAAACGCAATGGAATATTGGGCAATGCAATATTTAAAAGCGGTTGAAATTATAGCGCCGCTTGACCTTCGCGAAAGAATAAAAAACAATATTAAAACAGCAAATGAAAAATATAGAGATTAAAAAAGGAGAAAGTTATGATAATAGAAGATATTTACGACATGCAAATCTTGGCACTTTTAATTATAGGTATAGTGGCGATTGTAGCGTTTGTTATATTTTTAATTAGGCTATGGATAGGTATAGAAACTCGTTGTCCTCATTGCAAGAAAAAATTTGCATTAAAAGAGATAGATAGAAAACTAATAGATAAGAAAAGAATAAGCAAAATGGAAAGACATAATATATATAATAAAAAAGGAAAGGTGACTGGAAGTAGAGACGTTAGGGTATATGGAACTCGTTTAACGTATGAATTAGAATGTGTTTGCAAGTATTGTTGTAAAAAAACTTTTAAAATGCAGGATGTTGATAAATATTAGTAGTAAAAATTATATGGTGAAAAAATGAAAACTAAAAAAGATATTAATATATTAGACATTATTATAGCATTTGTAAAAGGTATTAAAGAAAGTGGAGACGCATGTTTTTTATATGACGATAAAAATCGTTTATGGAAAGCAAATTATTTACTAGGTCAAATTTTAAGATTGTACGAAATTGAAGAAAGTAGTCATAAATTTTTATCTATTAAGGCAAAAAATGTTTGGGAACTATTAACTGATGAAGATATAAAAAACTATTATTATAATAAAAAAGTAATTGTGAAAAAGGACGTTAATTTAACGTTAGGCACTTATAAAGGAGCATCTACAAAACCTACGGAAAAAGAATTTGTAAAAGGGTCAACCTTTAAATATAGAGAAATTTTTCACGATGAACACGTTATTCCTATTGGCAACATTATAGATAAACTGACTGGATTAAAAGAAGATGAATTAACGTATGAAAATGTGCAAAAAATTTTAGACAACATTTACGTGTGTAGAATTTTAAAAAGTGAAAATGCAGAGTTGAATAAAGTGGCAAAAACAAAAAGGCCATGGGAAGTAATAGAGACGATAGAAGAGATTTATATTAAAGGTGCCAAAATAGAAATAGACAACTGGCAAGAGAAAAAAGAAAATTTAAAAAAATAAAAGCGGGCTTTTTAGCCCGCTTTTTTATTGTTTTTATTCTTCTTCAACAACGTATGATTTAAAAACTTTATCGTTTTTAACGTATTCAATAAGTTTTTCGCTATCCGTTTTTAAGCACTCTTCTATAAGTTTTTCAATGGTTATACCAAGTGAAGTGTAGCCTTCGTTATTTATATAAGATACTGCAACGTATTCTAAACGCTTTAATACTTTTACTTGTGCTTGCTCTTTTAAATTAAAGGTTGAATAATTATCGTAAAAATCTAATATAGCGTTAAACTGCTTTGTTATTGTTGATACTGAAAGGTGTATTGTTAAAACAACAAAAGTTATTGCAAATAAGCCTACGCAAGCAAGGTCTAAAACCAAGTTGTTTAAAAATAGTGAAAGTATCATTAGTACAGCCGTTATAATTGCCGAAACGGGAAGTGCAATTTTAGTAAACTTATAGTGTTTTTCTCTTGTAAAATGTTTTGGAATACCGTCTTTTAAAATTGTTTCAACCCTTTCTTTTATGCTGCTTGCTTCTTGGGCTGAATATTCTTCAATTTCTTCTTCTGGAATATGGCATTTTTTATAATACGGCTCGTATAACTTTCTAATTTGCTCTTTTTGCATAGTTGTAGCAAAGTCAATAGCCTTTTTTAAATATGGTAAATGAGTAGTATCTTTAAGGTCAGTAAAATTTTTAGTTCTTAAAACAACTGCGTTTAAGTAAATTCTAAAATCTGTGGTTGTAATAGTAAGCGCTTCGTCAATTAAAGTTTGAGCGGTTTCATAATCTTCTTCGTCTAAATAAAACTCAATTTTATCAATTAAACCGTCAACTTTTTGGTACATTTCGCCAAGGGCAACCTTTTTATCTTCACTCTTTAATTTTTCAAGGCTCTTTAAATATCTAATTCCTTGCACGGTTAAAAACTGCTTGTTGCAAAATGGGCAAGTAGCAGTTTCTAAGCCTTTTTGAGTTGTAAATTGGTGGCCGCAAAGCGGACATTTTACGTTTACTGTTTCCATATTTTTAGTTATTAAAAAAGCCCTAAGGGCTTTTTTTTATTCCCACTTAATAGTATATCTACAATATGGGTTATTTGTAGTGGTTTTTAGTGTGTTTTATAGCAAATTTTGGTCTGCCTAAAAACTTGGTAAATTATTTGCTCTTTAGTGTTGTAACTGAAGAAACAAGCATACGGCGAAGTTCAATACATTTGCTTTGAAAAAGTTTGAAATCTGTTTCCGACAACGACATAGTTTCAAAAAGCAATTCAAGCCAATATTCGCTCTCGTTACATTCCTTAAGTGCAATTTCAAACTTTGAAATAAAATCTTTTGTGCCTTGAGCGTATTGTGCTTCGTGAACGTTTGCGCCGACAGATGTTCCGCAACGCAAAAGTTGATTTATCAAAGTACTTTCAACGCCGTTTTGTTTTAGAGTTCGGCATAGAAAGACGATATCTTTAGCAAATTCTTTAGATTTTGTTTTTAATATACTATCAGCCATATAAAATCTCTGTAATTTCAAACTTGGCAAAGCCAATCATAACTACGCGAAGCGTATTATAACTCATAACTCGTTTCGCAAATGAGAACGGAAAAGTTATGAGTTTAAAGTTATGAATTTGTCTACGCCAAATGTTATGATATGACCGTTTCTGCGAAACGTTCATAGTTGAGTTTTGCTACACAAAACTCATTCCCACTCAATAGTAGCAGGTGGCTTTGGTGTCATATCATATAACACGCGGTTAATCATAGGAACTTCTTTAAGTATTCTGTCGGTAATTTTTTGTAAAATTGCCCAATCAATTGTTTCAATAGTAGCGCTCATAGCGTCAACAGTGTTTACGGCACGAATAATTACAGGCCAATCAAAACTGCGTTTGCCATCTCTAACACCGGTGCTCTTAAAATCAGGAACAACGGTAAAGTATTGCCAAACTTTGCCGGCTAAACCGCTATTTTTAAATTCTTCACGAAGGATAGCGTCACTTTCACGCAAAGCCTCAAGTCTATCACGCGTAATTGCGCCTAAGCACCTTACGCCAAGGCCTGGGCCTGGGAATGGTTGACGGAATACCATTTCGTCTGGAAGACCAAGTTCTTTACCAACAACCCTAACTTCGTCTTTATATAAAAGTCTAACAGGTTCAACAAGTTCAAATTGTAAATCTTCAGGAAGACCGCCAACGTTGTGGTGTGCTTTAACGCCGTCACTTTCCAAAATGTCAGGATAAATTGTGCCTTGCGCTAAGAATTCAATGCCTTCAAGTTTTCTTGCTTCTTCTTCAAAAACTCTAATGAACTCGCCACCAATAATTTTTCTTTTTGTTTCGGGGTCGGTTACGCCGTTAAGTTTAGATAAAAATCTTTCACTAGCGTCAACGTAAACAAGGTTAGCGTTAAGTTGTTTGCCAAAAACTTCAACAACTTGTTCAGGTTCGCCCTTTCTAAGTAAACCGTGGTTAACGTGCACGCACACAAGTTGCTTGCCAATAGCCTTAATTAAAAGCCCTGCCACTACTGATGAATCAACCCCGCCAGAAAGTGCAAGTAATACCTTTTTATCGCCTACTTGCTTGCGTACAAGTTCAACTTGCTCATCAATAAACTTCTTGGCTAAGTTAGAGTTAGTAATTCTTTCAAATGATTCTGGTCTTAAATTACATTCCATAAAATTAAATTCCTTTGTTAATTTTAAAATAAAACAGAATTAACTGTTTAAAAAACTTTGTAAAAGTGCAACGTCACTTTGAATAATTTGCTCATTGCTATCATTGCGGTTTTGTAGGTTAGTGCAAATAAGGGAAACAATATCTTTATTGTTTTCTTCTATTGCTAAACTTGCCACAACTCTTATAGGGTTAGTTTCACTATAAGTAGAAGTGTTTAAAAATGCTGTTTCAGCACTTTTTTGTTTTTCGCCACTTTCGTAAAGTGCTTTAACGTAGCTGCCTACTACGTAATATAAATAGCCTTCGTCTTTAAGGTTGCAATAAGTTGAAAAATTTTCACTATTTATAAGTATTGCGCCGTATTTAATAGTGTAAGCGTTGTTGCCTGCCCAAATGGAGCGTTCTACAAGAGTAGAAAGGTCATCTCTTTCAAGTGTTTTATTGTATTGCTTTTCACTATAATTAACGCATGTTTGTTTGTTGCCTAACTTAAAAGAAACGTCTGCCACATACTTAGGAAAAAACGCCGTAACAATAAATGTAAACGCTACCGAAAATAAAATTATTATTAAAACGGTAATTATTGTTGATTTTATTACTACTTTTTTCATACTTTACGCCTTTAAAATATAATAGCAAAATGCTAAAAAAAAATCAACTAATTATATAATTTTACTAATAATTTTTAAAAAATATCATACTTTTTTATTTTTTAAAATAAAATAGCGGTGTAATAGGTGAAATTATGAAAAAAACTTTTTTAATGGTAGTTGTTTCAATAAGTATTGCTGTGCTTTCTTCGTGTGCTTCTGCTACGACTCTTTCTATGTACGTTTCTCAAAGGCGCACGGGCGTGTATAGCGGTAGTAAAGACGGTTACACCGTAACCGTTTATGCAGAAGAACGAGAAACTCCGTTTATTACGGACGGGTACGTTGGCGACATTAAAAGCTATTTAGTTATACGCCTTGAAAAGCAAGGCGAAGCAATTAACGATGCTGGAATTTTTATAACGTATGATGACGTTTTAGTTGATGCTTCTTTTACGTTTAACCCTATAAACGGCAAATATACTATTGAACAGCAAGTTGATAGGCTTCCAATTTCAAAAACATTAAACGTTGAAATTAGCGATGAAGATAAGCGTGTTGAAATAGCGCTGGAAAGTGCTGTTTTAGATGATATTATAGACGTCAATAAAGCTTTAAAATGCGTTCAAAATTACGACAAGCAAGTTGTTAATTCTCTTTTTAAAAACGGTCAAGCGGGAGCGGAAATTAGGGTTAGATTACTTTGTGGAGACGGTAGAAATTATTACTATGTAGGTTTTGCAAATAGTAAAAAAACTATAGCCTATTTAGTTGATGCTTTAAGTGGGGAAGTGCTCGCTAAAAAAGATATTTAAACTTTTAACATATATGTGCATACATATAAAAAAATAAACGTTTGCGCATTTGTAACAAGCGATAATATATAATTAAAGCCCTTTTGCTTTGCAAAAGGGCTAATTTTTATTTTCTTTCAGGCAAATTAGTTTTGTCGCCGTAAACTTTAACTCGTGTTAGCTTAAGTGAGAGAGAAGCAGATTTGCTTGGCAACGTCTTTGCGCGGTAATCAAACGCCATAGTAAAATCGTTTAATTGTTTAATTAGGTCGTTAGTTGAAGCAGTTTGTTTTTCGTGTAAAGTGGCTAAAAATTCGGCGCTGTATTTTCCTGCCTTGTGAGCATAATTTATAAGATTTAAATAGTCACCGTAGCACAAGCCGTGAATGGTTTTAAACGTCACGTTTCTAAATTTTTCATCATCTTTATAAAGCCTTGCTATAGTTTCGTAATAGCGTTCCATATTAAAATTAAGAGTATTGCATATTACGCAAGTTTCAAGTCTTTTTTGTATGGCTTTTGCATGTTTTTGTGCCTTTTTAACGTCAGTGTAATTTTTTATAAGCGCACCAATTGTTTTTACGCGCGTTTGCATTTGAAGGGCAAGACCTAATTTGTTAGTTCCCAAATACAAAAGGTCGTAATGGTCTTTGCAAAAGCCGTATTTGTTAACCTTTTTGCGCTCTTCATTTTCCATAACCGCTTCAGATAAATACATTTCTGAAATGTCCGCATCCATTTTTTTGCGAATTTCGCAAACGGGGCAAACGCAATTTTCATTAAAAAACTTCCATATATACATTGTTGAAATATTGTAACTCATACTTTAATTATACCATGTTTTTTTGTTAAAATAAAGGGATTTTTTGAATTTTACGCCAAAAAAATAGACTTGACAATAGTATATAATTAAATTATAATATAATTTAGTAAAATAGGCGTACTATTAGGTGTTTTAATGAAAGATAAAAATTTTAACAACTTATTAAACAAGGTTGGCGGGCGTGAATTTTCGTTTTATTTAATGACGGCGCTTGCTGTTTTGCAATGTATTTTTAGCGTTGTTTTTGCGCTCTTTATTAAATTGTTTATAAACTCGGTTGAGTATAAAAAAGATGCAAATATCATTGTGCTTTATGCCGTATTGCTAATTCTTTGCGTTTTACTTTCTTTTGCTTTTGGCGTTGGGTATAGAATTTTACATGCTAAAAGTTCTACTAAGGTAGAGTTAAAACTCAAACAATTAGTTTTTTCATCGTATCTTAAAAGCAGTTACAAAAACTTAATTTCATTTAATAGTGGTGACGTTATTTCAAGGCTTGAAAGTGACTGTCAAAAGGTGGCAAACACTCACGTTGCTCTTATTCCTAACGCTCTTTCTACTATCGTTCACGTTTTAACAATTTTGGCTTTGCTGTTATTTATGCAACCAATTTTTACTTTAATTTTATTGCTTTGCGTGGCGCTTGCTTTTATAGTTTCTTATTTTATAAGAAAAATTATTTTTAAGCTTAATTTAAACACTCGTAACAGCGAGGGTGAAACGGCTTCGTTTATTAATGAAGTGGGTAATAACGCGTTATTTATAAAATCAACTTCTATTGAAAATTCAATTATAAATTTGGGTAATACGAGATTTAACGGCGTATATAGAAACAAGTTAAAGCAACGCGTATTTTCAGCAAGTGCGCTTTCTTTAATTTCACTTGCGTTTACAGTGGCTTACGCCATAACTATTATTTGGGCGGTTTTAAACGTAAACGGTGGTGCTGGGGTAGATTACGGCACGCTTATTGCCATTTTACAACTTGGCTATCAAATCAGAACGCCTATAATGAGTTTAAGCGCCTACGTTCCCGCGTATTATGAAATGCAAAGTTCGCTTAGTAGATTAAATGATATTTGCTTAGAAGATACTGCTTGTAAAGTTGACGCTAGAAATTTAGAATTTGTAAAGGCAAAATTTAACAACGTTTCTTTTGGCTATGATAATAACGCGCTTATTTTAGACGGAGTTAATTTGGAAATATTAAAAAATGATGCAGTTTTAATTAAGGGGCAATCTGGCATAGGCAAGTCTACCTTACTAAAACTTTTAACGGGTGTTTATGCTCCATCAAAAGGAAATATAGTTTTAGAATTTGTTGATAAAAGTGGTAAAACGATAGAGTTAGAGCCTAAGAGCGTTAAAGGGTTATTCGGCTTTGTTCCGCAAGGAAATATGTTGTTTGGCGGCAGTTTATATTTTAATTTAACAATGCTTAACGAGTGCGCAAGCGATGAAGAAATTAAAAGCGCATTAAAATGCGCCTGCTTAGAAGATGTGGCGCAAAGTGGATTAGAAATGGAAATTGGCAGTGCTGGCAATCTACTTTCTGAAGGACAAGCCCAAAGAGTTGCGTTGGCACGCGCGTTAATTTCAAGTTGTAAGGTTATTATTTTTGACGAGGCTACTAGTGCGCTAGACCTTGAACTTGAAAGTCAAATTATAAAAAATATTGGAAGCTGTAAAGATATTACGCTCATTGCGGTTTCACATAAAAACGAAATTTCAAAAATTTGCAATAAAAGTTACGAGATTAATAGTGGAAAACTTGCGTAATATTTAACGTTTTCTATTTGCGGATATAAAAGCGGTTATTATAACGCCTATGTTCGTACCTAAAAATAGCCCTATGGCTAAACCGATTAAAAGTTTCATAGTATAATTTTTGACAGTTGACTGTTATATTATACGCTAAACTTAAACGACTTGTTAAGAAGGATTAAAATGAGAATTATAGGCGGAAAATTTAAAGGAAAAAAATTAAAAGAGTTTGATGGGCTTTCGGTGCGTCCTACGTCTGATAGGGCAAGGGAGGCACTTTTTAATATTTTGTCTTTTGAAATTGCTGGCAGTGCGTTTTTAGACCTTTTTACAGGTACGGGCGCCGTTGGTTTAGAAGCGCTTTCACGCGGGGCGAAAACAGTTGAGTTTGTTGATAGTTCTAAACAAAGCGCTGAAATTGCAAAGATTAATATAAAATCCGTTAGGCTTGATATAGAACCTAAAATTAAGGACGCTAAAAACTATCTTTTAACTACAAATTTAAAGTTTGACTATATATTTTTAGACCCGCCTTATGCGTTTAACGAAGAGTGCGAGTTGTTTTCCGTTATTAAAGAAAGGCAATTATTAAACGAGGGTGGATTAATTATATATGAGCATAAGAGCGATAAACAATCGCAAAATTATTTAGGCTTTACGCTTTGTGATACTAGAAAATACGGTATAGCAACGTTTGATTTTTATAAGGAGAGTTTATGAAAAAGGCAGTTTTTGCAGGCACTTTTGACCCGTTAACTATAGGGCATGAAAAAATAATTGAAAAGTGTGCTAATTTATTTGATAGCTTAGTAGTGGCTCTTTGTATTAACGTAGAAAAAAAAGCTTTTTATAGTGTTGAAAAACGCCTTAAAATGCTAAAAGCTGTGTGTGAAAAATATAGTAACGTTGAAGTAGTTTATCACGAAGGTTATTTGGTAGACCTTATGAAACAAAAAGATATAACTTACACCGTAAGGGGCGTAAGGAACGAAAAAGACTACGAGTATGAAACAAAAATGCATCTTGTGAACAAGAGTTTGTATTCAAAAGTTGAAACTCTTTTTATTCCTTGTGAAAAGGGGCTTGAAGACGTAAGTTCAACTCTCGTTAAAGACGCTATTAAAAACGGCGAAAATTTAGACAAACTTTTGTCTAGCACAGTTATTAAAATTATAGCTGAAAATTAATACAAAACTAGCATAAGTGCAAAGCAAATTAAAAAGGAAATTATCATTTGTAAAAACTTTTGCAATAAGAAAATTTTAATTTTTACTTTTGCTTTACTTAAAAAAACTATTGATTGCATTATTATAGAAATTCCGCCAAAAGAACAAAGAGCAGTTGCTAAAGAAACAGTCAAAGCGTTAGTTCCAAAACTAGAAAGGTTTTTAGCACCGCGCGTGCATTCTATTAGTCCGTAAGTAAAAGCTTTAGAAATGCCATTGCCAAACTCAACTGAAGAAAGAGGAAAACTTAATAGTTTTTCTAAAAAAAACAGTAAATTAAAGTTTGTGGCTATTTCAGCAAAGACGTAAAAAACGCTTATAAATCCGCCAACAATTAGGCAAGATACTACTGAGCTGTACATACTTTCATATAAAGCGTTATTTATTTGATTATTATAAATACGTAAATTTTGCTCGGGTTTTTTACCGTAATTTTTAAAAAATAGAGAAGTTATAAACGCGCCTAAAACGTGAGAAAGGTAAATTACAATTCCTGCAGTTTTGCTTCCAAACATACTAATGCCAACAGCGCCTATAGTAAATAAAGGGCCTGACGTAGAACACAAAATTGCAAGACGAGAACTTTCGCCTTCGTTAACGTAGCCTTTTTCATATAGTTCGCTTATAATTTTGCTTCCAACAGGATAACCTGAAAGTATGCTCATAGCAAAGCAATAAAAGGCAACCCCTTTTAAATTAAATAGGCTTTTTGAAATTTTGTTAAAAGGAGCGCACACTTTTAATAACACGCCTGTTGACGTAAGTAACGCCGTTAAAAAAAAGAACGGTAAAAGAGAGGGAAGAACAATTATTGCCCAAAGGGATATTCCGTTATAGCAACTTTCCTGATATTCTTTTGGAAAACACACTAAAACGACCATTAAAAAGCATAAAATTAGTAAAATTATGCCTTTTTTAATATAATTAAACTTAAATTTTGCTTTTATAACCATAATAAAATATAATCGCAAAAAGGTAAAAATATGTACACTCTTTTTGATATTAACAACAGTGACAATTTAAAAAACGCGCCTCTTGCTGAAAGAATGCGCCCAGAAACCTTAAAAGAGTTTTTAGGCCAAGCTGAAATAGCAAGCGAAGGAAGTTTACTACGTCGTGCCATAATGCTTGATAGATTGGGAAGTTGTATTTTTTACGGTCCTCCCGGCACAGGAAAAACTACTCTTGCCAAAATTATTGCCAACTCAACAAGCGGTAATTTTACTGAATTGAATGCTGTTACAAGCGGTGTGCAAGACGTTAAAAAAGCTGTTGAAAAAGCGCGTGACGACCTTAAAATGTACGGCAAAAAAACGTATCTACTTTTAGATGAATGCCACCGTTTTAACAAAACGCAACAAGACAGTTTGCTTCCATTTATAGAAGACGGAACTATTATTTTTATAGGTTCAACAACGGAAAATCCGTATTCGGCAATGACGCCAGCAATAGTGTCAAGATGTAGAATATTCGAGTTTAAAAGGCTTTCAAACGAAGTTATTGAAAATGCGTTAAAAAAGGCTCTTACAAACGAAGAAAAAGGTCTTGGAAAAATGAAAGCAAACGTTAGCGAAGATGCTATCAAACATATTGCTAGTGTATGCGGGGGCGATTTAAGAACGGCTTATAACGCATTAGAACTTGCGGTAATGACTACTCCCGTTTCACTTGATGGAACGTTAAACGTTACGTTAAACGATGCGGAAAACTCTATTCAAAAAAAGGCACTTTCTATTGATGAGAATTCGTACTATCATTTATTGAGCGCATTTTGCAAAAGCTTGCGTGGTAGTGATAGTGATGCGGCACTTTATTATAGCCAAAGGCTTATAAAGGGTGGATGTGACCCGCTTATTATTGCAAGAAGATTAATTGTTCACTCAAGTGAGGACGTTGGGATTGCTGACCCATACGCATTAGTTATAGCAACTTCAGCGCTAACGGCTCTTAAAGAACTTGGCGTTCCAGAGGGGTTAATTCCGCTTTCGGAGGCTATAATTTATGTGTGTGAAGCTCATAAATCTAATGCGGTTATAGAAGCGTTAGAAGGGGCTTCTAGCGATGCTGAAATAGTTAGAGATGATGACGTTCCTGGTCATTTAATAAATCCGTCATATTTAAGTAAAGAGGGAAAAGAAGAAAGTGCAAAGTATAAATATCCGCATAGTTTTGGCGGTTACGTTAAGCAACAATATTTGCCAAATAAGCTAAAAAACAAAGTTTATTTTAAGCCAAAGGGAAACGGATACGAAAAAATTGTTTTGCAAACTAGGAAAGAAAAGGGTAAAGAATAATATGCGTTTTTTTACTATTTTGCAAAAAAATAGCCGTTTTACGCGCAAAAAGCGCTTATATGTTTATATTATTTATTAAAAGACTATTGCATTTTAGCTATGCTCATAGTATAATGAAAATTAATTATTGCTTTTTAATGTTGCTGTTTACTAAAAATAAAGGTATTAAAAAACAAAAAAATGTCAAAGAAAAACAACGTATGGAAATTTGAAAATTATGAGATAAAATATAGTGAGGCTTACGAAGATAGCTTTTATCAAGACTTTATAAATAATTTTCAAAAAAATACGAAAAAAAGGATTTTTTATAAGTTTATAAAACGCACTTTTGATATATTTGCATCTTTATTTGCGCTTATCATATTGTCGCCATTGCTTTTAGGAATTGCTATTGCTATAAAAATAGACTCCAAAGGGCCTGTGTTATTTAAACAAAGTAGAATAGGTCTTAATGGTAAAATTTTTACTATTTATAAGTTTAGAAGTATGCGCATAGATGCCCCGCACGATAAAATATTTGAAGATTTTGCTAATCCAGATAGTTTTTATACTAAGGTCGGGGGATTTTTAAGAAAAACGTCACTAGACGAATTTCCGCAATTTTTAAACGTTTTAAAAGGCGATATGAGTTTTGTTGGTTATAGGCCGGTTCTTGTAAGTGAAGAGGTTTCTAAGCAAATCAATGGAATTCGCAGTGCGTTAGGCGTGTTTGAAATGAGACCGGGAATTTCAGGATATGCTCAAGTTTTAGGTCGCAATGACGTTTTTTATAAAAACAAATCGTTAATGGATGCGTACTACGTTAAAAACGCAAGTGTGTTATTAGATTTAAAATTGATATTTGCTACCGTCAAAGTCGTTTTGTTTAGAGATGGTAACAATTCGTAATAAATAAAGATTACAATTAGAAAAAGTTTTCTAGGAGGAATTATGGAAGAAGAGAAGGTTGGTAGGTCGTTATCATTATCCGAAATTTTACTTGTAATTCGCGCCAATATTATATGGATTTTGATATTTATATTTGCATCTTTAGGTGTGGGTATCGCTTATGTAAAATTAGTTCAAAAAACTACTTACACTGCAACTGTAGGCTTTTACGTAAACGCTGATATTGCATATAAGGAAGAAGGCATTAATATGGCAGAACATACTGCGTATCAATATTCTGCGCTTATTGCGCCTGAATATGAAAAGGTGTTAAAATCGCAAGAAATGAAAGCTTACTTAGATGAAAAATGTGATAAAGATGGGGTTTCAAAATTAAATTTTCAAAGCATTGACTTTGCGTATACTGAATCTTCAGCATTCTTTAACATTACTTATTCATATAGCGTACATGGCGGAAATGCTGACGAAATAAAGAAAGAGCTTTCAGATGCGTTAAATTACTTTGTTAAAAACACTGTAGAAAAATTAGATACGGAGCAAATAGATAGAGATAATGACGGTGTTTACGAAGGCTATAAATACGGTATTTTAAGAAATAAGTTAGTAGTAATAGCTAAGGCTACTGAAAACACTGTTTCAACATCTACAGAAACGGTTAAAACTGTATTCTTATCTCTTATAGTGGGCATAGTTCTTGCCGCAATATTTGTTCTTTTAGTTTACTTTATTGATGATACCATTTCTTCACGTGAAGATATTGAACGTATTATGGGCGTTTCAACTATAGCGTTTATTGATATTAGCACTAACGCAACGCTTGCAAATGAAAAGGCTGAAGATGCTACAAAAACAATTGAGGAGGGTAAGTAAAATGTTATTTTTTAAGAAAAAAGAAAAAGATAATTTTGATACGGACGTTCCAAAAATTGTTATAGGTAGAAAAAACGGTAAAAGTGAAAGTTATAATAGGCTTAAAGACAATATTATTTACGGTAGTGATAACGGAAATAAAAAAGTATTCCAAATTGAGTCGTCCATATCTGGCGAGGGTAAATCTACTATTGCAGTAAACCTTGCAGTAGCGCTTGTAAAGAGTGGCAAAAAGGTTTGCGTATTAGACCTTGATTTTAGACGCCCTAAAATGCATAGAGCATTTTCTATTCCTAACTTTAACGGCTTAGCAGAATATATGCTTGGCGAAAGTAAAAGAGAAGACCTTATTAAAACTACTGAATATGGTGTTGACGTTATTAACCGTGGTAAAGCGGCGCAAAACGCATCAATCATATTTACGTCTAATAAATTTAAAAATTTAATTGCCGAATTAAGAGAAATTTACGACATTATTTTATTCGACTGTCCACCTGTTTTACTTGTTTCTGACTATATGCATATTTCTAAACTTTCTGATGAAGTTATCTTCGTAGTTTCTGCCGGTGTTACACACCGTTCACAACTTAAAGAAGCAGTAGAACTTTTAAAGCGTAATGACGTTAAAATTTTCGGTGTTGTTATGACGTATCATAATAATGGTAAGTTTGGCGTTAAATACGGCGGATATTACAACGGTAGATATTATAAGGGTGTAAAAAATCGTTATTTATCGGAGAAATAATTTATGGTAGATATGCACTCTCACGTGTTGCCGTTTGTTGATGACGGTAGCACAACTTTTGAAGCATCGCTAAAAATGCTTGAATTAGAAGCGGCTAATGACGTAAGTAAAATTATCTTAACTCCGCACTACAAGCAAAATATATACGATACGCCGTTTGACGAGGTTAAGAAAGTTTACGAAGATTTTAAAAAAACCGCAAGCGAAAGGGGAGTTAACCTCGACCTATATTTAGGCCAAGAAATTTATTGTACTAATAAAATTTACGACTTGCTTAAAGAGGGTAAAGTTTCAACTATAAACGGAACCAAGTGTTTATTAATAGAATTCAACTATTATGATGAGCAAGATATAGCCGATTACGTTTATAATCTTAAAACAATGGGCTATATTCCTATTATTGCGCATATTGAAAGATACATTTATCTGGACTGGAACAACCTTTTTGACTTAAAGCAATTAGGTGCGCTTTTGCAAGTAAATGCGTCAAGCATTATTGGTGAAGAAGGCAAAACTATAAGGCGCAGAGTTTTAAAGGTAATTAAACAGGGCTTAGTAGACTTTGTTGGTAGTGACGTTCATTGTGACAGAGGTTTGCCAATAAAAAACGCATATAAAGTAGTTCAAAAAACTGCAGGTACGGAAATAGCCAATGACGTGTTTAGAAACAATGCAATAAAATATTTTAACTTATAATTAAAACGCCAACTTTTTGTTGGCGTTTTTTTAATAATAAAAAAGCGCTAGCAATTTGCTAACGCTTTTACTTTATTTAATTTTAATACATTCCGCCCATATTGCCTGCGCCTTGTGGCATTGGCTCGTCTTTTTGAACGTCTGTAACAATGCTTTCTGTAGTTAAAAGAGTTGAAGCTATAGAAGCTGCGTTTTGAAGTGCTGACCTTGTAACTTTAGTAGGGTCTATAATACCGCATTTAACCATATCGCAGTATTCGTTCTTGTACGCGTCAAAGCCGTAGCTCTTGTCGCCTTTCTTAACGATTTCGTTTAAGATTACAGAACCGTCAAGACCCGCGTTTACTGCAATTTGTCTAACAGGTTCTTCAATAGCTTTTAAAATAATTGCAGCACCTGTTTTTTCATCGCCTTCAAGTTCGTTTACAAGTGTTTTAAGTGTAGGAATTGCAGTTAAAAGGGCAGTGCCACCACCAGGAACAATACCTTCTTCAACGGCAGCTTTAGTAGCAGCTAAAGCATCTTCAATTCTCAATTTCTTTTCTTTCATTTCAACTTCAGTTGCAGCGCCAACGTTAATAACTGCTACGCCACCTGCAAGTTTAGCAAGGCGTTCTTGTAATTTTTCTTTATCGTAGTCGCTAGTTGTTGCATCAATTTGTGACCTAATTGCCATAACTCTTGCTTTAATTTGGCTAGGGTCGCCCGCACCGCCAATAATGGTTGTATTTTCTTTATCAACCTTAATTTGAGCCGCTCTACCAAGCATATTAAAGTTAACGTCTTTAAACTCAATGCCAAGGTCTGTAGAAATAACCGTACCGCCAGTTAAAATAGCAATATCTTCAAGCATAGCTTTTCTTCTATCGCCAAAGCCAGGAGCCTTAACTGCCACGCAGTTAAATACGCCTTTTAATTTGTTTACAACGAGTGCTGCAAGAGCATCACCTTCAACGTCTTCAGCTATAATTAAAAGCTTTTGACCTTGTTGAGCAATAGGTTCAACTATAGGTAAAATTTCTTGAATAGAAGAAACTTTTTTATCTGTAATTAAAATAAGTGGGTTATCGTAAACCGCTTCCATTTTATCTGTATTAGTAACCATATATGCAGAAGCGTAACCTCTATCAAATTGCATACCGTCAACCGTAGTAAGTTCGGTTTTCATAGTTTTGCTTTCTTGAATAGTAATAACACCGTCTTTACCAACTTTTTCCATTGCTTCGCTAATAAGTGCGCCAACTTCTTCATCTCCAGCAGAAATAGATGCTACTTGAGCAATAGAAGTTTTGTCAGTAATAGGTTTAGAAATGCTCTTTAATTCTTCAACAGTTTTGTCAACTGCCTTTTTAATACCTTTCTTTAAAACTATAGGATTTGCTCCAGCTGCAAGGTTCTTAAGTCCTTCACGAATAATTGCTTGTGCTAAAACAACGGCTGTTGTAGTACCGTCACCAGCAATGTCGTTAGTTTTTGTAGAAACTTCTTTAACGAGTTGAGCGCCCATATTTTCAAATGCGTCTTCAAGTTCAATTTCTTTTGCAATAGTTACACCGTCATTAGTAATAAGCGGAGCACCAAACTTTTTGTCAAGCACAACGTTTCTGCCTTTTGGGCCAAGTGTAATTTTAACAGTATTTGCTAAAGTGTTAACACCTGCTTCTAAAGCTTTTCTAGCTTCTTCGCCATATAAAATTTTTTTAGCCATAATAAAATCTCCTATTATTCAACAATGGCAAGGATATCGCTTTGTTTAATTATTGTAAATTCCTTACCATCAACTTTAAATTCACTGCCGGCGTATTTAGCGTAAAGCACAACGTCACCAACTTTTACTTGCATAGTAACTTCTTTGCCATCAATAACGCCACCTGGGCCTACAGCTACAACGGTTGCAGTTTGTTGTTTTTCTTGTGATGCGCTTGGAAGTATAAAGCCTGTTTTTGTAGTTTCTTCTTTATTAGTTGCCTCAACAACTACTTTATCAAATAATGGTTTAATTTTCATAATTCCACTCCTTTATATTCGTTTACACTTTTAGCACTCTTAGCGTTTGAGTGCTAATTTATATTATAGCCATAATATTTATTTTGTCAATAGAATAATGCAAATATTTTAAAAAAAATGTCAAATAATTTTTATAAACTTAATTAAAATATTGCAATAGCTTTAAAATTATGTTAAACTTTATAATATATATAAACAAACTAAGGAGTAATTTATGAACAAGTGGGATAAACGTTTTTCAGAAATGGCAGATTTTGTTGGCGAATGGTCAAGTTGTTTTCAAGACAATAGGCACGTTGGCGCAGTAATCGTAAAAGATAAAAGAATTCAAGCAACGGGCTACAACGGCGCACCTAGCGGTGTTCAAAGTTGTAAAGATAAGGGCGAGTGTTTAAGAAAAAAATTAAATATTCCATCAGGAACTCGTCAAGAAACTTGTTATGCTGTTCACGCAGAACAAAACGCAATTGCGCAAGCGGCAAAACTTGGTATTTCAGTAGAAGGTTCTACTATTTACGTTACTCACCAACCTTGCACTATATGCACTAAAATGATTATAAATTCAGGCATTAAAAAAGTTATTTATAAGCATGGTTATCCTGATGATTTTTCTAAAACTTTACTTAATGAAGCTGGCGTTGAGCTTATAAAGGTTGATGAACTTGACAAATAAATTTAAACTATAGAAAAAGACGTAATAAAATAAATTATGTCTTTTTTATCTATTAAAAAAAATTAAAATATGAATTATAATAAAGGAAGTAAATATGAGCGAAATTCAAAATCCACAAGTAACAATTTTAATGAACAGTGGCGACCAAATTGTGGTTGAACTCTACCCACAAATTGCACCTAACACGGTAAATAACTTTATATCTCTTGTTAAAAAAGGCTTTTATAACGGAATATGTTTCCACCGCGTTATTGAAGGCTTTATGATACAAGGCGGTGACCCTAACGGTATAGGCACTGGCGGCCCAGGCTACTCAATTAAGGGCGAGTTTACGCAAAACGGCTTTAAAAACACTTTAAGTCATACTCGCGGAGTAATTTCTATGGCACGTTCAATGATGCCAAATTCGGCAGGTTCACAATTCTTTATTATGCACGCAGATTCCCCTTATTTAGACGGTCAATATGCGTCATTTGGTAAAGTTGTTAGCGGTATAGAAGTAGTTGATAAAATTGCCACTACTAAAACCGACTGGCACGACAAGCCTTATGAAGACCAAATTATGAAGCAAGTTACGGTTGAAACTTTTGGGGTTGAATATAGCGAGCCTATTAAAGTTTAAGGAGATTTAAAATGAAAGTAGTTGGAAAGGACGTTGTTTTTATAAGAGCAAACGAAGTGCACGCAAGGCAGGGCGAGGGCGATTTTATACGCCTTAAAAACGGTGCTATAATGTATGCGTATAGCGAGTTTTCAAGCGGTGGCGGAGATTTTGACGAGAGTTTAATAACCGCCATATATTCGTATGACGAAGGCGAAACTTTTACCGACAAGCGCGTCCTTTTTAATTTAGAAGAAGGGGAAACGCAAAATTTGTGCGTTAGTTTTTTAAGGCTTAAAAACGGAGATATAGCCATTTTTTACGGCGTCAGGGGCGCAAGGCAAGACGTAATGATGCGCGTAAGTAGCGACGAAGGCTTAACGTTTTCAAAGCCAACGCCTATTATAAATAAAGAAGGCTATTACGTTTTTGAAAACGGCAGAGTTTTAAGAAGCAAAAGCGGTAGAATTTTATTGCCACTTAACAAGCATGAAGAAAAAGAAAACGGCGGAATAGGTCCAGGCCATTTTACTCTTTTTTATTCTGATGACGACGGTAAAACTTGGTTAGACAGTAATAACTTTATAAGCCATCCAGACGGCGAAATTTGGCAAGGCTTACAAGAAACGGGCTTAACTCAATTTGATGACGGAACTATTTTTGCTTTCTCACGCACGAATTGTATGACGCAATACGAGTGTTTTTCTAAAGACGACGGCATGACGTTTACAACTCCACGCGCAAGCATAATATTCTCATCTCCACTTTCGCCAATGACTATTAAAAGGGTTGAAAATAAATTTTCGGTTGCGGTATATAATCCTGTGCCAAGTTATTCGGGTAGGCACATTATTCAGCCTTGCCACGAAAGTGATAGAACACCTTATATGATGACCGTTGTTGACGGCGACGGTTCTAACTTCTTTGAAACTTGCTATCATAGAAACTTTTTACTTGAAGACGATTTGGAAAACGGCTACGCTTATGCAAGCGTGTTTACCGGCGAAGATTACCTTTTAGTTGCATATTATCATAGTGACGGGTATAAAAAAGGCGTTTTAAAATCATTAAAAATAAAGAAAGTGGCTTTTAGCGAGTTAGAAAAAGCATAAAAGGGTTATAATTATTTTATGGATACAGTTAAAGAGTTTGAAACTTGGCTTGAAAATTACGCAAAAGAAACAAGTTTTAACGGAATAGTTCAAATTTATAATAAAGGCTCACTTATTGTAAATAAGTGTCTTGGTTATCAAGATATAGAAACGGGCAAAAAAATAGACGAAAACACCGTTTTTAAATTTTACTCTATAACCAAAACTTTTTGCGCGCTTGCGGTAATGAAACTTTATGAAGAAGGGCTTATTGACTTAAACGCACACCCTTCAAAATACTTGCCGTACTGCAAAAATTTAGATAGCCGTTTAACGCTTACAAATTTACTTCAACACACAAGTGGTTTAAAAGATATTGCGGGCGTAGAGCAAATTGCAAGCAAAGATATCGTTTCCGTTGAAGACGCTATAAAAGGAGTTGAAAACGAGCCGCTTGCATTTAAACCGGGCACGGTTGAAAATTACAATAACACAAACTTTATTTTGCTTGGCAAAATTGTTGAAGCCGTTTCAAAAATGACGCTTGAAGAATATTATGAAAAAATATTATTTAAAGCGCTTGATATAAAAACGGCAAAATGTATGTATGACGGTACTAAAATTGACAATTTAGCCAAAGGCTATTCGCTTGTTGACGGTAAACTTGTTGAGTGCGGCTATACTAATATGACAACTATTTATAGCGCTGGCAATTTAACAGGAACTATTAAAGATATTCAAAAATTATACGAAGCCGAAAGGGAACTTAAGTTTTTAAAGAAAGAAACTTGGCAAAAAATGCTTACCCCTAATTCAATAGGTAGGTTTGCTTGCGGGCTTCAAGTTTACGTGTGGAATAGCGAACTTTGCTATATGAGCACGGGCGGTCATTTAGGTTTTAGAGCACTTAACCGCTTTTTACCTAAACGCGACTTTAACATTATAATTTTATCTAACTCCGGCTTTGGCGATGCTCGTGCAGACGTTAGTGATAAAGCGTACAATATGTTTGTTGACAAAACCGCCGTACACGCTTTTAAAGTTGAAATGGATAAAGGCTTTGTTTAAAAAATTAAAAAACCACGGAATTTTCCGTGGTTTTATTTTTTTATTGTTTTAATTCAAAATCACTTTTTGGGTGCTTACAAAGTGGGCAAACCCAGTCGTTTGGCAAATCTTCAAACTTAACGCTTTCTTTAGACTCATCATATTCATAACCGCAAACTTTACATACGTAAACTTTTGCCGTTTCTTTTTTAGAAAATAACGCTTTTGAAGCATAACATAGTGGGCAACACCAATCATCGCCTAATTCGCTAAATTTAGTGCCTTCTTTTGCCTCAATATATTCATAGCCACAAAGACCGCAAACGTACACGTCACCTTTTTTAGATTGTGGCCTTGGCTTAATGTTGTTTAAGTAATATTCGTAAGTGGCGCTCTTTTTATCGCTTAAAACCTTGCTTTCAGTAACTAAACCAACAATTAAACAATGCGTGCCAACGTCTAAAATTTCTTCAACTTGGCAACTAAAAAATGCGTTAGTGCCGTCAACTACGTATTTAACGCCGTTAGCCGCAATAGGTGCAGGGAAGTTTTCAAACTTATCAACGTCTCTTCCACTTTGAAAGCCAAAGCGTTTAAAAAGGTCAAACTTTGCGTTTTCGCTAATTACGGAAATATTAAATACTTTTGAATTTTTTATAAGTTCAAGGGTGTAGTTATTTTTGTTAATTGCTATGGAAACTTTAAGTGGGTCGGAAGTAACTTGAATTGCAGTATTAATAATGCAACCGCTTTGCTTACCGTAATTAGTAGTTAAAACGAATAACCCGTATGAAAACTTGTAATTTGCTTTATTGTCAATTAAATTGCTCATAAATATTCTCCTATATGTCTTTAAAAGTTTCAAATTTACTACTTTTTAAAAATTTTGTTATTATTTTTGGCGCAAGTGACGGAAAAAATCTATATAAGAAACTCATAAAATGCGCGTCTTTACCTATAATAATGCGCCCCTTGTTTTTACTTGCCTTTCTTAAAATTGCGCTTGCAACCTTTTTAGCATCGGCAGAAATAAAATCTATGATTTTACTTTCTTTTGCAGGAATTTGTTGTTTATTTAAAATGTCCGTTTTAGTAAAGCCAGGCATAACCGTTACTATACGGCAGTCTTTATTTTCACACCTTAAACTTTCGCTAAATCTTTGCGCCGCGCTCTTTGTTGCGGTGTATGTGCTAATGCCTGCAAAAGGGCAAAGGGCGGAAGAACTTGAAACGTTAATCATAAGCCCGTTTGTTTGCTTTACGTATGGCAAAAGAACTTTTGCGCTATACACTACTGATAAAAAGTTTGTGTTAATAACGCTTAAATAATCCGTTTTAGCGTTAAAACTTTCAAATTTAGGTAATATGCCGGCACAGTTTATAACAAGTTCAGGCACAATGCTATTTTGCTTTAAAAATTCATCTAACTTAATAAACCCGTCAAGCGAGCCAACGTCAAAATTAAACGGAGTAAACAACTCGCTATTTTTAAGCGTTTGTTTAAAGGCGTTAAGCCTTTCTAAATTGCGCGCAACGCCTATAACTTTAACACCATATTTATCCGTTAAAATTTTAGTTAATTCCGCGCCTATTCCGCTTGATGCGCCCGTTATGACGGCGGTTTTATTAGTATAGTCGAATTTTTTCATAATAAAAGTATAACATAATTTATAAAAAAAGCAATTGCGTTTTAAAAAAAATGCTTGATTATTTAGTTAAAATATTATATAATTCCTATACTTATTGTAAATTACATACTTTTATGGAGTAAAAATGATAGAAAACCAAGAACAAAACGCAACAGTTCAAGTTATTGAAAATAATTTAGAGTGCGGAATTCCTACTATTGCCGTAAGGGGCAAGGTAATTTTCCCCAACGTTTTTACCACTCTTGACGTTGGCAGAATTAAAACTCTTAACGCAATTCAAAAAGCGCTTAAAGGTGACAAGCGCATTTTTGCCGTTTGTCAAAAAGACGTTAGAGTGGACGAGCCAACCGCGCAAGACCTTTACACCGTAGGCACGGTTTGTAGAATAGGAACGCTTAATAAACTTGGGCAAGACAATTTTAAGCTTACCATTGAAGGCTTATACCGCGCAGAAATGGTTAGTGCGGAAGAAAGTGAAAATCACTTTGTTGCAAACATTAAAAAGATTGAAAGCGTGAACGAAAACGAGCTTGAAACGGAAGCTATTTTAAGAGTTGCTAAGGACGCGTTTAAAAGTTTAACCGACAAGTTAGTTAAACCAAACCGCGAGGCAATAAACACAATTTTATCTATAGAAAGTGCGGAAGCGTTTTTAAATAGCGCAACTTTTAACTCTCCGCTTAAAGAAAATGATAAACAACGCGTTTTACAAACTTACTCGCTAAACGATAGGCTTTTAACACTTTCTTCACTTCTCAATAACGAAATTGAAGTTTTAGGAATTGAAAAGGAAATTGCCGAAAGGGTTAAAAAGAGCATTGATAAAAACCAAAAAGAGTTCTATTTGCGCGAGCAAATTAAGGCTATTCACGAAGAGCTTGGCGATGACGTTAAGGAGAAAGACCTTTTAGAAGAAGCAATACGCAAAAAGGGTTTATCTAAAGAAGTTGAAGCAAAGGTTTTAGAAGAGTTAAAAAGAATGTCTAAAATGGCACCATCTTCGCCAGACTATACTGTTTTAAGGTCTTATTTAGATTGGATTTTAGATTTGCCTTTTACTGAAGAAAGTGAAGATACTAAAGAACTTTCCGTATGCAAAAAAACGCTTGAAGAAGACCATTTTGGGCTTGAAAAGGTTAAAGAACGCATACTTGAATACCTTGCCGTGTTAAAGCTTACAAAATCGCTTAAAGGCCCTATTTTATGTTTAGTAGGCCCACCGGGCGTTGGTAAAACTTCGGTTGCCAAGTCCGTTGCACGCGCACTCAATAGAAAACTTGTTAGAATGAGTTTAGGTGGCGTAAAGGACGAAGCCGAAATTCGCGGTCATAGAAAAACCTATATTGGCGCAATGCCGGGTAGAATTATTTACGGTATGAAAGAAGCGGGCACAATAAACCCCGTATTCTTACTTGACGAAATTGACAAACTTTCAAGCGATATGCGTGGCGACCCTGCAAGCGCACTTTTAGAAGTTTTAGACCCAGAGCAAAACGAAACTTTCCGCGATAGGTATTTAGAAATTCCTTACGACCTTTCAAAAGTTATGTTTATAACTACGGCAAATAGTTTAGATACTATTCCTGCTCCGCTTTTAGACCGTATGGAAGTTATTGATATTGCAGGCTATACCGAAGAAGAAAAGGTTGAAATTGCCAAGAGATATTTAGTTCCTAAAAACGCGGTTAAAAACGGCTTAAAGTTAAAAGATGTTAGTTTTGACGAGAACGCTATTAAGGAAATTATACGCGGTTACACCGGCGAAGCAGGCGTTAGAAAACTTGAACAACAAGTAAACGCTATTTGTAGAAAGGTAGCGGTAAAACACGCTGAAAACAACTTGACTAAAAAAGAAAAAATTACTAAAAAGACGGTTGCTAATTATTTAGGCGTAAGGCGTTATGGCGTTGATAATCAAATAGAAAAGAACGAAATAGGTTCTGCAACAGGCCTTGCGTGGACTGCTATTGGCGGCACAACCATAACTATAGAAGTTGCTTTAATGAAAGGTAAGGGCGCGCTTAATTTAACGGGTAAATTAGGTGACGTAATGCAAGAAAGTGCAAAAACTGCCATTAGTTATATACGCGCTCACGCAAAAGATTACGGTATAGATAGCACCGTTTTTGAAACTACTGACGTGCACGTTCACGTTCCCGAAGGTGCAACTCCAAAAGACGGCCCAAGCGCGGGCATAACTATTGCCACGGCTTTACTTTCCGCATTTACAAACAAGGTTGTAAGGCGCGATATTGCAATGACTGGCGAAGTTACTTTAAGGGGCAACGTTTTAGCAATAGGCGGTCTTAAAGAAAAATCACTTGCGGCGTATAGGCTTGGCATAAAAACGGTTATTATTCCAAAGCAAAACGTTAAAGATTTAGAAGAAATTCCAACAGCTATAAAAGAGCAAATTAAATTTATTGCCGTTTCAAACGTGCAAGAAGTGTTTGATGCGGTTATTGAGGGTTTATGATTATTAAAAACGCCGAATTTATAACTTCGGTAGCAAACAAAAAGCAATTTATAGTGCCAAATAAACCGCTTATTGCAATATGCGGTAAGTCAAACGTTGGCAAAAGTTCGCTCATAAATGCGCTTGCAAACCGCAAAAAACTTGCTAAAACTTCCGTTACGCCGGGTAGAACAAGGCTTGTAAACTACTTTGATTTTGGCTCGTTTATTTTAGCGGACTTGCCAGGTTACGGCTTTGCAAAAGTTTCGCAAGCGGAAAAGGAAAAATGGGCGCATTTACTTGAAGACTTTTTTGCGTATAGCAAGTTAATTACTCACGTATTTTCACTTGTTGATATTCGCCATAAGCCTACAAGTGATGATCTTCAAATGATAAACTATCTTCACCACTATGCGTTGCCGTTTACAATTATTGCAACCAAGGCAGATAAAATTGGCAAAACGCGCATTAAAGATAGGCTTAAAGAAATTGGAAACTATTTAGCCGTTGGCGAAAGTTCTATTTACCCTGTATCAAGTGAAACTGGCTATGGTAAGGACAAAATTTTACAAAAAATTGAAAGCGTTTTAGAAATTTACAACGACGAATTCTTTAATACTACTGACGAAGAAGACGACGAAGAAACGCAAGAATAATATTGCAAAACAAAAAAAGGACTTTTCTAAGTCCTTTTTCTTATTTATGGCGGAAGCGTGTGAAACGTAAAACTACTTGGGTAGAATAAAGCTATTTAGCCCACCCAGAAGATTAAAATCTATATGTTTACGCAACCTTCCCTAAGTTATTTTAAATAAAAGCCAACACAATTTTTTATAATCTTCACTAATTCTTCAATATCAGTTTCGCAATCTAACTCTATCCACTTGTATATTATACCTTTTATACCTTGAGTAAAAAACTCAAGATTATATATTTTTTGTGTTTCATCACTTAAAAATTGTGATATAGCAGGATAAAAAATAGTTTCATACATTTTATTATAGGCTTTTTCGCCTTGAAACAAATTTGGCTTTTTGTGTACTAATTTTAATACACGCTTATTTTTTTTGCAAAAATTCAAATAAGGAATAAGTTGATTATCAGTAATTAAAAAAGCAGACTCTTTTGAATTTATTTTAGGCGTTGCATTTATATTAAAAGAACTTATAAACTCTTTGTTTATACACGCTATTGTTTCTTCTAATAAGTCATCAACGTTATCGTAATGCAAATAAAAAGTAGTACGATTAACACCTGCCCTTTGGGTTATTTCAGTTATGGTTATAAATTCAATATCCTTTTTTTCAAGCAATTCTAAAAGTGCTTGATTCATTAAGTTTGCAGTATAATAATATTTACTTTCGTTCTTATTCATTTTTTAATAACCTTGATTCCTTGTTCGCTTTAATTATCATCATTATAGCACAAAATATAATAAAAATAGAAACACTTGCACATAAAATAGGCAGAATTATACTTCTTAAATTAGTATCACCATTACCAAACGTTGTTAGCATAGTATTTGTTAGTGTTGCTATAGAAACGCTGGCTGAAATTAAGTTTATTACTTTTATTGAAGAAAAAACGTAATTATCATATTTAAGATATTTAATAACGTCAATAATAGCAACTGTAAGCATTGCAAAAGTATACGTCGCTAATGTAATGACTGTAATTTCGTGGTGTTGAACATATAGAGTTGTATAAATCAATAAAAACATCATTATTGAAACAACCAAATTTAAGACAAATAAAAAACAACCTATGGTACGCATTATTAAAATTTCTTTATTTTTGGTTATATATTTTCGGTTTTTTAAGAATATAAAAACACGCACCATAGAGAGTAAGCCATAATATATAGCCATAACGAAAAACCATTTTGAAAAAAATATTTGACTTACAACAAACAAAAATATCGAATAAATAATATTAAATATAAAAGACAATAATAAAAAAAATTTTGTTCTATAATCGAAATCAAGTTTTATTTTTTTCAACAATGATAAATTTTCATAATTATTCTTCATTTGCTATTTCATTGGCAAGTTTGATAATATCTGAAGCGTACTTATTTTTAGATTTTGTAAGTATCTTTTTATATAATGGATAATTAACACTAACGCCTAAAATTCCAAGGCAACCAATTATAATGCCTAAGGCTATCATTAAAGGCGAGCCACCACCAATAACACCCATAGATAAGCACATACCTGTACCTAATACCAAAGATGATATAATACCAAAAGTAAAAGTAAAAATGTTTGCAGGATTTTTGGCTTTAGCATCTAATTTTTTTAACGCTTTAACTTTTGAGGTTTGTTTTGGAGCATATTCGTTAGCAATATGTTCCGCATAAATTTTATCAGTATTCATAATAATTCTCCTAAAAATAAATTTGATTTTTCACTCGAGCAAAGCCATTGTAACAAAATTAAATATTTATTGCTACAACAAACAAAGGCAATAATGTCTATTTGAAGAAAATGAACTAAAATTTAATATTTGGCACTATGGCGTGTGCTTGTCTTGATATAAAAAAATAACCTAACCCAGAACTAGAGTTTGGATTAGGTTACGATTGGCGGAAGCGGTGGGATACAGCCACACCCTACTTTGTAGGGACACCCTGGCTGACCTTTGCCCGTCAAAGCGAGCCCGTCGTATGGCGGCCGAACCTATTATAAGGTTCACTTCCTTTACTTTTCGCACGAAAAAAAAAGGATGTCAAACCGACATCCTTTTTTCGTGGCGGAAGCGGTGGGATTCGAACCCACGATACGTTGCCGTATACCTGATTTCGAGTCAGGGCCGTTATGACCACTTCGATACACTTCCATTTAACGCTTAAATATTAACACAAAATTTTAAATTTTACAACAACTTTAAATGTTTTATTAAAAAATAAAAAAAGAGAGCCAATTCCGGACTTTCTCCTATGCCCTATAATTTATAGGGTCAAAGCACTCTCTATATTAATATTTTAAAGCATTTTAGAAGTTTTGTCAATTATTTAAAATATCACCATAGTATAACTAATTAGTCATTATAGAAGTAGAGTGGTAAAAAAATAAATGATATAATTTAAAAGTACAGCAAAAAGCCCTTGAAATTTTTTAACAAGGTGCTATAATAAAAGTATTCTTTTATTAAATTTGCTTTATGTTAGGAGCAGTTATGGAATTTATTTGGGCGGGCGATAGAGAGCAAAAGAATTTAAGGCTCACTTTTGAATTGAGCGGAATAGAAAATTGCGATACTCTTATTGTAAACGCGGTAGATTTTTACCGCATTTTTGTTGACGGAGTATTTGTTGAATATGGCCCAGACCGTACTGCGGCAGGATATTCAAGGCAAAAAACAGTCAAGCTAAACGGCGCAAAAAACTTGCAAATTGAAGTTGCAAGTTATAACGTTGTTTGCTACACTTGTGATAGGCAACTTCCATTTTTTGGTGCGGAACTATACAGCAACGGCAAGTGCGTTTACAAAACTACTGATTTTACCGCTAAAAAATACGGCTACGTTGTTAATGACGTGCAAAGGTTTAGCCCACAAAGGGGATTTGTTGAATACTATAACTTTTTTAATAATGAAGTTGAAGTTTTAACGCCTTATTTTGTTGACGCTCCAACAATCATTGGTGCGGTAGGCACAACTTATAACTATCCAAAATATTTGTTTACGGAAGTTAGTAGCGGTAAATTTTTAGGCTTTGATAGTGATGCTAACCCTGAATTTAACAGCCGCAACTCAAGTTATTTTACTATTAGTGAAAACGGCTTTAACGTTACGCGTGATTTTGTTGAAAAGACGAAAAACGGCGAATATAGCGAAATAAATTACGTTTTAGACGTTGAAAAAACGGGCTTTTTACAACTTTATATACAAGCGGAAGAAGACGTA
This sequence comes from Clostridia bacterium, assembly GCA_017558825.1. GTDB lineage: Bacteria > Bacillota > Clostridia > Christensenellales > Borkfalkiaceae > HGM11412. Next base: position 47,911 of record JAFYTO010000006.1, read on the forward strand.
GAAATTTTTTGCGCGTTTAATGAAATTTTAGTTGACGGCAAATGGATTTTTAGGCGTTTAAGGTGCAATGAAGTGTTTAGCCTAAAAATGCCAAAAGGCAACCGCTTAGTGCAAAGTTTTGAGCCGTACTCAATGCGCCACTTAAAAATTGTTTATAAAGGAAACTTAACAATAACTCCCGTTTTAATAGGTTTAGAAAACGGCGACGTTAACTTTGTTACCGTAGAAGGCAACGATAGGTTTGTAAAGGTGTTTAACGCGGCTAAAAACTCGTTTAGCCAAGCCGTTACAGACATTTTTATGGACTGCCCAAGTAGAGAGCGCGCAGGTTGGCTTTGCGACGCGTACTTTATGGGCAAAGCCGAAGCACTTTTTACAGGCTCTAATAAAGTAGAGCGCGCGTATTTAGAAAACTTTTTAATTGGCGAATATCCTGAACTTCCAAAGGGTATGCTACCAAAATCGTTTCCGTCAGAGCACGAAGGTACGCCTTATATTCCTAACTGGGCTATGTGGTTTGTTATTGAACTTTATTCGTACTATACGCGCACAAACGACAATGAACTTGTAAAAAAGGCAAAGCAAAAAGTTTACGACTTGCTTGCATTTTTTAAAGACTACACCAACGAATACGGCTTGCTTGAAAACTTGCCAAGTTGGGTGTTTATTGAGTGGAGCGTTTGCAACTGGGAAGAATACGTTTGCGGTGTAAACTTTCCGTCAAATATGCTATACTTAAAAATGCTTGAAGTAATTGCCGAATTATATAGCGACGATGCTCTTAACAAAACCGCGCAAGATTTACGCAAAACTATACTAGACCTTTCATTTAACGGCGAGTATTTTGTAGATAACGCTATACGCAAAAACGGCAAACTTGAAAAGTGTTTAAACCACACAAGTGAAACTTGCCAATATTACGCATTGTTTTTTGGCTTTAAGCCAAGCGACGATTTTGCAAATAATATGCGCCTTAATTTTGGCCCGTTACGCCCACAAAACTATTTAGAACACATTGGGCGCAGTAATATGTTTGTTGGCAACTATTTAAGGTTTATTTGGCTTTGTGAAGAAGGGTATTACGATACCGTTATAAATGAAACTTTTGAATATTTTGCAAAAATGGTTGAACAAACGGGCACTTTGTGGGAGCACGATTCCCCAAAAGAAAGTTGCAACCACGGCTTTCCGTCAGTTG
>JAFYTO010000007.1 GCA_017558825.1 Clostridia bacterium
ACTTTAGTAGGTTTTGCAAGAGTAAACGCTTGACCATAAGTAGCAACAAACGTAAGGTCACCAGTATATTCGCCACCGTCTAACTCAAGAGTTATGTTAGTAGTTTTAGCTGTCCAATTAGCAACAAGTGTTGCTGCAGCATCTTCAATTGCCCAAGCAGAAGCTACGTCATAAGCTTGACCGTTAAGTGTCCAGCCGGCAAACGCATAACCAACTTTAGTAGGTTTTGCAAGAGTAAACGCTTGACCATAAGTAGCAACAAACGTAAGGTCACCAGTATATTCGCCACCGTCAACGTCAAGGGTAACAAGCGTAGTTTTTACTTCCCAGTTAGCAAAGAGTGTTGCAGTTTCTACTTCAAGAGTCCAAGCTGAAGTAGCGTCATAAGCTTGACCGTTAAGTGTCCAGCCAGTAAAGTTGTAACCTGTTTTAGTAGGGTTAGTAAGTTGTAATACTTGACCAACTATAGCGTTTAATTCAGTATCGCCAGCATATTCGCCACCGTCTAATTCAAGAGTTACTGTTGTGCCTTTAACTTCCCAAGTAGCAACAAGTGTAGCAGATGCATCTTCAAGTGCCCAAGCTGAAGTAGCGTCATAAGCTTGACCGTTAAGTGTCCAGCCAGCAAACGCATAACCATCTTTAGTAGGTTTTGCAAGAGTAAACGCTTGACCATAAGTAGCAACAAACGTAAGGTCACCAGTATATTCGCCACCGTCTAACTCAAGAGTTATGTTAGTTGTTTTAGCAGTCCAAGTAGCAACGAGTGTTGCTGTAGCATCTTCAACTGCCCAAGCAGAAGCTACGTCATAAGCTTGACCGTTAAGAGTCCAACCAGCAAAGTTGTAACCTACTTTTGTAAGTGTAGGAAGCTCTAATACTTGACCGTAAGTAGCTGTAAGTTCAGTTTCTGTTGCACCAACGCCACCGTCAACGTTAAGTGTAACTACAGTTGTTGATGCAGCATTAGCCTCCCAAGTAGCAACTAAAGTAGCAGTAGCATCTTCAACTGCCCAAGCAGAAGCTACGTCATAAGCTTGACCGTTAAGTGTCCAACCAGCGAAATCAAAACCTGCTTTTGTAAGTGTAGGGAGTGTTAATACTTGACCGTAAGTTGCTGTAAGAGTAGTTTCAGTTGCACCTACACCGCCTTGAACGTCAAGTGTAACGGCTGTAGTTTTAATAGTCCAAGTTGCAACGAGTGTTGCCGTAGCATCTTCAAGCGCCCAAGCTGAAGTTGCGTCATATGCTTGACCATTAAGAGTCCAACCAGCAAAGTTGTAACCAACTTTTGTAAGTGTAGGAAGTGTTAATGTCTCGCCGTAAGTAGCTGTAAGAGTAGTTTCAGTTGCACCTACGCCACCTTGAACGTCAAGTGTAACTACAGTTGTTGATGAAGCCTTAGCCTCCCAAGTAGCAACTAAAGTAGCAGTAGCATCTTCAACTGCCCAAGCAGAGGTAGCATCATAAGCTTGACCGTTAAGAGTCCAACCAGCGAAATCAAAACCTGCTTTTGTAAGTGTAGGGAGTGTTAATACTTGACCGTAAGTTGCTGTAAGTTCAGTTTCAGTTGCGCCTACGCCTCCGTCAACGTTAAGTGTAACGGCTGTAGTTTTAGCAGCCCAAGTAGCAACGAGTGTTGCTGTAGCATCTTCAACTGCCCAAGCAGAGGTAGCATCATAAGCTTGACCGTTAAGAGTCCAACCAGCAAAGTTATAACCTACTTTTGTAAGTGTAGGAAGTGCTAATACTTGACCGTAAGTAGCTGTAAGATTAGTTGAACTTGCGCCAGCGCCTCCGGCAACGTCAAGTGTAACGGCTGTAGTTTTAGCTACCCATTTAGCCTTTAAACTTACGTCACTTTCAGTTTTCCAAGTTCCACTAACTGCAACCACGCCGCTCGTGCTTTCCCAAGCATCAAACGTAAAACCGGTTTTTGTAGGAGTAGGAAGAGTATAATTCTTTCCTACGGTAACTTGCATAGTTGTAACGTCATTTGGCATAGAACCGCCATTAGCGTCAAACGTAACAGTATAAGTAGCGCCGTCATCACCGCCACCAAAACATGCAGTTGCTGAAAGTGCCACTGTTACACTCAACATAAGCATTACAACGATAGTTATAAGTTTTTTGAGTTTCATATTTGTTACTCCTTATAATATTTAACTATTATATAGTTATAGTCTTATCATATATTTTATAACATACACCTTATTTTGTCAATATAAAAACGAAAATAGTTTGCCGTTTTACACTCTTTTTATTCACACTTTTATCATATTTTTATCACTTCTTGCAATTTAAAGTAAAATTAAGCCATAAAATGTTATTCTTTAACAAAAAAAAGCGCACAGCTTATTGCCGTGCGCTTGTTTGTTTTTAAATTTTAAATCCACAAATCTTCTGATTCGTAAGAAAGTACGAATACGAGTTCTTCTGCTTCGCTTTCATAAGTCCAAACGATATTTTCAAAAGAGTTAGTTATCTTATATTCGCCACCTTCTAACTTGAAGCCGTCAAAGAACATTTGCTTGCCGTTAACAATTATGCTCTTTTCTAATTTAATCACTTTGCCATCCACTTCGATTTCGCCGTCAAATGGAACATATTTAATCCAGTTTTGAACGTCTCCAGCACAAATAACAAGTGGTGTTTCAGTTAATACGTTGCCTTCATTATCTTTAATAGTAACTTTGTATTCCTTCTTAATCCATTGTGCAACAATAGTAATATTATCACGATATTCCCAAACGTTTCCGCTTACTGGAATTTCAGTTTCAGTATCTTCAATAATATAACCAACTAACTTGTAACCAAAACGGTTATAGCTAAAATCAAATACGTCACCAACAGTAACTTGAATTTCAGCGTCTTGAGCCCCGTCAAAATTATACTTAACCGTTACTGTAGAAACCGCTGCACCAGCGTATTTAGCAACTAATTCAATTTCATCAACATCAAATTGCCATACAGTAGTAAGGTCAACAATTTGTCCGTTATAAGTCCAACCAACAAATTGAAGGACACCTTTTTCAGCAGTAGGAACATCTGCAGCATTTGCGTATGGTATTTGGCCAAACGCAAACGTGGTGCCTGCAACCTCGCCACCACCAGTAGTGTTGAATACTACAGGTATAACTTTAGCAACCCAATTAGCAACTAAAGTAGCTGTTGCTTCGTCACCGAATTCCCAAACACTGTCTGCTGTGTAAGTATTTTTGTTATAAGTCCAGCCTTCAAGAACGTATCCGTTTTTAGTAGTAGTAGGCAAAGTTACTTTTGCACCGTAAGTGAACGTTGCAGTAGCACTTTCTTCAGGTAACGCTTCACCACCGTCAACGTCAAACGTTACAGTTGTTGTTTTAGGAGTCCATCTAGCAACTAATCTAATTTCTTCAACGTCTTGGCTCCAAACTTGAGTAAGATCAATTTTATTGTTGTTGTACATCCAATAATTAAAGTTGTAGTTTGCCTTAGAAGTTGTAGGAACGTCAGCAGGATTTGCGTATGGTGCTTCACCAAACTTAAACGTTGCGTTTGCAACATCAACGCCACCAGCAGTGTCGAATACTATAGAAATTTCTTTAGCAGTCCATTGAGCAACTAAAGTAGCGGTAGCAGCATCAACCTCCCAAGCACCTTCTATAAGAGTTCCATTATAAGTCCAGCCTGTATTAGTGTAACCTACTTTAGTGGCAACTGGTAAAGTTACTGTTTCGCCGTAAACAAACGTTGCCGTAGCGCTTTCTTCAGGTAACGCTTCACCACCGTTAACGTCAAACGTAATTGCAGTGTGAGCGCCACTCCATTGAACAACGAGAGTAACGTTGTCAGCAATATTCCAAGGCTTAGTAACGTCAACTTCAGTTTCACCGCAAAGCCATTTGCCAACTTGACTGTGAGCTTTAGTAACTGCAGGTAACTCAATTACTTGACCAAAAGTTACCGTAACAGTATTGTTTTCAATAGCATCGCCACCGTTAACGTCTATTGTAACTGTATAAGTATTAGCAATCCATTGAGCAGTTATAGTAGCAGTATCAGCATCAAGTGGCCAAGCAGTGCCACTTACAAAATCTTCGCTATCGTTTAATTTCCAACCTACAAAAGTATAACCTGCTTTTGTAACTGTAGGAAGATTTAACACTTCATTTTTTGAAACTGTGATAACTGGATTTTCAACGCCTTGACCACCAGCAGCACTAATTGTTACTTGAGTTGTTGCACCAATCCATTGAGCAACGAGCGTTGCGTCACTATCATAGCTCCAAGTTATAACGTCTTCAGTGATAGGAGTTCCATTAAGAGTCCAACCTGCAAAGTTATAACCAACCTTAGTAGGTTTCACGCTAGACAAGTCTAAGTATTCGTTCATTTTGATTGAATACGTTGTTGTAGTAAGCCCTTCGCCACCGTTTGCGTCAAGCGTAACAGTGTAAGTTCTTACCGCCCAACTTGCCTTAACTGAAACGTTACTTTTAGTAGTCCATTTACCAGTTGTAGCAACGAGTTCTGTTCCTTGCATCCAGCCTTCAAAAGTATAACCGACTTTCGTAGGGGTAGGAAGTGTATAGTCTTTGTTAAGTGTAACTTCTATAGACGTTTGACCGCCATCAATTACACCGCCGTCAGCGTCAAGTGTAACAGTGTACTTTTTAGCGCTAGAACATGCTACAGCACAAAGCGACATAACAGCACTTAAAACTATTAACACTAATGCTTTTAAAATCTTGTTAGTTTTCATTGTCTTACCTCTTGCTTATCGTAAAATGCAAAATTACAACACCTGCGCAGACTACGCAGTATGTTATCGTATATATAATATATACTATTAATGGGGCGCTTGTCAATATAATTGCTTGAAATTATCACCCAATTTTCACTTTTGATATAATTTTGCGCGCTTTTTTTAGTATTATGAGTAAGTTTTTTTATTTTTTAGCCTAAAAACTCATTTAAGCAACGTTCGTACGCTTCAACAGGGTCGCTTGCTGCAGTTATTGGCCTGCCTACTACAATGTAATTTGAACCAAGCTCTTTAGCTTTTTTTGGAGTAGTAACACGCTTTTGGTCTCCAACGTTGCCGTCTGCAAATCTAACGCCCGGGGTAACCGTTAAGAAGTTTTCACCGCAAACTCCGTGAACTTTTCCACTTTCAAGCGGGGAGCAAACAACGCCGTCTAAACCTGCATCTAACGCATTTTTAGCGTAGTGCATAACAACCTCGTCTAAAGGTTTATCAATGAGTAAATCTTTTTTCATCGTTTCTTCATCTGTTGACGTAAGTTGAGTTACGGCAATTAAAATAGGCCTTGCGCCGTCTTCTCTCGTTAAGCCCTCAATTGCAGCTTTCATCATAGGAACTGTTCCGCCAGCGTGCAAGTTGCACATATCAACGTCAAGGCGTGAAAGTACAGCCATTGCTTTTTTTACCGTGTTAGGAATATCGTGAAGCTTAAGGTCTAAGAATATTTTATGGCCGCGCTCTTTAATTTCCTTAACGATTGACGGACCTTCCGCATAGTATAGTTCCATACCAATTTTAACGAAAGGTTTTTTGTCTTTAAATAAATCTAAAAATTCTAATGTCTTTTGTTTGCTGTCAAAATCACAAGCAATAATAACGTCTCTTTCCATTATTTTACGCTCCCAATAATATCTTTTAAGTTTTCAATTCTACACTCTTGCATTACTCTTGGCAAGTCTTCAATAATTTGTTTGCACGCAAAAGGATTAACTAAATTTTCCGCACCAACCTCAACTGCCGTTGCGCCTGCAAGCATCATTTCAATAACGTCTTCCGCACTTGAAACACCGCCCATACCGACAACTGGAATTTTAACCGCGTTAGCAACTTGGTACACCATACGAAGCGCAATTGGGAAAATTGCCCTTCCAGAAAAACCGCCCATTTTGTTAGCAATTATCGGCTTTTTTGATTTTATGTCAATGCGCATACCAAGCATAGTATTTATTAAACTTACGCCGTCCGCACCGCTATCTTCACACGCCTTTGCAATAGAAACAATGTCCGTTACGTTAGGAGAAAGTTTCATAATAACGGGCTTTGTTGTAACTTTTTTTACTGCCTCAACAACGCTTGCCACAGCACTTGCACTAGTGCCGAAAGCCATACCGCCACCGTGTACGTTAGGGCAACTTACGTTAACTTCCAAAAAGCCAACTTGGTCGCACGCGTCAAGTTTACGACAAGTTTCAACGTATTCTTCAATAGAAAAACCGCTTACGTTTGCCATAACTTTTTTGTTAAAGCATTTTTTAAGTTTAGGAAGTTCTTCACTAATAACTTTATCAACGCCTGGGTTTTGTAAACCTACCGCGTTAATCATACCGCTACTGCACTCCGCAATTCTTGGCGTTGGATTGCCAAAACGCTCGTATAAAGTTGTGCCTTTAAATGAAAAAGTGCCTAAAATATTTATATCGTAAAGCTCGTTAAATTCATAGCCGTAGCCAAACGTTCCACTTGCGGGAATTACGGGATTATCAAGTTCAATTCCGCATAAATTTACGCTCATTTTTCCCATATAATTTCCTCCTTAACTAAAACAGGACCGTCTTTACAAATGCGCTTATTGCCGTATAGAGTTTTACACGAACAACCCATGCACGCACCAAAACCGCAACCCATACGCTCTTCAAAACTAAACTGACCGCTCGTTGCAGTTGCGTTGTACACAGCTTTAAGCATAGGCTCTGGACCGCAAGTGTAAAAATATGAGTATTTTAAGCCTTCAAGTGCGTTTGTAACAAAGCCTTTTATGCCTACGCTACCGTCAACAGTAGTGACGTAAACGGTTGCGCCTAAACGCTCGAATTCTTCCTTAAAAAACACTTCTTTTGCGGTATTAAAACCTAAAATTACCGTTACTTTTTTACCGTTTTTTATGAGATTTTTTGCTAAATTGTAAAGGGGTGGAACGCCTACGCCACCACCAATTAAGAGTGCGTTTTCGCCCTCAAAATCAAGGCTGTAGCCGTTGCCAAGACCCGTTAAAATATCAAGTTTTCCTTCCGTTAGAGTGCTTAAAATTTTAGTTCCTTTGCCCACTACTTTATAGATAATTGTAAGCAAATTTTCCTCAACGTCATTAACGGAAATTGGACGGCGCAAATACAATCCGTCAATTAAAATATTTACGAATTGACCGCTTTTTGTAATTGCGCTCGTATCGCCAAAAAGCACCATTTTATATACGTTTTCGGCTATTTTTTCGTTTGATTTTATTTCAAAAATTCCTTGTTTCATATTGCACCTTACGCATCAATAGTTGAGATGCAAAGCGTAGTTTCTTCTAATACTTCTAAGAGAGTTGAAACAGTGTCAAGCGAAGTGAAAATGTTAACGTTATTTTCAGTTGCAAGTTTTCTAATTTCATAACCGTCGTGGAAAGTTGAAGTAGAAGTAGAAATGTCGCTTGTATTAATAATATAAGCCAAATGACCTTGTCTAATTGCGTTAGGAATTTCATCGCTACCTTCGCTAATTTTTGCTAAAATGTGCGTGCGAATTCCGTTAGCCTTTAAGAACATTCCCGTACCGCGTGTTGCTTCAATATTAAAGCCTAAATTATAGAAGCGGCGAATAAGAGGCAACACTTCTTCTTTGTCGTTATTTGCTACCGTTACGAATACCGTGCCGTAGTTTTGAACTTTAAGTCCTGACGCTTGAAGTGCTTTATAGAAAGCGCGGTATAACTTATCGTCATAACCAATAGCTTCGCCAGTTGACTTCATTTCAGGAGAAAGGTACGCGTCTAAACCGCGAATTTTATTAAACGAGAATACGGGAACTTTAACGTACCAACGTTTCTTTTCTTCTGGGTAAATTTCGTTGATGCCTTGTTCTTTTAAGGACTTGCCAAGTATAACTTCCGTAGCAATATCCGCCAAGCTATAGCCTGTTGATTTAGATAAGAACGGAACTGTACGAGAAGACCTTGGGTTTACTTCAATAATATACACGTCTTCATTTTTATCTACGATAAATTGAATATTGTACAAGCCTACAATGCCAATGCCTAAGCCAAGTTTTTTAGCGTATTCTAAAATAATTTGTTTTACTTTATTTGAAATGCTAAATGATGGATAAACGCTAATAGAGTCGCCAGAGTGGATACCCGTTCTTTCAACAAGTTCCATAATACCTGCAACAAAAACGTCTTTTCCGTCACAAATAGCATCAACTTCAACTTCTTTACCAACAATGTATTTATCTACAAGTACAGGCTTGTCCTCATCAATTTCAACGGCAGTTTTAAGGTAACTTTTAAGTTGTTCTTCGTTACCTACTATTCTCATTGCTCTACCGCCTAAAACAAAGCTTGGTCTAACAAGTACAGGGTAGCCTATTTCTTTTGCGGCTTCAATACCCTTTTCAATGCTTGTTACGGCTCTACCTTTTGGCTGTGGAATATTAAGAGAAGTTAAAATCTTTTCAAACGCATCTCTATTTTCCGCTCTCTCAATAGCAGCACAGTCCGTACCAATAATGTTTACGTTAAAGTTGTTAAGTGGCTCTGCAAGGTTAATTGCTGTTTGACCGCCAAGTGATGCAACTACACCGTAAGGCTTTTCAAGTTCAATAATGTTCATTACGTCTTCAGGCGTAAGTGGTTCAAAATATAACTTATCTGAAGTTGTGTAGTCAGTAGATACTGTTTCAGGGTTATTGTTAATAATAATTGCTTCGTAACCCGCTTTTCTAATAGTAGAAACGGCGTGAACGGTAGAATAGTCAAACTCAACACCTTGACCAATTCTAATAGGGCCTGCGCCTAAAACAACAATTTTCTTTTTGTCGCTAAACCTTACTTGAGTTTCGCCAATATATGAAGAATAGAAGTATGGAATATACGCGTTAGTGTGGCAAGTATCAACCATTTTGTAGAATGGGAAAATGCCGTTTTCTTTTCTTAAATTAAAGATTTCAACTTCTTTTTTGCCAACTAATTTAGCAATGTATTTATCGCTAAAACCTAAAGTTTTTGCGCACTTTAATACAGTTAAATCAAACTTTTGCTTTAAGATATTTTCCATTTCAACAATGCGTAAAATTGCTTCTAAGAAAAGTTCGGTAATAGCCGTTGCTTTATGTAAACTTTCAACGCTTTCGCCACGCCTAAAGAGTTCTGTTACGCAGTAAAGCGTATCGTCTTTAAAGTCAACTAAATAGTCGTAAAGTTCTTGTGTTGACATTTTTTCAAATTTAGGCATATAGAAGTGGCATACGCCAATTTCAAGCGACCTTACTGATTTTAAAAGCGCTTCTTCAAGCGTAGAGCCAATGCCCATAACCTCGCCCGTTGCTTTCATTTGAGTGCCTAACTTGTTTGAAGCGTTAGTAAATTTATCAAATGGAAAGCGTGGGAGTTTTGCTACAACGTAGTCAAGGCGTGGTTCAAAGTTAGCGGTAGTATTAGCAACTTTAATTTCATTAAGCGCCATACCTACGGCAATTTTTGCAGTTACCCTCGCAATAGGATAGCCACTCGCCTTACTTGCAAGTGCAGACGAACGTGAAACTCTTGGGTTTACTTCAATCAAGTAATATTCGCTAGTTTTAGGGTTAAGTGCAAACTGAACGTTGCAACCACCTTCAATTTTTAACTCTTTAATAAGTTTAATTGCGCTGTCGTTAAGCATTTTTAAGTCTTTATCATTAAGTGACATAATAGGCGCAACTACTGCAGAGTCACCCGTGTGTACACCAACAGGGTCAATGTTTTCCATACCGCAAATAGTTATAGCAGTATCGTACGAGTCACGCATAACTTCAAATTCAATTTCTTTATAGCCTTTTACGCTCTTTTCAATTAAAACTTGATGAACTGGAGAGAGCTTAAACGCATTTAAGCCAATTTCAATAAGTTCTTCTTCGTTATCGGCAAAACCGCCACCAGTACCACCCAAAGTAAATGCAGGGCGCAATACTACAGGATAGCCAATGCGTTTTGCTGATTCTTTAGCTTCTTCAAGTGAGTAAGTAATTTCAGACGGAATTGTAGGCTCGCCAATACTTTGGCACAACTCTTTAAAAAGTTCTCTATCTTCAGCCCTTTCAATACTTTCGCTACTCGTACCTAAAAGCTTAACGTTGCACTCTTTTAATACGCCCTTTTTATCAAGTTGCATTGCAAGGTTTAAGCCCGTTTGACCACCAATTCCAGGAACGATAGCGTCAGGACGCTCATACCTAATAATTTTTGCAACGTATTCAAGTGTTAACGGCTCCATATAAACTTTGTCTGCAATAGTAGTGTCAGTCATAATAGTTGCAGGGTTAGAGTTTACTAAAACAACCTCGTAGCCCTCTTCTCTTAAAGCAAGGCACGCTTGAGTTCCAGCATAGTCAAATTCCGCTGCTTGACCAATTACGATAGGGCCAGAGCCAATTATTAAAATCTTTTTGATATCCGTTCTTTTTGCCATATTCTTTTCTCCTATTCTTTATACGCTATTTTATTGTTGCAAACCGTGAGCAAGCACTTGCCAAAAACTTTGTGGTTTTCAAACGGCGTGCTACGGCCTTTTGTTAAAAATTTTGAACTGTCTATATTATAACTTTCATCTAAATTCCAAACGGTAAAGCCTTGCTCTTTAATACCAAACCTTTTGCGTGGATTATAGCATAAAAGTTCAATGAGTTTTTGCAAAGTTATAACGCCCGTTTTTACTAAATTTGTGTATAGCACCGGAAAACAAGTTTCTAAACCAACTATACCCATCAAACTGCCCTTTAAGCCTTTAGACTTTTCTTCTTCACTATGCGGAGCATGGTCGGTAGCTATCATATCAATAGTTCCGTCCTTTATGCCTTCAATTAAAGCAAGCCTATCTTCTTCTGCGCGTATTGGTGGGTTCATTTTAAACCTACCTTCGTCTTTAAGCATACTATCGTTAAACACTAAGTAATGCGGAGCAGTTTCACAAGTTATATCAACGCCCTGCTTTTTGGCGTTTCTAATAATTTCAACACTTTCTTTTGTTGAAACGTGGCAAACGTGGTATTTTGCGCCAGTTTCTTTTAAAAGCTCAACGTCACGCGCAATTTGCATATACTCACTTTCACTTGAAATGCCCTTGTGCCCGTTCTTTAAAGCATAGTCACCTTTGTGAATATAACCGCCGTCTAAAAGCGAATTGTCTTCACAGTGCGCAACTATTATTTTGTTAAGAGCCTTTGCTTTAAGCATTGCGCTTTTCATCATTTCTCTACTTTGAACGCCCTTGCCATCGTCTGAAAAGCCTGCAACTAACGGTGCTAAATCTTCAAAGTCGCTTAACTCTTGACCTTGTTGACCTTTTGTAATGGACGCGTAAGGTAAAATTTCAATAACGCCGTCTTTTTTAATTGCGTCTAATTGAATTTGTAAATTTTTTAAACTATCAGGCACGGGGTTAAGGTTAGGCATTGTAAATACCGTTGTAAAGCCACCCCTTGCACCGCTTTGGCTACCGCTTTTAATAGTTTCCTTATAAAAAAATCCAGGTTCTCTAAAATGCACGTGCACGTCACAAAATCCTGGAAAAACAAAAGTATTATCGTAGCTAAATTGCGATAAAATTGGGTTTAAAATGCTATTAAATTGATTATTTTGTTTTGCAAATTCTTTAACGTTTAAAACTTCCATAATCCCTAAAAAATAAACGCTTGCCTTATTTTTTGGCAAGCGTAATGAGCACAGTTAAAAAACTATACGATTTACCTTGCCGACATCACAGTATCGCGCTTAAAGATAATTAATTTTATTTATTATAATTTTTATAATAAAAAATGTCAAGTGTTTTAACAAGCGGTTTTTAATTTTCTATTAAAATTTGCATGTTTTAATATTTATTGCAAAAATAAAATTAGAAAGTATAATAAAAAATTTAAATAAAAAAAGAATTCGGTTCCGTGCTGTGTCACCACATTATACTGCCTTGTTTAAGGGCTGAACTGAATTCTATAAATATTATATGCAATTATAATAAAATTGTCAACAAAAAATAACGATATAGAATAAGGAGTGATTTATGGGTAAAAATAAAATTGTTAAACGTGGTGAAATTTGGAGTATAAATGATAAAAACACACGTAGACTAATTCTTTAATTTTAAAGGGCAACAAAAATAGTTCAAGTGTTTTACATTTACCGATTACGCATTCGCCACGTACTAGAAATATGAAGAATGTAAAATTACATACAAATCCTAATAAAAAAGAAACTGACGATAGTTACATATTGCCTAAAATTCAAAGTTCAAAAGAAAAACATTTAGGACGTAAAACGGAGTCCTTAAAAATTAAGGACCCCGTTGACAAGTCGGTTAGACGACATATTGAAAAAAGAAATAAAAAAGATAGGGATGGTCGATGAAGAATAAAATTCAACTCGCTCTGTATCCCTATCTATACGTAGCCAACTGACTACACTATTATTATATGCAATTTTAAAAAAATTGTCAACTAAAAAATTAAATATTGCTTATAAAGAGCCTAAATTGGCTCTTTAATTTTATGTTAAAATTTTATAAATTTTTGTTCTTTTAAATATTGCAACTACTATAAAATACGTTATTAGCGTAATGGCAAAACCAGCCAAAACGTCCGTCATAAAGTGCGCGCCCATAACCACGCGTGATACTGCTACAATGAGTGGGAAACCTGCGCCAACGCCGTAGCATAAAATTTTATCCTTTAAATTATTTAAGTTAGCAAACAAAAATGGAAGCGCAAATAAAACTACCGTTGTTGCACCCGCACTCGTATGCCCAGACGGGAACGAGTTAAACCCGTTTGACGGAACGCCAAGTTCACGCCACTCCGTAGGCACTTTTGCGCCCATATTAAACACGTACCAAGGCGTGTACAACTCAAACGCATCTTCGCCGGTTAAAGTTGTAACAAGGTGCATCATTCTATACCTTGCTCTACCCGCAAAAACTTTAACGATTTTAGTTATAACTTGTGAAACTACTGCCGTTATAATAATTATAATTGCAAACGCAACTAAACGGTCAATAGTTTTAGAAGAAAACTTGTTTATTACTTTATAAGTAATAAAGTAAAGTAAGGCGGAAACTAAAACTTCGCCAATTTCATCGTATAAAACGCCGTCCATTAAAGCGTCAATTTTAGCGTATTCAAAAATGTAAGTTAAACCCTCGTTTAACGCTAAAAAGTAGCCTACAACCGCAACTATTGCACAAAAAATTGATACAATTTTACCTAACGTAGAACCTTTAAAATTGCCGAATTTTCTAACTAAAACGGCAAACGCAAACGCCATAAATAAGTAAACGGGAAGTTCGCCAATAACTTCAAAAATTCTACCAAAAATATTGGTTGAAAGGTATTCGCCGTCTTCTAAATCCGCCAAAAACAAACTAATTTGAAAATCGTAAATTGTACACACCGCAAACACCGCAACAAATAAAACTGCGGCAATAATAGCGGGCAAAAACTTTTTAACGCTTTGCATATTATTACCTACCATATTATTATAATGTAAGTATTTTAACATTTATTTATATGGTTTGTCAATATTTAATATGCGCGTGCGCGTATATATAAAAAAGGTTAATTTTTACGCATAAAAAAGATATTTTACCTTTTTAATCGATTGACTTGAACTCAAATATAATTTAAAGCTTTTCGACCAGTGGGAGAAAAGCTACATCAGAACCTTTTCACTATTCACTTTTACCTATTACCTAATCGACAAGTTTCGCAAAAGAAGAGTGAAGAGTTAAGAGTGAAGAAGTAAAAATCGACAAGCTTCTGTCTAAACTTGCCGTTTATTTGATGCCCCAAGGCATTTCAAATCCGAACATAAAAGTTTTCAAATGTTATTGCGATATGGGTATATTTATAAAAAATACTATTAAAAACGGCAAACAAATAACCGTTGGAGATAAAACTTATAAAATAGTATAAAAAGACTAAAGCCAAGACTGTTTTTTAACAATCTTGGCTTTTTGACTAAATTAATATTTAATCTATACTCTCAATTCCAACAACACCTTAAAGATTATGCTTCTCTAAATAATCCTCTACGTACTTTATTATGTAATCATGTATAGATTTATCGCATTTTTCTGCATTTTTTATTAATTCCTTTCCCTTTTTACTTTTTATTTCATTAGAATAATTCTCACTTTTTATTCTTCCATAAAACAATTTAATGATTTCTGTAGCTTTGTAATCTGGAATTCGTTTGATGTAGAGAAACAAATTTAACATCTCTTCATCTTTCTTGAAAGCTAATATTTTATCAAACAACTCGCAAGGCTGATTGTCTTTGAGAGAAAACTTCTCGCTTTGTATTTCATAAAACAATTTCGTATCATTCATAATATTACCAAGTTTAATCAAGCTGGTGTCACAATATATTTTATACACATATATACCACCTATTAAAAAAGCACAAAAAAATATTATCATAACTATTATTAGATAAAGTGATTTGATTTTATCTAAATTATTAGTATATATCCAAATTGCTCCTACAAACCCAACTATAAGAAAAAAGAAAGAAGTCAATGCCAACAAAAAATATTCTTTTGCCTCATACCTAGTAGATAAAGACAATGAGTTTTTATGTAATATTTCCCATTTAGTTCCTTCAATACTATTTGTCTTAATAATACTTGGCTTTTCATGATACTCAGAAGTAAATGCAGATATATTACATACTGCCGAAAAATTCTCCTTAAACTTAACAGCAAAAGTATATAAAATAATGATTGGGAAAAAGAATGCAACCGATGATATCAAGCCAACTAACAAAAAACTAGTGATACAATTTTTTATTTGAAAGCATTGAACAATGCCTGCGATTACAGTTGCGTAATATACCAGCATAAAAGATGCTAGCATAGCACCATCACTATAGCACATTTTAATTCTAGACATTAGCTCTTGTTGAATTCTATTATATTCTTGGTCTTTCTCATTGTTATAATTATCATTTGAATTATGCATATGCTTTCTCCTTTGTGATTTTATTTTTCAGAAAATAGGCAAGGAGTAGCCTAACCTATTTTCTGATTTATTTTATGTATTATAATTTATACCAATAATAGTCGGAATAAGTAGAAATAAAATATGTTGCATTTGTATAAGCATCGTCCACATTGGTAATTGTGCCACCCGTTTTATTTTGCCAATTATAAGCATTTGTCGTTCTAAACCATGTAGACGTATCGCTAAAAGTTACTGATTCAAGCAAATCACAACCACAGAACGTGCCATCATCTATACTGGTTACACTAGAAGGTATTACTATAGCTGTTAGTGAATCGCAATTTTCGAAGACACCCCATCCTATCTCTACTAATTGGCTGTTTTTGCCAAAAGCCACTGATTCAAGTAAATTACAATCTTTGAACGCTCCCGAACCTATTCTTGTTACACTGTCTGGTATTGTTATGTTTATCCCTTGATAGTCTTCAAAAGAGGCTCCTCCTATTTGTTTTATACTCGAATTGCTTTCCCAAATTATTTCTGCACTACAATAACTAAACGCATGCGCACCTATATTTGTTACAGTACTTCCAATTTTTATACTTGCTCCTTTATAATTATAAAACGCATAATCAGCTATCTTTGTCGCAGTTAATAAAACTACATCTGTTACTACAACTCCATCAATATATAATTCACTGATTGGACATAGGACAGGTCCATCAAACTCTATTTGTACCCAATTGTCCATTGTTCCCAAATAATTTACATTTGCTAAGTGTGTGCATTCACTAAACGCCCCAGAGCCTATACTTGTTACGCCGTCTCCAATTGTTACGCTTGTTAACGAGTTGCAACCAGAGAACGCATAATCACCTATACTAGTTACACTATCACCAATAACTACTCTTTCAAGCAAATTATAGCACCCAAATACGCCATAATTTATCTCTGTTGCTGTAGTTATTATTGCCTCAGTTACTATATTATTGTTTATATAAAGCCTCTTAGCATCATATAACGGATTTGCATCCCCACCATAAATAAATTCGATCTCTACCCACTCATCTATAGTGCCTAAATAATATACTTCTGTTAAACCATCACAACCCCTGAAGGCATAAGCCCCTATACTTGTTACACCATTGCCTATTGTTACACTTGTTAACGAATTGCAATTATAGAACGCATAACCATCTATCCTTGTTACGCTATTTGGTATTTTTACGCATGTTAACGAGTTGCAATTATAGAACGCATATGAACCTATTCTAGTTACGTCATTAGAGATTTCAAAAGACGTATCAGTTTTACCTCTTGCATATTGTATTAAAGTTTTACCATCTTTACTATACAAATTCCCATCAATATCCTTGTAGTTTGGATTATCTTCTGCAGTTTTTATACTTGTTAATGAACTGCAACCATAGAACGCTTGAGATCCTATTCTTGTTACGCTGGAAGGTATCTCTATACTTGTTAATGAAGTGCATCCATAGAACGCTTGAGATCCTATGCTCGTTACAGAGTCGGGAATGCTTATACTAGTCAAGCTACTGCGACCATAGAACGCTTGAGATCCTATGCTCGTTACGCTATAATTAACACCTTTATACATTATGATAGACGGAATATTTGCCGTGCTTATCTTTCTGGTTCTTACCACTGTTGCAACACCATCTTTAATGCCAAATCGAATACCATCCACTACAGTATAAATATACTTATCATTTGCAATATCGTTATAAATACAATCCCAAACTATTGGGCAATAGGATTGTCCAGGACCACCACTAGCATTCCATCGGGAAAGCCAAGCACTTGGTTTGTTTTCAGCCTCACAATAAATTGTTAACGAGGTGCAATAATAGAATGCATAATCACCTATACTTGTTACGCTATTTGGTATTTTTACGCATGTTAACGAGTTGCAATTATAGAACGCATATGAACCTATGCTCATTACACTAGAAGGTATTTCTATGCTTGTTAAAGAAACACAATTATAGAACGCATATGAACCTATGCTCATTACACTAGAAGGTATTTCTATGCTTGTTAATGAACTACAACCATAGAACGCATTTTCACCTATACTTGTTACATCGTAAATAAAACCCTCATAAACAATACAAGATGGGATTTTCGCTATAGAAATGCTACTTATTTGTCTCACGACTGTTGCAGCACCTTCTTTTATTCCATATCTTATTCCACCTACCTCAATGTAGATGTACTCGTTATTTGCGATACAATTATAACTACAATCCCACACGACAGGACAATTCCCACCATTCCAATCACGGCTCCAGCCACTAGGTTTATTTTCAGATTCACAATATATTGTTAATACGGTGCAATTTTTGAAGCAATCATAACCTATACTTGTTACACTATTTGGTATTGTTATACTTGTTAACGAACTGCAATCAGAGAACGCACTCGAACCTATACTCGTTACGCTAGAGGGTATTTCCACTCTTGTTAACGAGTTGCAATTAGAGAACGCATAATTACCTATACTTGTTACGCCGTTTCCTATTATTACGCTTGTTAACGATTTGCAACCACGGAACGCATAAGAACCTATACTTGTTACGCTATTTGGTATTTTTACGCATGTTAACGAGTTGCAATTATAGAACGCATATTCGCCTATTCTAGTTACGTCATTAGAGATTTCAAAAGACGTATCAGTTTTACCTCTTGCATATTGTATTAAAGTTTTACCGTCTTTACTATATAAATTGCCATCTATAGATTTATAGTTTTTATTGTCTTCTGCTACTGTTATACTTTCTAGTGAAGTGCATCCTCTGAACGCACCAGAGTCTATACTTATTACACTAGAAGGTATTTCTATACTTGTTAATGAATTACAATCCTTGAACGCATAGTCAGATATTTGAGTTGCTGTTGTTAATACTACTTGCGTTACTAATACGTCATTTATATATAGGTTTTCAGCATAATATGATGGGTTAGCATAGTAGTCACCAAACTCTATTTGTGCCCATTGGTCTATTGTGCCTGTGTAATTTACTTTTGTTAACTTACTGCAATCACAGAACGCACGTTCACCTATACTTGTTACGCTATTAGGTATAGTTACGCTTGTTAACGAGTCGCAATTTTCGAACGCACAAGAACCTATACTTGTTACGCTATTAGGTATTGTTATGCTTGTTAACGAGGTGCAATAATAGAACGCATTATCACCTATACTTGTTACGCCGTTTCCAATCGTTACGCTTGTTAATGAGTCGCAATTATAGAACGCAGAATTACCTATACTTGTTACGCTATTAGGTATTTCTATACTTGTAAGTGAAGTGCAATTATAGAACGCATAAATATTTATTTTTGTTGCTAAAGTTAATACCGCATCCGTTACCAATTCACCATTAATATATAAATTATAGGTAGTCTTACCTAAAGCATATCCTAGTCCATGTTCAGCCCATTCGTCTATTGTGCCTAAATAGTTTACTTTTGTTAATGCAGTATCTACAAATGCACTCCACTCTATCTCCGTTACACAGTTAGAAATATTTACACTAATTAACGACTTACATCCATAAAATGCATATTTAGATATTCTTGTTGTTGTTATACTTGCTTCAGTTACAATTTTATTATCTATATACAAATTTTCAGCATGACACAATGGATTTGAAGTAGAATTACCAAACTCTATTTGCACCCACTCATCTATCGTACCAGTATAATAGACTTTCTCCAATTTTGAACAATTAACAAACATATCATTTCCTATACCAGATATGTTATTACCAAATGTTATACTTTTTAAATTAGAACAATGTGCAAATGCCGCGTAACCTATCTTTTTCAAAGAATTTGGTAATACTATTTTTTCTATTGCGGAATAATAAAAGGCATAAGCACCTATACTTGTTGCCTCATTTGGGATTCTTATATTTCTAGCACTGCAACCATAAAACGCAGAAGACTCTATGCTAGTAATTGTTTTTGGAAGAACAATTTCTGATATATTTTTTACATTTTTAAATGCTTCACTACCTATTGACGTTACAGGATATCCATTGTATGAACTTGCAACAACAATGTTTGTATCTGTACAAGTCCCAATACCTGATAAATATGCAGATACACCATCCCAGCTAGTATAATACTTTAAGCCTGCACTACCTTCTAACGATGTGCAAATAGAGCAAACGCCATCAACAAAAGTATGCTCTTTCAATTTTATAGTGTTTTCATAATCATAATCACAAACAGAACAAGTTTTGTGTTGTTTACCAAAAGAAGAACAGGTACTATCTATATCAATTACCCAATCTTCATAAGTATGTCCTGTTGAAGAAACTGTTCCTGTTGCAACGTAATCGCAAGCAGTACAATCTCTATGTTTTGTTCCTGACTCGGTGCAAGTAGGTGCTATATCTGTTATCCATTCGCCATAAGTATGTCCTGTTGAAGAAATCGTTCCAGTTGAAACGTAATCACAAACAGTGCAATCCCTATGTTTTGTTCCTGACTCGGTGCAAGTAGGTGCTATGTCTGTTACCCATTCTCCATAGGTATGACCTGTTGCTTTAATTTCAACATACGTAGTATAATCACATCTGCTACAACTTGTATACATTTCCCAACCTACTTCCGTACATGTAGGCTCTTGGGCGTTGTGATTTACATAATCATGACCAACATGCTCAACTAAAAGTGTATTACATGCCGTACAATAAATATCCGTTTCACAAAGAGGTTGGATTTGAGATATATCTGTACAATCATATCCTTCTGCCACTAAGATTTCTATGTAAGCACAATCTTCACCACTTGATTGGCTTCCATCTTTCGAGTATGTAAATATTAAAACATCACCAGTTTTCAATTCTTGCTCAACTTCAGTCCAAGTTGATTTTATACCAGATGAAACCAATATCTGTGTAGAATTAAGTTTTACAATTAACTTATCATAGTTGCTTTCAGATGAAGTTTTGTGTTTAAAAACAAAAGTAAAATCACATAATGCTTTAATCGTATAAGTAGAAGATGAATTATGTCCTTTATTCGTAGAAACGATAACGTTCTCGTTTTTATCCCACTCATAATTAGCATCGTTGATACTTTCATAATATGACACAATGTGTTTAGCTTGAATAACAACATTATTAACAATAGTTTCGCCTTGTGAATCAGAAAAATTATTACCGCAACTTGAACAAGACCAATATTCAATGCTTCCATCTGTTGAACAATCTGCTGCAATTTGTTCGTGGTGAGTAAGAATGTGACTTAGTTTGCCAACATAATTCGCAATATAACTATCGTTACAATGACAAGTGTATGTGGTATAACCTTGTTCCGTACACGTAGGTGCTGTTATAGCAGCATTATAATCATGACCATTTGCTTCACCATATTCGGTTGAACATACAGAACATTTTGCTTTTTGCGTACAAGTAGCAGTGCCGCCTTTATGATTTTCTTTTATTTCATAAGCACCACAAGTACATTCGTACCAGTGTTGGGTTGTAGATTGTTTAAGTATGGTATAACTATGCGATTTTTTTGAACCATACTCAATTCCACAATCGTCACAAACTGCTTTTTCAGTACAAGTTGCGTTTCCTCCGTGATGTCCTTCTAAACCATCTTTGTCACCACAAGAGCACTCCCACCAATGTTCAGTAGCAGTTTTCTTTAACGTTTCATATTTGTGAGCATCTTTTGCAATTACAACACTCGTTTTATCAATAATTTCAGTTATTGCCGTATTATTAGTAAACCACTTACCACAAGAACAAGTGTAGTATTCGATGTTTCCTTCTTCAGTGCAAGATTGGGCCTTTGCATCTACCTTTGTTAAGTGCAATGTATGTACGTGACCTAATGCTGGGGTTATGACATAATTACATTCCGTGCATATTTGATCAGTTGTGTCAGTTGCCTCTGCCCCAGGTTTATGATTTTCTTTTATTTCATAAGCACCACAAGTACACTCATACCAGTGTTGCGTTGCAGATTGTTTTAGTATTGTATAAATGTGGTTATCTTTTCCAATTACAACACTTTCTTTATCAGTTATTTCAGTAGTTGCAGTATCATTTGTAAACCACCTACCACAAGAACAAGTGTAATATTCAATATTACCCTCTTCCGTACAAGATTGTGGCTTCGCATCTACCTTTGTTAAGTGCAATGTATGTACGTGACCTAATGCTGGGGTTATAACGTAACCACATTCCGTGCACTTTTGATCGGTTGTTTCAGTTGCTTCTACACCAGGGTTGTGGTTTTCTACATTGATTTTATCTCCGCAAGTACATTCATTCCAGTGTTGTGTTGCTGATTGTTTAAGTATAGTATAACTGTGTGGTGTTGTTGTGCCATACTCAATTCCACAATTGTCACAAACTGCTTTTTCCGTGCAGATTGCCGTTCCACCAGAACAAGTTGCGATTATGGTATGACTATTATCATTAGCACAAGTTTTTTTATGCTGACCGTTACCGATTGAAACCCAAGAGCCATAAGTGTGACCAAGGGCAGAGCCGTTTTCAAACGTTTTCGTTCCCTTTTCTCCACAAGAGCAAGAAAAATAATATTCTGCTTTATCTTCGCATGTTGCATCACTTGCCTTAAAAGTATCGTTTACTATTTGTTTGTCGTAAACGTGCGTGTGCGGTGACTCATTTTCACTGCAAGCAGTAAGTGAAAGCATGCTTAGTGCAAACGTCATTAAGCATACAATACTTAATAAAAAGCGACTTTTCCTCATTGATAAAACCTCCAAGCATAAAATGTATTTTTGATTGTGCTTTTTACCATAGATTATTCTAATCTATGGAACTATTTTAAATACTTTATATAAAAAAGTCAATCATATTTATATCTGTACCCGAAAACCGATGCTAAAAAATTACTATTAATAAGAATCTTATGAATTTTTTATAAATTTTCTACGCGGATTAGTTTATTCTATGTAGAAAACGGCGAGCGATTGAACCACGTACCCCGGTTCAATTCCTGTTTATCACAAAAAAAGCTTGCAAGGACAAAAATTATCCCTGCAAACCTACTTTTAAGCTAATAAATTTAATGAAATCCTGCTTTGCAGGATGAAATCTAAGCATCGCTTAGATGAAATCTTAAGTAAACTTAAGATGAAATCAAATCCGCCTCTCTTTAACCTTGCGAAGCAAGATTTCATCGCGTAGCGATTTCATCCACGAAAAGGATTTATTCCGACGCAGGCGGATTTAGTTAAAAAAGACTGCAATTTTGCATCAAAATTACAGTCTTTTTTTGGTGCGGATAACAGGAATTTGCCGAAACCCCTAAAGGGGAACCCCTCGGCAATAACCACGAACCACGGCTCGCTTCCTACTTACCGCACAAAAAAAGCACCCCTAAAATTGGGGTGCGTTTTTTTGGTGCGGATAACAGGATTTGAACCTGCACGGTCTCCCACAGGATTCTAAGTCCTGCGCGTCTGCCAGTTCCGCCATATCCGCTTATAACCGCTAATAAAAAGCGGTGTTTTTTATTTGCCAACGCAAAACTTTTTAAAGATTTCGTCAATAATTTCTTCACTTGCAGTTTTGCCTGTAATTTCGCCTAAACTATCCCACACTAACTTAATATCTTCCGCAACCAAGTCAAGTGGAACTAAATTAAGGTTAGCAAGCGCTTCTAGCGTATGCTTTTTAGCCTTGTTTAATGCGTTAAAATGCCTTTCTTCAGTAATAAATTCGCCGTTTAAATCAATGCCCTCTTTAAAAGCGGAATTGAATAACGCCTCTTTTAATTCTTCTAAACCGTCACCCGTTTTTGCGGAAATGTTTAAACCGCCGTCAAATTTAGCGCCGTGAAGGTCCAATTTATTATAAACTTTTATAACTTCAGCAGTTTTAACTTCGCTTAAAATTTCTTCATCTTCTTTATCTAAATTAGCGCCGTCAAAAACAACTAAAGCAACGTCTGCACTCTTTAAGATTTTAGAAGATTTTTCTATGCCAAGTTTTTCAATTTCATCACTTGTAGAGCGTATGCCTGCCGTGTCGTAAAAATAAAAACTAATGCCGTTAATTTCAAGTTCGCCTTCAACAATATCACGCGTTGTACCTGCAACGGAAGAAACTATGGCTTTATCATAGTTGAGTAGCATATTGAGTATTGAAGATTTGCCCGTATTAGGCTTTCCTACAATAGCAACTTTTACGCCGTTTTTAATTTTTGCACCGCCGTCACACTTTTTAATTAGCGCGTCAACTTCGTTTAGCGTTTTTGTAAGCGCCCTTTCAACGTCTTCTATAGCGGTTGCTTGCAAGTCTTCTTCCGGATAATCAATATCTGCATCAATGCTTGCTAAACAGTAAGTTAAATCATCTTGAAGTTGAAGAATTTTAGCATTTAACTTTTCTCTATATAAATTATAGCCAGCTTTAACACTTGCAACGCTTTCGCCGTTTATCATAGAAATTAAGCCCTCTGCTCCGTCAAGTGAAAGCTTGCCGTTTACAAACGCGCGCTTTGTAAACTCACCGCGAGTTGCAGGCACAGCGCCTAAAGCAAAAGTTCTTTTTAAAATACCCCTTGTAATAGCTAAACCGCCGTGACAGTGAAATTCAACCATATCTTCGCCAGTGTAACTTTTTGGCGCTTTAAAATAAACGGCCATTCCAAAATCGGTAAAGTTACCGCCGTCAATTTCGCCAACGTACATTTTATACGGCTCAAAATTATTAACTTGTACGTTTTTAGAAAGCGGAGTAAACATTTTGCTTGCAAGTTCAAGCGCACCGCTTCCGCTAATTCTTATTATTGCAACACCACCAACACCGTTTGCTGTGGCTATTGCAGATATGATTTCTTCCATAACTATTCTATTCTTTAATTAAAAAAATTATCGCTATTGTTGTCGTCTTTATTCTCAAATTCAGGGAACGGGTCTTCAGGTTGTTTAGGTGCTTCGCCACTGTTTGGCGCTTGAGTATTATCTGGCCTATAAACGTAATAACCGCCACCATAATAAGAGCGTTGTTGTGCGCGCAAATAGTCTTCATAACTAAATGGCTTGTTTTTTCTTGAAACAAAAAGTAATATGCCAAAAATATTATCTAGGAAAATAGAAATTATGGCATAAGCAAACGCCCTTTGTGGATTGTACTTTCTAAACGTTAAGAATACAAGGCTTACGTAGAAGAAAATATAAACAATATCAACGCCCATACTTAAAAAGCTAACAATAGTATAAAGCCAACCCTCGCCGTTTGCCCAATTTTCAACAAATTTTGAAGTGTATTCTACTGTGTAACCAAAACTTTCAAGATAGTAACTGATATTTCCAAGACTTAATAAGGTATTTAAAACGAATTGTACACCCGATATAATTGCCACCCATAAGCCAACATTTTTAATAGGCTTGCCCCAAACTATAGCTTTGCCTAAAACTTTGCCAAGTAAATAAAAGTTAGCAAAAGGCACAAAAGAAAGCCATAATTTTTTTAAGCCGTTTTGCTTTGCCATATAACGTATAGCCAAACCTTTAAACACAAAGCAAACAATTGTAAATAATATTCCAATAATTTCTCCCACTAGATAAGCAATCGTATAGTCTGTACTAGCAAGTTCCATCAACATTGTTTCTAACATTTTTCACCTTTTTTAATAAGCTCTAGCAAAAACAACTATTTTTTGAGCTTTTTTACCGCATACTGCGCAATTTTTATTATCGGCACAATCTTCACTAATTATTCTTGCAGACGCTTGTGAGAATTCTTTAATAGCATCTTCACACGCTCTATCGCCACACCATGGCGCTTTAACAAAGTTCTTAGTTTCAACCGCTTCTAAAATTTCTTCCAAGTTGCTTGCCCATTTAATTTTAGCATCGCGCCTTTCTCTTGATTTTGTAAGCATTTCCTTTTGAACAACGTCAAGCAATTCTTTAATACCGTCAACGTCACCTAAAGCGTACTCTTGTTTAACAAGAGTATCTCTACGCATTACCATCATTTTGCCGTTTTCAATATCGCGTGGGCCAACTTCAATTCTAACAGGAACACCTTTCATTTCCCACTCGTTAAACTTCCAACCAGGCGTAGCGTCACGCTTGTCAAGTTCAACTCTTAAGCCTGCATCTTCAAACATATTGCAAAGTTCTTGCGCTTTTTCTAAAACGCCTTCTTTATGCATACATACAGGAATTATTACAACTTGAATTGGCGCAACAACAGGTGGAATTACTAAACCCCTTTGGTCGCCGTGTGCCATAATTAACGCACCTATAAGCCTTGTTGAAACGCCCCAAGAAGTAGAGTAGCCGTATTTTAAAGCCCCGTCTTTATCAAGGAACTTCATATTAAATGATTTTGCAAAGTTTTGACCTAAATAGTGTGAAGTGCCGGCTTGTAAACTCTTACCGTCAAGCATCATTGCTTCCATACCGTAAGTAGCCACCGCACCAGCAAATTTTTCTTTGTCAGTTTTTCTACCAGTTAAAACAGGTATTGCTAAGCAATTTTCCGCAAAATCTTTATAAACGTTAAGCATTTCTTGCGTCTTTTCTTCCGCTTCTTCATGGCTTGCGTGAACGGTGTGGCCTTCTTGCCATAAAAACTCGCTCGTTCTTAAAAATGGACGAGTAGTCTTTTCCCAACGCATAACGTTTGCCCATTGGTTAATAATGATAGGCAAATCACGATAGCTTTCCATCCACTTTGCGTACATATCGCAAATGATAGTTTCGCTTGTTGGTCTAATAATTAACGGCTCTTGAAGTTTAGCTCCGCCAGCGTGAGTAACTACCGCAACTTCTGGCGCAAACCCCTCAACGTGCTCGGCTTCCTTTTTTAAATAACTTTCAGGAATTAAAAGTGGAAAATAAGCGTTTTTTGCGCCAGCTTTTTTAAACCTTTTATTAAGCTCGCTTTGAATATTTTCCCAAATAGCATAGCCGTAAGGTCTAATTACCATAGTGCCCTTAACCGGACCATAGTCAACAAGTTGAGTTTTTAAAATAACGTCTGTGTACCATTGTGGAAAATCTTGTTCTATATCTGCAATTTCTTTAACAAATTGATTGCCTTTTGCCATTTTTATTTCTCCGTTAAATAAAATAATATGTGAAATGTAAATATATTATACTTATAACTTTTGTAAAAGTAAAGCGTTTTGTTTGATTGAAGCGTAAACTTTAGCGATACACGCCTAAAATTTTATTTATTTTTTATTTTTTTGCATTTTTATGCTTTATTTTGTTAAAAAAGTGTGCTACAATATATAAAATAAAAATTTATTTAAGGAGTTTTTTATGGACCACTCTCAATTAACAATAAACGCAATTCGTTTACTTTCTGTTGACGCTATTGATAAAGCTAAGTCTGGCCACCCTGGCATTGCTTTAGGCGCTGCGCCAATGGGCTATGCTTTATGGCAAAACGTTTTAACTTTTAACCCTAGTGACAGCAAGTTCCCTAACCGCGATAGATTTGTTTTATCTGCAGGCCACGGCTCAATGCTCAACTACGCTCTCTTACATTTATATGGTTTTAAAATGAGCATAGATGATATTAAAAATTTCCGTCAATTAGGCTCTAAAACGCCAGGCCACCCTGAATACGGCCACACTCACGGCGTTGAAACTTCAACAGGCCCTCTTGGCCAAGGTATTGCTAACGCAGTTGGTATGGCTATTGCGGAAAGCCACCTTGCTTCTATTTATAATAAAGAAGGCTTTGACGTTGTTGACCACTACACTTACGCACTTTGTGGTGACGGTTGTATGATGGAAGGTATCGAATACGAAAGCGCTTCTCTTGCAGGAACTTTAAAACTTGGTAAACTTATCGTTATTTACGATAGCAACAATATTACTATTGAAGGTAACACTGGTAACGCCTTTACTGAAGACGTTGCTAAACGCCACTTGGCACAAGGCTGGCAAGTTATTGACGTTAAAGACGGTAATGACGTTAACGCAGTAACTAAAGCAATTAAAAAAGCTAAACTTGAAAAGAATAAACCTTCACTTATCGTATGCCACACAACTATTGGTTACGGTGCTCCAAACGCAGGTTCTGCAGATACTCACGGCGCTCCTCTCGGTGCGGAAAACGCCGCTATTCTTAGAAAGAACTTAGATTATAACTATGCTCCGTTTGAAGTTCCAAGCGAAGTTTACGCTCACACTAAAAAAGCTATCAACCGCGGTAAACGCGCTGAAAAGGCTTGGAAGAAAATGTTTAGCGAATATTCTAAACAATACCCTGAACTTGCTAAACAATTCCTTGAAGTTATGAGCGGTAAAGTTGCAAAGGTTGACGATGCAAGTTTATTTGAATTTGAAAAAGACGATGCTACAAGAAACCTTGGCGGTATTGTTATTAACAAACTTGCTAAAAACGTTCCATCTCTCTTTGGTGGCTCGGCTGACCTTAACCCATCTACTAAAACTTACCTTAAAGGTCTTGGCGACTACTCTCCTGAAAATAGGGCTGGCAAAAACTTACACTTTGGTATTAGAGAACACGCAATGAGCGCTATCTGTAACGGTCTTGCAGTTCACGGCGGTATTACTCCATTCTGCTCTACGTTCTTTGTATTTGCAGATTATATGAAAAACGCTATAAGACTTTCTGCACTTATGAACTTAAACGTTATCTACGTTTTAACGCACGACTCTATTGGCGTTGGTGAAGACGGTCCTACACACCAACCTGTTGAACAACTTATTTCACTTCGTTCAATTCCAAATATGAAAGTGTTCCGTCCTTGCGATGGTAGAGAAACTGCAGCGGCTTACCTTGCAGCTGTTAACGAACAAGGCCCTACTTCAATTATTTTGACAAGACAAACTTTAAAATCTTACGATGGCACAGGCAAAAACGCACTTAAAGGCGCTTACATTTTAAGCGATAGCGAAAAGAAAACACCAGACGTTATCTTAATTGCAAGCGGTTCAGAAGTTGAATGCTGTATGAACGCTAAAGAAATGCTTAAACAAGACGGTATTGACGCGCGCGTTGTATCAATGCCTTGTATGGAACTTTTTGAAAAACAAAGCAAATCATATAAAGAAAGCGTTATTCCTACAAGCGTTAGAAAGAGAGTTTGTGTAGAAGCAGGTTCTTCATACAGCTGGTATAAATACGCTGGTATTGACGGCGCTGTTATTGGTATTGATAAGTTTGGTCTTTCAGGCCCTGCTAAACAAGTATTTGAACTTTACGGCATCACTAGCCAAAACGTTTACGAAACAGCAAAAAAATTATTCTAATTAAATAAAACAAAAAGACTAACGATGATTTTCGTTAGTCTTTTTTTTGTCATATAAATCAATTTATTTTGTTGCACGGCTTGACCACTCAATATAATGTTCAAGACAAAGTTCCAATTCGCCTCCAAAAGACGTTGTTGCTTTTTTACTGCAACCAGCATGGTCGCAGGTTCCATCAGATTCACCACAACTTCCACATGAAAAACACCCACCTAAAAATATAAGCGCTAAAACAACAAGAAATATTACAAAGCCCTTATCTTTCATAAAAAATCCTCCTAGAATTGTAAGTTGTTAAAATTATACTCTTACTTTTGTAAGAAGTCAAGTATTTTTCTTACAATTGTGAGATAATCTAAATATACACAGTTGAAAATTAAACGTAATCAATTGTAAATTAACTTAAAAAGTTGCAAAACCATGCGGGCTATTAAATACAAGCAACTACAAATTAGGAAAGTTAAAATGTATAAATTTAGTGAACGCTTAAAAGAATTGCGCGCGGAAAAGAGCGTTGGACAAATAGAACTATCAAAAGCAATAAACGTTAGCAAAGGCATTATAAGTTTGTGGGAAAATGATTTGAGAGAACCTAAAATGTCTAACCTAATTGAACTTGCAAAATTTTTTGAGGTTAGCATTGATTATTTAGTAGGAATTATAGATTAAAATCAAAAAGGCTTGGCAGTAACTGCCAAGCCTTTAATTGTTTTTTCAATTATTCGCCGATAACCATAATTTGAACGGTTCTACTTCTACCGCGCGTTTTATCCCAATCAATAAAGTGAATAAATCCAAATTCGCCAAGGTCAATAACGCCGTCATCAATAACGGCAGTAACGCTTCTACCAATAATAGAAGATATAAGATGTGCTTCGGTATTGTGGCAACCACGCGCATCTTCGCCGTGTTCTTCAGCAAACTTAAGCGCCTTTGGGCCTGGGTGAAGATAAATGCCTTCTCTCCTACAAGTTGGGCATAATTTTTCCATAACGTCAACAAGGTCTTGTTGGAGTGTTTCAAGCCCCGTCATAGACATATCAAAAGCACATTCTTGCGTAATAACGGAGCAAGTTGTGTGATGTGAATACACTACAACAATGCCGTTTTGAATTTTGCTTTCTTTAACGGCTTCTTTTACTTGACTTGTAACGTCATGAAAAGTAACGGTTTTATCATTTGATTGAAGTGAAATTTTTCTTTTAAAAATCATATTATTTTGCTCCTTTCTTTAAATCGTCTGCCGCTTGGCGTGTCGCCTTAATCATTTCTTCCATAACCTTAAACGGCTCTTTTGCGTTTACTATACCGCTTGCCGCACCTGCACCTTCGCTACCTGCCATAATAAAGTCATAAACTTGTTTGCCAGTAGTAATACCCGCCGCTTGTTCAACGTAAATAGTGCTATCTATTTTTTTAATAGCGTCAATAGTTCTTTGAACAAAACTCATATCACTAACCTTACCGTCCCCTCCGCCGATAAGTTCGCTTGGCTCTGGGTTAATAATGTCTGGTTTTAAATGTGCTAAAGCCTCGGCTTCGGCAGTAGTGTCTGCACAAGCAAAAACTAAAAAGTCGAGTTCCCTTGCCCTTTTAATAGTATCTTTAATTTGAGGTAAGCTCATTGGTTTTTCACAATGGTTTACAACAACGCCGTGTGCACCTGCAGCCTTTAAACTTTCAGGAAGAACGCACGCCATACCGCGCCCCGGATAAATCGTATCCATATAAGGTGCAATAATTATAAGGTTTTTAGTATTTTCTGCAACGCGCCTAATATCTGCGTAAGGCGTTGTAAATAACACGTCAATATCATATTTCTCGGCAAGCCTATCTGCTTCAACAGCTAAATTTAACACGTCATCGCCGTAAATGTAGTTTTTAGTGCCTATCTCAAAAAACGGTGTTCTTATTTTTTTCATAATGCCTCCACTTATAATATTATCATAATAAGATACTTGCCCTTTGTCAACAATTTGAGTGATATTTATAAAATTGAGCGTTTTTATTGACAAAATGAGCGGTTTGTGTTACAATACATACATAAACTTGGGGGTATTTGTAATGAAAGCACCTAAAAAGACGCAAGCAAGTGAACTTATTTTAATTAAAGAGCTACAATTAAACGGCTTTATTACTATTAAAGACGCTATGGACAAACTTTGCGTTAGCGAAGCAACTGCAAGGCGCATTTTTGCGCGTATGGAAGAAAAGGGCGTGGGAATACGCTCACACGGAAAAATTAGTTTGCCTGATAGTTCGTATAATTTTTACCGCTACGAAGCAAGCAACGAACTTTACGTTAAGGAAAAGAAGCAAATTGCGGAAGAAGCCGTTAAACTTGTTAAGAACGGCGACGTACTATTTTTAGACTCCGGCACAACAATTTGCATATTTAGTATGGCACTTGCAGAGGCTTTAAGGCAAAATAAGTTAGAAAACGTTAAGGTTTTTACTAATTCTTATATGATTATTAACGTTTTAAACGACCTTGCGGAAGTTTGTTTAATTGGTGGAACGTACCGCCCTCACCGCAAAGATTTTTGCGGTTATATGACGGAAAAGGCTATGAAAGACTACCATTTTGACAAGTGCTTTTTGGGTACGGACGGGTTTAGCTTAAACTCCGGTTTTACCACTACGGACTTTGAATCTGCCAAAATTTGCGAAAGTGCAATAGAACGTTCAACAAACGCAATAATTTTAATGGACTTTCATAAATACGCTAAAAGTGCGTCTATAACTTTTTCTAAAGGCGACAATATTTCGCTTTTAATTTCTAATGAAAAGTTAAGCGAAGATGCAAAAAACCAATTTTTACGCTTGGGAATTAATTTTAGACTTGCAAAAAATTGAGCGAAACGCTCATTTACCCCTTGACTATTAAAATTGTTTTTGCTACAATAAATAAAAAAGATAAACGAGGTGTATTATGTTTGGCTTTAACCTTACTGAATACGATAAAAAAGTTTACAAAGAAGAACTTGAAAGTTTTTTACCTAAAAATATAATAGATAGCCACGCGCACGTTTATAGGCTTGAAGACTGCTACCCTAAAAAACCTAGTGAAAAAGTTTACTGGCCACATAGAGTTGCGGTTGACAATTCTATTGAAGATATCAATAAAACTTATAAAGATTTATTCCCTAATAATAAAGTAATTCCCGTAATATTCGGTATGCCATCTTGCAAACTTGATAGCGTTAACGCATACGTTAGCAAAGTTGCTAAAGAATATAACTACCCTGCTCTTTACTGCACGCACGCTGATATGACGGCGGAATTTTTAGAAGAGCAAGTTATTAAAGGCGGTTTTCAAGGTTTAAAGCCATACTGCAATAACCAAAGCGTTATAAATAAAGACCACGCCGCTATTTACGACTTTTTGCCAAAAGCGCATTTAGAAGTTGCAAATAAGTACGGTTGGAAAGTTGTTTTACACATTTCTAAACCCGATAGGCTTAAAAATGAAGACAACGTTAAAACGCTTATGGAAATTGAAGAAAAATATCCAAACGTTCGCCTTATTGTTGCTCACATTGGTAGAGCGTACGCCCCTGAAGATTTAGGCAACGCTTTTGACACGCTAAAACACACAAAAAATATGATGTTTGACTTTTGTGCAAACACGCTTTCGTACGCAACGGCTAAATGTATTGAAGCGGTTGGAACAAAGCGCGTAATGTTTGGCACGGACTTGCCTATTGCAAAAATGCGTATGTATAGAATTAGTGAAGACGGATACTATATAAACGTTGTTCCGCGCGGGCTTTACGGCGACTTAAATGGTGCAGAACATATGCGTGAAACGGACGAGAAAAACGTTACTAACTTCACCTACGAAATTGTGCGCGGTTTTATTGACTGTGCTAAAACGCTTTCTTTTACAAAAAGCGAAATTGAAGACGTTATGTGCAACAATGCCAAAAACTTATACGGAGTTAAATTCTAATATATGAAATATTATTTAGGAATTGATTTAGGCACTACGGGAACTAAAACGCTACTGTTTGACCAAAACGGCAAAGTTTTAGGCAAAGGATATAAAGGTTACGACCTTATCACCCCGTGTGAGAATTTTTACGAACAATCCCCAAACGACTGGTATGACGCGGTAGTAGAATCAGTAAAACTTGCCGTTTGCGGTTTTGACGGACAAATAACCGCCCTTTCCGTATCTTCACAAGGCGGAAGTTTCGTTTTTTGTGACGTTGACAATAACAATAATCTCATCCCGTTAACCAACGCTATAACTTGGCTTGACAAACGCGCGGAAGTTGAAGCAAACGAAATAAACGAAAAGGTTTATAAAATAACGGGAGAATATACGCACGGCGCGTCCGCAATATCAAAAATATTATGGGTTAAAAAACACGAACCTCAAATTTTTAATCAAACTAAACTTATTCTATCTACTTCCGACTATATCTATTATCTACTTACCGGCAATGCGGTTATAGATACTACGAGCGCAAGTATGATGGACGTTTTTGATAACAAAAACCTTGTATGGAATAATGATTTACTTTCTATTATATCGCTTACCACTTCAAATCTTGCAAAAATAGTAACTGCGGGCGATTTTGTAGGAAAAGCAAATAGCAAATTTTTAACGGATACTGGAATTAAAGGCGAAGTTAACGTTTATGCTGGTCTTCACGATCAGTTTGCAGCAAGTTTAGCCAACACTTATTTTAATGAAAACGACCTTATAATTTCCACCGGCACAACTTGGGTTGCTTTTATTAGAAACAAAGATAAAAAATGCGGTCCTTTCTTTATTAGAAAACACCCTGACGGAGGTTACGCTTACTTTATTTCCGCTATCAGTTCAGGCACGGTTTTAGAGTGGACTAAAAATAATTATAATATTGATTATAAGGAAATGGACGAACTTGCAAAGAATTGCAAAATTGATGAAAATTTGCTTGTTTATCCTTTTATTTCCGGCAATGGTAGTTACCGTGGCAAAAACAATTTGACCTATTCGGTTGAAGGCGCAACCTTTAAACATAGTAAAGGAGACGTTTTTAAGGCAACAATGGAAGGCGTTGCGTTTGAAATTAAGCAAATTTACAATATCTTTTTGGAAAAAGGGTTTAA
Source organism: Clostridia bacterium (assembly GCA_017558825.1). Classification (GTDB taxonomy): domain Bacteria; phylum Bacillota; class Clostridia; order Christensenellales; family Borkfalkiaceae; genus HGM11412. The sequence continues at coordinate 33,342 of JAFYTO010000007.1, forward strand.
TATAGGAAACGTTATAGTTACAGGCGGTGCTACGCGTAGCGACGTTTGGATGGCTATTTTAAGCGACGTTTTAAATAAGCCTCTATATCTTTCTAAAAATGCCGACGGCTGTTGCTTTGGTGCATACTCGGTTGCTAAAAAAGGTTTTAGTGGCAACTATGCTAAATTTGAGTTTGACGGCAAAATAGTTACTCCAAATTTAGAAAACGCGAAAATATACGATAAAAAATTTACTAAATATAATCAAAATTTAAAATATAAAGGAGAAAATTATGGGACTTTACGATGAATTTAAATTTAAACCGGCAAGTTTTTTGCCACATAGCAATCTTCCACTTGAAGAACTTGAACGCATTAGAAATATTAAGCGTGAAGATATGGAATACACTAATGAAAACGGCTATAGCGTAAAAGTGGTTTTAGACCCAACCTTATGTATGGTTATGGACCTTTTCCACCGCATTGAAGAAAGCGATAGGCTTGATAAGCACTTAACTATTATTTGCCCTAACCAATGGCCGGGCGCATACTCCGCCGTTGCGGAAATGCTTAACAAGTTTAACATTAGCGCAAGAAACGTTGACGCTTTTGCTATGGACGAATGGGCCGATGAAGACGGCAACGTTGCTCCGCTTACTTACGGCGCAGGCCTTGGCTATTCGTTTATGAACCATTTTTATAAAAATATTCGTGAAGATTTACGCCCTCCCGTATCTCAATGGCATACTTTTAATAACGACAATGCTAAAGACGGCGTATATTCAAGAATGATTGAAGATTTAGGCGGTGCGGACTGTTTATATACCGCAACAGGTTGGCCAGGACACACGGCGTTTATTGACCCAAGAAGTGATAGATTTTCCGCTAAAACTATGGAAGAATTTTTAAACATTAAGTCTGGCATTGTTTCAGAAGTGCCTTTAACTATTTGTGAAAACTCACTCTTTGGACCTATGGGTGCATCGGGTGACGTTTGGGCAGTTCCACCTAAAGCAGCAACTATTGGACCATACGACGTTGTTCACGCTAAAGAAAGGTGTGAAGTTCACAACTTTGTAAACCCTGACGGAAGTTCTTGGCAAAGAATGATTTCACGCTTGGAATTATACGGACCAATTTCTATGGAATGCCCTGCTTCTATTCTTAGACTTGGCAAAGGCACTTGCTACGTTTCTGAAGCAATTGCTAAACCGTTTAAGAGTTGGCATTGTGGTATTAAAAACAGCGAACTTTAAAATTTAATTGGTGAAAAATGAAAGTTATAACTAATACTAACGTCATTTTGGAAAATGGAATACTTTATGACGGAATAGTTTTAATTGAAAACGGCAAAATTATTGACGTTAATAAAAGGAACGGCTACGCTATTCCTACTAATGCCGAGGTTTTAGACGGTAAAGGGCTTTACCTTGCACCCGGCTTGATTGATATTCACAACCACGGCTCACAAGAAAGTTTTTTTACTCAAGACCCCGAAGGTTGCTGTAACCACTTTTTAAAGCACGGTCAAACTTCCGTTTTGCCTACTTTTTATCAAACTCTTACCGCAAAAGAAATGATTGACGGTGCTAAAAAGTTAAAAGAGTTTTCTAAAAAAGGGGTTGGGCGCATAATTAAGGGCTTATATATGGAAGGCCCTTATATGATGGCTATGGGTAGCAACCAAGAACTTTTTAAATGGAACGGCGACATTGAACTTTGTAAATACAAAGAACTTGTTGATAAGCTTGCAAGCTTTGTTAAAATTTGGGCTATAGACCCTGCAAGAAAGAATATTGAAGAGTTTATGCGCTACGTTAAAAGCGTAAATAAAAAGGCGATTTTTGCTTTTGGACACTCTTGTGCTACGGCGGAAGACTGCGAAAAAGTTGCTCCGTTAGGCGTAAAAGTTCAAACGCACCACGGCGATAGCGGTACTGCACCAAAAATTAACCAAGTTAGAAACGGCGCAGGTTGCGATGATTTTACTTTGGCAACCGATGATATTTATGCTGAAATTATTTGCGATGAAACGGGCGTACATTTAGCGCCTTATACAATACGCGCGGTAATTAAGGCAAAAGGCACAAAAAAAATTATTCTTATAACTGACAGTTACCCAAAAACAGGCGATTATAAAAACGATATTACAAAAGGCGTTTTATACGGCACTGACCTTAACTACGATTCAAACGGCTTGCTTGCAGGTAGTCACCTTACGCTTGACAATGCTTGTAGAAATATGATAAAGCACACGGGCGTAAAACTTTACGAAGCAATTAGATTTGCAACGCTTAACCCTGCAAAACTTATTGGCATTAGTAAAAATTACGGCTCTATTAAAAAAGGAAAAGTTGCGGACCTTATTTTAATTGATAAGGATATAAACGTAAAAAGCGTATTTTTACAAGGCGAATTAGTAGTTGAAAACTAAATAATAAATGCTCGGCTTTTGCCGAGCATTTTTTTTATTTTACTTTGAAATTAAATCAAAAATAGTATCTACCGTTTCGCTTAAATTGTCAACTTGTAAGCCTGCAATTAAAAGCGCTTGTGAATAAATTACGTTACATAATTTATTAAAATCTTCACTGCTCTTTTCTAAATTCTTTAACTTAGCAAAAAGTGGGTGAACTAAATTTACTTCTAAAACCTTGTTTGCCTTAACTTGATTTTGGCTAGCGTTTAAACTTAAAACCTTTTCCATTTCAAGTGATACTTCGCCTTCGCTTGATAAGCAAACCGCGTGGTTTTTGAGTTTTGTTGTGCCTTTAACTTTAGTTACTTTATCGCCTAAAACTTCTTTTATTGCACTAATTACCGCCTTATCTTCTTCGGTTACTGCTTCGTCAACGCTTTCGCTTGCAATATCGGTAACGTTTTTAAATTGCTTTTTATCGTATTCGCCAATAAACTTTAAGGCAAACTCGTCAACGTCGTCACTTAAAAGCAACACGTCAGCCCCGCTTTCAAGTAAGTTTTCGGCTTGTGGCAAGTTTTTAACCGCGCTTTCAGTTTTACCGCAAACGTAGTAGATATTTTTCCCACTTGCGCTTTCAACGTATTCTTTAAGCGTAATAAGTTTTTCCTCTTTTAAAGAATAGAACATTAAAAGGTCTTGTAAAAGTTCTTTATTCATACCAAAACTTTGGTAAACGCCAAACTTTAATTGAAGCCCAAACGCTTTAAAGAATTCTTCATAACTTGCCCTGTCATTTTTTAAAAGGTCTAAAAGTTCGCTCTTAACCTTTTTTTCTATGCTATTTGCAATGGCTTTAATTTGGCGTGTTTGTTGCACCGCTTCACGAGAAATATTAAGCGTAACTTCACTATCAACCAAACCTTTAACAAAACTAAAATGGTCGCCTAAAAGGTCAGAACACTTTTCCATAATCATTACGCCGTTAGTATAAAGTTTAAGCCCTTTTTCATAGTTTTTTGAGTAATAATTATAAGGCGCGTTTTTAGGAATAAACAAAAGCGCTTTAAAGTCAACTGCGCCTTCAACCGACATATGAATAGTTTTAATAGGTTCTTCATTATCGTAAAAAGTTTCTTTATAGAACGCATCGTACTCTTCTTTTTTAACCTCGCTTTTAGCCTTTTTCCAGATAGGCGTCATTGAGTTTAAAACTTCAGTTTCTTTGTATTCTTCTTGCTTCTTTTCTTCGTTTTGCTTATATTTTGTAACTTCCGCTTTAATCGGATATCTTATATAATCACTATACTTTTTAACAAGGTTTCTAATGGTGTATTCTTCTAAATAAGTATCAAAATTATCACTTTCAGTATTCTCTTTTAAATATAAGGTAATTTGCGTGCCGTTTGACTCTTTTGTTGCAGGCAAAATTTCATAACCGCTTGCACCGTTTGAAACCCAAACGCTTGCCTCGCTTGCGCCATACGCTTTTGACAATACTTCCACCTTTTTAGCAACCATAAACGCAGAGTAAAAACCAACGCCGAATTGACCTATTATGTTTATATCTTGCTCTTTTAACTTTTCATCCGCCTTAAAATCAAGAGAGCCGGATTTTGCAATAGTTCCAAGGTTAGTTTCAAGCTCGCTTGCGCTCATACCAATACCGTTATCGCTTATTGTAAGAGTGCGGTTTTGTTTGTCTAGCTTAATTTCAATATAAAAATCATTGCGGGTTAAACCTGAAATATTGTCTGTTAAAGACTTATAATAAAGTTTATCAATAGCGTCTGAACAGTTTGATAAAAGTTCCCTTAAAAATATCTCTTTATTGGTGTAAATTGAGTTAATCATTAAATCAAGCACACGTTGTGATTCTGTTTTAAATTTTTTCATAACTAAGCTCCTTAATAATTGCAATTTTAGCACTCTACCATTTAGAGTGCTAATTCATTATAACTCTATTAAATTTAAAAATCAAGGGGTTTTGCTAATTTTTTTGCGGAAATTTGCAAAAAAATAAAGCGAAGTATTTAAACTTCGCTTTATGATTTAATTAGTCTTTATTTTCAGCCATTACAATAACTTGCTTGCCGTCATAGTAACCGCATTTAGCGCAAACTCTATGTGATTGTTTTTGCGCGTGGCATTGTGGGCATTCAACTAAAGTTGGAACTTTAACTTTGTAGTTGCTTGCAAATCTTTTTGCGCCTCTTGACTTGGAAACTTTACTCTTTGGAACTGCCATTTTTAAACACCTCTCTTTTAAATCTTACAATTACAATCTTCTAAATTAAGATTGCAACCACATTTTGGGCACAAGCCCTTGCAATTATCTTTACAATAAATTACAGTTGGTGCATCGGTAACAATTTTTTCATTAACAGCATCTGTTAAATCTACAATACCACGTTTATACAAATAATCATTTTCTTCAGGATTGTTTAAAACGTACCTAACGCTTAAATCGGTTGAAAATTCATAAACTGCTTGTTCAACACACCTTGCACATCTACCAACAATAGTGCAACTGACAGTGCCGTCAACGTACACGCTACTGTCGTGAAGTTCTACTGTAACGCTTACGCTTATTGGGCCGTCAATAACGGAGTCGTCAACCAAAAGTAAATTTTCGCTTGCCGTATATAAAAAGGCAAAATCCGCTTCAAGTTTACCACTGTATTTTAATTTATTTACATCAATTATCATTATATTGCTTACAAATTATATAATATTTGTTTTAACTTGTCAACTTTATTAAAGGAATAAAAGCAATTTGTTTTGCCTTTTTTACCTTTTTATTTAGCAAAAGCAACGGCTAAAGTATCTCTTGCAATAACAAGTTCTTCGTTTGTAGGAATAACTAAAACTTTTACTTTTGAACCAGCTTTACTAATATCTCTTATTTTACCGTTGTTTGATTGAGCGTTTAACTCTTCATCAATTTCAACGCCTAAATAACCTAAATCTTTGCAAACTTCTTTTCTAATAGTCTTGTCGTTTTCGCCAACGCCTGCAGTAAATACTAAGCAGTCAATACCACCCATAACGGCAGAATATGAACCAACGTATTTTTTAACGCTATAAGCAAAAATATCAAGTGCTAATTGAGCCCTATGGTTACCTTCGCTTGAAGCTGCTGATAAATCTCTAAAGTCGCTAGAAACGCCTGAAACACCAAGTACGCCAGACTTTTTATTGCAGTAGTTAATAGCGCTAGCAATATCACAATCAAGCTTCTTCATTAAAAATTCAATGATAGCAGGGTCCAAATCACCACATCTTGTTCCCATTGGAACACCGCCAAGTGGAGTGAAGCTCATGCTTGTATCCATACACTTACCGTCTTTAACAGCGCTAATAGAAGAACCGTTGCCTAAGTGGCAAGTTACAATTTTACTGTTTTTACCTTCTAAACCAAGGTATTTAATAGCTTCGCTTGAAACGAATCTATGGCTTGTGCCGTGGAAGCCGTATCTTCTAATTTTGTAGTTTTCATAAGCTTCGTATGGAATACCAAAAATGTAAGCTTCTTCAGGCATAGTGTTATGGAAAGTTGTATCAAATACGCCAACCATTGGAGTGTTAGGCATAACTTGCTTGCACGCTTTAACGCCCGCAATATTTGCAGGTTGGTGAAGAGGAGCAAATTCAGTAAGTGATAAACATTTTTCAATGTTTTCATCAGTCATTAAAATAGGACCGCTGAACACTTCGCCACTATGAACTATTCTATGGCCTACCGCACTAATTTCATCCATTGAATTTAAAACGCCGTATTCTTTGCTAACAAGCGCGTCTAATACGAGTTTGATTGCTTCTTGGTGAGTTGGCATATCTTGGTTAATAACCGTTTCTTTGCCGTTTGCTTTATGTTTTAAAACGGATTTGTCAATACCAATACGTTCGCAAAGACCTTTTGCAATAACGCCTTCCGTTTCCATATCAATAAGTTGATATTTAAGTGATGAACTACCTGCATTTATAACTAAAACTTTCATAGTAACTCCTTTTTATTCTTAATTTTGAGTTTGTAAAGCAGTAATAGCAACTGCTGCAACTATATCTTCAACACCGCATCCGCGTGATAAGTCATTAATAGGTTTTGCTAAGCCTTGGCAAAGAGGGCCAACCGCTTGGAAACCGCCTAATCTTTCAGTGTTTTTGTAGTTGCTGTTACCAGTGTCAAGGTCAGGGAAAATCATAACGTTTGCGTGGCCTGCAACCGTAGAATTAGGCGCTTTTGATTTAGCAACTTCAGGAACGATAGCAGCGTCAAATTGAAGTTCGCCGTCAGCATTATATTCTGGGGCAAGTTCTTTAAAGAAGTTAACTGCATCAACAACCTTTGTTACGTCAGGGTGTTTTGCGCTACCTTTTGTTGAGTGAGAAATGAATGCAATTCTTGGTTCTAAACCCGCAATAACTTTTGCACTCTTTGCTGAAGATAAAGCAATGTAAGCAAGCTCTTCACTTGTTGGGTTTTGAACAAGACCGCTGTCTGCATAAATATAGCAACCATCTTCACAATATTTGTTGCCACAAGGTGGAGCAATCATTAAAAAGTATGCTGAAACCATTTTTTCGCCTGGGGCTGTTTTAATTACTTGAAGTCCTGGCCTTAAAGTGTTTGCAGTAGAGTGGCAAGCACCGGAAACCATACCGTCAACGTCACCAAGTTTAAGCATTAACGCACCGTACATAGTAAAGTCTTTTAATATGTAATTTTTAGCATCTTCAACAGTTGGGTATTCATCTAAACCCGTTTTCTTGTTGATTTTGCCCTTTCTTAAATCAAATAAAAGTTGAGCGTATTCGCCCGTCTTTTCATAAGTAGCTGGGTCTATAACCGTAACGCCTGTAAGGTCAACGCCTGGGTTATTTGCTAAAATATCACTTTCCTTTCCAAGTAAAACTACTTTGGAAACGTTTTCTTTAACAGTTTTAACGGCTGCTTCTACAACACGCTTGTCCTCTGCTTCAGGTAAAACGATAGTTTTGTTGAGTATTGACGCTCTATTTTTAATATCTTGTAAAATATCTTTCATAAAACACTCCCTTTAATTGCTTTATTATTTTTTAAATTTGTAGTATTATATAACTGTATCAGTTAAAACCACCTATTATTATATACCAATATTTTATAAAAGTAAATAGATAATAAGGCGATAAGGAGATAATTTTGAAAATTTGTTTTGCTATTTGCGAATATAATCCTTTTCACAACGGGCATTTAAAACATATTGAATACATTAAGCAAAATTTAGGGGCGGACGCGATAGTAGTTATTTTAAGCGGTAACTTTACCGAGCGTGGCGATATTGCCGTTTTAGATAAATACACAAGGGCAACTCACGCAATAAAAGCTGGCGCGGATATGGTTATTGAACTTCCCGCAGTTTTTGCAACCGCTAATGCCGAAATTTTTGCAAAAGGCGCGGTTAAGCTTATAAACGCAGTAGAGTGTGAAAAGGCGCTTTGCTTTGGTACGGAAAGCGGAGATATTAAAGAAATTATAACTGCAAGCAATTTAAGTTTAAACGAAAGTGAAGAGTTTAAACGTGAACTTTTAAAACAACTTAAAAGCGGTGTGTCTTATGCAAAAGCGCGCGCAACTACTATTGAAAAAGTTGAGGGTTTAAATAAGAAAATTATTTCTACCCCAAACAATATTTTGGCAATAGAATATGTAAAAGCAATTAAGCAATGCGATAGCGATATAGAAGTTTACACTCTTAAAAGGCAAGGCGGTGCGTTTAATAGTAGCGAACTTTGTGAGGGCGCATCTTCCGCTCTTGCAATTAGAACTGCTATTGAAAACGGCAATATCAAAGATATTGAAAGTAGTGTTCCGCCTTTTGTTTATAGCGATTTGCCAACGCATTTGCCAAGTGTTAACGAATTGGTTTTACAAAGCGTTTTAAACGCTAAAATTGACTTTTTAAGCGCCGTTCAAGACTGTACCGAGGGTTTAGAAAACGCCGTTAAAAAACACGCCAAAACAGCTTTGACGCTCGATGAACTTGTTAAAAAAATTAAGAGTAAGCGCTATACCGAAACACGCATTAAACGCATTTTAATAAACTGCCTACTCGGCATAGATAAACACCTTATTAAAGACTCGTTAAATAGCGACCTTTACTTTAAAGTTTTGGCAATAAACAGTAGTAAGCTTGACCTTTTGAAAGTATTGTCAAATAGCGCCTACCCACTTATTACGCGCAAAGGCGATGAGATTAATTTAACCGCCACCGCACTTAAATGCTTTGAAAAGGATTGCTACGCAAATAGCGTATATCAAATAGCAACAAGAACAAAACTTAACGATTATGAAATGAAAAAAGTGTAACCGTTTAGCGTGTTCTCCGTTAAGGATAACACGCTAAAATTATGATTGCCCTTACGGGCAAGTTATAATATGCTTTGCATAGTTATGGTTGGCTACGCCAAGTTTGGAATTAAATAGGCAATAATATCATAACATTTGCTTAGCAAATTCATAACGGTAAGCGAAAGCGAACCTCATAACTCTAAACTAAAAACCCCACTAAAAAAGTGTAACCAAAACGGCTACACTTTTCTTTTTTAATTGCAAGCGTGGTTACAAAAAACACACCTATTTTACGTCAAAAATTTCTTCATAAGAAACTTTTAATATATTCTTTATATATATAATTTCATCGGGATAAAGGTGGCGTTGCCCTACTTCAATTTTTGCAAGAGCACTACGTGTAATATTGCAACCAAGTAACTGCAATTTAGTAGCAAGTGCATCTTGTGTAATGTTTGCCCTTTCCCTTAACTTACGAATATTATTCCCTACTTCCGTTTCAATTATATTATTCAAAATATTTACTCCTATATAAGTGCAATTTCCTTGACATTATTATAGCAGTATTGTATTATAATATTGCTCCTATATAGGTGCAATTATAAAAAAATAAGGAGAAATTATGAAAAAATATTCTGCTATAAAGGAAATGTATTATGGAAATCGTGGAACGCACGATACAATCAGACTTAAAAATGCCGAAACCTTGATTTTAAAGGTCATTACCGAAAATGAAGATATACTATTAAAAAAGTTGAGCCAAAAACCTGAAATTTTAGAAATTTATAAAAAATTAGACGGCGCTATTAGCGAACTTCATTTAATAGAAAACAAACACTATTATATTGAAGGGTTTAAATTCGGTTTTTTAATGGCTATGGACGTTTTTGATATATAAATTTAAACACTAAAAAAGTGTAACCTTACGGCTACACTTTATTTTTTATATTTTATTTTTCTTTTGATTTTTTACGCTTTTTAACGCTTTCAACTAAAACGTATTCTATTTGCCCATTAAGCGACCTAAACTCGTCTTCCGCCCATTTTAACAAGTCGTCATAAAGTTTTTTAGATATACGCAAGGCAATTTGCTTTTTCTTGTTATCTTCCATAATCTTAATAAATAGTGCCTGAATTTACTACGGGTTGCGCATCGTGATTACCGCAAAGAACCACTAAAAGATTTGCAACCATTTGGGCTTTCTTTTCATCATCTAATTCTACAACCTTGTTCTTTTCAAGCCTTTCAAGTGCCATTTCTACCATACCAACAGCGCCATCAACTATCATTTTGCGCGCGTCTATTATAGCGGAAGCTTGTTGCCTTTGAAGCATAACTGCAGCAATTTCAGGTGCGTAAGCAAGATAAGTTATGCGCGCTTCAACAATTTCAATGCCCGCTTCTTTTACCCTTTCTTGAATATCCGCTCTAATTTTTTCTGCAACAACTTCACTTGAACCACGTAAACTGCCCTCGTCTGCAACACCGTCACCAGTCGTGTCAACGTTAGGCGCAACGTCATAAGGATATACCCTAACAACGTTTCTTAAAGCGCTATCACATTGAAGTGATAAATATTCTTTATAGTTATCTACGTTAAACACCGCCTTTGCCGTGTCAACAACTTTCCACATAACTGCAATGCCAATTTCAATAGGATTACCTAAACAGTCGTTAATTTTTTGCTTGTTATTGTTAAGCGTCATAATTTTAAGCGAAATTGCTTTGCTTGAAAATTGTATATTTATATTGCCTTCTCTTGCTCCACTAACGCTTGCAGGAATTTGAAGCGAAGAATTTACGTCACCACTTTGTTTTAATTTTGTTTGAGCAGCCGGGTTAAACGCCACGCAAAACGGATTTACAAAATAAAAACCGTCTTCTTTTAAAGTGCCAACGTATTTGCCAAAAAGCGTTAAAACAAGTGCTTCTTGTGGTTTTAAAACCTTTAAACCTAAAAACGGTATCCAGCAAACGCTTACCAAAAGTAAACCTATTAAAAATATAACAGGGTCTCCGTTTTCTTGAGCGTTATTATCAAGTTCTATTCCGCCGTAAATTAATACTGCAAATGAAACAATAACTAATAGTATGGTTAAAATTAAACCAATAAAGCCGTTCTTTTTCTTTGTTAATATTTTTTCTTGCATAATATAACTCCTTGTAAGTGATATCATTTTGATATCATTATAATATCACATTTTTCATATTATGTCAATACAAATAAAAAAATCTTAAAAGAAAATTCCTTTAAGATTTAAATATTATTTAAAATGTACTCTGCGTAAAGGCGAGCAACGTTAATTTTAGTAACGCTTTCAATTCCACCAAAGAACGCATTGGAATTCACTTCGCAAACAATTGCGCCGTTTTTAGAGTGCAATAAATCTATTCCACAATAATCTAAGTTTAACGCCTTAGCTGTTCTTTCTGCAACCTCTTTAAAGTTGTTATTAAGTTCCACCTTTACACCTTGTCCGCCAAGTTCAATGTTTGAACGAAAATCTTTTTGCGAGCGCCTTTCCATACTAGCAACCGCCTTACCGCCAATTACTATAACGCGCGTATCAAGACCGCTACTTTCTTTTACAAACCTTTGAAACACGTGTGGTGAGCAAATCAGCCTTGTTGCAATATCTTCAAGTTCCACTCTATTGTCAGCCTTAAAAACACCGTTGCCGAGCGAGCCATAACTACTTTTTACAACCACAGGATAGCCAAATTCGCTTTCAACCTTATCTATCATTTCTTTGTTTGGCTTTACGCCTTGAGTGTAACAAAGCGGTGCTGGAAGCGTATCTACAATAGGAATGCCTAAAGAAGATAAAGCTATATACGTTTCCATTTTATCATCGCACACTCTTATGCTTTCATGACTGTTAAAAAGCCTAACACCAGCCTTTTCAAGCATTTGAGATAGATATTTGTCTTTATCTAAATAAATGCAAAAATCAAAGCCGTTTACACAGCAGTTTATATTTGAATTTTTAATTGAACATAAAAATTCAGCATTTTTAACAACTTCAATATCTACTTTCAATTTGCCAAATTCTTCTTTTAGCCTAATTGCTTGGTTTAATGAAGAAGATAAAGTAGAATATCCGTTTACAATAATTATACCTTTTTTCATTTTGTTTTTATAAAATAACGCGAAGAATGTTCTTCGCGTTATCAACTATTCTCCTATAAGCCTTGTTGCTTCGCCCCCAGCCATAAAAATCATTTCTATTGCTTTAGGCTCAATAACATTACCTTCAATCGTTAATTTTTTAGAAAGGCTTTGCGATGCTTTTATAGTTATGTAATTAGCGTTAATTTTAACCAAACTCTTTTGGCGCATTGCTTCTAATGAAACTTTGCTACCATCTTCAAAATTCTTTTCTATAACGCTTAACGTAACCTCGTCATATATAAACCTTTCAGGTTTTTTAACTACTTGAGTTTTTATAATTTTTTCAGCCCAATCATCGTTTAAGTAGGCAACGTCATCATATAAAACCACGTCTTTAACCATATAGTCATAGCCGAGTTTTTGCATATACGTCAAACCCTCGCTAGATAAAGTAGAAGCGTAATCAACGTCAACGTATTTCTTCTTAGCATTAAAATTTTCTTGAACGGCAAGAATATCTATAAGTTCAAGTGCACGCTTTAAAGAAAGCTTTGTACGAACTTTAAGAAGTAAAGGCTGGTCTGGCATTTTATCTTCAACGTTTTGAGCACGGAAATAATTTAGGTCTACACTATTAGGGTTTACGTTAAGGTGCAACTTTAAGTATTTGCCCCTTACCGAAAGTTTTGCTTGAATTCTAATAGGTTTACCTTCTTTTTGCTTTGATAAAGTTATGCCTTTTTTAGAAAAATTTTCACGAGTTTTAGTTAGACGAGAATGTAATCCGTAAGAAAGAAGAGCGTTTTTAATTTGGCTGTAATTTTGCTTAAGTTGCTCATCGCCCGTTCTTAAATAAATTTCACACGACTTTTTAACGTTTACTTTTTTTAATTTTACAGGTTCTTCACTTGTAACTGCAACTTCTTCACAAACGCACTCGCAAGTAGAAGTTTCAGGTTCTTCACAAACCGTTTCCACGTCACCTGCGCCCAACTCTTCATACTCCTTAACAAACAAAGTTCTAAATGCTATAAAGACAACTGAAAGAGCAAATCCTATTAAAGCAATTAAGCCTTCAACCATAAACTCAACGCCAAGAACACCGTTTACAATTATGAGAGTAAAGCCAAAAGCAAGCGCCATAGTAAACACTATTTTATCTGCGCTATGTATTTTATGAACTTGCATCTCTGTTAACAAAAAGGTAAACGTTACGGCAATTATTAAACATATTGCTTCTATAACGACAGCAGGGTCTTGCCCTCCCAATTGATTTTCATAAAATTTATGTATTAAGTTAGTAGATTCTAAAATTGCTATTATAGCAGTAATTATTAAAGCCGTACCCGCATAAAGCACAACGTTAGCGTTTTTAAACAAGTTTTTAAAATAAAGTGCAATGTTGGCTTTTTTAAATTTATATTTACTTTCATCTTCAATAAAAGTAGTTTTAACTAAAATTATTGAGCAAATTATAGCTATTATTAAAACTACAACTGCTAAAAATATGCTACCAAATCTTAATTTGCCCGTTTTCATAAAGCCAATTATTAAAAGCGCACAAGAACCAACTATTAAAGAAAAAACCGTACAGTCAATTAAGTTTTGTTCTTTTTCTTTAATTCTTAAGGCAAATAAAAAAGCAAAAATGCTAACTATTCCTATCGTTGCCATTTTAAACATTTGAAGAGTATTGTCTGCATCAACAAACCCGTCAACAATGTTTGAAACGTATAAATAAACTAAAAGCACAACTACCGCAACCGATAAAAGCAATATAAAAATCCAATCTCTCTTAAATAAGTTTTGATAGTACGTTGCACGCGTTGCATTAGTTTTTAAATGTGTTTTGTCTTCAACGCTCTCAAAGAATTTTGCTCTTATAAAGAATAGCGCTAAAATTGCAACCAATAAGCAAACGAGAGCAAGCACTTTTAAAAGCGTATATAACTTTGACTTTGAAATAAGGAAGTAAGCTAACGCTAAAACAAAAATAAGAGCACCGCTTACAAGCATATTGTCTGCGTAAGTTATATGCTTACCTTCTAAATTTTTAATCATAGACGCTATTACAAGTAATGCGCCTATAACTGCGGTTATTATAACAACCGCTTCTACAAAATCTCCCTTATAAATTAAGGCGGATAAAAGATTGAAACCGTCAAAGAAATACACTACAAACATAACGAATATGCTTATAGCAACACAAGCAAGTATGTTACAACCTTTTAATAAACCAGTTAAATAGTTTACATATTTATTTGTGTTGTTTTTCATAAAATTAAACCTCTTTAAAAACTTTTAATTAAGTTTGCTTTTATTTTTTACTTATACCAAGCACGTCATTACCAACGGCAATTTTATTGCCGTTTTTATCAAGCACGTTTTCATTAAGCCTTGTGCAACCTGAAAGAGAACTTGCTTTAAACGTAACACTGTCAGCTAAAACTTGAATTTTAGTCATATAAGAGCAAGAAGCAAAGCAAGATTCAGGAATAACCGTAATAGAAGCAGGAATTACAACCTCATTAAGTTTAGCACAAGAAGCAAATGCATTTTTGCCCAAACTTTCAAGCGAACTTGGAAGAGTAAATACCTCATAGCTACCGTCAGAAGCCACGTCATTAAGTTTTGCACAGTTATTAAATGCATTATGGTCAATGAGTTTTAAATCGTTACCCCAAGTTATTTTGTAAAGAGAAGTACAACCACTAAATGCAAATTGATAAACGTTTACAACTTTTGTTAAATCTATTTTACGAAGCAACGTGCAACCGTAGAATGCGTGTGATTGAATATCCGTAACGTTAGGAATAAGAACTTCTTTAACCGTTGTTACGCCGTAGAATGCACTATTTTTAATTTCAGTTGCTTTTACAGTAACTTTTGTAAGAGAAACTGGAAGCGTAAACGTAATGTCATCTGCAGTTGCAAGTTCTTCACCGTCTGCATTTTTAAATGCGTTAGGTTTTGCAGTTATTTCAACGTTACCGTCTTCAGTAGAAGCTGAACCAAAAATAAAACCAAAGTGTTTTTCTTGGTTTACTGCATCAGCAGATTTACCCGTAAACGGAAGTTCTATTTCTTGAAGGTTAGTACAGTTGGCAAAAGCACCCGAACCAATCTTTTTAATATTTTCGCCCACAATTACTTGTGTTGGAATTTTTAAACCGCTAAATGCACCTGCGGCAATTTCTTCAACAGGCCAATCTTTTTCTGGAGCGCCCAATTCTTCTGCCGTTTTAGGAATTTCTATTTTGCGCTCAATATTAGAATAATCGTTATTTGAAATTTTTTCTGCATCTTCGCTAGAAACTTGGTAGCCAGTTATAGCGTAGTATTTGTAAGTACTGCCATCATCGTTTGTACCAGTCATTACTTTATATTCATACTTGCCAGTTACGCGAGTATTGCCATCACCATCTTTATCGCAAGCAATAAAGGTAAGTGAAATAGCTAGTGTTAAAACAAGTATAATAAGTTTTGTAAAAATGTTCTTCATTGAAAAGCCTACTCCTTAAAGCGCATTATGCGCGCATTTTAATTATTGTTTAGTATATTTTAGCATTTCAATTGATTATTGTCAATAATTCTTTCAATTATTTTATTACATAAAATAGTCGTATTTTTTTATTTTTTAGTTTTTTTATATTTTTTTACTTAACCGCCACACTTCCGTCAATATACGAAACTAAAAAATTTTTTGCGCCCTTTTTATATTTTTCGGCTGTAAGAAGTAAATTGTTTAGTGTTAAATTCTTATACGCATATTTAGCACACAAATTTTTTAAAAATTTGTCAAAGCGTTTTTCGCCCATAAATTCACATAAATCTCTAAAAGTTAATTGGGCTCTATAATAGGCTATTGAAACGTAGTCTAAATCACTAGAAAATTCGCCTAAATTTCTATTCATTTTAGGTGTTAAATCATCTTCTTTTAGCAAACTTTTTCGCAACTCAAAATATGCGTTGTAAACGGCGTTAAAGAGCTGTTTTTTACTCTTGTTATATTCGCTAAAATTATCAAAAAACATAACGGTGCTATACTCTGTTAGCCCCTCGTCAATAAACGCGTTTTCACTTTGATTAACGCCCACCAAACCATACCACCATTGATGCGCCGTTTCGTGAACGATAGTATAATCACGTTCAAAGCCGTTAAGGTCTTTGTCTATCATGGTTAAGCAAGGATATTCCATTCCCCCATATATAAAATCAGCCTCGCAAAAAACGTATTCTTCATACGGATATTCAACGTATTTATTTGAAAAATAATCTAAAGATTTTATGGCAGTTTCTAGCGAATTTTCAGCATTTTCATCATTAAAATAATAGTAAAAAACCTCGGCGTTTTCCGCGCTTTTTTTAATAACGTTAAAATTTTTAGAAAGAATAAAGGCAACCTCCCTAACACCATTTCTAGCGTAGGAATAAGTGGTGCGTTCACCCTCAATTTCAACAAGTTCAGGACTCATAGAAGATGCTATTACATAAGCTGACGGCACGGTTAAATTAACCTTATAATTTGCAACGTCACTGTAAAAAGGGTCGCCCGAAGGGTAATATACACTCTCATAATATTCTCCGTTTTCTAGCGGGCATAAAATAGGATAAAAACCCGTTAGATTAACAGTATTTTTACCGTAACCAAAGCGATGATTTACGTTTGGCAAGGTGACCAAAAAATCTATTGAAATTTGAGTGTTTTTACCACTTTTTACTTCTTCTAAAAGCTCCACTTTTAAAAAATGTTTTTTGCCTCCAATCACCTCAAATCTTGCACTTTTTTCATCTTGTTTTACACTAGTTATTTCTATGCCTCCATAGCTAACGCCGTTTTCAAATGCTCTCTCTACGTACTCGCTGTAAATAGGCTTTATTTCACTGCCCTTTGAAAATGCGTTTGGGTATAACATAAATTCTAAAAAGTCTATTTTTTCTTTAGTTTCATTAACGTAATTTAGCGTCAAATTACAGCTTGCAGTCATATCGCTATTTAAAGTAACGGATATATTATACTCGCTTACTAAACTTTCCTCATTAGAACAACCTACCGTAACGTTAAGGCATAAAACGCATAAAATTATGCATATAATTTTTTTCATAAAATAAAAACTCCCAGTATATAATACTTGGAAGTTTTATTTATTATTACGTTTTTATTATATTATTTTTCTTCTAATAAAAGATATTTTTGAGGATCGATTTTTACACCGTTTTCAATAACTTCAAAGTGTAAATGTGCACCGTCTTTATACTCCGTTCTATTGTTTAAAGCTACGGTAGCAATAACCTCACCTTTTGAAACAGATTGACCTTCCGCTAAATTTTCTATTGGCTCAACGCTGTTGTATACTGTTTTTAAATTATTGCCGTGATTTACAACAATAGAAGTTCCTTCTAAATTGCTTGTGGTAATACTTTCTACAACGCCGCCATACGAACATTTAACTTGAGCGCCTTCGTCTGCTAAAAAGTCTATTGCTTTATGTCCGGTATATAAACCTAACGTTTGGTTATAAACTACGCTTGCGCCAACGTATTCTTTAATAATAGTTCCGTCTACTGGCATATCAAATACAACTACCGTTACTGTAGGTTTATTTTCTTCTATAGGTGGATTTTGCTCTTCATTACCCTTATTTTCTTCATTTTGATTAGGAGTTTGCACGTTTCCTGCGTCCAAGTTATCATCTGGATTTTCTATTACGTTATCATCTCCTAATTGATTAGAGTTGCCATTTTGTCCAACAACTAGTGCAACCGTAATTATAGAAAGCACCGCTAAACATAAAATGAAAACAAAGTAATATACGTTTTTTCTTAAAAAATTTACTGCTTTATTATTTGACATATTTAACCTCCATTATGTATTTAATAACCGCCGTATATAAAAGGCGAGCCTATCTTTATATAATTATTTGCCACCGCAACGTGTAGGTTAATTTTTTTACCGTTAAGCATTTGCATTTTAGGAATTTTTTGTGAATAGTAATAATAACTTACCACGCCGTTAACTTCTTCAACAAATTGTAAAGTTGCGCCTATTTCATTAGCTAAATTTTGATAGTTAAAGTCTTTATTTTTAGTTACGCAAACACTATCGTAAAACATAGCAACTTTAGTGTTTTTAACAATACAGTTAGACCCTTTACCATAAGTTACTTCAACGTTATAAAACGGAACAGTATAAACCATATAAATAAAAAGCGTAAAAAATAAGCACACAACGTAAATCATTTTTTTTAACATAAAAAAATTCCCACAAATAAAACTATCTGTAGGAATTGTTGACTTGTTATTTAGTTTTTATACACTTTTTTAAAAATTTATAAATTTACGCAGTTTAGCACGCCAAGGTCTCTAAATACCGTTAAAACGCTTTGCTTGTCAGTTAAATAAGTGCATAGTTTAAGCGCTTGCTTCAACTCGCCATATGGTAAAAATTCAAAAGGCGTAGTTTGCTTTAAAATATTAAGATATACTTTTTTAATAGAATTTGCAATAGAAAATACTGAGCAAATTTCACTATTAAACGCGCCTTGCGTTTTTCTAAGCATTTCCAAAATTAAATCAAGGCGTTTAGGGCTTGGAACTTTTACGTTGGATACAAAGTTGCCGCCAAACTGCTTAGTTAAATTTTCAAGCTCGTATGCGTCAGCCAAGTAATTAGGCACAGAAAGCAAACCTGAAAAATCGTTAGTAAAAAACATTTTATAAAGTGGCACTAATTTTAAAAATGCCGTCATTAGCCTATCTCCATACCCCTTAGCGTTTGAAGATAAATTTAAGGCGTCAGCAAATAATTCAATGGGGAAACAAGTAAATTGCTCGTTTTTTGCCTTTATTAACGAAATGAGAGCGCAAGAATAAATAAGCACGTCTTTTGCGTTTTTGTAATTAGCCAAATTAGACGCCATATATACAACTTTTTTTAAAGCGTTATAATTTATTTCATCAAACTCTTCGCCTGTAAGCATTACACGCATTTTATAATCTATTAGTGATATAAGATTACCCATAATAGATATATACGCCGTAGCAAACGCACTGTTTGAAGCTTTCTTTATTATATCAAAGTCATATATTACGGTTTTAAAAGGTTTTACGTTTTTAGACACGGAAATGCTTTTTGTTGGAATTCTAACTCTTTTTAAAAAAACTTCTTCACAACAAGGCTCTGTTAAAAGGGCGTGGCAATCTATACCTATTTTTGAAGCGTAATATTGAGCTAACTTTAAAGTTTTAGCATCGCCTACGGCAAGAACGTAGCCGCCGTCAAAATTAAAAGAAGAATTTGCTTTTTCACTATCAAGGTCTACGTCACCAACTAAAAGCGTTGTAAAATTTGCTTTTGCATCTTTTAAAGCCTTGGTTACCGTTGCCCCTACAACCTGAAAATCATTTTCTCTGCATACTACTTGAGCAGTTTTATTCTTTCCATATTTTATTGCAATAGAATATACGGCATCGTAGGCGCTACTTGCGCAAATTTCTATGCCTTGCCCAAAAAAGCCGTCAGCCGATAAAAATTGCATATTTTTAGTTGTGTCAAACACAATTTTTTGCATCATTTGTTCTTTTAACCTTCTTTTCCAATGTTTTCAAAAATACTTATTCTTGTCAACATATCTTTACATTTTTTTTGCGTATTTTTACCAAAAATACCATCGTTTACGTCATAAGACGTTGCCACGCTGTTGCCCGCCATGCACGTTGCAAATTTAAAGAGCATTTCGTTTTCTTCACGCTGTTTTACCATTTGACCTGGCAAACCCAAATTATATAAATCAAAAACAAACAACTCTTTTTCAATAGCCAAGTTACAAATTTTATTAAGCCTTTCCTTGCTAACGCTAAGGCAGTCAAACG
This sequence comes from Clostridia bacterium, assembly GCA_017558825.1. Classification (GTDB taxonomy): domain Bacteria; phylum Bacillota; class Clostridia; order Christensenellales; family Borkfalkiaceae; genus HGM11412. The sequence goes on from JAFYTO010000007.1 coordinate 53,056, forward strand.
TAATACCGCCAAAACCATATTTCTTTAAGAAATCTAGGGCTTTGCTAAGTTCGTCATCATCATATTTTGCAATATCTAATTTATACGAAGAAATTGCCCCGTATTGTAAATTTACCGTTATATATTGCGAAGCGTTTACTAAAAGCGGTCTTTTCTTTTTTAAGCAATATTTTCTATATAAAATATTTGCCAAATAAGTGGTGTAAAAATTGTTATTTTTACTTCCGATAAAAAGTTTTTCTTCATCAGTTAACTCTATTAAAAGTTTGCTAATTATAAAGTTGGCAACTCCACCATTTTTAGAAAATTTATCACATATTTTTTCAGCGAGCCTAATTGCTATATGCTTTTCAGTTAAAGCTCCGCCTTTTTTATAGTTTGAAGTTTTTATAACTTCTTTTTTAGATACTTCTAGCCCATATTTTTTAATTTCCAAATTGATTTCATCTAATACCGTTAATACGCGCCTTAATTTTTCTTGACGTAAAAACTTTAATCTTTCATCTATTTCTTTATAATACTTTACAGAAATTCCGTAAGTGTATAAAGCAGATTGCTTTTCTTTTAAAAGAGGCATACAATCTACAAAATAACCTATAGAATACGGCATTTTTAAAATAGAGGCTGCTTGAGAAAGTTCTTCACTGCCGTTTAACGATGCATAATCGTTTATGCCAATTAAATAGCACCCACATCTATAAGCCTCGTACGCACAGGCAGACGGAGAGTATGGAGAATTGTAAAAATTAGTAGCGTAATGAAGTGGCGCAACGTTTTTAGTGGAAGGCACGTCTTCATTATGTTTTTTTTGGAATTTTACAAGACTTTTTAAGCAAAAGCGCCTTGTGGAAATTCTTTTACTATTTAAGTGTTTTACAAGTAATTCTTTATACATATTAATTGCACCTATTTTATATACATATTTTAATATTAAAACTATTATTTGTCAATATTTAACTTAAACAAGCAATAAATTTAATAAAACTATTGAAAATAGCAAAAAATATGGTATAATATATTCAATTAAGTGCATATTTTGCATATTTTGGAGGGTTTTTATGAACAAAAGCGAATTTACAAAAGTTTATGCTGACAGATTAGGCGTAACTATAAAAGAAGCAGAAAACAATCTTGCTACTTTTATTAGCACCTTAACTGAATGCTTAAAAAATGGTGAATACGTTCACGTTTCCGGCTTTGCTACTTTTGAACTTAGAAACAAACAGGCAAGGGACGGCGTAAATCCGTTAAACGGCGAAAAGGTTTTAATACCTGCATGCAAATCGCCAAACGCAAAGTTTTCTAAAACTTTTAAGGCTATATTCAACGACTAGATATAAAAAACGAGTGGTTTAGTAACCACTCTTTTTTTTGCTATATTTTAAGCGAATATTTATAAACATCGTTTTTTGAAACGTTTAGAGTTTGACACACCTTTTTAATAGCGTCTTTTTTAGAAAGCCCGTCAAGCATATAATTGTTAAGCATTTCTATAATTTGGCTTTCGCTATAACCTTCCTTAGCGTTTTTAGCGCCCTCAACCAAAATAACAAACTCGCCTTTTGGCTCTTCAATATTTCCATCTTCTAAGTTAAATCTATACACTGTTTCGTGCATTTTAGTAATTTCTTTAACCGCACACGCATTTCTTGCGCCAAATACTTTATATAAGTCTTTAATATTTTGATTTATATCATGCGGAGCGCTGTAAAAAATTAAGGTTTCTTTAGCGTTTAAGTAATCGTTTAAAAGTTCTACTCTATCTTTTGTCTTTTCTGGTAAAAACCCTATAAAAGTGAAGCGTGAGCTATCAAAACCAGATAATAGAAGCGCGCTCAAGCAAGCAGATGCTCCTGGCACAACGGTATATTCTAAATTGTTTTCAATTAAAATTTTAACTAAAACGTTGCCTGGGTCTGAAATAACGGGCATGCCCGCATCGCTAATAACGGCTACGTTTTTACCGCTTTTTACAAGCTCTACTATATGTTCTGCACTAGTATTTTCATTAAACTTGTGATATGAAATTAACTGTTTTTTGATGCCGTAATGGTCTAAAAGTTTAAGAGAGTGCCTTGTATCTTCACAAGCAATAACGTCTACGCTTTTAAGCGTTTCCACGGCTCTAAAACTCATATCTAACATATTGCCTATAGGCGTTGCTACAAAATATACCATTATTTTGCTCCGTTTACAAAATTTTCTAACACTTTTAATTGCGGTTTAACACCCTTAACCGCTTCTATTAAGAATAAGTACGGCTTTGCGTTATTTTTAGTAACTATAAATTGCAAGCGTGAAGGTTCTAGCCCACACTTTACAAGCGTGCTAATCATTTCAGTAAGCCTTTCTACGCGCTGACACATACAAAGCCTACCCCCGTATTTAAGTTTTTTGCTGGCAATAGTTATAATTTCTTCTTGAGTAATTAAAACTTCGTGCCTGCATATTGCAATTTTTTTATCTAAATTGGTTTCGCCACTACCACACTTTTTATAAGGCGGATTACATAAAATTAAAGAGTATTTTTGATTATACTCGTTGCCAAGTTGCTGTATTGGCATATTTAAAACGAAAAATTTTTCTCCTAAACCGTTTAATTCTATAGACTTTTTAGATAAATTAGCAAGCTCTTCTTGCACTTCAATAAGGTCCACGCTTTTAACGTTTTTATTGAGCGCGTAATAGTGAATACCTACTATTCCACTACCGCTACAAAAGTCAGCAACAACGTCACCCTTTTTAAAAGTTGCAAATTTAGATAAAATAACGGCGTCACTTGTAAAACGATACAGAGTATCGTCTTGAATTATTTTTAAATTGTCAATTAAAATATCTTCGATAACTTCCAAAATAATTACCTATTAAAAAAAGTGGCAGCGCCACTTTTTTTGCTTCTTATTCTTCTTCTGGTGCGCCAACAGGGCAAGCACCTTGACATGCGCCACAACCGATGCAAGCGTTTTCATCAATAACGTATTGAGTTTCGCCTTCGGATATTGCTTGTACAGGACAAATATCCATACAAGCGCCGCAAGATATACAAGTATCTTTAATTACGAATGCCATAATAAAATCCCTCCGTATTTTCTAATTAAATTTAATACTACATTATTTTAACACATTATTTTTTATTTGTACAGTGTTTTTTATAAGTAGATTAAAGTTCTTCACTTTCTTCTTCGTTTATATTGTCGTGAGTCTCTTCTTTTATTGGTTTTTTAAACGTAACTTCTTCAAGCTTGTATTCTTTATACGTTACAACCCCGTCTTTTGAAGAGCATTTTGTTTTAACAAGCATTTTAAGCATATTGTTAGAAATTACCGTTGCCTTTCCGTCTGGCGTTGTAACTTCCGAACCTATTTTTGGCATTTTTTGATACGCTTCTTGATACGGCTCGTTTTCATATTCTAAACAGCACATAAGCCTACCACAAAGCCCGCTAATTTTTGCAGGATTAAGCGAAAGTCCTTGATTTTTAGCCATTTTAATAGTAACTTTTTTAAAGTCTGGCAAAAAGCTGTTACAGCAACAAACTCTGCCACAAGGCGCAATACCTCCAAGCAACTTTGTTTCATCGCGAGTGCCAATTTGATGAAGGTCTATTCTTTGTTTTAAAACCGATGCTAAAGACTTTACCAGTTCCCTAAAATCTATGCGCGTTGGCGCTGTAAAGTAAATTATTACCTTAGAATTGTCAAATGGGTATTCTGCACTTACTATTTTCATTTCTAAACCACATTTTTCAATTTCTTGTTGAGCAGCATGAATAACGGCAGGAATTTTTTCTTCGTTTTCTTTAATTTTAGCAAGGTCTTTTTCAGTAGCACGCCTTAACACAGGCTTTAACTCCTGAACTATTTTATCTTCTTCAACCTCTTTAGTTGGAATAGCCACAGTACCGTATTCCACCCCGCGTGAAGTTTCAACAATTACTCCTTCACCCCTTTTATATTCAACTCCGTTTGGATTAAAATAATATACTTTACAGGAATTTTTAAACTTAACTCCTATTATTTTGACCATTTATATTTTCCCTCCAATACACCAAACAAAAGCGCATCTTTTACTGCTGTAGAATTTCCGTTAAAATACATAGATTTTTCGGCTTCGCGCAGTTTATCTTGAATAAAGATAAGCGCCCCATAGGTGTATTTATTTGCTATTAAATTTACGTTTTTATCTTGGCTTATAATTCCGCTCTTTTCAAGTATAGCCTCTTCTACAAGCCTTGAAGTTATAGATATAAAATCGTTTAAAATTTCGCCGTCTATTAAGGCGTTAAACTCGGCAACTTGCTTACTAGTTAAAAGTTCCGTTAAAACTTTTACGCTGGCATTATACGCCTTATTGCCGTCTTCTTGATTATATCTATTAAGTGCTTCGCCAACTTTGCCAAACGACAGTTTAACTGCGTTTTTTAGCCTTTCAAGCTCTTTGCAATCTTGACTTAATGCTTCTATTATTTCACTATCACTAAACTTTGAAATTTCAAGTTTTTTAACGCGTGATAACACCGTTGATAAAAGAGTGTTAGTAGTGGTTGCTCCAAGTAAAATAATAGTGTTGGCTGGCGGATTTTCAAGTGTTTTTAAAAGTTTGTTTTGCGCTTGAGCATTCATTTCGTGCGCGTTTAGTAAAACGAAAAGTTTAGTTTCACTTTCAAGCGGCTTAAAATAACTTTTTTCAATCAAATCGTCTACGTCTTGAACCAATATTTTTTTACCCAAAGGGTAAAAAACAACGTCAACAAGGTTATGTTTTTCTATGAGCGAACAAGTTCTGCATTTTAAACAAGGCTCGCCATTTTCACACGCTATTAGTTTTGCAAAATACGTAAGGTAGGTTTCAAGCATCAAAGCATCGTCACACGTTATTAATATTGCGTGTGACAAAGTTTTATTTTCTTTATCTGCCTTTAAAATTTTAAAGGCGCTTGTGCTTGAAAGTAACTTACTAACGTTCATTATAAAACTCCGCGGGTTTTAAGTGCATTTATAATGTTTAAATGCGTTTGTTCTCTTGTTCCTAAACAATTGATTTTTTCTATTCTAGAAGGGTTCTTATCCGCTAAATCTGTATAGCCTAAAAACACCTTTCTATGAAACTCTATGCCTACTTGCTCAAGCCTATCGCTTGCATCAGCACCGCCCTTACGTTTAAACGCCTCGTCTGGCGAAATGTTTAAAAATAACGTACAGTCTGGCATACAATTATTAATTGCATAAGAGTTTATTGATGAAACGTAATCCATTCCAAGACCTCTAGCATACGCTTGATACGCAAAAGAAGAGTCTATAAATCTATCGCAAAAAACCAGTTTACCCTCTTCGAGTGCAGGCAATATTTTTTCTTTTACAAGCTGAGCGCGCGCACTAGCATATAAAAGCGCTTCACACTCGCTAGTCATTTCTTTGTTGTTTACGTCTAAAATTAAACTTCTAATCTTTTCACTAATAGCCGTACCGCCCGGCTCCCTTACAAAGATATAATCTATTTTGTTTTCTTCTAAATAATTTTTAAATAATGAAAGTTGTGTAGATTTTCCACTGCCCTCACAGCCTTCAAAAGTAATGAATTTTCCTTTTTTCATAAGTTTACCCTTCTAAAACGTTAGAATACTCTTTTGCAAGTGTTAAAATAAATGAAAGTGTTTCAAACATAGCATCGCCTTCCGTGCGATTTCCTAATAGCAAATATACTCCGTTAGTGCTATAAGGTTCTTCTTCATTTCCTGCCTGTTCGGTTTTATAAACGTTAATAAAATCGTTTCCAAGAGCTCCAAGATTAAGCGCGTATTTTCCGCTGAACTCAATTCCGCCAAGCGTAAAAGAAGAAAGTTCTTGTTCGGTTGCTACTATATTTGGGCAAACCTCTAAAAGCTTTTTAAATAAGTCACTATTAGTTTTAAAGCCCTTTATTCTTTCAATTTCTTGCTCTATTCCCTTTTGCTTTTGGCTTTCGCTTAAAAATCTCGCATCTTTAGCGTACGTCTTTAAAAAATAAGTTTTAACCGCTTCCACGTTTATATCTTCAACGCTACTTGCCTCGGAAGCATAAAACCCGTTGTTAACGTACAAAAAACTGTTAAAATCGCTAATAAACGTATCAAAATTCATTGCAGAACCCCTGCCAAGATAATAAGTGGCAACAGTTTTGCCGGCAATTACAACATCGTCATCTTTTAACTGCGTGTACGTTTGCACAAGCGTTTCCATAGGATTTGCGCTTGATGGACTAATAGTTGTAACGTTACCGTCTAATATGTTATATGAAAGCCCGTAATAATACTTGTCCTCTCTGCCATTTGTAACTTTAGAGTAAAAATCTTCTTCTCCGTCACCTGTAATAACTTCACTTCCATCAATTAATACGCTAAAAGTTTGACCTTCTGAAGGACGCTTGCCAAAGTAGTTAAATATTATTATAACGCATAACAAAACGATGGTTGTAATTGCAACCATTTTTACTAAATCGTATACTAAAAACGTTTTTAATCTTTGTTTTGTTATCTTGTTGTTCATATGGTTTAAATTTAATTAGTCGATAATCTCAAGAATTTTAATACTGTATTCGCCACATTTTGCTGTTTTAACAACAACGGTTTCGCCTGCTTTTTTATTAAGCATAGCCTTGCCAATAGGTGACTCTATTGACATTTTACCTTTACTTAAATCTGCTTCAGCCGTGCCTACCATAGTAAAAGTAAATTCTTCATCTTCATCGATATCAAGATATTTAATAGTTGAACCAACTTGAACAATGTTCTTTTCAGTAGCAACAAAAACTTCGCCAAACTTGAGCTTGTTTTTAATTTCTTCTGCTTCGCCTTCAAGTTTTTCACGTTCTTCACGCGCTGAATGATATTCTGCATTTTCAGACAAATCGCCTTGTTCCCTTGCAACCTTAATTCTTTGAACCACTTCTGGTATAAGTTCGTTTTTAAGTTCTTTAAGCCTTGCTTCAAGTTCTTTTTTGCCTTGTTCTGTAAGTATTATTTTTTCCATTATTTATACTCCTAAATTCGCGGTCTTATTTGCGAACGTATATTATTTATTTCGACAAAACGGGAAACTTGCTTCCGCAAATTTCCCGACTTTTTATTTAACGCCTTATTCTATAACCAAAGCCACAGCTTGCTTCAACAGTGTCTTCAAGTGAAATTTCTGCTTGCTCTGGATTTTTATCCATTCCGTAAACGTACATCAACTTGTCAATGAGTTCGTTAGCTTTAAAGCAATCTTCTGCAGTTTTAATTTCAAACATTGCAGGCGTGTCAATAAAGTTCTTGTCATAACCAACGAATTCTAAACCTTCTTTATCTGCATCAAGCGCTAAGTAGAGGTACACTTTTTCTTCTTTTTTGAAGATTTTTAAAATCATTTTGTTCTCTACGTTAGCAGGTATTTTACGAAGTTTTGACGCACTGTAACTTAAAACTATTGCTCTTAAAATTTTGTAATAGTCGGCAGAAGACGTAACAACAACTTCGTTTTTAACGTAGAACGCAAAACCGTTTTTTCTAGTTTGCTCATCACTAACAACCTTTTTAGCACAAACAATTTCGCTTTTTACAAGGTGATTTAAAGTCATTACTTCTTTAATAAGGGCCTTTGCTTCTTCAGCATCTTCTACAGTCTTAATTACCTTTTTGCAAGGAACAATAGCGAACTCTTGTTGAGTAAACGCTTCAACGTTAAATCCTTTTTGCTTCATAAGGCTAGGATTTGCTGCAAGATATAAGTAAATTTGCTCGTCTTTTTCAAACATTTCAGCAATAACGTGTTTTCTTACAACGCCCATCTTTTTAAATGATGATGCTCTTTCATAGCCAAGCATTTCAAAACGTATATCATCGTACAAGTCGCCAAGAGTAACCGTATTAGGAATTTCAATAACCTCTTCTACAACTCCACTTTGTTCAACTTCATCAACTTTAGGTTGAATAGCCACCGTATTTTCTTCAACTACAGGTGCTGCCACTTCAGGAACTACTACAGGTTGAACTTCAACTTCCTTAACAGGTTCTTCAACTTGTGGCTTTACTTCTATAGGTTGAACAGCTGGTTCTTCAGCACTAACCACGTTAGCAGCTTCAACGAATTTAGCATAGAGTTTTAATCTCTTTTTCTTTAATTTCTTTTTAGGTTGCTTTTTAAGCTTTTTGCCAATATACCAACCTGCAAACTCAAAACCTTCTTTAGTAGGTACATCAGGATATACAATAGGTCTTTTAAGTTTTGTTTTAGTTACGGCATAAAGCTTGCCATCAACGTAAAAACGAACTTTGCGCTTTTTAGCGCGAGATATTCCGCCAAAAATTAAAGCAAGAATAAGTATTGCTAATAGCGCAATAGCTATTGTAATGGCAAAATCCAACCTAAACTTCCCGTGCAATGGCCAAATACCATCAAGATATGCGTAAATTTTGTTGAACAATTCAACTTGTGCAAAAGCATCTTTTAAATTGTTGTATACACCTTTAATAAAATTAAGGCATATAACTAAAATTTCTTTTATTTTTTCTAACATAATTCACCTTTTATATTTTTTCGTTTCTTTTTTGTTTCTTTTGTTTTTTTATTTCAAGTTTTTTCGCTTTCTTATAGCGTTTATATTCTTTTTGTTCTGCTTTAATTTTCTTCTTTTTAACTTTACGAGCGTATCTAATTGGCATTGCTATTAAGAATATTACAAGTAAGCCAAGCACCACGTAAACGCCGTATTTAGTGAAGAAGGTAACAATGCCACTTCTATTTTCTATTGCATAACCGTCTAAGCAAAGAGCATATTCGCCAAGTTCTTTTATTTCAAAAACAACACAATTATCTTTTATAGTTGCACTTTGAAGTTTTACTTTTCTATTACCTTCATACACGGCTATTTGAGTTGCCGTACCATCTTCTAAAGTTAAGCCGATATCTGTAAGATTTATTTTTAAAACAAGCGGAGTTTCTATTGTTTTTGCTCTAACTCCGTTTTGACATAACCCTACACTAAAGTAATACGCAATACCACCGTTTTCCATTAGTAAATCTTCACAGTCTAAAAGCGCAACTTTTGCATTTTTAATTATGGCTGAATTGTTGTATTTTACAACCTCTAAATAATCGTCTGTAGAAAAGTATAAACTTTCGTTAGCGGTAGTTGCCTCAGCTGTTATAGCGCTTCCTGGTATAGTTTTTGCAATATTTACGTTTTTAGCAAGAACGTCAGAATTAACGAAGTTATAAAATGCAAGAAAAGCATCGTCAACTTGTTTTTTGTTTACAGCATTTTCAATAGCGTATTCAGCAGACGCCTTTTCACTGTTAAGTAAAATTGTTCCGTTTGCCGTACTAGAATAATCTTCAAGGTTGTAAACTTGCTTGATTTTATAATCTTTTACAAAGAATTTATATTTCTTTAAAACGAAAGCGTGTTTACTTGAAAAATCTTTAATTGAATTTTTCTTTTCTTCATTGCCTTCAATTTGTTCAGCTAGAAATATAGCATTTTCAACCTTTAAAGCATATTCTTGTATTTCTTCTTCTCCAATTTCTTCAAGCGGGTTTGTAACTAGATAATTATACATGCTATGAAAAACAGCTTCTTCCGTTTCAGCGCTCACAAAAGTAGGTGACATAAATGACGCTGTAAGCGCCAAAATTAACACCAATAATGCAAGCATAAGTTTTTTCATAGAGTTACCCTCCTTTTAAGCGAAGTATATATTATGACAATTATTATTATATTAACATATAATAAAAAATATTTCAATACTTTTTATTAACTTTTAAGCAACTTTTGCTATATTTTTTTACACTTTTTTCTTGTTATTGCCTCGTTTTTAGTGCTCTATACCCTTAATTTTAAGCTATTTTCCTATAAAAACATTAAAAAACCGCGCCATAGCGCGGTTTTTAGTGTTTTTAGCAATATTATTCAGTTCTTAAAGCAATAACAGGATCTTTTCTTGCGGCGCTCTTTGCAGGTATTAAGCCTGAAATAAGCGTTAATCCAACACTTAAAAGAATCATTGTTATTGCATCGCTTATAGGAAGCATAGCAATTCTTCTTATTCCAATTAATGGGAATAATATTAAGTTTACAACCTCAGAAATCAAATACGTTGCAATAACGCCCATAAGTCCTGCAAGTAAACCTATAATAAACGTTTCAGCGTTAAAGAGATAACTAACGTCTTTTTTACGTCCACCAAGCGAACGAATAACGCCAATTTCCTTAATTCTTTCCACAACGGAAACGTAAGTTATAATACCTATCATAACCGTTGAAACAACGAGCGATACGGAAGTAAACGCAATAAGCGCGTATGATACAACGTCTATCATAGTGTTAATTAAGTTGATAACGAGTGAAAGTGTGTCAGTTGCTTTTACAGTTTGGCGATCAGCCTTTTTAAATTCAACGCCGTCAACGGTAATAGAACCTTCGTATTCGTTCCACGCTTTTAAGTAGTCCGTTACTAAGTCTTTATCGTCAAAGCTTACAGGGTAAAGGCTTATTGAGTTAGGAGTAGAATTACAACCTAAACTTCTTAAAACGGAATTTACAACGTCTTCAGATTTAAGTTCTCCACCACCTATCATTTGGAATAATCCGCCGATAGTTGCAAGTGAAAGCTCTTGGCTAGTTTCTTCCTCAACGCCTTGATAAGTATAAGAAAGGTCGTATTTAAGCGTTGCCTTAGTTATAGTTGTTAAGTAATTGCCTGTTGTAGATAAACCTTCGTAATATTCTTTAATTCCGCCAGTTTCTGCTTGCGATACACTTAAAATATGTTCTGTTAAAGCTTCAGTATAATATACGCCTGACGTTAAACAACCGTAAGAGATTGATTGCTTTGGCTTTAAAATACCAACCACTTTAAGTTCAACGGCATTCTCATCTTCTTTCCAATCTTCTTGCGAATACGCATTGTATGAATAAGGAGCACTAAGTGGACTGGCTCCGCTCACTTTAGTGTAAATGCTTGAGTTTGGATACCAATAAAAAGTTTTATCATTCATAATTTCTTCATAAGTAAAGAAATCTCTATCTAAATCAACATTGTAGTTAGGGTCAACGTAATCCTTTTTCTCGTCATTATTGGCTTTGTAAATTAAATTTAAAAACTCGTCTTGCGTATAATAACCCATCATCGCAAGTAAAAGGTCTGAAGATTCACTTTCCTTATCAATAACAAGCATAATTTCATTTTTGGCCGTTGCTATATTGCCGTAAACGTCATATTGAGAATTTATGTAATCTAAACTGTTTGGAGCTTGTGCCATTTCAGGAATAAACATATCAACGTAGTCGGCATATTTTTCATAGTTAGTCTTTTTAAGCATTTCCTTATATAACGTAGTAAGCGCAGCTACAGAAATTGCCGTATCTTGATTTTTCCCACTTTCTCTAACAGTAGTAAAAATATTGTTGTGAACGTTTATACCATAGTCGAAATTAATTGCCGAGTAATATTCACTTGGCATTTGCTTAACGTAATTTACGTAAACGTCTGTAATGTCGTTTTTAATAAGTAAACTTTCGGCTGTTTTTCCAGTCTTTATAAAATACTCTACCATAGAGTTAATGTAAACTCTATTAGGCTCTTTTATAATTTCAACCTTATTGCTTATATCCATCATTCCCGTTAAAGCGTCAAGGTCGTAAGTTTGTTCAGTTATAGTTATAGGATTGCCAGAAAGCATATCGTCTTGCATAGAGGCAACGTATCCTTTAATTCCTGCAGAGAATGCTAAAACGAGCGCAATACCTATAATACCAATAGAGCCTGCAAAACCAACGAGAGCAGTTCTACCTTTTTTTGTTATAAGGTTTCTTGCCGACAACTTAAACGCGGTAAAGAAGGACATTTTTGCTTGTTCTTTTCTCTTTTTAATGCGCTTAACTTGTTCAACGTCTTTTGCTTGCATTTGCGCTTCTTCAGCTTCGTCTCTACTAAGTTCGCTATCACTATACGGCTTAGTATCCTCAATAACTAAACCGTCGAGCATACGAACTATGCGTGAAGCATACTTGTCTGCAAGATCAGGGTTGTGAGTAACCATAATTACTAAGCGTTCTTTAGCAATTTCTTTAATAAGCTCCATTATTTGAACGCTTGTTTCACTATCAAGGGCGCCAGTTGGCTCGTCTGCAAGTAAAATTTCAGGATTGTTTACAAGTGCACGCGCAATGGCAACTCTTTGGCATTGGCCACCGGAAAGTTGATTTGGTCTTTTGTAATATTGACCGCTTAAACCAACTCTATCAAGCGCTTCTTTTGAACGGCGAATACGTTCTTCTTTTGAAACACCTGCAATGGTTAAGGCAAGTTCAACGTTTCCAAGCACTGTTTGGTGAGGAATAAGGTTATAACTTTGAAAAACAAAGCCTATTGATTGGTTTCTATATAAGTCCCATTCCCTATCACCGTATTTTTTTGTTGAAACGCCGTCAATAATAAGGTCGCCACTAGTATATTTATCAAGACCGCCAACAATGTTTAAAAGAGTAGTTTTACCACAACCAGACGGGCCTAAAACGGCAACAAATTCACTTTTTCTAAAATTTATGCTTACACCTTTTAAAGCGTGAACCACTTCGCCACCAGCGTAGTAGTCCTTTACAATGTTATTAAGTATTAACACTATTCTCCTCCTAATTTACAAACTAAAAATAGCATAATTTTAATTATTTTGTCAATTTTATTATATATATTATATAATATTTTTCCCAATTTTCACATTTAGAAATAAAAAAAATGACGTTTTTTAGAGGTTTTATAAAAAATCCGACAGAATTCTCTGCCGGATTTATTTTAACTAATTTTATTTTTCAGCGTGTTTAGCGCAGTTTTTTCAAGCCTACTTACTTGCGCTTGTGACAACCCTACCGATAACGATATTTCAGTTTGCGTTCTTCCCTCGTAATAGCGCATATGCAATATTTTTTTCTCTCTTTCGCCAAGACGGCTAACGGCGTTTTTGAGCGCAACGTTTTCCGCCCACAATTCATCGTTTTGCTTTTCATCACTTATTTGATCCATTAAATAAAGCTCTTCTCCCTCTTTGCTATATACGGGCTCGTACAAACTAACAGGGTCGCTTATGGCATCAAGAGCGTAAGCAACTTCTTGCTCGGCTATTCCTAACATTTTAGAAATGTCGCTAATAGAAGCAACGTCTTCTTTCTTTTCAATTTCATTTCGCGCTTTTAATACTTGGTATGCCGTATCTCTTATAGAGCGTGAAACCCTTAAACTGTTCGCCGTTCTTAAAAGCCTTTTTATTTCACCTAAAATCATTGGTACGGCATAAGTAGAAAACATAACACCGTATTGAGTGTCAAAGTTTTCCGTTGCCTTAATTAAACCTATGCAACCTGCTTGGAATAAATCATCTTTGCTAACTTTTGAGCTAGGAAATCTTTTTACTATTGACAAAACCAGCCTAATATTAGCAGTTATAAACTGCTCTTTTGCTAGAATATCTCCCTGCTTAATTTTGTTTAACAAAATTTCGCTTTCTTCTTTTGTTATACGTTTCAAGCGCGTAGTGTCTATACCGCAAATTTCAACTTTACTTACCATAAAAATTTCTCCTATGTAAAAGGTAAGTAAGTAAAGTATTGGTAACTTAAAAAAAATTATACCTTCATATTAAATTTTGCCATAAAATAAAAAAACGCACTACACAGTAGTGCGTAAATTTTTAAACTTTTCCTTTATAATTTTTGTAATTATAGTTTTTAGGGTCTGGCGAAGCGTATCCTTTAAGTGCAAGCGTATGCATTTCTCTTGCTATTTTACCATAGTCGTCTCTAAAGTGAACAGAAGATTTTACTACTAAAAGTTTCATTTCTTCAGGTGTTATTCCGTGACTTCTAAAAACCTCTAAATCGTATGGTTGGCGAGGTAGTGAAGTAACTATAACAAAGTTGCCCAAAACCTCTATTACCGCTGCTTTGCCGTGCGTAACGCGTAAGCCTTTGCCCATTCTGCCTTTAAAAGTATAATTGCCGTCTGTAAGCATTTTAACGTATGCGTTTACTCTAACGGGCCCGCCTGAAATTTCCTTGTCGCTCTTACCGCCAAGGTCAAGCTCAACATAATTTCCAACACCAGCCTGTTCGCATTTAATAACGCTTTGAGGGTCTAAAATAGTTGCAAAAACCGCACCGGTAATTTTGCGCTCTAAAACTCTTTTTAATATGTGCGTAGTATCGCCAAAACCGCCTGCACCGGGATTGTCGGAAGAGTCGGCAATAACAACGGGTTTGGCACCGTCCAAAAGCACTCTGTCTAAAGCCTCGTCAAGCGTAGGATATTTGTTTGTTAAATATGGTATGCGCGCAGTAATATTGTCCTCTAATTCACTTGCTAGTTCTTCGGCATAACTTTTATTATTGTCAGTTATAACTAATACCGACATCCCTAGTTCTTCTATATCAGACGGAGCAAAACCGTGAGCAAAACGTGCGCTTACAACGCCACTTCTTTCACGCATTTCAAAAGCCTTGTCGTAAAGCGGTTTAATTGCAGGTTCATCAGTGCAAAAAAGCGGAAGTAAAAACGGAACTTTTTTAAACGCCATAGTAGGTTTAATTTTGCCTTCAAGCGTATCAAGCATAATGCGCGCAACTAATGCGCCCGTCTCTCTTACATCCGTGTGCGGATAGCAATCGTACGGAACTAAAACGTCTATTTGTTTTGCCATTTTTTTAGTTACGTTTGCGTGAAGGTCAAGAGAACACATTAAAGGAATATCATAACCTATAACTTCTCTAACTTTTTCAGCAATATCGCCCTCAGCATCTTGGTGGTTTTCCGCAACCATTGCGCCATGAAAATGTATAAATACTCCATCAAGAGGCAAGTTGTTTTTTATTCCACTTAAAATATTGTTTAATGCAAAGTTATAAACGTTTTCAGTAACTGGACCTGACGGCGGAGCTTCTAATCCTATAGTTGGAATTAATTCCGCATCGCTGTTAGTTAGCACGTAGTCTACAAAACCGCCAAGGTCCGAAGCAACGTAGCGTTGTTTTTCTATCATTTCTTGACCTTCGTGCCACACATATTTTTTAAACGCAGTAGTATCGCCTTTTTTAGGACTAAACGAATTTGTTTCATGAAAAAATTGAGCAACTAAAATACGTTTCATATTTTTAATCTCCTATCCAAGCAACACGTCAATAAGTAACATTACGCAAAAGCCTATAATTATTGCGTAAGTAGAACCTCTTTCATTCCCGTGCGAGTGCGTTTCCGGTATCATTTCATCACTTATAATATAAAGCATTGTTCCGCCGGCAAAAGCTAAAGCAAACGGCAAAATTGCAGTTGAAATGCTTACTGCAAAATAACCTATTAACGTTCCAACAACTTCAATAAGGCCTGTCAACGAAGCTATAACCAACGCTTTTTTCTTAGAAATTCCCACCGCCACCATAGGCGCAATTATAATCATACCTTCAGGTATATTTTGAAGTGCAATACCTATTGCTATTGTAATGGCGCTTGCATTATCTCCAGTACCAAAGCCTACGCCAGCCGCAATACCTTCTGGAAAGTTGTGAATTGCTATAGCCAAAACAAAAAGTAAAATTTTGCTGTACCTGTTATTCTCTTTAGGATGGCTCTCTTCTAGCCCCACGCCACTATTATGTAGGTGCGGAGTAAAAAGGTCTATAAGGTTTAAAACAACCGCGCCAACAATAACGCCAATTATTGCAACGTACACGTTGCCTATTTCTACTGACGGCATTATTAAGCCTATAACCGAAGCTGAAAGCATTACGCCTGCGGCAAAACCTAAGACGTAGTCACTAAACTTGTGTGAAATTTTTTGTGTTAAAAAACCTATTATTGCGCCAACAACCGTTGCACCGCCAACGCCAAGCGCAGTTAACAATACTATTTCCATTTAATCACCTAAAATTAATTTTCATTTATATTATACTATAGCCGCCGCTTTTATTCAATTGTTTTTTTAAGTTTTTTATCTGCTATATTTTTTAAAAAATTAGATATTGACTTAAATTATATTTTATTATATAATTTACATAATGGGCGCAAATTGTTAATTGCACCATAAAGGCTTAAGGTGTAAAATGAAAAGAATTATAGCTATTGGCGGTGGCGATATGAAGGAAAAAACCATCCTTGAAATTGATAAGTACGTAGCAAATCTTGCTAAAGAACATGCTGGCGACAGGCGCGCTTACGGATTATTTATAGGCACTGCCTCACACGATTTTATGCCTGCTTTTAACACGTTTAGAAAAACTTACACTTCCGTTTTTGATATTAAGGCAGACTGTTTGCTTACAGTTTACGTTGACACGCCTAAAGAGAGAATTGATGAAAAATTTTCAAAAGCAGATTTCATTTACGTTGGAGGTGGAGATACGGGCTTTATGCTTGAAAAATGGCGTGAAACGGGGCTTATAGACAAAATTTTAGAAGCGTACGAGCGTGGCGTTACAATAGTTGGGCGTTCCGCTGGCGCTGTTTGCTGGTTTGACACTATGTTTACTGATAGTGAACTTTTAAATGGAAACGAAGAAGATTATAGGCTTTATAAGGGCTTAGGTATTTTAAAAGGCACTATGTGCCCACACTATAACGTAAGAACTGAAGAATTTGATAAAACGGTACTAGAAAATGGAATTTTATCATCTTACGCCGTTGAGGACGACTGTGCGTTAGAATTTGTTGACGGCGAGTTTATAAAAAGTATTAGCTCAGGTAAAAAAGCGTACAATATTTTATTGAAAGACGGTCAAATTATTAAAAATGAAATTTAATTTTACGGCGGCGAAATTAAAGCATACAAAGGAGGCTTGATTATGTATAAAATTTTGATTGTTGACGATGAAGTGAATATAAGGGAAGTTCTAAAAGAATATGCGGAATTTTCAGGCTACGAAGTTTTTGAAGCTTCAAACGGATTTGAAGCAATAAAAATGTGTAAAGAAGATGATTTTGACATTGTAATTATGGATATTATGATGCCTAAATTAGACGGATTTTCTGCAGTTAAAGAAATTAGAAAAAGTAAAAACACTCCTATTTTAATGCTTTCAGCAAGAATGGAAGAATACGATAAGTTATTTGGATTTGAACTTGGAATTGACGATTACGTTGTTAAACCATTTTCGCCAAAAGAAGTTATGGCGCGCGTAAACGCGATAATAAAGCGTAACGTTGGCAATGAAAAGCAAGATGAAGAAACTATTAAATTTGAAGGCCTTGAAATTGACTTTGCAGGAAGAAACGTTTACATTGACGGAGAAAAAGCAATTCTTACTCCAAAAGAATATGATTTGCTTTTCTACTTAGTTAAAAATATTGGCATTGCCCTCTCGCGTGAAAAATTATTAAGAGACGTGTGGGGCTACGATTTTTACGGCGATGATAGAACTGTAGATACTCACGTAAAAATGCTTAGAAGCAACTTAAAACATTATAGAAAGTTTATCGTAACGCTTAGAAGCGTTGGATATAAATTTGAATTATGAAAATAAAAGACAACTTAAAAAAATTGCGTGTAAATCTATTTATTTACTTTCTTATATTTACGGTTGTGTTAGTCTTTATTATATGGATATTGCAAACCGTATTTTTTGAAACCGACTATAAAAATTCACACGCTAGCCAAATGAATACTTACGCTGAAATAATAGCCAATTCTGCTACTGCTAACGGAAACGTTAATGAAAGTGCTGTAACAACGCTTAAAGAATCTGGCGTGGAAACTTTAATTGCTACAAAACCTAAAGTTTCATCAATAGATATTATTTATCCGTCTAGATATCAATTAACAGAGCAAGACGATAATTTTAATATTTACACCACCGCAATCAACGATTTAATTAAGAAAGGCGCTACCTCATTAAGTGGCGAAACGGATATTGGCGGTTTACCATCTATATACAATATAAGAAAAATAGTTTACCACGGCGAAGATTGCTATTTGCTACTTATTTGTAATATGTCGCAATTAAAAAGCACGGTAACAGTGCTTCGTTTTCAACTTATAATAACTACCATTATTGTTTTGGTAATATCCGCATTTATTTCTTGGCTTATAGCAGGTAGATTAAGCGCTCCAATTGACAAAATGAGCGCTGTTGCCGAAAAGTGGGCGCACGGCGATGAAAGCGTTACGTTTACCGAAGGCGGTTATAGCGAAATTGACCAACTTGCAAAAACGCTAAACTATGCAAAAGCGGAAAAAGCAAAAGCTCAAACTTTACAGCGCGACCTTTTGGCAAACATTTCTCACGACCTTAAAACCCCTTTAACTATGATTAAGGCATACGCTGAAATGATACAAGACATTTCCGGTAACGATAGCCAAAAAAGATTAAAACATACCGGCGTTATAATAGATGAAGCCGATAGACTAACTGCGCTTGTTAACGATATTTTAAATTTATCACACATTCAATCAACAACACTTCCTATAGAGAAAAAGCCGTTTAACCTTTCATTGGTTGTAGAAAACGTTATTTCTCGCTTTAATACCGCACTCATAAAGGATAATTACAAAATATCAAAAAACGTTTTTCCAAACGTTTATATAAACGCTAACCAAGAAAAAATTGAAGAAGTTATTTATAACCTATTCTCTAACGCCGTCAACTATACTGGCGATGATAAAGTTGTTAAGGTATATTTAACGGTAAAAGACAATAAAGCAACCCTTGAAATTATAGATACTGGGCGCGGAATTAAAAGCGAACAAATTGATACTATTTGGGAAAAATATTATCGCTCTTCCGAAACACATCAACGGCAAATTAACGGCTCTGGCTTAGGGCTTTCTATAGTAAAAGCTATTTTAACTAACCAAAATGCCGACTTTGGTGTTATTAGTAAAGAAAACGTTGGCAGTAACTTCTATATAACGTTTGATACGGTAAACGAAAACTCTATAAAGGTGTAATATGGAAAAAGATATTTTGCGCGTTGAGAACTTTAAAGATGCAAACGCAAATATAAATTCTTCTCATTTTAAAAATGCTGTAGATAAAAAGATTGTAGAAAATCAAAATACGTCAATAGCAACGCTTATACGAGATGAGTTGGCAAGCGATGATAACTCGCCTACCACTTTAAGTTTAACAACTAAACCTAAAATATTTAGTACGTTTATTCTTGCCGTTTCTCTTATTGTTGCAAGCGTTTTACTAGCGCTATTTTGCTATTTTACAAAGGAAATATATTTTGCAGTTTTACTTGCAGGAGTTTGCTCTATAATTATTCCTATGACGTTAACTTACTTTTTTAGCAAGCTTGATACTAGAGGCGAACTTTCAATACTTTTTATTTTAAAAACTTTTGCTTTAGGCGCACTTGCCTATTGTGTATTAGAAATTGTTTTTACAAATATTGTTGAATTAATAAATTATTCCGGCTATTTAACCAGCCTTACAAAATGCTTAGTAGATATGGCCGTAGTAACGCTAATTACCGCCTTACTTTATAGTCAAAACAAAAAAACTGGCACGATAACGTTAATGCTTATTGCCTGTACGGTTGCAAGCGGATTTTCAACGTTCAAGAGTTTTACAACAATGTTTAACTCTCTCTTTATTAAAGTTCAAATTTTTGACGGACAGAGCCTTTCAGTAGGCGCAATAATAAACACAGGCAACTGGGCCACAAGAAGTATTAACTCCCTTTTAAAAACCACCGTTTATTACGGTTTATATCAGCCGTTAATTTTTACTTCTTTAAACGTAATAATAGGCTTTTCCCTAAATTATTATTTTAATAAAAAATCACGCGATATCGATAATAGAACTTCTAACTTATTAATAATTATAACTTGCCTATTAATAAACGCTTTAATTTCAGTTAGCACGTCAATAATCTTTTTTGAAATTATTTATAACGTGTGTGCAATTTTATTTACCGCTTATATGTTTTACGAAGTTTTAGACTACTCTATAAAAAACGAAAAATATAAAGATTAAATTAAAAAATCGCCGTATATCTTGTTGATATAACGGCGATTTAATTTTTTACCAGTCGTACGCGGTTACTTCGTATAAATTGTTAGGCGAAATAAGTTTAGCGTGTTCTTCGCTTAATTTAAATTCTTTTAAAAGTTCCGCTCCCGTAAGTTTAGCCTTATAAATTAGGTCCGTTTCCGCGTAGCCTATTTTCATTAATTTTTCAACGTATGTTTCACCGTCTAAAATTTTAATATAAACTTTGTCATCTAAACCAAAAATTGTTGCGTATCTCATAATTTTCCTTAAATGTTGATTATTTTAAATTTATAGGATTTAAACATTGTAAACTTTCAAGAGTAAAGAGCCCGTTCTTTCTAATTAAAACGTCATCAAAATAAATTTCTCCACCACCATAATTTTCAGTCATTATTAAAACTAAATCCCAGTGAAGTGCAGAGTCATTACCGTTATCACACTCTTCGTAACAAGAGCCTGGGGTAAAGTGGATTGAGCCCGAAATTTTTTCATCAAATAAAATATCGCCTATAGGCTTATCTATATATGGATTAACGCCAAACGAAAATTCGCCAATATACCTTGCTCCCTCGTCAATATTTAAAATTTCATTAAGCTTTTCAGTATAGTTTGCCGTTGCGTTTACAATTTTACCGTCCTTAAATTCAAGCCTTACGTTTTCAAACTTGTGGCCGTCTTTAATGGAAGGCGCGTTGTAAGTAATAACGCCGTTTACGCTATTCTTAATTGGCGCGGTAAAAATTTCACCGTCAGGAATATTGCGTAAGCCTGAACATTTAATTGCAGGCATACCTTTAATAGAAAAACTAATGTCGGTATCCTTTGCAACAAGCCTTACTTTATCAGTTTTTTCCATAAGCTCTTTAAGGCTATCCATTGCAACGTCCATTTTTTTATAGTCAAGCGTGCAAACGTTAAAGTAGTAATCTTCAAACGCTTCCGTACTCATTCCTGCAAGTTGAGCCATTGATGGATTAGGGTATCTTAAAACTACCCACTTGGTTTTATTAACGCGTATATCGCTATGAACCGTTTTGCTATAAATATTTTGATAGAGCGCGTTTTTAGCCCCGTCAACGTCACATAATTCAAAGCAATTATTGCCACCTCGAATGCCAATGTATGCGTCCATTTCACTCATAATGAAGCTATCGTATTTTGACATAAGTTCAATGCTTTCCTTGCTTGCGCCGTTAATTATAGAACGAGTAACCGAACTGTCCCTTAACTGAACGAAAGGATAACCGCCCGCCAAATAAACCTCATCTACAAGTGCTTTTACAAGAGCACTATCAATACCAAAAGCCTCAATTAAACACTTTTCGCCTTTCTTTAATTCTACTGAATAGTTTACTAAACCTTTTGCAAGTTTGTTAATTCTTAAATCTATCATAATGCCACCTTTTATATTTACTTTATTTTATCACTATTTACTATTTTTGACAAGTTTTATTTATAATTTACTTTAAATATTTATTGTGCATTTGCACAATTTAAAATTATTTGTTTTTGATTATTGAATACAAACATAAAATACTTTATAATTGTATTATAAATATGGGGGATTTTTGCTAATGAAAATTTTGAGGGCTAAAGGAAAAAACGTTAGGCACTACAATTTTAGAGTTAAACCTAAAAAACCGCCTCTTATGTGGCTTGTACATTTTTTAGTGTGGCTTGTATGCCTTGGTAGAAAATTTAAAATTACATACAAAGGAAAAAAACCAAAGGGCAAGTTCTTGCTTTTAGGTAACCACGCTTCGTTTAACGACTTCTACGCTTTATTTAAATCTGTTCCCGCTTTAAATTTAAACTACGTTGTTGCTATTGACGCGTTTAACGATATGTCTAACTGGCTTATGCGTAATATTGGCGCAATTGCAAAGCGTAAATTTATTAGCGACTTATCGCTTATGAAGAATATGAAGTATACTATTCACGAACTTGGCAACGCCGTTGTTATGTATCCTGAAGCAAGATATAGTTTGGACGGAACTACAAGCTTTTTACCAGAGTCTCTTGGAAAGTTAGTTAAATTCTTAAACGTACCTGTGTACACAATTATGTTAAAAGGCAACTACGTTAGCGACCCTCAATGGAATAAATATAAAGCAAATTACATACCTCTTCACTCTGAAGTGTCAGAACTTATTACTCAAGAAGAAATTGCTACTCTTTCCGCACAAGAAATTAACGAAAAAATTCAAAAGAGTTTTGAATATGACGATTGGAAGTGGCTTAGAGAAAGCGGTCTTAAAATTACAAACAAAAACCGTGCAAATAACTTAAATGCCCTTTTATACCAATGCCCTAAGTGTAAAAAAGAACACAAAATGGTTGGTAAAGGCACTGTATTAACGTGCACGCATTGCAATAAGTCTTGGAATTTAAATGAGGACGGAACTTTAACGGCTATTAACGGCGAAACTGAATTTAGCCATATCCCAGATTGGTTTAAATGGCAAAGGCAAAACGTTAGAGAAGAAGTTAGAAACGGCACTTATAAAATGGAAGCCGAGTGTGAAGTATTTACTCTTCCAAGCACTATGGGCTTTGTTAAGCAAGGCAAAGGCAAACTTTATCAAGACGCAAACGGCACGCGCTTAGAAGTTAACCTTTACGGTGAAGATAAAGTTATTGAGTATAAAGGCACTCAACTTGAAAGCGTTCATATTGAATATAACTATAAAAACAAGCGCGATATGTTTGACTTCTCTATTCAAGGCGACAGCATTTGGATGAATCCTCTTGATAAAAAAGATATTTTAACAAAAGTGTCTATTGCAACTGAAGAAATTTATTTCCTTGCAAAAGAAAACGTATAAAAACTATAGCCCTTTGCTAAAAGCGATTAGCAGAGGGCGTTTTTTTATTTTATAAATTAACTTTACAAATAAAACTAAAAGTTATATAATTGACCTATGAACGTTATTTTAGCAAGCAATTCGCCAAGGCGCAAACAACTATTAGAAGAAGCAGGCTTAAATTTTAAAGTAATTCCCTCTAATTTTAATGAAGAGCAAATTGAAGGCTTAAGCCCTCAAAAATATTGCCAATACTTAGCGGAAAATAAGGCTAAAAGCGTGTATGCCGGCAATAATTCTATTGTTATTGGGGCGGACACTATAGTCGTTTTTAACGGCGAAATTTTAGGCAAACCAAAAGATGAAAACGATGCTATAAGTATGCTTACTAAACTTTCTAATAACAAGCATTTAGTTATAACTGGCTACGCCGTAATAAAAGGCGGAAAAATGCATTCAGGTTATGAAGAAACGATAGTTGAGTTTAACTACCTTTCGCCTACCCTTATTAACAATTACGTTAAAAGCGGTTCCCCGCTTGACAAAGCTGGGGCTTACGGCATTCAAGACGGATTTCCTCTTGTAAAAAATATAATAGGCGACTATAATAACGTTGTAGGCTTACCCGTAAATAAAATATTAGAAATATTAAAAGGAATACAATGAGAACTGAAATTGCTATTGAAATAGGCACGTCTTTTACAAAAATATACAAGTCTAAGTGTGACGTTGTTTTGTGCGAGCCTACCGTAATTGCCATAAAAAACGACAACTATAAAAAACCTTACGCTGTTGGCAGCGATGCATTAAAACTTGTTGGAAAAACGGCTGACGGAATTAAAATAATAAAACCTGTTAACGCTGTTGAAATTTTAGATTTTAACGCTTTAACTGCTTTAATTTCAGCCTTTGTAAACAAAATTTTAAAACCGTTTGAGAGCGTTAAACGAATACTTTTAAGCGTTCAATGCGGTTCTGACGGCGAAGTTATAAGGCATTTTGAAAACGCTTTACAAAGTGCAAGGCTATATAATATTTGCACGGTAGAAACACCAGTTTTATCCGTTTTAGGCGTAGGAAACGTTCTTACGCAAACTAGCGCAAACGGCATTATAGACTTTGGCGGAGGTCAAACCACTATTTGCGTGCTTAACCTTAACGGCGTAATTTCAGGCGTTTCAGTTGACTTTGGCGGTAACGACCTTAATAAAAGTATTATTAAACACTTAGAAGAAGAGGTTAATATTACAATAACGGACACACAAGCAGAAGCACTAAAAAAATCTGTTGCTAGCCTTATGCAAGATGATGACACCAAAACCGTTGTTAGCGGTAAAGAAACCACTTCAGGTAAAGCGCGCACAATGCTTATAAGCGCTTCTATGATAGTTAAGCCTGTTATGGAATTCGTTAATAAAATTGCTGAAATTGCTGTTATGGTTCTTAATAAATTGCCAGATGAAAGCATTATTGAACTTAACCATAACGGAATTATTTTAACGGGCGGTGGCTCTAACCTTTACGGACTACAAGACTATATGTTTAATAAGCTAGGATATAAAATAATAATGGCAAGCGAACCTGACCTTTCATCTATTATTGGCGCGGGCAAAGTTTTAGCGAATAAGGACTTGCTTTTAAAACTTAAATTAAAACAATAGGAGCATTTTATGAATATTTGGAGAGATATTAACCCTAAAAGAATTAAACCAAAAGACTTTATTGCATACATAGAAATTGAGTGTGGTTCAAAAAATAAATACGAACTTGACAAAGAAACGGGCTTTATTATACTTGACCGTGTACTTTACACAAGCACACACTACCCTATGAACTACGGCTTTATCCCACGCACGCTATCTGGTGACGGCGACCCGCTTGACGTATTCGTTCTTTGCAGTCAACCTATTGAAAAAATGAGTTTGGTTAG
>JAFYTO010000001.1 GCA_017558825.1 Clostridia bacterium
CCATCTAAAGCAAGCCTAAAAGGCTTGCTTTTTTTACGTTATTTATAGGGACTTGAACCTACGGTTCAGGCCTTAGCAGGCCGCTATCCCCTCGTCAATTTTATTGACACTCCCCTTTGTAAGGGGAATTGCCCGTCACCAGCTCCATCTAAAGCAAGCCTAAAAGGCTTGCTTTTTTTATTAATAAAAAAAATAATATACCCCCCTATTGACTTAATACCCCTCCCCGGTATATAATGCTTATGAAAAGGAGAAAAATTTATGGAAAATTGTTGCAATAAAAAAACCAAACGTAGCCAAGATGAAAAAAAACTTGTAATAAATAGATTAAATAGAATTGGCGGTCAAATAAATGGAATAATAAAAATGGTTAATGAAGACGCTTATTGTAATGACGTTTTAATTCAATTATCCGCCGTTGAAAATTCCATAAAGAGTTTATCTACACACGTTTTAGAAAATCATTTATACACATGCGTAGCAAGAGATTTAGAAAACGGCAAATTTGAAACTATTGATGAACTAATTAGTTTATTTAAAAGATTTAATAAATAGGAGGTATAAATATGGATAAAATTGTAATTTGTGAAAAATGCGGGGCTATGGTTAAAGTATTAGTTGACTGCACTTGTGAAAACTGTGGCATTAAATGCTGTGGCGAAACAATGAAAGAAATAACAGTTGAAGAAGCCAACAAAATATTAGCAAGCAAATAATTAAAAAATATAGAAACCTTCCTTCTAAATTAGCGGGAAGGTTTTTTATTGCTAAAAAAATAAAAGACCGTTTTTAAACACGTTAAAATCGGCCTTTTCCGCTATTTAAGCGGAATAAAGCCGACTTAAATTGCGGTTATATAAACAACGGTCTTAAAAAAAGAATTACGATAATTATAAAATTAAATTATTCTTTTGCCGTTGTAATATTATTTTTTACAATTAGTTAAATTTTATACATATAGTATATAAATTGTTTACTTTATGTTAAAAATGAATTATAATAAACGTATGAAAATTACTGAAAATAACAAGCAAAGCACAATAACTCGCTTAAGAATTAAAAAAGCCGTTGCGGTTTTATTAAAAACTTCTGCGGTTGAAGATATAAAAGTAACTGAAATTACTTCTTTGAGCGGTGTTTCACGCAATACGTTTTACACTCATTATTCTAAAATTAGTGACGTTTTAAAAGATATAACTTTAGACTTGATTTTAGATTTTGAAAGCGTTTTCGTTAAATATAAATACAGTGAAATTTCCGTTAACCCTAAGCCGCTAATTATAGAACTTATTACTATGTGCAAAAAGTCTCCTGCATTTTTAGAATACGTTGTATTCTCAAACAATTCAAACGGCATTTTACAAGGAACAATAGACGCATTAAGCGAAAAGTTTTACACCTTATATAAATTAGAAAGGGGCAACGATAATTTAGTTCCTTATCTAATTAACTTTTTAATATCAGGCGTTGCACAATATTTATATAAATGGTTTAAAGACGGTCAAAAAATTGACTCTAACGAACTTATAAACCAACTTTCTTCACTTATAAAAAACACGGTTTCCGTTATGCGTGAAGTTAAAAATGAAAACAGCTAAAAATACAAAAGGAATTTAAATATGCAAAAACAATTACGTGTTGGCATTATTGGGTGCGGCAGAATTTCCGTAATGCATCTTGACCCCGCAGTTTCACTTGAATACTCTAACCTAGTTGCGTGTTGTGATATCGTTTATGAAAGGGCTGAAAAAGTAGCTAAAGAATATAACGTTAACGCTTACGTTGACTATAAAGAAATGATTGAAAAAGAAAATTTAGACGTTGTACACGTTTGCTTACCTCATCATATACACACAGAAGTTTGTGAATATGCGTTTAAAAAAGGTGTTAACGTTTTAAGTGAAAAACCAATGTCTATAGATTATGATAGCGCTGTAAACGCCGTAAAAGTGGCTAAAGAGTGCGGTGTGATATACGGCGTAATTTTCCAATGCCGTTACAATAACTCTGCTCAATTTGTTAAAAAAACGCTTAAAAGCGGCAAACTTGGCAAAATCATTTCTGCACGCTCTGTTTTAACTTGGATTAGAAATGACGACTATTATTTGGAAAGCGACTGGAAAGGCACTTGGGACAAGGAAGGCGGTGGCGTTATTATTAACCAAACTATTCACACGATAGACCTTGTAAACTGGATGATTGATAGTCCGTTTAAAAAAGTTTACACAAAAATGAGCAACCGCTTACACCCTGCAATTAAGGTTGAAGATACTGCCGAAGGTTTAGTTCTATACGAAAACGGCGTTAGGTACAGTTTTTTTGCAACTAACAACTACGGCATTGACGAGCCTATTGAAATTAAACTCCACTGCGAAAAAGGTGACGTTACCTTTAATTATAACGATGCTTATATCGTTTATAAAAACGGAGAAAAGGAAGAAGCGCACCAACAAACCAACGCCACTTACAAATGGGCAATGGACTATTGGGGCATTCAACACATAACTCAAATTGAGCAATTTTACAAAGCTTGTTTAGGCATTGAACCATTAGATTTAAGCGGTGAAGAGGCATTAAAAACCCACAAACTCATATGTGAAATCTACAAACAAGGCAAGCTCAATTTCCATAACGAAGTATAAAAAAAGACGCATTTATGCGTCTTTATTTTTTGCTAATTTTATTTGTTTGTATTGTTCTTCTGCTATAAGCCTTGCTTTTGCCACAGGGTACGGCGTTTTTGGTATGCAGTAGAATAATTTATCCTTATCGCCTATACAAATAACGTCACCAAGTTCGTACCAATAAAAGTCAACGTTTAAAGAGTGTGAACTTGCAGGCGGTAAAGTAAATATTATATTCCCACTTTCGCCTAAAAGCGTAAAACCGTTAGCGCCACTACTAAGAACGCCACTTCCAACGCTGTAAAGCGCTTTATGGTCGCTTAAAACTAAAACGTCAACGTCAAGGTTGTAAAACTCTTGCTTATCTTTAATTTCATTAGCAACTTGCTCGCGTTGCCAAGCGTACCAAGTAGGAATATGGTTAAACTCTTCATTAAAGCCAACGCCTTTAATTTGCCCGTTTTCCGCTAGTTCATATTTAGCACCGCATTTAGAGCAAGTAATATACTCGTTTTCGCCCTTCATAGCGCCCTCGGCTAAACAGTGCGGACATTTATAAAGCACCCTTTCAAGCCCTTCTGCACGCGTTTTGTCACTTATAATTACGCCGTTTTCAGCTTGGCTTTTAAACGCATCAAAGCTAAACTCATTATTTATAAGTTCATCAATTTCACTAACGGACTTTTGTTTAACTTGCTCTTTTGTAAGCAAGCATTTAACGGTAGCAGTAACCCTTGTTTTGCGCATTTTTAAGTTGTTGTATAAGGGCTGGTGCAAATACGCGCCGTCAGTAATAATTGTTACGAGTGGCACGTTTAGTTTTTTAATTAATAAGCCTAAACGTTTTGGCAAAATAGTTGAAGTGCCGTCAAATGAATAACCTGCTTCTGGAAACATTAAAACGCTAGTATTTAAATGGTTCAAACAATAGTTTATATTGGAAATAGTATCTAAGCTTGAAACGTATTTATTGGTTGCTATGCAACCAATTTTTTCCATAAGCCACTCTTTTCCAACAAACGCATCATTGGTAGTAACAATAAAATATTTGTTAGGATATAGTATTTTTGATGCAATTTTAAGGTCTAAAAAGCAAGAGTGGTTCATTAAAATTAAACACGGCTCTTTTAGAATTTTTTTATTGTCAATAGTATATGAAAATGACGCGGCTTTTAATTCGCCTACGGCAAGCACGCGTATTAAAGTTGAAAATAGTAGGCTTGGTTTTTTAATTGTTGATTTTTTAATGCTTTTAGATAAAGCGGTTTCAAGCGTTGTTTTTTGAACTTTAATTTTCATACTTTTAACCTATCTTAACCCAATTTTTCTATTAAATTTTTAAGTAACGGTTCAAATTTAGCACCATACCAGTGGTTCTTTTCTTCTGCAGTTGCTTTTATGCATTCTACAACGTAGTCAGCAGCAATTTTAGCGCTTTCAAAAGCCGTTTTGCCGTGCATCATTGCGCCAACAAAAGCAGATGCATAAATGTCGCCCGTGCCGTGACAACTGTTAGAAAGTTTAATATGTTCATAATAAGCGTAATTGCCGTTTTCATAAACGACAACGCCTGTTGTACCGCTCTTATATGAAACACCTGTTAAAATAACGTTTTTTGCACCAATTGCAACAAGTTTTTTAAGTAAAAGGTCAATGTATTCTCTATCATATTCTTCCTTATACTCTACACCTGTTAAAAAGCATGCTTCGGTAATGTTTGGAAGCAAATAGTCGGCCTTAGCGCTAAGCCTTACCATAGCCTTAACGTACTCATCATCAAAAATAGGATAAAGTTTGCCGTTATCTGCCATAGCAGGGTCAACTATAAATAAACCACCGTCATTAAGCGTTGTTTTTACAATGTTTAAAACGTAGTCAACTTGGTCAATAGAGCCTAAGTAACCAGTATAAACGGCTTCAAACTTAATACCCTCGTTTTTCCAATGCTCGTTGATACTTGGCATATCGCCCGCTAAATCTCTAAAAGTAAAACCTTTAAAACCAGCCGTATGTGTTGAAAGAACTGCAGATGGAAGTATTGCAGTTTCAAGCCCACACGCAGAAAGTATAGGTAATGCAACGGTAAGCGAGCATTGTCCTACACATGAAATATCTTGTATTGTTAAAATTCTTTTATAGTCCATAATAATCTCCCAGCATAAATAGACCGCACATGGCGGTTTTATGTTATTTCATATTAAAATAGTTAATTGAGTTGTTAAATGAAATATCTTCAACAACTTTGCCAACGAATTTAATATCCGTTGTCATTTCGCCGTTTTCCATCATTTCGCCAAGGTATGAGCAAAGTATGCGCCTAAAATAGTGGTGGCGTGGGTAAGATAAAAGTGAACGGCTATCAGTAAGCATACCAACAAAAGCACCTAAGTGGCCTGTTGCTGTTAAATCGCGAAGATGCTTTTCCATACCAACTTTATTATCTAAGAACC
Source organism: Clostridia bacterium (assembly GCA_017558825.1). GTDB lineage: Bacteria > Bacillota > Clostridia > Christensenellales > Borkfalkiaceae > HGM11412. The sequence continues at coordinate 5,075 of JAFYTO010000001.1, forward strand.
ACCAAGCTGGGCCGTATTGGATTTTACCACGGCAACTTGAATCTTGGAAGCAGCCCATTAAAGTAACCATTTCACTGTTCATTTTAGGGTTTAAGTTAAATAAAATTGTTTTAGGAAGTAAATTTTCGTTGTTGAGCGCATCTAAAAGCCTTGAGAGAGCAGACATTGAATTTGTATCGCTAATACTATCAAAGCCCGTATCAAGACCTAATTTTTCAAGCATTTTTGCATTATTATTACGCATTGCGCCAAGGTGAACTTCCGTTCTAATATCATATTTAGCGTATAACTTCATTAAGAAATACGTTAAGTAACCTTTAAACACTTCAGTTTCACTTTCACTAACACCGCCAGTTGAAATTGCTTTAATAAATACTTTATTAGCATCTTCTTTCTTAGTTATAGGAAGTGCCTTTTCAAGCGCAATATCACTTGCAGTTGTGCCAACTTTAATAAATTCTTGTAAGCGAATTTCAATAGCTTTTTCTAAATCTTCAATGTTAGCAATTTTATGTGTTAAACCTTCAAGCTTTAAAATAAAATCTTTATATTGCTTAGCGTCACAGTTCATAATTTTATCTGCTCTAAATGCAGGAATTACTTTGAACTTATAGTCTTTTTTAGCAATTTCAACAAAAGTTGAAAGGTCATCAAAAATCTCGTTAGTAGTAAACAATATTGCAACGTTGCTCTTTTCAATTAAAGATTGTGGGGTAATTTTGTTAAGTGCAATATAGTCGTTACACCAATCCCAAATAGTTTCGGCATTTTCCTTGTTAATTTCAAGTTCACAGTTAAAGAACTCTTTTAATTCTACTTGTGACCAGTGGTATAAAGGATTGCCAAAAGCTGTAGAAAGCGTATCGCAATATGCAATAAACTTTTCTTTATTAGATTTTGCGCCAGTAATATACTCTTCATCGACGCCGTAGTTACGCATTAAGCGCCATTTGTAATGGTCGCCTGCAAGCCAAATTTCAAAAACGTCATTAAACTGTTTATTTTCTAAAATTTGTTTTTCAGGTAAGTGGCAGTGATAGTCAAAAATAGGCATTTTTGACGCGTGCTCAAAGTATAATTTTTCTGCTGTTTTGTTTTTTAATAAAAAGTTTTCTTTAATATAACTCATAATTAACCTCTTCTAAGTTCAATTGGTTCATTTTTATTTGCTCTAAATTTGCCAAACACGCCTTGAACTTCAGTATAGTAAATAAACGTATTTGGATATTTTTTAATAATTTTAACGAATTGCGCTATTTGCCTTCTTGATATTATAACAAAAACTATTGCATTGCCCTCTCCGCTATACATGCCTTTACTGTCAACTATCGTTGCACTATGACCTAAAACGTTAACGATATCATCACGGAGTTCATCTGGATTTTTAGTAACAATTTTAGCTTCAATAGCCTCACGACTATCACGCAAGATAAACGATGCGGCCTTTTCATAAATGAATAACTCAATTATTGAAAGTAAAATACTTGTAACGTCCTTATAAACAAAATATGATAAACCCATAAGAACTAAGCAAATTAGTGAAACTATGCGCTCGCAGTTTAAGAAAGGATATTTCTTTTGAACAACGTTTGCAATAATTTCAATACCGCCGGTAGAACCGCCAAGTTTATACATATAGCCTGCTCTTGCGCCAAGCATTACACCTGCAAATACCGCAGATATTATTCTGCCACTTTCATCAACAATTTGATATTGCGGTGCGTTTACAATTTCTAAAAGCGATAGGAAAAGTGAGTTAAAAACGTTAAATATAACAACGTAAATAACGTACTTTTTATCAAGTTTAAAAAGTGCTAAAACAAGTAACGGCAAGTTTAAAACAATGTTAATTAAACCCAAGTTGACTTTGCCGTCAAACGTTTCAAAAAGCATTGTAGCAATACCTTCAAGCCCCATTGGCGCAAACGCCGCAGGCACTATAAAAAAGTAAATTGCAAAAGCCGATAAAAGCGAAATTGCCACTACGAATAAACAAGAAAAAATAAATTTAGCACTAAAAAAATTTGTCTTCATATAAATTTCCTTTTAAAGCGTTACGCCAGTTTTATAAAATGCTATTTCTCTAACGTCTTCAGACTTGCACTTATATTCGCCGTTTACAGTTTTTAAAATTAAATCAAACAACCCGTCTTCGTCCATTGAAAACGCGTTAAAGTCAATCCAATTATCTTTAAATGCAGATAATCTATCGTTAGTAGCAATTTTCATTGTTGGAACAAAAGTTGAAAACGGAGTGCCCCTACCCGTTGTAAAGAGTACTATTTGGCAACCCGCCGCCGCAAGTGCAGTTGATGCAATAAGGTCGTTGCCAGGTGCATTAAGCGCCGTTACGCCCGCCTTTGTGGCTATATCGCCATAGCCAAGCACGTCAACAATTTTTGTTGTTCCTGCCTTTTCAACACAACCAAGCGACTTTTCTTCTAAGGTAGTTATGCCACCTTTTTTATTGCCAGGGCTTGGATTTTCATATACAGGAAAACCTTGTGAAGTATAAAAGTTTTTAAAGTCAACAATCATTTGTTTGTACTTTTCATAAACTTCAACGCTTTCACACTTGTTCATTAAAAGTTGTTCCGCGCCAAACATTTCAGGAACTTCCGTAAGTACCGCTGAGCCGCCGTAACTTACAATTCTATCCGAAATTTTACCAACGAGCGGATTTGCGGTTAAGCCAGAGTATCCGTCTGAACCGCCGCACTTTAAGCCGATAGTTAATTCACTTAAAGATACGTCTTCACGCTTTAATTCACTTGCTTGTTTTGCCCAATTTTCAATGATAGATACGCCTTCTAAAACGTCATCTTTTACGTCTTGACAGTTGTAGAACGCAATATTATCTTTGTTAAATGGTGCTAAATATTCCTTTATTCCGTCAAGCCCGTTGTTTTCACAGCCTAAACCAACGAATAATACGTTTGTTGCGTTAGGGTTAAGCGCCATTGCGCATAAAAGTTTTTTAATGTTATCGTTATCGTTACCAAGTTGTGAACAACCAAATTGGTGCGTTAAAGCAAAAATACCGTCTATTGAGCCTGTAACGAACTTTTGGCAAGCCTTTTCAATACGCATACAAACGTTATTTACGCAACCAACGGTTGGAATAATGTAAATTTCATTTCTAATGCCAGCTCTACCATTTTTACGCTTAAAGCCCTTAAACGTACCGCTCTTTTTATCAACGCTAACAATTTGTGGGTTGTAAGAATACTCAAAAGCTTCATCTAAGTGAGATTTTACGTTGTGAGTATGTACCCAATCGCCCTTTTTAATATCTTCTTTGGCTCTACCAATAACTTCACCGTATTTTATAACGAATTCGCCCTTTTTAATATCAACAAGCGCAAATTTGTGCCCTGCGGGAATATCATTTAAGCCTGTAAGCGTAATGCCTACGTTATCTTTTTCATTTATTATAACTGTGTTTTTCATATAAGATTTTTTCCGCTTTTAATAGTTTTAACGTTTTCAACAACCGTATTTACAAAGCCGTTGTAATTATTAAGGTCTTCGCCCCAAACGTCAACGTTTTGCATAAATTCTTCAATACTTCCGCCGTTTGCAAAGTATTCTAAATATGGAACGTCATCAATAATTTGAACTTTTCTTGATGGAAGCTCGCAGTAGAACTTGCCGTCTTCACCCTTTTCAAGTGATGAATAAATTGTCATTAAATAAGAGAAGCCTACTGTTAAGTTTTGAGGAATTTTACCGTATTTTTCATAATAATCTTTAAATGATGGTAAATCTCTTGCACGCCATTTAGAAATGCTGTTAAGCGAGATGCTTAAAAGTTGGTGATTTAAGAAAGGATTGTAAAATCTTTCAATAACGGAATTTGCAAATTCAGTTGTAGCCGCAATATCATCTGAAACAAACGGAATAATTTCTTCTTTTAAAGTTGCGTTTAAGAAGTTTAACAATTTTTCATCGTTCATACATTCGTCAACCGTGATTTTAGAAAGCCATAAACCTGCAGGAACAAGGTTTGTGTGGCTACCGTTTAAAACGCGAACTTTACGCTTTTTGTAGTATTTGATATTGTCTGTAACAACAACGTCAATACCGTTAAAGCCTTCAACAATATAGTCAGCAATATTACCTTTCTTTTCAACTGCCCATAAACCAAAAGGTTCGCCAACGCTCATTAAATTATCTTCATAACCAATTAAATTAGTTAAGTGTTCTTTTGTTTGAGGGTCTCTTGGATAGCCTGAAACTATACGGTCAACAAGCGTGTTAGAGAAATAGCATTTTTCTTCAATCCAAGTTTTGAACGCGCCTTCTAAATTCCAAAGTTCAATGTAGCCTTTAACGCATTTTTCAAGTTCAGTTGCGTTATTGTCAATAAGTTCAACAGGCATCATATAAACGCCGTCTAAACCAGCCTTAAAGCGCGCGTATAAGAATTTTGTTAATTTTGCAGGATAAGTAATGCCTTCAAAATCATCAAACTTATCAGTGTCGTGATAGCAAATACCTGCTTCCGTTGTGTTAGATACAACAATTTTAAGGTCTTTATCAACGGCTAAATTATAGTATGCGTCAATATCTTTAAAAGGGTCAATAACTTCGTCAACACAAGTTACCTTATAAACGTTTTCAACAGCCTTGCCGTTTTCCATACCGCGAAGAATTACGTTATACTTATTGTCTTGCTTGTAAAAGTTGTCAAGAGAGCCAAAAGTTATTGGCTTAATAATGCTAACGCTATATTTTTTACCATCTTTATTTAAGTTATCAAAATAATAATCAACGAAAGTTCTTAAAAATCCGCCTTCGCCAAATTGTGCTACTTTAATCATAATTTATATCCCCTTTTTAATTATTTCCACCAACCCATTTCGGTTGTTTTCTTTTTAATTTCGCTCCAAATAATGTCTTTACACCACCAGTGGCCCTTTGGAGTAACAATAAGTTTACAATTTTCCGCTTTGCCCGCTTTTTTGTAAATCTTTTTAATAGTATCAAACGCGTCGTAAGTGCTTTGAATTGGGAAGATTGAGTCTACACTGCCAGTAACTATCATAAGTTGGCGCGGAGCAAGCATGCAAGAAATATCTGCCATTTCAAAATATCTATAACCGTTTGGAATAAAGTTACAAGCACAGTGGAATTGGTTTAATATTGATTTTTTATAAGTTGAAACTGCACAAGATGGAACGCTTAATTTAATGCGGTCGTCAAGGCAAGCCGCGTAGTAAGACGCTGTACCGCCACCAGAGTTGCCAGTAATTAAAATTCTATCTAAGTCGCACATTTCAAAGTTAGATAAGCAATCAATAGCCCTACTTACGTCCCAACATCTTGATGCAACTAGAGTTCTACCAAGCATAAACATAATTTCAGCAGAGTATAAACACATTTGACCGTTTCTATAACCGTTACCGTCAGGCTTAACTTCCCCCATACCACGTTGCTCTATTGCAAGTGCAACGTAACCTTGTTTAACGGCTTGAACGGCAAAGTCACCCCTGTCTTCAATATAAGCCTTATCTTGCTCAAACTTTGCTATACCTACGGAGTTATGAAAGCCCGTTGAGTGACCTTGTAAAGTTATAGCAACAGGATATTTCTTTTTGCCCGTGTTAGGAATAAGTAAGTATGCAGGCACCGTAACGCCGTTTTCACTATTGAAAATAAATCTTATACGTTTATAACCGTCACACTCAACTTCTTCTTCAATTTTAATATTTAACGGACAAGCGTTTTCTTTAATTAAATTGTAGCCCGTAAGTTCTAAAAACTTTGATTTGATTTGCTCTTTCCAAGATTCAAAATCAACTTTTTCATTAAAAGTCATTTGTGGATTTGTAATGTCTCTTAAATAGTCAATAGCACGGTCACCGGCATTAACACTTCTTACCATAAGTAAAAATCTCCTTATTTTTTTGTATTTGTTAGCGTTTTTAGTTTACTAAAACACTTTTTTATGATAAAATTTTATAAAAATTAGCTTTTAAAGGATTATATTATGCAATTTTTAGAAGTAGCGCTTTCAGACATAAAAACTTATAATCAAAAATTAAACGCGCACAGCCACGAATATTACGAGCTTCACTTTTTGCTTGAAGGCGAAAAACAGTTTTTTATAGACAATAAAATTTACAAGTTACAGCCTATGACACTTGCAATTTCAAAACCGCTTAAACTCCACCACTTTAACGGCGGACCGCACAAGCGCATTTTGCTTACTATTATGCCAAATTTTTTATCACTTTCACAAGCAAAATTTTTAGACGAACTTTCTAAAAAGGCGGTTATTACTTTTAATGACGAAGTATGCCAAAAAGTAAACGACACACTTTTTAAAATGCTTGAAGTTGAAAATTCGCACTCTATAAATAAGGAAGTTGAACTTTCGCTTTTACTTGGCCACTTTTTATACCTTATTAGCAATTCAAACGCGCACGATACGCTCTTTGATAAAAGTGATAGCGCCGAATTTATACACCCAAGGTTTTTAAATATTATTGAGTATATAAAGTCTAACTACGCAAGCCAAATTACGCTTGAAGAACTTTCAACTAAATTCTTTTTATCTAAAAATTACATTTGTAAACACTTTAAAAAAATAATGAATTGCACTATTGTTGAATATCAAACAAGTTTAAGAATTGAACAGGCTAAAAAGTTATGCTATTACACTAATAAGCCTTTAAGCCACATTGCAACCTCATTAGGCTTTAAAACCGAACAATACTTTATTTCTTGTTTTAAAAAGTACGTTGGAACAACGCCTTATAAGTACCGCAATCAAAACATTAAAAATATTTAATAAAACGCAACTTGCCATCACTAAAAAAGTGATGGCTTTTGTTTTAGTCTTTATTGTAGTGCTTTTCTCTATACTTTCTTACTGCGTACAAGAAAATTTCACGGTGGTCTTCACACTCAACGTGGTTAATTAAGTGCGCGCGTGATTTCTTTTGGAGCAAATATTTAATGTGTTTAAAATCACCTTCGCCCCAAGCTTTTGCAACTTCTGGGTTATCCATAGCGCCTGCAAATACGTATAAGTAGTATTTAAGTTTTTGGTTTGCAAATTCTTCGTAAACCTTGTCAACGTAACCAGGTTGCTTAATTGCCTCTGTTCTTTCATAGAAACCGTCAATAATAGACTTGTCGCCTAAAACTACTCCGTCTTCTGTCATTTGAAGTGGTATATAGTCAAACTTCATAGTGTCTAAATCAAGTTCAATAAGCATACCTGTATGCCATTCTTCACTATCATTATTAGATACGAAGCAGAAGTTACCTTGACCGTAAATGATTTTACCGCCGTTATAGTCTTCCATACAGCCTACTGCGTGAGTGTGTTGACAAACAACTAAATCAGCGCCCTTATCAACAAACTTTCTGCATAGTTTCATAACTTCAGGAGAGCCGTATCTAAAATATTCTTTACCGCCGTGGTATAAAACAATGAGGTAGTCAACTTTCTTTTTAAATTCCATAATTTCATCAGGAGTTTCTAAATAGTCAACTGCATAAGCACCCATTGTAGTTTCAGTTGCAAATGAAAATTCGTGAGCACAGCAAGTAAAGATACCAACTTTTTTACCGCCAAGTTCAACTATTTTTGGTTGACGCGCTTCTTCAATATTTTTGCCAACGCCAATGTAATCAATGCCGTTTTCTTCTAAAACTTTCATAGTAGAAATTAAGCCTTGTTCGCCTTGGTCAAGAGTGTGGTTATTGCAAAGCGTAACCATAGAAGTATTTAACGCTTTATAGCCTGCAATAGTTGAAGTTTTTGCAATTAACGCAGGGCCTGCTTTGTCAATAGGTTCACACACGTCAGTTAAAGGAACTTCCATATTGTAAAGGCAAAAATCAGCTTTTTGAATTCTTTCTAAAACCTCTTTGCCAACTATGGCTTCACCGTTACCGTCAATAAAGTATTGTTCTGTTGCTTTTGTTGGCACAAGGTCTGCACCGATAATAATTTTCATAAAAAATTCTCCTTAGATAAATATGAATATATTTATATACTCATATTATAAAACTTTAAACGAGCGTTGTAAATACTAAAATTAAAGAAAAGTAAAATTTTATAAAATTGTTAAGTAAACAGTTAAATTTTGTAATTTTTATAAAAAAATTAAGTTGATTTTTTAAGTTTTTATATTAAACCCATTTTATATTGCAGGCAATATAAAAGAGTTTGCCTTGTTTAGCAAACTCTTTTTGCATTTAATCCGTTATTTAATTGTATTTAGAACGAGGCTTAAACGTAAGAGCAATTATATAACCAATTACCACCGCGGCGGTAACGCCAGCTGAAGCCGATGCAAGCCCACCCGTTATAGCACCGAAAAGCCCTGCTTTTGCTCCTTTAATTGCGCCTTCGGCAAGCAAGTAACCAAAGCCGGAAATTGGCACGGTAGCACCAGCTCCGGCAAAGTTTACTAGCGGTTTATAAAGCCCAAACGCTTGCAAAACTATTCCTGAAAGCATAAAGTAAACAAGTATTTTTCCACTTGTAAGTTTCGTTTTGTTTATGATTAGTTGAGCAATCATACATATAAGCCCGCCAACAAAAAAACTTTTTAAAAACATAAATAACATATCTAGCATAATAAATCTCCGTTTTTTAAGTAAAAATCTAGTATTTTAACTTTTAAATTTCTATTACAATCGCATGAGAAATTGAAGGTATAGACTCGCCTTGCTGAGTAGAAGTTGTTGATAAAAGCGCACCGGTTGCACTAAATAAAACTCTTTTTATTTCGCCATTTTTTAACTTTGGATAGATATAACTTCCAACAACAACCGTGCTACAACCTGCACCGCTACCGCCTTGAAAATCGCCTTCCGCCATATTATAAATTAACTCGCCACAATCAACGTGATTAGCTTCTATATCATAGCCCGCTTTTTTAAGTAAATGCTTTAAAAGCCTACTGCCTAAAGCGCCCAAATCTCCAGTAATTATAAGGTCGTAATCGCTAGGATTTGTGCCCGTATTTTTAAAGTGATTTGATATTGTATCACACGCGGCGGGCGCCATTGCAGCACCCATATTATTAGCGTCTGTAACGCCAAAATCGACCACCTTTCCCACAGTAGCACAAGATATATACGGCACGTTTTTTGCGTTATTTGTTATTAAATAAGCACCTGCGCCAGTAGCCGTCCACTGTGCTTGCGGAGGGCGTATAGCGCCTAGTTCTAAAGGGTATCTATACTGTCTTTCTGCCGTAGCAAAGTGACTACCAGCCGCCGATATTACATTATCCATTTTACCGCTATCAACTAGAAGCGAACTTAAAATCAGGCTTTCAGTAATAGTGGAACAAGCACTGTAAACACCTAAAAACGGCACGTCAAAATCGCGCGCCATAAAATTTGCAGATATTATTTGGTTAAGCAAATCACCAGCAATTATTGCGCTTATATCACTTTCTTTTAAACTGCTCTTTTTAATGCATTTGCTAATGGCGGTTGAAAGCATTTTACACTCCGCCTTTTCATAAGTAGATTCGCCGTATTTATCATCATTTAGAGCAAGGTCGTAAAACGAGCCGAGCGTTGAACTTTTTTCTTTTGGCCCTACTATTGTATAGGTTGATAAAATTTTAGGTTTGTTTTTAAAAAATAAAGTACCTTTCATAATTATATAATTAGCCTTTGCAAACTAAAAAATATAATACGTAAAAATTAAAAAAAGCGGTTTTATAACCGCTCTTTTGGTGAGATTTCAAAAATATTGTAATCGTTCATTCAAGTTCCAATTGGCTTATCGCCGTGTAACACTTCTTTATATTCAACTTCTTTAATGTCAAGCGCATTACAAACGTGTTTTAAAACTTCAGTAGTAAACGCTTTTGTTGCAAGCGGAGTATAATAATGGCACGCGTCCGAGTGGGCGCTTTCGGGTAAAGTATCGCTTAAAGCGTAAAGGTCGTTAATTAAAAACCCGTGCTTTTTAGCAATTTCTACCGCCACCCTATTATACTCAATAGTATCTTCATTATAACGCTTAAAGTTTTTGTTCATTTGCTCTGATATTACTTTTGTAGAAGTGGCAAATATTACTTTTGCATTAGGAAACAACTTTTTAATGCGCACACATATACGCTCCATATAATAAGCGTAAATATCAAGCGGCGTGTGTGGCTCTTCTTCAAAAAGCCTTAAACAGTCCCAAAGCCCTACGTTAAAATGAATAACGTCAAACGTGCCGTTTTCAATTAAAGCCCTGTATTCGTGTAAATTTCTTAAAAGATACGAAGCAAAACGGCAGTTTTCTTCTGGAAAATATACGTTTGCGTAGCCTTCAAGTGATTTTTTTACAGATTTATCATAACCAATTCGAATAGAATCTCCTATCAATAAAACGTTTTTCATAACAACTCCTTATGCGTTTTTAATACTAACGTGAATATCTCCAGTGGAAGTTTGTAAAACACAGTTTCCACCGTTTGTGGTGCTTGGCACTCTAACTTTGCCCGTACTAGTTTTTGCTTTAAAATTCTTCTCGCTTAAAAGCGAACCTTCAATATCGCCCGTGCTAGTTTTAATAAAAAGTTCGTATGCGTCAATATTACTAAACTCAATATCGCCCGTGCTTCTTTCTATGGTAATATGCTCTAACGCTATAGTGCTATTAAGCTCAATTTCACCAGTGCCACCCTTTGTCGTAATTTTTTTTGCCGTTACGCTTGCAATTTCAACGTCACCAGTAGTTACGCTTATAAAAAGTTCTTCATTTATAGTAACGTCTTTAACGTTAACGTCACCAGTAGTTACGGCAATTTGCACGCTATTAAACGTAAAGCCTTGTCTAATATTAACGTCACTTGTACTTGCGTTTATTGTAACGTTTTGATATTCGCCACTAGGTAAATACACCGTTACTTTTGAGGTATTAAAGTTAATGCCTATATAATCAGTCCAAGTTCTATTATCAGTTTCACTAATTTTTAAAACACCGTCCTCTACAATAGCGGTGTGCGTTATATTCTCTTGTTCAAAGCATTCTACCTTACATTCGCCATTTTCAGCAATTAAAAAGTTAACGTCTGCGGTAGAAACGTCAATAGAAATTGAGTTGAAATTATCATTAATAGTATGCGCGTTAGTTTCATATTTAATGGTTGCAAGCCCACTAAAGTTACCACCCGAATAAATTATTGCTCCTGCAAATATAGCCAAGCCTAAAAGCACGAGTACGGTAGCAATAATTAACCAAATTTTAGTTGAAGTTTTCATAATTATTCCCCCTTACCCATAAAAATTCTTTTTATTATATATATCGCAAATTTTAATAAAAGTTTTGCTACGTAGAATATAAATATTGATAGTCCAAGCAAAATAAGCGTAAAACTTATAAATATAATTGCCGACCACGCATTGCCTATTATAAAATTATAAACACATAAAACTATACCGCCAATAGCCGAAACTACAAATGCTAAAACGCTTGCAAAAAGCGATATTACAACAGCCCAAAGTGAAACGTAAAGCGATAATACCACCGCAAATGCCGAAGCTATAAGCGAAATCCAAATTGGAGAGCCAACTATTAAAAGAGTAATTTCTAATGCGCTACGCTTTGTTTTAGCAACCGTTTCAATTTTTTCTTTGGCAAATTTATATAAAGGCGTTTCTTTTATAATTTGAGCGGAAACTTGTTTAGGAGAGCCTATTTGCAACAAAGCCTCTTCTTCAGTTTTACCGTCTTCCATTATATCATCAATCATTTCACTATAAAAAAGAATATGGCTATTAACGTCACTTTTGGGTAACGTTATAAGATTTTTTTCAAGCTCGCATAAAAATTCTTGCTTATTCATCTTTATCCTCCTTCATTACGAATTTATAAATTGACATAACTTCTTTCCACTCTTCTTTAAAATCTTTTATGCGCCCAAGCCCAGCGTTAGTAATATGATAATATTTTCTAAGCCTTCCACCGTGTTCTACCGTGTAAACGGTAAGCATACCTAAAACTTCTAACCTTTTAAGTATTGTATACAGCGTTGATTCCGACATCTCAATATAAGGGCTAACGTCCTTAATTATTTTGTAGCCGTACGAATCTTCATTTTTTATGGCGGTTAATACGCAAACGTCAAGCAGCCCGCGTTTTAATTGAATATCCATAAATACTTCTCCTTACATAATACATCGTAACACGAAGTATTATGCTTGTCAAGAGTTTTTATTGTTTATTTTGTCAAAAAAATAAATGCGGTCAAAAAAAACCGCATTTAGCATATTATTTGTTTAATTCTTTTTCGCAAAACTCTTTAAAGTCAGGTTCTATCCAGCTTTTATTATAGCCTGTAAAGCCTTGGTCGTGCGGAGCTATATAGTCTGGCAAGTTGTTGCGCTCTGTATAAACTTCGCGTATAGCTTGAAGATATTTAAAGCCAAACTTGTGGCTTGGAGCAACAAAATGCCCTTCATCCCACTCGTTCCAGTTATCTATCATCATTATTTTTTTAGCCCAAGCATCATCTGGGAGCTTGTCGCAAATATTTTTAAACTCTTCTAATAATTCTCTATATTTTTCAGGGGATAAATACCAAATTTTTTCCCATCTAAAATCATAGTCGCTAATAGAGCGCCAATATTCGGTACGCCTTGGCGTAGTATCTCTAAAACAAGACGGAGTTGGAATAAAGCGTTTATTATCAATTTCTAATTGATTTTTTAAAATGTTACATTGCTCAGCGATTATTTGATTTTGGTCTTCAAAGTTGTCGTATTCCGGATTAAAGCCAGACGAATAACCAAACCTAAAATCATAGCCCCTTTCAATCATTTCTTTATGGCTTTCTTCATTTAAAGAAACGTTACAAACGGCAAAAATTAAACCGTCAAAACCAAAAGCTTTTGCATATTCTCTACATTTATTAAACGTTTCACGTTGACTTTCCACGCTTTCAAAGTAACTTGCTAGCGTTTTATGTGCGTACACAAAAACTACAGGCTTGTTATCAATAACAAGGTAGTTTTTGCGCTTAAAGTAATTTTCCATCCAAAACGGCATTAGGTTTTTAACCATATCCGTCTCATTTGTGCCGCCCCAGCGTGGACTCACTTCGTACATAATAGCAAACTTCATAAGCTCGTTAAATTTAGCGTTAAAAAGCGCTTCGTGCAAGCCGTGACCGCAACGCAAGTCATTAACCGTTACTGGCTTATTTTCGTTTTCTTTTTTTCTATACCAGCAATGAATAAAACAGTTTATACCGTGCTCTAATGCCCACTTAATTTCCCAATCGCAAACCTCAGGGTTTTCTTCATCATAATAACCCATAAGCGGAGTTCTATCTGGGAAAACTTCAGCTAAATCGTTAAAGCCTTTATGGAGTCCAGCAGCACCGTATTTCCACGCAGCATAGTAGTGCGCAGCAATAATTCTATCACTTTTAGCAGGAATTGGAGTTGGAATATAGTTGTTTAATTTTATATTATACATTTTTCACCTTATTTTAGTGGTTTTTTATTTAATTATACAGTAATTTTAATATGAAATAAATAGAAAACTCGTCTTAAATTAAGCACAAAACGGCTTTATTTTTGCTTAACAAGCCCGCGTACAAGTTCTTTTTCAAGTTTAGGTCTTTTGTTTTGTTTTAACACTCTATTTAAGTTTTTTGCCGAGCGTTTTGCTATAAGTTTAAAGCCTTTTTCGTTTATATGATGATTATCGTAGCCCAAACAACTATCACGGCAGTTTCTATAAGTTTTAGTTGGCGGAGAAACAAACCACTCGTTTTCCGTTTTGTCTTGATAAGGGTGCGTCATAAAAGAAGCGCAACGCGTAAGCATATAAGCGTCCTTATTCTTTTTAACAAAGTTTTCTTGCGCTTGCATAACGTTTACTATGCCGTTTGAGCCAAAATAGTCAACACGAATTACAAAGAAGTGCGTAAACCCTATCTTTTTTAATTCTTCCCAAAAAATATTTAATTTGATTTCGTGTTGAGCAGTGCTACTGCCCGCGTCAGACTCGCCTTGTAGCCAAATAAGTGAGCGAGAAGTTAAATTATCGCCGTCAAAACGCTTTTTAGCATCTTCAAAAAAGTGAGAGCATTTTTCAAAGAAATAATCGCTTTCTTCATACTTTACGTTAGGCGTTGGAGGGGTTTCGTCATAATTAGTGCCGTACTTTTTATTGTAGCGTGAAATGCGTTTAACGTATTCAAGCCACATTTTTTCATTAAAAAAGTAGGCTATTGAAACGCCACCTTTTGCAATATGAGCAAAAGCCGAAGCGTGCCCAAGTTTTTCCCACTCGGTTAAAAGTAAAGGGGCAAGCGTTGCTCCGTGCTGTGCGTTGGCTTCGGAATATATGCTAAACGGGTGCACGGTTTTATTGCGCTTACTTTTAAGATTGCATAATGAAGACGTGTAAAACGTGTTTTCAGCATAGCCGTTAAGCGTGGTTTTGCCGTTTGGCAAGCCATACTCTTTGCCGTAAGCCAAATCTATATCTTTATAAACAAACTCGCCAATAGGATAATTTGCAATAACAAATTCGCCTTCCTTTGCACCTAAACGGCGTGATTTATGCTTGTATTCATAAGAATTTTTTAAATCAATTTTTATCTTTGGCGGAATTACACTTGCGCCAACCATATTAGACTGCCCTGCAAAAACAAATAAATCTCTATCCATAACAATGCCCTCTTTACTAAAATTTATTTTAGTATATTTTACCACACGTACAAAAAAGGTCAATACATTTTTATAAAAAACGCCATTTTATCAATAAAAAAAGACGGTTTAAACCGTCTTTTATCTATAATTATAATTAAGCACTTGTTATATTAAACTTGTTATAAAAATTTCTAACCCAATAAGAATTAAAATTACACCGCCAAAAATACTTGCCTTACCTGCCATTTTTGTGCCTGCACCTTTTCCAATATAAATGCCCGCATAGCATATAAAAAACGTTACCAAACCAATAAGCGAGCAAGAGAGCAGAGCCTCTAAAAAGTTATAGTTAGAAATTGTAAACCCAACTGAAAGCGCGTCAATAGAAGTTGCAACGCCTTGAACTAAAAGCGCTAAAAAACCCAAGTTATTTTCACACTCAATGCAGTCTTTATTCTTAATGCCTTCGTAAAGCATTTTGCCACCGATAAACGTAAGCAAAACAAGAGCAATACTTGGAATAAATCTTTCAAACACGCCAAAAATATGTGCTATTGTTGTTACACACACCCAGCCAATAAGTGGCATTAAAAATTGGAACGTTGCAAAAATACCCGCAACGCAAAGCATTTTTCCGTTTTTCATTTTAGGCTCGTTTAACCCGTTTGCTAGAGAAACTGAAAAAGCATCCATTGCAAGCCCTACACCAAGTAAAATACTTGTTAAAAAGAAATTAAAGTCAAGCGTCATAATAATACCCTTTAAAATAAATTAGCCAAGCACGACGTTTTGTGCTTGGCGTAATTAAACAAAATAAAAAGACTCCATGCACCGCCTATATAAAAAATGGCTTTACATGAGTCTCGCAAATTAAAACAAGCCAGGCAATATTGCCAGTATGTTGACTTGTTGCGCATTTTTTAGCAGAGCGCTTGCTACTCCCTCAATAATATATCTATACCATATTTTTTTATAATTGTCAATTAAAAATACGGCGGACGCACTTTCAAAACATGTTTACAAACACATCTATATTTTCCTTTTCCGTGCGCTACGCCCACCAGGACCACACATTACGCCTTGTTTCTTTTTTTCTTTTTTAGGCATAAAAAACGATAATAAAATAATACTGCTCCACTCACACCTTTTGTGCGGCGGAGTTTTATCTATAATGCCAAAAAAACAAACCAATACAAGCCATAATCAAAAATGCAAAAGCCATAAACCCTCCAATTTTATCCCAAACAATTAGTCGCCACCACCGCTACAAGTGCCATCTTTAAACTCACACCCTTCAACTTGATTATGCCCGTAATTTGCTTCACGAATATTTGCATAAATACTACTTGAGCTTTTGCGGATTTAAAACAACGTATTTGACGGAGCTTTTATATTTTGACAAAGCAGTTCAATTTCTGTTGCAAGTTGCTTGGAAACGGATTATCTTTTCTTGTAAATTACAAGTTCGGGGTTTTCACCGTTTTCTTCATACGAGCATATAAGAAGAAAATCCATATTTGCAACTATACCAAAGCATATGCCGAAATCGCTTTCAAGCTGACTACCGAGATA
>JAFYTO010000008.1 GCA_017558825.1 Clostridia bacterium
TATTAGGCTAAGCCGAAGAATATAATTGATTTAGTAAAAATAAATTTTTACGATTGACGCGAAAAATACAAAAAAGACGCGCGTTCTTGTGAAGGCGCATACCTGTAAGGTATGTAACAAAGCAAAACGCAAAGTATTTTGTAGTATTTTTCCGTCAAAAATCAATTAGATGATGAGGATTAGCCTTACTTTTTATATGATACGGCAATTCCGTCACCCACGTCAAAAAAGCAAGTAATCATTTCACTGTCGCTTGACGCAATTTGGTTATAATTATCTATCTTTTGAACAAGAGTTCTATATTCCTTAGGGCACTCTTTTTCTTTTGCTACGTAACCCCTAAACAAAATATTGTCTGCAAAAATAACGCCACCGTCATTAAGTAAATTTTTTAAAAGCGGATAGAGTTTTGCATAGCCAGCCTTATTACAGTCTAAAAACACAAAATCAAATTTTTGAGTTAAAGTTTTAACAACCTCAACGCTATCTCCAACAAGTGAAGTTATTCTATCTTTAACACCATATTTTTCAAAGTTAATAAGAGCCTCACTTTGAACGCTAGGCATTTTTTCAACGGTAACAAGCCTTGCATTAGGAATAGCTTTTAACATAGCAATGCCCGAACAGCCAACCGAAGTTCCAAGCTCAAGTATAGTTTTAGGTTGCTTTATAGATAAAATAAGCAACAACTCGTTAAGCCCTTCTTCTAAAATTGTAGGAATGCCGTTTTTGCGATACTCGTTTTGCATTTCCTTCAACTCGTCTATTACGTTGTATTTAAAATTTCTTGCAGTTAATTCTTTTGTGTATTCGTTTACCATATTACACTTCCGTTATTATTGGCAAAATCATAGGACTTTTTTTGGTTTTTTTATATAAATAGTCTTTTAAACGCTTTCTTATTATATTAGTAACGTCTCTATAATTACCAAGTGTTTTTATATTATACTCTTGTATGCTGCTAATTACAATACCTTTCATTTCGCCAATTTGACTATCGCTTAACCCCGCGCCTTTGCCAATAACGTCTGGCTCTTGTAAAATAATTCCACTTTCACTTGAAACGCACGCTACAATAACTATAATGCCTTCAATTGATATGTGCTTTCTATCTTTAACAACGCTTTGAGCCTCGTTTGCAGAAAGCCCATCAACTAAACGGCTACCTGCAACAATTTTTTCACGCCTTTTAATAGTTTTAGGCGTAATTTCTAACGAATCGCCCACTTCCGCAATTAAAATATTACTTTCACGCATTCCAAGCGATTTGGCAAGTTCAGCGTGCTTTACAAGATGACGATATTCGCCGTGCACCGGAATAAAAAACTTAGGCTTAATAATTGAGTGCATAATTTTAAGTTCTTCTTGGCAAGCGTGCCCTGAAGCGTGTATATTTTCTAACGCCTCGTAAACGACCTCTGCACCCTTTTTATAAAGATTGTTTATAACCTGATAAATACTTTTTTCGTTGCCTGGAATTGGAGAAGCTGAAATTAAAATAGTATCGTTTTTGCCTATCGTTACTTGGCTAGACTCACCCATAGCCATACGCGTTAACGCACTCATAGGCTCGCCTTGAGAACCAGTTGAAACAACTACCAAATCTTTGTCGGCATAATTTTTAATTTTATCTATATCAACTATAGTGTTTGGCGGTACGTTAAGCTCCCCAATTTTAGAGGCAGCTTCAATAACGTTTAGCATACTTCTGCCATTAAATGCTACTTTACGCCTGTTTTTATACGCTATATTTAAAATTTGCTGTATTCTATAAACGTTGGAAGCAAACGTGGCAATTATAATTCTGCGGAATTTATTTTGAATAAATAACCTTTCTAAATTTTCACTAACAACCGTTTCACTCATAGAGTAGCCGGCGCGCTCAACGTTAGTTGACTCGCATAGCATAAGCAAAACGCCTTTTTTGCCAATTTCTGTTAGGCGCGCAATATCTATAATTTCGCCACCAATAGGCGTTAAATCTACTTTAAAATCGCCCGAATGTAAAACGGTTCCTATAGGAGTGTTAATTGCAAGTGCAACCGCGCCTGGAATAGAGTGGTTAACGTTTATAAACTCAACTTTAAATTCGCCAAGTTTAATAGAGGTTTTTGGTTCTACACTGTATAATTTTGGATTTCTAACCTTTTGTTCTTTAAGCTTATTATCTAATAAGGTTAAAGTAAGTTTAGTACCGTACACAGGCACGTTTAAGTCTTTTAATACGTAGGAAAGCGCGCCAATATGGTCTTCGTGGCCATGTGTCAAAATTATACCACGCAATTTTTGCTTGTTTTGAATTAAAAACGTTACGTCAGGAATAACAAGGTCTACTCCCGGCATATCTTGACTAGGAAAAGTAAGCCCTGCATCAATTACAATTATATCGTTGTTAAATTCAATGGCGGTCATATTCTTTCCTATCTCGCCAACACCACCTAAAAAGTGGACTTTAATTGAATTTTTTATTTTTTTCATATATTTCCTTAAACTCTATGGTTAATCGTATTATTTACTATTTTATTTTATCATATTCACTAAATTTTGTAAACAAAATTAGAAAACAGTTTTTTGCTTGTTAAAGCCTAACATTTTAAATTCTACTTAATTCTACAAAAAAAATCCCATAGCAGTTACGCTTTGGGATTTTTAAAATTATAATTCGCTTATTTGTTTAATATTTGCGTTAATTTTAGCGCGCATTTCAACGTATTTTTCGCGCTTTGCCATTTCAGCTTCAACAAGTGCTTTTGGTGCTTTGTCTAAGAAGCCTCTATTTGCAAGTTTACCGCTTGCCCTTGCAATTTCAGCCTCAACTTTTTCAAGTTCGCCTTTAAGCCTTGCAAGTTCTTTTTGTGCATCAACAAGTTCGCCAAGAGGAATATAAAGTTCAGTTTTGTCTAAAACTTGGGAAACTGCTTGAACAGCTAATTCATTCTTGTTTTTAATGAAGTTAATTTTAGAAACGCCAGCAAGTTTTTCAATGTAAACTGAACATTTTTCAATGAGTTTAGCATTTTCACTTACTACGTAAAGTTCAACTTTTTTGCTTACAGCACAGCCTGTTTCAAGCCTTATTTGACGAATGGTTTTAATAATACTCATTAAATATTCAGTATTATCAACGTCCTTTTTGCGAGCCAACTTAGAATTGTATCTAGGATAATCCGCCACCATAATACTGCCTTTTGCACCTGGAATATTTTTATAAATTTCATCGGTTATAAAAGGAATATATGGGTGAAGCAATTTTAAAGTATTTGTTAAAACGTAAACTAAAACGCTTAAAACGGTGTCTTTCTTTTCACCATCTTCGCCATATAACGCAGGCTTAGAAAGTTCAATATACCAGTCACAGAAATCGTTCCAAACAAATTCTTGAAGGTGTGAAAGCGCAATGCCAATTTCAAACTTTTCCATATTAACCGTAATTTTTCTAACGGTGTTGTTAAGGCGCGCAATAATCCACTTGTCTACAGTAGAGAGTTTACAATCTTCAATATTTTTAATTTTTTTACCTTCACAGTTCATCAAAACAAAACGTGAAGCATTCCAAATTTTATTGATGTAGTTTCTTGCACCGTCAAGCTTATCTTTACTAAATCTAGTATCACTACCTGGGGCAATGCCGTTTAAGAGAGTGTATCTTAAAGTATCTGCACCATATTCGTCTATAATTTCAAGCGGGTCGATACCGTTACCAAGCGACTTGCTCATTTTTCTACCTTGCGCATCACGAACTAAACCGTGAATTAACACGTCTTTAAACGGAATGCGGTTTGTGTGCTCTAAAGCAGAGAATATCATTCTAGCTACCCAGAAGAATATTATATCGTAGCCCGTAACCAAAAGGTCTGTTGGGTAGAAATATTTTAAATCTTCCGTATTGTCAGGATAGCCAAGCGTAGAGAATGGCCATAATGCAGAACTAAACCAAGTATCTAAAACGTCTTCATCTTGCCTAATTTTTTTACTGTTACACTTAGGGCAAGTTGTAATATCTTGCTTAGAAACAACCATATTTCCACAATCATCACAGTAGAAAGCTGGAATTCTATGTCCCCACCAAAGTTGGCGTGAAATACACCAGTCTTTAATGTTGTACATCCAGTTAAAGTAAGTTTTTGCAAATCTTTCAGGCGTAAATTTAACGCTCTTTTTCTTAACAACTTCAATTGCAGGTTTTGCAAGCGGTTCCATATTAACGAACCATTGTT
This sequence comes from Clostridia bacterium, assembly GCA_017558825.1. Classification (GTDB taxonomy): domain Bacteria; phylum Bacillota; class Clostridia; order Christensenellales; family Borkfalkiaceae; genus HGM11412. Next base: position 4,218 of record JAFYTO010000008.1, read on the forward strand.
TAGAGATAATAGGTTCTACGCTACTGTTACATCTATAGCAGTGGCCAACGTTGTGAACATATGGTTCAATTCTAACAAGCGCGCCTTCAGCCTCTAAATCTTTTACTATTTGTTTACGGCACTCAAACCTATCAAGCCCTTTATACTTAAAGGCGTTTTCGTTCATAGTTCCGTCATCGTTCATCGTTCTAATAGATTCTAAGTTGTGGCGGAGACCTAACTCAAAGTCGTTAGGGTCGTGTGCTGGAGTAATTTTAACTGCGCCCGTACCAAAATCCATTTCAACGTATTCATCCATAACAATAGGAATTTCCCTACCGCAAATAGGAAGAATAAGGGTTTTGCCCTCAAAGCCCGCATAGCGCTTGTCTTTAGGGTTAACTGCAACGCCGGTATCGCCAAGCATAGTTTCAGGTCTTGTTGTTGCAATAGTAACGTATTTATCTTCGCCCTTAACTTTATAACGAACGTGCCATAAGCTAGATTGTTCTTCGCCATATTCAACTTCCGCATCACTAAGCGCGGTTTTACAAGTTGGACACCAGTTAATAATTCTGCTACCTTGATAAATTAAGCCCTTATCATAAAGGTTAACAAAAACTTCTCTAACGGCTTTAGAACACCTTTCGTCCATAGTGAACGCCAAGCGAGACCAGTCACAAGAAGAACCGAGCCTTTTTAATTGCTCAACAATTTTACCGCCGTATTTTTCTTTCCACGCCCAAGCGCGAACTAAAAATTCTTCACGTCCAATTTCTTCTTTTGATAAACCTTCTTGTCTAAGCGCGTCAACAATTTTAACTTCCGTAGCAATAGACGCGTGGTCTGTGCCTGGGAGCCATAAAGTTTCATAGCCTTGCATTCTCTTGTATCTAATAATACTGTCTTGAATAGCATTGTCAAGAGCGTGCCCCATGTGAAGTTGACCAGTAATATTTGGAGGTGGAATTACAATAGTAAAAGGAACTTTTTTAGGATTTGGACTAGCCTTAAAATAGCCTTTATCATTCCACTCTTTATATAATCTTTCTTCAAATTCTTTTGGATTATAGGTTGTTGACATATTCATATAGAAATTGCCTCCACTTTATTAAACGTTAAAAATTGCAATACGTTTTAATATTATATATTATTTGCAAGTCATTGTCAAACAAAACTTAGCCTGCATACAATATAATGACTTAATTTAGAGGAGTTTATATGAAAAGAATACTATTATTTTTTATTACCTTAACTCTTTTTCTTTTTCCGCTTAGTGGTTGTAAAAAGAGTGATGATGGCGTTTTACGCATAAATGAAGTTACAGATTCCTTTTTCTACGCACCTTTTTACGTTGCAATTGAAAAGGGCTTTTTTGAAGAAGAGGGCTTGACTATAGAGCTTACTAACGGTGGCGGTTCCGACGTTTCTATGACGGCGCTACTATCAGGCGGAGCAGATATAATTTTGGCTGGTCCTGAAACAGCAGTTTACGTTTCTAGACAAAATAAAAAAGACGCGCCTAAGGTTTTTGCTCAACTTACTAAACGTGACGGCTGCTTTTTAATTTCACGCAATGCCGAGCCTAACTTTACTTGGCAAGATATTAAGGGCAAAGAAATTATTATTGGCCGCCAAGGCGGACTTCCTGCCATGACGTTTCAATACATAGTTAAAAACTTGGGGTTTGTTGACGGTGTTGATTTGACGCTTAGAAAAGATATACAATTCCCGCTAATGGCGCCTACGTTTGATAATGGCACTGGCGATTACGTTACCCTTTTTGAACCTACTGCCACCGAATTTGTAAAAGCAGGCAAAGGTCATATTGTAGCAAGCGTTGGCAAGCAAAGTGGCGAGGTTCCTTATACTTCGTTTATTGCGCTTTCAAGTTTCCTTGAAAAAAATAGTGCAAAAGCAGAAAAATTTTTAAGGGCTATGTATAAAGCTATTAATTACACTAAAACGGCAAACAGCTTAGAAGTTGCTTCGTATCTTGTAAAACACTTTACTACAAGCAACGTTGAACAAACGGCCGACTCGCTAAACAACTATAACAGCGTTGACACTTGGATGAGTAATATGTGCTTAAACGAAACAATGTTTAACACTTTGCTTGACGTTATTGAAAATGCTGGTGAAGACGTTAAAGGCGTTGCTTTTAACAAAGTTGTTGACAACACTCTTGCAGATAAAGTTTATAAGGAATTATACGCGTAAAATCTTAATTTTACAAAGGAAAACGCCATGGAAGAAATACTTAAATTAGATAACGTTTCGCTAACATATCAAAGCGAAAATGGAGAAACTCAAGCCGTTAAAAATTTATCGTTTACGGTAAATAAAGGTCAATTTATTGCTATAATAGGACCGTCTGGGTGCGGTAAAACTACGGTTTTATCGTTAATAGACGGACTTATTAAGCCCACAGTTGGTAAAATATTTTTTAAAGGAAGTGAACACGTTTTAACTACAAAACATATTGGATATATGTTACAGCGTGACGAACTTTTTGCGTGGCGCACCATTGAGAATAACGTTTTTCTTCCGTTAGAAATTAAAAAAATTAATAATGCTAAAAATAGAGAATATGCTAAAAATTTAATAGAAAAATATGGTTTGAGCGAGTTTAAAAAAGCGTACCCAAATCAACTTTCCGGCGGTATGCGCCAGCGTGCCGCACTAATTAGAACGCTTGTTTTTAATCCGGAAATTTTGCTTTTAGACGAGCCGTTTTCCGCACTAGACTATCAAACGCGACTTAACGTTTGCGATGACGTTTATTCTATAATTTCATTAGAAAAGAAAACGGCAGTTTTAGTAACTCACGACATAGGCGAAGCAATTTCTATGGCAGATGAAGTTTTAGTCTTGTCAAAGCGCCCTGCAACCGTTATAGCACATCACGTTTTAGACTTAGACAAGTCTAAACTACCACTGAAACGGCGTGAAGATAAAAACTTTGCAAAGTGGTTTGATATACTTTGGAAGGAGCTTAATTATGACGCATAACAACATCTCTAAAGAACGTTTGCTTTACGTTAAAAAGCAAAAAACAAGCAAAGTATTAGTTGCTCTTTTAAGGTTTGGTATTTTAATTCTTATTGTCGGTTTGTGGGAAATATTAGCGCGTTTAGGCGTTATAGACGCGTTTTTAATGAGTATGCCGTCAAAAATATTGATTACTATAAAAGATTTATTTTTAACAGGCGACCTTATTTCTCACGTTTTAACTACGCTGTATGAAACTTTATTAGGATTTTTAATTGCCACCGTGTTAGGCACTGTTATAGCTTTACTTCTTTGGTGGAGTGAATTTTTAAGAAAAGTTTTAGAGCCATATATAGTAGTTTTAAACAGCTTACCTAAAATTGCGCTAGGACCAATTATTATTGTTTGGTTTGGCGCAGGAACAAAATCAATAATTTTTATGGCTATAATTATTACAATTATAGTAACCATAATTACTATGCAAAACGGTTTTTTAGCTACTGAAAAAAGTAAAATTTTGTTAATGAAATCGCTTGGAGCTTCTAAAATGCAAACGCTTGTAAAACTTGTTATACCCGCTTCAATTCCAACGTTTGTTTCTTGCTTAAAAATTAACGTTGGTATGGCGTGGATTGGCTCGATTATGGGTGAGTATTTAGTTTCCAAGCAAGGTATAGGCTATTTAATAGTTTACGGCGGTCAAGTATTTAGGCTAGATTTAGTTATGGCAAGCACCGTTATACTTTGCGCTCTTGCAGGCATAATGTACGCCCTTGTTGTAATGCTTGAAAAATATATAACAAAAAAACGTTAAAATTTTATGGCATAAAAAAAGGATAGCAAGTTTGCTATCCTTTTAATTATATTTTTATTTTTTATAAAGAGGCCCGTAAGCTTTACAAGCGTTATAATCTTGAACTTCTTTATCCATACCAAATGCGTTCCAACATGCAGGACGATAAATCTTATCTTCACTAACGTTATGCATACATACTGGAATTCTAAGCATAGAACAAAGAGTAATTATATCTGCGCCAATATGTCCGTAAGAAATAGCGCCGTGGTTAGCACCCCAATTATTCATAACGTCATAAGCAGATTTAAACGCACCTTTGCCCGTAAGCCTTGGAGCAAACCAAGTGCACGGCCAAGTATAGTCTGTACGCTTCCATAAAATGTGAGATACTTCATCAGGTAAACATACCGTATAACCTTCAACAAGTTGCATAACAGGACCTAAGCCTTTAACCATATTTAAACGCATCATTGTGCAAGGCATTTCGGCACGCGTTAAAAATCTTGAAGAATAACCGCCACCGCGGAAATAGCCTAAATCTGCATACGGCCAAGTAGTAGCCTTCATACAATCGTCAATATCTTTTTCCGTCATATTCCACCATTGTTTCATAACGGCTTGACCATTTTCTTTGACTTCACCACACGCATCTACACAAGCGGCGCCACTATTTATTAAATGAATAATACCGTCTGCCTCTTTTGCCTTACCCTCAAGTTCGTAACCAGTAACGCGCTTTACAGACTCTGGCGACCAATACGTTCTAACGTCAGCAAAAATTTGCGCTCTGCCAGTTAAAAGTTTGCCAAAAAGCATTGAAACACCGTTTAAAGCATCGTTTTCAGTTGCTAAAATATAAGGCTCTCTTGCTCCGTTCCAATCAAATGAAGAGTTGAGAATAGATTCAGGAAAATCGCAGTTAGGATAAAAATCTGTCCACTGTCTTTGACCTTGGAAACCGCCTACAATTGCATTATGTCCAACAGTTTCTTCCTCAGCCCCTTTTGGCAAATTAGCGTTACCGTTAAAAAGGTCTTTTATTATACAAGCCATTTTTGCGGTAAATTCCCAATCCTTTTGCTTTTGCTCGCTAGACCTTTGAAGTTCTTTAGGGTTTTTATCAAAATCATCGTTGCATTTTTCTTTAATCCACTTTAACGCTTTTTCATATTCGTTAATGTCGTAAATACCCTCAGTCATTCGCCTTATAATTTCAACTTCATCTACAGATTCTACACGCATTCCTAAATAATCTTCAAAAAAGTTAGTGTCAATAATAGAGCCTGCAATTCCCATACAAATAGAACCTATTTGCAAATATGATTTTCCACGCATAGTAGCAACCGCCACTGCAGTACGTGCAAACCTTAAAATCTTTTCTTCAACGTCACTAGGAATAGACGTGTCGTCTAAATCTTGAACGTCATGCCCGTAAATGCCAAATGCAGGCAAACCTTTTTGAGCGTGCCCTGCTAAAACCGCAGCCAAGTAAACGGCACCTGGTCTTTCCGTTCCGTTAAAACCCCAAACCGCCTTAATTGTGTTTTGGTCCATATCCATAGTTTCTGAACCGTAACACCAGCACGGAGTAACTGTTAACGTAATGTCAACACCTTCCTTTTTAAACTTGTCTGAGCAAGCAGCAGCCTCGCTAACCCTACCTATTGTAGTATCTGCAATAACTACTTTAACAGGCTCGCCATTAGAGTAAAGCACATTTTCTTCTATTAGTTTTTTTGCGCTTTTTGCCATGTTCATAGTTTGAACTTCAAGCGACTCTCTTACCTTTAAAGGTCCACGCCTACCATCAATAGTTGGACGTATGCCAATTACGGGGTAATCTCCTATAAGTCTTGATTTTGCCATAACAAAACTCCTTTTAATAAAACGTTTGTAATTCTATTATATAATTGAAAATTAAGCTAATAAAGTAATAAAAATGCTAATTTGTATAATAATAATGCCATTTTATTGACTGTTTGACATTTTAGTTATATAATAAATATATGTTTAAAATGACGGAACTAAGAGAATTTAATATTAAAAACAACATTGGTATTAAGCTTGCTTACGTTGCCGAGTTAGAGCTTAATAATGGACTTAAACAAGATTTTGTTTCTCATAATATTACAGAAATTATGGTTGTTAAAAGCGGTTCGGGAGTTTTTAATGCAGACGGAGAGCGTTTTGACGTAAATCGCGGAGATATTTTTATAGTAAATAAAGACACGGTACATAATGAAGAAAGTTTGTTCGGCTCTTTTAGCGTATATATTATTGGCCTAGAAAATTACTTGCTAAGCGGTGGAGATACTACGCAAAAAAAATACACTGGCGGTGAAAACATTTGCTATTACGCTAGCCAAATAGTAAAAGATTATGATAGCAAAAGCCATTTTTTTGTTGACAATGCAAAACTTTTATTTTCTTTAATTATTAATGAAGTAATGTTTTTGGCAAGCAAAATTCCCGTTCCTAACGTTAAGCAAGGAAGCAACGAGCTTATAAATTCAATAAAAAAATATCTTGACGGCCATTTTTTAGAAGATATTTCAATAAACAGTTTATGCTCAAAATTTTTTATTAATAAAAATACCTTAATGCACGCTTTTAAAAAAAATTTAGGCATTTCCGTTTACGATTATATTATTAAAAAACGTTTGCAAGAAAGTATTAACTGGCTAAAAATTTCTAGCATGACGGTAGCACAAATTTCTGAAAGGTGCAATTTTTCTAACCCATCTTACTTTGTTCAATACTTTAAAAAAATCTACGGCGTAACGCCAATAGAATATAGAAAAAAAATAAACCAATAACTTTAATAAAAAAAACCGCTAGCTTTTTGCTAGCGGTTTTAATTTAATTATTCATCGTCTTGTGCGCCTGTAGGGTTTACAATACTGTAACCAACGTTTACTAAGTGGTCGGCCACACGCTCTAAACCAGAAATTGTAGAAGTAAAGTAAGGGCTCAATTCCACTTTACACTTTCCTTCTGCCAAACGGTTGTAGTGGCTAGAAGCCAATTGACGTTTTTCTTCGTCAACCTTGTTTTCAAGGTCAGTTAAATTAGGAAGCACTGTTACGTCTAAATTCTTAAACGCTTGCTCCGCAAGAGTAAACATTTCCCTAACGCTTTGGCGCATATTTTTAATTTCTTCTATTGCCAAATTAGAAAACTCTAAGCCTTTATCAGCCATTTCTTCATCTATTTCATAGAAATTTTCAGCATGGTCACCAATACGTTCTAAGTCGTTTAAAACGTGGAAATAAGCACCTATTAAAACTTCTTCCCTTTCTTCAACTGAAGCAGATAATTTTATAAGGAAATTAGTAAGAGCGCCGTTTGTAAAGTCTATAACCCTTTCATTTTCTGCAAGCGTAACAGCGTTTTCATTAGAATTGTTGAAGCAAATATCAATATTTTCTTTAACCTTTTCCATCATATAATTAATTTCTTTTTTAACTTGCATAAGAGCAATTGTAGGAGATTTTAAAAGACGTTCGTCTACGTATTTTAATTTTAATTTTTCACTTTCTGTAGGAGCATCTTTAAATACTTTTTCTGCAATTGCAACTAATTGATTAACAAACGGTAAAAGTACAATTGTTAAAAGAATTTTATAAACAATGTGGAATATTGTTATTTGCCACATTGGGTCGTTAATTTGTAAAAGCCAGCCTTCAATTGTAGATGAAAGTGGCCAAATAACAGCCGTAAACACACACGTTCCAACAACGTTAATTAAAAGGTGGATAAACGCAGTGCGCTTTGCGTTAACTCCAGCACCTAAACTTGCAAGCGTTGAAGTTATGCAAGTACCAATAGTAGCGCCTAAAACTATAAACATTGCTTCGCCAATGCCTAAAACGCCTTGACCTGCCATAACTATTACGATACCAGTAGCAGCAGAAGAAGATTGAACAAGCGCAGTAAATATAACGCCTAATAAAATTAAAAGTAATGGAAAACTAATAGTTGCAAATAAATTTGTAAAGAATGATTTAATTTCTGCACCGCCTAATGCGCCGCTCATAAGGTCAAGACCAATGAACAAAACACCAAGACCACTTAAAATTGTACCAACGTTTTTAATTGATTCCTTTTTAAAGAAGCTCATAACAACGCCAACAAATGCAAGCGCCATCATATACACGTCAATATCAAAATCTGAACCAGATAAAGCTACGAGTGCGTTTGTTACCGTTGTACCAACGTTTGCACCCATAATTATTGAAGTTGCTTGAGCAAGCGTCATAATACCTGCATTTACAAAACCTATTACTATAACTGAAGTTGCTGAAGACGACTGTATTATAGCCGTTGCCGCAATACCTGTGCCTACACCTGCAAAACGATTTGTTGAAATTTTGCCAAGAAGAGTTTTCATACCCCTACCAGCACACTTTTCTAAACCGTTACTCATCATGTTCATACCAACTAAGAACACGCCGACGCCCGTTAAGAGCGTAAGAATACTAAGCCACATAAATTCTCCTTTTGTAATCTATATAAAATTTTCTATTTTCGTATTTAACGCTTTTATTATATCACTAATCCTATTTTAATGTAAAACGTTTTAAAGGGTTGACAGTTTATATTAAAAATAGTATAATTTAATAAAGTTTATAAGTTTTTTATATAGGTGCAATATGACTTTAAGACATTTAAAAATTTTTGTGGCGGTTTGCGAATACGGTTCTACAACAAAGGCAAGCAAGGCGCTTTACATTGTTCAACCAACAATTTCACACACGATAACGGAACTTGAAAAATATTATAAAATTTCACTTTTTGAAAGGGTTAACCAACGTTTAGTTTTAACGGAAATAGGCACAAACCTTTATAAAAAGGCAAAGGAAATTTTAGCTGGCTATGAGGAGTTTGAAGCGCTTGCCATATCAAGTAGTGAAAATCCGCGCGTTAGAATTGGCGCTTCGCTTACGCTTGGACAAACGCTTATTCCAAGGTTTTTAGAAATTATTGAAAAGAATAAATATAATATTTCGCCACAAGTTTTAATAAGACAATCAACAAGAATTGAACAAGAACTTGAAGAAAGCAACCTTGACTTTGGCGTAATAAGCGGCAATTACTCTTCTCCACACTTAAAAGGAATACCTATCTCTCACGAAAAGTTCGTTGCCATTTGCCACGTGGACTATCCTATAAGTAGCACCCTAACCTTTAAGGAACTTAGCGAGCAACCTTTACTTATAAGAGAGCACGGCTCTTCTTCAAGGGACTTTTTAGAAAAGTTGGCGCTCGAACGAAATATTACGTTGTCGCCTAAAATAGACTCGTCAAACAACCAAGCCATAGTTACGGCAATAAAGTCTTCTGTAGGTATAGGCTTTTTACCTGAAAACTACGTGCGCGAATATATTGATACGGGCGTGTTTAGAGAAATTGAAGTAAGCGACATTGTTGCAAACCAAACTAACTACCTTGTTATTCACAAAAATAAAAGGCTCAACCCACTTCAACAACAAGCCTTTGACGTTATTAAAAATTTACAATAAAACAAAAAACCACGCTATTGGTGGTTTTTTAAATTTTGTGCTAAAGTTTTTGCAATATTATAAAGTTCTATTTCTTTTTGAGTTTTAAGCGGCTCTAAAACGTCTTTACTAACGCTTGTTTCAAGTGTAATAAAGCCACTAAACTCAATTTCGTTTAAAGCGGAAACAAAGCCTTTCCACTTGCCGTCTAATAAATTAGGAATAAGGTGTAAATCCTTTTCAAAAACGGAGTCGTGTATATGCAAAGTTTTTAAATGCGAGCCAAGCGTTAACACGGCACTACCTAAATCTTCGCCCGTGGCTACGGCGTGCCCCGTATCTAAACACGCTTTAAAGTTAGTATCGTTAACAATTTCTATAAGTTCTTTTAGTTCGCTTAGAGAAGAAAATGAGTAAGGCCTATTTACAAACGGCATATTTTCAACACAAATTATAACGCCGTTTTGTTTAGCGTAAGGCAATATTTTTTTAACCCTTTCTACGTTCAACTCATACACTTGCGCACGCGTTAAATTAAGGTTTATAGCATTTACAAACGCGGGATGAATAACTAAATACTTTGAGTTAAGTAGTTTACACGCCTTTATTGCCTTTAAGTAGCAGTCTGTTACGCTTGCCTTTTCTTCGCTGGTAAAGTCGCTATGTGGCCAAAGTGCGTGCACTTGGCAAATTTCTAAATCTAGCGAACTTGCGTACGAATAAAACTTTGTTAAATAACTTTCAAAGTCGCTTTCGCTTAAAGTGTAAAGTGGGCTAGTTGGCGAAATTAAACCGCGATAGTCAATTCCGCTATAACCGTATGATTTAATTTTTAATAGCCCTTGCTCGTAATTTTGCGTATCAAAATACGGCTCGGTGCGTATTGCAGTTTTTAACATATAATTCCCTTTCAGTTAGTTTTAAATTTTACCGTAACGTCTAAATCTTTATTTTTAACGCCTTCAATAAATATAGGCTTGCCTTGTTTTACGGTATCGTAGCCAACTACGCAACGAAGAAGAAACGCCGCCGCAACTGACGGAAAGCCGTGGTTGCAACTTTCTTTTGGGGAATCGTGCTCCCACAAAGTGCCCGTTTGTTCAACCATTTTTGCAAAATATTCAAAAGTTTCATTTATAACGGTATCGTAATACCCTTCTTCACAAAGCCAAA
>JAFYTO010000009.1 GCA_017558825.1 Clostridia bacterium
GTAAGCATCTCGCAACAAGCGCCAAAGAAGAACGAAGTGAAAGCTTCGTTCTTTTTATTATGCGCACCGTAAGCATCTCGCAACAAGCGCCAAAGAAGAACGAAGTGAAAGCTTCGTTCTTTTTATTATGCGCACCGTAAGCATCTCGCAACAAGCGCCAAAAAAAGCAAGTAGAGATTTCTGCTTGCTTTTTTACATATTTAAATTTACTTAAAATCACCAACAATTACGCTAAAATACGGAGTGTTGTTTTTAGGGCTAACGCTCATTGTTATTGAAAGCCAGTTGCTACTTAATAAAAAGTTGCTTGGCGCGGTTGAAAGGGCGGGGTTTACGCTAGACAGTGCACTTATAGGGCTAGCAGTAGTTTCGCTAGACATAAATGCGTATTGATTATTAGAATTAAAGCATACCGAGCCTATTTGCTTAACTACTTTAGTTATCGAGTCGTTAAGGTCGTAAACTTCGCTATCTTTAATAACTTTTCCATAAATATTAACTGGCGGATTTAAGGAAGAAGATAGGTCTTCAGCATTAGGAATAACAACAGCAATCATATTAATTTGTTCTGCTCCGTTTACTAAATGTACAAAACTTTTATTGCTCAAAGTTTTTATGGCGTTGTTAAGGTTGTTTTTTAAATTAGTGAATAGCAAACTTGCGTTATTCATAACGTACCACGCTTCCGTGCCTGAAGCATAAGAAGATAAAATGGATTTTTTATCTACGTTTATAATAGGTATATTATTTTCTGTGGCGGGCTCGGTAGAAAGGCGGTTAGAGTCGCATAAAATAAAGAGAGGACCGCCTGCATTTTTTAATATGCTGTTGTTAATGTTTACTTTACTTCGCCATAAATAAATCATATTAGAAAAAGCATCGCTCATTCTTGAATTATTAAAATTTAACGTGCAAATGGCTCTATCTTCGTTTCCGTCAGCAAGAATATGAGTGTAAAACTGCGTTGTTATAACGTTGTTTACGTTTAGCGTGTCAACAAAAGTGTTTATTGCTATGAGCCCAGCTAACGTTCCGTTTTTATTTTCCTTAGGCATATTTCCTATCATTTTTAAATTTTCAACGTAAATGTTAACAGGCTCGCCAACGGGAAGCATTCCACTAGCGTTTCCTTTAATAAAATGGTCTTTATAAAACTTAAAAATCGACCAAGAAGAGTAAGGGTTAGCAACGGAATTTGTGTTGTTAATATCATAATTTTGCCCTAAAACTTGAACAAAACTTCTTTCTGCGCTATCTTTAACACTAATTGTCATATAGTTTCCGCTAACGCTACATTTATTGGTATTAAAAATGCCTTTTTGAACGTTTTCACAGCCCCAAGTTTCGTTATAGTTTTCCATAACGCCGTCATTGTTTTCATCGTAAATATTAAGCCTTTCGCCTTCGCCAAAGTTTCCACAGTGATTATAAGTATCGCCGTTAATTCCGTTTCTTAGCGAGCCTTTTAGTCTGCTGGCAAAACCAATGCTATTATTAGTTATGCTGTCTGCGTTTTTTGCGCTTGTTAATGCGGTGTTGTAGCCCGTCATATACTCTTGCCAAAAATAGTTAGACGGAAGTAAATTGGCGTCAATAGCAACGTCATTTTGCAAAACTATTAAAGTAACGTCAGAATATTCGCTCAATTTTTTTTCATCGCAAAATAAGGTGGTTTCCTTAAGTTTTGCCCAGTTTTTAACGTTTAGGTTGTCCATTACTGAAAGCCCTAACGTATCGTAAACGTTATATGCATTGACCACTTTAAATTCTATAGAAACTGTTGGTTCTGCGCCGGTCAACGTTATAAGAGACACGTCATAAACGGAGCTGTCTAATGAAATTTCCAGCTTGAAATTTTTGTTTAAAGCTAGGTCGTTAAACTTATATAAATTATCGCTTGCCGTAACGTAATTAGCGGGCTCGGTAATAGAAAAAGAGTCGCCTAACTTTTCATAAAGTTTAAACGTTGTTTTAGGGTTTTGAATTTCTCCCGTATCAGTAATAAGTAAAGGCGCAAACTTAAACTTATTTACGTTTCCAACTAAATACGGCTCGCCTTTAACAAAAAACTCGTTTTCTCCAATTAAGTTTTCTTCCTTTTGTTTGGAATTCTCTAAATAGTTAAGGTATGCTTGCGGTAAAGAAAATGAAAGCGCCTTTGATGCTTTAACTAAAACGCTTACGCTAATTTCTTTGTTGTAATACTTAATTTTAAGTTGTTTTTCTCCTATAGTTGAGGTATCTACTTTTGTGTAAGTAGCTCCGCTTTCATCATTTAGTTTAAACGTTGTTTTACTTCCGTCAGTATATAGCGCAACAACTTCTATATTAGAATAATTTATTTCTTCATTAAGGTCGTAAACCCTTTTAAAAGTATCGCCATTAATAGTTAACGACTGTAAAGAAACTTCCTTACAAGCCGAAATACAAATTAAAATTATAACAGTTAATAACAATAGTATTATTGCGTAAAGTTTATTCTTTTTCATAAAATTCTCCTTTAATTTTGCATGCTAGTTGTGTTTGGCGGTGTGGCGAATAGATACACCACCATAATTTTGCCTGAATTATCTTGCGACCTATAAGTAACCGTAACTCCTCCCGGTCTATTTATTTTAAACAAACTATTTTCATAGGTTATGCAGTCAACATGTGCCTCTTGAGAGTAGGTTAGGGTTATCGATAAACGATTGTCGGTTGGGTCAATACTAGGGTTTTTAGCCACAATTTTAGGCAAAATGGCAAGAGTTTGGTCGCTTGCATATTCAAAAATTAACGTGTAGCGTATATAAGGAACGGCTGTATCTACAACGCTGTTAGAAATAAACGATAAAGTGTGCTTATTTTTGCTAATAGAAACGTTTTTCATATCAACCGTAATACTGTCAATATAGTTGATATTGTTAAACGACATTATTTGCAGCCCAAAAATTCCAACTATTAAAATTGAAGTAACGTAAACTATTAAAAGTATTAAAATGGTTGGTTTAGACATTTAAAATTAGTTCTCCTTATAATACAGTTTAACGCGCATAAAAAATAGCAGGGTGCGCACTAGAAAAAACGCTACAGCAATAAAAAGAAGCTTATAAAATACCGTTACGGCACTAGTTCTTGCTAAAAAATATAGCAAAAACGCAAAAATTATAGAAATTAAAAGCGAGTAGAGCGTTGCGCTATTTTCATTAGGATTATTTTCTATTGCGTTAAGCGAAGAATATATATTTGTTTGAGGGTTCATAACGTCAAGTTCAGCGCACCAAAATAAATGCGCTATTGAGGTAAACGAACAAATTAAAAACACGCAAACAAATTCGGTTATTTTTACTTTGCTTGTAAAATAATAAAGATACGCGCCTAAAAATGCTGATATAACGCTAATTATTAAGCGCGGTGCAATTTGGCTAAAGCACAAAATACTTGCGCTTATAGGGCGTGTTTTATTAAAATTCCTAATAGCGCCTTGTTTGCTAAAAACGGCGGAAAACTCGTTGTTAAACGAGAGTATAGACAAAAGTAAAACTAGCATATTAAAAGCTTTAGTCATAAACTGTCCGTTAAAACTTGTTTGCATAGAAAGGTAAAGTTTATTAAGCAAAAAAACAAGCATTGCCGGAAGCAAAATTTGAAGCATAACGTAGGCAATATATTTGCTACTTCTAAAATTTTTAGTAAGTTCTTCAATAAAAGGGCTAAAATATTTATTATAAACAACGTTTTGTTTAGCCTTTGCGTTGTTTTTTTCATACTCAAATTGTTTAGACGCCATTTTAAAAAATAACGGTTTTACAACGGCGTTGCATAAAAAAAAGCACAGTACAACCGCAAAAACGCTTATAAAAAAGCAAGATAGAGTAAAAGTGTTAAACACGTTTGAGCTTATTAGTAGTGCCGAACCAACCGTCATAAGAGTAAGGTTATAAAACGGTTTAAAAGTAGAGGCAAAATTATTTAAAAAAGGTGCTATAACGTTTTGAGTAATGTTGTTCCACTGTGCTAAAATATTAATATTTTCTGGTATAAGAGAAACAAATTTAAAAAGTATTTGCGCAATTAAAAGCCCAGCCGTCACAATAATTACCGCTTGCAAAACTTTGTATTTAGAAATAAAGTTAGAAAGGTAAAGCCACAAAACGCTAAGCACTGCTCCAATAGAAACAGGTATAAGCGAAATTAAAACGAAGCAAATTAAAAGCCATAAATAATAAAACCAAACCGCACCGTTAAAAAGCCCGTACGCTACAAAAAGAGGAAGCGTAAAATTTACGTTTTTTATAATTTCATAAATAAAAAACAGTATAAGCTTAGAAAAAAATACGGCGTTATGTTTTACGGGCATAGTAAGAAGAAATTTAACGTCTTGTGATTTATATAGTGCGCCAGTTAATTTTATAGTTGCCAAAATTATAGAAATAACCTCTAAAACTGTAAAAATTAACGCTAAAAAAGTGTCGGGAATTATTAGGCTTTGCCCAAACACTTTCAAAAGCGCCAAAACGCTAAAAAAAGCGTAAAACAAAAGCGTTACCACCGTAAACTTTACTGCGCTAAAAACAGCCTTTAAAAGCCCTTTTTTACCGTTTTTATAGCTGGAAAGGTCAAAGCTGTTTGCAAGTTGCATAGCAGTTAAAACGTATATATTTTTTATTTTAAACAACTTTTTCATTTTCAAATTTAATAGCCTCAACGTTATTGCTTGTTATAACTGACATATAAAACTTTTCAAGCGTGGTTTTTTCTTCAATATTTTTAACGCTTTCAACAAGTTGAATTTGTCCTTTTTGAATAATTGCAATTTTATCGCATATTTTTTCAACCACGTCTATTATGTGAGAAGAAAAGAAAACGATATTTCCTTTTTTGGCGTGATTTTTCATACATTCTTTAACTTGGTAAATGGAATTTGGGTCTAGCCCTGTTAAAGGCTCGTCTAAAATCCACACTTTAGGCTCGTGAATAAGCGCACTCATAATAGTTACTTTTTGCTTCATACCGTGCGAATACGTTTTAATAGGATTGTCTATAGCGTGCTCAAACTCAAATTGTTTAATGAGGTTATTAAGCCTACTATCTCTAACAGACTTTTCAACTTCGTAAAGGTCGGCAATAAAATTAACGTATTCACGCGCGGTAAGTTTTTCATAAAGCGCGTAATGGTCGGGAACAAATCCTATTTGCCTTTTTGCCATTACCTCTTGCGTTTTTACGTCATAGCCACAAACGGAAATTGAACCGCTAGAAATTGTTTGAATTCCAACAATGCTTTTAATTATTGTAGATTTTCCTGCGCCGTTAGGCCCTAAAAATCCAAAAACTTCTCCACCGCAAACCTCTAAATTAGCATCTTTTACAGCGTAAACGTTACTAGAAGCATAACGTTTAGTTAAATTTTTTAAAACGAGTTTGTCGCTCAAATTTTCATTCATAGGCTCTCCTATATTTTTGCCTTTTAAAGCAATTATTAAAACTTGCATATCGCTTTTATATTCCCTTTGCTTATTTTCAAGTTCTAAAAGCCCTAAAACCACCTTAAAACAAATCGAATAAATAAACCAAGTTATAAGCGAAAGTATTACGTAAACAATAAAAAATAGCGTTTGGTATATAGGGTAAAATTTAAACGTTAAACCCTTTATTTTTACTTCAATAATAACGTTTCTTAAATTTTCCGCCCAAAGCCCAAGTTTAGAGGCTATAAAATTACTGTTTATAAAAAAGTAATCTACGCTAGTGTCGTAATTATAAAACCAAGCGTTTAAAATTAAAACAAAAACGTAATAAATAAAAAAACCAACTAACGAATATTTAAACTCTCTTAAACGCGGTCTTTCAAAAATAGATAAACCAACCACTAATATAGGCATATAAAACGCCTGATAGTGCGAGCGGAAAAATAGTAGCACGTCACTAATTAAAACTGTTCCGTTAATTCCGTTCATATTAAAGTTAGGCATCATTATTGCAAAAAACGCACCTAAAACGTTTATAAAATAAGTAAAATAAAACACTTTTTTAGCCCTTAACATTAAACATAACGGCGTTACGTAAAGAGCAGTGTTACATAGGTGAAACGGCAAGTTACTAACGCTTAAAAAATCTTTAAACTGATGCGTTAACGTGTATAAAATTAGCCCTGATAACGAGTAGTATAAAAGCGCAAACAGCCTAGTTTGTTTAGGTTTATTGCGCAAAATTAAATATAAAATAATAGGCACAATAAAAATAGGATATATATAAATTCTATGCCAAAAATTAAGTTTGTCCACTTTAAACGCATAGTTATACGGGTCAAAAAATATTTGCAAGGTGTAATTAGGCATAGTGGCTAAAACCATGCCTAAAAAAGCAATGCCAGCGTAAAAATATTGAGTTTTAAGTATTCTATTTTTCTTTTTAAAGAAAGTAAATAAATAGAATAAACTAAGTGCAAGTTCCACTCCCACTTCTAAGCACAAAAAAACGCCTTGAAGTAAAGTGCCTAAAAAAACGCCACTTCCAAAATTAGAGTATAGTAATTGTTTTAAGAATATAGCGTTGCAAAAAAATATAATAGGGCATATTGCATAGCTTAAAACGTTAAGCACAATAACGGAATTAAAAAACGGACGCATTGTAATTATTAAAAACCCAGTAACGCTAAGCCAATGTAAAATAAAGGCAAAAACAAACCCTAGCTTGTTTTCACTTTTTATAAAATTTTCATAGTTAAAACTTTCTAAAAATAAGTTGTTTAAACAATATCTAAAAATAAAAAACACGCTTAAAACAAGCGCTATAACCTTAAGAATAGCACCTAAATTTTTATTAAAGAATATATAAAATAAAGTAATTAACAAAAGGCTTAAAGCAAGCGCTATAAAAAACCAAACGTAATAAAAAACCATAAAAACTCCTAAGTAAAAAGCAAAAAATAAGGCGTATAAACTATGTTTATAATGCCTTAAAAAATTTGTTAAAATTTATAACGTTTTGTAATATATTTAGAATTTTTGTAGAAAATAAAATTTCCCGCTCAAACGAGCGGGAAAAGTTTTTTATTAAGTTGTTACATTATAGGGAAAATAGGCATTAACGTGCCAATCTTTACACCTGAATTTTCAGTTAATAGTTGTACCCAGAAAGAAGTTGGATTTTCTGAAAGTAAATCTATTTTACCAACGCTAGGGTCAAGCATTGTGCCTAAAGACGTAAAGTCAACGGGGGCATTATTATCATCAAGAGTTTTAACTATAACATAAGGAATTTTTAATAAGGTTTCTTCCCACTCTGTTGCTTTGCCTGTTTGTTGATAGAATATAGCAAAGTTGAATGCCTCGCTTTTACCTTCTTTTTTAATACAAGTAAAGTTTTGAGCTAGCAAACCTGTATTAAGAGAGGTTTTTATTCTTGGAGCAACAATACTCATACCATAAGCAGTAAACCATGATTCCTCACCTGTTACCCAGTTAGAAATTTGAGTGTTTTCAAGAACAAGTGTAGAGTTTTGTACTGTAGCATCAGGGTATGGTGCGCAGTCAAAGTGAATTGCAGCACCGCCACTACTCTTAATTGTAGAGTTCTTAACAGTTAAGTGGTTAAGGTAGAACGTACAAATGCTGTTAGCCCAGTTGTTGTCAATATAGCAATCGTCTAAAACTGATTT
This sequence comes from Clostridia bacterium, assembly GCA_017558825.1. Lineage (GTDB taxonomy): Bacteria > Bacillota > Clostridia > Christensenellales > Borkfalkiaceae > HGM11412. Next base: position 7,643 of record JAFYTO010000009.1, read on the forward strand.
TGTTGCATAACCATTTGCGCCAGCAGTTGTAGCATCGCTATCGCCTGAAATAAAGAAACCGATAAGTGAGTTTCTAATAGCAACGTTAGTAGCGTTTAAGTTACCGCCCATAATGCGTAGTGTATTATATGAAGCACTCATTGTATAGTAGCTTTCGCCGCCTTTACCATACGTAGTTGTTACGTCTGAAAGTTCAGTATTGTTACCAAATATAGCTAAGTTTTCAATATTAAACGTGTTGTTATTGTTTACCGCAGTGTTCATGTCGTTTGGAGCGTGCGACATATAAGAGAAGATAAACGCGTGGTGGTTTACAACTCTTTCCGTACCAGGCTCCATACCAGCAAACGTTACCCACGTATTAGCAAGACCGCCGTTTACGCGTGGAAGGTTAGTTGCGTCAAGTTTAAATGAGTTACCATTGATAGAAATGCTATCGTTAGCGCCTACTGTGCTACGAGAATATACCCAACCGTTCTTCATAACGTCAGTATTAATGCTACCGTCATTATTATAAGAATTTTCACTTATAAATCCATCATTGTATTGATATTTTTCAGTAGTAATATTATATAAGGTGTGGTAAGGGTTGTGTACGTTGCCGTCAACGTATTGGTTGCTAGTAAGTTCAGCCTTAATATCTCTTAAAACGTTAATTTCGCTTATCTCAAGGTTAGCAAACGCAGCGCGTAATTCATCGTTAGTGTAAACGTTAACGCCGTTGTTAATAGTAACTTTGACATCTTTTGCAGAAACTTCATTACCGCCAGTATAGTATTTAGGAGTGAACGTAAACGTGTAAGTTGCACCGTCAGTTAAGTCTGCTAAATTGAAGCCTGTAGCAGAGTTGTATTCTGAAGTGTCAATAACAATAGTGTCATTAGAACCTGCTTGTTTAGCAGTAATAATAACGTTACCTTCGCTAAAGCCCATAACGCCGTTTCTACCTTCAATAGTAATGTCTGGTTTATAACCGTTTGCTTTACCAACGCTCATAGCGTCAACTAATTTTTTAGAGTTAAAGTTTTCTGCGTTTCTAGTATCGTTTAGAACAAAGCTTGCAATACGTTCAACAACTTTAGCGTTTCTTACGTAAGTTACGTTAGTATCATCAACCACTTTAGTAATAGTCAACTCAAATTCACCAGTTTTGCTTGGAGTAAATGCATTGTTTTGAACGTCAACTAAAGTATTAGCAGAAACAGTCATATCAGCGCTTGTAAAGTTATAGTTTACGCCAGTAAAGAATACGTAAGTATATTCACTAGCTTCATTATAATGTGCTTTTTCTTTAAAGTATTCCGTGCCGTTAGGGTGGAATAAGTTGTATTGAGCATCAGTTGAATTTTCACCAACTTCAACTTCAAGTTTTTCCCAAATAACTTCAATTAAAACGTTAGTTGCTTTTACATATTCAGCGTTAGGGTTGAAAGTAGTAGAAGTGCCATATTCAACAAATTTAATGAATTTGTAACCGTTTTTAGTTAAAGTTGAAATAACAGGAACTTCGCCAAATAATACGTCAACAGTAATTCTAGATGGTTGACCGTCTGCACCGTTAGTTACAATTTCAATAGTAAACGCTTTTTTAGCAAATTTAGCATAGAGTGAAATGTTGTCTGTTACTTTGTAAGTAGCTAAATCAACAGCTTGAGTGCAAGCTTTGTCAAAGTAAACTGTGCCACCAACAAGTTCGTAACCTTCTTGAGCTTCAGGTAATTGAGCTAAAGAAATTAAGCTGTTGTATTCTAATTTAAGAGTGTTGCCAAGTTGACCGTCATTTTCACTGCTTAAGAATACTACGTCATAAACGTTAATAGTCCAAGTAGCAAAAAGGGTAATATTGTCAAGTTTAGAGAAAGCAGCGTTTGTGTCAAATGGTACGCCGTTCCACGTATAGCCTGCAAAAGTATAACCTGTTAAAGTAGGAGTGCCAAGTGTGTAAGTTGTGCCGTATGCTACTTGAATAGGAGCAACTGCAGAACCACCGTTAGCGTTTACAGAAATAGTAAATACTTCGGCAGTAAATTTAGCGTAAAGAGTAATGTCGCCAGCAACAACGGTATCAGTAAATGCAGTTTGAAGATTTGCATCAACGAACCAGCCGTCAAACTTATAACCAGTTTTTGTAAGAACAGGTAAAGTGTTGGCTTTTACGCTATCGCCAAGTTCAACGTCTCTTTCATAATCAGTAAGTTCATTTTCGCCGTCTTTGAAAATTACTTTTCTATCATTGAAACCTTCTTCAGCTTCCCAAGTAGCATCAATAGTAATGTCACTTGTAAAGTTATAAGTGCCAGTTAATGCGAATGCTTGACCGTTGTAAACGTAGCCGTTAAAATTGTAACCTGTTCTAGTAGGGTTAGCAATTAAAGTGTAAGTGCCTTTATATAATACTGTTACGTTTTGAATATCGTCACCACCGTTTTTGTTAATTTTGATAGTGAATTGTTTTGCTGTAACTTTAACGTAAAGGTCAGCGTTTTGAGTTACTTTATAAGTAGCTAAATCAACTTCTTGTGTGCAAGCTGCATCACTATACACTTTACCGTTTGCAATTTCATAACCTGCTTCTACTTGAGGAAGTGCAACTGTAGAATTGTGTGTTAAAGTTAAAGTGTTGCCAAGTTGAGCATTAGAGTTGTTTGCATCAAGGAATTTAACAGCGTAAGTAGCAACTTCGTAAGTGGCAAATAAAGTAATGTTAGAAGTATTTTCAAACGTGCCGTTTAAAGCAAACGGAGCACCGTTAAACGTATAACCTGTAAATACGTAACCAACTTTTGTAGGGGCAGGGAGAGTGTATTGAGCGTTGTAAGCAATTTGCATAGCGTCAATAGCATTACCGCCGTTAGTATTGAAAGTTACAGTGTATTTTTTTGCTGCAACTTTAACGTAAAGGTCAGCGTTTTGAGTTACTTTATAAGTAGATAAATCAACTTCTTGTGTGCAAGCTGCATCACTATACACTTTACCGTTTTCAATTTCGTAACCAGTAGGAACTGACGGAATAGAAGTTACTTTAGAGTTGTATTCTAAAGTTAAAGTGTCGCCAAGTTGAGCGTTATTGTCGTTTGCGTTTAAGAACTTAACGTTATAGGAGTTTATAGTCCAGGTAGCAAAAAGTTTAATGCTGTTAGTTTCTGTGTAAGTTCCTGTAGTAGGAAATTCTTCACCGTTCCACATGTAACCAGCAAAAGTGTAGCCTTCTCTAGTAGGAATAGGAATGCTGTAGCTAGAGTTGAACTCAACTGTTTGAGGTTCAACGCTACTTCCGCCGTTACTGTTAACTTGAACAACTAAGCTTCGTTTTTCATACTTTAAATATAAAGCAAGGTCGGCATTGAGTTTACCAAATGATTGAGAATCAAATTCATCTGTCAACTCTTTGTCATAGTACGCGCCTACGTATTTATAACCTGGTTTAGTGATGTCTTCAAGGTCACTATTTAAAGGTAAAGAATCGTAGGTCTTTACTACTTCGGTGCCATCGTAAATTGAAACCGTGAACGTCTGTTGTTTACATGCAACAAAAGTTAAGGTTACAATAGATAAGATGAGCGCCATTAAAATTGTTTTTAATGCTTTTCTATACATAAAAAACCTCCTTTGTATTATTTATATAAACGCAAAAACTGCATTTTGCGAGTATTTTTAAATTGCTGAAAGTCTAATGGTTGCTTGTTTACCGCTACCATCGGTAGTGTGAATTGTAATTGCTACGTCAACGTATTCTTTTAAGAATGTAACATTGCCGTATTTGTCAATTATAACGTATTCGTTAGGTGTTGCGGAAAATTCCACTTTCTTTTCGCTTGCTGCTTTCGGTTCAATAACGTAAAGTAATTGATAATTAGTTTTAGTGTCACTAATATCAACTTCTATCATAGCGTTATTTTCAAGCCTATTGCCTTGCTCGTCAACAAAATAAATGTCGGAGCAAAGAGTTTTTTCATACAAACTCTCAATAGCCTTTCCAAAAAAACTTATAAGTAAAATTGCAAGCACGCATTCTACTATTATTACTAAAACAAGTGATTTTTTGTTCATATTGTCCTTTTTATATTTGCATATCGTTAAAGTATGCTTTTAAGTAACTGTTTAATAAATAAATTCTTATAACCAAAAATGCTACGGCAAGTAAAATTACTCTAATCCAGCCTGAAATATATCCGTCAAATAAAAGTAAGAGTGATATAACGCCTGCAAATATTGAAATTATAAAACCTGTAAATACAGATTTTGAAACGTTAGGATTGTCCGTATAAGAGTCGCCTTTTACTATGTATTCTTTAACTTTTGGATTAAATACGTCAAACGTAAAGTTCCACATTAAAGTTCCCAAGCTAACGCATAAAATTGTAGCTACCATAAGAACTAAATCTATAGTGGTAAGGTTGCTTATATACACTAGCACAAGAGTGCTTGTTATAACGGCTAATACGTTAACGATAGCAATAACCGTCATTTTAGCGTAGCAAACCGGAATTGTGTTAGACGGTGCCATTTTTAAAAGGGCAAAGCCTTCGCCTTCTTGTGAAAGAGCAGTTGAAGCGTTAGAGTTATATACGCTAAGCAAGCTAGTTATAATCATAACGTTAAACGAAACTGCCATAAACGAGCCAAGTTGGCTTGTGTTTATTGCTGAAAGTATAAAGTTTAAAACGTATATTAAAATAGGATATACTAGTATAACTGATATTGCGCTATTTAAATTGTCAGACGAGCGGAATAAAAGCTTAAACTCTTTATCAAGGAACGTTGCAAACAAGCCTTTAGATTTTCCAGTTTTTGAAACCTTGCGCTTCTTTGATGAACTGCTTTCTGCACTAGAGCTTGCCGTTTTAAAGAAGAAAGGCATTATTGCCATAAAACATATTGCCATAACTGCAACTAACGCTCCAAGCAAAATAAGTGAGTTAAGTAAAATACTTTCGCCAAACATAAGGTTGCCTAAGCATCTATAGTAAAGCGAGTAGGTATATGCAGTAGCAAACACGTGTTCAACTGTTTCCATAAATTTGCCGTAAATGGCAATAATTCTAATTGGTCTTGGAATAAGTGATAAAACGTAGTCAACAAAGAAGAAAACAGCCGTTAAAACTACTATTAAAAGCGCTGCACGAATAATAAGATGACGCTTTAAAAACTTTGACGTGTTAGTTATAATTACTGAAAACGAAGTTCCAATAAATACAGGGAATAGGCAAAGCAAGAACCAGCAAGGAATTAAGAAAATAAAGTATACTGCCGTAGCCTTTATAACTATGCCGTAAGCGAGTAAAAGCGGAAGTAAAAAGAACGCGCTTTTTGTTATTTCATTATATATAAATATTAATATTTTGCTTATAAAAACTTCGCTATGCTTACAAGGGTAAACAAGAAGCATAGAGTTTTCTTTTTTACCGAATAAAACGTTTGAAGAACTTGTTGCAACCGAGAACGCGTCAAAAACTTGTATAAGTAAAATAATGCTTGTAAAGGTTGCGGAATTAAGCTTGAAATAAAATAGCGAAGACATTATGTATAAAACGCCGAATATTACCGCCGTTACCGCAATAAACGCTAAAAGTTTTAAAAAGAAAGTAAATATGCGCTTTTTAAAACTTCCTGATGGGCGTAATTTTTCGCCAATTTGCAAAAGAAGCAAATATTTTAAACGCAAAAGCGAATTTTTAAAATTTGTTAAAAAGTTTGACATAAATTACACCTTATTTACTACTGTTTTCGTTTACAGCTTTAGCATTTGCATAGTTTGAGAATTTTAAATATAATTCTTCTACTGAAAGGTTTTTGTTTTTAATATTTTCAACCGTATCGGTAAGGCAAAGTTCGCCTGCGCAAATTATGGCTACGCGGTCACACATTTTTTCAACCACTTCTATAACGTGAGAAGAGAAGAATACAATGTTGCCTTTTTTAGCGTGTTCACGCATACATTCTTTAATTTGGTATGTGCTTGTAGGGTCAAGACCAGTAAACGGCTCGTCAAGCACCCAAACTTTAGGGTTGTGAATAAGAGAACTTATAACGCTAATTTTTTGCTTCATACCGTGTGAGTAAGATTTAATTTCACAGTCTAAGAAGTTTGTTAAACCAAACATATCTGAATAATATAATAAGGTTTTTTCTTTATCTTCTTTTTTAACTTTATAAAGGTCGGCAATATATTCAACGTATTCACGGCCTGTAAGTTGTTCGTAAACTGCGTGGTTATCTGAAACGAAGCCGATATTTAACTTAGCCTCTAATGGTTGGCGAGAAATATCGTAACCTTCAATTTCAATAGAGCCTTCCGTTATGGTTTGAACGCCAACAAGGCTTTTTATTGTAGTAGATTTGCCGGCACCGTTATGACCTATAAAGCCAAAAACTTCGCCTCCGTGAATTTCAAGGTTTAAATTTTTAACGGCGTATCTATCAGAGCCATCGTATCTTTTTGAAAAGTTCTTAATTTTAATCATATCTACTCCTTCAGGATGTAATGGCTCGCTAAGAGGTCTGCCATTAAGTTCAACAATAAGTTTGTGCATTTCATCGTTTACAATCGTTTTCTTTTTAAACAACGCTTTGTGTCCGTCTGCTAAATTAAAGAATATTTGGTATATGCCCCAAGTTATAAACATAAAGCCTATAAACACTATAAATACTAGAAGAACGTATAGCCAGAAAATCTTGACGGTTACTTCGCCTAGAGGGAAACTTAAAATGAAATCTCTTTTAAGTGGATATGCCCAAGGCAACATGTTAATTAAGAAGTTGTCATATAAGAAGAAATAGTCAACTGCCGGGTCTTTACTATTAACGTATTGAGGCAAGTTGTTTATGTAACCGTTTAAAAGCGCCGCTAATATAACGTATACGCCAAAGGCAGGTATAGCCTTTTTAATCATATTAAACGAAGGTCTTTTAAAGAGTTTGAGTGCTACACCGAGTAACGGCAAGAAGAACGCGTACCAGTGGTTGTACCAATAAAGTAAACTGTTAAAGGTTGTAAACGGTGCATCGCCGTTAGGCATTATAATAGCAAAGAATGCGCCGGGCACGTTTACAAAGTAGGTAAAGTAGAATGCACTTTCCGCCTTAAACACGTAAACGAAAAACATAATAATAATGGCCGTGTTACAAAGGTGGAGTGGCATAGACGTTATTGTTGGCGTGCGGTTAAAGAAGAATTGCATAAAACCGCTTAATGAAAGCATTATTAGTAAATGGCGCCTATCACTCATCGATTTATTCCTAAACAAAAAGTATAGGATAAATGGAATTATAAATGAAAGGTAAATATATATACGGTGAATTACGGTAAAGTTTTTAGCCCCTTGACCGTAAGAGCCAAACAATATTTGTAAACTGTTAATTGGCATAAACGCCATTAAATAAAATAGCCCGTACGCTAAGCCGTGAAGCACTTTTTTATGTATTTTGCTATAGTCTTTTTCAAATATAAAGTCAAATACTTTATTAAACACTATTACGCTGTTAATTACCATAACTATAGCGTAAATAATAATTTGTTTAGAAAGTTCAGTTGAGCCTGTAATAGTAAGGCTAAGTTTGTCAAAGAAAATCCAATTTAAAACTATAAAGATAGGTGCAAAAAATACACTGTAATAAACAGGGCCTTTTTTATTAAAGAACGGCATAACGATAAGTATTGCGTTAGTTAAGTATAAAAGCCATCTTAATACTACTAAGAATATCGTGGTATTTTTGTCAAACATTCCAACTTCTAAGCCAAGTTGATTTGTTATAACTTCGTAGTTAAAAAGATGCGGTATATATATAAAGAATAATGCTACCGAAATAATTTGAAGTATTGAATTTTTTACGTTAAAAGTTTTGTTTTTTATTGTTAACGACTTTTCTTTTACTGCATTGAGCGCAAAAGTCAAAATTAAAGCTAAAATTATAGACGAAAACAGCATTATATATTGAAACATTTAAACCACCTAAATATGTATTTTTTTGCAAATAAAAAAGTTGATACTATACGCGTAATAACACGTCAAAATATCAACGTATAAAAAACCCCTATAAAAGCACGCAAAAGTCATAAGCAAAAAAGCCTATAAACTAAAAAGGTTTTATAGGGTGAGTATTAAATTTAATTTAAAAATTGAACTTTGTGAGTGTAAAAAGAAATTGCAGACACGTTAGAAATAGTAACGGGGTTACTTTGAGTAGCAAATTCTTTTTTGTTAAGATAAAAACAAACGCTAAATATTGCAAGCGCAACTACCATAACGGCAGTTAAAAATAAAACGCTAATTTCAATAGTAAATTTTACCATGAATTGTGAAATCATAATAAATAATAGCGTTTCTTGTTGAAGTGAAGTTAAAGATAACGTTTCGCCAAGCAATACGTTATCAAAAGTAGGCAAGCAAAGGTATTTAGGTAAAACTAATTTTGGCAAAACAAATTTAATAATGAAAAAGAGCACTAAAAAAATAGCATTAAGGTGTTTTAAAACGTTCCTTAATAAGATTTTAGTGCCGTTTATGAAATTGTTTACAATTTTGCTATTTTTTAAATTGGCAAAAAACATTTCAAAATTTTTCATAAGTGTACCTAATAATTATTTATATTTTAATACTATAAGTATTATAAGTCAAGTTTTTTTCACAAAAAAAACACTTTTGATTTAATTTTTAACCAAAAGTGTTTGTATTTTTTATGTTTATTAAGCGTAAAGGGCTTCTAAACGCTTTCTAATTTCCTTAAGGAAAGTTATGCTGTTAACTTGAGTAACATTAAATCCTTCTTCTACTAAGCCAGACAAGTCCTTTGTCATAACCCCATCGTTAAGCGTTTGAATTGACGCTTTTTCAAGATTATTTGCAAAGGCAACTAAAAGAGGAAGGTTGTCAAGCTCGCCACGTTTTTTAAGTGCGCCGCTCCATGCAAAGATTGTTGCCATAGGGTTTGTTGAGGTGTCTTCGCCCTTAAGATAGCGGTAGTAGTGGCGTGTAACCGTGCCGTGTGCCGCTTCGTATTCGTAAATTCCTTTAGGAGAAACTAAAACTGAAGTCATCATGGCAAGGCTACCAAAAGCAGTGGAAACCATATCACTCATAACGTCACCATCGTAGTTTTTAAGCGCCCAAATAAAACCGCCCTCGCTACGAATAACCCTTGCAACCGCATCGTCAATTAAAGTGTAAAAATATTCAATGCCAAGTTTTTCAAATTCTTCTTTATACTCGTTTTCATAAAGTTCTTCAAAAATAAGTTTGAACGTTTGGTCGTATTGCTTAGAAATCGTATCTTTTGTAGAAAACCACAAATCTTGTTTTGTGGAAATTGCGTATTTAAAGCAAGAGTGTGCAAATGAACGGATAGAACTATCTTTATTATATTGGCTTTGAAGTACGCCTGCGCACTCAAAGTCGTAAACCGTTTCTTTAAAAAGTTCTTTACCGTCAGCACTTGTAAAAACAAGTTCTGCCTTGCCGCTTTCAGGAACTCTAAATTCAGTAGCCTTGTAAACGTCACCGTAAGCGTGCCTTGCAATAGTTATAGGTTTTTTCCATTTTTTAACGGCAGGCTTAATAGCGTCAATTGTTATAGGCGCTCTAAAAACAGTTCCGTCAAGCATGGCGCGTATAGTTCCGTTAGGGCTTTTCCACATAGTGGAAAGGTTGTATTCTTCAACCCTTTGCTTGTTAGGAGTAATGGTAGCGCATTTAACAGCAACGCCGTATTTTAAAGTAGCGTTTGCGCTGTCCACGGTAACTTTATCCTTTGTTTTTTCTCTATATTCTAAGCCTAAATCGTAATACTCGCTTTTAAGGTCAACGAAAGGGTAAATGAGTTCGTCCTTTATCATTTTCCATAAAATTCTTGTCATTTCATCGCCGTCCATTTCAACGAGCGGTGTAAGCATTTTAATTTTGTCCATATTATTCTCCTTTAGTATATGCAAGTAAACCACCTGCTTTTAAAATGTCAATTTGTCTTGATGAGAATTTGTAAACAACCTCAAAAGTTTTATTTGTAGTTGCGTTAGTAATCGTTGCAATGCCGTTTTCAAGTGCTTTAAAAATATTGCTTATAACGAGTTCATCGCCTTGGCTAACTAATTCATAATCGTTTTCATTTTTAAATTCAAAAGGAATAATGCCAGCGTTAATAAGGTTTGCGGAGTGTATGCGCGCAAAGCTTTTTGCAATAACCACTTTTACGCCAAGGTAAAGTGGAACGAGTGCCGCGTGCTCTCTTGAAGAGCCTTGACCGTAGTTAGTTCCGCCAACAATAATAGATTGTTTAAGTTCTTTTGCTCTTTCGCTAAAACCTTCGTCACAAACGGCAAAACAGAATTTTGAAAGGTATGGAATATTACTTCTATACGGTAAAATTTTTGCGCCTGCAGGCATAATGTGGTCGGTTGTAATATTGTCGCCAACTTTTAAGCCGATTTTAGCAGAAATGCTATTTTCAAGCGGTTTTGTTGTTGGGAAAGGTTTAATGTTAGGTCCGCGTACAATTTCAACGTTTTTAGCATCTTCTTCACTTGCGGGAAGTATTATGCCGTTATCATTGATTAAAAATTCTTTTGGCATTTCAATTTCTTCATAGTTTCCAACAGTGCGTGGGTCAGTTATAACGCCGGTTAACGCTGAAGCCGCTGCAAGTTCAGGAGAAACAAGGTAAACTTGACCGTTTTTAGTTCCGCTTCTGCCTTCAAAGTTACGGTTGAACGTTCTTAACGAAACGCCTTCGCTATTAGGCGAAAAGCCCATGCCGATACAAGGTCCGCAAGCACACTCTAAAACTCTTGCGCCAGCCGCAATAATATCGGTTAACGCGCCACAGTTTGCAAGCATAGAAAGAACTTGCTTTGAGCCTGGAGAAACGGAAAGAGAAACGCCTTCCGCAATAGTTTTGCCTTTTAAAATAGATGCAACGCGGAGCATATCTGCAAGTGATGAGTTCGTGCAAGAGCCGATGCAAACTTGGTTAACTTTTTTACCCGCAATTTGTGAAACCTCAACTATATTGTCAGGTGAGTGAGGGCAGGCAAGCATAGGTTCTAATTCGCTTAAGTTTATGTCTATAATTTTATCGTAAACGGCGTCAGGGTCGCTTGAAAGCGGAATATAATCTTCGCCTCTACCTTGTGCTTTTAAAAATTCGTAAGTAATTTCGTCTGATGGGAAAATAGATGTTGTTGCGCCAAGTTCAGTGCCCATATTTGTAATTGTAGCCCTTTGTGGAACGGTTAAAGTTTTTACGCCTTCGCCACCCCAGTCAATGATTGCACCAACACCGCCTTTAACCGTTAAAATTTGTAAAATTTTAAGGCTAACGTCTTTAGCTGTAACGTAAGGTTTAAGCTTACCGGTAAGGTTAACTTTATACATTTTTGGCATTGTTATATAGTAGGCACCGCCACCCATTGCAACTGCAACGTCAAGCCCGCCCGCACCCATAGCAAGCATACCGATACCGCCACCTGTTGGAGTGTGGCTATCTGAACCTATTAAAGTTTTGCCAGGCTTACCAAATCTTTCAAGATGTACTTGGTGGCAAATGCCGTTACCAGGCCTAGAAAATTTTAAGCCGTACTTTTTAGCAACGCTTTGAATGTATAAATGGTCGTCAGCATTTTCAAAGCCCGATTGAAGCGTGTTATGGTCAATATACGCAACGGAAAGTTCCGTTTTAACGCGTGGAATACCCATAGTTTCAAATTCTAAATATGCCATAGTGCCGGTAGCGTCTTGCGTTAAAGTTTGGTCAATTTTAAGCGCAATTTCACTTCCAACTTTCATTTCGCCTTCAACAAGGTGCGCTTTAATAATCTTTTGAGCAATAGTTAATCCCATTTTAGTTAAGCCCCTTTACTTTGTTAGTTTTTAAATAATCTTCCACCGCACTTTCAAGTTCTTTAGTGCTCATAACAGTTTGTCTACCATCAACGTATTGCTTATCAACGAAAGCTTTTAAGTGTAAAACTATATCGTCTTGTTTTTTAATTTTATTTTCGCTATCTAAAAGGTTGTAATTTATGTTTAACCAATAAGCAATTCCAGCCAAGCCCGAAGTGTTGTTTATTGCAACTGAAGCAGGGCGGTTAAGAAGTTTTGCCGTATCAAATATATTATAAATTTCAGGGTCTTTCATCATACCGTCTGCGTGTATTCCGGCTCTAGTTGAATTAAAGCTTTCTCCAATAAACGGCGTCATAGGTGGAATTGTGTATCCAATCTCTTTTTCAAAGAACTCGGCAATTTCCGTAATAACGGTTGTGTCCATACCGTTTAAAGAGCCTTTAAGCGAAGCATATTCCATAACCATTGCTTCAAGTGGAACGTTTCCAGTTCTTTCGCCGATGCCAAGAAGTGAGCAGTTAACTGCGCCAGCGCCGTAAATCCACGCACAAGATGCGTTTGCTACGGCTTTGTAGAAGTCGTTATGACCGTGCCACTCTAACATTTCGCTAGGGATATCTGCATAGTGGTGTAAACCGTAAATAATACCAGGAACGCTACGAGGAAGGGCAGTTTCACTATATGGAACGCCGTAACCCATAGTATCGCACGCTCTAAATTTGATAGGTGTATTTGCTTCTTCGCTAAGTTCTTGAAGTTCAGTAACGAACGGAAGAACAAATCCGTAAAAGTCCGCTCTTGTAATATCTTCAAGGTGGCATCTTGGTCTAATACCCATTTCAAGAGCGGCAATAACCGTTTGTTTATAGTAGTCAAGCGCTTGGCGCCTGCTCATACCCATTTTTTTAAAGATATGATAGTCAGAGCAACTTACCAAAATACCCGTTTCTTTAATGCCTAAATCTTTAACGAGTTTAAAGTCGTTCAAAGTTGCGCGAATCCAAGTTGTAATTTCAGGGAATTTTAAGCCAGCATCTTGGCACGCTTTAAGTGCCTTTCTATCATTTTCACTATAAACAAAGAACTCGCTTTGCCTAATTATACCATTAGGTCCGCCAAGCTTAGAAAGTAATTTATATAAGTGAACAATTTGCTCTACGCTGTATGGAGATTGAGATTGCATACCGTCTCTAAACGAGGTGTCCGTAATAAAAATTTCCTTAGGCATATTTATAGGAACGCGCCTGTGGTTAAAAGCAACTTTTGGAACTTCATCATAGGAATAAATTTCCCTATATAAACTTGGTTCTTTAACGTCTTGCAACTCGTATTTATATGAGCGATGTTCAAGTAAATTTGTTTTGTCAGATAAATGTAGCATAATTTTTACCCTTTTTTGTTGAGATTTTTGTAAATATTTTTAATATTTACTTGATTATAGCACAATTTAATGATATAATCAACAATAAATAATTATATAATTGTTATAAAAAAAATTTATAACGTTAAGGTGTTTTTATGAACGAAAAAGACTATATTTACGAAGTGTATAAAGAGCGTAGTTTTTCGCTTGCTGCAAAGAATTTATATATATCGCAACCGGCGCTTTCCGCATCGGTAAAAAAGGTTGAAAAGGAGCTTGGAATAACGCTTTTTGACCGTTCCACTTCGCCAATAGTTTTAACGGAAGAAGGCAAAGTTTACATTGAATATTTAGAAAAACTTAGAGCTATTGAAAGTGAAACTAAAAACAAGTTAATGGATATGTCAAAATTAAAAACGGGCAAAATTGTAGTTAGTGGCGAAAACTTTGTTTCTTCTTTTATTATGCCAAAAATTATAATGGAATTTACCAAAAAATACCCCGGCATCCACGTAGAATTAGTAGAGTCCAACTCGCCAGATTTACGCCAGCTTTTAATAACTGAAGCAATTGACCTTTTAATTGCGCACGACTTTGATAAAAAGCTGTATTCAAGCACGCCACTTTTTGAAGAAACGTTGCTTTTAGCCGTGCCAAAAGATTATAAAATAAATCAAGAATTATCTAACTTTACTTTAACAAGAGAAGATATTTTAGAGGGCAAGCACTTACAAGACAATTGCCCTAAAGTAAGAATAAAAAAATTTGAAAATTGTCCTTTCATATTGCTTAAAAAAGGAAATGACACGCGTAGGCGCGCGAGCGAAATATTTTTGGAAGAGAATTTTGAGCCTAAAACGGTCAAAATTTACCTTGACCAACTAATAACTTCTTATAATATGGTATGCTTTGGTTTGGGCGTTGCATTCGTAAACGACATTCTTGTAAAAAGTTCAAATCAAAGCGGTTGCGTTTACTACAAACTTTATGGTAGAGCAACTCATAGAAGTATGGCAATAGGCTATAAAAAGAACAAGTATTTATCAAACGCTATAACTGCTTTTATTGACACTGCCAAACAGATATATTCATCTAAATAATAAACAAGGCTTTTGCAAGTTGCAAAAGCCTTTAATTTTTATATTTTTCTAATTCTAATAACGCCGTTTACTTTGCCAAGTTTTTCTAGAGAAGCTTCATCAATTTCAGGTATGTCTATAATAGAATAAGCAAAATTGCCTTTACTTGAGTTTACAAAGTTATCAATGTTAATATTCTTTTCGGCCAAAACAGAAGTAAACTGAGCAATCATACTTTGTTGATTTAAGTGGAGTATGCAAATTCTATTTTTAGAAGTTTTTGGAGCACTACAGTTTGGATAGTTTACACTGTTTTTAATGTTGCCGTTTTCAATATAGTCTTTAAGTTCGTTAGCCGCCATAACAGCACAGTTATCTTCTGCTTCTAAAGTAGATGCACCAAGGTGAGGTATGCAAATTGCGTTTTCTACGCCAATAAGTTCACTGCTAGGGAAGTCCGTAATATATCTACTTAACTTGCCGCTGTTAAGGGCTTCAACAACCGCACTATTATCAACAAGTTCGCCACGGGCAAGGTTAACTAAAACCGCTCCGTTCTTCATCTTTTTAATTTTGCTTGCGTTTACCATATTCGCATTATCTTTAGTAAATGGAACGTGAATAGTAACGTAGTCACATTCTTTAAAAATATCGTTTAAGTCGCTAGTAACTTCAACGTGCCTTGAAAGGTGGAGCGCGTTAATAACTGATAAATAAGGGTCGTAACCTAAAACTTCCATACCTAAGCTAATTGCAGTGTTAGCAACTCTTGCGCCAATTGCGCCAAGACCTATAACGCCAAGTTTTTTGCCGTATAATTCTGCACCGGCAAAGTCCTTTTTGCCTTTTTCAACGGTTTTAGAAAGGCTAGTATCGTCTTTTAACGTAGAAACCCAATTTATTGCAGGTACAATTTTGCGTGAGCCAAGTAAAAGTGCGGTTACTACAAGTTCGCTAACTGCGTTAGCGTTTGCGCCCGGAGTGTTAAAAACAACAACGCCGTTTTCCGCATATTTATCGCACGGAATATTGTTTACGCCCGCGCCCGCTCTTGCAACTGCAAGAACGCTGCTTGGCAAGTCGTAGTCGTGCATGTCAAAACTTCTAACTAAAACGCCAATAGGGTTTTTTGCACTTTCTACAACTGTGTAATTTTTTGCTAAAATATCGTCAACTTTTTTACTGATAGAGTTAAGTTTAATAATTTCGTTCATAATCTTATTTGTGTTCCATTTCAAATTTTTTCATAAATTCAATAAGCGCTTTAACGCCTTCAACAGGCATTGCATTGTAAATACTTGCACGCATACCGCCAACTAAACGGTGGCCTTTAAGTGAAACTAAGCCGTTTTTAGTTGCCTCTTTTACAAATTCAGCATCAAGTTCTTCACTGCCAGTTACAAAAGGCACGTTCATTATAGAACGGTCATTTTTGTTAACGCTGTTTGTGTAAAGAGAAGAGTTGTCAATAAAGTCGTATAAAAGCCCGGCTTTATATTCGTTAATTTTTTGAATTTCTTTAATACCGCCCAATTTTTTAAGCCATCTAAATACGAGCATTGATATGTACATAGGGAAGCATGGCGGAGTGTTATACAAACTGTCGTTTTTATCTTGAATAGCGTAGTTAAGCATAGTAGGGCAAATGTCTAATTGTTTGCCTAAAAGTTCACGCTTTGCAATAACTATTGTAACGCCTGCAGGAGCAATATTTTTTTGTGCACCAGCGTAAATTAAGCCAAAGTCGTTAACGTTTATTTCTTCACTTAAAATGTTTGAAGACATATCTGCAACAAGTGGAGCGCTAGTTTTAGGGAATTTTGTGTAGCGCGTACCAAAAATAGTGTTGTTTGACGTTATGTGAACGTAAGAAGCGTCTTTTGAAAATTCTACGCCGTCTAAATTAGGTATGTAAGTATAGTTTTTGTCTTTTGAAGATGCAACTATATTAGCAACGCCGTATTTTGCGCCCTCTTCTTGTGCTTTTTTAGCAAAGTTGCCAGTAACAATGTAGTCGGCAACGCCAGTAGTCATAAGGTTTAACGGAACGGATGCAAATTGTTGTGACGCACCGCCTTGAACAAATAAAACGGCATAATCATCGCCAATATTTAAAAGTTCTCTAAGTAAAGCGTTTGCCTCATCGTTAACAGCCATAAACGTTTTTGACCTATGGCTCATTTCGGCAATGCTCATACCGCTACCGTTATAGTCTAATAAATCTTTTTGTGCTTCTTGTAAAACTTCAAGTGGTAAAATTGAAGGACCTGCTGCAAAGTTAAAAACTCTCATAATTTTTCCTACTTTTAAAAAATTGTTTTAATCATTATACTACTTTGAATTGCAAAATACAAACTTTTTACCGCCGTTTTTTGAAATATATTCATTTTTTTATAAATTTTATAAAAAAAATTGCACCACTTTTAAGGTGGTGCAACTAAATTTTTAGATTTTTAATTATTTAACGCTAAAAAGCAACTTGCCGTAAGAAGGGTATGGCCAGCACGCTTCTGCAGTGTTAATTTCGGCAAGGTCTGCACATTTTCTAAGTTCACGCATGCACTTTAACACTTTTTTGTTCATAAAGAACGCAAGGTCACGCTTGTCTAAGATTGTTGAAGATTTTCCTACAAGAGAGCATAATTCTTCTGCGTTATTATATACGCAAGCGCCAAGAGAAGAAAGTGTTTTTATTAAGTCTTCATCTTTAGAATAATCTGCGCCAACTTCTTTTTTAATCTTAACTGCTTTTGCAAGTTTAGTAATGTACTCGTTTATTGCAGGGTAGATTTGTTTTTTAGCCATTTCTACCATTGTAAGAGCTTCAATGTTAATTATGCGTGAATATTTATCAAACATAATTTGTTGCCTTGCAGTAAGTTCGCTAAGTGATAAAACACGGTGCTTAGTAAACAATTCAACGTTTTTATCACTGAGTAACGTGTCAACGGCTTCAGGAGTAGTTGAAAGGTTTAATAGGCCGCGACTTTTTGCTTCCTTAACCCATTCTTTAGAGTAGTTGTTGCC
Source organism: Clostridia bacterium (assembly GCA_017558825.1). Taxonomy (GTDB): domain Bacteria; phylum Bacillota; class Clostridia; order Christensenellales; family Borkfalkiaceae; genus HGM11412. Next base: position 24,949 of record JAFYTO010000009.1, read on the forward strand.
GTTAAATATGATGCGTTTGTGAGTTTTAATAGTGTCCACTACAATGTCGTGTATTGCTTGAGGCAAATCTTTTGCATCTTTTAAAATTTCAACAAAAGTAGCAAGGCTTTCAGCAACGGCTGTGTTTAACGTTGTATTGCAGTCGGCAATACTATCGTTAGAGCCAACCATTCTAAACTCAAACTTGTTACCTGTAAATGCAAGTGGAGAAGTTCTATTTCTATCAGTTGCATCTTTAGGAAGAGTAGGTAATATTTTAGAACCAAACTTCATAAACTTTTTGTCAATTTTGTATGAAGCGTTGTTTTCAATAGCGTCAAGTGCTTGAGATAAATCATCGCCAAGATACATAGAAATAATGGCAGGTGGAGCTTCGCTTGAGCCTAAACGATGGTCGTTGCCAGCTGAAGCAACAGAAGCGCGTAAAATATCTTGATAATTATCAACCGCTTTAATTACAGCAGACAAGAAAATTAAGAACTGCAAGTTTTCAACAGGGGTTTCGCCTGGGTCTAATAAATTTACGCCAGTATCTGTTGAAAGTGACCAGTTGTTATGTTTACCGCTACCGTTAACGCCTTCAAAAGGTTTTTCAGCAAGTAAACACACCAAGTTATGCTTGTCTGCAATTTTTTTCATAAGTTCCATCGTAATTTGGTTATTGTCTGTTGCGATGTTAACTTTTCTATAAACTGAAGCAAGTTCGTGTTGGCTTGGAGCAGTTTCGTTGTGTTCGGTTTTAGCAGGAATACCTAACTTCCAAAGTTCAACGTCAAGGTCTTCCATAAACGCTTTAACGCGAGGCTTAATTGCGCCAAAATAATGGTCGTCAAGTTCTTGACCTTTTGGAGGTTTAGCACCAAAAAGAGTTCTTCCGCTGTAAACAAGGTCAGGGCGCTTGCCAGCCATTTCTTTGTCTATTAAAAAGTATTCTTGTTCAGCGCCAACTGTAACCATAACGTTCTTAACGTCATCATTACCTAAAATTTTTAAAATTTTAAGCGCTTGTTTATTAAGTGCTTCCGAAGAGCGTAAAAGCGGAGTTTTTTCATCTAAAGCCTCACCGCTATAAGAGCAGAACGCCGTTGGAATGCAAAGCGTATTATCCTTAATAAAAGCGTAAGAAGTAGGGTCCCAAGCCGTGTAACCGCGCGCTTCAAAAGTTGCGCGAATACCGCCGTTTGGAAAAGATGAAGCGTCAGGCTCGCCCTTAATAAGTTCCTTACCGCTAAATTCCATAATGGCTTTTCCGCCTTTTGGCGAAATGAAACTGTCGTGCTTTTCTGCCGTTACGCCCGTCATTGGCTGAAACCAGTGCGTAAAGTGTGTTGCGCCTTTTTCAATGGCCCAATTCTTCATAGCATCTGCAACGGCTTGTGCAACCGTAATGTCAAGTTGTTCACCGTTTTCAAGCGTCTTTTCAAGCGAAGCATAAATGTCACTTGGAAGTAACTTTTTCATAACTTCTTCATTAAAAAGGTTTTCGGCATAAAATTCAGGAATATACATATTAAATCTCCCTTTCAGTTTAGTAAAACGCCAAGTTGCGTAAAAAATAATATTTTATATTATAAGAAAAACGGCGAAATTTTGTCAACTGTTTTGACCTAATTTAATAATATTTAAACTATAATCTTTAAAAATAAGAACTTTTTAGGGTACTTTTTAACATTTTTAAGCAAAAAAACAACTATTTTTGAAGCGTTAAAATTTGCAATTTTTTATCATTTTGTAGGGCTTAAAAACATATACTTTTTGTATGAATTTAACGTTAAAAAAACAGGCTATAATTTTTACAATAATATCAATTTTTTTATCACTTATTACGCTTGCCGTTCCAGCAGTTTACGCTCATAAAAACGTCAGTTATAAAATTGTAATTGACGCGGGTCACGGCGGTATAGACAAGGGTGCAGTCGGCTCTACAACAGGCGTTTATGAAAGCGAGTTAAACTTAGATATAGCAAAAAAACTTCAAACTTTGTTTGAAGAAATTGGATTTTTCGTTGTTATGACGCGTGACGGCGACTACGGTTTATACGGCGACACAAGCAAAGGGTTTAAAAAGCGTGACCTTGAAAAACGCGTTGAAATTATAAACAAAAACGACCCCTCTGTTTTTGTTTCAATTCACTTAAACAAATACTCCTCTCCATCACGGCGTGGAGCCCAAGTTTTTTTTAAAGATGATAGCTACGACAGCGACAGGCTTGCACTATGCGTTCAAAACGAGTTTAACAATTCTCCAGACTGCGTTAAAAAAAGTAATGCGCTTAAAGGCGATTATTATCTTTTGAATATGGCTAAATGTACGTCTATTATTGTAGAGTGCGGTTTTTTGTCTAGCCCACAAGATGAAAAACTATTGCTAAATGAAGAATATAGGCAAAAAGTGGCAAAAAACGTGTTTGAAGGCACGTTAAAATACCTTAAGCGTGACAACTTATAAAAAATAGCCAAAAAAATACGCCTAAACCCTTTTATTGTTCTTGAAATATTAGTTTAAGTATGTTATAATAAACAAAACATATAGCGGTTTTGGGTAAAAATGATAGATTTAGAAAACGTTTTAAGTAAAAATTCAGCATTGCAATTAAGTTCAGTAACGCTTGCTTTTATAGGCGATGCCGTGCATTCGCTTTACGTTCGCAAAAACTTGGTTTTTGAAAAGGATGAAAAGGGCGCTGTACTTAACAAAAAGGCAAGTGATATTGTTAGGGCTTCGGCTCAGGCTGATTTTATAGACAAAATTTTGCCAATTTTAAACGAGGAAGAGGTTGAGGTTTATAAGCGTGCTCGCAACACAAAAAAAGGCACTCGAGCAAAGAACGCAACCGTAGGCGAATATAACAAGGCAACGGGTTTTGAAGCTCTAGTTGGCTTTTTATATTTAACTGGGCAAAAAGAAAGATTAAACTACTTATTAAGTTACGGAGAAAATGATGAAAATTGAAGGTAAGAACGCCGTTTTAGAACTTTTAAAAACGGACAAGACTATAGATAAAATTTTAGTGCAAAACGGCATGCGTGACGAGGGTTCACGCACACTTGTTAAAGAGGCTATTAAGGTTGGTGCAAAAGTTCAATACGTTGAAAAGCCGATACTTGATAAAGAGTCTCCATCTCGCCGTCATCAAGGCTTTATAGCATTTGTTTCAGACTATGAATATGCTGATTTTGACGACTTATTAAGCGTTTTAAAGGACAAGCCAAAGGCTACTGTTTTAGTGTTAGACGGTATTGAAGATCCGCACAATTTAGGTAGTATTATAAGGGTTGGCGAATGTTCTGGTGCAGACGCAATCATTATAGGCAAAAGGCGCAGTGCGCAAGTTAGTGAAACGGTTATGAGAATTTCTGCAGGCAGTGCAAATCATATTGCAGTTAGCCGTGTAACGAACATAAACGTGGCAATAGATAAATTAAAAGATGCAGGCTTATGGGTTTACGGTTTAGAAGTGGGCGGAAGTGACCTTTATAAGACCGATTTAACAGGTAAAATTGCAATTGTTGTTGGCGGTGAAGATACTGGCGTTAACAGGCTTACCAAGGAGAAGTGTGACGCTATAATTAGTATTCCTATGTTTGGCAAAGTAAACTCGCTTAACGCTTCGGTTGCTTGTTCGGTTGCAGTTTTTGAAAGCGTGCGCCAAAACTTAAACAAATAGGAAATTACAATGAAAAATTTAACTGATGAAGAGTTGGTTGCTAGTTATAAAAACGGCAATGCTCTTGCGTTTGATGAAATTTACAATAGATATAAAAGCGTTGTAAAATATTATTGCAGAAACCTATTTTTAATAGGTGCGGAAAGTGAAGATATTATGCAAGAGGGAATGCTTGGGTTGTTTAGTGCCGTAAGTTCATATACCGAAGGGCAAAGTTCATTTTCAACCTATGCTACCGTTTGCATAAGAAACAAATTGATTTCTGCAGTTAAAAAATATTCAAGCAGTAAAAACAGCGTTTTAAACAACACTATTTCAACAGATTTGCTTGACGGGCTTGAAATTAAGGGCAACACTCCTGAAGATTTTGTATTGTTTAAGGAAAGAGGAAAAGAGTTAAAAAGTAAACTTGCGGAAAAGTTATCTAAAACGGAAATACAAGTTTTAAAACTTTTTTTACAAGGTCTTTCCTACGTTGAAATTGCTGAAAAAGCTAATATGAAAGAAAAAAGCGTAGATAATGCGCTAACAAGGGTAAGAAAAAAAATAATTAAATTTATTGGGGAATAATATGTCTTATTTATCTCTTTACAGGCGTTTTAGACCAACTTCTTTTGATAAAGTTATTGGGCAAGACGCTATTGTAAAAACGCTCCAAAATCAAATAACTGCAAATAGAATAGGTCACGCCTATTTATTCACGGGTGCGCGCGGCACGGGCAAAACAACCGTTGCTAAAATTTTTGCAAAGGCAGTTAACTGTCTTAATTCAGTAAACGGCTCGCCTTGTGGCGAATGTTTGGCGTGCAAGTCTTTATTAGACCCGTCTAATATTGACGTAATTGAAATGGACGCAGCTTCTAACAACAAAGTAGAAAACGTTCGTGAAATTAGGGAAAACGTTCAATACCCACCTGTAAACGTTAAGTTTAAGGTGTATATTATTGACGAAGTTCATATGCTTACTAGCGAAGCGTTCAACGCATTATTAAAAACGCTTGAAGAGCCTCCAAAGCACGCAATTTTTATTTTGGCTACAACAGAGCCACACAAAATTCCTGCAACTATTCTTTCTAGGTGTATGCGCTTTGATTTTAGGCTTGTTTCAACAAAAACTATTGCAAGCTTAATAAAAGGCGTTTACGATGAAATTCAAAAAAAATACACTGAAGAAGCCGTTATGGCAATAGCAAAAGCTGGCGAAGGTAGCGTTAGAGATGCGCTTTCCGTTGCCGATTTATGCGTTTCAGTTGGTGGAAACAATTTGACTTATAATGACGTTATTACCGTTTTGGGAGCAACTGATAGTGATAAAATAGACAGTTTGGTTTCCTCAATGTTAAAAGGGAACGCTAGCGAAGTTTTACGTTTAGCGGAAGAACTTTACTTTTTAGGTAAGTCTATTGCCGTTTTGTCTAAAGATATTATTAACTATTTGCGTGATTTGCTAGTTGTTAAAATGTGCGCCGGCAGTAAAGATATTTTGGCGTTACCTCAAGAAAAATTAGAGATATACAAAAATACCGCATCACTTTGTGATGAGCATAGAATTTTGCGTATATTAGAAATAATGTCGCAAATAGAAAGTCAACTTCGTTATTCTAACCAACCGCGTGCGGTGTTTGAAACGGCGCTTATTAAGTCGGCACTTCCACAAAACGATTATAATATTGACGCGTTACTTGCAAGGGTAAAAGCGCTTGAAGAAAAACTTTCCACATTGGAAAGCGGTTCGTTAAAAATTCAGCCTATCGTAGAGCCTAAAGAAAAGGTGGAAGTTAAAGTAACTGAACCGAAAATTACAGTAGAGGAACCAAAACCTATAATAGTAGAGCCTAAAGTAGAAATGGCAGAGCCTATTAAAGCGGAGGTTGTGGAGCCTAAGTTAGTGCAAGAAGAAGTTAAAATTGTTGTAGAAAAGGTTGAGAGCGTAAAGCCTAATTTAGATGGTAAGCGCATATTTGGAATGATAGTAAGGCGTTTAAGAACTATTCCTAACTGCACTATTTTATGGGTTGCGCTTCAAGAAATGAGCGCTTCTGTAAACGGCTCAACTCTTTATATCAATGCAAGTGAGGGTGCTGAATATTCGCTTGTATCAAAGAGTGAAAATTTAGCAATACTTTGCGAAATTGCAAAAGAGTTTGGAATTGAAGATATAAAAGTGGTTACAAACGGTGCTCAAGAAAACGGAGTAGAAGAAGTAAAGAACTTTTTTGGCTCAACTTTAATAAATAAATAATAACGGCAAATTTTTGTCGGCTTATCATAGTAGATAAAAGGAGATAATTATTATGGCAGGATTTAAAGGCGGTTTCGGTGGCTTTGGTGGCGGAAACCAAATGCAACAACTTATGAAACAAGCTCAAAAAATGCAACAAGATATGCAAAAAGCTCAAGAGGAACTTGAAGAGGCGGAAGTAGAAGGCGTTTCGGCTAGCGGTCTTGTAAAAGTTACGATGAACGGAAAAAAAGTTCTTCAATCTATTAAAATAGACCCAAATGCAGTTGATGCAGACGATATTGAAATGCTTGAAGACCTTATTATTGTTGCTGTTAACGATGCGTACGGCAAGGCGGACGAATTATACAAAAAGAAAATGGGTCCTCTTGGCGGAGCGGGAGGCTTATTCTAATATATGGGTATGTTTATAGAGCCTATAGGCAAACTTATAAACGAATTTACAAAACTTCAAGGCGTTGGCGCAAAAACTGCACAACGCTTTGCGTATGAAATAATAAATATGTCTAAAGAAGAGGCGGAAGAGTTTGCAAAAAGCATTATTGATTGCAAAACTAAAATTCGCTATTGCAAAACTTGCGGAAATTATACCGACCAAGACGAGTGTGATATTTGCAAAAATCGCTCGCACGAGGTTATTTGCGTTGTAAAAGAGCCTAAAGACGTATTGGCAATGGAAAAAATACACGAGTTTAGCGGAGTGTATCACGTTTTGCACGGAACTTTACGCCCAAGCGAAAACGTTGGACCTAAAGATATTGATATTCAAGGTTTAGTTGAGCGCATAAAAAAAGACGGTGTTAAAGAAGTTATTATGGCAACCAACCCAGACTATGACGGTGAAATTACCGCAATGTACGTTTCAAGCGTAGTTAAGCCGTTAAACGTAAAGGTTACAAGGCTTGCGCACGGTATTCCTATTGGTAGCGATATTGAGTATACTGATGAGGTTACCTTAACGCGCGCTTTTGTAGATAGAAAGGAAATGTAATGGAAAGACTTGATAAACTCTTTTCTTCCTCAGCAATTTTTACTAGAAAAGAATGTTTAATTGCCGTAAAAAAAGGTAGAATAACGGTAAACGGCTTAGTTTGCAAAAGTCCAAGCATTAAAGTAGACCATTTAAAAGACGTTATTTTACTTGATGGGAAAGCGCTTGAATTTAAAAAATTCGTCTATATTATGCTTAATAAGCCAAACGGTGTTGTCAGTGCTACGGAAGACGGTAATCAACCAACGGTTATAGACGTTTTGCCAAGCGATTTTAAGCGCGATGGATTGTTTCCTTGCGGTAGGCTTGATAAAGACACGGTCGGTCTTGTTATAATTACAAACGACGGTGTTTCCGCACATAAAAAACTTGCTCCAAAATCTAAGACGGAAAAGGTTTATTATTTTGAAATTGCTGATGAAATTTTAGATGGACAAGCGGAGGAAATTGAGCGTGGCGTAACGCTTAAAGACGGGTACACCGTTAGCCCTTGCAAGTTAAAAATGCTTTCAAAAACAAGCGGATACATAACGCTTACGGAAGGAAAATATCACGAAATTAAGCGTATTTTTGGCAGTTTAGGTAACAAAGTTACCTACTTAAAGCGCATATCTTTTGGCGGAATTGAACTTGACCCAAATTTAGAGGAAGGCAAAGCAAGGTATTTAACTAAGCAAGAAGAAGAACTTTTTACAAAATGAACACGGAAATTACAAGTGCAATAAACAGTTTAATAAACGATTTAAAAATACCGTCGCTAGGCGTAGAAATTACTAAAAACGGAAATAGCGTTTTTAGTGGTTACTATGGATATTATGACGATAAAAAAACGCAGCCGCTAGACGATAGTGCGCTGTATTTTTTGTATTCCCTTTCTAAAGTTATAACCGTTGGTGCAGCTTATCAATTAGTTGAAAAGGGGCTACTTAGCCTTGAAGATAAAGTTAGTAAGTATATTCCTGCGTTTAAAGACTGTTTTTATTTAAAAGACGGGCAAAAGGTTAGCGTAACTAATGAAATAACTATAAAGCATTTGTTTACAATGACAGCAGGTTTTGGCTACACTAACGCACAAGATAATTACTTTAAGCAAGTTATTAAAAATAAGGAGTTAACCACTTTTGAAGTGGTGTCTGCACTCGCAAAAACGCCCTTATTTTTTGAACCGGGCTATACTTACCGCTACGGTTTAAACCACGATATTTTAGCCTGCGTTATTGAAGTTGTTAGCGGTTTAGATTTTAACACTTATTTAACAAAAAACATATTTGAGCCACTTGAAATGTTTGAAACTTGCGTTGTTAAAAACGGCGCTTTTGACGAAAATAAGATGGCAGAAAATTACGTTTTAAATAACGGCAACTACGTTAAAACTAAAAAAGTTCACGTTTTAACTTATACCAACAACTACCAAAGCGGAGGTGCGGGCATACTTTCTACTTGTAAAGATTTTTCAAAATTTGCGGCTGCACTTTCTCTTGGCGGAATAGGTAAAAACGGCAAAAGAATTTTAAGTGAAAACGGCGTAAAAGCGCTTTATACGCCTGCTTTAACGGAGTTTCAACATAAAACCTTTACCTGCGCACAAGGCGACGGTTACACCTACGGTTTAGGCGTTAGAACGAGAATTGAGCCTACGCTTTATACACCGATAGGCGAATTCGGTTGGGACGGGGCAGGCGGTTGCTACACTTTTATAGACGCAAACAATAAACTTTCTTTAACAGTTACAACAAGCGTTTTAAATTGGCACCCAACTTATTGCAAGCTGTATGAAACTTTAAGAGAGTTAACTTATAAAATTTACAAATAAAAAAAGGCGGAGATAAAGTCCGCCACCATAAAGAAAATTAAAAGGAGCGATTTTATCGCTCCTTTTTTTATTATTTATTGTATTTTTCTAAGAATTGTTTGCCGTTGCCGTACTTTTCATAAACGTAGTCAATATCCTTGTCGCCTCTACCGGAAAGAGTAACTAAAATTGAGCCCGTGTTATGTTCTTTTGCATACTTAATTGCATAAGCAAGTGCGTGTGAACTTTCAATAGCAGGAATAATGCCCTCGTATCTTGAAAGTAAGAAGAACGCTTCCATAGCTTCTTCATCAGTAGCCGTAACGTAGTTAATTCTGCCTTTATCTCTTAAATATGCGTGTTCAGGGCCAACGCCAGGGTAGTCAAGCCCGCTTGCAATAGAGTAAACAGGTAACGGCTCGCCGTTTTCGTCTTGTAAAAGGTAACTGTCAAAGCCGTGAAGCCTACCTTTAGTGCCAAACTTCATTGTTGCGGCGTGGTCGCCAACGTTTTCGCCTTTACCAAGTGGTTCAACACCGTAAATTTCAACAGGGTCTGCAAGGAAAGGAACAAAAGTACCAAGTGAGTTAGAACCGCCGCCTACGCAAGCGCAAACCGCGTCTGGCATAATGCCAGTCATTTCTAAAAATTGTTCTCTTGCTTCAATGCCTATAACAGATTGGAAATCTCTTACCATTTTTGGGAAAGGATGTGGGCCAAGGGTTGAGCCAATGCAGTAAATAGCGTGGTCGTACTCTTTAATATAAGCGTCAAAAGCCGCGTCAACCGCTTCTTTAAGCGTTTTTAAACCGTGGGTTACAGGAATAACGTTTGCACCAAGCATTTCCATACGAATTACGTTAGGGTGTTGTTTAGCAATATCAACTTCGCCCATATAAATATCGCACTCTAAGCCAAAGTAAGCGGCAGCAGTTGCAAGTGCAACGCCGTGTTGACCTGCGCCCGTTTCAGCAATAAGCTTCTTTTTGCCCATATATTTAGCAAGTAAGCCTTCGCCCATACAGTGGTTAAGTTTGTGTGCGCCCGTGTGGTTTAAATCTTCACGCTTTAAATAAATTTGGCAGTTGCCAAATAATTTAGAAAGCCTTTCGCAGTGGTAAACGGGAGTTGGTCTACCTTGAAATTCTTTTCTAATTCTTCTAAGTTCGTTAATAAATTGTGCGCTGTGGCAAATTGCTTCATAAGCATTGTCTGCCTCAATAAATGCTGGCACTAATTCTTCTTGAATATACGCGCCGCCGTATTCGCCAAAGTATCCGTCTTTTGAAGGGAATTCCTTTAAATAATTGTCAAAATCTTTATATTTATTCATAATAATACCTCAAAACTAAAATAATAGTCGGTTTTAATAAACCGCAAAACTCTTTAATATTTAATATTTAGTTTTGCCATCGTTTAGTTAATATAATCATAACGTACCTATAAATTGAAATAAGAGTTAAAAAGCAATGCCACAAAATAAGTTTGATGCTAGAAAAAATAAATGGATTTTGGGCAGGGCTTTAATAAAAAAAGCCCGTGAACTAATTGTTCACGGGACGAATGTATCGCGGTGCCACCCGAATTGACGCTTAATGCGCCCACTTTTAACGTTTGTAAAACGCTGCATTTTTACAAGTGCAACCTTGTCGGCTACTACTAACTTACGCTTTCGCTCCGCCCTCAACAGCCCATTCATTAAGCTTCTTGGTTTTGTTACACCAACCCAAAACTCTCTAAACAAGAAAAACTAAATTACTACTCTGCATCACAGGTTTATTATATAAATTTGAATAAATTATATCACTCTAAATATCGTTTGTCAACTATTTTTTAGAGCAAGTTAACGTTAATACCGCCTTGCCAACGTGCAATAAATTTTCCGTTTGCTTCGTTACAAGCGAGTTGTTACTTTCAAATATTTTTTCACTTGCCATAGAAGTGTCAACAGGAAGTGAAGATAAAATAACGTAATCTTTTTTGTTTTGCATTAAATCTTCTTCTAAAATCGTTATATTTTCATCTTTATTCAAGAAATAAACAACGTCTGCATTATTTAACGCTAAACTTTTATCTGCAGTTGTTGAAACGTAAGAAAATTGAGATAAATATTCTTTAGTTTCCTTGCTTATAGCCTCGTTTTTAGAGGTTAAAAACGTTACGTTTGCGCCAAGTTTTACAAGACCTATTGCAAGCGAGTTATCACCCTCTAACGAAGAGCCTACAATCGTTACGTTTAAATTTTTAAAATCTTTAAAATTTTCGCTAATCGTCATGAGAGCAGAAAGTGCTTCGCAAGGGCTTTTAACAGCGGTTGCGTTAATAACGGGAACTGATACGGTGTTAATAAAAATGTCGCTATCGCTAGTTTTACTAGTGCAAACTAAAACAGCGGAAAGTCCAAATGAGGTTAACGCCTTAACGTAATGCTTGTCATTAAGCAAGTTCTCAAGTTCTTCGCCGTGCATACTGGTTACAACTGGGCTTCCAGAAAGTTCTTTTATTGCAAGTTGAAAGGTGATGCTTGACCTTGGAAGATTTGGTTTTGTAACAAGTAAAACGTATTTATCTTTAAGCAAAAATGAATTTTCTTGAACGGCGCGCATTTCTTTAAGCTCCGTTGCAGTGTTTATAACTTCAATAATATCTTCGGTTGAAACGCCTTGAAGCGTTGTTAAATTATAAAAGTCAACCTTTCCTTTTTTTGCGCAATTTAAAATATTCATAACGCCCTCGTTTAAAATTTTACCTATAAATTATATAGCATTTTCACTTTTTTGTAAACATTTTATAAAAAATAGCAAAAAATACACTGCCTTTTTAGTGAAATTATACAAATAATAGTAATTTTAAGGTTAAAATTTGTGCAATGTGCACATTGTAAAAGTTACGCGCGTGTGTTAATATATATGAGTAAAATTTTGCAAAAGGAGAATTTAAATGGCAAATTTAAAGTTAGAACACATTTATAAAGTATATTCATCAGGTGTTCAAGCAGTTACTGACTTTACTATGGACATTGAAGATAAGGAATTTATCGTATTCGTTGGTCCATCTGGTTGCGGTAAGTCAACAACACTTCGTATGATAGCAGGTCTTGAAGAAATTTCTGACGGTAACCTTTATATTGACGGTATCCGCGTAAATGATATTCAACCAAAAGATAGAGATATAGCAATGGTTTTCCAAAACTACGCTCTTTACCCACACATGACTGTTTATGATAACATGGCTTTCGGTCTTAAGCTTCGTAAAATGCCTCGTGCTGAAATTGATGCAAGAGTTAAAGAAGCTGCTAGAATTTTAGGTCTTGAAACTTACCTTCAAAGAAAACCAAAGGCGTTATCAGGCGGTCAACGTCAAAGAGTTGCGCTCGGTAGAGCAATCGTTCGTGAACCAAAAGTATTCCTTTTAGACGAACCACTTTCTAACCTTGACGCTAAGCTCCGTGCACAAATGCGTGTTGAGATTACTAAACTTCACCATCGTCTTGCAACTACGTTCATTTACGTTACGCACGACCAAATCGAAGCTATGACAATGGGTACAAGAATCGTTGTATTAAAAGACGGTCTTATTCAACAAGTTGATGCTCCACAAAAACTTTACGATTATCCTGCAAACATGTTCGTAGCAGGCTTTATCGGCACTCCAAGAATGAACTTCTTTGATGCTGTTTTAACTGGAACTAAGGCTAAGGTATACGTTGAATTTGAAGGCAATAAAATTCTTTTACCTAAAACTAAGAGTGCAAGCATTATTAATATTGATGAATACCTTAACACTGGTAAGCCTGTTGTATTAGGCGTTCGTCCTGAAGACTTCCACGATGAAGAATTATTCATTTCTAATTCTAAAGATACTTGCATTGAAGTTAGAGTTGACGCTGTTGAAAAGTTGGGTGCTGAAACTTTACTTTACTGCGTATTTGACGATGGTTCAGAAGAAGTTTTAGAAGAAGGTCAAATTAAATCACTTGTTGAAACTAAAACTCCAATGATTGCTAAGGTTGACTCTCGTTCAACTACTGAAGCTGACCAAAAGGTTGTTTTAGGTGTAGATATTTTACATGCTCACCTCTTTGATAAAGAAACTGAACTTTCTATCTTAGAAGGCGAAGGCACTAAAGCTTACGTTCCTACAGTTGAGCTTGAAAGAATTGCCAACGGCCAACAAGAAGATTTAATCAACAAGAACAGAACGTTCTTTGAAAGATTAAAATACAACAAGCAAAAGAAGGCTAAAGCAAAAGCTGAAGCAGAAGCTGCTGTTGACCAAGCAAAAGTTGAAGACGTTGCTGAAGGCGAAAACGTTGTAGAAGAACCAACTATTGAAGAATAATTTTTAAAATATTAAGCGAACGCAAAATTGCGTTCGCTTTTTTTCTATTTAGAACGGCTTTTTATTGACAAATTTACGTTTAAATGATACTATTAACTAAATATTTATTATTTTATAATAAAAATAAAATTACGCGCATATATTTTAACGGCGCAAACAATTTAAACGTATGATATATAAAAATAAAATTAAAAACGTACTTATTGATTTAGACGGAACTTTGCTTCCTATGGATTTTGACGTTTTTTTAAAAGGTTATATGCAGTCGGTTTCTAATACGGCTGGGGACGTTTGCCTTACAAAAGAAGCGTTTACAAAAGGCTTGTGGGCTGGCATTGTAAAAATGATGCAAAACGACGGTTCTTCTACTAACGAAGATGCTTTTTGGGCTGCTTTTAGCTTTGTTACAGGAGTTTCAAAACAAATTGCCGACCCTATTTTAAACGAGTATTATAATAGTAAATTTGGCGAAGTTAAAGAGTATTGCGGTTTTGATAAAAATGCAAAAATTTTAGTTGAAAAGTTAAAGAACTGCGGATACAGCTTAATACTTGCAACCAATCCGGTTTTTCCAAAAATAGGCACGTTTAATAGGCTTAAGTGGGCGGGAGTAGATTTTGATAGTTTTACTTACGTTTCCACTTATGAAAATTCTTCATATTGCAAGCCCAACTTAAAGTATTATGAAGAAATTTTAGCAAAATTTAACTTAAATGCAAGCGAGTGTTTAATGATTGGTAATGACGTTTTAGATGATATGGTTGCGTTAAATTTAGGTATGCAAACGTTCTTATTAACTGATTGTTTAATAAATAAAAATAACGAAGATTTAAGCAAGTATGAAAAGGGTAGTTTTGAAGATTTATTCAAAGCTCTAGATATATAGGAGATATTATGTGGCAAGTTCTTTTAATAATTTTAATGCTTATAGTCGGCTTAATTTTAATAATTAAGGGTGGTGACTATTTTGTTGACGGCGCAAGTTGGCTTGCGGAAGTTAGTGGTATTCCTAAGTTTATAGTAGGTGCCACAATAGTTAGTATTGCAACAACCTTACCAGAAATAGTAGTATCTTTAATTTCTGCAAAATCCGAACCTGATATGGCTATTGGCAACGCTGTTGGTTCAGTAGTGTTTAATACTGGCGTAATTATGGCTATTGCGCTTATTGCAAGTCCATTTATTATTAAACGTAAAGACTATGCTTTTAAAGGTTTGTTATTAACTGCCGTTATGGCGCTTCTTACAGCATTTTGTTTTATAGGAATAAACTCTACGCCAATAACTTTTGAAACTACTGCTACTTTTGGCTACGTTGGCGCGGTTGTTCTTTTAATTTTGTTTGTAGTATTTATAGTAGAAAACGTTATAAGTGCAAAAAAGAATAGTGGGTGTGGCGATGAGGGCTGTCCTATAGTTCCTACTAAGCATACTTTAATTTTAAATATTGTTAAACTTATAGTTGGTGCAGCAGGCATTGCCGGCGGTGCAATTTTACTTAAAGATAACGCTGTTAAACTTGCAACTTTGGCAGGTATTTCTCAAGCGGTTATAGGCGTTACTATTTTGGCAATAGGCACGTCACTTCCTGAACTTGTAACTATGATTATTGCGGTTAAAAAAGGCGAGTCTAGTTTATCTATAGGTAACATCATTGGAGCAAATACTATTGACCTTGCAATTATTTTACCTTTAAGCGCATTTATTGCTGGTGGAAGCGGATTGTTTGTTTCTAATTTACATTTATTAGTAACAATGCCTGTAACGCTTTTAATAATACTAATAGGTATTATACCTACGTTAATATTTAAAAAGTTTGCAAGGTGGCAAGGTCTTTTAATGTTTGCTATTTACTTAGTTTACTTTGTGTTTAACATTCTTTACGTTGTGTTATAACAAATTCCTTTCAAATTAAATATACTAAAATATATCTATAATTTTTTTATAGGTATATTTTTTTTGCTCAAAAATAGTATAGTTTGGGGAGATTTATTGTGGCTAAAAGTTATAAAAGGGCATGTGCGTTAATTGATTTAAACAATGCTAAAAGCAATTTTTTAGACGTTAGAAGTAGGCTTAAGCCAAATGTAAAAATTTGTTGCGTTGTAAAAGCTAACGCCTATGGTCACGGTGCAGTTAAGCTTTCTAAACTTTTTCAAAGTTTAGGAGCGGATTTTTTTGCTACCGCCACCTTTCACGAAGCTATTAAATTAAGAGAAAACGGCATAAGTAAACCTATTTTAATTTTAGGTTACACCCCGCCTTTTTATGCTAATAAACTTGAAGCGTATAATTTGAGCCAAACGGTCTATTCAAAAGAATACGCTAAGCAACTGTTTAAATTTTGCAAAAGGCAAAACGCCAAAATAAAAATTCATTTAAAAATAGATACAGGTTTTAATAGAATAGGTTTTGTTTGCAATAATAAGCAAACGAACGCTTTAAACGATGCGTTAAAATCGGTTAAAAATAGCGCGTTTATTTTAGAGGGTATATACACTCATTTTGCTTGTAGTGATGATGTTAAAAAAGGCAAGCGTTTTACCTATAAACAATATTCCAACTTCATTTTTGCAATCAACTATTTAACTAAAAACGGTTTAGAATTTAAAATTAAGCATTGTGGCAATAGTGCGGTAGTTTTTAACTACCCAAATTTCACAATGGATATGGTTAGGGTTGGCTTAGCGTTATACGGCGTTGCTCCTTGCAAAAGTGCAACAACTTTAAAAAGGGTTATGACGTTAAAAACTATAGTAGAAAGTGTTAAAGTTGTTAAAAAAGGCGAAAATATTGGCTATGGCTTAGAGTGTAGGGCAAAAAAAGATGTGCTACTTGCAACACTGCCTATAGGGTATGCTGACGGCATTTTGCGTTCGACCTATAAAACGGATTATTGTGTTTTAATAAATGGAAAGCCGTGTAAATTTATTGGACGTGTTTGTATGGATAAATGCACGGTAGATGCAACGAATGTAAATTTAAAAGTTTTTGATGAGGTTGTAATTTTTGGAAATTTCAAGACGTGCAACGTTGAAAATTTTGCCTCAAAAAACGGAACAATTGCTTATGAAGTTCTTTCGCAAATTTCAAATAGGGTGCAAAGAACATATAAAGGTTAAACCGTTTTTTATAAAAAGTAGCACTTTTTTTAAACCGTGCATATATTAAAGTGAACGGTTTAAAGGAGGTTAAAATGTCATTTTTCTCTAATTGTACTTTAGATAAAATTCCAGGCCGAATTACTGGAAATCCAATGAACGGCATGTGTGAAAAAGTTTGTGTGCAGGCAAAAAAAGTGTTTGATGCTTGTATGAAGCAGTCGCAAGAAGACGGCTACGTTATAACTGTTACAAATTTAACACCGGCTAATCCTACATATCCGCTAACTTTTGTTAGTGCAAGAAGCGTTAGCACTCAGGCTACTGTTACTTCTTTACAAGTAGACCCTATACCAGATAGGCCTAATTTAAGTAGGGTTCAAATTTCGTATAGCGTACCTATGGAAGTGTTGTATACTGATGCAAACGGAATTGCGGGCAAGGCAAACGGTACGGTTGCGCTTTCTCAAGACGTAATATTGTTCGTTCCCGAACCATCTATTATGCCTTTTGACGTAGAAGCGGTTGTTTCTATTGTAGCGCCTGAGGGCGTGTACACTAACAACAACACGTTTACGGTATCGTGCTGTGCAACGTCAATTTTAAAGATTGTTATGCCGGTAGAAATTCTTGTGCCTAGTTACGGATATGCAACTATGCCAACGTGTCAAGAATACACGCAAGAAGTTTGCTCTGGATTTTTTGAATTGCCACTTTACCCTGGCGAAAACGTAAATCAGTAAACTTTTTGGCGTTTTTTAATAAAATAGCGAAGGTGACTTCGCTATTTTTTGTTGCAATAAAAATTTCAAAGTGATATAATTAAAAAAATAAATTTTTTTAGGTGTGTTTTGAAAGTATTTGCAATTAGTGATTTACATCTTTCTTTAAACGGCGAAAAACCTATGGACATTTTTGGTTTTAATTGGAAAGATTATCTTACAAAAATTAAAGAAGATTGGCAATTAAAAGTATCAAATGACGATGTTGTTTTAATTAGCGGTGATATAAGTTGGGCTATGCAACTTGAAGACGCACTTAAAGATATTGACTTTTTTGCTTCTCTTAACGGAATTAAAATTTTAATAAGAGGAAATCACGACTATTGGTGGCAAGGCATAACTAAAATTCGCCAAAAATTGCCAAACGGTGTTATTGCTCTTCAAAACGATGCTGTAAAAATAGGAGATTGTGTATTTTGTGGTTCTCGTGGCTGGGCTGTTGAAGGTTCGGTTGACTATAAAGAGCATGATAAAAAAATTTATTTAAGAGAAGTTGAGCGTTTTAAACTTGCTTTAAAAGAGGCTGCTAAACTTAAAGGTGAAGGGGACAAGTTGATTTGCTTAATACATTTTCCACCGTTTAACGTGAGGTGTGAAAATTCGCTTTTTACCAATATTTTTGAAGAGTTTAAGGTAGATAAAGTTGTTTACGGCCATCTTCACGGCAAAGATAGTAAAGCGTATTTTAAACTTAATAAAAATGGCGTTGAGTATATTTTAGCGTCTTGTGATTTAATAGAAAATAAATTGGTAGAGGTATATTCAAATGAGTAACGAGGCACAAAAGAAAGAGTTTTTTATTAAAAAAGTAAAAGAAATTTGTAGTAGATGGTTTATTACGGCATTTTCTGGAATGGCGCAAGGTCTTTTTTGCACTTTAATTGCGGGAACCATTTTAGCTCAAATAGCAAGCTGGATAGGCTTGTCTAACTACTTTGGAAAAACGCTTAACACTATTGCAAGTATTGCAAAATCTTTAATGGGTGCTGGCATTGGCGTTGGTATTGCGTTTTCACTTAAAAAGAGTAAGCTTTTAATCTTTTCTGCAGCAGTTGCAGGCTTTGTTGGTGCTTTTAGCGATAAACTTATTTTTGGCGGTACAGGCTTAACGGTTTTAAATTTAGGTGCGCCAGGAAATCCTATTGGTGCTTACGTTGCTACAATGCTTGTTGTAGAAATTGTTGAGCTTTACGCTGGCAAAACTAAGCTTGATATTATTTTAATTCCTATTGGAACGTTATTACTTTCGTTTGCAGGCGTTTACGTGGCGTGGCCGTTTGTAAAACTCATTGACTTATTTGCTTCGCTTTTAGTAATTTTAATTAACGCTGGCTCTGCAATAAAAGTTATTACCGGTATAGTTATTGCAATAGTTATGGGCATTCTTTTAACAATGCCAACCTCATCTGCGGCAATTTGGCTTGCAATAGCAGGTTCTAATACTGCGCTTAGCAATCCGGAAGTGTTTGCAATAGCAGGCGGAGCTGCGGTTGCGGGCTGTGCGGCGCACATGGTTGGCTTTGCAGTTGCTTCTTTTAAAGAAAACGGCGTTAGTGGTTTGATTTCACAAGGTATTGGCACAAGTATGCTTCAAATTCCTAATATTATGAAGAAGCCTATTATTATGCTTCCTCAAATTATCTCAAGTGCAGTTTGCGGTTTAGTTGCAGTGCTTTTAGATATGCGCTGTAATGCTGCAGGCGGTGGTATGGGCACTAGTGGTTTAGTGGGTGTGTTCGGCGTTATTGATGCGTCAGCCACTATTCCTCCACTCCAAATGATACTTGCTATTGCGCTTACAATGTTTATTTTACCTACGGTAATTTCTTATTTTACAACGCTTTTTATGCGCAAAAAAGGCTGGATAAAAGACGGCGATATGAAACTTGATTAAAATTCATATAAACAAAAATCCCTTCATAAAATAATGAGGGGATTTTTTTATGGAAATAATTAATCATACTTTAACTTTAGAAAATAGAAAGCGCATTTGCTTAACGGCAGTTTTAGAGGTTTTGGCATTTTCAGATAAAGAAATTAGATTAAAGCTTAAAAACAATGAAGTGTTAATATTGAACGGGGAAAATTTAAAAATAGTATGCTTTGACTCGTCTAACGCTAATTTTACCGCAAGCGGAAACATTGTGAGTATAAGATATAGAACGTCTAGTGCTCCTTTAGTAAAAAAGGTGTTTAAATAATGTTTGCAACTATTGATGAACCGCGTATTATGCTTTGCTGTTTTGCCTTTGGGGGAATAATTGGTTTTTTATACGAGCCGTTCTATTTTTTGAATTTAATTATTAAGTCTAAAGTGGTTAACCACTTGTTAAACAGTGTGTGGTGGCTAATAGTTTCCATTCTTTTTATATTTTTTAGTTATTATTTTAATCTTGGCAATTTTAGGGTGTATAAATTAGAGGTAATTTTAGTGGGATTACTATTTTATTTTAATAGTTTTCATAAAATTATTGCAATTTTTTTAAATAGAGTATATAATAAGTACGATAAGTTTTTAAAAAAGAGAAAGTTAAAAAGGTTAAAAAATGACGCTACAAAAAAAGAAAAGAGCGCTTTCGGCACTTATTTCAGGCGCGATAATGTTGTTTACAATATTGGTGGCAATACTCGTGTACCAAGTAATAAGCATAGTGCAAAAATACAACGAAATAAAAAGATTAGATGAAGAAATTTATCAAATTCAAGCGGAAATAGACTCTACGCGTTCCGAAATTGAAAGTTGGGGCTATGCCTGGAAAATTGAAGAAAGGGCGCGTGAATTAGGTTTATATTTTGGTAACAATGAATAATTCAACTTCTTCCATTGCGATTTTAGATATTGGTAGTAACTCCGTGCGTCTTCTTATAACGAACGGAGTTTTTTTTAACAAAAAACTTATCACAACAAGACTTGCGGAAAATAAAACCGAAGCTGGCGAACTTGATTTAACGTCTGCTTATAGAACGGTTAACGCTATAGCGGATTTAAAAAAAGAGGCGGAAGATTTGGGAGTTAACCAAATTTATGCCTTTGCAACTGAAGCTGTAAGGTCGGCAAAAAACAAAACTCAATTTTTAGAACTCGTTAAAAAAGTGGCAAACGTTAACGTTGACGTTTTGAGTGGCGATTTGGAAGCTGAAACAGGTCTTTTGGGCGCAAATTTTGGTCAAGACGGTTCTATTATTGATATAGGCGGTGCTAGCACTGAAATTGCCGTTCAAAGGAGCGGACAAGTAATTTACAAAAAAAGCGTTGCTTTAGGTGCGGTGGCGTTAAAGCAAATGTCGTTTAAAAGTAATAGCGAACTAAAATCATACGTTGACAGTGCTGTTTTAGCTTTTAAAGACGCGCCCGTGTTTAACGTTAAGGCTATAGGCGGAACTTCAACGGCGCTTGCTAGTGTAGATTTAAAATTAAAGGTTTATGACAGTAACTATACTGACGGTCATTATATACCCCGTAAAAACCTTGAAGAAATAACGAGCGAGGCGTTTAACGTTGAGCCTAGCGTTTTATGCGAACGCTATGCAATAACTAAAAGCCGCGCGGAGGTTTTAAGTGCTGGTGCATACGTTTTGTTAAGCATACTAAAAACGCTTGGCTTAGACGGTGTTCAAGTTAGTGAGAAAGATAATTTAGAAGGATATTTTTATAAAGTAGTAAAAGGATATGAAGAACAGTAACGTAATTTTAAAAACGGTTTTAAACGTGCTTATTGCTCTAATTGCACTTGGGCTATACGTTCTTGCAATAGTGAATGCTTACGGGCTTTATAACGGAAATTTGCTTGTTTACGCTGTGCTTTTAGTGGCTGGCGCAATACTTTCAACGTTTATATATTCACTAGTTCACGAATTGGGGCATTTAATTGCAGGGCTTATAGCAGGTCTTAAATTTTCTAAAATTTGCGTTTTAATATTTTTATTAGAACTTGAAAATGAAAAACTTAAATTTAAATTGGTAAAACCTACTGAATTCGGCTATACTGAAATGCTTCCTAAACATCAAAAAGACTACGGCGAAAAACTTGCTGTTTCTGCTACGGGAGGGCTGGTATTTTCAGTTTTAATAGCACTTGCTTCAATGGCGGTTTGTATAAACAATTTAGAAAACGTTTATATGTTTACGTTGTTTGGCGCAAGCTACCCACTTGCTCTTTACATCTTTTTTGTAAACGCTTTACCATTTTTTAATTCTAGTGACGGCGCGTTAATATTTTCAATCTTGGCAGAAGATAAAAACTCTGCATTAAAAAATTATTACAGTGTTATGGCAAGCGTTTTAACAGGTGTTGAGCCTGGCGAAATCAAGCAAGGTCAGCTTGAAATTTTTAACGATAAACCGTATTCGCAAAACTTAAAATATATTAAATATTTGCACTATTTAAACACTGATTTTGATAAGGCTTACGAGTATATTTTAAATCTTTCAAAATCGCAAATTATTGATGATGATTTGTATTTTATTGTTAAAAAAGAAATCTTTTTCTGTAAGGCAGTTTTAGGAGATGAGGGCTTTATAGAAGAGAATGCCTTTAATATTGTTGGAGATATTGACGTTAGTGATGATTTATGTAACTATAGAGTTCACGCAACGTATCGCATATTTATAAAAGACTATAAAGTTGCAGGGTTAATACTTAAAAACGGTGTTGACGTTTTAAGTAAAAAAGCGCAAAACGGCTTTGTTAAAAGCGAGCTTAAATACTTAAAAGATTTGCAAAATCAATTAAATAATTTAGAAAGCCTTTAGGAAATTTAAAGGCTTTTTTTATTAAATTTTTTGCAAAATTTATAAGAAAGTGGAAAAAAGTGGCAAAAACCGCTTTTATTTTTTAATAAAAAATAAAAAATTTATAAAAACACTTGCAAAAATTTTGCTATATGTTATAATATACTTAATATATTATATACTATATACAATATTTTGTTATTTGTTTTATAGGAGGGGTTTATGGATACCGAAAATAAAGTTGTAAATGAATACGGCGCCGACCAGATTAGGGAGTGTAAAGGCTTAGAGCATATAAGGCTTAGGCCAGGTATGTACATTCGTAACACTGATGCGTACGGTCTTCACCACCTTGTTAAAGAAACGGTGGATAACTCTATTGACGAAGCCTTAGCAGGTTACTGTGATACTATTACGGTTACCATTTTGGCAGATGGTTCTTGCTCTATTCGCGATAACGGTCGTGGCATACCAACAGGTATGAGAGAAGAAGGTATTTCTACCGTAGAACTTGTTATGACGCACCCAAATGCAGGCGGTAAGTTTGGTGGTGGCGGTTATGAAATTTCTTCGGGCTTACACGGCGTTGGTTTAAAGGCGGTAAACGCGCTTTCTGAAACTGCCAGCGTTGACGTTTATCAAAACGGCAAGCATTACAGGCAAGAATATAAAATCGGCGTTCCACAAACCGAACTCTTAGTTTTAGAAGATAGTAACGAAACGGGAACTCGCGTAACGTTTAAGCCAGACCCTACAATCTTCTCTACCGTTGATTTTAGTTACGAAACTATAAAAGGTATGCTTCGTGACTTTGCCTTTTTAAATACGGGCGTAAGGCTTGTTTTAACTGATGAGCGTGGCGGCAACGTTAGGACTGAAGAAATGTACAGCGAAGGCGGTATTAAGGAATACGTTGAAGTCCTTAATAGAAACAAAGAAGTTTTAACTAGCGAACCCGTTTACTTTAAAAAGAAATACGGAAAAGAGACAATTGAAATCGCATTCCAATATAACGACGGTTATAACGAACAAATTTTAGCCTTTGCAAATAACGTAAACAACGTTGAAGGCGGTACTCATCTTGACGGTTTTAAGGCGTCTTTAACAAAAATTATTAACGATGCTGGCAAAAGGCTTAACCTTTTAAAAAATGACGATGATAAGCTTTCTGGCGAAGACGTTAGGGAAGGTATTACAGCTGTAATTTCAGTAAAGCTCGTTAACCCTCAATTTGAAGGTCAAACAAAAACTAAACTTGGTAATGCTGATATAAGAACTTTAGTTACTAAAGCTATGAACGAAGAGTTTGCTTCAAGCCTTGAGGAAAATCCAAGTTTTGCAAAAGAGTTAATATATAAGTGTTTAACGGCTAAAAAGGCGCGTGAAGCGGCAAGAAAGGCGCGTGAGGCTACTAGAAAGAGCGTGTTTGAATCAACGGCTCTACCAGGCAAATTGGCTGACTGTTCAAGTAAAGACCCTGAACTTTGCGAAATCTATATTGTAGAAGGTGATTCCGCAGGCGGAACTGCTAAGCAAGGTAGAGATAGGCGCTTCCAAGCAATTCTTCCACTTCGCGGCAAAATTCTTAACGTTGAAAAAACTCGTATCAATAGAGTTTTAGAAAATGAAGAAATTAAGGCTATGATTACTGCTTTTGGCGGTGGTATGCTTGATGATTTTGATATTACTAAAATTAGATACGATAGAGTTATTTGTATGACGGACGCGGACGTTGACGGTTCGCATATTAGAATACTTTTATTAACGTTCTTCTACCGTTATATGCGTCCACTCATTGAAGAAGGTCACGTTTATATTGCTCAACCTCCACTTTACAAAATAAGCAAAGGTAAGCAAGAGCATTATTTCTATACTGAAGAAGATAAAGAAGCGTTCTTACAAGAGAACGAAAAATGGGATATTCAACGCTATAAAGGTCTTGGTGAAATGGACAAAGATCAACTTTGGGAAACTACAATGAACCCAGAAACAAGAACTTTAAGGCGCGTAACTATAAAAGACGCGGTTGAAGCGGACGCTCAATTTACAATTTTAATGGGCGAACAACCGGAATTAAGGCGTAAGTTTATTGAAGAAAACGCAAAATACGCTAACGCTGAACTTGACGTATAATAGGAGGGAATAAGAATGGCTAAACAAATTATTAGTGAAGAATTATCTGCCGAATTTAAACGAACGCTTGGCATGACTAAACTTGTTGACATTGAAGTTAATGCCGAACTTAAACAAAGTTTCATTGACTACGCTATGGCCGTTAATAGGTCACGCGCTATTCCTGACGTTAGGGACGGTTTAAAACCTGTTCACAGAAGAATACTTTACTCAATGAACGAAATGGGCTTAACGCCTGATAAACCTTATAAAAAGTGTGCTGCCATTGTCGGTGACGTGCTTGGTAAATACCACCCACACGGTGACAGTTCAGTTTACGATGCTCTTGTAAGACTTGCTCAAGATTTCTCAATAAATCTTCCGCTTGTTGACGGGCACGGTAACTTTGGTTCAGTTGACGGCGACCCTGCCGCAGCTTATAGATATACCGAAGCTCGTATGAGCAAACTTTCGCTTGAAATGCTTGCAGACATTGATAAAAATACAGTTGACTGCAAAGCAAACTTTGACGATACTCGTAAAGAACCTGTAGTTCTTCCTGCAAGATATCCTAACCTTTTAGTAAACGGTTCTGACGGTATTGCCGTTGGTATGGCAACAAATATTCCGCCACACAATTTAGGCGAGGTTATAGACGGTGCTATTGCGCTTATAGACAACCCTGAAATTACAGTTGATGAACTTATGGAACACATTCCAGCGCCAGACTTTCCTACGGGCGGTATTTTAATGGGTAGAAGCGGAATTAGAAACGCTTACAGAACAGGCAGGGGCGGTTACGTATTGCGCTCTAAATGCGAAATTGAAGAGTATAACAACGGAACGCGCTCACGCATTATCGTTACTGAAATTCCATACCAAGTAAATAAGCAAAAACTTATTGAAACTATTGCCGATTACGTTAAAGACAAGAAAATTGAAGGCATTGCTAATATTAACGATGAGTCTGACCGTCACGGTATGCGCATAGTTATTGATATTAAAAAAGATGCTAATCCGCAAGTTGTTTTAAATACTTTATATAAACAAACAAGGCTTCAAATTTCAGACGGTATTATTTTACTTGCTCTTGTTGGCACTGACCCTAAAGTATTAAATATTAAAGATATTTTATATTACTATTTACTTCATCAAAGAGACGTTATTAGAAGAAGAACTAAATACGACCTTGATAAAGCTGAAGAAAGATGCTTAATAGTTAAGGGCTTAATAAAAGCGCTTACAGATATTGATAAAGTTGTTGAAATTATTAAAACTTCACAAGATAGGCAAGAAGCTGCAAAACGCCTTACTGAAGAACTTGAGTTAGATGCTGAATTTAAACAAGCAAACGCAATACTTGATATGCGTTTACAAACCCTTACTCATTTGGCTGTAAGCAAACTTGAAAACGAATACGATGAATTAGTTGCCTTGATTGCAGACTATAAAGATATTTTAACTAACCCTCAAAGAGTTGATGCTATTATTAAGGAAGACTTAACGGTAATTAAATCTAAATATTCTGTTGAAAGAAAAACTGAAATGTCAGTTATGGAAGGCGATATTGAAGATGCTGCCCTTATTCCAGTGGAAGACGTTGTAATTTCTATGACTAACTTAGGTTACGTTAAACGTATTCCTATTAGCGAATATCGTGCTCAAAGGCGCGGTGGAAAAGGCATTACAGGTCATAAACCTAAGGAAGAAGATTTCGTTAATAAAATGTTCGTATCTTCAACGCACGATGACATTATGTTCTTTACAAGCAAAGGTAGAGTGTTCCGCATAAAAGGCTACGAAATACCTGAAGCACAAAGAACGGCACGTGGCAGGGCTATTGTTAACTTACTTCAACTTACAGACGGTGAAAAGGTAAATGCTATTATACCGGTAAAAGAAGGCGTTACAGGCTATATTGCAATGGCAACAAAGAAAGGTTTGATTAAAAAGACAGACCTTAAGGAATTTGACAGTATTAGAAAGACTGGTAAAATTGCAATTAGCTTAAATGAAGGCGATGAACTTGTTTCTATTCAATTTACCTCTGGTGAAGACGAACTCTTAATTGGCACTAAGAACGGTAAGTGTATAAGGTTCTACGAAGGTCAAGACGAAAAGGGTGTTTACGGCTTAAAGCCTATTGGACGTGATACTCAAGGCGTTAAAGCTATGGACCTTGACGATGATGACGAACTTGTTGGAATGAGCGTTGTTAATAAAGATTTAGAGGTGTTAACAATTACTTCTAACGGTTACGGCAAGAAGAGCAGTCCTGAAGATTATAGAGTTCAAAAGAGAGCTGGTAAGGGCGTTAAAGCAGGTCAACTTAACGATAAAACAGGTAAACTTGTTTGTCTTACGTTCGTTGCCCCTGATGAAGACGTTATGCTCATTACCGATAACGGCATAATTATAAGAGTTAAATCAAGTGAAATTTCAACACTTTCACGCGATACGCAAGGCGTTATAGTAATGAGATTAAACGAAGGTCAAGTAGCAACGGTTGCAGTTGTTCCACACGAAGACGAAGAAGAAATTGTTGACGGAGTTGACGGTGGAGAAGAAATAGCTAGCGAAGAAACCGCAGAATAATAAAAAATAAAAAAAAGCAAGGCAAACGCCTTGCTTTTTTTTAATATTAATAATAGTAGTTTAATAAAGATGATAAAGAAATTCCGTAAATAATACCAAAAACAACAGATATACAAATACTAATTACAAAAGCCGTAACCCAACCACTCATAAAAGTTTTTCTTTCCTCAGTTTCAGGTTGGT
Organism: Clostridia bacterium; assembly: GCA_017558825.1. Classification (GTDB taxonomy): domain Bacteria; phylum Bacillota; class Clostridia; order Christensenellales; family Borkfalkiaceae; genus HGM11412. The sequence continues at coordinate 51,488 of JAFYTO010000009.1, forward strand.
ATATACAAAGACCAATAATTAAGCCAATTAAGCCTAAAAAGAAACCTAATAAAAGCCCCATACCCTTTTTACTTTCACCAGTGCTTACAGGTGTATTTTTTTTGTTTGTTGCACACCCACAATTTGGGCAAATAATAGCATCATCATTTATCTCTTTGCCACAAGTTCTACAAAACATAATAAATTCCTCCTTTGAATAAAACTGCATTATTTAATTGCACTGAATTTATTATATTCTCAAATATTGAGAAAGTCAAGTAATTTTCTCAAATTTTGATACAATTATAGTATGAGTAATAAATTTTCTTACAATTTAAAAAAATTAAGAGTTGAAAGGGGATTGTCGCAAAAACAATTGGCGGAAGTTTTGCAAACTACGCTTAAAACAATTTCGCATTGGGAAACGGGCTATACGGAGCCGTCTATTGATTTAATTTTAAGAATATCTACTTATTTTGATATTTCAACCGATGAACTTTTAGGAAAAGAGTAAAATAAAAGCAAGGCAAACGCCTTGCTTTTTTAATGATTTTAATTATTCAATTTCGTCAAATACGCGCACGTAGTCGCATACAAAAGTGTCGTTTAATTCTTCTTCAGTCCAAGTAGTTTTTGGCTCGCCTTTACGGTAGCCTTGAATTTCCGTAGTAAGAAGAATAAATTGCTCAACTTGTGAAACTGGCTCATTTGTGCGTGAAACTTCCTTACCATCATAGTAAAAAACGTAACCGTCTTTATTCCATTCTAAACCAACTCTATGAAACTCTCCGTCTTCCACGTAAGGGAATTTAACTCTACCTGCAGTTTTGCTATTTTCACTATAGCCGTCATAAATGTTACCGCAAGTAAGGTTGCCGTTTACAAAGTTTTCAATAATATCGCTTTCAACGCCAACGTATTCAGGGTTTCCGCCTGCGCCTATGCTTGGAGATTGTATCCAAAACGCACTCCACCAAAATGGAAGCTTTTGGAATTTAATTCTTGCTTCATAGTAGCCAAATCTATGTGCAAACTTTGGCTTGTTATGTTTTTTAAGAGGCCAAATATAGTATTGTGGGTTAGTTGAACTTTCAGTTTTTAAAGTTTCAAGCCTATTTTTAACGTTGCCAAAAAGGTCTAAATCATCAAAACTGTTGCCACCTGTTTGAAGTTGCGAAGAGCAGAGCATACCGTCAACTATAACAGGCTTAAATACTGCGTTACTGTTTCCGTCAAGCGTAACGCCCTTGTCGGTATACGCTAAAAATCTATCGCCCCAAAAGTTAAGGCGGTAATTCCAAACGTTTTCGTTTAAAACTGTACCGTCAAACTCGTCACTAAACACTAATTCCCACTTTTTACCGTCAGGCAAAATGCTGTATTCGTGGTCTTTAACTTCAAATTTTTGCATAAAATGCCCTCAAATTAGTCAATTTCGTAGTCAACTGCAACGGAACTTACAATGCGCTCGTGCATATATTTTTTAACCACTTCAACGTGATATTTATCGTTTTGATATTCGTTTAACTTATCTAAACTTTCAACAACTACTTGCAAAATAAGGTCGTAGTTTCTATCGCTTTTAACTTCGTTTTGTCCAACTTCTATTCCCCAAATTGTAGGAACTTTTGTAACCATACTCATTAAAACGTTAGTTGCTTTTTCAAGTTCGTCAACCGAATTATCTTTAAGTTTAAAACATACAACGTGCTTAATCATTTTACCAATCCTGCCTATCGCTTATTTTAATATCGTCATAATACTCAAAGTATTTTGACTTAAATTTTGCCGTTTCCGCCTTAGCTTTAGCTTTTTTAATTTGTTCTATAGTAGGTTTTTCTTCCTTTTTAGGCGGTTGTAAATTCTTTTTATTCTCGTTTTCCATCGTTTGATTTTAGCCATACCATAAGCACCGCAATATCTGCAGGGTTTACGCCGGAAATTCTTGATGCTTGGTCAAGGTTAAGTGGCTTTACCTCGTTTAATTTTTCTCTTGCTTCAACACGCAAGCCGTTAATGTTTAAATAATTGATATCATCGCCAAGCAACTTATTTTTTAATTTTTCTGCTTTTTTAATGCTATCAAGTTCTTTTTTAATGTAGCCGGCGTATCTAACGTCTGTTTCAACGGTTTCTAAAATATCAAAAGGAATACCTTCAAAAGCGTTAAATTGCTCTTTAATGAGTTTTATAGATATTCCTCGCTTAATCATATCTTCGTAAGTTATTGCGCCGTAAATTTCGCCTGTAGAATTCTTTGTAACAAAGTCGTAGGCTTGCTTATATGGTACGGAAGTTTTAAGTTCTTCATTAGCGCGTTTAGTAATTTCACACCTATCTAAATAAACTTGCCACCTTTCATCATCAACAAGCCCAAAATTTCTACCTATTTCAGTCAAGCGAACGTCAGTATTATCTTGCCTTAAAATAAGGCGATATTCCGCGCGTGAAGTCATTATTCTATACGGTTCGTTAGTGCCTTTTGTAACTAAGTCGTCAATCAAAACGCCAGCGTAGGCTTCGTTTCTACCTAAAACGAGCTGTGGTTTATTTTTCATAAGCATACTTGCGTTTAAGCCAGCAATTAAGCCTTGCACGGCGGCTTCTTCATATCCGCTTGTTCCGTTAATTTGACCAGCAGTAAATAAACCGCTAACGTTTTTATATTCAAGGGTAGGCTTAAGGTCTAAACTATCAATACAGTCGTATTCTATAGCGTAGGCGTAACGCATAAAGTGCGCGTTTTCAAAACCTTCAACAGAGCGATACATTTGCTCTTGTACGTCAACTGGCATTGAAGAAGACATACCTTGTACGTAAACTTCATTAGTGTCAACGCCTTCGGGCTCTAAAAAGATTTGATGGCGCTCTTTATCTGAAAATCTTACCACCTTAGTTTCAATAGAAGGGCAGTAACGTGGGCCTGTAGTAGTAATAACGCCGTTATATAGTGGAGACCTTTCTAAATTGCTTAAAATAATTTGTTTTGTTTGTTCGTTGGTATAACCTAAATAGCAAGGCGTTTGTTCCTTTTTTAGCTCTTTTGTCATGTAAGAGAAAGGGTAAACGTCTGTTTCGCCGTCTTGCACGGTAAATTTAGAATAGTCAATAGTTCTGCCGTCAAGGCGGGCAGGAGTGCCCGTTTTAAAACGGCGAATTTTAAAACCCAAACGAATAAGAGCATCAGTTAAATAAGTTGCGTTTTGAAAGCCGTTAGGCCCGCTAAATTTTTTATATTCACCAATAACAATATCGCTATTCAAATACACGCCGGTTGCAACTACTACAGTTTTGCAGTTGAGCAACGTATTAAAGTTAGTAACAACGCCTGTAACAGTGCCGTTTTCCGTTAAAATATCAGTTGCTTCGCATTGAATAATAGATAAATTAGGCGTATTTTCAAGCGTTTTTTTCATTTCTCTATGGTAAGCGTTTTTATCCGCTTGCGCTCTAAGAGATTGAACAGCAACGCCTTTACCACGGTTAAGCATTTTAATTTGGAGCATAGTTTTATCTATATTCTTGCCCATTTCGCCACCTAAAGCGTCAAGTTCACGAACTAAATGCCCCTTTGCCGTGCCGCCTATAGAAGGGTTGCACGCCATAAATGCAATAGCGTCTAAGTTTATTGTTAGAAGCGCGGTTTTATTACCCGTGCGGGCAAGTGCCAAGGCAGCCTCGCAACCAGCGTGGCCTGCACCTATAACAACCGCGTCATAATTGTCAATTTTAATATAGTTATTCATATTATTTTTTCAAAATCAAGTTTTTAATGTCGCTAACCGAGGTTGCAATTTTATCGCTAAACTTAATAAGTTCCGCAATTTTATCGCGAGAGTGAATAATGGTAGTGTAATTTTTACCACCAAGTTCTTCGCCAATAGTAACAAGTGGAATAGACATAAGTTCCGTCATTAAATATGCGCAAATTTGGCGTGGAATAACAAGTTCTTTGTTACGCTTTTTAGAAGTTAAGTCAGCCTTAGAAATTTTATAGTAAGTGCAAACTGTATTTATGACTTTTGAAGCAGAAATACTTTCTTTAATTTCGCTTGTAACGCTATCCTTAAGCGCCTCCATTGCAAGAGGTAAACTGATAGGCTCTTCGTGAAGGGTAGAGAAGAATATAACTCTATTAAGCATACCTTCTAAACTTCTAACGTTGTCTTCGCTATTTTCAGCCATAAACATAGCAACGTCAAGCGGTAAAATGAATTTTTTATATTCGGCTTTCTTTTGTAAAATTGCAACTTTTGTTTCAACGTCTGGCGCTAAAACCTGAGCTTTTAAACCGCCTTCAAAACGAGTTCTTAATCTTTCGTCTAAAAGTTCAATTTTGCTTGGCTCACAGTCTGCAGATAAAACAATTTGCTTGTTTTCACCATAAAGAGCGTTAAAAGTATTAAAAAATTCTTCTTGAGTCGTTTCTTTGCGTGCTAAGAATTGCACGTCATCAATAATTAAAACGTCAACGTTGCGATATTTATTTCTAAAATTTTCGCCTTCTTGAGAGTAAGCTTTGCCCGTTTTAATGTTTGTAATAAGTTCTGTTGTAAACTTTTCGCAAGTAGAGTAAAGAACTTTCTTTTTAGGCATTGTTTTGTGTATATGGTTTGCAATTGCTTGCATTATGTGCGTTTTACCAAGACCAGAAGCACCGTAAATAAAGAGTGGGTTATAAGAATCTCCTGGGGCTTCGGCTACAGCTTTTGCCGCAGCGTATAAATAACGGTTAGAACCGCCTACAACAAAAGAATCGAACGTATATTTAGGGTCAATAGGCGAAGATTCAATATGAATTTTATCTTCTCCAAACAAATCATCTTTACTTTCTAAGTATTCTTTTTTGCTAGAGCCTTGGAAAATAACTATATCAGTAACGCCGGTATTAAGTTCTTTAAGTTTATCTACAATTTTCGTTTTAAGGTTAGTTCTTATCGTTTTTGCAAAAACCTCTGCTTTTGTAAGCAACACTAAAGTTGAGCCAACCAAATCGATAGGCTCAAGAACCTTTATAAAAGTAGTGTAATTTGCCGTAGAAATTGAATTTTCTAATTCGGGCAAGGCTTTTTTCCAAATAATTTCGTAACTTTCCATAAAAAACTCCAATAAAAGCGGTTAAACTTTTGTTTATTTTTGCAAAATGTGATAAAATATACTTAAGAATACATTAAAAATGCGCAATTTTATACTTGTAAAGTATATTATATAATAAATTAGCGCAAAAATCAATTATTAAAGTATCAAAATGTTTATAAAAAATTTAATTTTAAAAAACTATCGCAATTACGAATATCAAGAATTTAACTTTTGTAACGGCGTAAATATTTTAACTGGTGACAATGCTCAAGGTAAAACCAACTGTGCCGAGGCTATTTTTTATCTTTGCACGGGCTATTCGCCAAGGGCAACGCGTGATAAGCAAGTTATTAAGTACGGGCAAGACAGTGCAAAAATTATTGGCACCGCAACTTCTAGCTACGGCAACGTTGAAGTTGAATTGAGTTTTTATAACAACGCTAACAAAGGCATTAAAATAAACGGCGTTCCTATTAAAAAAATAGGCGAACTTATGGGCAATATAAATTCAGTTTTCTTTAACCCGGGCGAACTTAAGCTTATTCAAGAAAGCCCAGAAGATAGGCGCAGGTTTATGGATATTTCACTTTCGCAAATGAGCAAGCGTTACTTTTACGCGCTTCAAAAATATCGCAAAGTGTTAGAACAACGTAACGACCTTTTAAAGTCAAACGACAAGCAAACTATTTACGATACGCTCTCTTTTTGGGACGAGCAGCTTGCCGTTTATGCCGAAACAATTATCAAAGAAAGGCTTTTGTTTATTGAAAAATTAGTTCCACTTGCAAAAAAAGCGCACTCGTATATTACTGGTAACAGTGAAGAAATTTCAATTTCTTTAGAAGCTCAATATTTAGATGAAGAAGACGAGTTTTTGCAAAGCCCAACAAGCCATTTAGAAAAAGACGTTAAAAAGTGCTTGTTATTAGCATTAACAAAACGTATTGAAAAAGACATTGCGCTTGGATATACCAGCGTAGGCCCACACCGCGACGATATTAAAATTAAAATAAATAATGAAGACGTAAGGCTTTACGGCTCTCAAGGTCAACAAAGAACAAGCGCACTTTCGCTTAAACTTGCCGAACTTGAAGTGTTTAAAAATAGGTTTAACGAATACCCGGTTTTAATTTTAGACGATGCTTTTAGCGAGCTTGACAAGTCTAGGCGTTCACGCTTACTTAGCTACGTTGACGGCGTTCAAACAATTATAACCTGTACTGACGTAACAGAAGATATGTTAACAAGCAGTAATATTAAAGTATTTAATATTAAAAACGGAAAAATTGAAGAATAATATGCAAAAAACCACGGTAAAAACCGTGGTTTTTATGTTAAATTTTCATATAAATTTATGATTTGCTTTTTATTTTTAATGGCGTAATCATAAGCAATTTTAGTTCCGCTATTACGCCTTGCAGGCGCAAAAATATCGCGCTTGCTTTGTTTTTTTCTTGTAGGTAAATAATTTTTATTATAGTAAAAAACACAATAAGTTGAAAGGTTAATCATTTCATAATTTCGCTCAACATACGAATATTTGCCTGCGTTTTCTATTTTTTTAGGAAAGTAAGTTTCTTCGTATGATTGTAACAACATTTCAGTATAAGATGTGTTTATATACTGAAAAGCCGCCCTTACATAAACACGCTTAATAAATGGATATTCGTTTTTGAGTTGCGTTACTATTTCCCAAGACAAATCGTCAAATTCGCTATTGCTACCAAACAAAAAAGTTGTAGCGCCTTTTTTTATTAGTAAAATCACGGTTTCTTTTAATAAAATTTTTAGTTTTTCACTTATTTCAATATTTTTATGACCTATAAAGCAAACTTGCATAGCGCACCTTTATTCGTGGAATTCCACAAATAATTATACAAAATTTACAACATAAAGTCAATATCGTGGAACTCCACGAGATAAAATTTTGTAGAATTCATATAATAATTTCGTGGAAAAACATAAAGGAACTCCACGAAAGGTGAAATATGAATATAAATGATGCAATAATTAAAAGAATTGAAGAAATTTGCAATGAAAAGAATATTAACATTTGCGGAGCAGCATTAAATGGTGGAAAATCGCCATCCGCAATATATGATTTAATTAAAGGTAGAACAAAATGCTCAAAAGTTTCTACAATAAAAGCCTTTTGTCAAGGCGCAGGAATAACTTTATCTCAATTTTTTGATAAAGATTATTTTAATGATTTTGAAGATTAAAAAAACCACGGTAAAAACCGTGGTTTTATTTTTTTATTTTATCCCATTAAAACTTCGCTAATAACTTCTAAAACTTTTTGGTAGCAGCCGCCGCAACCTGTTGAGCAATGAGTAACGTTTTGCACGTCTTCAAAAACTCTAATAGCGTCTTCCATTTTAGTGTGGTTATGTAATGCTTTAGCAATGTCTGCATAGCTTACTTGTTTACAGTTGCAAATCATATAGTTTTCTTTATTTTCCATAGTAACACCTCTTATTAGTTAGCGTTGTTTTTTATTTTTTCTTTTTTCTTTTAATGCTAATTTTTGCGCTTTTAAATATGCGCGTTTTTCAGCACTAGTCATAACAATAGGGCTTTTTGTAGGCTCATCTACTGCTGATTTAATAGAGTAATAAACGTATTTATTAGCGACTTTTACAGGTTTATTTACAAATTTTAAGTAATTTTCACTAATATTTTCAGTTAAATCAATAGTAATTTTGCCAACTGCAAATGCAGGAAGTTCGTAAATTTTAGAAGTCATACATTCGCTATAACTAGCGTATGGATTTATGTAGTTTTTCTTCCTTAACATTTTTGCTATTTTACGCCTTACTTTATTTTCACGTTTAACGCGTTTAAAGTTAAAGTAGTTGAATAGGTATGTAATGAATAAAACTCTATTTTTAAATTTGGCAAGTAATTTTAATTTGCGTTTTAAAAGCCTTAATTGAAGTCTATAATTTTTATCGCCAATTTCGCAAGTTATTAAATCGCAAATAATAATTGAGTTTTTGCCTAATTTAGTAACGTATGGTAAAAGTTTTTTAAATGATTTTTTATTAATTTCTGCTGATAAATTATAATAGTCAACCTTTAATTTTGTAGCCGTTTCAAACGCAATAGAAAGCGATGGTTTATCAATTTCGCTTGCAGCCAAACCGTTACTGCCTAAAAATACAATATTTTTAGAAGGCATTTCGTACACTTGTGGAATTTCAGTTAAACCCTCAACTCCAACAAATAATACGTTGCGTGTAGGAAGTAATATACGAACTACGTTGTTTGCAAAACCTTTATTAGCCTTTTTAGCGTCTTTTTTAGAAACTTTTTTAGGAACGGCTGGAATAAGGGATTTTTCAAAAACGTATTCTAAAACCTCATCATCCTTTATAATAAGCGAATAATCTTTGCCAGCAAAGTAATTTCCAAAGTAAACTTCTACTTGTGCAGGGGATTGACCGTTTAAAAGTTTAAGTTTAATGCTAACCGTATCTGAAACGAGTTTAAATCTTAACTCTGTGCCGAGTGAAAGGTCGTTGAAAGTTTTATACGGTTCAAGAACGCTTTCTTTAAGAGTATCTTCTTCAGTTTGCTCTACTTCTTCAGCCTCGTTTTCTTCTTGAATTTCTTCACTCTCTGTTTCATCTTGAACTTCTTCAGTTTCGCTGTCTTGAATTTCTTCTATTGCTTCAGGTTCAGCGTTTTCAGCAGGTTCTAAAACGTCAGCTTGTTCGGCATCGTTTACTTCTAAAGCTTCATTTATGTTATTGGCATTTTCTTCAAAGTTAGGAATAGTTTCTTTGTTAGAAACAGTTACTTTGTTTTTATTTTTGCCTGAAGACTTTTGAAATAAAACGTCATCATCAAAACGGCTAAGTAAATAATTGCCGTCTTCATCTTTTTTCATTAAATTTACGTTGTGAAAATAAATGTTATTGTAATACATAAAATACACCTTTTAATTATAATATCACAAAAAATACTATTTGTAAATAGTGTTAAAGTCGCTTTTTGTAGTTTTTTAATATAAATATTAAAATGGTGTAGCCTTTTGTAAGGCCACACCAATTTTTTAACGCTCTTCTCTAAAGTAGTTTACGCCAAGTGATGCAGGCGGTTGTGCCTTTTTAGAGCCCGTTATGCTTATGCCAAGTAATACTAAAATTGTTACTACGTAAGGTATAAGTTCAATTGCCTTTTTAATAGCCGTTTGAGCAGTAATTGCCGCAACGATATTAGTGTTAGGTAAGATGTATAACGCGCCGAATAAAATTGAGCCGAATATTGCAAGGTTTGGTTTCCAAAGTGTAAAGATAACGAGAGCAATAGAAAGCCAACCAAGTGATTCCATTATATAATAACTGTCGTAGCCACCTTGAATATAGTCTAATATAAAGAAGCAACCTGCAAGGCCTGCAATGCCAGAGCCAAGTAAAATTGCCGTATATTTGTATTGGTCAACTTTAATACCAACTGCGTCTGCCGCGGCAGGGTTTTCACCAACTGCGCGTAAGCGAAGACCTACTTTTGTATTCTTTAAAATAACCGCCGTTACAATGGCAATAGCAATAGCAAGGTAAACGAGTATTCCGTGTGATAAGAATATTTCACCAAACCAACCAAGGCTACTTGCAAAAGGAAGGCTGTATTTAAAAAGTGTTGAAGCCGTTGAAATTAAACCGATTTCAACAAAGTTTTTCATAATAAATTGGGTTAAGCCCGTGCTAAACGTTGTTAAGGCAAGACCTGTAATGTTTTGGTTACATTTAAGTGAAACCGTTAAAAACGCGTAAATTGCGCCCATTAAACTTGCAACTATAAACGCGCTAACTACTGCAATTAAAATAAGTAACACGTAGTTAGGCGTAGCGCCGTTAAGTGCTTTCATATAAAGCGTAACGCCAAGTGAGCCACCCGCACCGCCTGCACAAATAATGCCAGGAATACCAAGGTTTAAGTGGCCGGACTTTTCAGTAATAATTTCGCCCGTGCAACCAAAAAGGAAGAAAGGCATAAATCTAATTGCACTTACTAAAACTGCTAACATTTTACTCACCCTCCTTTTCATTTTCGTTCAATGGTTTTTTCTTTTTAAAGATATTTGCAAAAAACGCTTTAATTTTGTTAAGTTTTGCGGTTACTTGTGGGTTAAACACTATTTTATATTGAATAAAGAAAGCGCACGCAATAATAAAGAAGTAAACAATACCAATTACCAAGTTAGAAATTGTATCGTCAAGCATACCAAAGTTTGGTCTAACTTTTTGCATGCCTTTTGTAACGAATACAACTAAACCGCAAGTTGCTATTGCAAAAAGTGGGTTACAGTTAGCAAGCCAAGTTGTCATAATAGCGGTAAAACCACGGTTTGCAGCCGTATCTGCGCTAATACTGTTAGATGTGCCACTCGTTAAAAGTAAGCCTACTAAACCGCAAATTGCGCCAGATAAAATTAAAGTTCTAATAATTACTTTTTTAACGTTAATGCCAATGTATTTTGCCGTATTTTGACTGTCGCCAACAACGGAAAGTTCATAGCCGTGTTTTGAGTATTTTAAGTAAATTGTAATAATTGTTGTAATAAGTATGCCAAATAAAATAATTAACAAATACTTATTTCCAAGTTCAGGAAGTTTACCGTTTGCAAGCGGATTTAAAATACCCGAGCCACCTTTTACCCAAATTGCTATAAACAAGTTTACTAAACCTGCCGCAATATAGTTAAGCATTAAAGTAAAGAGTGATTCGTTTGTATTCCAAAGCGCTTTACAAATTGCCGGAATAACCGCCCAAATTGCACCTGCTAAAATACTTGCAAAAACTTCAATAACTATTAAAAGCGTATCGTCAACTTTGCCGCCTAAATAGTATGAACAAGCAATGGCGGCTAAACCGCCCATTAAAATTTGACCGTTACCACCCAAGTTCCAAAACTTCATTTTAAATGAAACTATAAGTGCCATAGAAACTGCTAATAAAATAGCAAATTCTTGTAAGAAAAGCCAAAATAAACGGGTAGTGCCAAAGCAACCTTCAAAAAGTGAAGAGAAGAATTTGATTACGTCGCCACGCGTTGAAACGAGCGAACAAATAATTGCACCAAGTAAAAGGGACGCTACAATTGCTATTGCGTAAATAGCAATTTTTTTGCCAAGAGTTATATTATCTCTCTTTACAATGTGTAAAAGGGGTTCGCGTACTGTTTTTGTATTATTAGTCATTGTCGTTATCCCCCATATTTTCATTTTTTAAGTGTTCTTGTTGCCACTCTTCTTCAGTTAAGTTACTGTCTTTTGCTTTGCCGTATTCTTTATTCTTAATTTCACTTAAGTCAAGTGAGCCCGTCATCATAAGGCCAAGTTCTTCTTTATTAGTCTTTTTAGCGTGAACTATACCCATATTCTTGCCGTGGCAAAGAACCATAATCTTGTCGCAAAGGGCAAGCATAACGTCTAAGTCTTCACCTATAAATAAAATGCCAGTGCCGTTTGCCTTTTGGTCGTTTAATATATTGTATATAGCGTAGGATGAGTTAATATCAAGTCCGCGTACAGGGTAGGCGGTTACAATTACGTTTGGCGAAGATTCAATTTCTCTACCAACTAAAACCTTTTGTACGTTACCGCCTGATAAACGCCTTACAGGCGTTTCAGTTGACGGAGTTACAATTTCAAGTTTTTTAATTAACTCTTCCGCATTTTTTCTTGCAGTTTTTCTATCAACGAATATGCCTTTATTATTGTTATAGGTTTTAAGCATCATATTGTCAGTTATTGAAAAGTTTGGTGCTAAACCCATACCAAGTCTATCTTCAGGAATAAAACTCATTGATATGCCTTTTTCAATAATTTGTTTAGCAGGTAAGCCAACAATGCTTTCGCCCTTATGGCAAATTGCACCGCTTTCAATTTTCCTTAAACCTGCAATTGCTTCACAAAGTTCTTTTTGACCGCAACCTGCAATACCTGCAACACCTAAAATTTCGCCGCCACGGATATAAAAACTTACGTCTTCAATCTTTTTAGACCCGTCGTCGCCTTTAATATTTAAGTTTCTTAATTCAAGTAAAGGTTTGTCAAAGTCCGTTTCAGTCCTTTCAATTTTAAGGTCTATTTTTTTACCAACCATCATTTCCGTAAGTTGCTTTTCGTTAGTGTTTGACGTTTCAACCGTGTCAACGTATTCGCCTTTTCTTAAAATGGCAACTCTGTCGGAAATTTCCATAACTTCGTTAAGTTTATGAGTGATTATAATAATTGATTTACCGTCTTCACGCATTTTTCTTAAAACGTCAAAGAGTTTTTTAGTTTCTTGCGGAGTTAAAACGGCGGTAGGTTCGTCAAGTATTAAAATGTCAGCTCCTCTATACAAAACTTTAATAATTTCAACCGTTTGCTTTTCGGAAACAGCCATATTGTAGATATATTTTTTTGCATCTATTTCAAAACCGTATTTTGAAGCAATTTCTTCAACACGGGAATTTACTTTTTTAAGATTAAATTTTTCATTTATGCCCAAAACAATATTTTCGGCAGCGGTAAACACGTCAACAAGTTTAAAGTGTTGGTGTATCATACCTATTTTATATTTGAACGCATCTTCAGGAGAAGAAATTACAACTTCTTTTCCATCAATAAAAATTTGACCTTCGTCCGGATAATAAATACCAGAAATCATATTCATAAGCGTGGTTTTACCAGAGCCGTTTTCGCCAAGAATAGATAAAATCTCGCCTTTTTTAAGCGTCAAATTCACGTTATTGTTGGCAACTACTTTGCCAAACGTTTTTGTAATATTTTTAAGTTCAAGGGCAACGCTATTATTCACGATAGTTTCTCCCAAAATGTTTTTTGTTTGTAAATTTATTTTTTGTTTTAGTATTAAAATAATTGGGCGGAGCAATTAACTCCGCCCAAAGTTTTAGCTTAATAATTAAGCAGCAGGTGAAACAACGTCAGCACCTACAGTGATACCATCAATGATAAGGTCAAAGTAAGGAGCAGAACGGAAGAATGATTCAGCAAAGAAAGTTTTGCCGCCTTCAGTCTTAACAACGTTAGTTTCGCCAAGGTAGTCACCAACGTCAATAACGTCTGCATTGTAAGCGGTAAGGTGACCGTTTTGGTCAACGGTTGCGTTAGTATTAATACCGTCAAAAGCTTCAGTATTAGGATTGTCAGGAGTGATAGTTACAGTGAATGTAGAGCAGTCAAATACTTTAATTTCGCCAGAAATAAGTTTTGCTTTAACTTCATCAAGTTTTGCTTGAGTACCAGGAGCAGCAGCATCGCCAAGAGCAGTAATTTGAACAGAGCCGTTAGCTAAAGTACCGCAGTAGTCAGCTTGGATAGTAGCGCCTTCAGTTAAAACGCCATCAAGCATGTGTTCAAAGTATGGTTGCCAGTTGATTTTAGAAGCGATAACGAAAGTATCTTCTTCAGTTGTACCGTTGTAGAATACGTTAGGAATGTTAGAATTTTTACAAGCAGTAGGAACACCGTAAGAGTCAGCGTGGCCAGAAATAAGTTTAGCACCGCCTTGAATTAAAGCTTCAGCAGCTTGTTGTTCAGCAACAGGGTCATACCAGCTGTTAGTGAATCTAACTTCCATAGTAACGTTAGCTACGATAGATTTAACGCCAAGGTAGAAAGAAGTAAGACCAGACTTAACTTCTGCAAATGGCCAAGCACCAACGTAACCGATTTTTGCTTCATCGTTAGTAATGTCGTCACCGTATAAATCAATAAGTTTTAAACCGGCAGCAACACCTGCTAAATATCTACCTTCGTAGATAGAAGCGAATGCATTGTGGAAGTTTGCTGGAGCATCGTCAGTAGTGTCTTCAGTATTAGCAAAACCACCAGCAGTACCAGTAGCGTGGCAGAATTGAGTGTTAGGGAATTCTCTTGCAGCTTGAATCATGTATTTTTCATGACCAAAAGAGTCAGCAAAGATTGCCTTGTAACCAGCATCAGCGAATTCTGCAGCTTTGTCATAGCATTCTTGACCTTCTGGAATATCAACCACTACAGTGTATTGGTCTTCAGTAAGGCCTTTTGCTTCACATGCAGCCTTAAATGCGTCAATGAAGTTCTTGTCATAAGAAGAACCTTCACCGTGTAAGCAGATAAGAGCGGCAACTGGGTCAGTTTTCTTACATGCAGTAAAAAGGCTCATAGAACCAAAAGCCATAGTTACAGTGAGTAAGAAAGTTATAAATTTCTTCATAAAATTACCTCCTATACCTTTTCGGTATTTTTTGTTATTTAACGCAAAATGCGTTTATTCCATAAATTCAATTTGGCCGTTTTCCATTTTTTTAATGCGGGCAAGGGAATACACGTCAATTCCAAGGTTCACAAGTTTTTGGTAACCGCCTTGATAAGTTTTTTCAACAGCACAGCTTATTCCTTTAACTTCGCCACCGGCTTGTTTAACAATATCAATTAAGCCAAGGCACGCGTTACCGTTAGCTAAAAAGTCATCTACAATTAACACTTTGTCATCTTTGCCTAAATATTCTTTAGAAACGATAATGGTATTTTCAGTTTTATGAGTGTAGGAATAGACTTTTGCAGAGTACACGTCAGGCGAAACGTTTAACGACTTATGTTTTTTGCCTACTAAAACCTTACAATCAAAAAATTGCGCTGTTAAACAAGCCAAACCTATGCCAGAAGCTTCAACGGTTAAAATCTTGTTTATATCAGCGCTCTTAAAATGTTCGTAAATTTCTTTGCCAAGTCTATTTAAAAAGGCAACGTCCATTTGGTGGTTTAAAAAACAATCCACCTTTAAAACGTCACCACTTAAAATTTTGCCTTCTTTTAAAATTTTTTCCTCAAGTAATCTCATTTTTAGACCTTCCGCAAAGTGTAATAAAAAAATAAAAAAGCAAGTTTAGAAACTTGCCTTGCCAAAACTTACCACGATACTTCTTCAATAGTCGCAAACTGGGCGTTGCGGTAGAAACTTACGGGCCTAAAATTCCGTAGATATATTGACAAGTTATTTATTTATATACTTATTTTAAAGTATAAAATTGCGTTTGTCAACAATATTTTAAAAATAATTATATTATTTAAAATATAACCTTAAATTGCCATTCGCCGTTTTACGAATTTATTTGACAAATTTTCTTTAAATACTTTAAAAATTTAGTGGTATATTTTTCTAAAAAGGTGATATGTATGGCAAAAAAAATTGTAATAACTTCAGGTAAAGGTGGGGTTGGAAAAACAACGATTACGGCAAATTTAGGCTTCCAACTTGCACGAAAAGGCAAGCGCGTTTTGCTTGTTGACTGCGATTTTGGGCTTAACAATTTAGACGTTGTTGTTAGCATTGAAGATAGAATAGTTTTTGATATAATTGACGTTTTAGAAAACAAGTGCAGAATAAAACAAGCTATTGTTGAAAGTCCTCTCAATCCAAATTTATTTATAATTCCTTGCACTCACAGCAGTATAAAAAGCACGGTTAGTAGTCAATCACTTAAACTTTCTTTAGAAAGTTTAGATGACGGTTTTGATTATATATTGCTAGATTGTCCTGCTGGTATTGATGCTGGTTTTCACCGTGCGGTATCTATAGCAAGTGAGGCCCTTATTGTTACTGCACCGCTTATGACCAGTATAAGAGATGCAGATAAAGTTACGTCTATTTTGCGCAGTTACAAGTTGCCAACGTACGCCGTTATAAATCGTATGCGCGGAGATTTGGTTTTGAACGGACAAATGTATTCTAACGAAGATATTTCAAATATATTAAAAGTTGATATTGTGGGCGTTATTCCCGATGATGACAGCGTTTTAAACGGCGTTGTAGAACTTAGTTATACAGCGCCTTATAAAGCCTTTTCACTTTTAGCTCAAACTATAATTAAAGGCAAGGGCAAAATTTACGATTATTTATCAAAGTATACAGGATTTTTTGGAAGCATAAGAAAGGAACTTAAAAAGAGGTTATGAAAAATTTTAGAGCAAGGCTAAATAGCGTTATAGAAAGCGACAGGCTTATTATAAGCGGAGATATGTCAGAGTTAATTAGTTACGACTTAAAAAAGTTGCTTGACAATTATTTTAATACTGAAGGTCAGGTAAAAATAGAGGTGGAAGCATTAAAAGACAGTTATAAAATAACTGTAACTGCCATTGCGGAAAGTATTAAACCATTTGCTTTAATAAAGTAAGGTGTTTTTACAAAATATATTTGTTTTGTTACTATAAAAAAGTGTCAAACAAAACACTTGATTATTTTTGCTTTTAGTATTAGAATATAAAAAAAGGAGATTTTATTATGGATTTTAATAAGGTTTTAGAAAATAGATATTCAGTTCGCGATTTTAAAGACGTTATGGTTGAAGATGAGAAAATAGAAGAAATTTTAAACGCTGTAAAATACGCTCCAACGGCTAAAAATACGCAATGTCAAGAGATATATGTGTTAAAGAGTAAGGAAGCAATTGAAAAGATAAGGTCGGTTACAAACAACGCGTTTAACGCTCCATTGGTGTTTATTACTTGTGCTAATTTAGAGAGGGAATGTCATTTAAAATACCCTGTAAGAAGTTTTAAAGAAACTGACGTTTCAATAATTCAAACCTATATGATGCTTAAAGCTACTGAACTTGGGCTTGATAGTTGTTGGGTTTGTCGCTTTTTGCCAGAAGAGGTTAAAAAGGCGTTTGATATGCCGGATAACGTAGAGCCGTTAAACCTTTTATTGGTTGGTTATAGGGCTGACGGCGTAGAGCCTAATCCAAGGCATTTTGACAGGCTTAATAAAGAAGATTATGTTAAAATTATATAATATAAATATTATATAACAAAAAAGGCAACGAACTAAATTCGTTGCCTTTTAATTTTAGATTATTTTACAATTTTATAAGCACTTATCGCCATTGCCTGCACAACCTAAAACGTTGATAAGTTTGTGTTTAACAATGTCCTTAATAGTTGCTCTTGCAGGTTTTAAATATTCACGAGGGTCAAATTTATCTGGGTGTTCAACCATAAACTTTCTAACAGTTGCAGTCATAGCAAGCCTAATGTCAGAGTCAATGTTAATTTTGCAAACTGCAAGTTTAGCAGCTTCTCTTAATTGCTCTTCTGGAACGCCGATAGCGTTTGGCATTTGGCCGCCGAATTCGTTAACCATTTTAACGTATTCTTGTGGAACTGAAGAAGAGCCGTGTAAAACGATAGGGAAGTTAGGTAAACGTTTAGAAACTTCTTCTAAAATGTCAAAACGGAGTGGAGGTGGAACTAAAATGCCGTTTTCGTTAACAGTGCATTGTTCAGGTTTAAATTTGTATGCGCCGTGTGAAGTGCCAATTGCAATAGCAAGAGAGTCAACACCCGTTTTAGTAACGAATTCTTCAACTTCTTCAGGTCTAGTATAAGAACCTTCTGCATGTGAAACTTCATCTTCAATACCAGCAAGCGTACCAAGTTCACCTTCAACGGTAACACCGCGGTCGTGCGCGTATTCAACAACTTTTTTTGTAAGTTCAATATTGTCTTTAAAACTGTGTGCAGAACCGTCAATCATAACGGAAGTGAAGCCACCGTCAATGCAAGATTTGCAAGTTTCAAAGTCTGGGCCGTGGTCAAGGTGAAGAGCGATAGGAACGTTTGGACATTCCAAAGCTGCAGCTTCAACAAGCTTAACTAAATAAGTGTGGTTAGCGTAAGCGCGTGCGCCTTTTGATACTTGTAAAATTACAGGTGCGTTTGCTTCTTTGCACGCTTCCGTAATACCTTGAACAATTTCCATATTGTTTACGTTAAAAGCGCCTACAGCATAGCCGTTTTTATATGCGTGTTCAAACATTTTTTTAGTGTTAACTAATGGCATAATAAATCCCCCTAATCATTTTGTAAAATTTTATTTTTCTAATTTAGTATTATACACCAAAAATTTTTAAAGAGCAATTAAAAAAGCCAACTTTATTAAATTTAACTTAAAATTTTATGTTTTTTTATTTTTGTATAATTTTTTTGCTATTAGTCAACAATTTAAGCGTGACCAAAGCGCCCGTTTCTACATATAATATAGCGGGGCTTAGAATATAGGTGATTTATGATTAAACGCGGAGAATTATATTACGCGGATTTAAGCCCTGTTGTCGGCAGTGAGCAAGGTGGCGTTAGACCGGTGCTAGTAGTGCAAAACGACATTGGCAATAAATACAGCCCAACCGTTATAGCAGCCGCCGTAACTAGTAAGATAAACAAGGCTAAACTTCCAACACATATTGAATTAGACGCAATTAAATACGGGCTGTTAAAAGACTCCGTAGTATTGCTTGAACAAATAAGGACTATTGACAAGCGCAGGCTTAAAGAAAGAATAGGCGTATTGCCCGAAACTACTATGAAAGCCGTTGACGATGCGCTTTTAATAAGTTTAGGTTTTATAGAAAAAGCATATTAAATTCTCGTTTTTTAGCGAGAATTTTTTTATTAAAAAATAATTTATTATTTTAATA
>JAFYTO010000010.1 GCA_017558825.1 Clostridia bacterium
AGAGCGTAGGCGCGACTCATTTTATTGAACTTTTCCTTGTCTTTTGAGAGTTCTTGGTGTTCTTTGAATAGAAATCTGTTATCTTTTTGTTGACGGTCAACTACTTCTTCTAACCTTTTAACTTCGGCAGTCAATACGACGATTTGGTTTTTTAACCCGTTTCTCGTAACCGCAAACTTGCCTTGCTTGGCATCTTCTAACGCTTGAGTGTAGTCAGCTTCGGCATTACGTTCTTCAATGATTTTATCTCTCTCGGCTTTTGCCGTTGAGATTTCTTTCATTGTGTCGGTAAAATGCTCATCCGCTTTTTGAACGGCTTTCTCAATCGTTTCTAATTCCCTTAGTGCTTGTTTCCCTGCGGTTGAAATAATCTCCGTTGATTTATCCCACGCTTCATCAACGATACATTTAGCCTTAAACTCGGCGGTAGAGAGATGGGAAGCCGTGCTTCCTTCTTTACCACGTTGCAACCCCCAACGCTTTCCGACTTGCTCGTAAAAATCCGTTTGTAATTTAGACAACTCGTTTCGGTTGAGTAAGTGTTTGGCGCAGAGCCGTCCGTCTTTCACGGGGATAAAGTTTAGATGTAGGTGTGGTGTTGTTTCGTCGTTGTGGACAACGGCAGAGATTATGTTTCTTCTTCCATAGCGACCTATAAAGAAATTAGTGCAGTCACGGAAGAAATGATTTTGCTCATCTTCATCTAAACCGTTAAAAAATTCTCTATCCGAGCCAAGCACAAACGAAGCCATAAACACGGCATCTTTTCTCGGTGCTTTGGGTAGGTTTAATTCTTTTATTCGTTCGTTAATAAAGTCGGTGTAAGAACTATTCCTAAACACAAGCCGATAATTATTTTTCGTTCTTGAACTGTCGATACAAGTGTTTGAGCCGACGTAGTTTTCGTCACGCTCGTTTTCATTTTCTATGGGGCAAATATCCGTTTTATGATACTTCTCCATATGGCATACTAAATACGATATTTTGGTTTCCTCCTTATGATTTTTTTTGGTCGTAAAATAGCCTCGCAGAGCACACTACTTTCAAGGAAAGTATAGTGTGCTATACCTTACAAGTTTTCTATAAGGTTTTGCTTCCACCTACGGTGGATAATTTTGATGATAATTTTTCATTTTGATTTCCTCCTAAATTTTATTTTTTGGCGCAAAAAAGTCGCTGATAAAATACCACCGACCTAAAGGGACAAAAAATCCGTACGAATCAAAACACGCTTAAAGCGTTTCTACCTCGCACGGATTAAATATCCGAATATGAAGTTGTAAGAGTGTAGCACATAAAAATTTGTACCACAAAATAGACCTATCGCCAAACCCGTTTTTTAACGTTGGCGCGCCTACTTGAAAAGTTGGTCAGCCTTTCCAAGCCTTTCACTATTAAATAGAGAAAGGACGGCACATTGTCGTAAAAAATTGCACGACAATAAAACCCTAAATAAGCCGTTTTGTTTCCCTTTATGTAAAACGACTTCGGGCAAACGTAAGAAACTATCCTACAAGCGTAAAAATATACGCTAAACAAAGCCTGCCGATGCTTGCAGACTTACCAAAGGGGCAAACACCCCTTAATTATATATACCCACACAAAGCATAATCTAAACATATGTTCGTGTTTGTAATTCTATTTTATCATAAGAATTTATAAAAGTCAATAGGCAAATGTCCACGTTCTTGGACATCTGCCTATTTTTCAATAAAAATTCTAATTGTTTTTACTTTGAATATTTTCTTTTTTAAGAATATAAATATGTAATATTGGAAAGCACTCTGGAGTTTTTATTACACCGCCCGTTAACATTTGATTCTCTTTTCCCACAAACAACCAAAAGCCCTTTTCGTCCATTTGAGTTATAAAGTCGTTCAAGTCAAACCCTAACATAACTCGTTCGCTTTCTTCTATAAGAGAATCTGCATCAAGCAAATATTCCATTTCTTTTTGAAACTCACTTATAATAAATGCTTCTTCTCTTGTTTTTGGCTCTTCGTAATTATATTGTGCACCACAAGAGCCACTTAAAGCGTTTAATAATTGTATTCCTGATGTTATGCGAGTGAGCGGTGTGTTTTCAAATCCTTTCTCCCTCAACAACTTAACGGGTTGCTTTGTTTCATTATTTATATTTCTTTCTTGTACACATTTATACCAATTATCCCGATGGCGTTTTAACTCATTTTTAGAGAATTTAACTCCTTTTGGATGGCTTGTATTATAAGCACCAACCTCAGCGTGACAATCAAAGCAAAGTGGAATCGCATTCTCGAAAGAATCTTCGCCGCCGTCTTTTTGGGGGACAATATGGTGAACTTCCATTTTATTCCCACAAAACTTATGACAAATGCAACAATGTCGTCCACACGCCACCATCGCATCTTCTTTTATCTTCTCACTAAAAGGCATACCTGTTCTCCATTATAAAATAATTGTTGCGTGCTTGTTTCTTTGAATTGCCTTTATGCGGTCAACAACTTAGATACTGCTTGCGCCACATACCAAAACATAACGGGGGCAATAGCATTACCCAATGCTCTATATTGAGCCGATTCCGTTCCTACTAATTCAAAAGTTTCAGGGAAAGATTGAATACGAGCAACTTCTCTTGGTGTAAATCTTCTATATCTTTCTCCAACCATTAAAACGGGGTCTGTGCTATTCAATGAAACTTTTGCAAGGTGTGCGCCAACTGTGTTGCAGGGTTGAGTAATATCTTGAGCTCGACCTTTATTCATAGTTTCTCTTTTTCTCATCATACCGTCAACAGCTTTTTGACTAAAGAAGTATTTTTCAGGAACAGTAGTTTCTATTACTTGAGAGAGCGAAGTAATAGGGAAATCGCCTTCTTGTGGCAATCCTTTGAAATCAAAAGTGAAACCTAAATCCTTTCGTATGCCGACAATAATAACCCTTTCTCTCTTTTGGGGAACACCAAAGTTAACCGCATTAAGAAGTTTATAAGACACGTTATATCCGCTATCTTCAAACTCTTTAATGATTAAAGGGAAGGCTTTTTTTTCATTGGCGGACAAAATACCTTTTACGTTTTCCGCTATAAAGCATTTAGGCTTTTTATCTCTTAAAATTCGGCACATTTCAAAGAATAACTTACCTCTATCGTCTTTAACACCTAAACGTTTAGGGTTTTGAGCGACAATAGAAAACGATTGACAAGGAAAACCGCCCGTCAAAATATCAAAATCAGGAAGTTCTTCTGATTTTATTTCTCTAATATCACGATTATCAGGCGTGATACCGAAATTTTCTTCAAATATGCGACAAGCATTATCGTCAATGTCATTCGCATATACAATTTCTACGGGATTATCAGGATAATTCTTGCCTAAAAAATCAAACCCACCTAATAAACCGACATCAGTACCGCCACAACCACAAAATAATGATGCTACTTTTAATTTGCCCACGATAATAACTCCTCATATTTTCCTGCGGTATCTACGTTAAACGTAATTTCCGCACCATTTTTAGGTATCATTTCAATTATATCATTTTTATATAAACCAACGGGGTCTTGAATAACAAACAATTTTTTGTCGGCTTTACTTATCATAAGCCTATACACAAAATATCTATCACGTGTCGTATTTGCAGTACTCCATTCGTTTGGCGTAAGATGAATTTTATTGAAATGTAAAGGTTTTGAACTAATTGTAGTTTTTACTTCAATGTATCTCTTTCTTTCATCAATTTCGACGGACTGTATATCATAGCCCACGGCAAATTGAGTAGGGATACGCTTAATTAAATGAATAAGGTCTTCACGTCCGCCAATTTTAACTCTTTGACATTCGTGAGAGTGTACAAGGCTTTCACCAATATCTCCAATATCTTTTGTTTTAACATCTTCGCCGTCCAACAACTTCGCAAAAACATCATCTCTATTTTTTTGAAGTTCTTTATACTCTTCCGTATCATTTGCAATAAATGCTAAAATATCCGTCGTGAAATCAGTATCCGCTAAATCTTTATTTACATACTTAAACCAACCAACTACGCAATCTTTGATATTTTCAAGCGTTGCGCTTTTCTTTTTGATTAGTTTATCATAAGCGCTATACCATTCGGACGAATTAATAAACTTTAATATCGTTTCACTTTCAAGTGTGTTTTTGTAATAACAACGACTATCGTGAGAAACCAATAAGTTTGCGATTTCCATATAATCTACAATATCGCCTGCGTAACGAACGACATCTCCTGTAGAATCATATTCAACTTCCAATTCACGATTATGTTTTATTCTTTTCCACGTTTCTAAAGGTGTTTCCAATTGTGCAGTTGCTCGTAAATCGTTAAAGATACAGTGACAAACTTCTTCTTTAGATAAACCAACTCTACCTTTTGCGTCTTTTTCAGCTTCCTCTAACACTTGTAATATATACTGTGCAGGCTTAAAATGAACACCTTTTTCAATTTGTTTTAACACTTCGTGAGTTTTGATGTGTGCGCCCGGATATTGAAAAGTATAAAGGAACGTCTTAAACGCTTCTACCAAATCTTCTTTTTGAGCCAACTCAAAAGCACGCTTGCCAGGACGAGTTGTTCCGTTTTCCACGATAAAATAACCAAATAAAGCAGAAATTTCCGTTCTCCAATTGTTAATTGTTTTTATTTCTCTAATACCATTTCCGGGATACCTTCTAATCGCATTATTTAATTCGTTGGCAAAATCTTTTTCGGGCATTTCTTCCATTTTTGAGATTTCTGTCGCCATAAACAACAAAACGCTTTCAATATCGCCTTTGAAACGTGGACGAACGTGGTGTATTCTAAAATAATATTCTTCAGGAACTTTATACATCTTAGTTCTCCTTTGTGATAAATTTAAGCAACTGTTGAGCAATTGCCTGTGCCATTAATGGCGGAACTGCGTTGCCAACTTGTCTAAATTGTTGTGTTTTATTTCCCAAGAAAATAAAGTCGTCGGGAAACGATTGCAACCTTGCACATTCTCTAACAGTAGGAACTCTATCATATTTATAGTGAAAATGGTGTCTATGTCCCGTATCAATAGTGGGGGCAGGCTTTTGACTATTAAAACGTGTCCACGCAACGTGGAAGTTGCGACTACTACGATAAGGTTCGGGAAGGTCTTTATAATTGCCTCCATCAGGAACCATCGAAATTATATTTTTTACTTTATCAGAGTGAGTTGCGGCTATATGATTTTTTACCACTTTTGAGCGTTTTCTCATAAGTTTTTGATAATCACAAGTCGCGTTAGTTGCATATTCTTGTTTTTCTTCCCCCAAACAATCAATCAAAGGGGGTAAATCACTTAACGCCATTTCACAAGTCACTTGATTATCGTTGATTTCAGGATATATAAATTCGCCTTTTTTCAATCCGACGAAAACAACCCTTCGACGACTTTGTGGAACACCATAATCAGCAGAACATAAGATTTTGAATTGAACATTATAACCTAATGCGGTTAATCTTTCTATTATACTATCTTTTATTTGACCATTGAATAATGATACTAAACCGGGAACATTCTCAATAACAAAGGCTTTAGGTTGAAGTTCTTCAACAAGGCGAATATATGATAAATAAAGTTTGTTTCTTGGGTCATCAAATCTTCTCGGACCCGATAAAGACATACCTTGACAAGGCGGACCACCTATAATAACATCAATTTGTTTACCACCCGTGATAAGATTTATATCTTCAGCGTGTATAGTAGTAATATCCCCACATATAGATTTTGAATTTTTATGATTTAATTCAAAGGTTTCTAATGCTTTTTTGTCATTATCTATACCTAAAACAATATTAAATCCTGCGGACTCAAATCCATAAGACAACCCACCGCATCCACAAAACAAATCTAATACATTAAACATTTTCTTTTTCCTTTCTAATTCTACCGTCGATTGGCTTTTGAGCGTTTGCAGGAATAACCCAATTTTCGCCCAACTTAAAAACTCCGTCAATTCTTCCTTTAGCACATAGGATTTGCACTCTTCGTTGCGTTATATCCCATTTTTTTGCCGCTTGACTTGCGGTCATAAATTCTCCGTTCATTAAAATAATCTCCAACTTATATTGTTCGCCCCGTGGAACAATACTATTATATCATAAAGAAAATAATATTTCAAGTCAAAATATAGTGCGTTTTCAAATTTTATTACCCATATTATAAAACATTAAATATGACAACGTATGTCATCATTATCAAATTTTCAAAAGAAAAATCAGACTCCGATATGGAATCTGATTGTTTCTCCGCTTGAAAGTGCAATTTCCTATAAATTTTTAATGTTTCAAAAAATCCCTTATAGGGACTGCCTTTTTGCAGTTCTTTTTTTATTTTTCAGGCTCGCTTATTTGTATATAAGGAATTTTTGTAAACTTTGAACGGAACTCGACAATGAACGGCTCGTAACTTTTTGCTTCTATTACTACAACAAAAAAAGTTTCGTCATTAAAAACAATTTCCAATTTGTTTTTTACAGCTTCAAACTTAATTTCTTTTACTTCGCTAGCATCAAGTTTTGTTGATATAAAACCACATTTAAAACTAACACCCCTATCAGTTATAATATAATAAGAATTTGTTAGCGCAAAAACTGCAAACACTATAAAGAAAATAGAAAGCAAGAACGCTATTATAATCGACATTACGTCATATACAGACGCAACTATATTATCTTTTGCTAAATTTGCAATTCTTACTACGTTAAGCGTAATGCATGCTAATGCCAAAACCATGCCAGCTATTAATAGCACCGTTGCAATGCGTGAAAATTTATATTTGTATTTGTTCATAATAATCTCTTTTTAATTCGTTTTTCTTATTATAACACAATTAAAAATTAAAAACAATAAACTTGACTAATTTTTATAAATCTTATATGATATTAGAGTTATTTTATTTTTTACGGAATTTATTTATGAGCATTTTAGAAATTCGTTCTTTAACGCACCGCTACGATGACAAGTTTTTATTTAACAACGCTTCCCTTACCGTAAACAATGGCGAGCATATTGGCGTTGTGGGTTTAAACGGAGCGGGCAAAACTACATTTATTAATATTATTGCAGGCACTTTGACGCAAGATGACGGCGAAGTTTTAAGACAACCGAACGCTAGGTGGGCATATCTTGACCAGCACGCTGAAATTGACCGCTCGTTAACCATTATGGAATATTTGCAAAGCGCGTTTAATTATCTATATGAAATAGATAATAAACTTCAAACACTTTATGAAAAAATGGCAACGGCGGAAAGCGATGAGGAAATGGACAAGTTAATTAAAAAAACCTCTAATATGCAAGAGGTTTTAGATAACGCTAACTTTTACGACCTTGAAGCTAAAATTAAAAAAGTTGCGGGCGGTTTAGGTATTGGAAACCTTGGTTACGACACGGTTATTTCTAGGCTTTCCGGTGGCGAGCGTGCTAAACTTATGCTTTCAAAGTTACTTCTTGAAGAAGTTGACGTTATGCTTCTTGACGAGCCAACCAACTTTTTAGATATAGAGCATATTGCTTGGCTTGAAAAATACCTTAACACTTTTAAAAAGACTTTTTTAGTTATTTCGCACGATACGTCTTTTTTAAATAACGTTTGCAAATTTATAATTAGTATTGAAAACGGAACTATTAAAAAATATTCTGGCAACTATTCTTCATTTATAACTCAACACGAAATGAACGCAAAACAGTATGAAGAAGAGTATAATCGCCAACAGTTAGAAATAAAGCGCATGCAAACGTATATTGATAAAAATAAGGCGCGTGCGGCAACAGCAGGCATGGCAAACTCACGCAAAAAAATGCTTGATAGAATTGTGGTTATGCAAAAGCCAGTTACTATAGAAGATGCGGAATTTAACTTCCCTAACATTCCACTTCATACAAAAGATTTTTTAATTGTTAAAGATTTAGAAGTTGGATATAATAAAGCGCTTATTCCACCAATTAATATTCATATGTCTTCTACGGATAAATTGTGGATTAGAGGCACAAACGGCGTTGGTAAAACTACGTTTATTAAAACTATTACTGGCAAAATACCCGCACTTAGCGGCAGTTATAATTTTCACTTAGCAACAAAAATTGCACTACTTAACCAAGAACTTGATTTTGAAAACCCTAATATGAGCGCCGTGCAATATTTTAACGAAGCGTTTCCTAAAGCAAACATAAAAGACCAGCGTAGAGAAGTTGCAAAAGTTGGCTTAAAAGGCGACCTTTCTTTAAAGCCAATTAGCAATATGAGCGGTGGTGAACAAGTTAGAACTAAACTTGCAGTTTTAAACAATACGCCGTCTAACGTACTTGTTTTAGACGAGCCTACTAACCACCTTGACGTGCGCGCAAAACAAGCGCTTAAAAAGGCTCTTATTGAATACCCTGGCGCAATAATTCTTGTTAGCCACGAGCAAGATTTTGCTAGTGAAATTTGCAACGTTATTTTTGATGCAAAAGGTAAAATTTAAAAAACAAAAGAAGCACTAAAACAGTGCTTCTTTTTTAATTTGTGTAAATGCCAATGCTATCTAAACTAGGAAATAGCGGGTGCTGTATTAAACGGCAAGCCATTTCCGCCATTTCGCTTGGCGTTTCTTTATGGCCATTATTAAACCAGTCTAACATAAGCGTCATAAGCCCGGAAATTGCAAAGTTGAAAATTTGCAAACGCATTTTTTCCGTTTCGTTTGGTAAAAACTTGTTAGCATCAACATTACTTATTAATGTTGAACTTTGAGAATGTTTTAAAATGTGACCTACAAGCGAGTTTTTAATCATAACTTTTAAAAGTGTTTTTTGAGGTTCAGCAAGCCAAAAAGCAAAAAAACATTCAAGCTCGCCCTTAATTGTGCGCCTTTCTCTTTTAAAATTTTGGTAAAAATCTTGGTAGCCTAATAACGTGTGTTCAATTAGTGCTTTTAATAAACCTTCTTTACCTTCAAAATACCTATAAAAAGCCTTTCTTGGAATTTGGGCATACTCGCAAATTTCGCAAACAGTAAGGTCTTCATAATGCTTTTTAACAAGCAAATTTAAAAAAGCGCTCTCTATCTCTTTTTGGCGTGATATAGACGGTTTTGTTTTACAATTTTTATACATAATTCCACTTCTTTTTTCTAAATTTTTTAGTTTTAAATTGGTAATAATTATAATAAAAGCACAAATACTGTTATTATTATACTTATTCTTTTGCGTTTGGTCAAGAAAAATACACAAAAGTGTCACAAATGTTTAATTTTGGGCTATTGCAAAGAATTTAAAACTATATTATAATGTAATTATAATAATTTTATTTAAGGAGTTATTTATGAAAAAACCAGTACAATTAGATGAAAATGGCAAGCGCAAGTTTGGCATGTTAGACAAAATTGCATACGCTGCCGGCGACTTTGGTTGCAACATGAGCTTCTCGCTCAAAGGAACAGTGCAAACTTTCTGGCTTGCATTTATGATGATTGAAACGGGCTTACTTTCTTTACTTTTACTCATCGTACAAATTTGGGACGCTATTAACGACCCTATTATTGGCGCTATGATTGACGCTGATAAGAGAAAGTACAAAATGGGCAAATTCAAAACCTATATTTTTATAGGCGCAATAGGCTTGCTTGTAGCAGGTGCCCTTGTATTCTTACCTTTCCCTAATGCTGATTTATGGGTTAAGTGCTTGCTCTTTGTTGGCGGTTACATTGTTTGGGACGCTTGCTATACTATTGCTAACGTGCCATACGGCTCAATGCTTTCACTCGTAACTGCAGACGGTGCTGAAAGGTCACAACTTTCAACTTGGCGTTCAATTGGCTCTATGTTTGGTAACCTTGTTCCTCAAATGATTTTACCTATGCTTATTTGGGAAAAGGCTTTTGATGAAAACGGTCAACCTGTATTAAATGAACTTGGCGAACAAGTAGAAGTTCTTATGGGTAACAGAGTATTCTTTGCGGCTCTTATAATGGGCGTACTTGGCTTCATTGCATTTATGTTCATGATTAAAAAGATTACTATCCGCGTTGATGAAAGCACTGTTAAAACTAGCGAACAAACTGAAAAGTTCAACGTATTACAAGCATTTGCTAACTTTATGAAGAACCGCCCTGCAGTTGGCGCTACACTTGCAGCCATGGCAATGTTCCTTGGTATGAACTCTGCCACAACCGCAACAACTATCATGTTTGCAACGTACTTTAACAAAGCTTCACTTTCTGGTATAGTTATGGCTATTGGCTTTGTACCAATGCTCTTCTTTATGCCTTTCATTAAAAAGATTGTTAATAAATACGGAAAGAAAGAATCTTCTGCAGTAGGTGCATTTGTTTCTATTATTGGTGGCGTGATAATGCTTTTATTCCCACTCATTCCTAACAAGACTATTGCTTTAGTTCTTTACGTTCTTTCACTTTCAATCTTTGGTATTGGCTTGGGTATTTACACTTGCGTTTCTTGGGCATTTATGGCTGATGCTATTGACTACAACGAGTGGAAAACAGGCAAACGTGAAGAAGGTGTTGTTTACTCACTTCACTCTTTCTTTAGAAAACTTGCACAAGGCGTTGGTCCTTCTATAGTATTATTACTTATGGGTGTGCTTGGTTACGTTTCTGAACTTGGTACTGAAGGTCAATCTATTGCAACCGCTTATAATATGTGCTGGTTAGTTGCTGGCTTATACTTATTTAGTGCTGTATTAATGTTTGTATCTATTGCTTTCGTTTACAACCTTGACAAGAAAACTCTTGCTAAGATGGAAGCTGACCTTAAAGCTAAACACGAAACTGAAGACCAAATAGGCGCTAAAATAGTTGCTGAATAATAAATAGCCAAATTGTTTGGCGTAATTTGAAATAAGAACGCCCGATATATTTGTCGGGCGTTTAATAAATAAAAAAAAGGAAAATTATATGAGAAAAGTTATTAGTTTAAATAATAATTGGGAGTTTATTAAAAATTACGGCGCAGAAGTTAAAGAAGAAGCCGTAACGGTAAATCTTCCTCACACTTGGAATAATATTGACGGTATTGACGGCGGTAACGATTACTTTAGAGGAACTTGCGCATATAATAAAGTTTTAAACGTAAACGAGCTTGCAAAAGCAGATAAATATTTTTTAGAAATTAACGGTGCAAATTCTTCTTGTGACGTTTTAATTGACGGTAAAAACATTTGCCATCACGATGGCGGTTATTCTACTTTTAGAGTTGACCTTACTCCATACTTAACAGAAAACAGCGCTCTTACAATTTTAGTTGACAACGCTCCAAACGATTTCGTTTACCCTCAAGTTGCCGACTTTACTTTCTACGGCGGTTTATACCGTGACGTAAACTTAATTGCAGTTAACCAAACCCACTTTGATTTAGAGTATTACGGTGCACCTGGTATTGCTATTACTCCTATTGTTAAAGGCGCAAATGCGGAAGTTGAAATTGAAACTTACGTTAAAAACATTGAAGGTGCTGACCTTATTGAATTTATTGTTTACGATAAAGAAGGCAACGTTGTTTACAAAGAAAAAACTGCTGAAACTAAAGTTAACTTTGTAATTGAAAACTGCCACCTTTGGAACGGTAGAATTGACCCTTATTTATATAAGGCTGTTGCTAACCTTGTAAAAGACAATGAAGTTATTGATAACGTTGAAGCTAAATTTGGTTGCCGTTACTTTGAAATAGACCCTAACAACGGCTTCATTTTAAACGGTAAAGAATATCCACTTCGCGGTGTATCTCGCCACCAAGATAGAATTGGCTATGGTAACGCTCTTTTAAAAGAACATCACGAAGAAGATATGGACCTTATTTTAGAAGTTGGCGCAACTACTATTAGACTTGCCCACTATCAGCACGACCAATATTTCTATGACCTTTGCGATGAAAAAGGCTTAGTTATTTGGGCTGAAATTCCATACATTTCAAGACATCTTCCTAAAGGTAGAGAAAACACTATTTCTCAAATGAAAGAACTTGTTTACCAAAACTACAACCACGCTTCTATTGTTGTTTGGGGACTTTCAAACGAAATTACAATGGGTGGCGATAAAGACCCTGACCTTATTGACAACCACCGCGTATTAAACGACCTTGTTCACAGCATTGACAAAACGCGCTTGACTACTATTGCTTGCGTTTCTATGTGCCCAATGACTGCTGAATACGTTCAAATTCCTGACGTTGTTTCATATAACCACTATTTTGGTTGGTACGGTGGCGACACTACTATGAACGGACCTTGGTTTGATAAATTCCACGCAATGCACCCAAATATCCCTATCGGCGTGTCTGAATACGGCTGTGAAGCACTTAACTGGCATACTTCTAACCCAACTCAAGGCGATTACACTGAAGAATATCAATCTTACTACCACGAAGAACTTATTAAGCAATTATTTACTAGAAAGTATCTTTGGGCTACTCACGTTTGGAATATGTTTGACTTTGGTGCAGACGCTCGTGCAGAGGGTGGCGAAAATGGTCAAAACCATAAAGGCCTTGTTACTATTGATAGAAAGTATAAAAAAGACGCTTTCTACGCTTATAAAGCTTGGCTTTCAAACGACCCGTTCGTTCACCTTTGTTCTAAACGCTATATAGATAGAGTCGAAAGCGAAACTAAGGTTACAGTTTACTCTAACCTTCCTGAAGTTGAACTTTTTGTTAACGGCGAAAGCGTTGGCAAACAAACAAGCGACAATCACTTCTTCTACTTTACGGTTAAAAACGAGGGCGAATCTAAACTCGTTGCAAAAGCTGGCGAATTTAGCGATGAAAGCATTATAAGAAAAGTTGAAGAAATGAACCAAGACTATATCTTAAAAGAAAAAGGTGCAATTCTTAACTGGTTTGACGTTGAGGCTCCAGAAGGAAGATTTTCACTTAACGATAAGATTAGCGATATTATGTCAACTTTTTGTGGCACGCTTTGGTTTATTAAGCTAGGCCTTAAATTGAAAAAGGCTATGGGCGGTGGCAAAAAAGGTAAAGGCGCTAAACCTGCTGGATTTGACGTTAACCTTAAAGACGTTATGGGTATGCTTGGCGGATTTACTGTATTAAGGCTTACTTCTATGGTTGGTATGATGAATATGAAATTTACAAAAGAAGACCTTTTGAAAATGAATAAAGAATTAAACCGCATTAGAAAACCTAAAAAATTAAGAAAAAAATAAAATAAATTGGGGAGGTAAAAACCTCCCCTTTTTTTATTCGTTAACAACCTTGTATTTTGCAAGTTTTTTAAATAGGGCTCCAATGTAGTTTGATATCATTTGCCTTTCTTTACCTTCCGGCTGGCGAGTTATAAAGTTTAATAAATAAACCTCAAATTCTTCAAGCTCGTTAAGCTCTTGCTCGTCAAGTTCGTTTTTCTTTAATTCTTCTATTAACTGCCTTAAATAATCTACGTTTAAATAACCAGAGTATTCTTTTTTATCTGGCGCTTTGCAAGATATTGTTTCAACAATTCTTTTTACGTTAGTTGGCGCTAAATCAACTTTGTCATATTCTTTTTCTATCAAAATTTCTTTTGGCTTTTTTGAGCACAAACTTCCTACTAGTTTTAAGCACAAGTATGCCGAGTAGCAAAGCGTTGTAAGCGTTAAATTATAGTAAAATACTTCTAAAACGTTATCAAAATTTATAGTTGAATTTACTAAACCACCAACTGAAAATAATATTGATAATAATAGTGAAATTAGAGAAACGCTTTTAAAAAACTCTCCTTTGGTATTGCGCTTTAAGCATATATTTAAAACGACTTCTACAACAAAGCAAATAAAAGGAATTATTAGTAATATTAAAATAATATACGTTGAAAAATCGTTTTCAATAAAACTTTTTAAATAAAAAATTACAAAATTAAAAACCTGCTCCATAACCTCATTATTGAACAGGTTTTATTTTTTTATACTTAAATTTCCACCTTTATACTTCTAAGTTGCAAAATATTAACCAAATACACTTCGCTAATTTTGTAATTAGAACTTTTTTCTATAGCTTGCTTATAAAGCTTAAGTTGAGTGTAATAGTTTTTAATTAAATCTTCATCGTTTTTAATAGTAGAATATTTAAAGTCAATAAGTATTGCGCTATTGCCTTTGACTGCCAAAAGGTCAATAATACCTTGAACTAAAATTTGCTCGCTTGAATTAAAATAGCCAAGTTCGCTAGCATCAAATAAACAGCAGAATTTTTGCTCTTTTATAAATTTGTAATCTTTAATAGTATTAAAAATATCTAAATTTAAAATGGCTTGTAAATTGCCGTCTTGTAATAAAGACGCTTGCTCTTTAGTTATTAGCCCGTCTTTAAGCATTTGATTTTTTTGCTCTACAGCGCTTTCGCCATAGTAGTTGCAAAGTTCCAAAAATCTATGATATGCCGTGCCCGTTTCACTGCTTGAATAACCAAAAATATTAGTGGTTTCGTAATATTCTAAATCATCGCCCTTATTAACCTCTGAAACTGAGCTCTTAAGTGGTAAAAGCGTATCTTGCTTGTAAGGATATTCAAAAAGCAAATTGTCTTTTATGCTTGAAGCCAAGTTTTTATCAATTTTATTTCCCACAACTGGAGTGCCGTTTTCAACGCAATTAAGTTTAAGTTCGCTATCTAAGTGTAGCGTTATAGGCGCATCTCCGTCTTTTAAATAACAGGCTTGCCTATCTGCCATTTTAAAATTAGAATATAAGCGCTTATTATATAAAGTTGAAGTATTTGCTATAAAATGAACTGCGTATTTTGCTCTAGTTATTGCAACGTAAAATAGCCTTGCTTCTTCAACGGCACGTTCTCGCTTATACTCAAGTTTAACAACTTGCCTTAAAACGTTTTCACTGTAAGTCATATTATCTAAATTGTAATTTTTAGGAACTATTCCGTATTCTTTACTAAATAATACGTCACCCGTAATATCGCGAGAATTAAACAACTTTTCAAAGTCAGCAACTATTACCACAGGAAATTCAAGACCTTTAGATGCGTGCTCAGTCATAACTTGAACGGTGTTTTCGCCTGCGGTTTGACTTTGAGTAATTTCTTCAAGCGAATCTTCTAAATATTCAATAAACTCGCCAACACTCATTGATTTTTCGCTTGAAACGCTTTCCGCTATAAAGCGTTCTACTCGCTTTAACCTTTCTTCTCCAAACGGCATAGATAAAATTTTAGCATCATAACCCGTATCGCCAATAATTTTATATAAAACTTCGCTAGCTGAAGCATATTCCGATATAAGCCTAACACTACTAAACCAAGTTACAAACTCGCTTAATTTTTTTGCAAGATTATTACCCAAATTAGCGTAATTTATTACGCAGTTATAAAATGATTTTTCTTTAGCATTGGCCATTTTTATGGCAACAAGTTCTTGCTCGGTAAAATTGCCAAAATTTATAAGCGTAGAAGCAAAAGGAATATCTCTTCTTGGCATTAAAACTGCATTTAACACGTCTATTAGCGCCTTTATTTCCGCATACTTTGCAACGCTTACCGTTGCGCTTGAAGTGACGGGAATTCCAACGTCATAAAGTGCCGAAACAAGTTCTTCGCCATAGCCGTTAACCCCACGCACTAAAATGCAAATATCTTTATATTCTACTTGCTTTAATCTTTTATTTTCATCTGCTTCTTTAATATCGTAATACTCTGTTTTTAAAAGGTCCGTTATAAGTTTTATTGTTAAAACAACTTGCTTGCTATACTCTTTTTTAACGCCTAAAGAGTAATTTTCCATAACAGAATAAACTTTGCTTTCGGGTTTTGCTTCTTCCTTTTTAACGTCTTCAATTAAATGAATTGCGGTTTCGCCATCAAAAGTTTTATAGCTTCCGCCGTAAATCATTTGATTTTCTTTATAGTTTTGCCCAGAAAACTTGTCAATGAACACGTCACTAAAAACGTTATTAGTTAAGTCTATAATTTTTTTTGCGCTTCTAAAATTAGCGTCAAGTGAAATTGCAATTCCACCCTCGCCTTTTAAGTATTTGTTATATTTTTCAATAAAATATTTAGGATTACAGCCTCTAAACGCATAAATACTTTGCTTGCTATCGCCAACCAAAAAAGCGTTATTGCGTGATATTTTAGTTATAATTTGCTCTTGAAGCGCGTTAACGTCTTGATACTCGTCAACAAAAATGTAATCATAATTGTTAGAAATTTCTTTTAAAATTTCTTCATTTTCAAAAAGTTTTAAAGTGCACTTTTCAAGGTCTAAAAAGTCAACGCCGTTTTCTTCGCTTTTTAAGCTAGAATACTCTTCTTCATATAAGAAAGTTAAATTGAAAAGTTCGTTTACAGTTTCAACGTTATTTAAAACGCTTTCTTCTAAAGCCTTTTTGTTACCGCTAAACGTTTCAAATATGTACGTATAAGTGTTCTTAAATTCGCCGGCATAATACTTAAACTCTTCTAAAAGTTCGCTGTTTTCACACTTGGTTTGAGGAAGCCTAATTTCAAATTCACTATACTTTTTAGCAAAATCAAATAGGCTAGTAGCATTTGCAAGTTCGCTTGCAATATCGCATAAAGTTTGGCACGCTCCTTGACGTTTTTCATCGCCTATAAAATTACTTTTTAAAGCTTTAAAAACGTCAACGTACTCAAGCGCCTCTTCTTTAAAATAGCTTAAAATTTTGCCGTCTATTATTTTTATAACGTTTTGATGGCTGTTTATAGTTTTTTGCTTAAGTTCCATAAGCCCAAGTTCGCTAGAAGAAAAAGAGTAAATTTTGTGTATAATTTCTCTTAAGCCCCTATCCTTTCGCTTGCCTCCAAAAACGTCAACGAGTTTTAAAAAGTTTTCATTTTGCTCAACATACAGCCTTTCAAATAAATTAGCCATTGCTTTAGACTGCAATTTTTTACTTTTTTTCGCATCTAAAACGGCAAACGAAGCATCAAGACCTAAAGCGTAAAAATACTTTTTTAATAAATTTGCGCAAAAAGAGTGAATAGTGCTAACGTCTGCTATGGCAACCTTTTCAAGCTCACGCTTAAAGCGAATATCCCCACTTTCGTTATATTCTTCAGTAAGCGCCTTTTTAAGTTTTTCTTTCATTTCACTTGCCGCAGCATTAGTAAAAGTAACGGCTAAAACTTTTTCAAGCGGCACGTTTTTTTGAGTAATAAGCCTTATAATGCGCTCTATTACAACGTGCGTTTTGCCACTGCCTGCCGATGCCGAAATAATAACGTTTCCACTATCGTGAAACACGGCTTTACGCTGGCTTTCTGTTAAGAATTCGTAATTGCGCATCACTTTTCTCCTTTTCCTGAATTTTCATTAACGGCATTTATAATAGTTAAAGAATTTACCTTTTTAACCTTTCTCTTTTCTACACTATCTTCGCTAGCACCGCACATTCCGCCGTATGGACAATAGTCGCAACTACTGCCGTATGGCGATGGTTTTATAAAGCCCGAATTTATTTCATCTACGCCTTTTTCAGAAATTTTTACCGCATATTTTAAATAACTTTGCATTTCATCTTTGCTAAGAGCTTGCGAAGTTGCCGTTAATCCTCCGCCCTTTTTCATTTTTAACGAAACGTATTCGCTATCTAAATTTTTACTAAAATTATTGTCGGTAGCGTTAATAATATCCTCGCTATCAACAGTTTTGCCAAGCATAACGTAATTTTTTTTGCCCTCTTCACTAAAAGAATCGTGCACAGGGAAATAATACGCTCCTGCAGGCTCAAAATCGCCTGTTAAAAAGGCGTTCATATATAAATAGAGTTGAAGTTTATTGCCGGTATAAAAATATTCATCACTAGCGTTTATAGAGCCTGTTTTATAGTCTATAACTCTAATTTTATTGTCAAAAATATCAATGCGGTCCACCTTGCCTTGAATTTTATAAGTTCCGCTTTTTGCATTTAATTTTATGGCTTTAAAATCTTTGTTAAAATCGTTAAAAGACGCCTCTAAAAGGTACGGCTTAAAACTAGAATTAACAATAGAATTGTAAATGGCATAGCAAACGCGCTTGCCCTCTTTTACAAGCCTTGAAAATAAGTGACTATGTTCTAAATTGTCTTGATAATCTAAAAGTAAATTGTCATTAAATAAAGTATTGCAAATTTGCTCTACAATTAGATCTGAACTTGCTTTATCCGTTATGTCTCCAATTTTTTTTACATATTCTTCGGTAACGCTATGAAGAAGCGAACCAAGGTCACTACTTTTAATATTTTCTGTAATCTCTTCTTTAAGTTTTAATACGTTTTGACTAAAGTTTGCATAAGGACAAGCAAAATATTTTTCTAAAGTTGTTGCTGAAACGTGGCCGTTGTTAAAGCAAAGTTCCATACCGCTTGTAACGCCATCTTTTTCATAAGTTTTTGTTAAAAGCCCGTCTGCCACGTCTTTTAAATGTGTTAAACCGTCATTTTGAATAGCGTTATAAAAAGAAGCCACTTCAAGCCTTGATTGAGGGTTGCCCTCTTTAAAGGCTGACGAGAGTTTTGCTATTTTTTTAAGAGCAGGCTTTGTAGACGTATAATCTAAGCATACGTTTTTAGCATCTTCATATAAAACGCTTGAGTTATTTTTTAGACTAAAAGAAATAACGTTAAGATTAAAAATGCTGGCAAGGTAATTTATAACGTCAGATTTAATTGCCTGCTCGCCACCAATGCTTGCCGTTGAATACGAAGCAAAAAGTTTATTTTTAAACGACATAAGCGCAATTGCAACGTTTTCCTTTTCACGCTTGTTTACTATTTTTATTTTAGGCTCTATTATAATTTTAAAATCATCAAGCTTGTAAAGGTCGCCATCGGTTAAAAGTGCCGTATCGCTCTTTACAAAAGGCACGTCACCATTTAAACCAAGCGCATATAAGTTTTGCGCACTTTTAATTTTTACGTCTTGCATCTCGCCAACGTAAACGGCATCGTTAAAGAGCGGAATTAAGCCAACTGCCGTTGCTACAACACCGCTATTAAATATATTTATGAAATCTATAATGCTTGTCTTTTCTCCGTTTAAAACAAAGGCTATTTGCTCTAAAACGTTAAGAAGTTTTTCCTTGACTTTATCATTATAACTTGCAAATTTAACTTCTCCAATTGCCTTTAAATTCTCGCCTAGTTTAAGCACGTTTGAAAAAGCATCTGTAGCATCAAGCATTTTTAAAACGGCGCTAGCTATTTCATTTGCAGTTTTTGCCCCATCTAAATAAGAAGCAACCTCAAACGCTTTTAAGCGCAATCTTTCTATTTGCAAAGCATCTTCATTTTCTATAACAATAGCTCTTTTAAGCGCATTTCTTGAAAAAGCGTGGCTAGACACGTAAACGTAAAGCCTATCCGTAAGGTCTTTGTCTAAGCAAAAAATAGAACTGGTTGTAAACTTTAAAAAGTCTTTTGCAGTTAAACCCTTTCTATAAAAATTAAGATAGTTTACAATATAGGAACAAATTGGATGCTCTGCAAGAGTAATTTGACTATCAATGTAGCAAGGAATGCCGTATTCGCTAAACACCCTTTTTATAATTGAACCGTACGTTTTAAGGTTTCCTACCGCCACCACACTGTCTGAAAAGCGACAGCCTTGATTTATAACGCTGTTTTTAATTAACTTTGCAGTATTTTCAACTTCTTTAATAGGCGAAGAGTATTCAATAATTTTAACGTTTTGAGTTTGCACTCCATTAAAATCTTTTTTGAAAACGTTAGGATTAAAAAGATATTTAGAAAGAGCTAAAACTTCAGCGTTGCCATTTACTATTTGCTCAGTTTCAAAATCTTCAAAAATTTGCTTAATTTTAGCGCAAGTTTCGCCCGTATAAACGTCTTTGTTTTCACCGTCTATTAACACGGCGTAAACGTCTTTTGCGCATTGCGTAAGAGCTTTTATAGCATCTGCACGTTGCTCGGTTATAGTTGAAAAACCGCTTAAAATTATGACGGAATTTTTAATGGTTTCATCATTTTTTACAAGTTCAGGCATTAAAGAAAAATAATTATTACTGTCCTTAAGCCCGTTTTCATTTAAACATTCTATGTATTTTTGGTAAATAAAAGCAATATCTTTAATCTTTTTAATAAGAGCGCTTTCATCGTTATTGTTTTCAATTAATTCATTAAGGTCGCCATACGTTACGTTTGCACTTTCAAGTTGAGAAATAAGCTCATATAACGTAAGGGCTAAATTAGGGCGTGTAATAGAAGATGAAAAACAAGTGAGCTCTTTTTTATGCTTTAATATAATTTTTCTAACAAGCATAACCGAACTTTCTTTAGATAAAACGTTTTCAAACGGAATTATTGAAGAAATATATCTTTTAAAGGTTGTAACGTCTATATTTAAAAAGCCGCCACCACAAGCTCTTGCCGTTTCGCTTTCAATGTTAAGAGTGATTTTGTCTTCACTAAAAATTATGCAATTCAAGTTTTCTTGCCTTGAAAAACGCTTGGCAAGAAGAGCAGTTTGTTTAATACAGTCTGCAATTGTTAAAACTTTTACTACTTTCACTTTTACACTCCTTTTTATTACTTATAAAGCAAAAATGCTGACAACTGTGTGGCAATTTTTTAAAAAAATAGAAATATTATTATATTTAGTATAACATATAAATAAATGTTTAACAAATTGTTTTTACATTTAGTAAAATTTATGCTACAATAAATTAAATAAAAAAACTATTTTTGGAGCAATATGAAAAAGTTAACTGCAATTTTTGCTTTGTTTTTAGCGTCAATGCTTTTATTAACGGGCTGTGTTTCTACGACTATTTTGTATGACGGCGAGTATTGGAATAGCACTCCAGCAACTTTCCAATCAATAGAAGAAACAATTGTGTATGACGTTACAACAACTACAAAAACTCTCTCTTCTGATACCGAAGTAAAAAACCAATATTTAAGGCTTATAATTGATGAGGGAACGTATACCGTTACTTTAAAAGGCGTTTTAGCAAAAGTTAATTATTACGAACTTACAACTGAACTTAAAATAAAAGGCAAATATGAGTATGGACCTGAAAATTCAGACAATACAGTTTCTATTCCCGTTGATGATTATTTAAAAACTTACACTAAGTTTGAAAGCCTTGCAAATGGGTTTAAGCCGATATACTCAAGCCGCACAACGTATAATGATGAAACACAAACCAAACATTATAACACTTCTATGTATTCTTATATGAGTGGTTTTGTTGAAAGCCATTTAAGTTACGACTACTCTATTGAGTATGACGGAAAAAACGCAACGTCTAATATACTTAAAACTTACTTAACGGCTGATGAAGAAACAGGCGAAATGGGTGAAGAAAAAATAGAAGACACGTTTAATTATAACAATTATGATGGTGGCGCGTATATTGACAATAACTTAATTACGCTCTTGCCACGCGCGTTTAATTTAGAAGACTCGTTCTATCAAGAATTTACTACTATAGACGTGCCTACGCACAGCGTTAAAAAAATGCTTTATTCAGTTTCTGAAAACTCTAGCACAGTTTCTCAATTTACTTTTGATAATTTAACGTACGATTATAAAATTAACGATACTCCTCAAGTGGTTGAAAGCGGTTTTACCGGCTACCTTTTATACGCGGCTATTGACGATACGTTCTCTGGCACACCTATTGAACTTTACTATGCTACAGACGCGTCTTTCCACCGCCATAGACTTATAAAGAGTTACACCGCTCTTAACGACAGTATGGGCTATTTAGAATACACTATTAAAAGCGTTAGCTTAAAATAAAAATTATAAAAAAATAATAAAACTCGGCTTTACTTAGCCGAGTTTATTTATTTTGTTAAATTAATTTTTCAATATAAGCTTTTGCTTTTAAAATGTCTGCCGATGGGTCAGCGCCAGTTTCTCTTTCAATAGTTAAGAAACCATCGTAACCAATATCTTTAAGTGCTTGAACATATTTAACAAAGTCAACGTCACCTTCACCAACAGGAGTTTCAATAAAGAAATCTGCAACGTTAAGAGCCTCAATACCACCTTCCGCAAAATAGTCGTAAATAATTTTAGGGTCGGTTTTAATAAGCATTTTACCGTCTTTTAAGTGAGTGTGAACAATGTAATCTTTAAGCATATAAACTGCTTCAACAGGGTCTTGGCCGGTTACCATTACAAAGTTTGCAGGGTCTAAGTTAACGCCTACGCCACCTTGAGTTTTAGAAACAAAGTTGTAAAGCGTTTTAGCGTCTTCTGGGCCTGTTTCAATAGCAAACGTTACGCCCCTTTCTTTTGCGTATAAACCAAGTTCAGTTAACGCGCTTAACATAACGTTAAACTTTTCACTGTTTACGTCACTTGGAATAACACCAATGTGTGTAGTTACCGCTTTTGCGTTAAATTCAACTGCTAAATCAACTATTTTTTTACTCTTTTCAATTTTTAATGCGTTGTCTTCTTCAATTTCAAAGCCGTGGCCGCCAACGTCACCGCAAAGTGCGGACACAACTAAACCGTTGTCATTTAAAAGTTTTTTAAAGTCTTCTTTCGCTTCTTTTGTTAAAACGTCTGGAGAAAACGTTCCCGTTGTTGCGTAAATTTGTACGCCGTCAAACTTAAGCGCGCCAATTTGTTTAATGGCAACGTCTAAAGGTTTTTTCATGCAATCTGTAATAACACCAATTTTCATTATTAAAAATTCTCCTTACCTTTTTTATAAATATCACAAACTAATTTGTGAGTTTTTAAAGCCTCTTCAGCACTAATATCAAGGTCTTCTATACCTAAGCAAGAGTTATAGAATTGTTTAATTTGCTTTTCGTGTTGGAAGCCCCAATAATCTTTACCTCCAACGTCAACAGCATCTTCAGCTTGGTGCGCTTCTAATACTCTACCGTCATTAAAGTAGATATACGCATCGTCATAACCAAAAATAACCTTGCCGTTTTCACAATACATTCTAATTTCAATAGGTTCATCACAACCGTAGTTGTTCATACAGTAAAAGGCGTATTTAACACCGTTTTTATACGTTATTAAGCCTTCGGCAGTGTCTTCAACTTTTACGTAAGAATGTCCTCTATTTGC
This sequence comes from Clostridia bacterium, assembly GCA_017558825.1. Lineage (GTDB taxonomy): Bacteria > Bacillota > Clostridia > Christensenellales > Borkfalkiaceae > HGM11412. The sequence continues at coordinate 23,017 of JAFYTO010000010.1, forward strand.
CATACTGCAAGTAAGAGTTTCAACTTCGCTATCTACTATCCAATGAACGAGGTCAATTGAGTGTATGGCTTGGTCTATAACAACACCGCCACCCTCTTTGTCCCAAGTGCCTTTCCAGTCACTACTCTTATAATAATTATCATCGCGTGACCATGTTAAAGTGGAACGAACGGAAATAATTTTGCCAAGTTCGCCACTTGATATAGTTTTCTTAACAAGCTTTGCAGAATTATTATATCTGCATTGTGAAATTATGCCATATAAAACGCCTTTTTCTTTGGCAAGTTTAGTTGCCCTTTCAGCGCTTTCATAGTCAACTGACATTGGTTTTTCACACAATACTTTAATGCCTCTATTTATTGCATATTCTGCGCAAGGAACGTGAAGATAGTGCGGTAAAACTACGTGCACTGCGTCAAGCACTTCCTTGTCCATCATTTCTTCGTAATTATAATATGCTTTAACACCGTACTTTTTAGCGCACGCATCAGCCCTATCAGGCTTGTTGTCACACACGGCAACAAGCGTGCACATATCGCTAAGCGACTCCATTGCAGCAAAGTGCATTATTGAAACTCTGCCACAACCAACAAGTGCCACTCTTAATTTTTTTGAACTTCTATCCATTGTCCTAAATTGTCCTTTGCAATAAGAGAAGCATCTCTTATTTTCATAACTTCTAAAATTTCAGCGTTGTCAAAATCAACTTTGCCCGTCTCAAAGAAATCAACAATGTTGTTAATTAAGCCTTGGAAACAACCTGCAGAAAGGTCAACCTTTTCTTTAGTTCCGTCTAATTTTTCAATTTCAGCATCGTAACCAAACGCACGGCTATAATTCATATAAGCAATTTTGCCGTTTTCATATGCCACTTCAAACTTAACAACGTCACCGTCTTGTTCTGCTTTAACTTTTGTTGCGCCAACGCCGTAGAACTTAACGATAGATTCTACTTGGTGAATAATATATTCGTCAATATTAGAACCGCCCATATAAGTTATAACGTTCTTTTCCTTCATAGCGTCAACTAAAATAGGAGAGTAACGGAGCGCTGAAGTAGAGAAGAATTTAACGTTGTATTCTTTTGCCACTTTAAAAATTTCAAGTGCCGTTTTATAGTCAGGCGCAAAAGTTTTATCAACGTAAATGCTTTTACCGTTTAAATATTTAAAAGTTTCAGCACAGAGTGCTAAATGAGTTTCAGGGTTGGTTGGAGCAAGTAAAACGACATAGTCAACACTGTCAACTAATTCTTTTATGCTGTTTGCTCTTTTAATTTGAAGTTTTTCACACCACTCGTCAGTAGTTAATCCGTCAACAGGGGAAACTTCAATTTCGCCGTAAGCGTGAGTAACTTTATAGTCAAGCCCAGTTTCTTTTGCATAGTTATCTATCCATTTTGGATAGTTGTCAGCGTGCCATTCGCTTAAATAATAATCAATAAAGCCAATCTTTTTCATTAGAAAGAAATCTCCTTTTTAACGTCAGCAGATTTATATAAACCGTCTAGAAGTTTTGCGCTTTCTAAAACGTATTCAATGTGGTTTCTTGCCTTAACGCCTGTAGTAATACATTCAATAAAGCCGTTGTTTTCTTCAAAGAACATTTCAGAAATGCCAAATTCAGTAACAGGGTCAAACGCAATAGTTGATTCAGTTGCAGTAAGGTTAGCACCGTCAAAGAAAGTAAAGTTGCCGCCGTAAGAAAGCCTTGCACCGCCTTTATCGCCTAAAAAGTCAACGAACATTTCGTTAGTGTCAATATTTTGTGCCCAAGCGCCGTTGAAAGAAATACTGCTCTTGTCAGTTCTAATGTAGCCTGTAATAAGGTCTTCAACGTCGTTAACGCCGTTTTCAATATCAGAAGTATCTTCCGCCCACATTGTGCCTTTTTCATATACGTAAGACTTCATATCTTTTGCCATTTCGCTATAAGCATCACAAGTAATGTTTTTAAGTTTAAAACCGCCTAACACGTAGTAGATAAGGTCAAAGAAGTGAACGCCCCAGTCAATTAAAACGCCACCGCCAGATTCGGCTTTAGTAGTGAACGCGCCGCCTAAGCCTGGAATACATCTTTTATTTCTAAATGAGCAATAAACGTGGTAAATTTTACCAAACTTGCCGTTTTCTACCATAGCCCTTAATTCTTCAATAGCCTTATTGTATCTATTAACAACGCCAATGTTAAGCATTTTGCCTTGTTTTTCTGCTTCTTTAGCCATTTCTAAAGAAAGTTCATAGTTAACGGTAATTGGCTTTTCACAGAATACGTGTTTACCTGCTTTTAACGCAGCCATTGTAATTGTGTAGTGCTTGTAGTTTGGTGTTAAAACGTAAACTGCATCAACCTCGCTATCGTTAAGTGCAATATTGTAATCTTCAATAACGTTTTCAATTTTGCTAAATTTTTCTTTTGCTTTTTGTGCTTTTTCTAATATAATATCGCACGCATATTTAATTCTAACGTTTTCATTAACTTGAAGTGCTGGTAAGTGGTTGTTTGAAATTCTACCACAACCGATAATTGCTATAACTTTCATAATTATTTACCCCTTTTGGTTTGATATAATTATTATATAATTAATCATTGCCCTTTTCAATAAACTATTTTTGCGTAAAACTTATCATTTTTTTAGAATTAACTTAATTTAAAGGTTAAAATATTAACTTTTTTATTGACAACGCCTAAAAATAAGGGTAAAATTTAAGTATGGAAAATCATTTTGAAGAATATAAAATTGGCGCATATTTAACAAACCCTATATCATACCGCGGTGTTAAAATCTTTCAAGTAGGTAGGCTCTACTGTAATAAAGGTAGAGTTATTAAACCACACCTTCATTCCGAGTTTTTTGAGCTTACAATTGTAACTGACGGCGAAGGCATAATTACAACCAACAATATCCCCGTTAAAGTAAAAAGCGGTGATATATACCTTTCTTTGCCACTTGATAAGCACGAGATAATTTCGTCAAGCGCAACGCCTTTAAAGTATGACCATATCGCCTTTTATATAGAAAACGCCGACCTTTACAAGGAAATGGACTACGTTATTACAAATTTCCATAGCCCCACTGAAAGAATTATTAACGACAATAGAATTATAAGGTTAACCTCCTTAATTTTGGCGGAATACACTAATAATAGCGAGTATCATGACGAGATTATTGCAAACCTACTTAACACTATAATAGTTTACATAATTCGTGACTTTAAAAACAAGGAAACGTGCAATGAATTTGAAAGTGTAACAAGCAAGGAAATTTTATGCACTCAAATAATGAATTATATAGACGTAAACATTTTTGATATTGAGTCTTTAACCGTTATAAGTGACGTGTTTAAATATAATTACAGTTACATTTCTTCAATGTTTAAATCGGTTACAAAAACATCACTGCGCGAGTATTTTTTAAATAGAAAGCTCGAAATTGCCAAATCGCTCGTTGATGAAAATAAGCTTAAAATTTATCAAATTGCTGAAAAACTCAACTATTCTACGCCTAACGCTTTTACAAAAGTATTTAAACAAAAATACGGCTATTCGCCTAAAAAAATGAAATAGAAATCTACATTTTCTATTGAATTTTTTTACTTTTTATGCTAAAATAATTACAAAAAATAAAGGGATTTTATATGATACAAAAATTTAACCGCGGTGCTTTTAACGACATTGTACACTTTATATTTATGACGCTTTTATCGGGCGCAATGATAGGAATTTGCGCAACGTCATCACTCACGGCAAACGTTATTGTTGAAAACGGGCGCATTGTTGGCGCGCTACTTTTCTCTCTTGGTATGTTTGTAATACTTGCGTTTGAAATGAAACTTTTTACTGGTTTAATTCCAAAAATTCCACACACCACCCCACGCTCTTACTGGCAAATTGCCGTTTGCTTGATTGGCAATTTTATAGGCGTTTATATAGTTTACATTCTTGTTAGTCAAACTTATTATGCCGACAAGGTTTTAGCCTCTGGCGCAAGCCTTATTAAAAATAAACTTGAACTTGATAATTGGGCGTTTAGCGCAATTTCTTCTGGCATATTATGCGGCGTGCTTATTACACTTTCCGTTTTAAGCGTTGACCATTCACACCACAAAGGTTTAAGTGCTAACGTTGGCGTAATGTTCCCAATTATAGTTTTCGTATTTTGCGGTTTTGACCACTCTATTGCTAATATGTTTTATTTTTACTGCTTAAAGGAAATTTCTTGGCGAGTAGTTGGCTATATTGCACTTACCATTTTAGGCAACTTAATTGGTGGTATAATTCTTCCTCTTATATTAAAGTTAAGAGATAACGACCCTGTTTAAAAATCTAATACAAATTAAAAGGCTAACGAGTTTCGTTAGCCTTTATTTTTTACCAAATAAATGGAATTAAGCGGTATTTAACTTTTAATTTATATTCTTTGTAGCCCTCAAGCTCTTTTTCTAAAAAAGCCTCTTCGCCTTTAATGCGCTTTGCAATAATGAACGGGTACGCTAAAAATACAATGAGCGAATAGAGTGAGCCTAAAACTATTGGCATAGCAATAAATAATAAAAGAGTTGCGCTATACATTGGGTGCCTTACAATACCGTATAAGCCCGTATCTACCACTTTTTGATTTTCTTGAACTTTTATTGTACGGCTTAAATACGCGTTTTCTCTTAAAACTTCAGCATATAAAATATACGCTATTATAAACGCCACCGCTCCGCCTATTGAAACGCCAACAGGAAGAATATACCAATTAAACCTTACGCCTAATCCTGCAAGTATAAAACCTATTAAAAACATAAGTCCGCTTAACTTTATAACAACATCTTGGTCTTTCAACTTTTCTTTTGCGTCAAGACGGCTACTTAATAAGTTGGGGTCTTTAATCATCATTACAATTCCTGCAAAAAACATAGGAATAAATAATAAACCCATAAGTAACCAGCCATTAAAATAGTTTAGCGTGCCTGCCGGTAAAAATATAAGTGCGCCAACTAAAACTACGCCAAGTAAAAATTTTATAATTGCACTAAAAAATAGTTTTACACTCATTTTTATTGCTCCTAAATTTTATATAATTATTATACCAAAAAAAGTAGTGTTATGCAACATTATACCAAAATAAAAACTCGGCTTTTATTTAAGCCGAGTTTAATTTTTTTAATTAGATTTCTGCAAAGTATTTGATTGTTCTTACCATTTGTGAAGTGTAAGAGTTTTCGTTATCATACCAAGAAACAACTTGAACTTGGTAAGTATCGTCGTCAATTTTAGAAACCATAGTTTGAGTAGCATCGAATAAAGAACCGAACTTCATACCAATAACGTCAGAAGATACGATTTCATCAGTGTTGTAGCCGAAAGATTCAGTTGCTTGAGCTTTCATAGCTTCGTTGATGCCTTCTTTAGTAACGTCTTTACCCTTAACAACTGCAACTAAAATAGTAGTAGAACCAGTAGCAGTAGGAACACGTTGAGCAGAACCAATAAGTTTGCCGTTGAGTTCAGGAATAACAAGACCGATTGCTTTTGCAGCGCCTGTTGAGTTAGGAACAATGTTCATAGCACCAGCACGTGACCTTCTTAAATCACCCTTTCTTTGTGGACCGTCTAAAATCATTTGGTCGCCAGTGTAAGCGTGAACAGTAGTCATAATACCAGAAACTACAGGAGCATAGTCGTTAAGTGCTTTAGCCATAGGTGCTAAGCAGTTAGTAGTACAAGAAGCAGCAGAAATAATAGTATCTTCTTTAGTTAAAGTGTTTTCATTTACGCTATAAACGATAGTCTTAAGGTCGTTACCTGCAGGAGCAGAAATAACTACTTTCTTTGCGCCAGCGTCAATGTGTGCTTGTGCTTTTGCTTTAGAAGTGTAGAAACCTGTGCATTCTAAAACAACGTCAACGCCAATTTCACCCCAAGGAAGTTCAGCAGCGTTTGCTTTTGCGTAAATGATAATTTCTTTACCGTCAACGATGATAGAGTTATCAGTAGCGTCAACTGTGTGACCTTTTGCAAGATAGTTACCTTGCATTGTGTCGTATTTTAAAAGATGAGCAAGCATCTTTGGGCTTGTAAGGTCGTTGATTGCTACAACTTCATAACCTTCTGCGTCAAACATTTGTCTAAATGCTAAACGACCAATACGACCGAAACCGTTAATTGCAACTTTTACATTTGCCATTTTATTTGTCCTCCAAAAATAATTAACTTTTAGTTAAATTTTAACATATTCATAGTAACTGTGCGTTACTATTTGTTATTATATAGATTTTAGGCTATTTAGTCAAATAATTTAACGCCATTATTAAAAATATACTTTGCTAATTTGAAACGCATTAAAAAATTAGGGTTTTCCGACCATATTCCTTTTAAGCACAGTGACGGCAAAGAAAAGATTTTCCGCGTACAAGAACATTCGGTTAGCGAATATTTTAAGTTGCTAAAATCACTTAAAGAAAAATACAAGGACCAAATTGAAATTTATATCGGCTTTGAAACGGAATATTTTCCTAAATATTTTAATAAAATGGTTAGCGACGCAATTAACGCGGGCGCACAGTACTTTATTTTAGGTCAACACTCTCTTAATACCGACCGTAACGACGGTTATGATAACCTTCCCTACGTTGACTCAAGGTGCTTTACGGAAGATAACCAAATTTTATCAAATTACGTGGACTCTGTTATAGCAGCTGCAAAAACGGGCTACATAAGTTACGTTGCCCACCCAGACTGCATTAAATTTTTTGGCGATTCAAGCGTTAGCAATAAAGAATTTGAGCGTATGCTTATTGCATTAAAAGAGTTAAACGTGCCCGTTGAAATAAATTTATTAGGCATTAGAACTAACCGCAACTATCCGCGTAAAGACTTTTGGCAAATTGCAGGCAAAGTAGGCACGCCCGTAGTAATTGGTATGGACGCGCACCAAGAAATTGACGCGTTTGACGGTAAATCACTTGAAACCGCAAAAGAAATGATAAAGGAATTTAACCTTAACTTTATTAGTGATTACAAGCCAAAACTTATAAACAAATAAATAAAACTCCTACTAAAAAGTAGGAGTTTTTTAATTATTCTTTTGCGAACGGGTCGCCTTTTTCATATTTTGTAAGTTTTGAAACAACTTTTTTAAGGTATGAGTTTTTGCTTGTAATTTTGCCTTGAATAATATCTTCTTCGGTTATTTTTGCAAGCAATATTTCTCTTGCTTCGGCATAAACTTCGTCTAAACTCTTTTTAAACGCGCCCCTTTCTCTATCATAGGTTATATAAATATAGCCGTTATATTCTTGCACGTCTGGGTACGCTACGAATTTGCGCTCGTCTAAAAGAAGTTTATATTTAAAGGTTTTGCAGTTGTCTTCCGAAATTAACGCGGTAAGGTTATTTCTACCATCATAGTCGTAGTGGTTTATAAGTAAATATCTACCGCTTTTTAATTTTGTTATGCTAAAACGCGAATTTGGGCCTTTTAGGTTGCTATCTACAGGCTCGCTCCAAGTTTTTCCTTTATCATTTGAATAGGAAACGGCTATTCCGTAAGTTGTTCTTATAAGCATCATAAGTGAGCCGTCGTCAAGTTCAACAACCATATGCTCGTCAAACGAACGGTCGGTAGCCAAAGTGCCGCCTAATTTTACAAAATTTTTGCCGTTATCTACGCTTTTATAAACAAACGCGCCCTTTTCTTTGCCTTCCCTTTCAGTTGTAGGAACTTCTATATAACCGCGGAACGAATCTTCCCACACGGCAATAGGAAACAGCCACTCTCCGCTACTTAAAACTACGGGCTTATTCATCATAACGTCGTACCCGATAAGTTTTGGCTCGCTCCAAACCAAATTGTCGCTATCAGGGTTTTCGCAAACGGAAGCGTAAGTGCCTTCGCCAGTTTCGCCCATATAGCCCCAAAATAGCCATAACCTTCCTAACGGGTCTATCCACAAAACTTCATCAAAACACCTACCGCCGTCTTTATTATAAACTACGGTTACAGGTGAAGAAAAAGTTTTGCCGTCATCATCAGACTTTAAAACAAGAACAAAGTTTCCAGTTTCTTCCTTAACGCCACCACTATAAAAACCAATAAAAATTCTTCCGTTTTTCGTTACGGCAACGCCAGGAATTCCTTGCCAAAGCCTATTGCCGTTACCATAATTATTAAGTTCGTTAGCGTTAGTAATAATCATAAAGTTGCCTTTAAAAAGTTTTTATAATAATGCCTTTTTTAAGCGGTCAAGCGCTTCTTTAAGTGTTGCGCGTGGTGCGCCAATGTTTATTCTAAAATGGTCTTGAAGCCCTGTGTAACCGTCAATTTTATGGTTGTCCATCCAATAGTAGTGGCCAGGGTCAGGCATAATGCCTGCTTTTTTCATAAGTTCGTTGTACTTTTCAGTAGTTAAGTTAAGCGCTGAACAGTCAATCCACATAAGAATTGTGCTTTCAGGCTTGTAGGCTTTAAGTGGAGTGCCTTTTAATTCTTCACAAACAAAATCAATATTCGCTTGTAAATATTCTAAAAGTTCATCAAGCCAAGCCCCGCCTTGAGTATACGCCGCAGTTTGTGCGCAAATTGACATTGCAGTAGGCCTACCGCAAACGTTGCCTGTTTCGTATAAAATGTCTTTAATTCTCTTTCTTAAGTTATCGTCTTTAACAACAACCGAGCCAATGTGGAAGCCGCCAAAGTTGAATGATTTTGATGGAGAGAATACGCAAATTGCTCTATCTTCCATCCCTTCAATTAAACGAAGTGATATAAATTTATGCCCTTTATATACGATATCGGCGTGAATTTCATCGGCAATAACGTAGCCGTTATATTTAATTACGATTTGAGCAAGTTTTTCAAGTTCTTCCTTTGTCCAAACTCTGCCAGACGGATTAGACGGAGAGCAGAACATTAAAACTTTTGCGCCGTCTTTAAACGCTTGTTCAATGCCTTCGTAGTTAAGGGTGTAGTAACCGTTGCCGTCGTCGTTCATTAAAACTTCAACGCAAACGCGGCCGCGCATTGATGCGGAAGTTATTGACGGAGTGTGGAGCGGTGGCATAACGATAACCTTGTCACCTTCCTTTGTTAAAGCGTATAATGCCGCACGCATTGTATTTAATACGCCTGGCGTTGCCATTAAATGTTCTCTTTTAATTACTTCGCCGTGACGTTTAAAACGCCAATCTATAATTGCTTGATAATCGCGTTCAGTCATCATTTCATAGCCGTATAAACCCGTAGCAACGCGGTCTAAAAGCGCCTTTGTTACTTCTGGTGGAGAAGCAAAGTCCATATCTGCAACGGAAAGTGCTATGCAGCCCTTTTCAACGTCCCATTTACAGTTGCCTGGCTCTCTTTTAGTGTAAACTTTATCAAAATCGTACATTGTTAGTCTCCTTAAATTAAAATTAGAGTGTGTATTCAAGCCCGTCGCTTGCAATTATATAAGGGCAAGCAAACAGAGGTTTGAGTTCGTTTATTTTTGCAATATGTTTTGCGCCTAAATGCGCTAAAATTATTTGCTTACTTTTTACGTTTTTCATTGAGTTAAATTCTGGCTCGTCCGCAAAATGTGCAAATTCCGAAACTATTAAATCAAATTCTTTTTCATAGGCAATTTTAGGAAAATCTCTATGATTTGTAGCAAGGTCGCCGGTAAAAAGTACGCGCTTATAGTCGTCCGTTTCTATCATAAACGAAAATGACGGTAAACCTAATAAATGGTCGTTTTTAATAGCGGTAACGGTTATGCCGTTTTCATTATAAATTACGCCTTCGTTAACCGTTTTAAAGGTTATATGTTCAAGCACGGCCTCCTTATCTTCGCCCATTGCTTGCGACCAATTTAAAAGCGGGTCAATAGCGTTTTTATCGGGCATATAAATAGTTGTTTTACCCTTATTATAATGCACGTAGTTTTTAATTAAGGTAGGAAGTTCGCTTGCGTGGTCACAGTGCATATGCGTTATAAAGTACGCCGTAACCTTATCAAGCGTTAAGCCCATATTAGTTAATAAATACTCAACGGGCGCACCAACGTCAATCAAATAATTTTTGCCGTTATGCTCAAACATATAAGACGTGCAGTATCTATTAACTTCCGCTCTGCCGTGGCTTGTGCCTAAAAATTTGATTTTCATAAATTACCTTATTTGTCTTTTTTATGGTATCTTAAAGAGCAACGGTCGTCGCCTTTAGCAATACATTTAGGAAGGTCTAAAACGCTACCATAGCATTCGCCAATGCCGTTATCGCCACACATTGCAATATCACAAAGCATTGCTATTTCTTCATCACTGCAGCCTGCTTTTTGCCAAGCTTTAACGAGAGGGCAGTAGCCAAAGTCAATAGAAAGCTTATCATCAGTGCTTTCTAAAATTTTCATTTCAAAAACCATTTGTGCAGCTTTTGTAAATAACGTTTTCTTTAATCCCTTTAAACTGTCTGTTTTGCCCTTTTCAACAAGTTTTGCGCCTTGCATTAAGCCACAACGCTTAATAGCGTCCGACGCAAACTCTCTTGGGTCTAAACCCCTTTTCTTTGCTTCGTCACATAATAAATAAAGCCAAAGAGCACGATGTTCTAATTGCTCTCTAACCGCTTGTAAAAGTTTCATTTTGTTTTTTGGTTCGTTTTTAACAATGCTCATAATAATATCCTTTGTAAATTTTATTATATACTCATTTATTATATCACATAAATTTCCTAATTGCACTATTTTTTAGAATTTTGTAATTATTTTTTTACTTTAATTTTTATAAAAAACTTATTATAATTTTTTAATTCTATTGATTTTAATGTAAATATGTTGTAACATATAATAGATAGATTTAAGTAAAATATTGTTAAATTTTGTAAAAAATACTATAAATGCAACTAATAGTTGCTAAAACATGTAACGCTTAATTAGTTGTTGCATTTAATAATTTAATATATAATATAATTGTTTAATATAAAAGGAGATTGTTATGACGTTAGGTGAAAAAATTACAGCCCTTAGAATAAGGGAAAATTTATCACAGGAAGAATTGGCAGATAAACTTTTTGTTTCAAGGCAAGCAATATCGCGCTGGGAAACTAACCAAACGCTTCCTCAAATTGATAAAATTATACAATTGTGTAACTTTTTTAAAATATCTACTGACGAACTCTTAATTGAAAAAAAAGAAATCACTACAAACAACACAAAAAAGAAAAACAAGTATTTTGGAACTGACGGTTTCCGCGGAGAAGCCAACGTAAATTTACTGTCAATACAAGCGTATAAAATAGGCAGATTTTTAGGCTGGCACTTCTCTAAACAAACTGCACCGAACAGACCTAAAATAGTTGTTGGCAAAGACACGAGGCGTTCAAGTTATATGCTTGAATATTCTATCGTTGCGGGTTTGACGGCTTCGGGAGCGGACGCATTTATGCTTCACGTTACCACTACTCCAAGCGTTTCCTACGTTACCCGTCAAGACGGTTTTGATTGCGGTATTATGATTACTGCTTCACACAACCCTTACTACGACAACGGAATTAAGGTTATAAATAAATACGGCGAAAAACTTAACGATGACGTAACTTCGCTAATTGAAGATTATATTGACGGTAATTTGGATAGGCTTGGCGTTTCGGGCACGGATTTACCGCTTGCACGCGGAGATAAAATCGGGCTTATTACCGACTATGCGTCTGGTAGAAACAGATACGTTGGCTACCTTATATCTCTTGCTTCGCACTCGTATAGAAATTTAAAAGTAGGCTTAGATTGTGCTAACGGCGCGTCTTATATGATAGCAAAAGCCGTATTTAGCGCGCTCGGTGCACAAGTTGAAGTCGTTGGAGCAGAGCCTAACGGTTTAAATATTAACGAAAATTGCGGTTCTACTCATATAGAAAATCTTTGCAACTTGGTAAAAGAAAAACACCTTGACTTAGGTTTTGCTTTTGACGGAGACGCAGACAGATGCATAGCCGTTGATGAAAACGGAAACGTAGTTGACGGCGACAGTATAATGTACATTTTAGCAAAACGCCTTAGAGAAAGGGGTATGCTTAACGATAATACGGTAGTTGCAACCATAATGTCAAACAGCGGTTTTATTAAAAGCCTTGAAGAAATTGGCATAAAGACTATTCAAACTCAAGTTGGCGACCGCTTCGTTTACGAGTGTATGCAGTCTAACGATTACGGTATTGGCGGGGAACAATCCGGTCATATTATAATTAAAAAATACGCTACTACGGGAGACGGCATTTTAACCGCTATTATGATAATGGAACAAGTTTTAGACACTAAGTCCACTTTAGCGGAATTAAAATCTCCTATAAAATTTTACCCGCAATATCTTAAAAACGTAAGGGTTAAGGATAGAAAAGCAACGATAAACGGCGAAGGTGTAATTCTTGCAAAAAAACGCGTTGAAGATATTATAAATAAAAAAGGCAGAGTATTGCTTAGAGAAAGCGGTACTGAACCCGTTGTTAGAATTATGGTAGAAAGCGAGAGTTTAGAACTTTCTATATCTTGCGCAAACGAAATTTATAACGCTATTAAAGAAGGGGGCTTTATCGTTGAATAATATAAAAATAAGCGACCTTTTTGAAATAAAAGCCGAATATTTACAAGATTTGTTTGACGGATGCGAATATCCTTGGGAAATACTTGCCAAAATAAAAGAGTATGTTTCTAAACTGTTAAACAACGCGCCTGCGGGCTTTGTAAAGTACGCGGACGGGGTGCTTATAGGTAGCAACGTTAAAATTAGCGAAAAGGCAACGATTATTGCGCCCGCTATAATAGGCTCAAATACGGAAATTCGCCCTGGTGCATATATTAGAGGCAACGTTATTATCGGCGAAAACTGCGTTATAGGAAATTCAAGCGAGTTAAAAAATTGCGTTTTGTTAAATAACGTTCAAGTTCCACACTATAACTACGTCGGCGATTCCATTTTAGGCAATAACTCGCATATGGGCGCGGGTTCTATTTGTTCTAATTTAAAATCGGATAAAAGTAACGTTATCGTACGCGGAGAAACTGAATACGTAACCAATTTAAGAAAGTTAGGAGCAATACTTGGCGATGGTGCTGACATTGGCTGTAATTGCGTTTTAAATCCCGGCACGGTAATAGGAAAAAACAGTAGAGTTTATCCGCTTACGTCCGTTAGAGGCATAATTGATGAAAATTCAATAGTAAAATCAATGAACGATATAGTAGTTATAAAAAAATAACTTTTACCGCTTTACTAAAAAAACACTCACACAATTAAGTGTGAGTGTTTTTGTTTTACGGAAAAACCGTTTAGATTTAATTAAACAAGTTCTACAATTGCAACTTCTGCAGCATCGCCGCGTCTTTCGCCTTTGAGATATTTTCTTGTATAACCGCCACCTTGGCCAAGTTCTTCTTTTCTTTCTGCATACTTAGGTGCAATTTCGTTAAAGATTTTTTCGATAAGTGGGTGGTTGATACCTTTTACTCTTGCGCGGAATTCTGCTTTAGATTCCTTTGCTTCTTTAGTAAATTGTAAGTCATATACTAAACCCATAATCTTTCTTCTTGCGTTAAGTTTTTTAACGCCATCTTTAATGACCTTTTTCTTAACTTCTTTGCCCTTAGCGTCTTTTGTTGTAACAGTTGTTTCAACAGTGTCAGCATAAGTATTTACAGCAAGAGTTATAATTTTTTCAACGTATGACCTTAAAGATTGAACATGACCTGCAGTAACTTCTATTTTACCATACCATAAAAGGTTAGATGCTTGGTTACGAAGAACTGCTTTTCTTTGTTTTGAAGTTAAACCCATATTACCTGGCATTTTCTTATTCCTCCTGTTCCTTTAATTTAAGACCGTAACTGTTGAGTTTAAGAATAACTTCATCAAGTGATTTTTTGCCCAAGTTTCTAACTTTAAGCATATTTTCTTCGGTCTTTTTAGTTAAATCTTCTATAGTGTGAATTCCAGCACGTTTTAAACAGTTGTAAGAACGAACTGATAAATCCATTTCTTCAATACTCATTTCAAGTATCTTTGGAAGTGGGTCTGTTGGTGGAGCAACAAGTATTCCTAAACCTGTAACAACTTCTGAAAGGTTCACGAAAATACTAATGTGCTCTTGAATAATTTTTGCGGCAAGTGAAACGATTTCTTTGCCTGAGAATGCTCCGTTTGTCCACACTTCAAAAATAAGCCTATCTCTATCAATGTTTTGACCAACTCTTGCATTTTCAACGTTGTAACTAACTTTTGTTACAGGCGTGTAAATAGAGTCTATAGCAATGTAGCCAATTTCGCCGGTTTTGTTGTTTTCAGCGCCTTTATAGCCTCTGCCCCTACCGATAGTAAGGTCAACTTCAAAGTAACCGCCGTTATCAAGCGTACAAATGTATTGGTCTGGGTTAAGAATTTCAATTTCTGCATCAGGTTCAATATCGCCTGCTTTAATTACAGCTGGACCTTCTTTGCAAATTTTTAAAATCTTTTTAAAATCAACGTTAGTAGTTGCAGTTTTAATTGCAATACTCTTTAAGTTAAGAATAATTTCAGTAACGTCTTCTTTAACGCCCTTAATAGTAGAGAATTCGTGCTTAACGTCAAGACTTGGTGCAAATTTAACACCTTGTATTGCCGCACCTGGAAGAGCAGACAATAAAGTTCTTCTTAAACAGTTGCCAATTGTAATACCAAAACCTTTTTCAAGTGGTTCAACAACTATTTTGGCATAGCTTTTGTCTTCGTTTTCTTCTACCGAAATCTTTGGCATTTCTATTTCCATCATAAAAAACTACCTCCTAATTTTTTATTTGATAGTTGCTAATAACATTAGCAAATTCTTGTTTTATATCGCCTTATGGAGATATAAATGATTATCTTGAATACAATTCTACAATCATGTATTCTTGGATTTGACTGTCTATATCTTCTCTCTTTGGAAGAGCAACAACTTTTCCTGCAAGTTTTTCTGCATCGTATTCAAGCCATTTAGGAACGTTTGTAGTTTTTTCTGTGCTCTTGAACGCTTCAAAATATTTGCTATCTCTCTTAGTTTCTTTAACAGCGATTACATCGCCTTCTTTAACTTGGTAAGAAGCAATATTTACGTTTTTACCGTTTACAGTAAAGTGTGCGTGAGTTACAAGTTGACGTGCAGTTGAACGAGATGGAGCAAAGCCAAGTCTATAAACAACGTTGTCAAGTCTTCTTTCTAAAAGTGAAAGCATGTTTTCACCAGTAACGCCCTTCATTCTGTCGGCTGCGTCAAAATAGCCTCTAAATTGCTTTTCAAGAACACCATATATTCTCTTTGTCTTTTGTTTTTCACGAAGTTGTTGTCCGTATTCAGAAACCTTGTGTCTGCCTGCACCGTGTTGGCCAGGAGCAACTGGTCTTTTTTCGAATGGACAAGAAGTTTTATAGCACTTTTCGCCTTTAAGGAAAAGTTTGCAACCTTCTCTTCTGCATAAACGACATTTTGCATCTGTATATTTAGCCATTTTAATTTCCTCCTATTATACTCTACGGCGCTTTGGTGGACGGCAACCATTGTGTGGGATTGGTGATACGTCTTGAATTAAAGTAACGTCAACACCGCAAACACCTAACGCTCTGATTGCAGATTCTCTACCTTGACCTGGACCTTTTACGTACACTTCTGCACTTCTAAGTCCGTGTTCCATTGCAGCTTTAATAGCAACTTCAGCTGCTTGTTGAGCAGCAAATGGAGTGCTCTTTCTTGAACCTCTATATCCAAGACTGCCTGCGCTGGAATGTGCAATTGCATTTCCGTTCATATCAGTAACCGTTACAATTGTGTTATTGAACGAAGATTGAATATGAACTTGACCTTTATCAACTTTTTTAAGTTCTTTACGCTTCTTTGTAGCGACTGTTTTAGCCATTTATATTATTCCTCCTTCAATAATTATTTGCTAGCGGTTTTCTTCTTTGCTACCGTACGACGAGGACCCTTACGAGTTCTTGCGTTACGCTTAGAGCTTTGACCTCTTACAGGTAAGCCCTTTCTATGTCTAACACCACGGAAACAACCGATTTCCATAAGTCTTTTTACGTTAAGGTTTACTTCTGAACGAAGTTCGCCTTCAACCTTGTAGTTATGGTCGATATATTCTCTGAGTTTAGATACGTCTTCTTCTGTTAAATCCTTAACTCTCGTGTCAGGATTAATTCCTGTTGCTTTTAAAATTTTTACTGCGGTTGGTCTTCCGATACCGTATATATATGTGATACCTATTTCAACACGCTTTTCTCTTGGTAAATCTACACCGGCAATACGAGCCATTTTTTAAACCTCCGAATTATTTTAAATAAATTATTTTTTTATATTTTTTTGTTGTATTGGTTTTTTAGAAGTAATTAACCTTGTTTTTGTTTATGGTTTTTGTTCTTTGAGCAAATTACCATAACTTTACCTTCTCTTCTAATGACTCTGCATTTGTCGCACATAGGTTTTACTGATGGTCTTACTTTCATTTTATTATCCTCCGATTATTTTTGTATTTACAAAATTAGTTTTTACTGCGCCATACAATTCTGCCCTTAGTTAAATCGTACGGACTCATTTCGATTTTAACGCTATCGCCTGGAATAATTTTAATGTAGTTCATTCTTAATTTTCCAGAAATATAAGCTGTAATTATAAATCCGTTTGAGAGTTTAACTTTAAACGTAGCATTTGGTAAAGCCTCAACTATAACGCCTTCGGCTTCAATTACATCGTTTTTTGACACTGTAATACCTCCATTTTATAAACATACGAGATGTCTCCCGCTATCGCCATATATGCTTCTTCTGCTTCTTCCTTAAGGCATAAAGTTTACGCTTTTTACCACCAGCGTTTAGCATATAAGGATTTTTTTATACAGTTAGTATTTCCACACCGTTATCGTTTATTACCACTGTATTTTCATAATGTGCTGACGGTAAACCGTCTTGCGTAACACAATTTAGCCCGTCTATTACAACGTGATGAGAACCCATATTAACCATAGGTTCAATGGCTAAAGTCATATTGCGCCTAAGCCTAACTCCCGTACCCTTTCTTCCATAATTTGGAACTTGAGGGTCTTCGTGGAGTTGTTTGCCTATTCCATGGCCTACCATCTCACGCACTACTGAGAAGCCGTTTTGTTCAACGTAGGTTTGAATTTGATAACCTATGTCGCCAAGCGCGCTTCCTATGCAAATGCCTTCAATCCCTTTAAAGAAACTTTCTTTCGTTACGTCAATAAGTTTCTTTTTTTCGGGAGATATTTTACCAACGTATAAACTTCTAGCACCATCGCCGTGAAAACCGTTTTTATACGCTCCAACGTCAACGGAAACAATGTCGCCTTCCTTTATAACTCTATTGCCAGGAACTCCGTGCACCACTTCGTTATCTATTGATATGCAAGCAGATGCTGGAAACCCGTATTTGCCTAAGAAAGACGGTTTTGCCTTTGAAGAAATTATATAGTCGTGTAAAATCTTGTTTAGTTCGCCTGTAGTCATGCCCGCTTGTAACTTGTCTTCTGCAAGAAGAAGTACGTCACGAACAATTTTACATGGCTCACGCATCAATTCTAATTCATTATCTGACTTAATGTAAATCATTTTAGCCTAATATTTTTACAATTTGATTGAACGTTTCATCAATTCCCAAATTGCCGTCAACCGTTGCTATTTTACCTTGTTTTTTATAGTAATCTATTAATGGAGCCGTTTGCTTATTGTAAACCTCAATGCGCTTTGTAACGGTTTCTTCGTTATCATCATCTCGCAAAATGAGTTCGGTTTTGCACGCCTTACATAACGTTTCTCCGTTAAGAGTAGTTACGTGGTACGATGCTCCACACTTAGGGCAAACGCGCCTACCGGTTATACGGTTTATAAGTTTATTGATATCAACGCCAATATTCAAAACTAAATCGATTTTAGAAAATTTATCAAGTTCTATTGCTTGCTCGATATTTCTTGGAAATCCGTCAAGCAAATAGCCTTGGTTTTTGCAATCTTCTTGTTCAAGCCTTTCTTTAACAATTTCTACGGTAACATCATTTGGAACGAGTTGACCTTTGTCAATAAAAGACTTTGCTATTATGCCAATATCAGTAGAGTTTTTTATGTTTTCTCTAAAGATATCGCCAGTAGAAACGTGCAGTAAATTGTATTTTGCTGAAAGCCTTTTGGCTTGCGTACCCTTGCCTGCACCAGGTGCGCCAAGAAGTATTATTTGCATTTTATTTTAAAAATCCTTTATAGTTTTTCATCATTATTTGAGATTCAAGTGCAGTGTTAAATTCAAGAGCAACCGATACTACAATGAGCATACCTGTTGCAGTGAAAGCACCGTAACTTGAAGCATCAATAGCCTTGAAAATAAGTGACGGAACTAAGGCAATAAGCGCAAGGAATATTGCACCGAAAAGCGTAATTCTTCCGCTAATTTTCCTTAAATAGTCCGCAGTTGGTTTGCCTGGTCTAATACCCATTATGAAACCACCGTTTTGTTGAATGCTTTTTGAAATATCATCTGGGTTAAATTGAATTGAAGTATAGAAGTAAGCAAAGAATATAATAAGCAAACTTAATACTATTGGATAAACCCAAGAATCAACACCCATATAATTAGCCCAGAATTCACCAAAACCAGTTGACGTAAGATTAAATAACGTCAAAATAAGTTCTGGGAAACTTAAAATAGAGAAAGCAAAGATGAGTGGGAGTACGCCGTTTGAGTTAACCTTGATAGGAATAACCGTTGACTGACCGCCATACATTTTTTGACCTCTAATTTGCTTAGCATATTGAACTGGAATTTTTCTTTCAGCAAGTTCTACGGTAATAATACATACGAATACGAGTATTATAGCCACTACCATTATAATAAACTTCCAGAAGTAAGTAAGACCTTCTTCACTGGCAATATTGCCAATCATTTGGATAAAAGTTTGTCCAGCAGTAGCAATAATACCTGCAAAAATAAGCATTGAAATACCATTTGAAATGCCATAGTCAGTAATTCTTTCGCCAATCCACATAGTAACAACCGTACCAGCAGTGAAGAATAAAACTACTACTATAAATGCAAGCCAATTTTGGTTGCCTAAAATACCGGCAAGTGACATTTGTTCCGTGCTTGTATACACGTAACTGCCATAGCTAACTAAAATACCAACTGCTTGAATTATTGCAAGCAAGATAGTTAAGTATCTTGTATATTGTGCAATTCTCTTTCTACCTTCTTCACCTTGTTTTGAAAGTCTTTCAAGTGATGGAATTGCAACGGCTAAAAGTTGCATTATAATTGATGCATTGATGTAAGGGCCAATACCCATTGCAAAGAACGTTCCTTGTGCAAGTGAGCCACCCGTCATCATATTCATTATATTAAGATAAGTTAAATTATCAAGCGTTTCCGTATCAAGCAACTTGTCACCAATGCCTGGAATAGGAATATATGAACCAATCCTATATATTAAAAGGAATAATAATGTGTACCATATTTTAACGCGAATTTCCTTTATCTTAAACGCCTTTTTTAATGTTTCAAACATTTTTTACCTCCGCCGTTTTTTGATAATAGAGATTTATTAAATTTCTTCTGCTGTACCGCCGGCTTTTTCAATAGCTTCTTTAGCTGAAGCAGTGAATTTGCTTGCCTTTACAGTAAGAGCAACTTTAAGTTCTCCGTTACCTAAAACTTTAAGTCCTACGGCGTTTTTAACTTCTTTAATAAGGCCTTCGCCGTAAAGCGTTTCAAAATCGATAACAGCACCGTTTTCAAATCCGTTAAGAACTGAAATGTTAACGATTGCATATACCTTTCTAAAACGATTGTTAAAACCTCTTTTTGGAACCCTACGCGTAAGTGGCATTTGACCGCCTTCAAAACCAGGTCTTACACCGCCGCCGCTTCTAGCCCATTGTCCTTTGTGGCCTTTACCGCTTGTTTTGCCAAGTCCTGAACCAATGCCACGACCAAGCCTTTTTACTGACGTTCTGCTACCTTCAGCAGGTTGTAATGTATTAATTCTCATACTGCACCTCTTATACGTTTTCCACTTTGACAAGGTGGCTAACTACTTTGAGTTGACCTTGTAAAGTAGCACTGTCTGCAAATACTTTTGATTGACCTACTTTTTTAAGGCCAAGGGCTGCAACAGTACCTTTTTGAGCGGCAGAGCAAGATATAGTGCTTTTAATAAGCGTAACTTTAACGTTCATTATCTTCCTCCTCCTTAACCTTTAATTTCTTCAACAGTTTTGCCACGAAGTGCCGCAACTTGTTCTATAGACTTAAGACCATATAAACCAGCAATAGCAGCTTTAACCATATTGATTGGGTTAGATGTGCCATGTGATTTAGTTCTTATATCTCTAATACCAACTGCTTCCATAACCGCACGAACAGGACCACCAGCGATAACACCAGTACCTTCTTCTGCAGGGAGCATTACTATTGAACCTCTACCGAATTTACCGATAGTTTCATGAGGAATAGTAGTGCCTACAAGCGCAACTTTCTTCATAGCCTTCTTTGCTTGTGCAGTTGCCTTATCAATTGCTTCTGGAACTTCGTTTGCCTTGCCCATACCGCAAGCAACTCTACCATTTTCGTCACCTACTACAACGAGAGCAGCGAAACGCATTTTACGTCCACCTTTTACAACTTTCGTTACGCGGTTAACGGAAATAAGTTTTTTGCAAAGACCGTCTTTCTCTTCTTGCTTTCTTGGAGCTTTATTTTCTCTTGCCATTTTATAAGTCCTCCTTAGAATTTAAGACCGGCTTCTCTTGCGCCGTCCGCTACGCATTGTACGCGACCCATATAAATATAACCGCCTCTGTCAAAAACAACTTCAGTTATACCATTAGCAAGCGCGCGCTTTGCAACTTCTTGACCTACAACTTTTGCAGCCTCACTCTTAGTAAGGTCTTTAATAGTTTCGGTAAGAGTTTTGTCCATTGTTGAGCAGGATACTAAAGTTTTACCTGCTACGTCGTCTATTATTTGAGCGTAAATGTGGTTGAGACTTCTATAAACGGAAAGTCTTGGGCGTTCTGGAGTGCCAGAAACCTTTCTTCTTACTCTTTCATGTCTCTTTAATCTATCCGCATTTTTATCAATTTTAGATATCATATCAGTTTACTCCTTATTTACCTGCAGTCTTGCCTTCCTTACGTTCAATTACTTCATCGCTTAAGCGAATACCGTAACCGTGATAAGGTTCAGGCTTTCTAATTGCTCTAATTTTAGCTGCTACTGCACCTACAAGTTCTTTGTTAATACCTTCAACAACGATTTCAGTTGGGCTTGTGCAAGTAAGTTTAACGCCTTCTACCGCCTTGAATTCTACAAGGTGGCTGAAGCCTACTGAAAGGCTTAAATCTTTACCAACTTGCGCAACTTTCCAACCTACGCCGTTTACGATAAGAGTTTTCTTGTAACCAGCCGTAACGCCAACAACCATATCGTAAGCAAGAGCTCTATATAAGCCGTGCTTAGATTTAGTTGCGTTTTCTTCATTGTATCTTTCTACTTGTAAAACGCCGTTTTCAACTTTAAAACCAATGTTTTTGCTGTCAAAATCTTGCTTTAATTCGCCAAGTGGGCCTTTTACAGTAAGGATACTGTCTGCTACTTTAATTTCAACACCAGCAGGGATTTGTATAGGTGCCTTACCAATTCTTGACATATTCTATACCCTCCTTACCAGATGTAAGCAAGCACTTCACCGCCGTGATTGCTCTTTCTTGCTTCTTTATCAGTCATAACGCCTTTTGAAGTAGAAATAATTGCTATACCAAGACCGCCAAGAACTTTTGGAAGTTCATCGCAACCTGTATAAATTCTTAAACCTGGTTTAGAAACCCTTTTAAGACCGCTAATTACTCTTTCTCCGTTAGGGCCGTATTTGAGTGTTATAACAATTTTACCTTGAACGCCGTCTTCTACAACGTCATACGCTGTAATATAACCTTCTTGTAATAAAATTCTAGCAATTTCTTTTTTAATTTTAGATGCTGGAACTTCTACGCTGTCGTGTTTTACAGTTAAGGCGTTTCTAATGCGTGTAAGCATATCTGCTATTGTATCTGTCATTATCCGTTCCTCCTTTTACCAACTCGACTTTTTCACGCCGGGAATCTGTCCTTTATAAGCCAAATTTCTAAAACATATACGACAAATACCATATTTACGAAGTACAGAGTGTGGACGACCACAAATACTGCACCTTGTATAAGCTCTCGTCGAGAACTTAGGTGTTTTTTGTTGTTTATTTATCATTGCTTTTTTTGCCATGACCGTTCTCCTTAATTAAGCCTTAAAAGGCATGCCCATTGCTTTGAGCAATTCATACGCTTCTTCATCCGTTTTAGCGGTAGTTACAAAGCAAATATCAAAACCTCTTATTTTTTCAACTTGATCGTATTGAATTTCAGGGAAAATAAGTTGTTCTTTAATGCCCATTGCGTAGTTGCCTCTGCCGTCAAAAGACTTGTCAGGAACACCTTTAAAGTCTCTAACGCGTGGAAGTGCTATTGAAACAAACTTGTCAAAGAATTGATACATTCTATCATTTCTTAAAGTAACTTTAATACCAACGTTCATACCTTGTCTTACTTTGAAGTTAGCAACTGATTTTTTTGCTTTAGTAAGAACAGGCTTTTGACCAGCGATAAGTGAAAGTTCTTTTTCAACAAGTTGAACGCTTTTAGCGTTGTCTTTACAATCGCCAAGACCGCCGTTAATAGTAATTTTTACTAACTTTGGAACTTGGTTTACGTTCTTATAGTTAAAACGCTTCATAAGATATGGTACAACTTCTGTTTTGTACGCTTCTCTTACTCTGCAATCGGAATCGGTTGCAGTTACTTTAGCAACCTGAGTCGTTTTTGCCATAATAAGTTCTCCTTAATTTTTTTTACGCTTAAGCGTTTTCCGCATCATCTTTTTTTGCGGTTTTCTTTTTAGAAGTTTTCTTTACTTCTTTTACTTCTTCGCCTTCTGTAGCTTTCTTTGTTGATTTTTTAGTAGTTTTCTTTTCTACTACTTCTTCAGTTGCAACTTCAGCCTTTTTAGTTGACTTTTTAGTTGCTTTCTTTTCTACTACAGGAGCTTCTTCTGTTGCTACTTCTTCTTTAACAGCTTTTTTGCTTGCTTTCTTTGCTGGTGCTTTCTTTTCTTCTTTTACGTCAAGAGAAGCTCCGCACTTTTTGCAAACTCTTACTTTTTTGCCGTCAACAATAGCGTATGCAACGCGAGTTGCCTTATCGCATTTAGGGCAAATAACCAAAACGTTAGAAGCGTCAATAGGACCTTCTTTTTTAATTTTTTGGCTAGTTTCTTGTGCTGTACGAGCCTTACGGTTCTTTTCTTGCACGTTTACGCCTTCTACGATAATTTTGTTTAATTTAGGCATAGACGCAATAACTTTACCAGTCTTTTTAACGTCTTTACCTGTAATAACTACAACGGTATCGTTTTTCTTAACTTTCATAATTCATCTCCTTAAAGCACTTCTGGAGCAAGAGAAACAATCTTCATAAAGTCTTTTTCTCTTAATTCTCTTGCAACAGGTCCAAAAATACGAGTGCCCTTTGGCTGTTTTTGGTTGTCAATAATTACGGCAGCGTTTTCATCAAATCTAATGTGTGTGCCGTCTGGTCTTCTAAGACCTTTTGAAGTTCTAACAATTACAGCCTTAACTACATCGCCTTTCTTAACTGCGCCACCAGGAGTAGCGGTTTTAACACTAGCAACAATAATGTCACCAATGTTACCACATCTTCTGAAAGAACCGCCTAAAACTCTAATACACATAATTTCTTTTGCGCCAGAGTTGTCTGCTACTTTTAATCTTGTTTGTGGTTGTATCATTTTCGCATTCTCCTATTATTTAGCCTTTTCAATAATTTCAGAAACTCTCCAATTCTTAGTTTTGGATAACTTTCTAGTTTCAACTATTCTTACTTTATCACCGATACCGCATGCATTTGCTTCATCGTGAGCCTTAAATTTAACGCTCTTAGTAATAGTCTTTTTGTAAAGAGGATGTTTCTTCTTTTCGGTTATTTCAACAACAACGGTTTTATCCATTTTGTCAGAAACTACTAAACCTACTCTTTCTTTTCTTAAATTTCTTTCCATTATAACTGTCCTCCGTTACGCCTTCTTTTCTCTTTCACAAATAATAGTCTTAACTCTTGCAATATCCTTTTTAACAAATCTAAGCATGTTAGGATTTTCAAGTTGACCAGTTGCATGACGGAAACGAAGGTTAAACAATTCTTCTTTTAAAGATTCAAGTTTTGCAACTAATTCGTCATTAGTCATTTCTTTTATTTCTTTTGCTTTCATTAACCTTCACCGCCTTCTTGTGAAACTTCTTTAACTACAAACTTCGTCTTAATAGGTAATTTATGACCTGCAAGACGCATTGCTTCTCTTGCAGTTGTTTCGTCAACACCAGCCATTTCAAATAATACTCTACCTGGTTTAACTACTGCAACCCAATATTCTACTGAACCTTTACCTGAACCCATACGAGTTTCAGCAGGTTTTTGTGTAATAGGTTTGTGTGGGAATATGTTTATCCATACTTGACCACCACGTTTAATAAATCTTGTCATCGCTACACGGGCTGCTTCAATTTGATTTGAAGTAATCCATGATGGTTCCATTGCAACAAGACCGTATTGACCGTAAGCAATAATATTGCCCTTGTTAGCCTTACCTGTCATTCTGCCACGATGAACTTTTCTTCTTTTAACTCTTTTTGGCATTAACATATTAAGCCTCGCCTCCTTCGGTAGCCTTCTTAGCACCGCCTAAAACTTCGCCTTTGTAAACCCATACTTTAATACCGATAATACCAAACGTTGTATGTGCTTCTGCAAGACCGTAGTCAATGTCAGCGCGGAGTGTTTGAAGTGGAATTGAGCCTTCGTGATATTGTTCACTACGCGCAATTTCAGCACCGTCAAGTCTTCCGCTAACCATAATTTTAATACCTTTAACGCCAAGCCTTGTAGCTCTTGAAATGGCTTGCTTCATACTTCTTCTAAAAGAAGCTCTCTTTTCAAGTTGAGAAGCAACGTTTTCAGCGATAAGTTGAGCATCGCAATCAGGTTTTTTAACTTCTACGATATTAACGGCAATTTGCTTGCCTTTTGCAATTTTTGTAAGGCTGTTTTTCATTACTTCGATTTCTGCGCCTGCCTTGCCGATTAATACGCCTGGCCTTGCAGTAAATACGGTAATGGTAACTTTGTTAGCTGCCCTTTCAATTCTAATAGAAGAAACGGCTGCTTGATAGTATTGGTTTTTAATGTATTTTCTTAATTCGTAATCTTCTTTAAGATTTAATGCGAACGCTTTTTTATCAGCGTACCATTGAGTATCCCAATCTTTGATTACGCCAACTCTTAATCCGTGAGGATTTACTTTTTGTCCCATAACCGCCTCCTACTTGCTCATCACATCAAGAATAACAGTGATGTGACTTGTACGCTTTAAAATTCTAAATGCTCTGCCGTGAGCCATAGGTCTCATTCTCTTTAAAGTTGGGCCTTGGTCAGCATAGCAAACTGCAACCTTAAGGTCGTCTCTATTCATACCTAAATTGTGTTCTGCGTTAGCAGCGGCAGAAAGAACAACCTTTTTAATAGGGTCTGCACCCGCTTTAGATGTGTTTTCTAAAATAGCAAGGGCAGTGTTTACGCTTTTACCTCTAATGTTATCAAGAACAACTCTAACTTTGTAAGGAGAAATTCTAATAAATTTAGCAACTGCTTTTGCTCTCTTATCTTTATTTTCTTCAATACGTTGAGTTTTTAATTTCATATTCTTAGCCATTGTATTACCTCCTACTTAGAGTTAGACGTCTTAGAACCAGAGTGGCCTTTGAACGTTCTTGTAGGTGCAAATTCACCGAGTTTACAACCTACCATATCTTCAGTTATATACACAGGAACGTGCTTTCTACCATCGTGAACAGCAATAGTGTGTCCTACCATTTGAGGGAATATTGTAGATGCTCTTGACCAAGTTTTTAAAACAGTCTTTTTGTTTTCTGCGTTAAGTGCCTCTACTCTTTTTAATAATCTTTCTTGGACGAAAGGTCCTTTTTTAACACTTCTACTCATTTATATTCCTCCAAATTAGTTTACCCTTTTAAGAATAAACTTGTCGGTTCTGTTCTTCTTCTTTCTAGTCTTGTAACCAAGGGCTGGTTTACCCCAAGGAGTTACAGGACCCGACCTACCGATTGGCGCTCTACCTTCACCACCACCGTGAGGGTGGTCGCAAGGGTTCATTACGGAACCTCTTACTGTAGGTCTAATGCCCATATGTCTTACTTTACCTGCTTTACCAATTCTGATAATTTCGTGGTCAAGGTTACCAACTTGACCAATTGTAGCTTTACATTTAACAAGAATAAGACGCATTTCGCCACTTGGCATTTTAACTTGTGCATACTTACCTTCTTTAGCCATAAGTTGAGCAGCCATACCTGCAGCTCTAACAAGTTGACCGCCTTTTCCTGGTTGAAGTTCGATGTTGTGAATCATCGTACCTACTGGAATTGCTTCAATTGGAAGTGCGTTACCTGGTTTAATATCTGCATTTGCGCCACTTAAAACTGTATCGCCAACGTTTAAGCCTACTGGAGCAAGAATATATCTCTTTTGTCCGTCAGCGTAAACGAGAAGAGCAATGTTTGCAGTTCTGTTAGGGTCGTATTCTATAGTTTTTACAACTGCTGGAATACCGTCTCTATCTCTTTTGAAATCAATAATACGGTATTTTCTTTTGTTACCACCACCGTGATGTCTTACAGTAATTTTACCTTGCGCGTTACGGCCAGCTTTATGTTTTTGGTCTTCTAAAAGTGATCTTTCTGGCGTTGTGCAAGTAATTTCTTCAAAAGAACTTACTGTCATAAAACGGCGGGCAGAAGAAGTTGGTTTATATCTTTTAATACCCATTTATGTTTCCTCCTTAAGCCATTGAATCAAAGAACTCGATGCCTTTGCTGTCTGCTTTTAATTGAACGATAGCTTTTTTGTAAGATGGAGTGAAACCTTCGTTTCTACCCATTCTCTTTAATTTGCCACGGCAATTTACAGTGTTTACAGATTCAACTTGTACGTCAAAAAGTTTTTCAATAGCAAGTTTAATTTCTGTTTTGTTTGATGATTTTGCTACTACAAAAACATATTTTTTTGTAGCGATATCAGCATAACTCTTTTCTGTTAAAAGAGGTCTGATAATAATATCTCTTTCTTTCATTATTCTCCGTAAACCTCCTCTAATTTTTCAACTGCGCTTTGAGCAAGAACTACTACTGCGTTTTTAACAACGTCATAAGTGTTTAATTGCTCAACTGGAATAGTTTCAAGCGTAGGAATGTTTGCAGAAGCTCTAATAACGTTAACGTCATTGTTGCCCATAACAACTAAAACGGTTTTTTCAAATTTGAAAGCGTCCATAAACGCAACCATTTCTTTTGTTTTGCCATTTTCAACAGCAAGGTTGTCAATAACAAAAAATTCGTTGTCTGCAAGTTTTTTAGAAAGTGCGCTAAAAAGTGCAACACGCTTTGCAGTTATGTTCATCTTTTTAGTGAAATCTCTTGATTTTGGTGCGAATACTACGCCACCCTTAATCCATTGTGGAGCTCTTGTTGAGCCTTGGCGAGCGTTACCTGTACCTTTTTGTCTCCAAGGTTTTTTACCGCCACCTCTTACTTCCGACCTAGTTAAAGAACTTTTAGTTCCTTGACGTTCGTTAGCAAGTCTTGTTACTACTGCTTGGTGTATTAAAGGTTCGTTGTATTCAATTGCGAAGATTTCGCTGAGTTCCATAGAGCCAGTTTCTTGGCCTTTCATATTATAAACTTTAATGCTTGGCATAGAATAACTCTCCTTTATGCTTTAACGCTGTCACTAATAGCAACAATACCGCCCTTAGGACCTGGAATTGCGCCTTTGATAAGTAATGCGTTTCTAACCGTATCGACTTTTACGATTTCAAGGTTTTGTACAGTTACTTTTTCGTTACCGTATTGACCTGGCATGTGCTTGTTTTTGAACACTCTTGATGGTGCGCTTATAGAGCCCATTGAGCCTACTTCCCTGTGAACAGGGCCTACACCGTGTGTCATTTTAAGTCTTTGTTGGTTCCATCTTTTAATTACACCCGAAAAACCGTGACCTTTAGTTTGGCCAACAACGTCAACCTTGTCGCCTTCCTTAAAAGTTTCAACAGTTACAGCTTGGCCAACAGTATAAGAAGAAATATCTTCTAATCTAAATTCTTTAAGAACTTTTTGGCAAGCAACGCCTGCTTTCTTAAATTGACCTGCTTCTGGTTTGTTGAGTTCTGCTTCCTTAACTTCGTTAAAGCCGAGCTTAATTGCTTGATATCCGTCTTTTTCAACTGTTTTAAGTTGAACTACTGGACATGGGCCTGCCTCAACTACGGTAACGGGAATTACTTTTCCGTCTGCGGAAAAGATTTGCGTCATACCTAATTTCTTTCCAATGATTGCTTTATTCATTTGATAAAGTTCACCTCCATATTATTTACAATTTTTAATTGTATGTTTTTTGTTTTTAAAGTTTAATTTTTACGTCAACACCTGCTGGTAAATGAATACTGTCAAGTATTTTGGCGTTTGTAGAGTAAATGTCAATAAGTCTCTTATGAGTTCTTATTTCAAATTGCTCTCTGCTATCCTTGTACTTATGAGGAGACCTTAAAATAGTAACGATTTCCTTTTCAGTAGGAAGTGGGATAGGTCCGCTTATTTTAGCGCCTGCTTTCTTCATTGTTTCAACGATTCTTTCAGTTGCTTGGTCAACCATTTTGTGGTCGTATGCGGCTAATTTGATTCTAATTTTTTGTCCTGCCATTGTTTTTCTACTCCTTTTTTTATACTAACTGTTAATGTAGTCAACATTGCCGTGTGTGTCGTGCTTATAAAAATAAAAAAACATTCGCTACTGTGTTATTTTGCTGCGAATGATTCCTAATTTCTTGCACGGTTAGTCGCGGGAGTTAAACCCCCACATTTGTCAACGAAAATTATCTTCTTTTTTCTAAAAGCGAGTTCCGGATTCGCTTAAAGGGCAAAGTTTAAGTAACTTTTCGTATCAACCCAATATAAACACAGCCTAATTATTCTAATATAATTACGGTATTATGTCAACTATTTTTCAGCATTTTTTCAAATAATTTTTAAATATTTTTATAAACCACAATATATAGTAATTCAAATAAAAAAGCCCACTAAAAGCGGGCTTAAAATAGGTTTATTTTTTAAAATTTAAGGTAATTGTACCGTCATTATTGTAGGTTACGCAATCTTTTTTCATATTTATAGAGTCTTTATGCTTAATATATTCTTCAACGCTACTAAATACGGGCTTATAACTTGCAATAACTTCTTTTGCCTTTTGGGCGTTATTTGTTAAAAGTTCATAAAGTAATGCAACTTGCATTTTTGCACTTTCAACGCAAGCAAGATAAGGGTCTTCAATATAAAAATCCGTACCGTGGGCTGTGCCTATTGCACCGCCAACGTAGCAATGTATTGAAGGGAATAACGTGCTTATATCGCCCATATCGGTTGAAGAAGTTTTCCACTCGCCCTCATAAATATATCCGTCTTTACCCGCCAAATTTTCAAAAACGCCAAGGGCAACGTTTCTTAACGCTTCGTCTTCATTAAGCGCTTCCGACCCTGCGTAGTCTGAAATAGTAACGCTTGCACCTATAGCCGCAGCGCAAGCGGAAATAGCACGGTTTACGTCGTCGTTAATTTTTTTGTGAGAAATTGGATTTGCCGCGCGTATGTAAGATTCAATTTTAACTTCGTCTGGCACGGCGTTAACCGCTTCACCGCCCTTCGTTATTATTGAGTGTACCCTTGCACAAGTTTCTTCTGTAAAAGTTTCCCTTAACGAATTGATTGTAAGAAGCATAAGGTTTGCGGCGTTTAAAGCGTTTATTCCAAGATGCGGATACGCCCCTGCGTGAGCAGATTTGCCTTTTACCGTTATTGTTTTTCTAATTACGCCATTATGCCCCTTTGTTAAGCAAAACTTCTTTCCGCTTGGCAAAATGTTGGCGTGTACCATAAAAGCAATATCAACGTCGTTAAAATAACCCCTTGAAATAAATTCCGGTTTGCCCGAAGTGTATTTAATAACGCCTTGTTTAATAAGGCTTTCTCTATAAGCAAGTTCAATGCCTTCTTCGGCGGGAACTAAACAAAGTTTTATTTTGCCACATAACTTACTTAAAACTTCTTCTTTCTTTAATGCCGCGGCAACGCCTAACATTGCGGCGCATTGAGCGTGGTGGCCGCAAGTATGCACGTATTTAGTTTCGGGGTCGCATTGTGGGTGGTTGGCGTTTATTAACGAGTCAAGCTCGGCTAAAACTAAAACTGTTGGACCTTGCCTTTTAGTATCAATTACAGTATAAAAGCCGGTGGTGTTTTCCGCCCTTACAATGTCTTTTTCTTGATAGCCCAACTTTTTAAATTGAGAAATTAGATATTCTGTAGTTTGATATTCTCTATAACCCGTTTCTGGGTTATTCCAAATATGCCTTTCCGCGTCTAAAATCATTTGTTCGTATTCATTTAAAACTTTTAAAAAACTATACATAAAAACTCTCTTTTAAGTTAAATATATTAAAACTTATAAAATTAGTTTATCATACGCATTTTTGTTTTTCAAGTAATTTATTTTAAAAAATATTATTTTTTTTACGCCGATTGTTGCTAAAAGTTTTTAAATGTGTTACACTTTAAAAAAGGAGAAAATTATGTCAACAGAAGGTAATCCGCGAAGTACGCAATTTATTGCAAGCGTATTAGCAGCAGTTAAACAAATTAAGAAGCAAAATATTTACGCTCCGCTTTTGTTTTAGCGTGCCTTTTTTAGCGCGCTATATACACGCGCGCATCTATATATAATAGTCTGTGTGCCTCGGTGCGTAAAAGCATAGGGGCATTTTTTAATGCCGTTTAGTGAGGTGTAAAATGGACGAAAAAGAAATGAACGTTGAAAAAGAAGTTCAACTTTTAGAAAAACGCGATTATACTGAAGAGTTATTACTTATTGTTAAAGGTGATGACACGCAAGAAGTTAAACGCGAAAAATTAGGCGAATATCACGATAACGATATTGCGGAAATTATTCCGCTTCTTTCCGAAGAAGAAAGAAAAATATTGTATAAAATTTTAGGCAACGAGGCTGTTTCAGACGTTTTTGCATACTTAGATGACGTTGAAGATTATTTGGCTGAACTTGACAACGAAAAAGTTGCAGACATTATCGAGTCAATGGACGTTGACGATGCTATTGACGTTTTAGAAGAATTAACCGAAGAGCAAAGAAACGAACTTTTACCTTTAATTGAGCCGGAAACTCAAAAGGACATTGAACTCATTACTTCTTATGAAGAAGATGAGATTGGTAGCCGCATGACTACCAACTACATTACCATTAAAAAGTCTTTTACTATTAAAGAGGCTATGAGTTCAGTTATTAAGCAAGCGGCTGACAATGATAACATTACCACTATTTACACGCTTGATGACGACGATACGTTTTACGGTGCTATTGAACTACGCGACCTTGTTATTGCGCGTAACACTACCCCGCTTGAAGATATAATTTTGACAAACTATCCATTCCTTTACGACAATGAAAAGATTGCCGACTGTATTGAAAGTTTAAAAGATTATTCAGAAGATTCCATTCCCGTATTAAACAGCCAAAAGCAAATTATTGGTGTTATTACCGCATCAGACATAGTAGAAGCCGTTGATGAAGAAATGAGTGACGACTATGCTAAGTTTGCAGGTTTAACAAGTGAAGAAGATTTAGACGAGCCCGTTGTAAAAAGTATTAGAAAACGTATACCGTGGCTTATAACACTTTTAGTTTTAGGCGTTTTAGTTGCTTCAGTTATACAAGCTTTTCAAAATCTACTTCCAATATCACTTTTAATTCTTTACACTTTCCAAAGCTTAATACTTGGTATGAGCGGTAACTCTGGAACTCAAAGCCTTGCAGTAACTATACGCGTTGTTAGTAACGAAACTCTTTCACTAAAAGAAAGATATAAGTTTGTGTTTAAAGAAATGCGTGTTGGCGCTTGTAACGGTCTTTTAATAGGAACGGTTGCTTTTATTTTAATTGGCGTTTACCTTCAAGTGTTTGAAATAGGCTTTGTACAAAGCGTTGGCATTTCAGGCTTTATGATTTCAGCTTGTATAGGTGCATCACTCTTTATTGCAATGCTTATTGCAAGTTTAGTTGGTACGCTTACTCCACTTTTGTTTAAACGAATTGGTATTGACCCTGCAGTTGCATCTGGCCCACTTATTACAACGGTTAACGACTTCGTTGCAGTTTGCGTTTACTACGGCGTATCGTTCTTACTGCTTGTTCCACTACTTTAACTAAAAATAAACTCGGCTAAAAAGCCGAGTTTTTATTTTTTTATTTTTTTAATTTTCTATTGAAACGGCTTTTTTAATATGCTAAAATGTTAGAGGTTACAAGGAGTTTTTATTATGAAAATTTTTGGCTATCATTTTAGGGCGGAAAACGAACAAGGGCTTATTGACAACGTTGAAGGCGCAATTAAACACCTTGCACCCCTTGGCTTAACACATCTTATAATTGAAATTAACAATTGTTTTAAATTTAAAGGCCACCCTGAAATTAGCGCATCAAATATTACTGCGGAAACACTTTCTACTTGTTGCGACAAATTAAGAAAGGCTAATATTGAGCCTATCCCACTATACAACTGCGTAGGGCATCAAGGCTGGAATAAAAGAAATTCGCTACTAAAAGCCTACCCTGAATTTGATGAAACACCAGATATTCCAGACGAAAACCTTATTGCAAAAGTCCACGAACGCGTAGGACATAAATGGCTTACAACCTACACTCCCGCTTGGTGCTGTAACGAGCCAAAGGTTTATGACGTGGTTCTTCCTGCCATTCAAGAACTTGTTAACGCCACCAAATGTAAAACCGTACACCTTGGTATGGACGAAATATTTTTATTTGGTCAATGCGAGCGTTGTAAAGGTTTAGACCCTGCCAATCTTTTTAGCAATAGCCTTATTAAATTTTACAACTACTTTAAACAAAAAGGCATAAAAGTAATGATTTGGGGCGACCGCTTACTTGACGCTACTAAACTTTTGGGCGAAGTCGGGCCACACCGCGCAAGGTATGAAAAAGACTTTGAAAACGTTGGCACTGCTAAATGTATTGATAAACTTCCAAAAGATATAATTATTTGCGATTGGCATTATAAATTAGAAGAAACTTACCCGTCCGCTAACGAACTTTTAAGCCACGGCTATGAAGTTTGGCCGTCTTGCTGGGCAGATGGTGACGCTGCCGAAGCATTTTGGAATTACACGCTTAAAACGGCAACAGAGTTAGATAGAAAAGATTTACTACCCGGCATGCTTGTAACGGGCTGGGGAATACGCCCTTTAAATACATTATTTAATAGCAAAGAAGAAGATTTAATTGAAAGAGAAGTTTTAATTTTAAAAACTTTTAAACGCGTTGCAAAACTAATGAAAGAATATAAATTAAATTAAAAAACTCGGCTTTAGTTGCCGAGTTTTTTACTATAAAACAATGTCGCCGTCTATGCAAATAATTCTTTCTAATGATGATTTTTCTTTCCAATCATCACTCTTTTCTATTGCATTCCACTCTTCTATTGTTCCGTTAAATATTAAATCTTTAAGAAACGAACAGTTTTCAAAAACGCAATCTCCCAATCTTTTAACCCCTTTTGGAATTATTACGCGATTTAATTTAAAGCAATTAATAAACGCTTTACTACCTATACTTATTACGCTACTTGGCAATTCTAATTCTACGATTTGAGAGCAACCGGAAAAAGCCGAGGAGCCAATAAATTTACAATGTTGATTTATTGTTATGCTAACTGTAGAGCTTTCCACACTAGCTAAATATAAATAGGCTAAATAATTAGAGCTTACGCCTAAATATTTTTGACCGCTAATAACGTTATACTCTAAACTATAACATTCATCAAACGCATAATCGCCTATATAGGCAACGTTTTCTGGTAAATATATTTTGGCAAGCGAATTACAATTGTAAAAAGCATTTTTTCCTATACTTGTTATACTGTCGGGAATAAACACTTGTTCAAGCTTGTTGCAATTATAAAAAGCTTCGTCTGCAATACTAGTAACAGGGTAATTAGAGCCATAATACATTTCTTCATTTGATATTTCTGCTGTTTTAATTGCAGTGTTGGCTTTTATAACTTGCCAAAAACCATCTTTTAGCCTATATCTAACGTCATCTGTAGTTCTATATACACAGCCGTCTTCAGCAACGTTAGAATTATTGCAATCCCAAATTACAGGGCAAGCCATATAATTCCAGTCACTATTCCAACCGTTAGGCTTTTTTTTATGCTGACAAGCAATATCCTCTAAAAAACAGTCCTTAAATGCATATTTTTCTATTTCTAATACACTTTTTGGTAAATATAAGACTTTAAGTGCAATACAATTTGCAAACGCTTCATCACAAATTTTTGTTACGTTCTTTCCCAATAGTAAACTACTTAGTTTAATGCAATTTTTAAAAGTGTTTTTTTCAATAACGGATAATCCGTTCCCAATATTCACGTTAGAAACATTTATACAATTTGCAAATGCACCTTCGCCAACAAAAGTTGTTTCATCGTAAATTCTTATAGAGTCTAGTTTTTCACAATTTTCAAAAGCCCCTTTACCAATGCTTTCTGCTCTAATTTCCATATTTTTCAATTGATTACAATTTTTAAACGCATAGTCGCCAACGGTATTTACGCCTTGATAAATTGCAAAATCTTTTAACGCAGTGTTAGCAAAAGCATAATTTCCTATATTTTTATCTACGCCAACAACAAGATAAAAACTTTCTAAATTTGAGCAACCGTAAAAAGCTTTATCACCTATTGCTTCTACGTTTTTACCAATTGTTACATGTGTTATAAAATCACAATTCATAAATGCGGAATCTCTAATTGCGGTTATCTTACGGCCTTTATATTTGCTTCCTATAACAATAAGTTCCTCAACTGCCGTTCCCAAACCGCTTACGGAATAAGTTTTTCCATCATCATTCAAAACGTATTCTAGCCCCTTAGTAGACTCTTCATCTTGATTGCTACAAGCTGTAATTCCGCCTATACTTAAGCATAATAAAACTGTTGATACTAATGCTGAAAATAGTTTTTTTAGCATAATAACCTTTCCTTATATAAATACATATTTTTATTGTAGCATAAAATAACCGGGTTTTCAAATATTTTTTTCGCAAAACAAACGACTGGCATTTCCTCTTATTATATAAACTTAAAAACTCGGCTAAGTTAGCCGAGTTTTATTTTTACTTAAATTTCTTTTCAAAATTTTTAATTTCTTCTTCGCCGTCTAAAACGCCAAGCGTTACTTCGTAAGTTAAAGTGCCGTAGCCGTCAATTTTAGGTAAAGTGCCGTTTAAACGCTCTTTATTTCTACCTAAAATATAACAGTTTGTAGGCTCAATTCCCATAGCGTAGTCGTGCGAAATAAAGTTTTTCCACTCAACAAGATATGGCAAGGTGTCCATTTTATACTTAACGTACGCACCAAGCTTTAACTCATCGTTAATAAGCGCAACGTAGCCAAACCCGTCACTGTCGGGAGTGGCGGTGTGCAAGTACACTTCTTCCGTCTTTTCAATATGTGGTGCGGTTACTTTAGAGCAGTCTTCAGGGTGAGTAGCCGTACCTATTACGTCAATAATTTTACCCTCTCCTTTAACCATGCGCGCGTTAGGCGAAAGTAACGGATATCCAAAATTAAAATGATACATATACATAAATTCTTCTGCCGTTGGCTCTAAATTAACAATTTCATCTTTGAAGGTAATTTCTTTGCCGTTTTTAGGAAATTTAATACTGCGTTTGAGTTCTAAATTATGGCCGCAAAATAACGCGTCTTTAACCGTTCCTTTAACCATAACGCCGTTATCTAAATAATCAATGCTAACGTTACTGGCGCTCGTCATACCAATTCTACCGTGTTGTGGGTGGTAAACGCCACCGTCCACGTTAGGCTCGCCAACGTTTGCAAGGCCGCAAGTGTAAAGCATGCCCGCAGGCCAATAATAACTAAACTCGTTTACGCCACCGTTAAAATAATGGTTTGAAACAAGCCCGTTTTTTGTTTGAAACGCAAAATTTATTCCCTTGTAAGAAAAATCGTAAATATTAAGGCATTGGTCTTCAATGCAAGTTGCAAACAAACCACTATTGTTTTGAAGTTCTATTGCTTTTATGCCTTCCGCCATACCGTCACGAAAAGTAATGCGCCTTGCTTTTAAAAGTTGGTCGCTATTACCTACATACGCTTTTTCATTGTTCATAACTAAACGCTCCTTAATAAATTTATACTTTTTTAATTCCTTTAAGTTCACAGAATAATTCTATCGCATCAGCGTAGTCGTCAAACACCATAACGTAGTGTTGGCTCATTACTTCGTTAGCAAAATCTTTGCCAGATTTGTTAAGAAGATGTATTCTAGCGCCTGGGTATGGCGGGCAGTTAATTTCGTGGAAATTATTAATTTCTTCCGTTCTACCCTTAATTACATGCATCTTAAACCCATCTTTATAGTTAGCTATTCTACCAATCGTAGCAGGCATATCTCCTTTAATACCCGTTGTAACCAAAAGACCACTATAAAGCGCAGTGTGACGTTTAATGCAAGGGCGTGCAGCGTTTAAAAAACACCTTGGAGCAAAACCGCAAGCGGCGGAAATAATCGAGTCGCCTTGGAACGCAAGCACGTCACCGTAAGTAGTGGTGTCGTTAGAAATATAATTCATTACCATTTGAGTAAGTAGCATGTACACGTCACCTTCGCAAGAAACAGGCATTTCCGCACCAAGTATTGAAAGTGCAACACAAGGCGTAAACCCGTACTCAATAGAAAGTTCGTATTGGCATTTTACGGTAACACCGTCAAGCTTATGTTCTTCAACAAGGTCACGAAGAGCTAAGTAAAAGGCTATTGTTTTCTCTACGTCAGCCTCAGTAACGTCACTAGAAATGTTCCACTCGTTACGCATAGTAGGTTTATATGCCTCTATTCTTTCTTTGCTCATTGATTGCGCTTTGCAAATAAGAGTGTATTGGTCAAGTTGAACTACTTCCGTGCCAAGTAATTTTTTAATTTTAATATGGTCGCCAAGCCCCGTATACATACCCATAGAAGCATAGCCTATCATACCTATACGCGTGTTTTTAAGACGTTTAATACATTTTGCAGCACGGTCAAAGTTAAGAATTTGTTTTGTAAGTTCTTCTTCATAATCATTGCCAACAACAAACTTAAACGTGTAACCAAATTCTTCAAACGCTTCCCTTAATACTGCTGCAACCGCAATAGAGCCAAAAGAAATGTATTCATTTATTTTTTCATCGTAAACGTTATCGTGGCTCCATAAAAGAATAGGCATATTTTCTATACCTGCCGCGGAAATTACACGGAGCGCGTTAGGACATTCTATCCAAGATGCAATTAACGCAATGCAATAATCGTAACTTTCAGCGCTTGCAACTTCTATAGCGGCATCACAATCATTTAAAGTTATAACGCTTGGCGCGCTAACTACGTCAATTCCAATATCTTTAAGATAGGCAATAGAATTATCAATTTTTTCATTAAGTTCTTTTTGTGGATATCCAGGGTAACCAAACGGCAATACAAGTACCTTCATAAAACTTTTTCTCCCTTTTAAAAGTTATTAATGCTAAAGCATTAATTTTATATATTTATTGTAACACTACTAAATGCTGTTTTCTACTTAATATGTGATATAATTATTGTGCTATTGTGATATTTTAGCTTAAAAATAGCGTTTAATATAATAAAAACTCGGCTTTATTAAGCCGAGTTTTTATTTTCACTATACAAGTTTAAAGTTTTTTTGCTTTTCTTTAAGGCATATTCATACGCCATACACGTTCCACTTTTCGTTTTCTTATTTGGCAAATAGTTGGCATTATAATAGAATAAGCAAACGTCACTTTTATCTATCATAAACTTATCCCTTCTAATATAACTAAAAGTGTTTGACAGTAGTTTTTTGCTATAAAAATAACTGTCTTCGTAAAAATTTTTAAGGTGATTATAATACTCGTTGCTTATAATAGGATACTCTGCTCTAACGTAAATTCGCTTAATATTAGGAAAGCGCGTCTTTAGACCCGATATTACGTCGTAACAAAAATACGTGAATTGGCTTGCACTTCCAAACAAAAAAGTTGTAACGTTCTCTTTTTCTATTAAATTCACCACGTTTTTTTCTACTAATTCAAAAAGTATTTTTGACTCTTTAATAGTTCTATGACCTATTACACAACAAATTTTCATAGTTTTTTACTAAAATTTAATTTTATATACATATTATAGTTAGGCATTGCCTAATTGTCAAGCAATAATTAGGCATTACCTAATATAATTGTATTATGAATAAAAGTTTAGATTTAATTATAACGGAAAATTTGAAAAAAGAAATTGAGCAGTCTGGCTTAAAGAAAAGCGAAATTGCAAGCGCCATTGGCGTTTCAAAAGCAACTGTTTCGCAATATCTTTCGGGCAGAGCGCAACCAACGCTTGCAACGTTTTCTAAATTATGCACAGTTTTAGACTGCTCGGCAGATGATATTTTAAATATTGGCAAATAGAAAAACTCGGCTTTATTAAGCCGAGTTAATTTATTGTTATTTTTTAAGAGTTTGTAAGTAGTCGCCCATTTCGTACATTGCTTTTTTAAGTTGTTCTGGTTCTGGAAGCATAACAATTCTAAAGTGGTCGTTTGTATTCCAGCCAAAACCGCTACCTGCAACTATTAAAATTTTCTTTGCTTCTAATAAGCCGTAAGCAAACTCTTTATCGCTTGTAACGTTATAACGCTTTGTATCAATTTTAGGGAAGCAGTAGAACGCACCTTGAGTTTTAACGCAAGAAAGACCGTCAATATCCTTAATAGCGTCCATAACAACTTGGCGTTGTTCGTAAATTCTTCCGCCTGGAGAAATCATTTGTTTAGTATATTCCGTATCTTTTAAAGCAGTTGGAATAATAAGTTGCATTGCAGCATTTGAGCAAAGACGAACTGATGCAAGCGTAACAAAAGCTTTTCTTAATTCAGCTCTAAGTTCAGTTTCACCGCTTAATACTGCCCAACCACATCTAAATCCGCATAAGCAGTGTGATTTAGAAAGACCGTTGAAAGTAACAACAGTTAAGTCTGGAGCAATTTTTGCAAATGAAGTGTGTGGTAAATTATCTAAAACTAATCTATCGTAAATTTCATCAGAGAAAACTACAAGGTTGTGTTCGCGTGCAATTTTAGCAATGCCTTCTAAAATTTCATCTGGATATAAAGCGCCGGTAGGGTTGTTAGGGTTAATAATAACAATAGCCTTAGTTTTGCTTGTAATTTTGCTTTCAATATCTTTAAGGTCAGGGTTCCAGTTTGATTCTTCATCGCAAACGTATAAAACAGGGTTGCCACCTACTTGGTAAACTGAGTTAGTCCAAAGTGAGTAGCATGGGCTTGGAATTAAAACTTCTTCGCCAGCGTTTACAAGTGCAGTAACAGCCATATTAGCAGCTTCGCTAACACCGTTACAAATGAACACGTCATCAGTGGTGATGTTTTGAATACCTTTTGTTTTTTCGTATTCGCAAATTGCTTCTAATGCAGGCATCATACCACGAATACCGCAGTAACCTAAACTTTTGTCAACGTTTTCAATTAAATAATTTTTAACGCTATCAGGCATTTTGAAGCCGAAAGCTGCTGGGTTACCAGTATTTAATTTTAAAACTTTTTGACCTTGTTTTTCCATTTCTAAAGCCTTGAAAAATACAGGGCCTCTAATGTCTGAGTGAATGTTTGAAATTCTATCTGCAACTTTATTGTTAATCATTTTTAAAGTCTCCTTTTAATGTTAATGCTTATTTATAAAGGTCTGACATCTTTCTGTCAAGATATACGTTTTCTATAGCTAAAGCGAACATTTTTGCCGCAGAAACTATTTCAATTTTATCAATTTTCTTTTCTTCTGGCATATCAATTGTATCAAGAACCACAAGTTTTGTAATGTGTGAATTTTGAATTCTTTCAATTGCTGGACCAGAGAATACAGCGTGAGTACAACAAGCGTAAATTTCTTTTGCGCCGTTTTTGTAAAGTGCTTCTGCACCTTGGCAAATTGTTCCTGCAGTGTCAATCATATCGTCAACCATTAAGCACTTCTTGCCCTTAATGTCACCAATAATGTTCATAACTTCAAGTTGGTTAGCCTTAGGCCTTCTCTTATCAATAATAGCCATATTGCAACCAAGTTTAGCAGCAACGTTACGCGCTCTTGTAACTGAACCAACGTCTGGAGATACTACAACGAAATCTTCATCAACTTTATCTTCAAAATATTTAAAGAGAAGAGGACCGCCAACAAGGTGGTCAACCGGAATAGAGAAAAAGCCTTGAATTTGAAGAGCGTGAAGGTCCATTGTCAATATTCTATCAGCACCGGCTGTTTGAATAAGGTCTGCAACCAATCTTGCCGTAATTGGGTCACGAGGGCGAGCCTTTCTATCTTGCCTTGCATAGCCAAAGTATGGCATAACTGCTGTTATACGGCCTGCTGAAGCTCTTTTTGCAGCATCAATCATAACGAGTAATTCCATTAAGTTGTCGTTAACTGGTTGTGACGTTGATTGAATAATAAATACGTCTCTACCTCTTACGGTTTCGCCAAGGTGAACGCTAATTTCGCCGTCACTGAACGTGCCACATTCAACAATGCTTAATTCCATATCAAGCTCTTTTGCTATAGCTTCTGCAAGAGGCCTGTTAGAATTACCGCTAAAAAGTTTTATCTCTGTTCCGTGTGTTATCATAAAACTCCTCCAAATTAGTAAAATAAATAATTAACTATATATATTATATAATAAGGTATAAAAACAGTCAACTTTATTTAAGCCAACTTACACACCTTTTCTTTTATTTTCAAAGAATATTTTTAATAAATTAGAACACTCTTCATTAAGCACGCCACCCTCGGCTTCCACCTCATGATTTAACCCGCTTGAAAACAATATTCTAAAATTAGAAAATACTGCGCCGCTCTTTCTTTCATATGCGCCAAAATACACTTTTTTAATGCGCGCGTTGGCTATTGCACCAGCACACATTGGGCAAGGCTCTAGCGTAACGTACATTTCAGCACCGTCTAAACGCCAATCGCCAAGTTTTTTGCAGGCCTTTTCTATTGCCAAAATTTCAGCGTGAGCGGTTGCCATTTTATTAGTGTTTCTCTTATTATATGCACGCGCCAAAACTTTGCCATTATATACTATAACCGCTCCTATTGGCACTTCGCCGTTTTCAAACGCCTTTTTTGCTTGGTTTAAAGCAAGGCGCATATATTTTTTTGTCATTTATGATACCTCGCATCAGCATTAATTGAAAAAGCACGATATACTTGCTCTAAAAGCATTACTCTAAATAAGGTGTGCGGAAAAGTTGCGTCAGAAAAAGAAAGAAGCATGTCTGCGCTGGTTTTAACCTCATCGCAAATTCCGTACGAGCCACCTATTACAAAAGTTATTTCTTGACCTTTATCAACTTGATTTTTAATTAACTTTGCAAGGCCTTCCGAAGAACATTTTTTACCTTCTATTGCCATTGCCACAACGTAACCTTTTAACTCTTTTAAAATACTCTCGCCTTCTCGCTTTAAAATTTCGCTTATTTCGCTTGAATTAGGCTCTTTTGTAAAATTTTCTTCTTTTACTTCGCAAATAGAAACGTCACAAAAACGTGAGAGTCTTTTTTTATACTCTAAAATAGCATCTAAAAAATATTTTTCTTTAACTTTGCCTACGGCAACCACTTTAATTTTAAACATTTTAGCCCACCATTGAAGAAACCCACATAGAAATACAAATTATTATGCCTATTGCCGATGATATTAAAAATTCTATAAGTTTTTCCTTGTTTATATTTTCTTCTAACTTTTTACCATTTTTAGCTAGAACAATTATGCCCGCAATAAAACAGCCAATAGCTAAAAGCGGAATAACAACTTCTAAAATGCTACAATAATTAATGATATTTATTTTAAAAATATAATAATTTAAAATTATGTAAAGGTTGTTAAAAAGGTGCGCTACCATTGTAACAAGGTAGTTACCGCCCTTTATAACGATATATGAAAAAGCACAACCAACAATAAATTGATAAATTGTTTGAAGTGGGCTCATATGGAATATTGCAAATATAAAACCGCCTGCAAAAACTGCAAAAACTTCGCCCACTTCCTTAAGCCCGTCTAAAACGACTTTGCGCATTAAAATTTCTTCAGTAATAGTTGGAATTATACAAATAAAAATTATTGCAAAAACTAAATTTAACGGCGAAAAATTTGGCATTGTAGGTGGCGTAACAGCGTCAAAAAACACTTGCATATATATCATAAAATACTCGTTTATTTTTGAAACGCCAAAAACTAAACCTAAAGTAATAAGCACGGTTGCCAATATTGCGTTTTTAGACGGTTTTGTTGGTTTTAAAAGTTTAAAACAGTCTTTATTTCCACGCAAATACAGCGTTAAAAGCGCACATATTACCGCAAGCGGGGCTGGAATATAATTTGCAAAATAAACAAAATCTGTATCTATTTTAAAAACTTTAATTAAAATTGACCAAAATAAAGAAAAAACAAGCAAAAAAACAACTGCCAACGAAAATACGTTGCCAGCATTTGAAGCTGAAAATTCAAGATTTGTTTTTTTGTTGCCGTTACTTAAATTATTCATAATTAAATTCTACTATAAAGAAAAATATTTTTCAAGTGTTTTTATAAAAAATAAAAGCGTAGTAAAAGTTTTATACTACGCTTTCTTAAATTACAATTTTTGGCTTTCAAGACAATTTGACGTTACCACTTGTTTAACAGCTTCTTCACGGCTAACGCCAAAATAGAAAACCGCCAACGTGTCCGGCCCGCTATGAACGCCAATAACAGGATCTATATAATTGAATATGAAGTTTTTTACTTTTACTTTGCTTGCAATTAAGTTTGCTAAATATTCCGCTTCTTCTATACAATCACCGTGCGCTATAAACACCGTTTGCTGTTCGCCGTTTATTATTGTTTTTGCCACCTTATCTGCAATTGCAAAAATAGAGCGTTTTCTTCCAATAACTTTTCCAAACGAAACAAGTTTTCCGTTTTCATTAACGTACATTGTAGGCTTAATATCAATGGCCGTGCCAACAGCATAAGTAAGTTTGCTAATTCTGCCACCGCGAACTAAGTTTGCAAGTGTTTTTACAGTAAAAATGCTATTTACGTTGAGGCGAGTTGACTTTATTCTTTCCGCCGCCTTTTCTATGCTTGCCCCCTCTTGCTTATATAAGCATATTGAGTGAACCATTAACCCCTGCCCTAATGAAGCAAGAAGCGAGTCAACGCACTCAATTTTACGGTCAGGGTATTTCTTTAAAAGCTCTTCTTTTGCAAGTAACGCATTGTTAAACGTTTGCGATAAGCCAGAAGAAAAACCTATATATAAAACGTCATTTCCATTTTTCAATTCTTTTTCAAAATAATCTATAAAAGTTTGTGCGTTTGCACAA
This sequence comes from Clostridia bacterium, assembly GCA_017558825.1. Taxonomy (GTDB): domain Bacteria; phylum Bacillota; class Clostridia; order Christensenellales; family Borkfalkiaceae; genus HGM11412. The sequence goes on from JAFYTO010000010.1 coordinate 66,794, forward strand.
GAAGTTGAAAGGTTTTGCTTGTTGCGCAAAAAATCATAGAAAGTTTTAGCATCGCTATCATTTCCGGCAGTATAAGAATAATCTTGCCCGTTAGATATATATGACAAAGGAATAATAGTTAAATCAAATTCGTTTATAATCTCTTTAGTAAGGTCTGCAGTGCAGTCAGTAAAAATTTTGTAAGCCATAATCGTTCCCCCTTTTTACCAAGATTATACTATTGTTGTTTTAGTTTTACTATCTATTTATACCACTTTTAATTATAACGCTTTTTTTATGGTAGTAGAGTTTTAAAATTCAACTCTACTCTTAGTAGAATTGGCTGTTTTTAATGAAAAAAGCCGATAAAAACAGCTAAATAACTGGATTTTTCGGCATTTTTCTTAATTTACCTATATTATAGGTTGTTTTTATTACAAATCGTCTGCATCTTGAATTGGCCTTTCATTTTCATTTTCAGGAACGCCTGTATAACTACCATTTGGGTCAAAACTTGATTTAAAAGCTGATTTTACTTGCAATCTTTTGATTGACCGCATGACTTTTTTGTTGACGTCTTTGTGTTTTTAGAAGTGTTCTTTTTCATTTTTAATAACCTCCTATACTATTGTGGGTAGTATTTAATGCTTTTATTCACGTTTCGACAAAATTTTTAAAATTATTAACGTTCTAAATTGCAAACTTTTTACATAGGTTATAACGTAGAAAAATTTAAGGAGAGTTTTTTATGAGTGATGTTGAATATTGCAAAATGCTTGAAATTCCGGTTAATTCTTGCGATATAGTAATAAAGAATAGCAAGCGCAGAAAAAAAGACGTTGTTAACAAGGTAATTAAAAAGGTAAATTTAGAAAATGATAGAAAGGCGAATACGGAAAAAGAAGTTCCTGAAGTTAAGCCAGTTTCTACAGCGCAAGAAAAGGTAAGGAGCAATAAAATAGACGTTCTTTCCGTTCAAGTAGTTGCAATTTTTGCGCTTATTGTTGGAATAATTTTAACCAACATTTTTTGGGAAGATAGTGGAATGAACAATCTTTTAAAACAAGTGTTTTCCTCTAAGCCTACTGTGAACGATGCAGTTTATACTAGTTTTAATGCGGTAAGCCCTTCAAAAGCGCAAGACGTTACTATTAATAACGGCATTATGACCGTTTCAAAAGGTTCAATCTACTCGCCTTGTGACGGCGTTGTTGAAAGCGTTTCAAGTGATAACGGAATTTACACCTTAACTATTAAGCATAGTGAAACTTTTTCTACCGTAATAAGCGGTTTGTCACTTTGCTATGCTAGCGTTGGTGAAAACATTTACTCTACTATTCCAATTGGATATAGCGAAGGCGAAATGAGCGTTTGCATGTTTAACAACGATGCTATTTTAACCTCGTTTACGTTAGACGGAAGCGATATTGTATGGATAAATTAAAATTTACAATACACCCATTATTTTTTATATTTGGATTATACTTTGCCTTTACGGGCAAAGTATTTTCTTTTTTGGTATATACTTTGGTTGCAGTTATTCACGAGCTTGGTCATTTTTACGCCTCAGAAAAACTTGGCTATAAATTAAACCGCATTGTTTTAATGCCATACGGCGCACTAATTAGTGGCAATTTAGAAGATATAACTTATAAAGACGAGGCAATAATTTCTCTTGCAGGCCCTTTAGTAAACGTAATTACGGCACTTTTCTTTGTTGCGCTTTGGTGGTTCTTTCCGTCAATTTATCCATACACTGACCTAGCGGTTTTTGCAAGTGTTTCAATAGCTGTTATCAACTTGCTTCCTTGTCACCCACTTGATGGCGGTAGGTTTTTAAGCGCAACGTTAAGCCTCTTTATAAAAAGAGATATTGCAGTTTTAATTACGCGCATTATTGGCGCTATAATAGGGCTTTTAATACTTGCGCTTTTTGTATATTCGTGCTTTACGCAAGTTAATTTTTCCGTATTGTTTTTTGGCTTGTTTATAATTGTTGGCGCAATAGATAGAAATAAGCAAAACTCGTATATTAAAACTCTTTCACTTTACGTTAGAAACGTTTCGCGTCCGTGTTTAGTTTGTGAATACGTTTTGCCTAACACCTCAACGCTAAAAACGCTTTACGGAGTTATGGAGGCTGGAAAATATTACCGCTTTTTTGTTATGGAAAATGACGGCGTTACGTCAGTTTCCTTAGAAGGCAAAGCTCTTGAAAACATACTTTTAAACGGCAAACCAAACGAAAAAATTATAGATTTAGTAAATAAAAAAGCATAGCGCGTTGCTATGCTTTTAATTTACTTGTCAATGATTATTGCTTTAATTCTTCTTACGCCTGCGGAACTTGCCTCTTCTTTAACAATTTTAAATTGTTTAAGTTCGCCCGTTGTTTTAGCGTGTGGGCCACCGCAAATTTCTTTACTGTAACCTTCTATTGTGTACACTTTAACTACGCTACCGTATTTGTTGTCAAACACGCCAACCGCGCCTTGCGCTTTAGCCTGTTCAATAGGCATTTCTTCCATTTTAACTTCAATATTTTTAGAAATTGCTTCGTTAACAAGGTCTTCAACTTGCTTAAGTTCTTCAGGGGTGAGTTTTCTATCAAAACTAAAGTCAAAGCGTAAGCGTTCAACCGTAATATTAGAACCACGCTGGTTAACGTTTGGATTATTTAAAACAATCTTTAACGCACTATTAAGCAAGTGTGTTGCGGTGTGAAGCCTTTGAGTTGTTTCGTTACTTTCTGCAAGACCGCCCTTAAACTTTTGTTCTGAGCCAGCGTGAGATTTTTCTTGGTGAGCCTTGTAAGCATCGTCATAACCTTGCTTATCTACAACAAAACCTTTTTCTAAGGCAAGTTCGGTTGTAATTTCTATAGGGAAACCAAAAGTGTCAAAAAGCCTAAACGCAGTTTTGCCTGGGAAAACGTCGCCTTTTAAATAAGTTATAACTTTGTTGAACTCTTTAAGCCCGTCCACAAGCGTTTTAGAAAACTTTTCTTCTTCCTTATTAAGTTCGTCTATAATAACTTGCTTATTTTCAACAAGTTCGCTATACACGTCTTGATATTTTTCTATATATTTAGTTGCAATAAGTGATAAACTTCCGCTTTCTAAACCAATTTGCTTGCCGTATCTAACCGCTCTACGAATAAGTCTTCTTAAAACGTAGCCTTGGTCAACGTTAGACGGCTTAACCCCTTTAGGGTCTCCAAGCATAAAGGTTGCGGTACGAACATGGTCTAAAATAATTCTAAACGCTTTTGTAACATCTTCACTTTCGCCGTATTTTTTGCCAGTAAGACGTTCTATTTCTTGCTTTGCGCCTTCAAAAACGTCCGTATCGTAAACGGTAGGTACGCCATTTAATATAGAGAGCGTTCTTTCAAGACCCATACCGGTATCAACGTTCTTTTGCTTTAATTTAGTATAAGTGCCGTCTGCGTGGCGTTCGTATTCCATAAATACGTCATTCCAAATTTCAAGGTATTTGCCACAGTCACAAGCAGGGCTACAATTTTCACTACATTTTGGTGTGCCACGGTCAATAAACATTTCCGTATCAGGTCCGCAAGGGCCAGTGTTGCCTGCTATCCACCAGTTGTTCTTTTTAGGAAGATAGAAAATTCTGTCTTTTGGAATACCTGCTTTTTGCCAACAACTTGCACTCAACTCATCGCGCGGGGCATCGTTGTCTCCCTCAAAAACGGAAACGGCAAGTTTTTCAACCGGAATACCTAAGTACTTTTCGCTAGTTAAAAATTCAAAGCTAAAAGCAATCATTTCTTCCTTAAAATAATCGCCAAGTGACCAGTTTCCAAGCATTTCAAAAAAAGTGCAGTGTGAAGCGTCTCCAACCTCGTCAATATCGCCGGTTCTAACACATTTTTGAACGTCTGTAAGTCTAGTGCCTGCAGGGTGTTTTTCGCCTAAAAGATAAGGAACAAGTGGGTGCATTCCCGCTGTTGTAAATAAAACTGATGGGTCGTTTTCTGGCACTAATGATGCCGATGGTATTATTTTATGCCCCTTTTCTTCAAAAAACTTTAAAAAAAGCTGTCTTAAATCTTGTGAAGTTAAATTTTTCATAACTTACTCCCCAAACGCTAATGCGCTTTATTTTTTAGTAATTTCGTAACCGTCTTTGGTGTTTTTAACAATATAGCCAAGGTCGCTAATTTCCGCTCTTAATGCGTCTGCAACCGCCCAATTCTTTTCCTTGCGCGCGTTTTGCATTTCTTCGGCTTTTGCAATAATTTCGCCTGGAATATCACTTGTTGTTTCTTCCTTAATTTTATCAAGACCTAAACCAAACACTTTGTCAAACTCAATGGCAAGGTTGTAAATATCAACTGAATACGGCTCTTTAAGCATAGTCCATAAAACGCCGAGAGCTGATGGAATATTTAAGTCGTCTAAAACGTCTTCTTTAAACTCTTGTTTAAATGCGTTGAGTTTTTCTACGTCTGCTTTATCTTGTGAATTTTTGTGTTTTAATAAAAGTCCACAAAGCCTTTCGTAAGAAGTTTTTGCCGCATCCATAGTGTCAAACGTAAAGTTTAACTTTTTGCGGTAGTGCGCATTTAAGCAAAAATATCTAAACACCATAGGGCTGTAACCCATTTTTTCAAGCTGCTCGATGGTGTAAGTGTTTCCAAGAGATTTACTCATTTTGCCGCCGTCAACAAGCATAAATTCGCCGTGAAGCCAATATTTTGCAGGGTTTTTGCCAGTTAAACCTTCGCTTTGCGCAATTTCATTTTCGTGGTGAATAGGAATATGGTCAACACCGCCTGTATGAATATCAAAAATATCGCCCAAATATTTTCTTGACATTGCAGAACATTCAATGTGCCAACCAGGATAGCCTTGTCCCCAAGGACTTGGCCATTGCATAATGTGTTCTTTTGGCGCTTTTTTCCAAATAGCAAAATCGTAAGGATTGCGCTTATCACTGTTAACTTCTATTCTTGCGCCAGCTTTTAAATCGTCAAGCGTATTGCCAGAAAGCATGCCGTAGCCTTTGAATTTAGAAATGTCATAATAAATGCCGTCTTCCGTTTCGTAGCCAAAGCCTTTTTCGCATAAGCCCACAACGTAGTCAATCATTTCGTTAATGTGAGCGGTTGCCTTACAAATAATTTCTGGTTTTTCAATGTTCAACTTGTCAAAGTCTTGCATAAACACGTTTGTGTACATTTCCGCAATTTGCCAAGGGTCCTTCTTTTGCTCCCTTGACGCTTTTGCCATTTTATCTTCACCGTCATCGCCATCGCTCATAAGGTGGCCAACGTCAGTAATATTCATAACGCCTTTTAATTCATAGCCGTCATATTTAAGCGCGCGCCTTAATAAATCCATAAAAATATAGGTGCGCAAGTTGCCAATGTGCGCGTAGTTATATACTGTTGGGCCGCAAGAATACATTCTAACCGTGTTAGTTCCGTCTTGCGTTTTAAACTCATCTTTCTTCCTTGTTAAAGTATTGTAAAGTTTCATTTATTTAACTCCTTTTCAAGTTTAGCAATTTTTTCTTTTAACGCGTTAATTTCGTCTATTATAGGGTCGCGCTTTTCTTGTTCTAAGTCTTTTACAACCTTCTTCCCCTTTGTTTTAACAACTTTACCTGGTATTCCTACAACAGTAGAGTCTGCAGGAACGTCACTTAACACAACGCTACCAGCGCCAATTTTACAGTTTTCGTTTATAGTTATGCCACCTAAAACTTTAACGCCCGCACTTAACACGCAGTTTTGCTTGATTGTTGGGTGGCGCTTTTTGCCTTTATCTTTACCCGTACCACCAAGCGTAACGCCTTGGTATATTACAACGCCCGTTTCAATTTCCGCCGTTTCACCAATAACTACGCCTGCGCCGTGGTCAATAAATACGCCGGGCGCAATTTTTGCCGCTGGGTGAATTTCAATGCCTGTGCGCCATTTTGCGTTTTGGCTTATTAAACGAGCAATTAACTTCATATTGTGCCTGTAAAAGAAATTTGCACGCCTATGTAGCCTTAGCGCTTTTACGCCAGAGTAAGTGAGCCATACTTCAAATCTACTTCTTGCGGCTGGGTCGTTTGCCATTGCCGCGTCTATATCTAATTTTAAACTTTTAAACATTTTTAATACCTTTAATATTTTTGAAAAAATAAAAAGCGCCTTGTATATAAAGACGCTTTACACCGTTTGCGTGGTTCCACTTTAATTTGCCATAATAATGGCTACTCATTAGCGGTATAACGGCGCTACCCGTACGCAATTAACGTCCCTTAACAAGAAAATGCACTTTCATTACTTTTACGCTACAACCTTTCACCTAACGTTGCTCTCTAAAAACGCTAAAATAATTACTCTTTTTTCTAACGGTTTACTTTATAGTATGTTAATATTAACATAAAAAGTTAATAATTGCAATTATTTTTAACTATTTTATTTTGTTTTGCGCTTTTATAGTTAAAAATCTTGCAAAAATTTTTTTTATTTAGTATAATTTATAAAACTAAACTTTTAGGTGGTATTATGCTTGATATTAAACTTATTATTGAAAAGCCAGACTTTGTAAAAAGCGCATTGCTCAAAAAGGGTTATGACGTTGACTTTACTGAAGTTATTAAAAAAGATGAAGAAAAAAGAAAACTTCAATATGAAATTGAAAGTTTAAAAGCAACGCGCAATAAAGTTTCAGCTGAAATTCCTGCACTTAAAAAACAAGGCAAACCTGTTGAAGAAATCTTTGCAAAAATGCGTGAAATTGGCGAACAAATTGCTGAAGGAGATGCTAAAATAAACGCACTTTCACAAGAAATTTTTGATTTTGTTGCTTGTCTTCCTAATATGCCAGACGAAGATTTACTCCCTGGCGAAAAAGAAAACAACAAAGTTGTTAAAGTTTATAATGAAAAGCCTGAATTCGACTTTGAAATTAAAAATCACGTTGACCTTTGCACAAACCTTAAAATTATTGACTATGAAAGAGGCGTTAAACTTTCTGGTAATGGTTTTTGGGCTTACCGCGGTGACGGTGCAAGGCTTGAATGGGCGCTTTTAAATTTCTTTATTAGCGAGCATTTAGGCGATGGTTACGAATTTATTTTGCCGCCACACCAACTTTCATATAATTGCGGTTTTGGTGCTGGCCAATTCCCTAAATTTAGCGATGAAGTTTACTGGCTTGACGTTGATGAAGATAGAAAGAAAAATAGATTTATGCTTCCTACTGCTGAAACTGCACTCGTAAACCTTTACGCTAACGAGATTATGGATGAAGAAAGTTTGCCACTTAAACTTTTTGCCTACACTCCTTGCTATCGTAAAGAAGCAGGCTCTGCTCGTGCTGAAGAAAGAGGAATGATAAGAGGTCACCAATTCAACAAAGTTGAAATGGTACAATACACTACCGCTGAAGGTTCTGACAAAGCGTTTGATGAACTTGTAAACAAGGCTTGTTCGCTTATGGATAAACTTGGGCTTCACTTTAGGCTTTCTAAACTTGCCGCGGGTGACTGTTCTGCATCAATGGCAAGAACTTATGACATTGAAGTGTGGATACCTTCTATGGGCATTTACAAAGAAGTTTCTTCCGTATCTAACGCAAGAGATTATCAAGCACGCAGAAACAACACAAGATATAAAAACAAACAAACGGGTAAGAACTTCTTCGTTCACACTCTTAACGGTTCGGGCCTCGCTACTTCACGTGTGTTCCCTGCTATTATTGAACAATACCAAAATGCAGACGGTTCTATTACAGTTCCGGAAGTTTTAAGACCGTTTATGAACGGACAAGAAAAAATTATTATTAAATAATTACCAAATTCTCAACTGCAAAACGTAGTTGAGAATTTTATGTTTGTTTTTTTAATTTTATTATTGCTTTACTAAAAGTAATTTGGTATAATGTTTATATTGATTTTTGAAGGTATGTACTTATGAACGTTGGATTTGATAGCCGTAAATATCTTTCCGTACAAACGGAAAAAATACTTGAACGAATTGACGAGTTTGGCGGTAAACTCTACTTGGAGTTTGGCGGTAAACTTTTTGACGACTTCCACGCATCACGCGTGCTTCCTGGTTTTAGACCGGACAGTAAAATTCAAATGCTTACGCAACTTAAAGACAGGGCGGAAATTGTTATTGTTATTAGTGCAGAAGATATTTTAAAAAATAAAGTTCGCTCTGACCTTGGCATAACTTATGACGTGGACGTTTTAAGGCTTATTGATATTTTTAAAGGTTACGGATTATACGTTGGAAGTATTGTAATTACTAAATTTGAGCCTGCTAATGAAAGTGCGCTTATATTTAAAAAGCGCCTTGAAAAGTTAGGTCATAAAGTTTACGTTCACTATAACATTAAGGGATATCCTACTAATATTCCTCTTATTTTAAGTGATGAAGGCTACGGTAAAAACGAATACATTGAAACCACGCGTGACCTTGTTGTGCTTACAGCTCCTGGCCCTGGTAGTGGCAAAATGGCAACTTGTCTTTCTCAACTTTATCACGACTTTAAGCGTGGCATTAAAGCGGGTTATGCTAAATATGAAACTTTCCCTGTTTGGAACTTGCCACTTCAACACCCTGTTAATATGGCTTATGAAGCTGCAACTGCCGACCTTAATGACGTTAATATGATAGACCCTTACCACCTTTCCGCTTACGGAAAAGTTGCGGTAAACTATAATAGAGACGTTGAAATTTTTCCTGTATTAAACGCATTGTTTGAACGCCTTATGGGAACTTCGCCTTATAAATCTCCAACGGATATGGGCGTTAATATGGCGGGCTTTGCAATAAGCGATGACGATGCTTGCTGTTATGCTTCAAAACAAGAAATTATACGCCGTTACTTAAAGGCTATTGAAAATGAAAGAAGAAACAACTTAGACCCTAAAGAGAGTGAAAAAATACTTCTTTTGATGAACAAGCTTAACGTTTCCGTTTACGATAGAGAAGTTTGCAAGGCTTGCAAAGAAAGGCGTGAAGTTGTTAACGTTCCCGTTAGCGCTATTCAGTTTGAAGACGGAACTATAATTACGGGCAAAACGAGTGAACTCTTAGAAAGCCAAAGTGCAATGCTATTAAACGCGCTTAAATATTTAGCGGGTATTCCTGACGAAATTAAGTTGCTTTTACCTGAAAGAATACTTCCTATACACGACCTTAAAGTAAACTATCTTCAAAGCCAAACTCCAAGGCTTCACATTGATGAAATGCTTATAGCGCTTTCTTCAAGTTGTGCAACGAATAAAAATGCGGAACTTGCAATTAAACAACTTAAAAGACTTAAAGGTACGGAAATGCACACTTCTATACTTTTACCTCATGCAGACGTTAAGACTTTTAGAAAGCTTGGCGTAAATCTTACAAGTTCGGCAATTTACGAAGACAAAATTCCCAAATATTATGAATAACAAAAATCTCGGCTAAATGCCGAGATTTTATTTTTTAGTTTTGAGTTTTTGAATTAAGTTGTATAAAAGCGTTATTACAACGGGAACTAAACAAATAACCGTTAAAATTATAAATAGATTTGCCCAAGTTCCGCTCAACTCTTTAACGAGTGCAAAGCACACTAAACTTAACGCGCTACCAACGTAGCAACAGCCGTCTATTACACCCGCTAAAAGCCCCGTGTTTATTTTATCACGCAAATATAGCGGAGCAATTGCCGTTACCAAGTTATTTATGCTTGCCATAAATAAAGCGTTAAACGAAATTAAAATTAAAACTATAAGCCAAGCGCTTGTATTTATAAAGAGAGCAATTATAAGCATTGCAACCGAAGAAAGCAAATACCAAAACGCGCCTTGCGTTATAAAGGACTTGATTTTTTTGCCCACAAGCGTGTTAAACACCGCGCCAAACGTTGCAGAAAGCGGAAGTAAAACGGTTAAGAATATTGAAAAACTGCTTGATAAGTTAAAAGTTTCTTTAAGTATTGAAGGCGCCCACGTTGCAAGCCCGTCTTTAACAAAGTTGTTAACAACAGCAAATAACACTAAAATTAAAACCAACGCCGTTAAAGAGCCTTGCATACTTGGCTTTTGAATGCTTTTTTGTTCAACTTTAGCTTCTTCTTTGCCCTCTTCAATTTGGCAAATAAACACTTTATTATATACAACAAGCCAAACTGCACCTACTGCCGCCATTAAAATTGACGAGATTAAAAAAGTGTAGTTAAATGCGTTAAAGTACGTAAAAAGTGCAGTTAAACCGTAAACTGTAAACGTTCCTATACCTACCGAAGTTCCAAGCGCTATAATTGCCGTTGGCAAATCTTTTGTTTTTAAGGTACAAGCAACGGAATTTATAATAGACGTCCATAAAAAACTTTGAGCAATACCGTTAAGTAGCCAAACGTATTTAATATACTCAAATGGAATTTTTAAAAATAAGGTAAAAGTTAAAAGTGCTGATACTATTAATGCAAGTGAAACAACAAGCCTTTTATTATATCTTTTGCAAAGCAAGCCGTTTACAACTTGACCTACGCCGTAACTAATAAAAAACATAGTGCCAACTAAACCCGCTTGCGTTTCAGAAACGTTATAAAACTCTTTAATTGGCTCAATGCTTGCACTATAACCATATCTACCAATATAAGCAATGGTATAAGCAATCCAACATAAAAAAATTGGAAGTATCGCCTTTTTATCTATGCTTTTTTTAACCGTTTTTTTCACTTGTTTACTCCATAAAAATTTAGTCAACCTTATTATATGCTTAACTGCGCTTTTTGTAAATTAAAAAAACGCCTTTTTTAAAATTTTTGCCATTGATTTTTTTACTGTTATAATATATAATTAAATGTGTTAAAAATAATATTGTTTAGGAGTTATTATGTCTAGTAAACTTTCAAAACGTTTTTATATTGCCTTAATAATTTTTAGCCTTATTGGGCAAGTTGCTTGGGTTGTAGAAAATATGTATTTTAACGTGTTTATCTACAAAATTTTTAATGCTTCGGCTAGTGATATTTCTTTAATGGTTGCATTAAGTGCGGTATCCGCCACCCTTACGTCAATTTTTATTGGCGCATTGTCAGATAAAATTGGTAAACGCAAAATTTTTATTTGCGGTGGCTATGTTTTATGGGGCGTTTCAATACTTTGTTTTTCTCTTATTAGAATAGACGTGTTAAACGCGTTATTCCCTACGGCTGTTTCAGTAGCAACAATAGGCGTTTCTCTAGTTATTATTTTAGACTGTGTTATGACGTTTTTTGGCTCAAGTGCAAACGATGCGGCTTTTAACGCTTGGCTTACCGACAGTACGGATAGTTCTAACCGTGGTAGCGCAGAAGGTATAAACTCAATGATGCCTCTCGTTGCTATTCTTGCTGTTTTTGGCGGGTTTATGGCACTTGACCTTGATAAAAGCGAGAGCTGGACAATAGTATTTACGGTTATTGGCGCTGTTGTTATTTTGATTGGTATTTTAGGTATTTTCTTGATTGAAGAACCTGTTAGAGAAAAAGAAAACTCACGTTATTTTGACAATATTATTTACGGCTTTTTACCGTCCACAATAAAGCAAAATGCTAAACTTTACGTTGCACTTATTGCGTTTATTGTATTTAATATTTCTATTCAAATATTTATGCCTTACCTTATAATTTATTACGAAGTTTCGCTTAATATGGCTGACTACGTTTTAGTTATGGCGCCTGCAATTATACTTGCTTCCGTTGTAACTTTCTTTTGGGGTAAGGTTTACGATAAAAAAGGCTTTGCATTCTCAATTGCGTTTTCACTTTTATGGATAATGCTTGGATATATTATGCTTTATATCTTTACAAATAAAGCGCTTGTATTTATTGGCTCGCTTTTAATGATGAGCGGTTATTTATCTGGTATGGCGGTATTTGGCGCAACTATTAGAGATAACACGCCTATTGGAAAAGCAGGAAGATTGCAAGGTGTTAGAATAGTTTCACAAGTGTTGGTTCCAGGCGTAGTTGGCCCATATATTGGCAAACTTGTTTTATCTGGGGCGGACACTATTGTTAATGGCGATGGTACAGTTTCGTTTATTCCATCCGCCGATATATTCTTGGCGGCACTTATTGCAATGATTGTTGCAATTCCTTTTATAATACTTCTTGCAAAAAGGAGAAAAAATGAAAATTAACAATTTAAAAACGGAATATATGGTTGATAAAATTCCGTTTAACGAATACCCACGCCCACGCTTGAAGCGTAAAGAGTACGTTAACTTAAACGGCGAATGGAGTTTTGAAGTTTATAAAAATAATAACGCAGTGTATAGCGGTAACATTTTAGTTCCATTTCCGCCTGAAAGTGAGCTTTCTAAGGTTAAAAGAATTACTAAAAAGGGCGAACTTTTAGTATATAAACGCACGTTTAACGTAAGTGATACGTCTGTTGTTACGCTTTTACATTTTGGCGCGGTTGACTGCATTTCTTGCATATATATCAACAATAAGTTTGCATATAAAAACGAAAACGGCTATATTCCTTTTACTGTTGACGCCACAAACTTTGTAAACTTGGGCGAAAACGAGTTAAGGGTTGAGGTTATAGATAATTTAGATTTAAACTACCCTTACGGCAAACAAACTAATAGGCGCGGTGGCATGTGGTACACGCCTGTTAGCGGTATTTGGCAAACGGTTTGGCTTGAAAGCGTGCCTAAAAACTATATAAAAGATATAGTTGTTACGCCAAGTTTAAATAGCGTTACTATTGAAGTTTTAGGCGGTTTAGAAAGTAAAACGCTTAACTTTAACGGTAAAAATTACGAGTTTAATAACTCTATTACGCTTGATATTAGCGAGCCTAAATTATGGGCGCCTGAAACGCCTTACTTATACTCGTTTACTGTTACAAGCGGACAAGATACTGTTGAAAGTTATTTTGCCTTGCGTGAAATTGGCTATAATGAAAATGGCTTAACGCTCAACGGCAAAAACTACTTCTTTAACGGCGTACTTGACCAAGGCTACTTTCCTGACGGAATATTTTTACCGCCAAACGAACAAGGTTTTAAAGGCGATATTTTAAAAATGAAAGAACTTGGTTTTAATATGATTAGAAAGCATATTAAAATTGAACCTGAAATTTTTTACTATTACTGCGACCTTTTAGGTATGGCAGTTTTCCAAGACTTTGTTAATAACGGACGTTATAGCTTTATTTTAGATACTGCATTGCCAACTATTGGGTTTAAAAAATGTAAGCCATCATTTGCAAGTAAAATACAAAAAGAAAAGTTTTTAGAAGTTTCTAAAAAAACGGTTGAGCATTTATATAGCTACCCTTGCGTTATTTACTATACCATTTTTAACGAAGGTTGGGGGCAACAAAACGCTACTGCGCTTTACCGCATTTTTAAGGAACTTGACCCTACGCGCGTTTACGATACGGCGTCTGGTTGGTTTAATAATTGCGAAAGTGACGTTAAGAGCGAACACGTTTACTTTAAAAAAATAAATATTAAAAATGACGGCGTTAAACCGCTTGTTTTAAGTGAATTTGGCGGATATTCGTATAAAATAAACGAACATAGCTTTAACCTTTCTTCAACCTACGGCTATAAAACTTGCACTAAAGAAACTTTTATGCCTGATTTAGAAAACCTTTACTATAATCAAGTTATACCTTGTATTAAAAATGAAAAGTTATGTGCAACGGTGCTAACGCAGTTAAGTGACGTTGAAGATGAAACTAACGGACTATACACCTACGATAGAAAAGTTTGTAAAGTAAACACACAAAAAATGCTTGATATATCAAACGCAATAATAAAAGCGTATAATGAAACGGTTATAAAATAAAAAAGCGGAGCAAGTTGCTCCGCTTTAATTTTTTTACATAAATGATGAGTATAATTCTTCTAAAGGCTTTGCAATTTCTAGGCTTGCAAAGATTTCGTTAAGAGGGTTAAATTCGTAAACGTAACTTAAAACGTCTGTTGCAAGTAAGGCTTCATTTATGCCTTTAAATAAAATTTGACCTTCTAAGAAAGTGTTAAAGAACGCCATAACAGCCAATACTAAGCCAATAGTTATAGCAGCATTAACTAAAGCGCCTAAAAAGTTGTCAAAGAAGCCAATAAGCTTACATCTTCTACACTTTTTAGAAATTTTTAATATTAATTTTCTTAAAAGTTGCAAAATTATATTGTAGACAGCAAAGCATAAAATTATTAATATGCCGTATGCTAAATACGTTGCAACAAGCACCATAACTGCATCAACGCCAGCAATTTTTGAATAGCCAAGCAAGCCCATTACCCAGTCAATAGTTTCGTTTAGCCAGCCCCATTTTACAAAAAGCGAACTAACGGTTAAAACTGAAAGCAACCCTGCTCCGCCAATGCAAGCAATAACTAAAACTACGTTTATTGTTGATTCAAAAAATCCGCGCTTAGCACCATAAATTATAAAACCAAGCACAAATGCAATTACTAAAATGTCAATTAAAATATACATAAACAACCCCCCAAGGTTATTTTTTAAATCCGTCTTTTAATGAAACTATTTCGGAAAGAACTATTTTTCCATTCTTAACCATCTTTTTATAATAGCCCTTTCTTAATAATTGGAAGCTTAAATTTTCAGGGCAAGTTTCAATATATTTTTCAGCTTTGCCTAAAAATTTAGTAACGCTATTATAATTCATACGCTCGCTAAAATCTTGGCCTGCATACTCGGCATCTTTTAAAAGATAGTCGTACTTTCTAATTTCAACGTCAACGGCATTATTTGCATCAACCCAATGGATTGTACCTTTACATTTAATACCGCTTGTGTCTTCACCAGAACGGCTTTCAGGAACGTATGAACATAAAAGTTCTTTAATAGTTCCGTTATCATTTAATAAAACGTCATCACATTTAATAATATAAGCGTTCTTAAGTCTAACGTAGCCGTCTTTTTTAAGCCTAAAGTATTTTGGCGGTGGGCAAAGTGAAAAATCTTCACTGTCAATATAAATGTTTTTAGAGAAAGTTATAGGACGTTTTTTAGGCTCTTCGTCATTAGGATTAATATCAAAGTCTAAAACCTCGCCGTCTTTATCATAGTTAGTTATAGTAACCTTTATAGCGTTTTCAACCGCCATTGCCCTTTCAGCGTTTTGGTTAAGATAATCTCTAATAAAGTGCTCTAAATAACTAATTTCAATTTCACTATTCGCTTTTGCAACACCAATTTCTTCGCAGAAATTTTTGAGTGCGTCCGCAGGAACGCCACGGTTGCGTAAACCTGTTAATGTTGGCATGCGTGGGTCGTCCCAACCTTCAACAGCCCCGTCTTCAACAAGTTTTTTAAGATATCTCTTACTCATTACGGTGTTTGTAATGTTAAGCCTTGCAAATTCAATTTGGCGTGGTTTGTGGCTAACGCCTGTATTTTCAATAGTCCAATTATAAAGCGGACGGTGGTCTTCAAACTCTAAAGTGCAAATAGAGTGAGTTACTCCTTGCATACTATCGCAAATAGGGTGCGCAAAGTCGTACATTGGATAAATACACCATTTGTCACCCGTGCGGTGATGCGTTGCCCATAAAACTCTATAAATAACAGGGTCACGCATGTTAATGTTTGGCGATGCCATATCAATTTTTGCTCTTAAAACCTTTTCGCCGTCCTTATACTTACCGTTTTTCATATCGGTAAAAAGTTGCAAGTTTTCTTCAATGCTTCTATTTCTATAAGGGCTTTCTTTGCCTGGCTCTGTTAAAGTTCCGCGCGTAAGTCTAATTTCCTCCGCAGTTAAATCGTCAACGTAAGCCTTGCCGTCTTTTATAAGTTTTACTGCAAGTTCGTAAATTGTATCAAAAAAGTCAGAAGCGTAATGAACTTCGCTCCACTTAAAGCCAAGCCACTCAATATCTGCCTTAATGGCGTTTACAAATTCCGTTTTTTCTTTTGACGGGTTAGTATCGTCAAAAAACAAATTGCAAAGACCGTCATATTTTTTAGCCGTGCCAAAATTAAGGCACAAGCTTTTTGCGTGGCCTATATGAAGATAGCCGTTAGGTTCTGGTGGAAAACGCGTGTGAACGGAGTTTACCACACCGCTATCTAATTCTTCGTTAATAATTTCTTCAATAAAATTCTTTGCTTCCATAATTACTGCCGTTTTATGCGAATATTTGCAAAAATTCTTTTTGATTTAGCAAATGCTGCCCTATTTTATATCGTTTATCTTATTCTATCACATTTTTTTATAATAATCAATAAATTTTCGTTTATATTATAATACTATTTAAAGCCCTTTTTTACTTGACATATTTGAAATAATTTAATAAAATTAAATTCAATATAACAAGGAAGGTGCATTATGGCAAAAGAAAGAGCAGTTACTATGGAAAAGTTAGTAACACTTTGCAAAACTAGAGGCTTTATTTTCCCTGGTAGCGAAATATATGGCGGTCTTGCTAACACTTGGGACTACGGCCCACTTGGCGTAGAACTTAAAAACAACGTTAAAAAAGCTTGGTGGAAAAAATTTATTCAAGAAAATAAATACAACGTTGGTTTAGACGCAGCTATTTTAATGAATCCGCAAACTTGGGTGGCTTCAGGCCACTTAGCAGGGTTTAGCGACCCGCTTATGGACTGTAAAGAATGCCATGAAAGATTTAGGGCAGATAAACTTATTGAAGATTGGGTTAAAGAAAACAACTATACTTTAGAAAAGGGTATTGATGCGTTTACTCACCCTGAAATGAAGGCGTTTGTTGAAGAGCACAACATTGCTTGTCCAACTTGCGGTAAACATAACTTTACTGACATTAGGCAATTTAACTTAATGTTTAAAACTTTCCAAGGCGTTACGGAAGATAGCAAAAACACAGTTTATTTGCGTCCTGAAACTGCACAAGGCATTTTTACAAACTTTGTTAACGTTCAACGCTCTCAAAGAAGAAAGGTTCCTTTTGGCATTGGCCAAGTGGGCAAATCGTTTAGAAACGAAATTACACCAGGCAACTTTATTTTTAGAGTTAGAGAGTTTGAACAAATGGAACTCGAATTCTTCTGCAAGCCTGGCACAGATTTAGAATGGTTTGACTATTGGCGTTCTTTCTGCCACAAATGGCTTTTAGATATTGGTTTGAATGACGAGTATATTAGGCTTCGTGACCATTCCCCTGAAGAACTTTGCTTCTACTCAAAAGCAACTACTGACTTTGAGTATTTATTCCCATTTGGTTGGGGCGAGCTTTGGGGCGTTGCCGATAGAACTGACTACGACCTTACTCAACACCAAAACGTGTCTAAAAAAGATTTATCTTATTTTGATAGCGAAACTGGTGAAAAATACGTGCCTTACGTTATTGAACCTTCACTTGGCGTTGAAAGATGCGTTTTAGCCGTACTTTCTAATGCGTATGATGAAGAACCTGTTGGCGAAAATGACGTTAGAACGGTTATGCACTTACACCCTGCCCTTGCTCCGTTTAAGGCTGCGGTATTGCCGCTTTCTAAAAAGCTTTCGGAAAAAGCGCTTGAAATCTACGACGAACTTTCTAAACACTTTATGGTGGATTACGACGAAGCAGGCTCTATCGGTAAAAGATATAGGCGTGAAGACGAAATTGGAACACCTTTCTGTATTACTTATGACTTTGAAAGTGAACAAGACGGCTGCGTAACAGTTCGTGATAGAGATACTATGGAACAAGTTAGACTTCCAATTAGCGAACTTGTTTCCTATATTGAAGAAAAAATTAAACTCTAATTTTTAAGGCGGAATTTTTCCGCCTTGTTTTATATAAAAATATGGAATTTGAACTTTCAAAAACAACTTTGCAAAACTTAATAGATAAAAACTTTGATGAAATTGTTGTTTTAAAAGAAACTCAATCAACAAGTGATTTGTGTAAAGACCTTGCTTTAAAAGGCACAAGTTCCGCCATAGTAGTTAGCGAAAGCCAAACAAAAGGCAGGGGCAGGCTTAACCGTGAGTTTTATTCGCCAAAAAATAAGGGTGTTTATTTGAGCTTACTATTACGCCCAAATTTAAAAATGGGCGACGCTTTTAAAATTACAAGTTTTTGCGGTGTTGCTACAGCTAACGCAATAGAAAGTTTGGCTAATGTAAAAGTAGGTCTTAAATGGGTTAACGACCTTTTTATAAATTCTAAAAAAGTTGGCGGTATTTTAACGGAATCTGCAATAAATGCCGAAACGCGCACGCTTGACTACGTTATTATTGGCATAGGCGTTAACGTTTATAATGACAACTACCCTGACTTTATTAAAAATGTTGCCACTAACATTGAAAAAGAAAGTAACAAAAAAATTGATAAAAACGAACTTATAGCAAAAATTGTAAACAATTTAAACGAGCTTGAAAGCGCGGTTATAAGCGGAAATTATTTAAAGGAATATACTAATAGGCAAGTTATTTTAAACAAGCAAGTTAAGGTTGTTTTGCTTAATGAAGAATTTTACGCAACGGCAGTTGGAATTGATGAAAACGGCGCATTAATAGTTAACAAAAACGGCGAATTAAAAACCATAACCGCCGGCGACGTTTCTATTAGGTTTTAATTTTACTAAAAATTAAATTATATATTGACACAACTAAAAAAATCTATTACAATAAAAACAAAAAATAAAAGGAGTTTTATTATGGGCTTTTTAACAGGAAAAACTGCCATTATTACGGGGGCAGGCTTTGCAACTTTATCAAACGGCAAATGTGGCTCTATCGGCTACGGTATTGCAACGGCTTACGCTAAAGAAGGTGCAAACCTTGTAATTACAGGCAGAAACGTAAAAAAATTAGAAGATGCAAAAGCAGCGCTTGAAAGCGCTTACGGCATTAAAGTGTTAACCGTTCAAGCAGACGTTAACGCAGGTGCTGACAACAAAGAGGTTGTAGATAGCGTTATTAAACAAACTATTGACGCGTTTGGTAGAATTGACGTGTTAATTAACAACGCGCAAGCATCGGCTTCAGGCGTTACGCTTGCAAACCACACCACTGAACAATTTGACCTTGCTATGTATAGCGGTTTATACGCAACTTTCTACTATATGCAAGCGTGCTATCCATACTTAAAAGAAACAAAAGGTAGCGTTATCAACTTTGCAAGTGGTGCGGGTTTATTCGGCAACTACGGTCAATGTGCATACGCTGCTGCAAAAGAAGGTATTCGCGGACTTTCAAGAGTTGCTGCAACTGAATGGGGTCCGGACGGTATTAACGTTAACGTTATTTGCCCTATTGCGTGGACAAGCCAACTTGAAAACTTTGAAAAAGCATATCCAGAAGCGTTTAAGGCAAACGTTAAAATGCCACCTATGGGCCACTTTGGCGACCCTGAACTTGAAATTGGTAGAGTTTGCGTTCAACTTGCAAGCCCTGACTTTAAGTATTTGTCAGGCGAAACTTTAACACTCGAAGGCGGTATGGGTTTAAGACCATAATTAAATTTAAAACCAAAAGAGCGGTTAACCGCTCTTTTTTTGTTTTTGAAAAAAATATTGACATATGCCTAATTTATAAATATAATAATAGCAGTATAAGTTTTTTTGCTTATTCATAAGCAAATGACTTTTGGAGGTTTTATGAAAAAATTATCTAAATGTTTTTTAGCCGTAATGCTTGCACTCACTATATCGTTTAGTGGCGCTTGTAAATGCGATATGACTGGTGGTGGCATTAGCGCGGCTTATTACTACTGCGTAAACAAACTTGAAAACGCAGACCTTTCCTTTAACTTTGACGGTAATGCGCAAGGCGCAACGTTAACGAGTTTAGAAACAAACGCTAACGGCGATTTAATTTACACTTGCGAAGAAGGCGACTATTATCAAGACGAAGGCTGGCACACCTACTTTGGTTGGCAAACTTTTGAACTTGAAGACTTATCTAAACAAGCGCGTATGAGAATTGACGACCTTACTCAAACCGTAACCGTTTTAAATAAGTTAGTTGTATTTAACGGCGTTACCGCACGCTACATTGGCTATGACGAAGCAAACGATGTTGTTACTGGCTTTATCGGCTACATTCATAACGACTATATTCAAGATCAAGACGAAGGCATTGATAGTGACATTGTAAAGGAAGGCGTTGGTTCTACTGACGGCGGTGAGTATGTTGACCCTAACGCCCTTTTACCTAAAGATACTTTAACGGGCGCAGTATATATTAAAATTTACGATGAAGACGGCGTTGAAGTTGTTGAATTTTCAACTTTTGAATATTTAGGAAAGTATTATGAAGACCCAAACAAAGGCCGTTACCTTTACACGTATATTAAGAACTCTCCACAAAAAGAATATATCGTTGAACGCTCTACTTTATTTACAAACGCTTCAAGTTTAGATATTTTAGAAAACGAAGGCACAAGTTCTATTTTTAGAGCGATAAAACAAGACGGCAAGTTTGTTGGTAGCAAGGCGGAATTTGACTATTCTAAATCTAACCCACTTGTTAGTGGCGAAGCCTTTGTTGAATTAGACAAGGGTTATTACGTTTTAGACCTTGCCGACGAAACAAACCGCTATTTTAGCATTGGCTATGGAAGCTATGACTTAAGCGATGAGGCCGAAGCAAATGGTGAGCATTATTTACCATTAACTATGCTTAAAGGTTGGGACAGTATAGTTCACTACGTTGAAGATAAAAACTACGATAACGTTATAGACCAATTTGACTATGAAGCAACAGTTCAAGGTCCAATTGATATAAGTGATGACGACTATATTTTACTTGACAACGGCAAAAAGATTACGGCAGGCATGCTTTGGAGTAAAGAAGACGGCTTTATTACACTTAATAACGCCGGCGCTCCTAATGACGACGTGTATTACACTAAAGAAGACGGCACGGTTATTCCATACACCGAATTCCAAGAATATGCAAATAACGCAGATTACGAATTCTTATGTTTTACTGAGATTCCTATTATTCCTTTCCCTGTGCAAGGAAGTGCCGACTTTGGCAAACTTATTAGCGGCGGTATAAAGACTTCAATTTACGGCTATCATGGTGGCGGCTCATCAGGCGGTGTCGTTGAATCTACACCGAGCGGTGGCGTTGAATCTGCACCAAGTGGAGAAGGCGAAACTGCCCCTAATGGTGGCGAAGAAAATAACGCTCCAACACAATCTACTATGAGTTTATGTTTTGATTTTATGGTAGAAAACGGCCTTACTATTAGCGGTTTTGGCGCGGGCGAACTTTACACTTATAACGAAACTGCAAAAACTCAAAGAAATGCAATGGTTCAAGCCCAATTTAACGCGGCGTTTAACTACGACTTTAACGCACAAGGCGTTAGCGATTTAAAAGATAAAATTGTACAAGACACTAAAGACTTTGTTTCTAACTGCCGTACTTACTACACAACTTTTGAGCGTATGATTAGAAAGAATATGCCTAAACTTGAAGAAGGTGCGGGCTTAGTTAACCTTGAAAATGCGGCAAAAGGCACGTTTGCAGTAACTAACGGCAAGTTTGATTTTAGTAACGTTTCAATAACTGTTCCTAAACATATTTTACTTCAAAGTGGCGAAACTTACGGCATTAAAGTTTACCTTACAGGCGCAAAAGACGTTGAAGTGGAAGGCGTATTTAACACCTTTACTTACAACAAGCAAGAAACTATTTGCGTTGGCAATAGTAACGTTGTAATTCCTGACGTAACTGAAGGCGAATACATTGTTAAAGCCGTATTTGGCAAAATTAAAAACGGTAGGTTTATGGAACTTTCAAGTAACGTTTTCCTTGACTCTAGTGCTTTTGAAACTATTCAAAAGAGCGCTACTATTGACGGTAACAACTACGATATTACTATTGAAAATTTAGGCGGACGCTTTATGATGACAAGCGTACTTAACAACGGCGCAAACTCTTAATTTACATTTGACGAATATGAAAATTACTGTACTTGATAAAATTTCATTTACTAACGGAGACCTTGACTTAAGTTGTTTTGACGCATTTGGAGCGGTAGATTATTACGACATTTTGCCTAAAAACGAAGTGGCTATGGCAGTAAAGAACAGCGACATTGTTGTTTGCAACAAAACTGTTTTTGATAAAGAACTTATTGACAAATGCCCTAACTTAAAGTTCATTGGCTTAACGGCAACGGGTTTTAACAACGTTGATACGGCTTACGCCAAAGAAAAAGGAATTGTTGTTTGTAACGTTCCTAACTACTCTACTAGCGACGTAGCTCAACACGTTTTTGCTTTTATTTTGAACTATACTAATAAGGTTAGCGAATACGACCAAACTGTTAAGCAAGGTTTATGGAAGCAAAGCAAAACTTTTTGTTACTTTAATATTCCGCTTGTTGAACTTGCAGGCAAAACCATTGGCGTTGTAGGTTACGGCAACATTGGGCGTGAAGTTTGCAAAATTGCATCGGCATTTAATATGAACGTGTTAGTTTACAACCGCACAAAAAAAGATATGCCGTATAAGCAAGTTGATAAAGAAACTCTTTTAAAAAATAGCGATTTTATTACTTTGCATTGTGCTCTTAATGAAGACACGAAGTGCTTTATAAATAGCGAAAGCCTTTCTTTAATGAAAAAGAGTGCCGTTTTAATAAACACGGCACGCGGTGGAGTTGTTGATGAGCCTGCACTTAAAACTGCACTTGAAAACGATACTATAGCACACGCTTATTTAGACGTTTTAACCGTAGAACCAATGCAAAGCGACTGTGTTTTATATGGGCTTAAAAACGTAACCTTTACACCGCACATTGCTTGGGCACCTACAGAATGTAGGCAACGTGTTGTAGAATTGGTTGCAAAAAATATAAGCGCCTTTTTAAACGGCAACCCAATAAACGTGGTTAATTAAATAAAAATAAAAGACGGCTAACTAGCCGTCTTTTTTATTCTTTTATTTCTTCAAAGCCACCGTATTTTTTTATAAAATACTCAACAAATTGCCAAGTTTTTGGATAATCGTCAAGCCCGGTAAACTCTAACTCTTCACCGTCTAATTTAAGCGTAATTGTCCAAGCGTTTTCAAGCGTTGGAGTAGGGTTTGAGTTATATTTACTATTCCACTCAGGCAAGCAAAAAAGTTCAAGTTCCGCTAAAACTTCTTCTTTTGTAGGCGTAAAATCAATGCGCCTTCCGCTGTTAGATTTTATTAAAATGTCGCCGTCAAAATTAATTGCAAGTTTTTTAATTCCGCCAAAAGCGTTGCCAAAATTAAAGGTAAAGCGTTTGAGAGTTTGCAATTTTTTATTAAACTCTTTAACGGCTTTCATTAAAACAACCCTTTCTTTAATGCTATCTTTAAACGCCCTAATTCCGTTGTTATATATAATTTGCCTTGTGTCCATTTTGCCTATTGCGGAAGAAAAATAGTTCCCACTTTCGTTAAAATCAACGGTGCAAAAATACACTTCTTTAATGCCTTTATTAACTAAGTTTATAGCGTAGGTTATATCGCCTATAACTTCACTTTCCGTTTTGTTTACGCAAACTACCCCGCCAAAATACACTTCGTAACTTTCGCCGTTACTTTCATAGTAAAGTTTTGGCTCTATATCGCTTTTCATTTTAAGTGCGCTACTAATAATATAGATGGCGCTTTTTGTTTTAGCGTTATATTCTAACTTATCCTTTAATATTTTTACGCGCGAGGGAAAGGTTACTATATTAGTTTTACTATCTATTAAAATTTGTTCGCTTTCGCTTATCTTTAACATATCACTAAACGTTTTCATTTTAATTATTATAACAAAAAAAGCGCATAAAAGCAATAATTACTTTTGCGCTTTAATTTTTACATAGCGTTTAAGCCGTATTCTTTTAATTTTTTAATAGCCGCGTCAATTTCTTGTTTGGTTGGCACGGTTAAAGGAAGGGTGTTTTTTAAGCCTAAACTATCGTATTTAGAGCCTGCATAGTTGTGGTATGGCAAAACCCTAACCTTTGTTATATTTTTTAACTTGGCTAAAAACTTACCGATTTTATCTATTTGATTATCATTAAAATTTGGAACGTATGGCACACGAATTTCAATTTTTGCACCGCTTTCGTCTAAAAACTTTAAGTTTTCAAGAATTTGCTTGTTGCTATAACCGGTACAGTCTATATGCACGCTTTCGTCATACGCTTTTATATCGTATAAAAAAGTGTCTGTGTATGGTAAAACCTTTTCAAGAGCGGTTTTGGGAATAAAACCGCAAGTGTCAACCGCCGTGTTTATACCGCTTTTTTTAAGTTCTTTTAAAAGTTCTAAACAAAAATCAGCATACAATAAACACTCTCCGCCAGATATTGTAACGCCACCGTTTGAGTGCGCATAAAAATCTTTGTCCGCAATAAGTAGTGGCAACAACTCGCCCACCGTATAGTCTTTACCGTAAAGCGTTAGAGCGCCACCTAAACACTCGCTAACGCATTTACCGCAAGCGGTGCATTTAGAGCGGTCAAATTTATGAATGCCGTTTTCTATAAAATGTGCGCCAGTTGGGCAAACTTTTAAACACTCCGCGCAGTTTACGCATTTGTGCGCATAATAAGCAAGTTCCGTTTTTGCCGTAAGCCCTTCTGGATTATGGCACCAAACGCACTTTAAGGGGCAACCTTTTAAAAATACGGTTGTTCTTATTCCGTCACCATCGTGAACGGCAAAACGCTTAATTTCAAATATTTTTGCTTTCATTTTTCTTTTCCTTTTTAGTACGGTTGCCTAAAACTATGCCAACCGAAATAAGTATAAAAGCTATTAAATATTGCCATTTAAATATATCTTCTTTAAGTAGTATTGCACCAAAAACACAAGCAAACAAAGGCTCTGCAAACTTAATTATAAAAAGGTTAGACAAGTCCGCCGTTTTTAAAACGTAGTTCCATAAAACGTAGCCTGCCATACTTGCCGTGCAAATAAAACTAAACACTAACGTGCTTTTTAAATTAAACGTAAGCATACTTCCGCCCAAACAAAGCGAAACTATTATTAAAACTATTCCGCCAAAAAATTGAGAAATGCCGTTTATCCAAAACGGAGAATTTTTTTTAGCAATAACTTTATTTAAAATGCTAGATACTACTAAACAAATAGACGCTAAAATAATTAAAATATCGCCCGTTGTAAAAGATATTCCGTTTGGGTTAAAATTGATTGCAACTATACCTAAAAAGCCTATAATTGCGCCCACTATTTTTAAAACGCTAAATTTTTCACTTTTGAAAAACAAAAAGGCAAAGCAAACGTATAAAAGTGCGCCAAGTTGTTTTATAAGCGCCGTTTTAGAACTATCGGTTGAACTTAAACCTATGTAAGTAAAAGAATAATGCAAAATTATTGCGAATAAACCTATTATCAAAATAATGCCAACTATTTTTGTTTTAGGCGCTTCTATTTTGTCTTTTTTAAAAAACGCTATCGCACATAATATTAAACCGCAAATAGCAAATCTTACGCCAGCAAACATTAAAATGCTTGGAATATCGCTTCCGTTTATTGAAAACGCTTCGTATCCTATTTTTACAAAAGGATATAAAACACCCCATATAGCCATTACGAGTAGTGATAGTAAAATTGTTTTTAGCCCTTTTAACTTGTTAATCATTTTTTTCTCCAAAGCGATAAGGCTTTCTTCCTTGTGCATTTACGTTTGCTATTAAGGTAAAGCCCGCGTTTTTATCTATTGTTATATCTTGGTTAAAACTTGCCGTTGTAACGGCTAATAAATCTAAGTTAGGCCCACAAAAAGCACAACTTGTTGGAATTTGACAAGGTATTTTAATGGTTTTTATAAGTTCCATTTTAGCAGTATCTATGACCGCAACAAAACCACGCGCCCAGCAACTTGCGTAAATATTGCCGTTTTTAGAAATGGTAAGCCCGTCAACTCCGTTTACTATTACGCTTCTACCCGTGTAAATAATTTCACCTGTTTCTTTAACGTAATTATACTCTTTGATTTGGCTTTTGTCACTATCTGTGTGATAAAATTTTGTTTCATCAATAGACCAGTCTAATCCGTTAGACAAGCTTAAATTATCAAGTAGCATTGTAACGGTGCCGTTTGCTGAAATTTTATAAAGCTTACCGTTAAGTTCACTATCATTTTGAACTTTTCGTTTTGTGCTTATTGTGCCAACGTAAATATCGCCATTTGGCGAAACTTTCATATCGTTACAATTTGTTATCGAGTATTTAGACTTATTATAAATAGGCCTTAACGTTCCGTCTTTATTTAAAATATCAACGCCACCGTTGTGCGCAACTATTAAGTTGTTTTGCTTATCAAACGCTATTGCGCTAACGCCAAATGAAAGTTTTATTGCGCTTATGCCTTTTGTTAAAAAGTCATAAACGCAAATTTCCTTTTCAAATCCGTTTGTATAGTAAAGTTTTTGCTCTACTTCATTCCAAATGGGGCCTTCGCCGATAATAGCTCGTTTTTGAGTTAAAATTTCCATTATTTATTAAGGCTTTCCGCGCGTAAAATGTACATATCTTGCTCGCTCTTTGGCATATTGTTCCATAAAACGTTCCACCCGCAAACGCGAACTTGTAAGTTCTCGTATTTTTCTGGGTGTGCTTGCGCATCGCGAAGTAAGTCAGCATCAAACACGTTAAATTGTATGCTTTGACCGCCCTTATCCATATAGGTGCGCATTACGCCGTATAAAACGTCAACTCCGCTTTCGCCTTGAACTGAAGTTGGGTGAAGAGTTACGTCTAAACAAAAGCCCGTTGTTACAATTGCGGTATCAATAGTAGTTGCGGAATTTATTAAGGCCGTAACACCTTGAGTGTCGGAGCCTGCGTGTGGTGATGCGTTTTTAGAAGTTTCTTCGCCTGCTCTTCTGCCGTCAGGAGTAGCCAAAGTTTTTAAACCGTGGCTAATAAAACCGCGTGCAGAGTGAATTTCTAAGCCATAACCACAGTTGTGTGCATTTTTTCTGTTTGCAATAAGTTTATGGTAAAACCTTACAATAGACGCTGCGTAATTATCCGCCTTTTCATCGCCCCTGCCGTATTTATGCTTGCAGTTAAGCGCTTTGTGGCGGAGTGCTTCGTAGCCTACCCAGTTATTATCAAGTGCAGTTTTAAGTTCTTGTAAAGTTACAATTTTTTTGTTGTACACAA
Source organism: Clostridia bacterium (assembly GCA_017558825.1). Taxonomy (GTDB): domain Bacteria; phylum Bacillota; class Clostridia; order Christensenellales; family Borkfalkiaceae; genus HGM11412. Next base: position 93,854 of record JAFYTO010000010.1, read on the forward strand.
GGTCTTCAACAACCATTAACGCGTCAACCGCCGTACCAAGCCCTGAAAGTGATATGCCCGAGCCGTTATTAAGCCCGTTATCTAAAGCGTCCGTCATAGTTTTTGAACAACGCTTGCTTGCACCGCTAAATAAAAGCGATGGGTTAATATCGGCAATGCCAGGCTCAAGTTTATTAAGTGCAGTTAAATAATCATCGGTAGTGTATTCAATATGTGCTAAAAAGGCGTTGTAGAAATCTTTAAAAGTTTTTAATTCTTCAAGTTCGCCCGTCTTTATACTAACTTGCTTTTGTGAATAACTATCATAGCCGTTTTCAAATACGAGTGAAACCGCTTTAAGTACGTTTGTAAGGTTGCCGGAAATTGCAACGCCACCGTCTTTAATGCCGTATTCGTAGCAACCGCTAATTAATGAGTCCATAGCGTCTTCATAAGTTGCACCTTTACTCATTAAGCATTTTGTAATCATTTCATCGTTACAAAATACCAAACTCTTGTTGCCCGTTTGCACCATTTTAAGTGCTTGATAAACAAAGTCCTTTGGGGTGTTGTTTGCAACCCTTATTTGAATTTTAGGATTGTGAATATCTAACTTGTCGTAAACGTCAAGCATAATATAAGAAAGTTCGCTTACTCTCGTATTGCCGTTTCTATCTCTACCGCCAAGGTACATTGGTTGATTCCAATAGTTGCCAATAGCGGAAAATTGCATATAGAAGTACGCTAAAAACTCTCTAATTTCTTCTTTTGTAAACTTACCGCTTTCCATATCTTTTTTAAAGAAAGGATAAACAGAAGAGTCTAAACCAAAACCAAGTGAACGCACTTGGTAATTGTCAATATGCTCGCCAATAAAGAAGTAAAGCCAAATAAGTTGCAACGCTTCGTAAGTGTTTGTAGGCGCACCGTCACGCAAGTTTTTTAAACACTCGGCGTAAGTTTTAGCCTTGGCGTGCGTTTTTGTAAGAGCGTATTTATAAAGCCTATCAATAAAGCGAACAATGCTTTCATAAGCAATAACGCAACCTTTGTACATTTCCGTTTGCTTTTGAGTAGCACCGCCGTTTTTAACAATTTCATTATAATTATCGTGAAGTCTTTGTAAAATGCCAGGAAAACCAAGTTCTAATAAAGAGTCCCAATCTGGCACGGTATGGTCATAGTCAAGCCTACCAAACGCAACGCCTGAATATTCGTATTTATCAAGAGTTTCAACTGCCTCTGGGCATTCCTTTTCAGTTTCCCAACCCCACCTACAATATGGAGTTAAAGGCCTTGCCCAAGTCCACATACCAATAAAATAGTCGTGCTCGTTAATATCAATGCGCGTATTGTCTAAAACGTAAGCAAAGCACTTGCCCTTTTGCACGGGGTGAGATTCGTTTTTTATGCTTTCGCTTAACGCTTTTAAACCTTCTTGTATTTGCTCATCAGTTAAGCCCGTAGATTCATCATACGCATAGCCGTGGTAATTCCAACGCCCAAGCGGTTTGAAAGGCTCGCCTACAATGTGGAATTTGTTTTCAATAAATGGTCTATCTTGCTCTAAAGTTTTAAACATTTTTTAACTCCTTTTTATTAAGGTACTTTTATTATAATAAATTTTTTAAAAAATTTCATTGACCATTTAGTTTTTATTTGACTAATTCAACACAAAACCTTATAATAAATTTAAGGATAATAAAAAATGATTGACTATTTTGTTAAAAGAAAAATAATTTCACAAATCGTTTTGGCGTGTCGCGTACGCGCAGGCGAAGGCTCGGCGGTACATAAAAATAGGACTTCACACGGGCTTGTGTTTAACTGCAAGGGCGCAAAAACCTATACTTTTAGCGATGGCTCTTCTTACACGGTTAGGGAAAATGAAATTATATACTTGCCAAAAAATTCAAGTTATACGGCATCTGGCACCGAGCCGGGTGACGTATACTGCATAAATTTTCAATGCTTTGAAGATGCGCCTTACAAGCCGTTTGTTCAATGTGTTCGCAACGTAGATGAAGTTATAAAAGCGTATCAAAGCGCGGAAAAGGCTTGGCAAAGAGTTATGGACGGCAGAGAATATAAAGTAATGTCTTCACTTTACAAAATTTTATACGAACTTTACCGCGTACAAAGCGTACCGTATTTGCCTAAAACAAAACAAGATTTATTAAAACCTGCAATAGAGCACATACACAAGTTTTATACAAAAGAGCTAATAAGCGTTGAACATTTAAGTTCACTTTGCGGTATAAGCGCCAACTATTTAAGAAAATTGTTTGAAACGTTTTACGGAGTATCTCCTATTAAGTATATAAACAATTTAAAAATAAAGCGCGCAAAAGAACTTTTAACTTCTGGCTTATACTCGGTTAGTGAAACGGCGTTTAACTCTGGCTTTTCCGATATTAGCCATTTTAGTAGATTTTTTAAAGAAAACGTTGGAGTTCTTCCAAGCGAATACTTTGAACAGGAGTAAAAAATGGATATTTTAGTAAATAAAAAATTAAAAAAGTGGCATCGCCCTGAACTTTACACATCAACAACATTACGCTACCCCGCACCAAAAGGTGCTCCTACTTTTTATAACAACAATGTAGTAAAGTCAAAAATTGTTAGAACTTTTATTACGCTTGACGAAGTTTGGGACTATAAGACAAACGAATTTTTTTGGGACTATAAAATTGGCGAGCATAAAATTAAGTTAGAAGATAGGTATTATAATTACGACTGGTATAGGGTTAGACCAACCGGCGTTAGTTTTATTGATTATATTACTGAAAACGCAAATAATAGTGAAGAGGTTTTACTTTCAATAGGTAGATACGAGCGCGAGTTGTTTGACGATGTTATTACGTTTGATAGTTACGTTAATGCAATTACAAAAATTATAGAATACTATAAAGAGTTGTGCCCAAACATTGTATATATTGAGCCTTGTAACGAGCCTCAGTCTTCTCCTTTTGGCGGACTAACTATTGACGAAGTTGTTAAACTTTACGAAGTAATAGGTCAAATTGTTAAAAAGTTAAACAAAAAGCACAACTATAAAAAGCCGTTAAAGTTTGGCGGTTATGCACCTGCTTGCGGTTACGAGTTGATTGACAGCTGGGAATTGTTTTTAGAAAAATTAGCGCTTTTGCCAAAAAGCAAGCGCGTTATTGACTATTACTCTTTCCACGTTTATTCAACTAATCTTTTAGAAGTTGAGCTTTACGTTTTAAGGCATAACCAAAAAATTAAGGAGCTTGGGCTTCCAAGTAAACCTATTTTTGTTGACGAGTTAGGTTTTTGGTACGACTCGCCTGAAATTAGCGCCAACTTAAAAAATGCTTGCGGTACGGTTGCTCATTTAATAAATACTGCAAGGCTTAATAATGTGTACGCTTTCCCTTGGTGTAGTTGGCATAACCCTGAAATTCAAATGGGCTTTACCCAACTTATTAAAAAGGACGGCGAGTATATAATTACGCCAAACGGCTTTTCAATTAAACTCTTAACAATGCTTAATGATTATGAAATGCCTATTGCTTGTAACCGCCACTTTGGCGCAGTTGCAACTACTAATAAAGAGCGCACCGAATTTAGCGTGTTATTTGCCAACACTTATGACGTTAAAAGAAAAGCAAGTTTTAGCTTTATTGGTTTAAAAGACGGCGAATATAACGTAGAAGAATACGTTATAGACGAAAACACTAACAACTGTTTTTCTACTAATTATAACGGCAAATTAACTAAAACAAACGAGTTTACACTTACAAAAGAAGACGGAAACTACGCGTTAGAAAAACCGTGCAACCCTTATAGCTTAACGCTTTGGAAAATTACTAAAAAACGCGATATTAAAAATGGCACGCAAGTAAAAAGCGATATGCGCAATTTAAACAACACCGTTATTATGACGGATTAAAAAATATATTATTAAACCAAAAAAGCGGAGTTCAAAACTCCGCTTTTTTAGCTAACATTAAACAAGCTTTCTTTGCCACAATTTTCATAAACTCTATTTTGTGGAAAATCATATTCTAAACTGTTCTCTTTTGCAAATTCACACGCGCCTAAAATACACTCTATTTTACTGTTAACTGTAGTTCCATTATAAACAAGCCACTCGTGCGTAAAAATTATTAAACTTTCAAACGAACTCAAAAAAGCATTGTTATTGTTTCTATATTCTAGTTCGCTTAATACGTTATTTTTAAGTGGTTTTCTATACACGTTGTTAGTAGTAAAATTATAGAACCAATCTCCGCGTATGTCTGTAGATAAAAACAGTAAATTGTTTCCACTATCTATAATATAGTCGTTATCATACAAATAAGTCATAACACTATCGTTAAAATAATATGATAACCTATTGTCGTCTGCACTCAAAAAACCCATCGCGCCTAAATTTGCGTTTTTCATGCCAAGCAACGCGTCTTTTGAACCTGCAAAATATTCTAGACGAGGCATTCTATCTAAACTGCTTGTTGTTCCGCAAACTCTTTCTACGTTATTAACAAAAGTATTCCAATAACTTTCGCCTTGCGCATAAGTAGAAGTTGCCAAACTAAATCCACTTGAATTTGAGTGAAACCCTATTTTTAACCAATCGCTACTTTCTATAAATTCGCTTGCATATTTGTTTGGAACATTATTTAATGTGGAATTGTATGTGAATAAACTAAATTTGGCACCATATTCATTGTGCAAGCTTTTTAAGTTTGCAAAAAAAGGCTCTTCAAACAAACTTTCATAATTTTGCGTTGTTAAATTTTGAAAACACAAAGTTACGTCATCAAAAGAAAGATGCATATATTTAGCGTTCGTTTTACCACTTTCTTCTTGGCTTTCTTTAACCAAATATTCTGTTTTTTGACCGTTTATTGCAATATAACCGTCAATTACCGTTATTTCAGGCTCTTGTTCCACTTTATATTCGGTCTTTATTCCGTTTATAACAACATAACCGTTACTGTCAACGGTAACGGTTGGCGTGGTTTCTACTTTATATTTACTTTTTACGCCGTTTATTGCAATATAACCGTCAATTACCGTTATTTCAGGCTCTTGTTCTACTTTGTATTCGGTTTTTATTCCGTTTATAACAACGTATCCATTACTATCAACTGTTACGGTTGGCGTGGTTTCTACTTTATATTTACTTTTTACGCCGTTTATTGCAATATAACCATCAATTATGGCGATTTCGGGCTCTTGTTCCACTTTGTATTCGGTTTTTATTCCGTTTATAACAACGTATCCATTACTATCAACTGTTACGGTAGGCTCGTTTAGGCTATCGCTCGTACAAGCTACAAGTGAAAAAAGCATTAGTAAAATTAGAAAAATGCAAGTTGTAATTTTTTTCATCTTAAGCGCCTTTTATTTCTTTCCTTCTAAACGATAGATTTCCGTTGGAGCAACGTCATCTTTGTTAGAAGAAACAATTTCTTCTGCTTTTTCAAGGTCGGAAACGGATAAAATCATAAGCGCTTTGCCCTTTTGGTGTGAAACGCAAGCGTACATATATTTAATAGAAATTCCGTTTTCCGTAATGCGCTTTAAAGACGCGGCAAATCCGCCCGGCTCATCGCTAATTGAAACGGCTAAAACGTCCGTTACTTTACCAATAATACCTTGTGCTAAAAGTGCGTCTTTTGCTTTATACGGGTCACTAACAATCATACGAAGTACGCCGTATTCATCAGTATCGGCAAGAGAAAGTGCGGATATATCTATATTGTTACTTGCAAGCAATTCGGCAATTTCTAAAAGCCTGCCTTCTTTATTTTCAACAAAAACCGATATTTGTTCAACTATCATAATTTAATCCCCCTTAAATTTTGCGCAAGTCTAAAACTCTTTTAGCCTTGCCTTCACTTCTTGCAATAGATTTTGGGTTAACAAGGTGTACTTTAACGCCAAGCCCTAATGCGGAGCGGAGTTTTTCACTAATTTCTTTTTCGGTTAAGGCAATAGTCTTTAAGTCGTCTGCAAAAAGGTCTTCACTCATTTCAACTTCTAAATCAAACGTGTCGTTATTGTTTACCCTATCAACCTTAATTAAATAGTTAGGCGTAATTTTGCCTTCGCCAATATTTATAAGCACTTCTTCTATTTGTGATGGGAATACGTTTACACCTCTAATAATTAACATATCGTCACTTCTACCGCTTGGCTTGTTCATACGAAGGTGCGTTCTACCGCATTTACAAGGCGCGTATTCAAGTGAGCAAATATCCCTTGTTCTATATCTAATTACAGGAAAGCCTTCTTTTGTAATGGTTGTAAATACAAGTTCGCCCGTAGAGCCTTCTGGTAAAACTTCAAGCGTTTCGGGGTCAATAATTTCAACAATAAAATTATCTTCCCAAACGTGCATACCGCATTGATATTCACATTCACAAGCAACGCCTGGGCCTAAAATTTCGGAAAGACCGTAAATATCGTAGGCTTTAATGCCAAGTTTATTTTCAACTTCTTTACGCATTGATTCGCTCCAAGGCTCTGCCCCAAAAACGCCAACTCTTAAAGATAATTGGTCTTTAACGCCTGCCTTTTCAATTTCTTCGGCAAGATACATAGCGTACGACGGAGTGCAACAAATTGCGGTTGCCTTAAAGTCTATCATAGTTTGAATTTGAAGTGCCGTGTTTCCTGAAGATATTGGAATTACCGTTGCGCCTATTTTTTCCGCGCCTGCGTGTAAGCCAAAACCGCCCGTAAAGAAGCCGTAGCCAAAGGCAACTTGGAAAATATCGTCCTTTGTAATGCCTATGCCTTCAAGCATTCTTGCAACGCAATTTGCCCACATTTCAAGGTCGTTTTCGGTGTAGCCAACAACTATTCTTTTACCCGTAGTGCCACTTGAAGCGTGAACTCTTTTAATGTTAGTAAGCGGCTCTGCAAACAAGCCGTAAGGGTAATAATCTCTTAAATCTTTTTTGTAGGCAAAAGGAAGTTTGTGTAAATCTTCAACGCCTTTAATATCTTCGGGCTTAAGACCTTTTTCGTCCATACGGGTTTTAAAACACTCTACCCTTTCATACATTCTTTTTACTTGCCAAACAAGCCTTTCACTTTGAAGTTTTTTAAGTTCTTGCCTTGGCATTGTTTCAATTTTATCTCTAACTGGCATTTTATGCTCCTTTCTTGTTTCTATTGCCTAAACTTAATATTACGCCAAGCGCCACGGAAAGTGCCGCCGCCATCATAACTTGATACTCCGCCGGAAGTAAAAAAGTTACGGTGTGCATAGGTATCCAAAATAACGGTACGGTTTTTAAAATTGTAAAGCCCCAAAAATTAGACCAATCAATACCCGTAATTATTGCGGATAAAGTAACCTTTTGCTTTTTAGCAAAAAGTTCAAGCATTTTGTCCGTAATTTTATGCACTGCCATAAAGGTCGGCCCAAAACTTGTGTTCATAAGAACGCTTGTAAAAAGTGCACTTAAAAATTTATTGTTTCCACCTATCAACAAGCCCGCTTGCATTAAAGAATTTACCGCCGTAGAATAAACTTTCATCATAAAAGTTATCCATATGCCAATAAAGCCCCAAATTATAAAGCGCCAAAACACTTTAACGGGTAAAGTAAACTCTCTTTTTGCAATAGCCAAAGCAATAAGTTCGCCCGCCGTTGCTAAAAGAGCAAATTTAATAAAGCCCATAATATAAGGTATATCCGTTGAAAGTTTTTTAAACACTTCCCTAAACGACGGAACAATTAGCATAACCCCAAATACGCCTATTGATAAAACAATATAAGTTAAAATAAGTACGGTTTTTAACTTTTTGCTCATATTAGCCACCGTAACTGTATCCAAGTTCAAACGCTTTAAGGTTGAGTTCTAAAAATTTTGGTGGAACTGTTTCCTTAATAACTTCTAACCAAACTTGTTTTTCTATGCTCATAGTTTTTGCTAAAACGCCAATTAAAACAACGTTAACCGCTTTAATTGAGCCCGCTTCTAAACTAATGTTAAGTGCGTCAAGTGAAGTTACGCTTGCTTTTGAAGAAAGTTCCTTAACTATGCCTTGTGGATACTCACAAGCCCCAGTAATAACGGGCATTGGAGCAATTTCCCTATTGTTTAAAATAATTTTTCCACCTATTTTTAAAAAAGGTAAAGCCCTTATTGCCTCTAATTTTTCAAACGCCAAAATAACGTCCGCTTCGCCTTTATCAATTATAGGCGAAGAAACTACTTTGCCGTATTTAACGTAAGTTACAACGCTACCACCGCGTTGGCTCATACCGTGCACTTCCGAAACTTTTACGTCATAGCCACATTTAATTGCAACGTTACCAAGTATTCTACTTGCAAGCAAAGTGCCTTGTCCGCCAACACCAACAATCATTACGCTTGTATTCATTAGTTAGCCTCCTTTTCAATAGCACCAAATGGGCAAACGTTTACGCAAAGCCCGCAACCGTTGCATTGTGTTGGGTCAATTTTTGCCTTGCCGTTAACATAAGTAATTGCTGGGCAACCAAGTTTCATACACATTTTGCAAGAACGACACTTTTCTTCGTTAACGGTATATTTGCCGTCATACTTAACGCCTTTAAGGAGTGCGCAAGGACGGCGTGCAATAATAACCGAAGGCTCGTTTGCGTTTAATTCTTCCTTAACTGCAAGTTCAAAACCCTTAACGTCAAACGGGTCTTCAACCCTAACTCTTTCAACGCCAACTGCTTTACAAAGTGCAACTAGGTCAACTGATTTTGTAGGCTCGTTTCTAATAGTTAAGCCTGTGGTTGGATTTTCTTGATGTCCCGTCATACCCGTTATAGAGTTATCTAAAATAATAATGGTGTTGTTATTTTTGTTGTAAACCACGTCTATAAGCCCGGTTATACCAGAGTGCATAAAAGTAGAGTCCCCAATAACGGCAACTAACTTTTTAGAAAAATCTTCGCCCCTTGCCTTAACCATACCATGCGCCGCGCCAATTGATGCGCCCATACAAATAGTTGTATCAACGCTTGAAAGCGGAGCAACCGCGCCTAAAGTGTAGCAACCAATATCGCCACTAACCGTAACTTTAAGTTTGTTAAGAACGTAGAAAGTTCCTCTGTGCGGACAGCCTGCACACATAACGGGTGGGCGTTTAGGAAGTTCTAAATTAGTAGTTAAATTTTTAACTTCTTCATTTAAAACAACTTTTTTAATTAAGCTTTGGTTATATTCGCCAAGTAAACTAAATTTATCTTTGCCAATAACCTTAATTCCAAGCGCTTTAACGTGCTCTTCAATGAACGGGTCTAACTCTTCAATAATATAAACTTCTTCTAACCCCTTAACAAAATTTTCTATAAGGCGTGTTGGAAGTGGGTAAACCATACCCAATTTAAGGTAGTTTGCCTTGTTTCCAAGTGCTTCTTTTGCATATTCGTAAGCAATGCCCGAAGTTATAACGCCAATTTTTGCACCGTTGTTTTCTACTGTGTTAAGCGAAGTGCTTTCTGCAAATTCCCTTAAATCTTGTTCGCGCTTTTCAACAACAACGTGCCTACTTATTGCGTTTGCAGGCATCATTACGTTCTTTTGAATATTCTTTTCATAAGGTTTTAAAGGCGCGGAAATAGGCTCGCCTTCTTCAACTAAACTTTGTGAGTGCGAAACTCTTGTTGAAAGTCTTATAAATACAGGAGTATCATACTTTTCACTTAATTCAAAAGCAAATTTTGTAAACTCTTTACACTCGCTTGAATTAGACGGCTCTAACATTGGAATTTTAGCAGCCTTTGCATAGTGCCTTGAGTCTTGCTCGTTTTGTGAAGAGTGCATTCCCGGGTCGTCTGCAACGCAAAAAACCAAACCGCCGTTTGCGCCAATGTAACTAACGGTGAAAACGGGGTCAGCCATAACGTTTAAGCCAACGTGTTTCATACAGCTCATTGCACGCGCGCCCGCAATAGATGCGCCTATTGCAGTTTCTGCGGCAACCTTTTCATTAGGCGCCCACTCAACGTAAACGTTTTCGTATTTAACAATATTTTCAGTAATTTCCGTGCTTGGAGTGCCAGGGTAAGAAGATACAACTTTTACGCCTGCCTCATAAGCACCTTGGGCAACTGCCGCGTTGCCAAGCATTAGTTTTTTCATAAGTTTCTCCGTAATATTATAACTCGTTTTGTTTAGATACTAAGCCTTCACTACCGTATTGCTTTCTAAGTTTTGGCTTTTCAATTTTACCTGTTGGGTTTCTTGGAACGGTAGCAAAAATAACCTTTTTAGGTCTTTTGTATCTTGGAAGTTCTAAACAGTAATCGTTAAGTTCTTCTTCAGTAAAAGTTACACCGTCTTTAAGTTGAACAACGGCTAAGGTTGCTTCTCCTAAACGCTTATCTGGTATGCCAATAACGGCAACGTCACTAACCGCTTCGTTCTTTCTAATAAAATTTTCAATTTGAACGGGGTAAATGTTTTCACCGCCTGAAATAATAACGTCTTTCTTTCTATCTACTAAATAGATAAAGCCTTCTTCGTCCTCCATAGCCATATCGCCTGTGTAAAGCCAACCGTTAGATAAAATTTCCTTTGTGGCTTCTTCATCTTTATAGTAGCATTTCATAACACCGTCGCCAAAAACGGCAAGTTCGCCAACTTCGCCTTGCTTAACGGCGTTGCGGTTTTCATCAACAATCATTGTTTTCCAACCGTAGCCCGCCTTGCCTATTGCGCCAACTTTGTGTATATTTTCCATACCTAAATGCACGCAACCTGGGCCAATGGACTCTGACAAGCCGTAGTTAGTATCGTATTTATGGTGTGGGAATATTTTTAGCCAACGCTTAATTAAACTTGGTGGTACGGGCTGAGCGCCAATGTGCATTAAGCGCCATTTAGAAAGGTCGTAATCGTTAACGTTTATATCTCCCCTATCAATAGCGTCTAAAATATCTTGCGCCCAAGGAACTAAAAGCCATACGATAGAGCATTTTTCTTCTGCAACGGCTTTAATAATCCACTTTGGTTCAGTACCTTTTAAAAGTACGGCTTTTGAACCTGCCATTAACGAGCCAAACCAGTGCATTTTTGCGCCCGTGTGATAAAGGGGCGGAATACATAAGAAAGTATCTTCTTTAGTTTGCTTATGGTGGTTTTGCTCAACGATAGCAGCGTGAACTAAACTTTTGTGAGAGTGAAGTATTGCCTTTGGAAAACCAGTTGTGCCAGACGAAAAGTAAATTGCGCCGTCATCTTCATCATCAATTTTAATATTAGGAAGTTTAGAGCTGCAATACGTTACTAATTTATCATAACTTTCAGCAAAAACAGGACAACCTTCGCCAACAAAAAGCCAGGTTTTAATATTTTTGGTTTTGTAACATATTCCTTCAATTCTTCCAACGAATTCAGGGCCGAAAACTATATGCTCGCAGTCAGCCTTGTTTAAGCAGTAAGCAATTTCTTCGCCAGTGTATCTAAAATTGAGCGGAACGGCAACTGCTCCAGCCTTTAATATGCCAAAGTAAATAGGTAACCATTCTAAACAGTTCATAAGTAAAATGGCAACTTTTTCTCCTTTCTTTACACCCCTTGAAAGTAGGAGGTTAGCAAAGCGGTTAGAACTTTTTTGAAATTCGCCCCAAGTAAGTTCTCTACGAAAAGCTTCGGTTGAAGTGGCTTGAATAAGTGAAAATTCACGCCAAGTCATAAGCTTATTCTCTTCAAGTTTAGGGTTGATTTCTACTAAACAAACTTCATCTTTATAAAAAGCGGAGTTTTTTGTTAACAAATCGGTTATAGGCATAAAATAAAATCTCCTTAATGGTAATAGAGCCATAAAAAAAGCCCGCTTGCACGGTAAAGTGCAAGAGGGCGAATATATCGCGGTACCACCTCTGTTTGCTCTAAATAGAGCCTCATGAGTGAAATCACTACGGGCTATAACGCGCCCAAACGGCTAAAAAGCAACTTGCAAAAACGTAATTCTGCTTTGCGGTTTAATTGCCTTGCACCAAACGGCAACTCTCTAAATAAACTAACGCAAGCATACTAAAAATTTGCTAAAACGTCTTTAATATTTAACTTGTAAAAATTATACTATACTTTTTTGCTATTTGCAACTATTTTTTTATCGTTTTTTATGTAAAATATTTTTTACTATAATTTATAAGCTCGTTTAAAAACTTTATATGTTTAAATGGGTTTTCTATAAGAGCGTGGGTTGAATTTTCTAAATAAAAATATTTAAACTCTACGTTATTTTCCGTAAGTTTTTGCACTAAAGCCTCAGCGTTTTTTATAGACACAACCTCATCTTTACCGCCGTGAATAATAAGTGTTGGGGGGCTATTTTTTGATATATACGATATTGGCGAAATTGTTAGTAAAATATCATTTACGCTGCCGTCTAAAACGTCTTCTTTGCTAATATCTTTTTGCAATAAGATTGACGCTATACTTGAGGTTAATTCTTCGCTCCAAGCGTTTGTTGATATATCAACAGGCCCAGCCATTGATGCAGTAAAAGCAATTTTAAGTGGCGCACTTTCCGTGCGTGAATACGAGTAAAGCGTTGCTAAATGCGCTCCTGCAGAATATCCACAAAGCGCAACTTTGTTTATATTTTGCCCACTTGAACTAGCAAACTCTTTTAACTTGTTTAAAGCAAGGTCAATTTCATTAAGAACTGTAAAAACGGAATATTCACTTGCAGTTTCTTGGCTATAAAGCGAATAGTTTAGCGTTGCGCTCATAAAGCCGTTAGAAGCAAGAATCCTACACCTAAAATCTTCTTCGCTTTTATCTCCGCTAGACCAGGAGCCTCCGTGAATAAATAATATAACTCCGTTACTTTTTTGTCGGTTTGGCATATACACGTCAATTACGTTTAATTTGCCTTGTCCGTATTCTATATTTTTATAAACCCTGTATCCCGTGTAAAATTTTACAAGCGGAACAATTGCGGTCAATAATAAAACCGCACAAAAAACTATTAAAAATAAGCCAGCTTTTTTACGCTTTTTCATAGTCGTTTTCTCACAAGATTTTTATGAATATAATTATAACACTCACTTTTAGCCGTGTCAAATATAAGGTGGTTTGTCAAACAAAAAACGCACGCTGGTAGCGTGCGTTAATTATATACCAAACTTTCCTAAAAGAACGTAACATAAAACTGTAAATGCTATTACTGCTATAATAGAAACCCAAGGCGGAAGCTTTTCTAAAAGTTTCCTAAAGCAAATAAAATAGCCTATTCCATATGCTAAGAACGGGCAAAGCAACGTTCCTAAAATTATAAATAAAACTATAAGGGCGTTTTCTTTAAAAGCTTCAGTGTATGCATCTAAAGGCACCCTTTCCCCAACTTCAACTCCAGTTTTTGCATCAACTGTTACCTTGTATTTGCCTTGGTGGTCGCTTGCAGAAGAAGCAACGTCTGAGTAGCCGAATAAAAACGACAGTATTATTGCGTAAACAAGGCTGAACGCATAGCCGATTATTAAGGAAACTTCACAACCGCCGTCTGTTGCAAAAAATTGAATGCACATAACTATAGGGAATAATATCATATTTATTAAACCGTATAAAATATTACCTTCTAAAACTTCATTTAGTCCTTTTGAATAAATATACGCCCAATTAGTTAAAAACGCATAAAACGTTAAACCTAAACAAACCGAAGTTACAATAAAGAAAGTGGCAAGCACCCACTTTGTGCCCCTCTTTCCTTTTACGGCGTTTACCAAAACGTCAATAACGCCACCTATTACTATACCTATGCAGGCACACATTATAGGAATATATAAACTTTTTGTTTCCGCTCCCTTAGAGCCGTAGTTTATAATGCCAATTATAAAACCAATAGCACCAAAAATAGCAGTTGTCATAATAACCTCTTTTTTACTTTTTTAGTATAGCAAAAGAAAATAAAATTGTCAATGAAAGACACTTTTTGTAAAAAACGCAACATAAACTTACGTCTAATGTTAATATTTTAGTAATTTGATATATTTTTTATATAAATTTTAAATATATGGTTTTCAAAACTCAATTTTTATGATAGAATAAACGTATATTTTAAATTAAGGAGTTTATAATAATGAAAAAACTTATTACACTTTTAATGTCTGTAGTAATGTTGCTTGGCGTAACGGCTATGTCTGCATGCGCAAATACTATTACTATTTACACAGGCGGTACGGGCGGTACATACTACGCTTTTACTAACGGTTTACAAGCTCAACTTGCTGATAAAACAGCTTACAAGTTCAACGTTGTTGGCGATACTGGCGGTTCTGTTGCCAACCTTAAAGCAATGAACAACGGAGACTGTAAAATGGCTATCGTTCAAAACGATACTATGGTTAACGCATACAACGGTTTAACAGCCAACTTTGAACAAACTGGCGCTATTACAAATTTCTCTGTCATTGGCCAAGTTTATCCTGAAGTTGTTCAAATTGTTACAGATAAAGCAACTATCACTTCTCTTGCTGACCTTAAAGGCTCTCAAGTAAAAGAAAGAGTATCTATCGGTGACGTAGGCTCTGGCGTTGAAGCAAACGCTCTTGCACTTTTAACAGCATACGGCGTTGACGTTGAAAACGATATTGAAATTAGAAACCTTTCCGTTGCTAAATCTGCAGAAGCTATGAAAGATAACAACCTTGACGTATTCTTCTTTACTTCTGGCGCTCCTGCAACTTCTATCACTGAACTTGCTGTTGCTAAAAACGTTTATATGCTTGGTTTAGACGAAGATATTATGGACGCCTTTATTGCAGCAAATCAAATTGATGGTCAATATGACGTTTACTCTAAACAACCTATTACAAACGCTCAATACAGCTTTATTCTTGCTGACGCTCCTATAAAAACTATTGGCGTAAGCGCAACTTACATTGTTGCTAACACTTTAAGTGAAGAAGTTGTTTACAATATTACAAAAGCAATGTGGGAAAGCAAAGGTTCTATCGGCCACGATGTTGAATCTACAATGAATACAGCATACGCTTTCGTTACTATCGGTAACGTTCCTGTTCACCCAGGTGCTGCAAGATATTACCAAGAATTAGGTATGACTGTACCAAATATTGCAGAAATTTAATTTTTAGTAAACAACGTAACAAAAAACATTAAAGCGGGATTTTAGCATCCCGCTTTGCATTATAAAGGATTATTATGACAAAATTTGAAAGTAAAAACATTAACGAAGAGGCTATGTCTGCCGAAGAGTTAATGAAAAAATTTGATAAAGATAGCAAAAGCCGTAATTTAACGGGAGCTTTTAAGATTGCGTATAATGCATTACTTATAGCGTTTGCCGTTTACGTTTTAATTGTTTCACTTTTAAGCGGAAGTATGACGGAGTTTACTAAACTTCCATTGTTCTTGGGCCTTATTATGGTTCTTGGCTTTTTAAAATTCCCCGCTTGTGAAAAAGATGCAGTTAGGCAAAATTACATACCTTGGTACGATATTTTACTTGCCGTAATTTCTTTTGGTTGTTGCTTATATTACGTTATTAACCAAAATGAAATTATTTATATGGGTGGCGTTATCGAACTTGAACAAATTATAATCGGTATTCTTTGCATTCTTTGCTTATTTGAACTTTGTAGGCGTGCAATAGGCATTCCGCTTATGGTTGTTGCTGGTTGTTTTATAATTTATGCATTAATATGGTTACTTTCAAACAACCCCGCTACTACTGTTAGAAATTTGATTTTTAACTTGTTCTACAACCTCAACTGCGGTATTTTTTCTACTCCTGTTGCAGTTTGTTCAAGCTTTATTGTTATCTTCATAATTTTTGGCTCTTTCCTTGAAAAAACGGGGATTGGCACGTTCTTTGTGGACCTTGCCAATTCTTTAGTTGGCTCTGCAGCGGGTGGACCTGCAAAAGTTGCGGTTATATCATCTGCGCTTGAGGGTATGTATTCAGGTTCATCGGTTGCTAACACTGTAGGCTCTGGCTCAATTACAATTCCAGTTATGAAAAAGACGGGGTATCGCCCTGAATTCGCAGCAGCGGTTGAAGCGGCGGCATCTACGGGCGGTCAAATTATGCCACCTATTATGGGCGCAGCGGCGTTCTTAATGAGCCAAATTACAGGTTTTTCATATTCAACTATCGTTGTTTGCGCAATTCTTCCTGCAATTTTATATTTTGCCGGCATATTTATAATGGTACACCTTGAAGCAAAAAAAATGGGGCTTAAAGGTCTTCCAAAGGAAACTATACCTAACTTCTTTAAATTAATTTTAAAGAAAGGTTATCTTTTAATTCCTATAGTTGCACTCGTTGTTTGTATGAATAGCTACACGCCTGCACTTTCTGCTTGTTTTGCTATAATGTTTGCAATGGCTATAAGCTTACTTGACGTTAACCTCATTGAAAACTTGCTTTCTAAAAATAAGCAAAAAATCAAAACTTCGCTTATCAGCCTTGGTCTTGCAATTCTTCCTATTTTAACTTACTTTGTTTTTTCAATGATACTTACAACGTCTCCAACGTCAAGAGCATTATTTATTGCTATGGCGGTTGCTACAATTTGTTCCGTATTTACAAGAAAACTTAAAATAGATTGTCCATTAGACCTTAAACTTGTTGGCGAAGGTTTCCGCGGCGGTACTAACAACTCTATTGGCGTTGTTGTAGCGTGCGCTATGGCAGGCATAATTTCCGGCGTTGTTGCTATGACTGGGCTTGGCTCAACACTTATAACTCTTATTGTTCCACTTGCGGAAAAATCAGTTATAATAGCACTCTTCTTAACAATGCTTTGCTGTATTGTTTTAGGTATGGGCGTTCCAACTACCGCTAACTACGTTATTATGGCAACGATTACCGCGCCTATTTTAACAAAAATGGGTATTGAAGTGCTTGCGGCGCATATGTTCGTATTCTACTTCGGTATTGTTGCAGATATCACGCCTCCTGTTGCTCTCGCCGCTTATGCAGGCTCTGCAATAGCAAAATCTAATCCGCTAAAAACAGGATTTACGGCATCTAAACTTGCAATAGGCGCATTTATTATTCCTTATATATTTGCGCTTAACCCATCAATGCTCTTTATTGATGCTGCTTGGTATGACGTTATTTTAACAGTTGTAACAGCTCTTATTGGCATGTTCGGCGTTTCGGTTGGTTTGCAAGGTTATGCGTTTGACAAGGTTATGTGGCCATTTAGAATACTTGCCGCAGTTGGTGGTTTACTCTTAATTATACCAGGACTTTTAACTGACGGTATAGGCTTGGCACTTGTTTTAGTTGCTTGCTTTGGAACGTTCTTGTGGAAATTTATAAAATCTCGCATAATTAAAAAGAATTAAAATTGTTACTTGCTAAAACGGCTTGGAAAAATCCAAGCCGTTTTTAATTATAAAAACCACAAAATAGACTAATGTATTTTTAAGGTCTTTTTTTATAAAAAGTTAAAAATAAGGGCTGATTTTTTACAAATATAAAAATTTTGCGCCTCTTTTTTTATAAAAGTTAAAATTTGTGTGAAAACGCAGTCTTTTAAAGGCAAAAAAGTGGGTGTTTTTGTTTTACTTTATTTAAGCCTTTATGATATATTATATATCATATTACATATATTTAATATTTTCGCTAAAACATTATTCTTTAAGGAGAATTTACAAATGCAAGAAACAATATATATTTCATTAACACTTGCAGCCGCCGCGGCGGTTATTACGTTAGGTTTTGTGTTCGTTTTATTCCGCAGAATTTCACGCTTAAACCTTGGCAATAAAAAAGTGGAAGAATTACAAAAATATATTCACGATGGGGCAATTACCTTCCTTGTACGCGAATATAAGTTGATTATTCCTTTTGTTTTGCTTGTTGGCGTTCTTTTAACGGTTTTAGGTTTTATTCCTGCTTTCCAAGGCTCTGATGGCATTGGCTGGCAAGCCGCTATCTGTTTTGTTATTGGCGCTTTTTTCTCTGCAGCGGCAGGCTTTATTGGTATGTCAGTTGCTACAAAAGCTAATGCAAGAACAGCTATAAGAGCACAAAAAGAAGGTATGAGTGGCGCGCTTAAAACTGCGTTTAGCGGTGGTGCGGTGCTTGGTCTTGCTGTTGCTGGTTTTGGTCTTTTTGGCTTAGTTGCAATTTTCCTTGTTACTTACCTTATAACAAAAGATATTGCTTACCCTGTTCAAATCCTTACGGGTTATAGTTTAGGTTGCTCACTTATTGCATTGTTTGCGCGCGTTGGCGGTGGTATTTACACAAAAGCTGCGGACGTTGGTGCTGACCTTGTTGGTAAACTTGAAGCAGGTATTCCTGAAGACGATGCTAGAAACCCAGCTACTATTGCCGATAACGTTGGCGATAACGTTGGTGACGTTGCAGGCATGGGCTCCGACCTTACGGAATCTTACATCGGCTCAATTATTTCTTGTCTTACAATGGCGTTATTTACTTTTAAGGCAAACGCTAATAGTTACAAGTTCTTACTTTTCCCTATTCTTATTTGTGCAGTTGGTGTTATAGCTTCGGTAATTTCTACAATTATCGTTCGCTCTAAAAAATGGAGCGCTCCACACTTAGCGCTTAACATAGCAACGTATATTGCAACGGGGTTAGTTGTTTTAGCATCAGTTCTCTTATCTATTTTCTTCCTTAATGAATGGAAGTTCTTAGTTTGTATAATTGCTGGTCTTGGCGCTGGTATCGTTATTGGTAGCGTTGCTGAACTTTACACGTCTGATAAATACAAGTATATTAAGCAAATTGCAAAAGAAACTCAAACAGGCCACGCCACAAACATTATTTCCGGTCTTGGCATTGGTATGAAATCTACCTGCCTTACAACTATTTGCATCGTTTTAGTTATTGCTCTTGCTTATTTCTTTGGCGAGGGCTACGGCATTTCACTTGCCGCTGTCGGCATGCTTTGTACAGTTGGTATCACTGTTTCCGTTGACGGTTACGGCCCTATTGCAGATAACGCCGGCGGTATTGCTCAAATGGCAGGCCTTCCAGAAGAAGTTCGTGAAATTACTGATAAGCTTGACGCTGTTGGCAACACTACCGCTGCTATTGGTAAAGGCTTCTCTATAGGCTCTGCAGCACTTACTTCACTTGCGTTTGTTTTATCGTTTATTAAATCAACAAGTGCTGAAATTACTCTTTCTAACCCTACCGTTATTATTGGTATGCTTGTTGGCGGTATGCTTCCTTTCCTTTTTGGCGCAATGACTATTGACTCCGTTGGTAAAGCGGCAAACAAAATGGTTGAAGAAGTTAGAGCACAATTTAAAAACGACCCTGACATTTTACAAGGCATACACGCCCCTGACTACAACCGTTGTATTGACATTTCTACAAAAGCATCACTTCACGAAATGATTGCACCAGGCTTACTTGCAATTGTTGCTCCACTTGCTGCAGGCTTAATTTTAGGCGTTGCAGGTCTTGGCGGCTTACTCATTGGCGGCCTTGTTAGCGCAACAATGCTTGCAATATTTATGGCTAACTCTGGCGGTGCTTGGGACAATGCTAAAAAGTACATTGAATCCGGCGTATTTGGCGGCAAAGGTAGCGACGCGCACAAAGCGGCTATTACCGGTGACACTGTTGGTGACCCACTTAAAGATACTGCAGGCCCTGCCATGAACATTTTAATTAAACTTATGTCAATAATAGCACTCATTTTCGTTCCTGTATTTATAAACGTTGAACCACTTTGGGACGTTATTGTAAAATTACTTACAGGTATTTAAAATTTTTAAATAAACAAAACCCCTTGTTAATTCAAGGGGTTTTTTATTTTAACTAATTAGTAAAGCTCGCCGTTATATGCGTGCTTTTTTGTCTTTTAAAGTTTTATGGTGGCAGTGCCGTCTTCGTTATAAATAATTCTATCTCCACTGCACTCTAAACTATCTATATATGATAAATAGTCTTGTTTAGAATTAAATAACGGCTTGTAGTTTTTAACAATTTCTTTTGCCTTTTCAGCGTTGTTAGAAAGTAAATTTATAATCATTGCAACTTGCCAAGCCGCGCTTTTAATGCACGCGCTTTCAGGGTCGGCAATGTAATAATCGTTTCCGTGAGCAACGCCTATTGCGCCCGCAGCGTAAGGGTGCATAACTGGCATAATTGAGCTTAAGTCGCCCATATCAGTGCTACCGCCAATCATATTTGGATTTTCTTCATACTCGTCATTTGGGAATAACGCTGTAAACGTTTCTTTTGCAACTTTAAGCAAGCCTTCGTTATTTAAAAGTGGGGCGTAACCTGGCAAGTCAATAAGTTCAACGTTTGCACCTATTGAAAGAGCCGCGCCTATAAGGGCTTGGTTAACCTTTTTGTTTGTTTCGGTAATGGCTTTAAAGTTTGCACCGCGCACGTAACTTTCAAGCGCTACCGTGCTTGGTATTGCGTTAACCATATCGCCACCGTGAGTTATTATTGGGTGAACGCGTATTTGGTCGCCGTCTTTAAAAGTTTCGCGAATAGCGTTTACTGCATTTATGCCACAGTTTGCCGCATATAAAGCGTTTTTGCCATACCAAGGGCTTCCGCCTGCGTGTGCCGCAACGCCTTTATAAATAATTTTTTTAACAACGCAACCAACGTTGCCTTTTGGTGCACCGAACTTGCCACCCGTTGTGTGAACGATAAACGCCAAATCAACACCGTCAAAAAATCCGCGGTAAAGGTATTCACACTTTCCGCCAATGTATTTTATTTTGCCTTGCTTTTTAAGTTCACTGCGGTATTCAATTTCTAAAAGTTCTTCTGCGGGAACAAGGCAAATTCTAATAGCGCCCGAAAGCCCGTCTATAATACCTTGCTCTTTAAGTGCCGCCGCCACGCCTACAATACTTGCGCATTGTGCGTTATGCCCGCAAGAGTGCACTGCACCCGTAGTTTTGTCCGCATCCTTGTGGGTTGGGCAAATAATAGAATCTAACTCCGCAAAAACAAGAAGTTCAGGGCCAGGCCTGCCCGTATCTATTCTTGTGTAAAAGCCCGTAATATCATTGCTTTTAATAATTTCATAGCCCAATTTTTTAAACTGCTCTTCCATATATGCAGAAGTTTTAAATTCCTTGTAGCCCGTTTCAGGGTTGTTCCAAACAAACTTTTCCGTATCTAAAATCAACTGCCTATGCTTGTTTACCGCATCTATAATTTTTTGCATAATAACTCCTTTTGTTATTAATGTTTTTGCATTTTATTTAAGCACTTATATTTTACACCACTTTGTAAAAATTTGCAAACTTTAATTTTAGGGTTTTTAGAATAAATGTTTACACAAAAAAACACCCATCGTTTGATGAGTGTTTTCTTTTTGGTGAGCCAATAGATGCGTAAAACGAACAGTTTATATATATGTGCGTATTTGTCATTCAATAGATTCTTCATGTTGGTTATCCGACGAATACCTTGCATATATAACCGCTTTCATTTTTATTTCTTCTTTTTAATTGGTTCTAATTCCAATAAGAAATCTGTAAATATTATTGCATTTAATGCTGTTTTCTTTGACGGATATTTATTATGCCAAGAATGACAAATACTGTTTCTTCCCGGAACGTCATCTTTAACTTCTTCAACACTATAACAAGCATAAAAGACATATTCTTCAAAATAATACTGAACAAAATTGTTGCAATCATTTTCAGTAATAAGTGCTTGAAATTCTTTTTTTGTTTCTTTGTCGTATTTTGCTTCTTGCTTGCCTTTTGCTTTTTCCTGTATAATGCCTTGCCACAAAGGTGCTAAAGCACTGATAGTTAAGGCATATTGTTTTCGTTTATATGCTTGTATTGCTTCATATAAAATTCGTTTTAAATGAGAAGGAATATTGTGTGTTTTCCAATACTTTTTCAACTCATTTAGATTTTTTTCATTATAGTAAGTAAAGAAAACTTTATTTAACTTATTTACACGGCTTTTAGTATCTGACTTTGTTGTGTCTATAACGTTCATTATATTTGCAAAAAAGCCTGCATTTACCATAGTAATATGTACCGGAAACCACTTTGCTTTAGTGAGTTCTTGTAAATAAATATCGTCTAACTCTTTACGATACTTAGAAAAATCAAAGCCCTGTATAAGACTTTGTATATTCCATAAAGGGCTATAGTTTATTTTGCCAAAAACGCCAAGCATTGACTGAACTGCATTGCTTAACGCCGTTAAATTTGAAGTATAATTCAATGCTAATTTTGTCAAGATTGAACTCATCGCAGACAACATAGTTGTTTCTTTAAGAACACGTTCAACTAAAGGGCTAGTATATGCTGAAATCATAGACGTTTGTTTTAAAATAGCATCTACAACCGGACTAGTTAAAGCAGCGTTAGCTTTTACAACACTATCTATATTCATTTGGGCTAGTTGAACTGCCGATAAAATAGATGGTGATAAAGACCCAACTTTATATCCCGAAGCCTTTTCAGATTTTTCAGTTGTTAATTCCTTCTTTTCTTCCATTAATTCTCCAAACTGTTTTCTTCTAATAAAAAATCAAATAAGTTTAATATTAAAACGCCGTCTTCGTTGTAGTGAGTCTTGATAGCATCTTTTACAACGATAACCTTCTTAAACGAGTCGTTTATGCGAGTAAGCGAGTTTTGTTCTTGTAGCATTTTCTCTCTATCGGGGATAGAGAATGCCGACTGAATATAATAGCGTTTGTCCGCCTTATTGCATACAAAGTCAACTTCTGCTTGAACTCTAACCGACTTGCCGTCAACTGCTTTGCTATATTCCACAACGTCGAATACCCGTTATAACTTTTACTAAGCCGTTATGCTGTCTATCTATCAATTTTCTTAAATAACCATCTCTTTTAATTTCCATAACGCACCTTATTAGATTTTTTTGCTTTTACATGCAAAAATTTTCAATAAGATTGTAACTTACTGCTTGTTTTATGTCAATACTATATGACATTCAAATTAGAAAAAGATTATTGAAACTGCAAAAATTTTCAATAGAAGAGCTTGTTTACTATATTGCATCATAAAAAATATGACATATACAGACATATTTACAGAAATGTAAGCGCAATTTCATAACGAGTTGTAATTATATTGGATTTTTGTTATAATACTATGCACAAACTCAAATCGCATAAAAAGTCAAGAATTTTATACTGATTCTAAGTATAATAAAATCGCGGAGGTTAAGAAATGGATTGGATAGAAAGTTTACAAAACGCGATTAATTATATCGAAGAAAATATTACCGAAAAAATAGATTATGAAGAAGTGGCTAAGCGCGCGTATTCGTCAACTTTTCATTTTCAAAGAGTTTTTGGAATAATGTGCGGTTTTACTCTTGGCGAATATATCCGAAGAAGAAAGCTAACGCTTGCAGGAAACGATTTGTTGAGCAAAAATATGAAAGTAATTGACATCGCTTTCAAATACGGCTATGAAACGCCTGAAAGTTTTTCCCGCGCATTTTATAAGTTTCACGGTATAATGCCATCGCAAGTGAAAAACGGTTTTCCATTAAAATCATTTTCTCGTCTTTCCGTTAAACCCAATTTTATTGGAGGAAGTGAAATGACATATAAAATTGAAGAGAAAACTGAAATTATTTTAGTTGGATACAAGAAACGATTTGCTGGCGTTCCCTACGGCGAAGAGCGTGTAAAACAAGAAGAAGCATTTTTAACGTCCACACGTGCTAAACAATGGCTTTTAATTGGCGCATCTAGTGATTATTCTACCGATTATATGGTAATCAAAAACATCGCCGACGACGGTTATGATTTCTACGTTGCGTATGAATTAGACGAATGGGCAAGGAAAGAACTTTTTAATCCTAAAGTGACAGGCGTTGATTTTATGGACAAAATGGGGTTTGAAACGGTTGTTATTCCTAAACAAACTTACGTTGTTTTTGAAACCGAAAAGAAAAAGCGCCCAATTGCAGATTATACCGAATTAAGAAAGAAAATCGTTACTGAATGGTTACCAACAACGAATTATGTTTTTGCAAATAAGCCCGAAGTTGTTGCCATGCATTGGCGTCCTAATGGTGAATGGGCAAAGGAAAGATATATAGAGATTTGTTTGCCGATAGAAAAGAAACCAACATAAAAATCATATAAAATGACAATAGATAGGCAGATGTTTATTCTTAAACATCTGCCATTCTTTTAAATATTTTATAATTATGACATGAGTTGTCATATTTGCTATGATATAATAGCGTCAAGGTGTAATAGGATGTAAAAACGTGTTCAACTCCACGCAAAAGACGTGATGTGCTATCAAGAAAATGAAGAATATTGCTTAAACCGCTTTCCTAAAAAGGCAAAAACGGAAGGCATGGTTTACTATTTTCAAAAGATAGACGGCGTGGTTGTAAAAACGGAAATAACCGTTGAACAATGGAAAGAGTTATACCTATTTAACAAGCGATTATATAGAAACAACCTTAAACACTATGATGATAGATATTTTTCACGATTCGCTGTCTATCAAGATGAAAACGGCGACGAAGCCGACCCTATGGAATATCAAGCCGATACGGAAAGTTTTTATGCCAAAGCGTTAACGCAAGCCGAAAGTGGAGAGTTTGCTTGGTCGAAAGGTGGACTGAAAAAGCAAGTCGTTGCGCTTACGGCAGAAAACGCCGACTTGAAAAAACGGTTAGATACGTCAATGGGCGAAGTTTTAGAACTTAACAAAGAAAATAGAGAACTGTCAGAACATAAGGTTAAAACTTCGATTGCTCTTACTGTATTAGACCGTTTACAGCAAGAACACTATGGGACTGCCCGACTCGGAACTTGATTCTATTGCAAGAGTTTTATACTATTCTATCATAGAATATTGTAATTCTGAAAAGGGTAAAAAAGATTATGCCGAATGGCAAAAACAACGACAACTTAATATTAAAGAATTTAATAATAAATTAACCCACATATAGTTATTGGGTTCTGCTGTAAAATATATTTCAGACGGTTACCTTTAAGCCGTAAAAAAGGAAAAGAGCGATAGATTTCTTTTCTATCGCTCTTTTTATATCATAAATGAAAACGCACTTAACACACTCAAAATCTACTATAACTTTCTTAATTGTTTATGATAATATTATAGTAAATATTTTCAACATTATTGATGTTTTATATAAAAAAACGCCTCGGTGGTAAAGCACTATTCGTTGAATAGCATAACTCCTTACCCGCGAGGCAACATTTACTATATTATATGAAAAAGTAAATTAATTATACACTGTTCTTTTTCACTTGTCAAGCTTTTTATGTAATATTTTTACAAAGCATTAATTAATTGATAAATTTCTTTTGCGTAATTATCTGTCATGCCTGAAATATAGTCAACAACTAATTTCAATTTGTAATATATATACTCCATAGAGGCTTTATCAATACACTTCGTTTCATTTAAAAAATTGTCTACGAAGTTTTTAGATATTAATGAAAAAATTCTTTTATTTTTCCCGATGTTAACAACTTGTCCACTTGTGGATTTAATTATATTTTTTGAGTTCTTACCTATTATATCGTCATATTCGTTAACATTTAAATCTAATGATAAAACTGCTTCTGTAAATACCTTTAATAAGACTGATATTATTTTTTCGCCCTGAAGTTCATTTTTTACAATATCTCTATTGTTATAAATATGTTTTTTAAATATATTTTTTTTAATCCAGCTCACGATATCACTAGATGGTATTATATCCAATATTTCATGCCAATTAGCATTGCCTAAAATTTTTATTCCGTCCAATATATCCTCATTACGCTCACAAAAAACCCTCACTACCTCATTAATAAGACTAATGCGTAAATCGTTAGTCATTCTTTGTATTGTTAATTCAAAAGCTTTCTCTTTGTTTATTTTTTTATTTTCTTCGTAAAACTCCTGAAAATTTGCTTTAAAAATCTTTGCCTTTTCAGAACATTTTATTAATGCCAATTCTTCATTAAAAATTTCATAAGTGATTACATTTTTCTTAACAGCATCATCTAAATCTGATGTAACATAACATATATCATCCGAAGCCTCTAATATAAGCGCAAATGGATTTCGTATATTTTCCTTAAATACCCCCGCTTTTTCTAGAATATTAATACTATCCTTTTCAGAATAAAAATAACCAAACTTATCACTTTCTGCCTTCAAAGAATTATACGGATATTTGATTATTGCCCCCAATACACTTAAAGATAATTCTAATGAATGTCTTGGTTTATAAATTTGAGTTTTTGCAGCAATCCTCAAACTTTGAGCATTTCCGTCAAATCTTAAAAAATCACTTTTCATCCACTCATAGTCTTGTTCATTTTTTAAAGTAACTATTTTTTGGGTTATGCACCCCTCTTCTTTGTATATAACATATTCCAACTGGTCCCATTGTTTGTTAAAAAATGATTTTATAGAATCTTCTCCAAAATGTCCGAATGGTGGATTACCAATATCATGCAAGCAAGCAGCACATTGCATAATTTTTTCAAACATAAAGGCTCTCTCTTTCTTTTTTTCATTATCCTGTGAAGTATTTAATCCACAAAGGTTTCCAATAGCTCCAGCTATACTAGAAACTTCAAGAGAATGTGTTAATCTTGTCCTTGCATAATCATATTTTTCCAATGGAAAAACTTGCGCCTTATCTTGAAGTCGTCTAAACGCCGAAGAATATATTATTCTACTATAATCGTTAATTAAAGAGTGCACATAAAAAGTTTCTTTTTCTTTAAGCATTTTACAAATTGTATTAATTAACCCAAAAACAGTCTTTTTAGCTCTATCAACTGAATCGTTATTAAATGTTTCAAGGTTACCGAATAATTGATTTAAACTACTATTTATTTTTTCACTATCAATAAACTTCAATTTGTTCTTTATTATGTTTTTTATTCTTTTTAAACAATTTTTATGATATGATGAAGATTCATAATTTAAAACAAAAAATTTCAATATCTTGAATAAATTCAATATATCATTTTTGTCAATTTCAGTACTTTGTTCATACTTACTTAAATATTCATCTATTGCCTCAATGTTTAGCAATCTTACATTACTCAGTATACCAATCTCTTTTGTAATATTCCACATGCTTTACCTCGCTTACATTATATAGTAGTATACTGATTTAGTCAACAATAGTAAAGTGTTTCTTAAAACTTTTAAAACGTTTTCCCCTATAAAAAATATTAATAACATACAGTTTATTAAATGCAAAAGCCAAGTACAAATCAATCGTTAATTATCCAAACTCTTTCTCCATCTTTAAAAACGGCTTTGGGTTTTTGCTAGGCATTTCGCCTAAGGCTTCTCTTGTTAAACGTTTTTTCGTTTTAATCCGACTTTGACCGTTTTGTTCTAAAGCAAAATTGTAGGCGTCATTGTTTAAGTTTTTAGTCAAAACCAAAGTATCGTCTAAATCTACAACGTAAACCAATTATAGTTCCTCAATTTCTTTTGGCGATACAATTTTTTCACCTTGCATAACGTAGTCTTTATTTAAACCAAAAGTTAAATTGCTAGAGTCACTTTCTCTATACATAACAAGTCGCTTTTTGCCGTATTCTTTAGCCTTTTCAAAAGCGTAGCGAGAACCACTATCGCCTTCACTTTTACGATAACTTGCAATTAAAATAACTGCTTTACTATATAATGCTTGAAGTCTATCGCGCTCAATAAATCGCTTAACACTTTCGTACTTATTTTTAGGCTCATTTATATATTCACTTATTATCAACCCGCCATTGTGTATAATTTCTTTTGCTAAGCCAATATTTTCTTTTGGATAAATTTTTTCTATGGTTGATGGAAGAAAAGCAATCGTTTTTGCATTGTTTTTAACACTTTCAATGTGTGCAACCGTATCGCAACCTTTTGCAAGCCCACTAACTATGTTAAACTCTTTTTCAATTAAACTTTTTACAACTTTTTGTTCTCTTTCTACTATTTCATTAGTTGGCGTTAAAACACCTATAACTGCAACGTTTTTATCAGCGTTATTAAGTAGCGTTATATCTCCTTTATATGCAAAGAAAAACGGCTTTTCACTATTTTTAAGTTTAACGTTTACGCTAGGGAAATTTTTATCAAATACGCTAATAACGTTTATTTCTTTTTCCATAAGTTCTTGTTTTATTGCTTGTAGGTCGCAAGAAAAAGTGTTTATATAATCTTCATTATAAAACAATTTCCAAAATTGAGCGTTAGATTTTATAACACCTGTTTTTATTAAGTTATAAAGTTTTAATGAAATGT
Source organism: Clostridia bacterium (assembly GCA_017558825.1). Classification (GTDB taxonomy): domain Bacteria; phylum Bacillota; class Clostridia; order Christensenellales; family Borkfalkiaceae; genus HGM11412. The sequence goes on from JAFYTO010000010.1 coordinate 122,026, forward strand.
TTGAACTCATAACCTTTACCTTGTTTTTGCTGTTACGTATAGTATAACACTTTTTGCGCCTAAATCAAACAATATTATATATTGAATAAACTTTACTTCTCACCTTGGTAGGCACGAAAAAACGCACACCAATTAGGTGTGCGTTATTCGTGGTGACCCTACCGAGGTTCGAACTCGGGTTACCGCCGTGAAAGGGCGATGTCTTAGACCGCTTGACCATAGGGCCGATATATATAAATTTTGTTGTAGTTTATTTTGGTAGCGGCGGTCAGATTCGAACCAACGACCTGCCGGGTATGAACCGGCCGCTCTAACCAACTAAGCTACGCCGCCATAACTCTACCTTCGCGGTAGAAATTGGTTGCGGAGGTGGGATTTGAACCTCACGACCTTCGGGTTATGAGCCCGACGAGCTACCAAGCTGCTCCACTCCGCGACGATTAGTGCCTGTTTATAATACCTAAATTATTAAGTTTTGTCAACTGTTTTTTGCTATCATTTTTAAAAATTTTTGTAAAATTTAGCCCAAACGCAAAAAATCAATTAAATACCACCCTTTGCCCACTCGTTTTTGCTTGTTTTTAACCGCTTTTTTAATAATTTTAATTGAAAATATTTAATATTATGTTATAATATATAAAAAATATAAGCAAAGGAAGTAAAACTATGAATATAGCAATTATTACAGGCGCTTCTTCTGGTATGGGCAAAGAATTCGTTATTCAAGCGGACGCACGCTATCAATTAGACGAAATTTGGGTTATTGCAAGGCGTACTGAAAGGCTTTTAGAACTTCAAGACGAGGTTAAAACTAAAATCGTTCCACTTTCACTTGACCTTACAAAAACTGAGAGTTTTGAAACGTTAAAGCAAAAACTTGAAGAAGAAAACCCAAACGTTAAACTCTTTGTTAATTCTAGCGGTTTTGGCAAGTTTGCAACTTTTACGGAATCTAATATAGAGTCTAACGCAAATATGTGCGACCTTAACTTAAAGGCAATGATTATGGCAACTCAAATAGTGTTACCATTTATTCACGAAGGCGGTAAAATTATTGAAGTTGGCTCACTTTCTTCATTTGAGCCTGTGCCACACCTTTCCGTTTACGCTGCAACAAAAGCGGCGGTTTTAAGTTTTACAAGAGCGCTTGCTCACGAACTTAAACCTAAAAAAATTAGGGTGTTATGCCTTTGCCCTTATTGGGTTAAAACTGAATTTTTCTTACGTGCTGACGAAAAAGAAAAAATGAAAAAGTTTGATGCTATGTACGAAGCTGACTTTGTTGTTAAAGTTGCTTACAACGCTCTTGACAAAACTAAAAAAGACTACGTTGTACCTGGTGCATACGCTAAACTTTTACGCGCAATGGCAAAAATTGTTAGCCATAAATTTATGATGCGCGTTATGGACGTAATGTTCAAATTTGATAAAGTAGAAAAATAATTATGTTAGACGTTAACCTTTTTAATAGTGGCGACGTTGTTGCGGTTTCACTTTCTGGCGGAAAGGATAGTATGTGCTTACTTTCCTTATTATTAAACAACGCTAAAAAGTTAGGCATAACCGTTAAAGCAATAAATATTGACCACTCTATACGCGGAATAGAAAGTGAAAATGACAGTAAGTTTGTTAAAGAATACTGCCAGTCTTTTGCCGTTCCGCTTTACTTTAAAAAGGTTGACGCTATATCTTATTCTAAACAAAACGGCTACACGCTTGAACAAGGCGCAAGAGAACTGCGCTACTCTATTTTTAAAGAGGCAATTAAAAGCGGTTTTTGCACTAAAGTTGCAACGGCGCACCACGCAAACGACAATTTTGAAACGGTGCTTTTTAATATTTTCCGTGGCAGTGGCGTGCAAGGGCTTACAGGCATTAAAGCGGTTTCTAACGGAGTTGTTCGCCCGCTTTTAAACGCTACTAAAAACGAGATTGAAGAATATATTGTGGCTAACGCTATTCCGTTTGTTGAAGATAGCACCAATAGCCTTGACGATTACACGCGTAACTATATTCGCCTAAACGTTGCGCCTTTAATTTTAGAAAAGTTTAACGGCGCGGTTAATAGCGTAAATAGGCTTACAAGAACTATTAGTGAAGAAGACGAGTTTTTAAACGAACTTGCCAAAAACGCCATTGCTAAATTTGACGGCAACTACTGCTTGCCAACCACTTTGCAAAGCGTAATTTTTAAGCGTGCAACCATTTTAATTTTAAAGGAACTTGGCGTTACAAAAGATTATGAAAAAGTGCATATTGACGGCGCGTTTTCACTAATTTCGCTTAAAAACGGCAGTCAAATTACACTTCCAAGCGGTATTTTTTGCGTTAGAGAGTACGACTATATTGTGTTTTACAAAAACCGTGAAGCACCTTTAACACCTACCTACAATTTTAGCGTGGGTGAGTTTGATTTTAACGATTCTTTAATAAAAATTGAGCGCGTAGAAAAGCGCGAAGACGGGCTTTTTATTGATGAAAACAAAGTGCCTAAAAACTCGGTTATTAGAGCAAGGCAAAACGGAGATTTGTTTACAAAGTTTAGCGGTGGAACTAAAAAATTAAAAGACTATCTAATTGATAAAAAAATTCCTAAATTAAAGCGTGATAGCCTTGTGGTTTTAGCAAGTGGCAGTGATATTTTAGCAATTTTTGGCGTTGAAATTAGTGACAAGGTTAAGTGCGACAGTCAAACAAAAAGCATTTTAAAACTTACCGCGATTAAAAAACAGTAACAAAACGGCAAAATTACGCGTATAATATAATAAATATTATAAAAATGTATAATTAAAATTGTTGACACATTTTTTTTGAGGTGTTACAATAATAACAAATTAAATAAAATTTTGAGTAGAGGCGCGCTTGTCAAGAGTATTACGCAAATTATGGTTGCCAAAACCGCGTAAAAAAGGGTCAAGTGCCGAAGTTAGTAAAGTGGCAAATTACTTGCTGGCAATTTAGAAAATATCTATCTTGCTGTCGCATTTTTATGCGGAGTGCTATTCTGTTTTTTCTTATTGAGTTTACGGAGTAGCATTTGTTATTCCTTTTTTTATTGTTAGGAGATATATTATGAAAAAGACTATTTTTACCGGAGCAGCAACAGCAATCGTTACGCCTATGGATGAAAACGGCGTAAACTACCAAGAATTTGAAAGACTTATTGAGTGGCAAATTCAAAACGGCATTGACGCCATTGTTTCCGTTGGTACAACGGGCGAAGGCTCTACCCTTACAGACGAAGAACATAAGCAAGCTATTAAGTTTTGCGTAGACGTTGTTAACAAGCGCGTTCCTGTTATTGCAGGCACAGGCTCTAACGACACGGCTTACGCTATTGAACTTTCTAAATATGCTGAAGAGGTTGGTGCAGACGCACTTTTACTTGTTACCCCATACTACAACAAAGCAACTCAAAAGGGCTTAATTCAAAGTTTTAAAGTTGTTGCAGATGCGGTTAATATTCCTTGCATTTTATACAACGTTCCATCAAGAACAGGCTGTAATCTTTTACCTGAAAGCGTTGCGGTTTTAGCCGAGCACCCTAACATTGTTGCTATTAAGGAGGCTTGTGGCAACATTTCTCAAATTGCTAAACTTGCAAGCCTTTGCGGTGATAAAATTGATATTTATTCTGGTAACGATGACCAAATTGTGCCTGTTATGTCACTTGGCGGTAAAGGCGTAATTTCCGTTCTTTCTAACATTATGCCAAATGAAACAAGCCAAATGTGCAAACTTTATATGGCTGGCAAACATCAAGAAGCTCTTAAATTGCAACTTGATTTACTTCCACTTATTGATGCACTTTTCTGCGAAGTTAACCCAATTCCTGTTAAGCACGCAGTTTATAAAATGGGCTTCTGCCAAGATTATTTAAGGCTTCCACTTACTCCAATGGAAAGCCAAAACGCGCAAAAACTTGAAAACTTAATGCGCGCACAAAATCTTATTAAATAAGGTGAATTTATGAATATTTTATTAAGTGGCTTTGGCGGTTTTATGGGCCGTGAAGTTATTAAACTTGCTGATGCAAACTATATGAACGCAAACGTTGTTTGCGGTGTTGACGCGTTCTTTAAAGGCGAATCTAACGTACCTTGCTTTAACTCTTTTAATGACGTGAACGTTAAATGTGACCTTATTATTGACTTTTCTTTCCACACGGTAGTAAAAGACTTGCTTGAATACGCTGTTAAAAACGGTATTCCAACAGTTATTGCAACTACCGGCCACACGGAAGAAGAAAAGACTATTATTAAAGAAGCAAGCGCAAAAATACCTGTATTTTATGCGGCAAACTACTCTATTGGCGTTTCACTCCTTGTAAACCTTGCAAAAATTACTGCAAAAACAATGGTTGGCGCTGATATTGAAATTATTGAAGCGCACCACAATAGAAAGGTTGACGCTCCAAGCGGAACTGCTCTTATGATATACGAAGGTATTAAGGAAGTTCTTCCTAACTCTTTTGCTGTACACGGTAGAAGCGGTGCAAGCAAAAGACAAACTGGCGAAATTGGCATACACGCGCTCCGTATGGGCAACGTTGTTGGCGAACACCAAGTTATAGTTTCAACAAATAACCAAACAATTACTTTAAAGCACGAAGCACACAACCGCGCACTTTTTGCTGAAGGCGCAATTGTTGCTGGCGATTTCCTTTTAAAACAAGGCGCTGGGCTTTACGGTATGAAAGATTTATTAAAGGATTAATTTTATGAATATTGCAATTTACGGTTACGGCAATTTAGGCAAAGGTGTTGAAGTTGCTATAAAAAACGCAAGTGATATGATTTTAATAGGCGTTTTTACAAGGCGCAACCCTGAAAGTGTAAAAACTTTGACGGGCGCACCAGTATACAGCGCAAACAGTTTAAAAGATTTCTCTTCTAAAATTGACGTTTTAATTGTTTGCGGTGGTAGCGCAACAGACCTTCCTGTTTTAACGCCGGAACTTGCTAAGAACTTTAACGTAATAGACAGTTTTGATACACATAAAACAATTCCAGAGCATTTTGCAAAAGTTGATGCTGCTGCAAAAAGCACTAAACACGTTGCTCTTATTTCCGCTGGCTGGGACCCTGGAATGTTCTCTATTGCAAGGCTTTACGCTAACGCTATTTTACCAAATGGTAGTGACTATACTTTTTGGGGCAAAGGCATTAGCCAAGGTCATAGTGATGCAATTAGAAGAATTGACGGCGTGTTAGATGCAAGGCAATACACAGTTCCTGTCGAAAGTGCGCTTGAAAGTGTTAGAAACGGCGAAAACCCTACTCTTACTACACGCCAAAAGCATTTGCGTGAGTGCTACGTTGTTGCTAAAGACGGTGCTGACTTAAATAAAATTGAAACTCAAATTAAAACTATGCCTAACTACTTTGCCGACTATGACACTACCGTTAACTTTATTTCTCAAGAAGAGCTTATCAAAAATCATAGCGGAATGCCACACGGTGGTAGCGTTATTAGAACAGGCTCAACGGGATTAGAAGATGAAAACTCTTGCCTTATTGAATACAGCTTAAAACTTGGCTCTAACCCAGAGTTTACAGCAAGCGTTATTGTTGCTTACGCGCGTGCCGTTTACAAAATGTACAAAAATAAAAATTACGGTGCTAAAACCGTGTTTGACGTTGCTCCTATTGATTTAATTGACGGAGATTACATTGACGTTATTTCAAAACTATTATAAATTATGGAAAATCAAAATTTACTTTATGACAACTTAAAAGTGTGCGATAACGGCGAACTTATATTTGCAGGCGTTTCTACTACTGCGCTTGCAAAAGAGTTTAAAACACCGCTTTACGTTTTAGATGAAGAGCTTATTCGCAACCGTTGCAAAGAATACGTTAACGCAGTTAACCAAGCGTTTGACGGAAACGCAAGCGTGTTGTATGCTTCAAAAGCGTTATCGTTTAAAAAGATATATTCAATTATTCAAGAAGAAGGTTTGGGTATTGACGTTGTTTCGCAAGGCGAAATTTACACGGCTAAAATTGCGGGCTTTAATATGCAAAACGCATACTTCCACTCAAACAACAAAACGGACGAAGATATTGAATTTGCGCTTGATAACGGCGTTGGCTTTTTTGTTGTAGATAACGAAGAAGAACTTGTTGCAATAAACGAAATTTCTAATAGCCGTGGCGTTACAACAAACGTATTACTTCGCATAACCCCAGGCATTGACCCACACACCTATGAAGAAGTTGCTACGGGTAAAGTGGACTCAAAGTTTGGCTCTGCTATTGAAACGGGGCAAGCGGAAGAAATTGTAAAAATGGCAATTTCACTTCAAAACATAAATTTAGAAGGGCTTCACTGCCACGTTGGCTCACAAGTTTTTGACGGCGAAGTTTACAAAATGGCAAGCGAAGTTATGCTTAACTTTATTGCTCTTATTAAAAACAAGTATAACTACACTATTAAAAAACTTGACCTTGGTGGCGGTTTTGGCGTTAAATACGTTTCTGGCGACGGCGACTTAGATATTCAAAAAAGCGTGAGCGAAGTTGCAACTTTTGTTAAAAACAAAGTGTTGTCGCTTGGCATAAAAATGCCACATATTTGCTTTGAGCCTGGCAGAAGTATTGTTGCGGACGCGGGCATTACCCTTTACACCGTTGGCACTGTTAAGCGCATTACGGGTTATAAAAATTACGTTTCCGTTGACGGCGGTATGACGGACAACCCACGCTACGCGCTCTATAAATCAAAATACACTATACTTCCCGCTTACAATATGAACAAAGAGTGCGATATGCTTTGCTCTGTTGTTGGTAGGTGTTGCGAAAGTGGCGACATTTTGCAAGAAGACGTATATATGCCGTCCACCATTAAGCGTGGAGATATTATTGCTTGCTTAACAACGGGCGCATATAACTACGCAATGAGTTCTAACTACAATAGACTTACAAAACCCGCTATTGTTATGATAAAAGATAAAAAAGCGGAAGTTGTTGTAGAAAGGCAAAGTTTAGAGCATTTAACTATGCTTGATAAATAAAATGAATACCAAAGCTTTAATGCTTTGGTATTTTTTAAAATTCTTGCAAAACGCCAAAATTTATATTATCATATAAATACAACTTTATAACATTTTAAATTTAACGCATACTTTTACTATATTTAAAAGACACTTATTATTAAACATTGTCTTTTTTCTCTATTTAAAAAAGTGCGGTTTTAATATATAATAATATTTAGGAAGAAAAAAATGAAAAAACCATTAAAAATTCTTACATCTCTACTTTGCCTTATATTTGCATTTAACTTAACAGCTTGTAAAAATGCGAAATTCCCTACTAATGACAACACTCTCTACATTGCGCATAGAGGGTATAGCAACGCAAACGTAGATAATACTGAGGCGGCTTATTTAGAAGCTTCTACTCTTGATTTTTACGGAATAGAAACAGACGTTAAAGTTACTAAAGACGGTTACTTTGTTTGCAACCACGATGACGTTGCAGTTTTTGAAGACGGCAGTAAAAAAATTGTAAAAAATAGCACTAGAGACGAATTGCTTGCTAAAAGATTAAATGGCGCAACAAAAAACACCGAATATATGTGCACTTTTGAAAGATACTTAGAAATCTGCAAAAACTCTAATAAAATTGCAATAATAGAGCTTAAAACAAACTTTACAAACGACCAATTAAAGCAAATTTTTAGCATTGTTGAAAGCGTATATTCTCTTGACAAAGTTGAGGTCATTGATTTTGACATTAATCAAATTAAGCGTGCAAAAAAAATAAACAACAACATTCCTTATCAATATTTAATAAGCTTTCCTAACTTTATAGACATCAATTATGCGCTTAGAAACGGCATTAATTTATCGTTTAATAGAACTGCTTTACACATGTTTCCAAATTACATTGAAAAAGCACATAAAAAAGGTTTAAAAGTTGGGGTCTGGACTGTTGACGACAAACAAGACGTTGCAAACTTTATAGACATGGGCGTTGACTACGTTACTTCTAACGAATTTTATGGAAACTTTAATTAAGAATAAATTATGAAATTATTAAAAACTTCAATTATTTATGAAAACCCACTACCAATATTAAAATCTATTCAATCTTTCTTTCCGTCTCTTTGCGAACTTGAAGACGGTAGCGTTTTAGCGTGCTATCAACTTGGCGAAGCGTTTGAAGCCGTTAACTGCACAAGTTACGTTTCTAAAAGTGAAGACGGCGGGGCTACTTTTAGCGCGCCTATTCAAATGTTTGATAAAAAGAGCGAAAAGGTTAAAAGGTCAGATTTTTGTAAAATTGCAAAGGTGGGCGAAAATAAACTTGTTGCGCTTGGCTATCAGTTTTTTAGAGAAGACGAAAGTTTACCTATTGGCAACGCGGAAACGGGCGGACTTTTAGACGATGAAATTTTTTATTCGGTTTCAACCGACAACGGCAAAACTTGGTCAAAACGCAAAACTATAGATTGCTATTGGGGCAACCACGCGGAAGCGTCCGCACCTGTTACTTTACTTAAAGACGGGTCTTGGGCTACGCCAATTACAGGCTTTAAAGATTGGGACGCTAAAATTGACTGCCCTTGCGAGGGCAGGCTTTTGCGCTCTTACGACCAAGGCAAAACGTGGAACGACAACACCGTTTGTATGAAGTTTAACGACCCTAATATTACTTGCTTTGAGCAACGCGCAGTAGAACTTGAAAACGGCAATATAGTTGTTATTGGTTGGAACGAAAACCTTGTTACGGGCGAACTTTTAAATAACCACTACACAATTTCAACCGACAACGGCAAAACGTTTAGCGAGCCAAAAGATACGGGTATTAAGGGGCAAGCATCTTCCTTATTACATATAGGCAACAATAAAATTTTAGCCTTTCACTGTTTAAGGCGCGATACTAATACCCCGGGTATTTTATGCGCGTTAGTTGATTTATCTAACGGCACTTGGAATATTTTAGAGCAAAAAATTATTTGGTCGCCTAATATGCCTGTTTTAAAAGACGGCAATATGGCAAACGTTTTTGCATTTTTAAAGTTTGGCCAACCAAGCGGAATTTTACTTAAAAACGGCACTGTTCTTATGACGCATTGGGCATTAGAAAACGGACAGTATAAAACGTACTGCTCACAAATAGAACTTTAAAATTTTTAATACATACTTTTATAAAAAACTAAAAGCACCTTAAACGGTGCTTTTTTATTAGTCAAAATAACCCTTGTATTTAATTGATAAAGGCTCGTCCTTAAACAAGTGGTTGTAAACTTCAATAAAATAATCGTCTGTCATGCTTGCAATAAAGTCAACAACTATTTGGTTTGGCTCTAAACTTTCGTAGGCATCTTTGCGCTTATAGTAAGATTTTTTAATATAGTTTATATGTTGTTTAAATATTGGCGAAGTTTTATCTCCATCAACAAGGTCTTTTAAAAGTTTGTTGTAAAGCGCTTTAAACGCAGGCTTTATTTTATTTTCAAAAATAGGCTTACTATCTTCATTATTATAAAGCAATTTATAGTTTTCACTTTTTGCTTGTTTAAGCGCTAAAAAATAGTCTTCATCAAACTTTAAATAATTTTTACCATAACTATTCTTTATTATGTTTACGGTTAAGTTATTTACAATTTCAGCATTTATTGAGCCTATCGTGCTTGAAACAAAATCATTTTCACTATAGGTTTTTGTGCGAGTGCCATCTTGCCTGTCTTTGCCCAAATAAGCAATAATGTCCGCCACCCTAACAACGCATCCTTCAAGCGTAAAAGGCGAAAGCGTTTTTGCAAACTCTTTGTCTTTTTGCGCCTTTTCTATATTATTATATAAGCCAGAAAAATCATAAGGCGTTTTTGGCTTATATTCGGCGCACTCAATTTCGCCGTTGTGCCCAACAATTCCGTCAAGTGTTTGTAGAGTTATATTGTAATTAAATATTCCGTTAAGCACCCTAACAGATTGTAAATTATGGTAAAAATGTTTGCCTGTTTTTTCAAAATACAACTCGTCAAGGTAACTTTCGCCAATATGGCCAAAAGGCGTATGTCCAAGGTCGTGCCCTAAACTAATTGCCTCAATTAAATCTAAGTTTAGCCCTAACGCCCTGCCTATAGTGCGCGCAATGCGTGAAACTAATTGAACGTGTAAACTACGCCTTGTAATATCATCGTTTTTATAAAAAGAAAAAACTTGCGTTTTATCTGCATACCTATTATAAAAGGGGCAATTCAAAATTTTGTCAACGTCTCTTATAAAAGGTGGACGTAAAACGGTTGGGCGGTCGTGCGCATTATCAAGGCGAACAGCTCTTTCATTTAAGCACGCATATTCACTTTTAATTCCGTTTTTAATATCACTTTCTATTTGTTTAGAAAGTTCAAGCGGTAATTCATCATATTTGGCCATAAAAAATCTCCCTTTACATTTTAGCATAGTATTTGCCTTATGTAAAGGGAGTTGAGTTGTTAATTTTTATTAACCGCCAGCGCTTGTTGGAAGCATTTTAATTACGGCAGCAATAAACTCATTAAGAGTAAGTTCTTGCCAGTCTGCATCTTCAGCATCAATTTTGCCATTTGTTGCGGCAAAATCAAACGCATTGTCAAGTTTTGTTTCGTCTTCTGGAGTCAAAGTAAATATTCCGCATTGTCTTAAATCTTTTAATTTAGCCTTAGTTACACCAGATTTTGTACGTTTAGAAACGTCGTTTATAGGAATATTTTTGCGCTTTTCTAAATCGTTTGCGCCTTCGAGTTTAGTTGTTCCTTCAATATCTTCAACGTCTAAAAGCGAAAAGATTGAACCTTCTTTGGCATCATATTCTTTATCGTCAGTAATAACGTCACCTAAAGTAAATTCATTAGGATTAAAACCGTCAGTTGAGAACTTTTTGAACGTGTAGTTTGCAATTTTTGCATTTAAACCTTCAACAACCCCTCCATTTTTATACCACTTTCCATCACATCCATCTCCGCCATCGTGAACGGTGCAAGCATCATCATTGGTACACTTAGTATAGCCCATAACTTCACCAAGTTCCATATCGTTAACGTCTTGAGAAAGTTCGCTTATTTTTGATTTGCCTAGGATTTTTAAAATTGTTGGGGTGTCAGGCTTTTCAACGTCAATAACGTCACCAAGCATTAATTTGTCAACTCTTTCTTTGAAGTTTATGTCGCCGCCAAAAATTTCTGAAAGTTGAATGTCTGCAACGGTTTTGTTTAAGTTGCTAACAGGCTCGCCGTTCTTTTCCCAAGTTCCAACGCCTCCCGTGTAATTCATAAGGTCACCAACGTAAAGGTTTTTTAAAACGTCTTTAAACCCTATTTCGTTTTTAACTAGCCTTGATACTTCTGTTACGTAAATTGTTTCATCAAGTTTAGAAAGGTTAGCCACGTTACCATTCTTATCATACCAAACACCGTCTTCATAAGAGTAATTCATAAGCTCGCCCATCTTAATACCTTCAAGTATTTCTTCAAGCTTTAAGCCTGAGCCACTTGATATTTCTTGCATGGTTTTATCGTATATGCTAAGCATAATTTTATCCATTGCTGTTTTATTCTTAGCTGGAATAGTGCAATTACTATCATCATACCAAGCACCGTCTTTATTATACTTGCCAAGCAATTCGCCAAGAAGAGACGTGTCAACAACGCCTTTCATATCTACCGTGCCAAGTACGGCGTTTTCAAGTGCAATGTTAGAAAGTTTGTTGTAAAGTTCGCCAACGTATGCGTTGTTTTTATCTATCCAATAATAAGTGTGTTCTGTGTGGCTTAAAGTAGTTTCACAATCTTTATAACAGTAGCCTTCTGGAATAGTAATGCCGCTGTCACTTGTTGCAATGCTATAACCAAGTGAGTGGCCAAGGAACATTCCGTCAACAAGAGTGGTAATTTCAAACTTGCCTTCTAAAAGTTCATCCATTGAAAGATTTATAAGGTTTTTATTTATTAAGCCTTCTGCACTTTCATCAACGTATTCTTTGTAAATAGTTTCCTGACCTTCACAGCCTGTTGCACCGTGAATAGGGCACTCTTCATTGTTAGAGCATTTTTCATACCAAGAACCGTTACAGCCAACGCCACCTTCGTGAATAGGACAGGTTTCGCTTTCAGTACAAGCAGCATAGCCCATAAGCTTACCAATAGAGAATCCGCTGAACAAGGCTTCTACGTCAAACATATACTCGTCATCTTCTACGCCTTCTACGTTTTCTGCGCCATCTTCGCCCTCTACTGCTTCATTATCTTCCATTTCGCTTTTCTTTTTAAACAAGTCTTTAACGTAAACACCGTCTAACAACATAAGAGATTGTTTTGTTTCTTCTCTTGCAACTTCATCATTGCCTGCTATCATATCAGTTAAAAAGTCGGAAAGAAGAGAACTTCCAATTTCCTTAAGTTCGCCCTCGTGCAACTCTTTGCCAAGGTTAAACGTGCTTTCGCCAGATAAATTGTTTGTGAGTAATGAGATTTTAAGATTTCCAAGTTTTTCAGTTGCACCGTTTTCTGCAGTGTAAACGTATTCGCCCTTTTCTTCATCATATCTTTCAACAAAAGTTTGAGGGAATAATGAGCCAAATTTTAATGAGCCAAGTTCACTAAATAAGCGCATTTGACCCGTTTGAACGTCAGTTTCTAATAAGTAGCCGAGCGAATATCCGCGAAGCATATTGCGCGCGCCTGCTGAGAATACAGGGTAGTTGCCCTCTTCATCTTTTGGTAAAAATGCAAATATGGTTGAAAAACTTATTTCATTTAAGCCCTCGCTAGAAAAAAGCATAAGCGGGCTTACTTCCTTTAATTTTTCATAGTCAATTGCGTCTGACTTTGAAAAATCAACACCCATATCGCTTATAAGCTTAAGAAGATTTATGCCCTCTTCTTCAAGTTTTTTAAACGTAAAAGAATCCGGGTCTGTTTGAGCCATTATAACAAGCGCCACCAAATCTTCAATGGTGGCATCTTTAAGCCCAGACTCATCTTCTTCTTGAACAACACCTATTTTTGATAAAGTAAGGTTTTTAAACGCCCAATACATTGCGCCGGCCATACCGCCAAACAACGATACAAGACCTACAACCATACCTAATACAAAGGCTAAAAACCTTCTTGTAAAATTACCCATGTTTGCTCCTTTGCCTTTTTTGTTGGCAAACGTTTAATTAAATTTTTTTGGTTTTACCAAAAAATGAAAATTCGTATTATATATTATACTAGTTTATATTTTATTTGTCAATGTCAAAAACGAGAACGGCGTTAATTATTATAAATTTTTAATAAAAATAATAAAAGCCGTTGTGATAACGGCTTTATTTTAAAATTTACGCGTTTTCTACGCTTACTTTTATTTTAGCAATTACGTCTTGTAAAAACTTAACGTCAACAGCATGAACGCCAAAGGTTTTAATAGAGTCTTTTAACAAAATTTTCTTTTTGTCAACGTTAAAACCAAGTTCGTTAATAGCTTCGGCAATTTCCTTGCTTGTTACCGAACCAAACATTTTGCCGTTGTCGCCACTTTTTACCTTTATAATTATTGTTTTTCCGTTAAGGTTTTTTGCTTCTTCAGTTAAAGCTTTTATTTCCTCACGGCGATGATAATCTTGCGCGCCTTTTTTAATGTTAAGGCTATTTATTTTAACTGCGGTTGCCTCCTCAGCAAGACCTTGCTTTATTAAACAGTTTCTTGCATAGCCGTCACTAACTTCTTTAATTTCTCCTACTTTGCCTACGTTTTTTACGTCTTTTAACAATATAACTTTCATAATAAACTCCTTAGTATTAGTTTAAACTAAAAAGAGTGTTTTGTCAATATTTAACGCTGCTTTTATACACATATTAAGCATAAAACAAATTTTAAGCGTTACCACTAAAAAACACTAAACATTTTTTAATTTTTATGCTAAAATAATTAAAAGGATTGATTTTTTATGAAAATTTACAACTCTATTGAAAATTTAATAGGCAACACTCCTCTAGTTAGGCTTACTAAAATTGAAAAAGAATACGGCTTAAACTGCATTTTGCTTGCAAAACTTGAAAGCTTCAACCCCGCAGGCTCTGCAAAAGACAGGATTGCAAAACATTTAATTGACTGTGCCGAGCGTGACGGAATTTTAACAAAAGGTGCAACAATCATAGAGCCAACTTCTGGCAATACCGGTATAGGCTTAGCGCTTATTTCGGCAACCCGTGGCTATAACGCAGTTATAGTAATGCCAAATACTATGAGTGAAGAAAGAATAAAACTCATTAAAGCATACGGCGCAAAAGTGGTTTTAACTGACGGGGCTTTAGGTATGCAAGGCGCAATTGACAAGGCTTTGGAAATAAACAAAAACACGCCGAACTCTATAATAGCAAACCAATTTTCCAACCCAAACAATGCTTTAACGCATTACTTGACAACTGGCAAAGAAATCTACGAGGACACTAGCGGTTTGGTTGACGTTTTTGTTGCAGGAATTGGCACGGGCGGCACGATTACCGGCGTTTCTAAATTTTTAAAAGAGAAAAAGCCGAGCGTTAAAGTGTACGGTGTTGAACCATCAAAAAGCGCGTTTTTAACAAAAGGCGAAAAGGGCGCGCACGGATTACAAGGAATTGGCGCTGGGTTTAAGCCTGAAGTTTTAGACTTAACTAACGTTGACAAAGTTTTAACCGCTTGTGAAGAAGATGCTTACGCTTGTGGTAGAAAATTAGCCAGCCTTGAAGGCATTCTTGTTGGAATTTCTTCCGGCGCGGCTCTTTACACCGCAATAGAAATTGCAAAACTTAAAGAAAACGAAAACAAAGTGGTTGTTGTTTTACTTCCTGACGGTGGCGAAAAATATTTATCTGTAGAAAATTATTTGTAAAAATTAAAGGAGCGAGATTCGCTCCTTTTTTATTTACACAACTCAATTATTGCTTGTTTATATATTTGATAGCACTTTTCATAATCGCTTAATGTCATATATTCGTTAGGATTATGGCAAACGCTATCACAAATATTACTTGGTCCAAAAGCCACGCCGCTTTCAAGCGCTCTTGCATAAGTTCCGCCACCAATTGCAATAGGTTCTTCGTTTGTTTTTGAGTATTCGTTATATACGGAAAGCAACGTTTTTACAATTCTGCTTTGCTTGCTATTGTATAGGGGCGCCTTATGCGAAATCACCTTAAAACAACCAACTTTTTTAAGAACTTTTTTAACTTTTGCCCCTTTTCTTGTTGCAGGGTAACGACAGTCAACTTTAACGTGTATTTTGCCGTTTTTAACGCTTATCATATTAGGACTAAAAGTTAAGGCACCAGTTTCGTCAGCCAATAAACTAAAAAGACTTTCATTGTTAAATAGCAAGTTGTAATCTTCTTGTTTAAATTCTCCCTTTTCCACTAAAAACGCAAGTGTTTTTTTAATTGCATTGTCGCCCTTTTCAGGTGTTGAACCGTGTGCCGTTCTTCCTTCAAACACAAGGTTTTTGGCTTGGTTTTTGAGCTTTAATAAAACCTTATCGCACACCATATTTATTCTATCGCCACCGCTAACATCTAAAACGTTGTCGCTTTTTTCAAAAGCGTATTCTATATGCAAAATGCCCTTTTCTGCATAAATTACAGGAAAGTCACCATCGGGAGAAAAACCCTCTTTTGGCATAACAGCAACTTTTTTATAATGAGAAATACAACCCCAGCCACTCTCTTCATCTAAACCAAAAATAAGTTTAATTTTTCTATTTGGTATAAACCCGCTATCTTTTAACTCTTTTAATGCGTAAAGGCATATAACGGCACTTCCCTTATCGTCTAAAACGCCACGGCCGTAAAGTTTTCCGTCTTTTACCGTTAATTTGTATGGCGGAACTTGCCACTTGCCTATATCGCCCTCTGGAACAACGTCTAAATGGCATAAAATTGCCAATCCGTTTTCATCGCTACCGTTTCCAAAAACGGCTTCGCCAATAAATCCATCATAATTAAAAACTTCAAAGCCTAAATTTTTAGCGTCAAGAAGTGCTAAATCAAGCATTTCCTTTAAGTTTTTGCCAAAAGGCGCATTTGATGTTTTTCTAGCTTTTACACTTTTTATTTGTATCCATTTTTCTAATGTTTTTATAGAGTTGTTTAAATAATTGTTGTTAAATAATTCCATAAATCTTATTATACACTAAAATTATTAAAATCTCTATACAAATATATAGATTTTTTTAAAAAATATGTTATAATAGCCTTATGAAAAACGAAACCTCACAAAATTTGCACGAAGGGCATAGAAAACGCCTGCGCGAAAAGTTTATGGCTGGAAAGCAAAGCTTTAAAGACCATGACCTTTTAGAACTTTTGCTTGGCTACTCTATTGCAAGAAAAGACACAAACGAACTTGCTCATACCCTTATAAATCGCTTTTCCTCGTTAAGTGGAGTTTTAAACGCTGACCCGGAACTTCTTTCAACAGTTGATGGCGTTGGCGAAAAGACCGCATGCTTTTTATCGCTTGTCGGCTATGTTTCTCGTGTTTCTGTAGAAAAGAAGATGGACAAAAAGGCTCTTTTAAACATCGCCGATGCAAAAGAGCAAATCGTTGGGCTTTTTGACGGTTATGACCATGAAGTTTTTTATATGATTTTTCTTAACACTAAAAATAAAGTGACGGGTTATAGTAAAATAGATTCTAATAAAAAGGATAGTGTGTCGCTAGATTTTAACGAACTTACAAAAGGCTTAATTACAAGTAAGCCTAGCGCTGTAATTATAGCCCACAACCATTTTACTAATTTTCCTTACCCTTCTAAAGAAGATGATGAGGCAACTAAGAAAATATATACGCTACTTATGCTTCACAATGTGAGCTTTTACGACCACATTATTGTTGGTAAAAAGGAAGTTTACAGTTATTTTTACGATAACAAACTTCAAAGTATAAAAGAAGAAATAAATAATAAATTGTCGTTTTAATAGGAGATTTTTTATGGCAAAAGTAAAAACGAGATTTGCGCCAAGCCCTACTGGCTTTATGCACCTTGGCGGTTTAAGAACTGCCCTTTACGCATATTTATACGCTAAACATAACGGTGGCGACTTTGTTTTAAGAATAGAAGATACGGATAAAGAGCGTTTTGTTGAAGGCGCACTTGAAGTAATATACTCTTCTCTTAACGAATCCGGCTTAAAATATGATGAAGGTCCTGACGTTGGTGGCAACTACGGCCCTTACGTTCAAAGTGAAAGAAAAGAAATTTATGCAAAATATGCTAAAGAACTTGTTGAACTTGGCGGAGCATACTACTGTTTTTGCTCAAAGGAAAGACTTGAAAGTTTAACTGATGAAAACGGTAATAGAAAATATGATAAGCTTTGTTTAAAACTTTCAAAAGAAGAAGTAGAACAAAAAATTAAAAACGGTGAGCCTTACGTTATTAGGCAAAATATTCCCACGGAAGGCACAAGTTCTTACGAAGATCTTATTTACGGAACTATAGAAGTAGATTATAACGATCTTGAAGATAACGTTTTAATTAAGTCAGACGGAATGCCTACTTATAACTTTGCAAACGTTATTGACGACCATTTAATGGGTATAACTCACGTTATTAGAGGAACGGAATATTTATCTTCCACTCCAAAATACAACCTTATGTACGATGCATTCGGTTGGGAAAGGCCTGTTTATATTCACCTTCCTACCATTATGAAAGATGCAACACGCAAACTTTCTAAGCGTTATGGCGATGCCAACTTTGATGATTTTATTAACAAAGGCTACTTAAAGCAAGCCATTATTAACTACGTTGCACTTTTAGGCTGGTGTCCAAAAAACAACCAAGAAAAGATGACTCTTGCGGAAATGGTTGACCTTTTTGACCTTACTGGTATTTCAAAATCTCCTTCTATTTTTGATGACGTTAAACTTCGCTGGTTAAACGGCGAATATTTAAAAGAAATGAGCGATGAAGAGTTTTTAGAAGTTGCTACTCCTTTCTTTGAAAAAAGTGCCGTTTACGGTAAGTATGATATTAAAAAGATTGCAAAACTTATAAAGTCACGCGTGGAAATTTTAAGCGAAATTCCTGAAAAAGTTGATTTTATTGCAAATTGCGCTACTATAGATAATAATCTTTACGAAAATCAAAAACAAAAAACAAGTATTGAACTTGCAAAAGTTGTTATTCCTGCTTGTATTGAAAAGTTAAAAGATATTGAAGATTTTTCTAACTCTTCACTTTTTGAAAATTTGGCAGTTGTTGCTACGGAACTTGAAATAAAATCAAAACAACTTTTCTGGATTTTAAGAATTGCGCTCACAGGTATGCTTGTTACGCCTGGTGGAGCAACGGAAATTGCAGAAATTTTAGGTAAAGAAGAGTGTTTAAACAGATTAAATAACGCTCTTAGTAATTTATAATTTTTATAAGGAGATATAAAAATGTTTTCAATATTTGATTTATTTAATAGGGTTAAAACGGAAGACGTTTATAACAAGGTAAAAACCAAAATGCTTTGGTGGAATTCTTATGGTATTCCTCTTAATAGTAATAGAAATAGCGATAATTATGTTGTTAGCCCTTATAACTATTGCAAAAAAGATAAGTGTGGTTTTGCTATTAAAACTAAAAAAGACGGTTTAAGATTAGAGTTTAATTTTACGTACGATAAAAAAGAAAAAGAATGTTTGTTTAGAATATTCGTTTTTGATTTAGATTTATCTGTTTCTAAAAACGGTATGGAAATGATAAGAAAAAAATATAGTCAATTTAAGTTTACTTTTATTGGTATGACTGTAGTTGTTTTCCCAGCAAGAAAATGTAGAACTGTTATGGATTGTTTTAACTATCTTCAAGACGGTATGGCTGCTTGGAATACAAGTGAACTTTACAATTTACTTGTTGATTTAAACAAAACTTTAAACAAATAATATTTTTTACTTTTAGGATTAACTTTTTATGGAAAACAAAATTCTTGCGCTAATAGCAGGATTTTTTGCTATGGCTTTTGTTGTAACTTCTTATTTTGTTAGAAAAAAATCGCTTTATCTTTTATTTCAAGCGCTTTGTATTGTTTTTTTAATAATTTCTTACTTTTTTAACGTTCAATTTTTTGCTATGATAGGTTTAGCGGTTGGGCTTTTTAGGTCTCTTACTTTTTATTCTTTTGAAAAGAAAGAAAAAAACGCTCCTATTTATTGGTCGTTTATATTTTCGCTACTTACACTTGCATCGTATTTTATTGTGAATTTTGGAATATTAAAAACGTCTCAACCGCTTGATATTTTATGTTTAATTTCACTTTGTTTGTACGCTTTTATTTTTAGAATAAGAAATTTAAAAATAGTGCGTTTTACAATGCTTTTTCCAACATTTTTAGCAATACTCTTTAACGTTTTAACAGAAGCCGCTATTTTTGTAACTCTTTCATACGTTTTTGAGCTTTGCGCAAATATTGTTTCTATTTTTAAATTTCACGTTTTCAATAAAAAAGAAAATAAGGAATAATTATTACAAAATTAAATAAAAAAGAGCACCGATTATTCGGTGCTTTTTTATACGTAAATTATTTTTTTGTTTTTCTTTTTTGCGTACGTTTCAGTGTAGTACGTACCACCTTTATCAACATACTTATAAACAATTACTGTTGATGAGTTATCTACCATAAACCTGTTTCTTTTATGCATACAACCAACTTTATAAGTTTCTTCTAAATATATTTTTTGGTCAACTTTTAAAAGAAGGTTATTATATTCTTCTTTTTCCTTTTCGGTAAGTTTTTCCGGTTGATTTTTACAAGGAATACATGCAATAATTTCTAATTTTTTTTCTTTTTTTAGCTCTAGTAGTAGTTTTAAACATTCCAAATCAAAACCTTGAGCCATTCCTACTAAAAACGTTTCGTATTTTTTATTTAATAATTTTAAAACTTCTTGCCTTGTTTGTTCTATAGAAAAATCTTTTTTTAATATTCTATGCCCTGTAAAACAACATGTTTTTGTAACGTCAAAATAATTCATTATAACGGATTTTTCCTTTCTTTTCCGTTTCCACGCGGATATTTTTTATCAGTTTTTTCCACTTTTTTATAAATATAAATATTTCTTTCTCCATTGTCAAAAAGTGTATAACTTTCTTTTTCTTCTAGTTTTGCTCCAAGTTTTTTAACGGCGTTTTGTGCTTCTACTTCTTCTAAAACGTCACTTCCTTTATATGCAATAAAAGTTCCTCCTATTTTTATAAAAGGAATACAATATTCTGCTAAAGTATTAAGCCTTGCAACTGCCCTTGCTGTAACATGGTCAAAACTTTCTCTTAATTTATCATTTTTTGCTCCGTCTTCAGCCCTAATATTTAATACTGTTGCATTTAAATTAAGTTTTTTAATAACTTCTTTTAAAAAAGTACATTTTTTTCCTACACTTTCTATTAAAGTAAACTTTAAATCACGCCTTAATATCATTAATGGAATAGATGGAAAACCTCCCCCACTTCCTATTTCTACTACGGAGGCTTCTTTTTTAAAATAATTAACACCTTTTAAACTATCGTAAAAATGCTTAATTTCAACGTCTTTTTCTTCTAAAATAGTTGTTAAATTAAACATTTTATTCCACTCTACTAGTAAAAAATAATAAATTTTAAAATTATTTAATTGTTCTTCGCTTAAAGAAAATTCTTTTTTTATAATTTCAAACATAATTATTATTATTTTATCATATTTTTTTATTTTTTTCCACCTTTTGTTATATATTTTTATCCTTTACTTTATTTTTTTAATTTTTATATTTTTTTATTGCTTTTTTACTTATTATTATATATAATATACTTATAATATAATATTTTACTTTTCAATATTTTAAATTTTTTATAAACATTACTTATTAACTTTTAATATTAATAATTTTTTAAGATTTTACAATAAAAAATAATATTTATTAACATATTAACGTTACTTATTACTATTATTACTATAAATTATTTAAGGAGATATATATGAAAGTTATTGTTAACGGCCTTGACCTTTCTGATGCTGTTTTAAAAGTTGTTAAAGCTATTTCAACTAAAACAACAAATCCTATACTTGAAGGAATTAAATTATCTGTAAAAGGTGATGAACTTATTTTAACTGCAACAGATACTGAAATATCAATTGAAAAAACTATTAAAGCAACAACTTTTATTGAGGGAGAAACTGTTGTTCCTGGTAAAATTTTTGCAGAATTTATAAAAAGACTTGAAGATGAAGATGAAATAGAACTTTCTCTTGAAGAAAGTCAATTAAAAATTTCTTATTCTTCTTCTGTTGGTTTTATTCAAACTTTAAACGTTGAAGAATTTCCTATTATTAATAAAGAAATAAGGGAAAAATCTTTTACAATAAAACAAAAAGATTTTAAAGAACTTATTTTAAAAACAATTTTTGCTTGTTCTCAAGACGAAGCTAGACCTTTACTTAAAGGTTGTTTGCTTGAAATAGAAGATGATAAAATATCTTCTGTTGCACTTGATGGTTTTAGGCTTGCAATTTATAAAAAGAAAATAGAAACTTCTACAGGTGATTTTAAAATAATTGTTTCTTCACGCACTTTAAATGAAATAATAAGAATTATTGAAAGTGAAAATGAGTTATTAACAGTTATTGTTCAAAAGAACGTTTTAATGGTTGAAGTTGACGGAACTGTTTTAATTTCAAGGCTTTTAGAGGGAGATTATATAGATTATAAAAACATAATTAAAGATAATTTTGTTTCTACTGTAAGAGTTAATAAAAATCAATTACTTTTAGCAATAGATAGAGCTTCAGTAGTAGCAACTGACGTTAAAAAAATAGTTAAGCTTGATATTAAAGAAAATTATATGACAATTTCTGCAAGTAGTGAAGTTGGAAATATGAGTGAAAACGTTGTTATTAACTTAGAAGGAAAAGATTTAAGCATAGCTTTTAACTCAAAATTCTTAACAGATTGTATTAAAGTAATTGAAGATGAATTTATAAATTTATATTTTAATACAAAAATAAACCCTTGTGTAATAAAGCCAAACTACGGCGATGATTATTTATATCTTATATTACCATTAAGAATAAATGTTTAAAAAGTTGACAAATATAAAAATAAAAAGTATAATACATTAGCAAATTAGAAAATTAGGAGAAAACAACTATGAAAAGAACATACCAACCTAAAAAAAGACAAAGAAGCAAAGTTCACGGTTTTAGAAAAAGAATGGCAACAAAAAACGGAAGAAACGTTCTTAAAAGAAGAAGAGCAAAAGGCCGTCATAAACTTTCTGCATAAGCAAAAAGTGGAAATAAGACTTAAAAAACAAAAAGATTTTGACCTTGTTTTTAGTAAAGGAAAGCGAATTTATACAAATTCGCTTACTTTAATTTATTTAAAAAATAATAACTTTAAATTTGGAATAAGTTTAAGTAAAAAACACGGAAAAGCAATTCAAAGAAATAGAATAAAGAGAATATTAAGGTCAATAATAAGAGAATCTTTAAAAAATATTAAAGAAAATTATTATATTATTGTGTTGCCTAAAGTAAGTGATAATTATATCTTTGATAATTTAAAAAAAGATTATTTATATGCTCTAAAAAAAGGAAGTATTATAAATGATTAAAAATATTTTTATAAAAATTATTTTATTTTATAAAAAGTATTTAACTTATTTTTTTAAAACAAGTTGTATTTTTACGCCAACTTGTTCTTCTTATGCTTTAGAAGCATTTAAAAAAAGAAATTGTATAATTGCCTTTTTTTTGGTTATTTGGCGTTTACTTAGATGTAACAATTTAAATAAAGGTGGTTTTGACCCTGTTCCAGATAGCCCTTCAGTAAAAAAATGGTTATTATAAATAAGGATATATATGAAACTTTTTAATTTATTAACTACTCCTGCTGTTTTATATGATAAAAATCTTCTTAACATAGAAATAAGCGGAATGACGCAAGTTGTAAAAAATATTATTGAATTTTTTTCCTTTGGTGGATTAATAGCCGTAGGAATTTTATTATTTTCTTTAATTTTAAAAATTATTCCATTACCTTTTGATATTTATTCAAGAGTTGCTTCAAAAAAGAATGCGTTAAAAATGGAAAAAATGCGTCCTGAACTTGAAAGATTACAAAAACAATATGCTAACAATAAAGAGTTGTATAACCAAAAATTAATGGCTTTTTATAAAAAACAAGGTTATTCACAATTTGCAGCATGTTTACCATCTATTTTTACACTTGTTTTCTTTATTATTGTTATTTCAGCTTTCCAACAATATTCAACTTATTGTAAAATTGAAATTTATGAAGAAATGGCTATAGCATATAGTGATAATATAAGATATAACGATAATATAACTGTTGAAGAGTGTGGATTTAAAGAAAATGGATTTGACGTAGATGAAAATAAAGTTATAAACGTCTATAAAACAATAGATGAAAAAAAAGCTTTTTTAGAATCAAAAAGAGATGAAAGAGGCGTTATAAAAACTGAAGATAATATTAAATTTACTCACAATTTAACTGAAGATGAATATAATACACTCGTTAAAATACCTGCTCAAAAAGCCGCTGCTGAAAAATATAAAGAAATTTCTAAAAAAAGCGAGTTTTTATGGGTTAAAAATATTTGGGTAGAAGATTTACCTTGGAAAAATGCGTTCGTTGATGAATCAACTTATTTAAATTCCGTATTTACTAATAGTAAGGGTTGTTCAAAATCTGAACAAATTAAATCGTCTATAAATAATAAAAACGCTTATAATGATATTTTTGGTGATGAGTATATTCAAGAACAAATGAAAAAACCTAACGGCTATATGATTTTAGTTGTTATTTCAATTGGTTCTATGTTACTTTCACAACTTATAATGAATAAAACTCAAAAAGCACAAATGGAGTTACAATCTGTTGACGGTGCTGCAGGTCAAGCTGCTCAAACAACAAAAATGATGACGTGGATGATGCCTATTATGTTTGGTATTTTCTCGTTTATGTATTCTGCTTCGTTCTCACTTTATTTAATTGTAAGCACGTTATTTAGTACAGCCTCTACTGCAATTATTAATAAAATTGTTGAGAAAAAATTTATTAAAGAAGTTAAAAGAGAAGAAGAATTAGAATACCAAAAAAGGTACGGACATCTTAAAAGAAAAAAAGAGGATTAAAAATGAAAATTTATGAGGGTAAAACAGTTAGCTTAGCTGTTGAAAACGCCTTAAAAGACCTTAACGTTACTGAAAACGAGATTATTTTTAAAATAATTGATGAAGGAACAAAAGGAATTTTAGGAATAGGCGGTAAAAAAGCAAAAATTTCCGTTGAATTAAAAAGTGAAGACGGAAAACGTTCCGTTGAATTTTTAGACGGTTTATTTGATTTATTAAAAGTTCCAGCACAAGCTGAATTTGAAGAAGTTGATGATAAAATTATAATTAATATTATAACAACAGCATCATCTTCACTTATTGGATATCGTGGAGAAATGTTAGATGCTCTTCAAACACTTGCCGGCGCTGTTGCAAACATTGGCAATGATGAATATAAAAGAGTTGTTGTTGAT
The DNA here is from genome assembly GCA_017558825.1 of Clostridia bacterium. Taxonomy (GTDB): domain Bacteria; phylum Bacillota; class Clostridia; order Christensenellales; family Borkfalkiaceae; genus HGM11412. The sequence continues at coordinate 146,547 of JAFYTO010000010.1, forward strand.
TGTGAAAATTATAGACAAAAAAGAGAAGAAACTTTAAAAAATTTAGCGTTAAGGCTTTCAAATAAAGCAATTACTACTGAAAGAGTTGTTAGTTTAGAGCCAATGAATCCATTTGAAAGAAGAATTATTCACGCTACACTTTGTGATGTTGAAGGTGTTAAAACTGAATCTCAAGGCGTAGAACCAAATAGATTTATAGTAATTATACCTGATAACGCAAAACCAAATAAAAAAGATTTTTCAAATAAACGAGGCGGAAGAGGTGGAGATAAAAAAAGAGAAAACCGCTCATCTGGCTTCAAAAGTGAAATGATAAAATCTACCAAAAAAACTAGTGGTTTTGGAACTTATTTAGGAAACAGTTTAAAAAATAATTAAAAAAAAGGATAGCTTGCGCTATCCTTTATTTTTGCTTTAAATTAGATTGTAGTGCTTAAAAGCTCTTGTATAAACGGCATTTCCAATGCTTTTGTCATTATATTATTAAAGTAACAAATTGTGCCTTCTGGTTGAATATAAGCGTTTACATTCATAAATAATGAAAGAATTGTAATAATAATCATCATATTTACAAGAGTAACTGCAACAGAGAATATCATACCAAGCAATTTATCAACAAAACCAATAAGCTTTATTCTTGTTAAACCGTATAAAATCTTTTTAATTATTGCAAATATAATAAGTGATAATATAACTGTTACAATAAATACAATAACGTAAAGCGCCCAAGTTGTAAAAACTTTAATAATTTCTAATTCAAAATTTGATTCTACAATGGCTTTTGCTATAGTTCCGTGTAAAAATGCTGGAATTGATGAATTTTCTAAAGAAGCAATAATTTGCTCTTCATTTGTAAACGAACCTGTCAAATCTTTAAAAGCATTTGAGTTTGCTATTGCATTTTCTATAGCGGTTGGTATTGCCGGTATATTTTCATTAACAAGCGCAACGAGCTCATCGCAAAAAATTATTGCAACAACAATTCCCGCAACTAAACCAAGTAATGATAGAACTTGCCTTAAAAACCCGCGAGAAAGGCCTACAATTACGGCTATTAATAAAACAATAAGAGCAATTATATCTATAAGTGCAACGTTAATGGTACCTATTAAAAACGATGCTGGAATAGCTAGTAAATTTACCATAGTTCTCCTTTCCTAAATTATATTCCTAACAAATTAAACAATATACTAATAAAAATTATATCATATATAAAAGTTTTTGTCAACACAGGTTGACAATAATAAAAGTTAAAATTTTTTAAATTTTAAACTTTATATTATGAATAAATTATTTTTTCATAGTTAATAATTTTTATATGACTAAATTTGTGTTTAATAGTGCTAACTATTTAGAATTTTACCCATTAAGTAGTTGTTTAAAACAGTTAATTAACAATAATTTTTATCCTGTATTTGTTTGTTTTGGCTCTGACCTATCTATAGGCGACAGCTTAGGCCCTAAAATAGGTCAAATCCTTTTAAATAATTTAGAGGGCAAGTGTTACGTGTATGGAACTTTAAAATCGACCATAACGGCAAAAGAAGCCAATACAGTAAGTGATTTAATAAGAAAGCTACATCCTAAATCAACAATAATTGCTATTGACGCTGCTGTTGGCAACAAATATGATGTTGGACTAGTAAAATTGTTTAATGACGGATTAAAGCCCGGTTTAGGCGTTAACAAAGATTTAAATAAAATTGGAGACGTTTCTATTATAGCTATTATTGGTGAAAAGAATGAGTTTAATAAAAACCTCTTTACAAAAGCATCGGTTTCATTTATAGAAAATCTGAGCAAATTAATTTCAAAAAGTATAATCAAAGCAATTAATGATTAGCGCATAATAATATATAATGCGCTATTAATTAATATTGTTAATACAGTTTTCTAATAATGGCTGTTTTTGTTGTTGCGCCAAAAAAATAATAATTTTAAAACAGTATGTTAAATAATAGTAATAATGAAAATAAATGGTTTAAAAGTAGAAGCCTTTATTGTTAAAGAACGTGTCACAAAAGTATAATATTGCGTTGGCAAATAATTGTTGCACCAGCTTAAAAAAATGTTTCACGTGAAACATTAATTTTTGATAAAATTTTACCACTCAAAAAAACAGTGGACAAAGAAATAAAAAAGAATATATATAAATTTACAAAACTCAAAATTGCAGATATTATCTAATATTTTGGGTTTTTTAAATGGTTAAAAGTTTCACGTGAAACAAACTGACAAATCAATTTTTAATCACTTGAGAAAAAGATAATTAAAAATGCTGGTTTAGTAAAAGGAAGTAATTATTATAACCACGCGCTAAATATTGCAAAATAATAGAATTATAAATAATTTATTATCCTTTTTAAAAAATAACGTTGAAATAATAAAGGGGCGGTGTAAAGTTTTTATGTTTAATATAAGTTCTTGTATAAAGAAAAAACATTGTTTAGCTGAATTAACGCATTGCCAAACCTTTTATAAAAAAATTGAAATCAAAAACATAGTGCAATGTCTAATATGGTGCGCCAAATATAAAATTTACAATTTTATTGTGAAAATTAGAAAAAATATGTGTAAATTATAAAAATTACACATAATAACTATTGTATTTTTAATAAACTTATGTTAGAATATACTAAATACTTAGTATATTAATCTTTTTTTACTTATAAAGGAGGCTTTTAGATATGAAAAAGAGTAACTCAAAAATATGGGTTGCAATTATTGCACTTTTGCTTGTTGCTGGGCTATTTGTTTTCTATTTCTTACCACAATTATTAATTAAAGACGTAGAAACCGAAGAGTTTTTTAAGCAAGCGGGCATAAAGATGGAGAAGGTAAGTGAAGATAGTGACGAACTAAAAATTACATTCGATAAAGATGATTTTGAAGGAAAAATCGTAAGAATAGTTTTAGACGGATACAATCTTAAAGGATATATAAAAACTGCGAGTGGATATCTTGAAAGGTATAAAACGAGTTATGCGCGTGGCGTAGAAAGTATTTATTATGGTGACAAGGCGATTGATTTCTTAATTGAACACGGTGTAGAGTATGACGTTACAGACCCTAACGCAGGCTCGTTCTGGTCATCGCTTTTAATGCCTGTTTTACTTGTTGGTTTAGGCCTTATAGTAATGATGATAATGATGCGTTCTGTTAACGGCTCTAATAAATCTGCTATGGATTTTGGCAAAACTAAAGCAAGAGTTAGCCAAAACGTAAAAGTAAGGTTTACTGACGTAGCTGGCGCTGAAGAAGAAAAGCAAGAACTTCAAGAAATTGTTGAATTTTTAAAAAATCCTAAGAAATTTAGCGAACTTGGTGCCAAAATTCCTAAAGGCGTATTGCTTGTTGGCCCTCCAGGCACAGGTAAAACGTTGTTTGCAAAGGCTGTTGCTGGCGAAGCAAACGTACCGTTCTTCTCAATTTCCGGCTCAGATTTCGTTGAAATGTTCGTAGGTGTTGGTGCAAGTAGAGTTAGAGATTTATTTGCAATGGCAAAAAAGAGTATGCCTTGTATAGTGTTTATTGACGAAATTGACGCGGTTGGACGTCATCGTGGAGCAGGTCTTGGCGGTGGCAACGATGAAAGAGAGCAAACTCTTAACCAACTTTTAGTTCAAATGGACGGTTTTGATGCAAACGAAGGTATTATTATAATGGCTGCAACTAACCGTGCAGACATTTTAGACCCAGCGCTTATGCGTCCAGGAAGATTTGATAGGCAAATTTACGTTAATATTCCTGACGTTCGTGGAAGAGAGGCTATACTCAAAGTTCACGCAAGAAATAAACCTTTGGCAAAAGACGTTAATTTTAAAGTTTTAGCAAGAATGACGGCTGGTTTTAGCGGTGCTGACCTTGCAAACCTTTTAAACGAAGCGGCTATTTTAGCGGCGCGTGCAGATAGAAAAGCAATTACGAACGTTGACCTTTACGAAGCTATTAATAAAGTTATTATAGGTCCACAAAAGAAGAGCCGTGTGGTTACTGAAAGCGACAAGAGAATTACTGCTTATCACGAGTCTGGCCACGCAATACTTGCAAGATTGCTTCCTAATTGCGACCCAGTTCAAGAAGTTTCAATTATTCCACGCGGTATGGCGGCAGGATACACTATGACTAGACCTGAAGATGATAGCAACCACATTGAAAAGAGTAAACTTTTAGACGATATTGCTATGACGCTTGGTGGTAGAGTTGCTGAAGAGCTTATTATTAAAGATATTTCAGCTGGAGCATCAAATGATATTGCCGTTGTTACAAGCAGGGCACGCAAAATGGTTACCGAATGGGGTATGTCAGAAAAAATTGGACCTGTTAACTATGGTGGTGGCGACCAAGTATTTATTGGTAAAGATATGCAAACTAGAGCAACTTATAGTGAAGAGCTTGCAAAAATTATCGACCAAGAAGTTCAAAGCATTATTAAAGATGCGCACGAACGTGCAACTGAACTTTTAAAAGCACATAAAAAAGAGCTTGACAATATGGCAAGATTACTTGTTGAACGTGAAACTATTTATCAAGATGAAGTTGATATGATTATGGACGGTAAAGACGCTACTGAAATCATCAAATTTATGGAAGAAAAAGAGGGTGCAGACAACAGTAATCCATTCTTGAGAGCAGAAAGTGCTTATAGCAAAAAAGAAGAACAAGAAAACGTTCAAACTGAAGGCGAAGCAAACGAATAAACAAAAGAATTCTTTAATAAAATAAAGGACGGTAAAATTTATGGGCAAAACAATTGCTTTTTCAAACCAAAAAGGTGGCGTAGGCAAAACTACAACCTGCGTCAACTTATCGGCTGCGCTTGCTGAAAGCGGAAAAAAAGTTTTGATAATAGACCTTGACCCTCAAGGCAATGCAACAACCGGTTTAGGCATTAATAAAGGCGCGGTTAAAAACTCAATATATCAAGTTTTAACGGAAGAGTTAGACGTCAAGTCTGCAATTTTAAAAACAGACGTGCAAAATTTAGATATAGTTCCTTCTGCAATAGACCTTGCTGGTGCTGAAGTAGAACTTGTATATTTAAAAAATAGAGAAAAGCGTTTGTGTAGCGCAATTAAAAAAATTGCAAAGAGTTACGATTACGTTACTATTGACTGTCCTCCATCACTTGGGCTTTTAACAATAAATGCGTTAACTTCGGCAGATAGTGTTATTATTCCGATTCAATGCGAGTATTTTGCATTAGAAGGCTTATCTCAACTAATGAACACTATAAAATTAGTAATAAAACACCTCAACCAAAAACTTACAATTGAAGGCGTTTTGCTTACTATGTATGACGGAAGGGCACTTGTTTCAAGGCAAATTGCTGGAGAAATTCGCAAATTCTTTGGCGCAAAAGCATACAATACCGTTATTCCAAGAAACATAAGGGTTTCCGAGGCTCCAAGCCACGGTATTCCCGTTATAAGACACGATATTAAAAGTTCGGGAGCAAAGGCTTACTTAGAATTGGCAAAAGAATTTTTATCAAAAGAAACTGCTTTAAAAGGAGAAAAAGAAGATGGCAGTAAATAAAGGTTTAGGTGGCAAAGGCGTAATGGCGCTCTTTCAAACCACTGAAAGCGATTATAATAAAAATTTAGGCATTACCGCAGAAGATATTAAAACGGGGGTTTATGAACTCCCTCTTGACGAGGTATATGCTAACCCTAATCAGCCAAGAAAGATTTTTGATGAAAAAGCGTTGAACGAACTTGCTGCATCTATTAAAGTTAACGGCGTTATTATGCCAATAGTCGTTAATAAAGATGAAGAAGGCAGGTATATGATTATCGCCGGCGAAAGAAGATATAGAGCCTCAAAAATTGCCGGCAAAGAAAGCGTGCCTGCCATAGTTAAAAACTATGATGAAAGACAAGTTAAAGAAATTTCGCTTATTGAAAACTTGCAAAGGGAAGATTTAAACCCTATTGAAGCCGCAACGGCAATGAAGCAACTTATGGACGATTATAAGTTGACGCAAGAAGAACTTTCGGAAAGAATAGGCAAAAGCCGTCCTACAATAGCAAACACTTTAAGGCTTTTAACACTTGACAAGGACGTTATTAAACTTATTGCAAAAGGCGAGCTTTCTTCAGGCCACGCAAGAGCGCTTGTAACCTTGCCTGTTGAAATGCAAAGAAAAGTTGCGTTAGATGCCGTAAAAGGTGGGCTTTCCGTAAGAAACGTTGAGCAAGCGGTTAAAGATTATTTTAATCCTCCAAAAGAAAACAAGGAAATTAAGAAGATTAAGCGCGCGCAAGAAATGAGCATTGAGCTTAAAGATTTAATTTATCGTATGCAACAAACGTTTGGAACTAAAATTTCCGCTATTGGAAACGATAAAAAAGGTAGAATTTACATAGATTATTATACCACTGACGACCTTGATAGAATTAACGATATAGTGGTAATGTTAGAAGAAAAAAACGGTCTTAAATAAAAAGGAAGCGCCGCTTCCTTTTTGGCGTTAAAAACACTTATGCTAAGGTTTAAAAAAGTCGAAAAAAAACATTTAAAGTCTATACAAAAATATTTAAAATACAACCATTACGAGCTGTGCGATGCTTCAATTGGCGTAATGTTTATGTGGGAAGAATATTACAACTTTTATTATGCTGTTTACAAGGAAACGCTAATATTAAAAAGTGTTTCTAAAAAAGGCAAACAAAGGTTTTTTCCGCCAATTGGATTAAATAAAGAAGAAGCGTATAAAAAAATAGAAGAGTACTCAGTAAAAAACCATATTCAATTAGAATTCGTTTGTGTTGATGAAAGAGAACTTGAGCATTTAAAGCAAAAATACGAAGGATTAACCTATACTTTTAACCGTGATTTTAGCGACTATATTTATAGGTATAGCGATATTGAGTTTTTTGTTGGCAAAAAGTTTAGTGGTCAAAGAAATCATATAAACGCTTTTAAAAAAGCTTACCCTAATTACAAATACCGCACGCTAACAAACAAAAACGTTGGGAAAATATTAGACTTTTTAAAAGAATATGAAAAAGAGCATAAAGATATGGGCGAAATTGAAAAGAAAGAATTTTCAAACACGCTAATGCTCATAAACAATTTGTCTATTGCAAAGTTTGTTGGTGGTTATATAACAGTAAAAGGAAAAATAGTTGCCTTTTCTATTGGCGAATACGTTGGCAAAACGCTGGTAATTCACGTTGAGAAGGCCTCGCGCGAGTATAGGGGCGTATATCCAACAATGTTTAACGAACTTGTTAAACACGCTAAGAAAGAGGGTGTTGAGTTTATTAATAGGGAAGACGATTCTGGCGACCTTGGCTTAAGGACTTCTAAAACGCAATATCAACCAATAAAAATTTCAAACAAGTATCACGTTGTTATTAAAAAGCCGATGAACGTAAAAAAAATACCAACGTTAAAAGGTGACGGTATTGTTTTAAGCTCTATTAAAAAAAGTGACGTAAACGATTATTACAAATTAAGTACGGCTGTTAAAAACAATAGGTATTGGGGCTACAATTATAAAAAAGATATTAAAGGCGAAAGTAAAGAAGAGTTTTATAATATGGCAAAGCGCGATTTTAAAAATGGCGACAATGCCGTGTTTATAATAAGACAAAAAAATCAATTTTTAGGAGAAGTAATTTTACACAATTTTACTTATGACGGACAAGTTGAAATAGGAGTTCGCCTTATTAAAAAAGCTCAAGGTAAGGGCATAGCCTCAAAGGCGCTTAAAATAATTACCAACTACGTTTTAAACGAGTTAAAAAAAGAGCCGTACGCAAAATGTTATATACAAAACGAGGCTTCTAAAAAATTGTTTTTAAAAAACGGTTATAAAATAACCAATCAAGATAAAAAATTTATATATTTTAATTATTAAAAATTGAAGGTTTTCGGAAAACACTTCATAACAAGCTACCATACAAAACCAACTGTCTTTTGAATTGTAGCTAATAAAAAACCGAGGTAAAAAATATGAAACTTAATCAAAATGTTGCCAAAAAAAGTGCAAAAGCCGGCATTATTGCCGCGCTTTACGTTATGCTAACAACGTTGCTTTATCCAATTTCTTATGGCGGATTTCAAGTTAGGGTGGCGGAAGCGCTTTCAATACTTCCTTTGTTTTACGGCGAGGCGGTATTTGGTTTAACGGTGGGGTGCTTAATTTCAAATATGATAGGCACTAACGGTTTGTTAGACGTTGTTTTTGGCACTCTTGCAACTTTTATAGCCTCAAATCTTACATATTTAATTGGTAAAAAGGCTAAAGGAACGGCAAGATTTGTGTTGGGAGGACTTCCACCTGTAATAGTAAACGCGTTTGTTGTTCCGTTTACGTTTTTGTTAACGATAAGCAATTTAGAAAAATTATATTTTATCTCTTGCTTACAAGTTTTTGGCGGACAAGCGTTAGCTGTATATCTAATAGGCGCACCTCTATACTTTTCACTTATAAAAAGACAAAAATAAAAAAGGTCTAAAAAGACCCCTTTTAATTTTTTATTGCCTTAAACGGCTTAAATGCGAATACAAAGAATATCATCCACAAGCCTGCTAAACCTACTAGCGAGTAAATAGTGCGTGATAAAAAAGACATTGGACCAAAAACAAGTGCAACAAGGTCTAAATTAAACAGACCTACTAATAGCCAGTTTAAAGCACCAACAATTACTAAAATAAATGATATAATGCTTGTTATTTTCATAGCCCCTCCTTACACAAATTATGTGTAAAAGACGGTAAAGTATGTACTATCTATCAATATTTTCAAGCAATAGATAGTCAAAATTGATTTTGTCAATAAAATCACTAGAAGTGAACTTAACAAAGTTAAATTCTTCATAAGAAGATTTATAAAAATCAATTACTATAGGGGTAGAAATATCAAGCCTACGGCAAATTTCAACCAAATAAGTATAAAACATATTACTTTCATACTCATTTACATTGCTATATACTACATTTTTTACGTTTCTATGATTTTTTACGAGTGTTGCGCTAATTTTTACCATAGAAACATTGTAACACAAAATAAAAATTAACTCAATTGTTTAAAGGACGTTATGAGCAAACAAATTTCTGCAAACGTGGTAGCAAGGCTTCCAAAATATTATAGATGTTTAAAAGAACTTTGCGAAAACGGCGTGGCGCGCGTTTCATCTAAAACCATATCTGAAGCGTTAAATTTAACGGCTTCGCAAGTTAGACAAGATTTATCTAACTTTGGCGGTTTTGGTCAACAAGGTTACGGGTATGACACGGAATATTTAATGAATAGAATTCGCGATATTTTAGGTTTAACAAAAAGCCATACCGCAATTATTGTTGGTGGTGGTAGAATTGGTCAAGCCCTAGCAAACTACAATGGCTTTGCAAATGAAAATATTGAGGTTTTGGCTATTTTTGATATAAAGACCGAGCATATAAAAAACGTTTCTAACATTACGGTTCACAATATGAGCGAATTGCCACAATATTTAAAAAACAATAAGGTAGATATTGCAATAATTTCCGTTCAAAAAGAGCAAGCGCAAGCTGTAGCAAAAAAGGTAATTGAAAACGGCATAAAAGCCATTTGGAATTTTGCACCTATTGACCTTAATTTTGGCAAGGGAATTGTGTGTGAGAATATAAATATGAGCGAAAGTTTAATGCGCCTTATATTTAATAGTAAAAACGTTTTAAATTAAAGTATTAATTTAAACTTTTGTAATTTTTTAATATTTGTGATATAATTCTTAAGTATTTTATGAAATCTTGCAGTTACGGTAAAATCTACAATAAAAACGCCACGCTATACTATTTAGAAAATTCTAAATTTAGAATAGCAATAAGTGACTTTGGCGCAATTATAAAGGAGTTCATTGTTAAAACAAGTAGCCAACATAAAGATATTATTTTAGGCTTTGACGATGCCCTTTCTCATTTTAATAGCCAAACCTATGCTGGTGCAATAATAGGGCGCGTGGCAAACGGAATAGAAAATGCGAGTTTTACACTAAACGGCAAAAAATACGAGCTTTTTGCTAACGAGCCCGGCAACGTTTGTAATCATGGCGGGGCGCGCGGTTTTGACAAGTATTTTTATGAAGTGTTAAATTTTAGCGAAACGGAAATTACTTTTTTGCGCACAAGCGTTGACGGCGAAGAAAATTTTCCACACAATTTGGAAATCACAATAGCCTACACTTTAACAGAAAACGGCTTATCAATAAAAATTAAAGGATTGGCAGACGGCGAAACTTATTTTGCTCCAACTTCTCATCCTTACTTTAATTTAAGCGGTAGCGAAAACAGCGTTGAAAGTGTTTTACTTAAAGTAAATGCGCAAAACTATACGGTTAAAGGCAATACGGGATTGCCAAACGGCAAGATAGAGCCAATAAAAAATACGCCTTATGATTTTAGCGAGTTTAAAGAACTTGGCACTTTTGATTATGACGTTAATTTTTGCGCAAGTAGCGAGCATAAAGCAACTGCCATTGATAAAAACTCTAATTTAAAACTTGAAGTTTATTCTAATTTAATAGGCTTACAGTTATACACACCTAATTTTATGGAAAGCCTTTATGGTAAAAACGGCAGCGAGTATAAAGGTAGGTGCGCGTTTTGTTTAGAGCCTCAGTTTTATCCTAACGCGGTAAACCTAAGCAAATTTACAAAGCCTTTAATTAAAAAAGGCGAGCAAAAAGAGTATTATATAAACTATTTTGTAACGGAAGTGTAAAATGGAAAGTAGAAAAAAGATAGAGGAAGCGTTATTAGTTATTAAAAACGCATACAACGCTTTTAAAAATGCGTATAAGCAAGGCGTTACTTCAACTGAACTTTTAAACGTGTTTTTAGGCGAAATTAAAAAAAGTTTGCCAAATAGCGAAGTTGAGTACGACTTTTTAGTAGGAGAAGAAACTAAGCTTATAGGTGGCGTTACGGAAAACTATGTTCCTAAAAATGGCGACCCTATTTTAATTGATATAAGCGTTAAAAACGGTGGAGTTTGGTGTGACGTTTGTAGAACCTATTTTGTTGGCGAAATTACAAGAACTCAACTTGAAGTTTATGAAATGATAAAGCGTTCAATAAAAGCAGGCGAGAGTGTTTTAAAAACAGGCGCTAAAGTAAACGAACTATATAACGCAGTAAACGCCGAATATGAAAAGTGTGGCTATACTTTAGTTCATCACTCAGGCCACCAAATTGAAACTGCACCTGTTGAAAAACCGCTTTTTGTTGCAAGCGGCAACGAAATTTTAAAAGACGGCTTTTATACTATTGAAAGCGGTTTATATAAAGACTTTGGCATGCGCCTTGAAAACGACTACTTCGTTGATAAAAACGGTGCAACCAATCTATTTGAAAATTTAATGCCTTTAGAGGCAAAGGAGTACATATTAAAATGAACAAAACGTTAGTTGGACCTTATGCGGTGCTTATGACGCCGTTTAAAAACAACGAAGTAGATTACGAAGCGTACGAAAAGCAAGTTGTAAGGCTACTTGACACAGACATTGCGGGCTTTATGGTAAACGGCAGTACGGCGGAATACGTTGCGCTTTCTTACGAAGAAGAAGAAAAGATTGCAAAACTCGTTTACAAGTTAAATAACGGCAAAAAGAAAATTATTTTAGGCGCTTGCACAGCAAACGTTGCAGATAGTTATAAAAGATGCTTACTTGCAAAAGAAATTGATGCGGAAGGCGTTTTAGTTTGCCCACTTTACTACTTTAAGTACACTACAAAGGAAAAGGAAGAATTCTATACTAAACTTGCAGACAAGTCCCCTGTTCCTGTTGTTTTATACAACGTTCCTTTCTTTACGCAAGAACTTGAACTTGACGTTATTTATAGGCTTGCAAAACACCCAAACATCATAGGTATTAAAGATAGTAGCGCAAATATTAAGCGCATAATGCATATGATTAACAAGGTTGGTGGTGATGAGTTTAAAGTTTTAACGGGCACTGACGATATTTTATATTCTGCACTCTTTGCAGGTTGCGCAGGCTCAATGACGGCGCTTGCAACAATCTTCCCTAATGAAATTTGCGGTATATATAAAGCGTTTGAAGAAAAAGATTATGAAACAGCTAACAAACTTCAACAAGGACTTATGGAATGCTTAAGGGTGGCGGACAGCTACACTTTCCCAATAGGCTACAAAAAACTTATGGAAGACGTTAGCGGTATTCCATTTGGCAATAAAGGAGACGTTTTATGAAAGCAGCAGTTTGGACGGGAATAGACAAAATTGAAATTCAAGATTTGCCAATGCCTACGCTTAACGATGGCGAAACTTTAATTAAGGTTAACGCTGCGGGCGTTTGCGTAACGGACTATCACATAATTTCCGGCAAGTTAAAAATAGGCAAATACCCTAACGTTCAAGGCCACGAAATTTGCGGTGAAGTTGTTGAAACAAAAGGCGATAACTACGGCTTAAAAAAAGGGCAAAGATGCGTTATTGCAACTTCTATTGGTTGTGGCAAATGCGCTTATTGTAGAGACGGCAAGCAATACTTATGTAAAGATAGTAGCGAAATTGGCTACTATCCACACAACGGCGGTTATGCGGAATATTTAAAAGTTCCAACTTATGCAGTTGTTCCAATTCCTGATGAAGTTAGCAATTTAGCAGGTGCAATTTTAGAAAGTTGCGTATGCCCAACGGAATCTATTATGCGCGCGGGCGTTAAACTTAACTCAACCGTTTTTGTAACGGGTGTTGGCCCTGCGGGTTTAGCGTACATTATGCTTGCAAAACTTATGGGCGCGGGCAAGGTTATTGCGCTTGTTCGTGGCGACTTTAAGTCAAACCGCGCAAAACAATTCGGTGCGGACCTTACTATTGATACAACAAAAACGCCTGACTTTGTTAGCGAATTGTTAAACCTTACAAACGGCGAGGGTGCTGAACTTGTTTTAGAAGCAACGGGCGCAAGTGATATTATTACAAAATGCGTTTCCGCAACAAAAAAGGGCGGCACAATGATTTTATACGGAATTCCAGGCGACAATGACCAAACTTTACTTCCTGTAAAAGAAGTTATTGTTAACGAAATTACAATTATGGGTGCGGTTGGCAATACTAAAGCGTGGTATCCGCTTGCGGAACTTATTAAAAACGGCAAACTTGATTTAGAGCCGTTAGTAACGCATAAGTTTAAACTTGAAGATATAAACAAGGCTTTTGACCTTTATAGAACTCACAACAAAGAGTTAATAAAGGCTGTTATAGAATTTTAAAGGAGATAAATATATATGAAAATTACAGACGTTGAAGTTGTAGTTGTTAGGCAAGATGAAGTTAAAATGATTGGCGATGGTAGCCAAGATACCGCCGTTATTTTAGTTCACACAGATGAAGGCATTACTGGTATTGGTGAAGTTGATAGTTCGCCTGAAGTTGTTAAGGCGATTGTTGAAACGCCTGCTTCACACGACCAATGCCGTGGCTTAAAGGAAATTTTAGTTGGCGAAAACCCACTTAACGTAGAATACTTATGGTACAAAATGTACTATTATAGCTACTACTACACAAGAAGAAGCGTTGGTATTCACGCAATGAGCGGTATTGATATTGCGCTTTGGGATATTGCTGGTAAAAAATTAGGCGTTTCAGTTTCAAGGCTTATTGGTGGTAGATTTAGAGAAAAAATTCCTGCATACTGCTCAGTTTTAATGCCAGGAACTAAACAAGAAATTGACGAACTTGTTGCTCACCACAAAGCGGACTGTAACTATAAAGGTTATAAGTTTGGTTGGGGCGCACTTGGCGAAAGCGAAGAAAAGGACGTTCAACTTGTTAAATGGTGCCGTGAAGCAGTTGGCCCAGATAACAAACTTATGATTGACATTGGTATGCGTTGGAACGACTATAAGTACGCTTTAAGAGTTTCTAAAGAATACGAAAAAGAAAAGATTTATTGGCTTGAAGAACCATTTGTTCCAGACAGAACTGACGACTTTGGTAGACTTGCCGACAATATCAACATTTCTCTTGCATCTGGCGAAGAATTTGGTACAATGTTTGAATTTAAAGATATGCTTGACTTAGGCAAAGTTGACATTGTTCAACCTGATATGAGCCGTTGCGGTGGTATTACTATGGCTAAAAAGATTGCGGACATGGCGCAATTAAGGGGCAAAAAACTTATTCCACACGCATTTAAAACAGGCATTTTAATTGGTGCTACACTTCAACTTATTGCGGCTATTCCTAATGCCGACATTTTAGAATACTGCGCACAAGAAACAGTACTTAGCAAAAACCTTGTTAAACACCACTTCCAACTTGATAAAGACGGTTACGTTCATATTCCTGACCTTCCAGGTATTGGCGTTGAACTTAACATGGACGTTTTAAATAAGTATAGAAAATAATTTAAGAATGGCTTTGTTTACTCATTTGGTTGTTTTTTGACGGAAAAATACTGCAAAATACTTTGCGTTTTATTCGGTTACAGACCGCACGGGTATGCGCCCTCATAAGAATGCTCGCCTTTTTTGTATTTTCCTCGTCAATCGCAAAAAATTGCTAAAAGCAACCACTTTCTTAAACACAGCCAAAAATACAACAAAAAAAAGACTAACGATTTTTTCGTTAGTCTTTTTATTTTTTTATTCAATATTCTTTTCTGCCACAAATAACGTCAATGGAAACGTCAAAAAAGTCGGCAATTTTCCAGCACTCTATAATACTTGGCTCATTTAAACCTTTTTCCCAACGCGACAAATTTGCTTGGCTCGTTCCTATTTTTAAAGCAAGTTGCCTTTGCGAAAGCCCCTTTTCTTTTCTCATTTCCGCTATTTTATTGTTTTTAAAATTGTATTCCATGCTTTTATTTTATACAAAATTGTATTATTATTGTTGACATATACAAATTTGTATCATATAATTTTATTACACTAATATTTTATAAAAATATTAAGAAAGGGGAATTAAAACATGAAAAAAAGGATTTTAACTTTTATTCTTACGTTCACGTCGCTAATTACGGCAGTTTTTGGCGTAACGGCGTGTAGTTCGGTAGAGTTTAAAGTTGACTTTGTTGTTGATGGTGCAGTTTACGCAACCGTTCAAACAAACGGTTCGGAAATTATTAAAATGCCTGAAAACCCAACAAAGGAAGACCACGTTTTTGACGGCTGGTATTGGGACAAAGACGTTTGGCAAAAACCATTTACTGCAAATTCATTACTTGACGCGCCATTGTCAAGCGATATGAGAGTGTATGCAAAGTTTGTTAGAAGGCACACTCACGAATATCAAGAAACAATTACACCGCCTACTTGTACGAAGACGGGTTATACCATATATACGTGTGATTGTGGCGACACTTATAAGGGCAATTACGTAAAAAAAAGAGGTCATGATTATTTAGAAAGCGTAACCCCTGCCTCCTGTACTGAAAGAGGTTATACAACGTTTAAGTGTAGTACGTGTGGACATGAATACACTGACAACTATGTTGACGCTTTAACACATGACTATAATATTGCGACTAACGGTGATGGTACGCATACAAAAACTTGCCAAAATGACACAACTCATACGGAAGTTGAAATTTGCAGTGGTGGCGAGGCAACGTGTTTAGAAAAAGCAGTTTGCGATTTTTGTAATACCTCTTATGGTGAAAAAGCAAATCATAGTTTTACAAATTACGTTTCAAATAACGATTCGAGTTGCCTTGAAGACGGAACAAAAACCGCAATTTGCGACAAAGTAGGCTGTAATGAAACGGACACTGTTGCAGACGTGGGCTCTGCTACAGGGCATAAATATACAAACATGTTAATAGAACCAACGTGTACTACGGAAGGCTCTTTGGTTTGCTATTGCGATTGCGGAGAAAGATACGTTGCGGAATATTATGCGGCGTTAAACCATAATTATGATGCATGGATTTCCAACGGAGACGGAACGCACACAAAAACGTGTATGAACAATAATAATCACATAGTGACTGAAACTTGTAAAGGCGGTTATGCTACTTGTGAAGAAAAGGCTGTTTGTAGTAGTTGTCATGGCGAATATGGTGAAAAATTGGGGCACAACTACGGCGAGTGGGAAAAGTATATGGATGACAAACATATTAAAAAATGTAAAAACTATGATTGGCATTGCATAGAAGAGTATTGTTACGGCGGAGAGGCAACTTGCGAAGAAAAAGCAGTTTGTATAGTGTGCAAAAATCAATATGGTCAGCCAAAAGGACATAACTATGTTAATAAGGTTTGTACGGTTTGTAGTCAAAAAGAGCCTAGTCAAGGCTTAGCATATAGTTTAGAATATGATTATAAAAATCAAAACAAACATGCTGTTCTTACTGGTATAGGAACTTGCACTGATAGAGATGTGGTTATTGCATCAAAATATATGGGTTATCCCGTAACTAAAATCAGAGGCATTAGTAACAATAAAACTATAACAACTTTAACTGTTCCTGATAGTGTAGAAAGTATCCAAAACTTTAATTTCCTCATGAACTTAACGAGAGTAGAGTTGGGAAGAGGAGTGAAGTATTTTGGCAATACTTTTAGCTATTGCGAAAGACTTGTTGAAGTAATAAACAAGTCCCCACACATAACAGTAAAAAAAGGCGAAGGGGACTATTCCACTATCGGCTATTTTGCATTAAGCGTTTCTAACTGTGACGATAATTATATTTCAAAAATAAGTTATGATAATGGGTTAATTATCTATACTGAAGGTGCAGACAAAATTTTAGTTGCTCGCGTTTATGACAATGAAAGTGTTTTAGTCTTACCAAATTATATTACAAAGATTAACCATTACGCGCTCAAAGGTCATGAGTTAAAGGAAGTGACTATACCTAATACTGTAACAAGCATAGGAGGTTCTATTTTTAGTGATTGTAGCAATTTGGAAACTATAGTTTTGCCGTTTATTGGGGGAGAGACAATTGACGGAGAAAAAGATGATACTTTGTGGTATTTGTTTGGCGGTAGACATCCAGAAAGTATTCCTACGTCATTAAAAAACATAGTAGTAACAAACACTGAAACTATTGCTTCCAATGCTTTTATTTCTTGTGCTTCGCTTAAAACTATAACTTTACCAAGCATGTTAAAAAATATAGGAAAATATGCTTTTGCACAATGTACTGCCGAAATTATATGGGATGAAAATGCAATATATAGTGAAATAGAAGAGTATACTTTTTATAACTATAAAGGTGAAAAATTATTAGTGCCAAACAGTGTAATAAAAATAAACGAGAATGCGTTTTCATACTGTAGTGCTCTATTAGAATGGGGCGCAAATCCATCTATTACAAGCATAGGAAGTAGAGCGTTTGATGATTGTGAATGCGCAAGTTTAACAATACCTAATAGTGTAAAAGTCTTAGAAGAAGAGGCATTGTTTCACTATCGCAATTTAAAAAGTATAACAATACCAAATAGTGTGACAAGTATAGGTGGTGGTGCGTTCTATAGTTGCGACTCGTTAACAAAAGTAAACTATTTAGGCACTATAGATGAATGGGTGCAAATTGAGTTTAATTCTAACCCATTAAATTATGCTGACAACTTATATATAAATGATGTATTAGTAACGGAAGCCAAAATAACTACTGCAAACAAAATAAATGCTTATGCATTCTCTGGTTGGGACTCACTTACAAGCGTAACAATAGGCGATAACGTAACAAGTATAGGTGATGGTGCGTTCCGTGGTTGCAAGTCATTAACAAGTATAACAATACCAAATAGCGTAACAAGCATTGGTTTTGGTGCGTTCGTTCGTTGTGACATGCTTGAAAGTATGACGGTGCCATTTGTAGGAGCGCAATTAAACGGCATAAAAGACACTCATTTAGGTTATTGGTTTGAGGCAATTTATGCTATTTATAATAGCAATTACGTTACAACCTCATTAAAAGAAGTAATAATAACGGGTGGTGCAAGTATAGGTAATGAGGCGTTCCGTGGTTGCGGCTCGTTAACAAGCGTAACAATAGGAGATAGCGTAACAAGTATAGGTTCTGCTGCGTTCGCTTATTGCTACTCACTTACAAGCATAACAATACCAAATAGCGTAACAAATATAGGTTCTTCTGCGTTCTCTAATTGCGACTCGTTAACAAGCATAACAATACCAAATAGCGTAACAAGTATAGGTTCTTCTGCGTTCTCTAATTGCGACTCGTTAACAAGCATAACAATACCAAATAGCGTAACAAGTATAGGTTCTTCTGCGTTCTCTAATTGCGACTCGTTAACAAGCATAACAA
>JAFYTO010000011.1 GCA_017558825.1 Clostridia bacterium
ATACCCTAATGCTAAGGGAACTTCATATACTATACCAGATAGCGTGACCTCTATAGGTGAAGATGCGTTCCGTGGTTGCAGTTCATTAACAAGTGTAGTAATAGGCGATAGCGTAACAAGTATAGGTTCTTCTGCGTTCTCTAATTGCGACTCGTTAACAAGCATAACAATACCAAACAGCGTAACAAGTATAGGAGATGACGCGTTCATGGAATGCATCTCGTTAACAAGCGTAGTAATACCAGATAGCGTAACAAGTATAGGTTCTTTGGCGTTCAGGGATTGCTACTCGTTAACAAGCGTAGTAATACCAGATAGCGTAACAAGTATAGGTTCTATGGCGTTCAGGGATTGCACCTCGTTAACAATTTACTGCGAAGCAACTTCTAGACCAAGTGGATGGTATAGTGATTGGAATTACTCTAGCTGTCCAGTTGTTTGGGGTTATAACGCAAACGCTTAAAAAAAGTAAAAGGGCTAACGAATTTCGTTAGTCCTTTTTATATCAATTTGGAAGGTTTAAAAAAGCACCGCGGTTGCGGTGCTTTTAAATTACATAGAAAAGTTTTTAAAGTAGTTTTGAATTAAAATAATAGGTGTGCCTTTGTCGCCACTGCCACTTGTAAGGTCGGCTAAACTGCCTAAAAGGTCAGTAAGTTGACGTGGAGTTGTGCCTTGGCTCTTCATATTGTTAGTAAGGTCGCCTTCTTTATTTTTAATAATTTCCTTCATAGCCTTAATTGCTTCTTCGCCGGAAAGGTTAGCAAGGTCATTATCGGCAATATATTTAAGTTTAATTTCGTTAGGCTTGCCGTTTAAAAGTGAAGTGTATGCAGGGGAGCAAACAGGGTCTGCAAGTTCCCAAATACCACCAACAGGGTCTTTAAACGCACCGTCGCCATAAACCATACACTCAATAACTTTGCCTGTGCGTGCGTAAAGTTCTTTTTGTAAACCGTCAACAAATGCTTGAGCATCTCTTGGGAATAACTTAACGCTGTCTTGAGTTGCAAGGTTGCTACCTAAAACGCCGTATTTTTCGTTATAACCGCTACCGTCAACAGAAGTGTTTAAAATTTCGTGTAAACTTACAACTTTAGTTGCGCCTGCTTTTAAAAGAGTGTTTTTAGTTCTAAAGCGTGAGTGAATATCTGCGTTAATAACGAATTTTGTATGTTTTAAAATTTCGCAAGGGTTGTTTGCAAGTATAACTTCACAGTTGCCAACTTGTTGGTAAAACTCAATATAGTCAACGCCTGTAAATTGGTGTTTTACGTCACCAAAAGTCTTTTTAAATTCTTCCGCAGTAAACACGTCTGTATAAGGGTTTACGCCTTTTTCAATAAGTTGCTCTGGAGTAATAAAGCTATTGCCAACCTCGTCACTAGGGTAAGAAAGTTGAACAATAAGTTTTTTAACGCCCTTTGCAATGCCTTTTAAAATCATTGAAAAACGATTGCGTGAGAAGATAGGGAAAATTAAACCAACTGTTTCATCGCCAAACTTTGCGCTAACGTCTTTAGCAATTTGGTCAGTTGTAGCGTAGTTGCCTTGTGAACGTGCTAAAACGGCTTCAGTTACAGCAACAACGTCCTTATCTTGAAGTGGGAAACCGTGAGTTTGTGAAGCGTTAACAACACAGTCTGCCGTGATTTTTACAAGGTCATCGCCTTGTTTAATGATTGGTGCGCGAATCCCGCGTGAAATTGTTCCTTGATAATCCATTGTAAGAACTCCTTTTAACTTAAATATTATACAGTATTTTACCGCCATTTGACAATTATTTTTTATAAATTTTTACATATTTTATTAAAAAAATTTAATAAACACGTTAAAAATTTTTAAAAACGGCTATTTACAAGGCTTAAAAATTATGCTAAAATTAAAGTAGAAAACAAGGGAGGTTTTATTATGAAAAAATTACTTAAAATAGGAACGCTCTTACTCACAGTTATAATGCTTTTTAACCTTACAGCTTGTTCTTCGTTTGGTAAAGTGCAAAAAGCGCTTGAAACTATTGGCTATGAGATAATAGAGGGTGAAGAAACGGAAGCTTCAAAAGAAGCGGAAAAAGATGATAGCGTGGCTAAAATTCATATGTTTACCAACGCAAACACACTTTCTTTATTAGAAGGATATAAAGTTACGCTTGTTACGGTTATTGAGTTTAAATCTACCAAAGAACTCGTTGAATATTTTAAAGAAAGCAATACTTTACAAGGTATTGTTCAAGATTTAGAAGATGAACGCACAATAGAGGAAATTTATGAAGAACTCAAAGACGAGGGCTTGGCGTGCGGTAATTGCTTAATTGTTCCAATTGGCTTTGATACCGAAGCTGTTTTAGAGGCGATTGACGAGGTAAACGGTTAATTAAATATACAATTAAAGGCGAGTGCTTAAGCACCCGCCTTTTTATTTACTTTTTTTAAGGCAATTCTATTTCGTACAAGTCTTTTTCAGGAATTGGCTTTGTTGAAGTGTCAACAACTTTTTTAACCTCGTTAGTGGCTTTTAAAATTGAAACGTTAGTGCCTGCACCCGCAACGCAACCGCCAGGACAGCCCATACCTTCAATTAAACAGCCGTTCTTTTTGCCGGCTTTTGCAAGAAGAAGCATTTTTTTGCATTCTTCAAGCCCTTCGGCGTGTTCAATTTTAACTTCAACACCAGGGTAGTATTTATTAATGCATTTTTCTATTGCATTTGCAACGCCACCAGCAATTGCGTAACCTCTACCAGCGCCTGTTGCTTCGTGAATAGATTTTTGACCTGCATATTTTGCAAAGTCTATTTCCTTTGCCTCAAAAATACCTGAAAGTTCTTCAAAGGTAATAACAAAGTCAACGTCACTTCTAACACTAATTCTTGAAGCTTCAAGTTTTTTAGCTGCGCAAGGACCAATAAACACAACTCTTGCATTAGGATTTTTTTGCTTAATTTTTCTTGCCGTTGCAACCATTGGGGTTAAGGCTTGTGAAACCTCGCCAATAAGCGTAGGGAATTGTTTTTTTGCAAGCATCGCCCAAGACGGACAGCAAGACGTTAATAAAAACGGAAGTTTTCCGCTAACAACGTTTTCAACGTAAGCGTGTGCTTCTGTTGAGCAAGCTACGTCTGCACCGCTTGCAACTTCGTGCACTTCTTTAAAGCCAAGGTCTAAAAGAGCGCCTTTTATCATTGCTATACTAACGTTTTCGCCAAATTGGCCAACTATTGCAGGCGCAATTTCCGCTACTAAATAATCGCCTTTTTTAAACGCTTGTATCATTTGGAAAATTTGAGATTTATCAGCGATAGCAGCAAATGGACAGCTAACCATACATTGACCGCAACCAAGGCATTTGTCGTTATCTATTTTAGCCCTGCCAAGTTCATCGGTTGTTATGGCTTTAATTCCGCAAGCTTGAGAGCAAGGGCGAACTTTATGTGCAATAGCATCGTAAGGGCAAGCCTTTTTGCATTTTCCACAATGAATGCACTTATCTTGGTCAATTTCAGCTTTGTCGTTTACAAAAGTAATTGCGCCTTTAGGACAAGCTGCAACGCAAGCCTTTGCAACGCAATTTCTACACTGGTTAGAAACTTCGTAAACGTTGTCTTTACACTTATCACACGCAGACGGAATAACTTGCATAAGCGGCGGCTCGTAATATTTATCACTAATATTGCTTTGAGTTATGCCTTCGGTAATATGTACGGGTTTATCAGACGGGCGTAAACTCATACCCATAGCAAGCCTTACGCGTTCAGCGGCAATAGCCCTTTCACGATATATGCTTTCAAAAAATCTTGGCACTTCCGTAGGTGTAATTTTGTACGGAATTGCTTCAATTTTGTCATTAACGTTTTCAGGTTCGCTTTCAAAAGCAACTTTTGCAACTTCTTTAAATACTTCACGCCTTAAAAGTTTAACGGAAGTAGGAAGTTCTCTTAATTGTCCTGCCATAAAAATGTCCTTTGTTTTGTTTTTTTATTATTTTAGCAAATTTTATATAAAAAATCAATAAAATAATAATTGTTTTAAAGTAATTGAGCGTCAAGCAAAATTTGCCTTTCTTTATTAAGTTTGCCGTATTCTCTATCTTTTAAATTTGTTGTAACGTTATAGTCAAGCGCTATAGCGCCGTCTTTTAATAAAATTATTCTGTTTGAAAGCATTAGCGCCTCGTCAATATCGTGCGTTACAAACACTATTGTTTTGCCTTGCGCATTTGAAAGTAAAAGTTTAATTAACTCAATTTTTAACTTTACGTCAAGAGAAGAAAACGGCTCGTCTAAAACCAACAAACTACTATCACTTAAAAGCGCGCGCGCAAAGTTAACCCTTTGCTTTTCCCCGCCAGAGAGCGTGTTTGGATAGTTTTTAGCGTGGTTTTTAAGCCCTACGCTTTCTAAAACCTCATAAATTTGTTCATTGTTATAACCTATGAGTTTTAAGTTTTCATAAACGGTTAAATGCTTAATAAGGCGCGGTTCTTGAAACGATACTGCAACCTTTATGCCTTGGCTTTTAGCAAGTGAAACAATATGGTTTATAAGAGTTGTTTTGCCTACGCCAGAACTACCTAAAATGCAAGTAATTTGACCGTTTAAAATTTCTAAATTAAAATTATTAAAAACAACTTTGTTATTATAGGCAACGTTTAAATTTTGAATTTTCATTTATACTTTTTCTCCATTTTATTACTTACTAAATTGCCTATAAGTTCAACGGCTATACCAATTAAGCAAACTATTAAAGTTAGTGAAAACAACTGTGTTACGTTTGAGTAGATTGACGCATTAGAAATGTCGCCACCAATGCTTTTATAAACGCTTGCAAGAATTTCCGCCGAAACAACAAGTTTTAATGAAAATGAGAAAAGTGAAGTTATTTCCTTTACAAAAAGCGGGCTATAACCCTTTAAATACACTTTTATCACTTGTTTTTTAAGCGGAACGTTATAAACGCTTAACATTTGTTTTGTTTTTAAGTCAATTGTATTTAAGTAGTTGAGCGTTTGAGAGTAGATTATAGGTAGTATTGAAAGTATGCACACAATAATAGGCGCAACGCCCCTTGGCGCAATAATTAAAATTATAAGAAGCACTGCAAGTACGGGTAGTGAGCGCGTAATTGAAATTATTGGAATAAGCACGCTTTCCACTTTTTTAGACAAGTGAGAAATTAGTGAAAGCGCCGTGCCTAAAACAAGCGAAATTAAAAGGGCAATTAAAACTCTTAAAACCGTGCTAAGCAAATGCGCGTAAAATTCGCCGTTTAAAAGGCTATAAAAACTTTCCTTAATAACAAGAAGTGGCGACGGCACTATATAACTGTTTGCTACCACAAAATAAAGTAAAAACCAAAGCAAGAAAACAAAAAGTAGGCCTATAGCCGAATATATTATGCTATTTTTACCATTTTTGCCTATCATAATTCACCTTGGTAGAAAAAGTTTTCGTCAAATTCTTTAACGGAATTTGGGTTTACGCTTTTAAGATTAGTTATAAAATCTTGCGCGGTTTGCTTTATATCGCGCGCGCTAACAAATAAAATTTTAGAGCGAGCAATAGAGTTAGAGTCTAAATTATTTTCGTTAAAAACAGGTGTTAAGCCGCTTTCAAGTTTGCTATTTATTAAAGCGCAAATTTCCGCACTGTTTTCTTCTTTTAAAAATTCGTTAACCGTTTTTATTTTAGAAACTATCTTTTTAACAAGTGGCAAGTTGTTTTGTAAAAGTTCGTTTTTAACAACGATTACCGCTTGTGGAAAACCGTTATCGTTATAAAGCGCGCCTAAAGAGCCAACCACTTTTAAATTACTTGCTTTTTCTATCGCATCCGCTTGTGGAGACGGAATTAAGAACACGTCAATATCTTGCCTTGCGGTTTCAACCTTGTTTATAGCCATTAAATTTACTCTATCGGCTTGTTTTTGCGCGGAATCTTGAATAATATTGTAGTTTACTTGTAGGGCGTTAAGCGCGTATTGCAAAGTTAACCCAGGCACGTTTTGTAGTTGCATAACGCCAACGGTTTTGCCAACCAACGATCTTATATTGCTTTTATTAACTTCTAAATTTGTGCGTGTTAAAAAGTAAAAGTTGCCGTGTGTAATAGCGCCAACCATTTTATAATCGCTTCCACTGCCAAGTAAGTTTGCCGCCATATTTATAGGTAAAATGCAAACGTCTGCCTTTTTAACTTCGCCAGTAACAAAGCCCATAATATTTGTTGAAGTAACAACGTTAACTTCTGTGCCGCTCAAATCTTCTTTAATAAGGGAAGAAAGGGCAAGTGCAGGCGCTCCGTCAGGCGCGTAAATAGAAACGCTTTGCGTTTTAGTGCACGCTGTAAATAACGCGGTAAAAGCAAGAAGTATTGTTAATAGTAGTATTGCAAATTTTTTCATATAAAACGCAAGCTTCGCTCCAAATTTTTTTAACATAGCCATTATAACATTTTGCTTTAATATTTGCAATTTTATTAGTTATGTTTTTTTATTTAACATAAAAACACTCTGCAGTAATTGCAGAGTGTTTTTAAATTTTATTATTTATTTTTGCATTTTGCCAATAAAAAAGGATTTGGCTTAAACCAAATCCTTTATTTTTATTGAATTGTAAAGTTGACGTTCATATCTCCGGTAGCAACGATATAATACGTTCTTGCCGATGCGTTAAAGCTTACTTCCTTACCAGTGCCCGAAGCAACTAGTGTTTTAAGTTGAGCATCTGAATATACGCTTATCGTTAAATCGTCGCTTTCTTCATTAGGCGTAAATCTCAACACACCACTTGAAGATGCAGTGTACTTAAAGTAAGTTTTATCGGTTGAGTAAGTATCTTCATCAACGACAGCGCCAAGCGGAATATAAATAGCCGTGCTAACCGAAGAACCCATATCGATAGCCGTTTCACCGCTCTCGCAGTCTTCCGCCTTGCAAGGAGCAAACGTAGTCGGGTCGAACGCCGGGTTTTTAGAAATTGCCGAGCCAAAAGAGTCGTTATCGTAATACGCCGACTCTGCCGAACCAAGCACCGTTTTAACGGCTACCCAAACCTGAGTAGGTTTCCCTTTTTCGTCGAGAGAGTCTTGTAGTTCAAGCCTTGTTCTATATATAGGATATACGCGCTCGCCAATAGGATATGTAGCGTTACCCCACCATAAATAGCCCGCTTCACCCAAATCACAACTCGTAGTGTAAAGATATTTAACATTAGTGTTATTTTGGGGTGAATACGTCATAAAGGTAAGGTTAGCTGCATCCAAGCCGAAGATAGCGTTCATTTCTTCGCTATCGTAAAAGTCCATACTACCAAAGGTGTATTTACGCTTTGAAATACGGTCTTCTATTTGATTGCTGATTTCAGAATCAGGGTTGTTTATACCTATTTCTACCGTTTTACCGTTTGAGTCTACCATTGTTCCGTTTAAGATATTGTTGATTAAAACCTTGTGATTTTCACCAACTACGTCGTCAGGAAGAATTTCAGAGCCCGACCACGGAAAAACTTCAAACTCAAGAAGGGTATCGACTGGGTCTGGCGGGGTATCGGCGTAAAGCCACGCCGCCGAAACACCGGTTATAGTAAACAAAAGAGCAACAGCTATTATAAGCGTTACTGACTTTATGCGATTCATAGCGCCCATAGCGTTGCCCCCTTAATTAGATTTTTTCAATGAGCTCTAACGCCCATTTTGCTTGACGGTCTGACGTGATTTTTACGCGCATCGGGTATTTTGCGTGTACCTTCTTAGCCGATACGTCAATAAATTTATACTTGGTGTTTTTAAACTTTTTAGGCTCTAACGCTAAGTAAAGATTAAGCGTTTTGCCAACCATTTTAAGTTTTGCTATATTTTTGTTTTTGATTTTATAAGAAATTTGCTTTTTGCTGCTTATAACCCTAATACCGTCAATAGATAATAAATATTCGGTAAGCTGTTTAAACCAGTTTTTAGTGTTTTCAGAAGAGCTTAAAAGCCTTTCTTCTAAGGTTTTATCAGTTCCTTTAATTGTTAAAAGCTTGCTTATAGCGTACATATAAAGCCCGTTTTTATTAGCCAAATCGCTAATAAGTTCGCAAACCCATTTTGCTTGACGGTCTGACGTAACTTTTACAGCCATCGGATAGTCTTTATACGATTTAGCGGTAGTTTGAGTGTAGATATACTTAGTGTTTTCGTATTCAGCGGGATTAAGCGCTAAATAAACGCTAAACGATTTGCCCCTAAACGCAATTTTACAAATAGGCGTTCTGCCCTTTTTGTAAGTTTCGCACTGCTTGCCTTCCCAAACGTGAAGCCCTTTAATTTTATAAAGGTGAATTACGATTTGTTTATATCTAGCTAAAACTTCCTTAGAAGCTAAATCGTGCTTTTGCCTAAACGTTAAGCCCTTTTTCCCTTTTAACGAATCATACCACGCATTGCCAACCCCGTCAGTATCGGCGGTAGCCGCCATATAATAAAGAGGCTGTTCAATAGTTGTTTGCTGATTAGGTGCATCTTGAACGTCATTAGAATTAGAAGTTTCTTCGCTAGAAATTAGACCCATACTAACAAGCCTTAACATTGTTTCCTTTCTAAACTTCTTTTCTAAAAACGGCATTACTATTGCCGCGAAAACAACGAGCATTACGCAAAGCACGCCGGCAGTTGACTGCATAAACACTACGAGGCTACCGATAAATGGAATTCTATCTCCACGGTAAATACCCTTCATTTGAGAATATTTAACGGGGAACTTATCGGGATATTGAACGGAGTCGCCTTGAAGTTGAAACCACCTTTCGTTCGGGTGCTTTTCGTTAGGCTCTTCAATATTTACTATGCGGTGAATAATCATAACGCCCGGCTCAACTTCGTACAGAACTATATCGTACTGTTTAAGGTCTTTTTCATCTGGAAGCTTATGCGCAAAAATTATATCGTACACTTGAAGTTGGTCGTTAATTTCGTTATCAAAAAGATATTCGTTCTTCTCGTTTTTAGAAGCCATTGACGCCGTAGTTACGACTTTCATAACGGGCACGTCACCAACCTTATTATCGCTAAGCGCACCAACTATTACTGAACCTATAAATAACGTGAGCATTACGGCACAAGCAACGACAGGGATAACCAAATTGATTATCCCCATAATTACAGACTGTTTTTTGCCTTTATTTTTTAAATATTCAGTTTTAATTTTCTCATCTTCTACGCCAACACGCATAAGCTTTAGCGTTTGTTTGGTTATTATAACGATAGTTGTAGCAAACAGCGCAACAAGCCCTACGTACACTATTAGGCATAGAATTAGAGTGTACGAATTAAAATTCATTTAAAAGCCTTTTTGCTAACTATTAAGCAGTTACTTGAGAAACGGTGAATTGAACAACTTTATGACCACTTAATAACGCAGCAACGTCATCGTAGTCACTTCTTGAGTCAAGAATTAATTCTTGGTTATTATATAAGGTGAATAAAGAAAGCACGTCAGCAGAACTTAAAGTCCAAGTGAAAGTGCCGTTGGTTTCTTTTCTAACAATACCAAGGTCGTTTGCTTCTGCAGTATCAGCCGCGTCTGCAACGGTGTTGCCGGTGGTTAAAACAGGGCTAAGGAAAGACGATTTTATGGTAACAATATCTACACCGTTATACTGAACGGGAGTATAGGTAGTGGCAACTTGCATAGGAATACCAAGCGTTTTAATTTCACCACTTGCGGTAGTTTCAGGCTTGAACGTAATAACAACTGAACCGTCACAAATTAAAACAGCTTTGTGAACAACATCGTCATCCTCACTGTCGTCAATACCAAGTTCTATGGAATTGCTGAAAGAGAACGTACCGTTTGAACCAACGTCGTTAGCAGTGGTAAGAGCAATATTAACAGAGTCTCTTGGTGAGCTTGCGGTTGCGTTACCTTCTGAGTAGTTCCACGTTGCGTAAACGCCACCGATTGTCATTAAAAGTGCCATCATAATAAGTGCTGTAATTTTTTTCATAAATTTTTCTCCTTAATTAAACGAACTTGTGTTCGTAAAAATTATTAGTTTATACATAAGTTATACTACACGGCATTTAAAATGTCAATGATTTTTTATAAATTAATTTATAAAGCAACTTTTATACATATAAAAAGTTTGCATATAAAGCCTTTTAAGCCTTTATTTGCAAGTATATCTAGGCTCGCGCATTAAAAAAGCGGCAGTTAAAACTACCGCTTAATTTATATTGTATTTTTAAGCAGCAAACGAAGCATAACGCCGTTTATAGCTGGTTATGTCGCCAACCACGACCGACCGCTCTCAAAATGACAAAAAGTTCTGGCCTGATTTGTCGACCGAATTACAAGTATTTTGTAGGTGTAATGGGCAGACTGAATTACTAGACTTAATTAATACTTTGCAGAGGGTGTGCTGAAGTAGAATTAAGGTAGTTTTTTGTTGAATTTTAATATATTTTGTAATATTTTTAATATATTTTTTATTAATGTGCGGGCAGAGGGTTTAGAATTAAAGAAATAAAAAAACACTCTGCAGTAATTGCAGAGTGTTTAAAAATTTTATTGTTTTATTTAATGCAGTTTTAAATTTTATTCACCTTTGAATGGTAAAAGGTCTGCAAGCCTTGCAAGTTTAATAGCGCTTGCTAAAGTACGTTGGTGTTGAGCACAAGTGCCAGTCATACGTCTTGGTAAAATTTTACCGTTTTCAGTAATGTATTTTTTAAGTTTAGCAACGTCTTTATAATCAATTTTATCAGCCTTTTCTACGCAAAAAGCACAAACTTTTTTTCTAGAAACTCTTTTTAAAGGCTTTTTAACCATAGTGGTCTTTTCTTCCATTATTCTATCTCCTTTTTAAAATGGCAAATCGTTGTCGTCATCAACTTCTGTTAAAGTTGGACTACCTTTTTTAACAGGTTCAATGTCTTCTGCGCGATTACCAGTTGATAAGAACTCAATTTCACTTGCAACAATGTCAGTAAGTGTTCTTTTAATGCCATCTTTATCTTCATAAGAGTGGTTTTGTAAGCTACCAACAACTGCAACTTTGCTTCCTTTCTTAAGGAATTTACTGCAGTTTTCTGCTTGGTTTCTCCAAACAGTTATGTTGAAAAAGTCAGCTTCTCTATTACCGTCTGCATTAGCAAAAGTTCTATTTACTGCAATTGAAAAACGGCAAAAAGCAATACCGCTTGTAGTTTCGCTCAATTCTGGGTCACGTGTTAAGTTACCTATTAAATATACTTTATTCATAAACTCCCTCCGATTACGCTTTTGTAATCAATCTTCTCATAACGCCGTCTGTTATGCCTGCAACTCTCTTAAGTTCTGCAACAAGTGTTGTGTCACTTTCAAAAGTCATAAGAACATAATAGCCTTCTGTTTTATAATTGATAGGGTATACAAGTTTTTTTGCACCCCATTTATCAATTTTTTCAACAGTACCGCCGTTGTCTAAAACTACTTTTTCGAATTTAGAGATTATAGCGTCTCTTTCTTCGTCAGCAATTTCAGTTGACAAGATGTAAAGCATTTCATACTTTCTCATAATTTAACCTCCTGGACTTATTGGAACGCATTCAACCATACGTTCAAGGTTAGGCGCTATAGTTAAGCGCAAAATAATTAGGGCAAAGCCCCAATATGCATATATTATAGTTTATTGTTCTATAATTGTCAACAATTTTTTTGGCTACTATTATTAAACTAGCGCAATTTTTAGCATAAAAATAAAATTTTTTTGAGCATTTTAACTAATTTGCGTTAATAGTTTGCAAGTAGGCTTGTAAAGAAAGGCCATTTAAAAAATGCGCGTCTTCCTTAATTATGTCTATATTGTCTCCACCGTAAATTGCTTTTAACGCAGTTGCTAAATAGTCTGGGCGCAAAGTGTCGTTGCCAAATTTTAAAGTTGCAAAAAGGTTTGCACCGTCAAATTTAAGCGAAACAATTTTAGAGCGAACCTCTCTTTTATTGCCCTTTTTATCTTCAACAAAAAACTCTTGTTTTAATAAAATTTCGTTTACGTCAAAGTTGTTTAAGCCAGTAATTTTATATGTTGCGGTGGTAACGTCTGAAGCAATTTTTGCTTTTTTAGAAGTATTAAAACACTCTTCACATTTAATTCCGCTAGGCGCAAATTGGTTAAAAAGAGCTTTAAAAGTTTCGGCATTTTCTTTGCTTTCTATAAGGCAATATTCGCTTTTTGTTTTTAAGCCAAGAGCTATTGGGGAACTCATAAAAACTAGCATATGAGGATTAAATCCTTGCGAATAGCCCACTTTTACGCCCATTCGCCTAATAATTTTGGCAAAATGTTTAAGCATATCAAGGTGTGGAATAAATTCTGCACCGTTCATTTTAGAATATTTAATAACTATCATTTTATATCGCACCTGCCTTGCAATCCACAGCCTTTACAGCCCCTTTGACAACCGCCTGTTATTTTGCCGTTATATGCTTTTTGCCTTTCGCTAAGCAAGAATTTTTTAGTTACACCAATGTCAACAAAGTCCCAAGGCAAAAGTTCGTTTAAGTCTTGAGCGCCAGTGTAGTCAAGTTTGTTAACGTTTTCTTCCATAAACGCTTGCTCGTAAATTTCAGGTTTAAAATATTCGCACCAACTTTCAAAGTATGAGCCTTTTTTGTACGCATTTAACAATACCTTGCCAATGCGCCTATCGCCACGAGCTAAAACTGCCTCCATTTCAGAAAGTTCGTAATCGTTCCAATTAAATGAAACGCCTTTAATATAGAGTTTTGCTTTCAACGTTGCAATTTTTTTGTCAACCTGTTCTTTTGTAGCAAAAGCCTCCCATTGAAAAGGGGTAAATGGTTTAGGTATAAAGGTTGAAACACTAACGTTTATGCGCAAACCACGCAAGCGCTTAGGGTTTTGAGAGTATATTTGCTTAACTTTTTCAACCACCTTGCAAATGCCGTCAATATCATCGTCAGTTTCGGTAGGTAAACCCATCATAAAGTAGAGTTTTATTGCAGAAATGCCTAAGTCAAACGCTTTTTGAACGCCAGTTTCAATGTCTTGCTCGGTAACGTCTTTGTTAATAACGTCACGCAAGCGTTGGGTGCCTGCTTCTGGAGCAAAAGTTAAACTGCTTTTGCGTGATTGCTCGGCATAAAAGCTTTCAAAATTATCAATTCTAAGAGATGGTAAAGCAATGGTTGTGTATTCTGGCAAAGAAGCTTTCATTTGCTTTAAAAGGGTAGGAAGCTCGGCATAGTCGCTTGTTGATAAACTGTTCATGCTAATGTTTTCATGGCCAGTATTTTTAATAAGGTCACAAGCAAGGCTTGTTAAATTGTCAACACTGCGCTTTCTAACGGGCCTATATATAAAGCCGGCTTGGCAAAATCTACAGCCACGGTAGCAGCCACGCATAATTTCAATAACCGCCCTATCATGTACAACTTCTATGTTGCCAACAGGCTGAAAACGTGGGTAGGGAGCGGTTTCTAAGTCTAAACAAATGGCTCTTTTAACGTTATTGCCTTCAAATTTGACTATTTTATTGTTGTTATATATAGGTTTTGTAATGCTGGGAACGTAAACGCCTTCAATTTCGCTTGCACGAAGTAAGAACTCTTTTTTATCCTTTATTTTAAGTTTAAGTTCGGCAAGTTGGCGCATAGAAATTTCGCCGTCACCAATAACGAAAAGGTCAAAGAAGTCTACAAGAGGTTCTGGATTACATGCACACGGACCTCCGCCTTGAACAATAGGGAAGTTGTCGCCACGCTCGCTTGCTAATAGTGGAATGCCGGCTAAGTCAAGCATATATAAAATGGTTGTGTAACTCATTTCATATTGGAGCGAAAAACCTATCATGTCAAAGTCTTTAAGCGGTTTTTTTAAGCCGAGTGAGTAAAGAGGCAAATTATTTTCCTTAAGAGCAGTGCCAAAGTCTGGCCAAGGGGCGTAGCATCTGTCGGCACAAGCGCCGTCAACGTTGTTAATAACGTCTTGAACAATGCGAATGCCAAGGTTGCTCATCGCCACCTCGTAAACGTCAGGAAAACAAACGCAATAGTTGAACTTGTCTTCTTTAATTTTAGGCTCGCCGTATTCGCCACCAATGTAGCGCGCAGGCTTTTCAACCGTTTTTAAAATTTCGTTTAATGTTTTCATTTTTAATTCCTGTTAAATATTAAAGTTCTACTTGTATTTTAATGGTTTTACATAAAGATGTCAATGCAAAACGTATTGTTTTAACAATATATAAAAAATAAGCACCCACTTTTTACAAAGGTGCTTATTATTAATTGGTTGTAGGGCTTTTTAGTAGATAATTATGCTGCGCTATTATGATAAAAGAATTTTTTTCTTTAAAATAGTAAAAACCACAGTTTTTTATGGGTTTTATTGGTAGTTCCGGCGGGAATCGAACCCACAACGACCTTTAGGAGGTAAGCCATAGAATCAACGCCTAATTTTCTATTTGATTTATCGAATATATTATTCGTTTTATCAAAGCACATTTTTCATTTTTACACGAAATTTTCGTGACGTGAAATAAAATTCGTAATATGTCTATTCTATTTCTATTCTAACGCGATTTTTTAAAAATACACATTTATTTTCACTCTCGCAGTGAATCAATCTCGTATTAAACCGTCCCTATTCCGTATGTTTAATAGAATAAGGAATTGGTAGAGTCAGGATAAACTTTCAATCATCAAAATATACTCGTTTAAGTACTTGACAGGATACGGCAACACCGTAAATGATTTATATTTAACAAATGTCGCACTCAGTGTTGATAAAATATTCTCTATGATATTTTTGCCTGAAACAACCTCAACTTTATATAAATGTGGAGCACGTATAATCTTAGTATTCATTCCACTTCCCTTTATTCCTGCACTATAATAAGAGCCATCTTCATAAAGATTTATATCTACAATCCCAGATAAAAATCTATCCCTAGCTTCTTTACTGCGGCTTATTATTTCTTGTTCAAAGATTTCTTCCTCTGGCAACGGATATCTATTCGTTCTTGTTATGACATTAATATTTCCATCAGTAGAAGCAATAATGGTTTTTTCTTTCCCCTTATTATCAGTTAAATAGTCCGAGCATTCATTTAATATATCAATATCAAATGAAGAAAAGTCATCTAATTTATTATATAATTCAAAACTTCCGTTAGGGTGAATTACTATAAAATAATGCTTCCCATCTTTTTCTTTTCCAAATATCCAGTCGCACGTAAAGCCGTATGATGCCCAGTTATCTAACGAAATATCCTTTTTATTTAAAATGTCATTTTTAATAACGACTTCCTTAATTATTGTATTTATAATTGCTTCGTTGTCATTTATAATTTTTTCCGCACTATCTTCAACTGTAACACATTGAATTATAGTTGAACGTTCAAAGTTTTTATAAGGGTCTGGATATTCTAATTGCTCATAGTATTCCTTATTGTGGATAAGTAAAATATTTGCCTTACCCTTTTCAATATTCTTACTTGTATTTATACCGCAAACACCTATAGCTTCCTGTATTTTATCAATTAGAGCATCGAATTCTTCTTCGTATTCCGTCCCATCAATAACGTTAACAAGATTAATTTCCATTCCTTTAATTTCTTGCAACGCATAATTCATAAACTTTTTATCTCGTTCAACACCTATAGTCTTAGCAATCTCAATCGTATCAAATGAGAATTCAATTTGTTTGCCATATTTGCTTTTTAACAATCTTAATACGTAATACAAATAGTAAACCTTATTGTTTTTCAAATCTTCCCTACTCATAGTAAAAAAGGGAACTTCTGCTTTTTTATTATAGATGCCTTTCTTTATATAAATATCATCTGACGTAATATCAAAAACGCGTTTTAACGAACAATTCTTATTGCTAAAAATATATTTTGGATACTCATTTATTTTCTTATTTTTCTTAAACAATGAATATTTGGCAAAAGTAGCAGCCTCGACAAGTATGTTCATGTCAGCGTCCACATTTATTCCTAAAGCGGTAAAAGAACTTCTATTTTTTTTCATCCACTCTGGTTTACAAATATAAAACTTTCCAGTTAAATTATTAAAGCTTAAATTCTCCGAATTAAAATTGTTCAACGAATACAAAAACAACCTAAATAAAATATAATTAGGAATTTCCGATGAATTAATTCTTTTTACATAAAGTTTTTCATTGTCTAGTTGTTTAACCAAATCCATTTTTGAAAGGATTTCTTTTTTTAACATTATATACAATGATTTTCCGTTTTCAAAAGCTAAGCTTTCTATTTTGCCAGTTTCAAAATCTAAACATTTAGCACCAAACGGGATATATTTTTCCGTCGTATTAATTAAATAAAAATCAAATGTATTATCTATTTCTTGGCGATTAAACTTTACGTTAAGTTGATTACATATTGCCATTGTTACAATCCTCCAATAACAATCTAATAACCCTGCTCATATCTCTTTCATCCAATTGATACAACAATTCTGATTTAGGCATTATTTTACACAAACTTGAAATCTCAATAATTTTATTGTTATAACTACTATGAATTTGAAAGTTGTTAGCCGCCACATTTATGATAAATACTTTTTTGCCTCCAATTTTGTCTAATTTAGCCAAACACTTTTTTCTATATTCATCTCTATCTACTTTATCTTGCTCTGACCAGTTTTTAAAATCGATATAAACATCTTTATCTGCCATTAAACAAAAATCGAATTTTTCAAACTTAGTAACATCTGTAATTTCGGATAATTTGATACCATTAGCCTCTAAAATAGCCTTACCAGCTACTTCTCCAAGCGCTCCTTTATAAATGTTTTGATAAACTACCGGCAAAATCATGCAGTCATTACTTTTGAAAGATGTAGCATAACCATTTTCTTCAAAAACCTTTTTAACCGCAGGAATACGTATCAAATTAGTTAATCTAGTACCATATTCATCTATCTTAATTGCATTTTTTCTTTTCTCTAAACTATAATCATAAAGTATTTGTTTAGCTTCAGATTCATCTTTAATGTATAAATAATGATTTATTGTTTCTCCATCTCTCGCTTCAAGATAAAAATCTTTAACAGAATAATGTTTTTTTACTTCTACAGCCAATTCTTCTTTGGAAATAGTGGGATGTTTCAATACAAATTCTCGCATATCGTTCCACTGCTCTACATCCTTATCACTCCAAGATGTTCTATTTACATTAAGAATATTTTCTATGCGCGTTTTTACACGAGCATTTCTATCACAAGCCTTATTTAAATTAATATGTGTATCACTAGGACTCGTTTTTACATTCAATTCCGCAATTTTTCTAAATTCTGGATTTAGTTTTCTATCATTTTTAAAAGCCACAGAAAAGTCAACGTTTTTAAAAATCTCTTCGTCAACGTAAATGTTTATATTTGTGTTTTTGTTTTTTGTACGACAAATTCTACCCACCGCTTGGATAAGTATTTTTACTATGTGATTATTTATAGATTCTGCTTTATAAGCATAATTATCAAAATGGTCGGTCTTATTTGCCGTCATTAATCGCCTAAACGCAGATTTGATATTGCCAAATGCTGTGTTTTTTGTTATTTCTCCACTTGTTTTTAAGGTCTCATATTGATAAATTAATTTTATCAAACTAGCCTCTTCCCTAAGCTCTGAAACATTGACTAAGATGTTGGTTGGAAGTTCCAAATAGAGCGAGTCAATATCCATTTCTTTGTTGTCTATTTCATATTGAAGGTTTTGTCCGGTTCCCGCCGTATTGTAGCTGGAAAACAATATAACCTTTTTGCCCGACTGAATATCTTTTTTATAATTTTCTTTTTGAGATAGAAACTCTGAACTGTTTAAATAGTGTGCCTCTGGCTTAAGCACTCCCATTTCCTTGCGTAAAGAATCAATCAATTCTTTAATTATTTCTTCAGAAAAAATATTATATTCGCTATATTCTACAACGTTTCTGTTCGTCATTATCAATAAAACTTTAGAGTCCTTATTCTCAATAAAAGCTTTTACAGACTTCATTGCTTTAATAATTCTTTTTATATTATAAAACGGGTCTCTTTTATCTGTTTGTTGATATCTAGCAAGTTTCCCTGCGAACAACTCTATATTTTCGTCCTTATTAAATAATTGAGCAAGAATATTTTCTAAATTGTCTGATTTTACTTCATCCAAACTTTCTGTCGTTACGTTTATGTTATCACTATTATTTAAACGCGATTTAATATAACTTTGAATATTTTCTTTATCATCAGTAGGCATATCATAATAATCATCATTCAGCCTATCGCTTAAATAATCTATATTATAATTGCCTGTAACGGTTTCAATACTAGCAGTAGCCGACAATCCAACTACTCTTGCCTTACTTGCAAGAGAAAGCATAAATTTTTCCGGAGTGTTATCTAAATAGCACATTGCCATTGTTGTAGACTCATTATGGGATATATCATCCTTAAAATCATAATACCTAAACCCGTTCATATAGAAATCAGTATCAAATACGTCTCTCACTCTATCTATAACAGGAATGGAAATATTATCAACTATCATGGCAGTAATATTTTTTGCCATAACATAGTCTAAATTATACAAATCAATTATAGTACTAACCGCTTGGTCAATTTCCATCATATCTCTATGAGTTTTTCGCGCATCATCATTATAATGATTCATATAAACTTTTGCCATATTCGCACAGCAACCTATAAAGACATTTATTGCATTTTTAATTGAATAAATTGTACGATAAAACTTTCCATCATCACTATCTTTAGAGATGGAAATTGTATTTTGCTTTTTCTTTTTATTTACTTCTAAAATTATATTTTTATCAGT
Source organism: Clostridia bacterium (assembly GCA_017558825.1). Classification (GTDB taxonomy): domain Bacteria; phylum Bacillota; class Clostridia; order Christensenellales; family Borkfalkiaceae; genus HGM11412. Next base: position 18,813 of record JAFYTO010000011.1, read on the forward strand.
TTTGGAATTTGTTATCGTATGTAATTGGTAATCATCAAACAAGAAATATCTATCACTCTCTTCTTGAGAATCTAACTTAAATAAATAATTTAAATTATACTTTTCCTCAACCTCTTCAAAGTATTTTTTCATTTTTTTGAATTGATAAATAGAACTTGTTTTATCGTTCTCATCCAAAGAATTCGCAAATATAGATAAAGGAAATTCTCTGCCTTTTAATGTGTTTGATATGCTAGAAAACAGTTTTATTAAATCCATTTTATAATCAGTACAATTCTGTATTTCCTGATTAAGTAAAACGTCTTTAGTAGAATCAAATTCGTCAATAAAAATTAATGCATTTTTTGTCTTAGAGTGCGAAATAAAACGGTATGATTTAGAAATGATTGGATCATTCCCTGAGACAAACTTATCAACAGTCATAAATAAAACTTTTCTATCTTCCGTTAAACAAGCAGGATATAACACTTTTATCCACGAATATTCTTTATTATTAAGCTTTACCTTCTTTTCGCGTTTATTTTTCGCAATCTTTGATAATTCTTCAGCTAAATCTTTTCTAAACGCAACCTCATAGTGTTTCCTTATTTCCGCAAGTGTGCTATCTAAAATATCCTTGGGAATATTTCTATTTAGCAAATCGTTATAAAGTTCTATCTGCTTTTTCAAATCTTTACAAGACTGCCTATTTTGAATCGCATAAGGGATTTTATCGTAAACCTCCAAAAACTTATCTAAGACACTTTCATAATTCGCATAGATTCTCAAAACATTTGCATCAAAAAGAGACGGATTATCTGAAAAATCGCGCTTTACGTCATTAAAAATATCATCTATATTCTTCTTTTGCGGAGTTAAATAAATGATAGTTTTAACGTCTTGCAGAATTTCTTCACGAATAAATCCGCCTATAATTTTACCAGTAAGGTATGTCTTACCAGAACCCGTGGGCATATCTATTAAACAAAGCCCGTTTTCTTTTGCTTTTACAAATTTTTCTACTGCGCATTGCATACTTTTATTCATTTGTAATTTCTCCTTTATCTTATTTTATTATTGCTTTACACAACCTATCTCAACACCAATTTCATACAACAAATCTAATAATATTTCCATTTTTTTTAAATCCTCATAAGAGTAACTTTTTGCATTTCTGCCTATTTCATGTTTTAAATCATCTCTGACACGTGGAAAAGAAGAAAAGCTTTTATATTGTTCTCCTTCAAGATATTTCATTGCGATATTATCTAAAAAATCTTTTGAAAAATAGTCTTCAATAGAAAAATCAGTGTTTATACCACTCAATTTTGGAAGTTTAGTTAAAACTAATTTTTCAGTTTTCTTATAACGCCGCTTACCTATTTCAGTATTAGCGGAATCATCTAATTCACTTATAGCTTTTTTCCCTGCATTATCATTATCACATAAAACAATAATTATTTTATCAGAATTAATCTCTTTAACTTTAGAATAAAAATCTGGGATATTGCCAGTTCCTCCTGCCGCCAAAAATTCATAATCAAGTTTTCCATATTTTTCATATGCTGGTTGCTTTGAAAATTCTTTTATTGCTTGCCGAATAAGGTCAATATCGCTTTTACCTTCTACAATTACTACTGGCTTTTTATTATCAAAAAATAAAGTTTGATCAATATAAGACCATTCTCCATTTGTTAATCGTGAAATGGCATGTTTTTTATCTTCGTCTAAAAGACAAATCCTGCTATCTTGTTTTGTTAAGACAAATAATTCATTTGTATCAAATAGACTTGTCATTGTAGGTGAATGACTTGTAATAATAAATTGATTTTCAAAACTTGCACCTTTAATTAAATCATAAATTCCTTTTTTTATCCCTTCATGTACGTGAGCATCGGGTTCATCTAATAAAACAAGATTTTCGCCTTCAACAATATTTAATGCCCCATAAATCAATAAAAGTTTCTTTTCTCCTTCCGATAAATCTTTTATAACCCTATCATTTGAACATATGACATGAAAATCTGTAATAATTTTAAATTCTTTATAAAGAACAAGAACCATCATATTGAACAAAATTTCTTGTTCATACCCTATTAAGAATTTTAATTCTTCGTATTTATCCAATGATAATTCAATTTCATTTAAATTTTCCGGATTGATTATACCTAATATCTCCTTGACCATTTCATTTTTGTTGTCTCGCATTTTTTTAAGGCCAAAAGTGCATTTTACTTTATTAATACCAGAAATATTTATCGTCTCTAAAAACTGCTTATGTTCTTCAATATCATGAATCGCCAATATAGAAGCAAACAAATCCCAATAATACTTATTAAAGTATAACATTCTTTGAGTTGAGTACGATTTGCCAGACATATATTGCTTATTAAAATCTTCATATGAATCAAAATAATAGTCTTCCCACAAACGCTTTTCTTCACCGCTATAAATTGCAATTACGTGCTCTGGTAAAACTACAAACCATTCTTTTTTGTTCACATAAAGCCATTCATCATTTTGATATACTTGAACCTCTATCTTCCCATCAACATTTCTAATCATTACCCTTAACGGAAAAGCATACGAGGGGCCGCCGCCAGCACTTGCCGTTCTTAACCTTTCAACAATATATTCCAATTCAAATCTAAAATCTGGTTTTACATTTTTATGGTTGTTATAGCAAGCAAAAAAAATCGCACTTAAAACTTCAATTAAATTACTTTTACCGGAACCGTTTGTACCCACAATTAAAGCACATCTATTCGCTTTTGTAAAATCAAACTCTATATCTTCCAAGTTTTTATATCCACTAACGTGTAGCCTTAATAATTTCATTTGTGTTTTCCTTTTTTATAACAAACCCTTAAGCATTTGATTTAAGCCATTTTCTTTTTCTAATTTTTCAATTTCTTCTCTTCTTCTTTGAATTTCAGTCTGTTTCCTACGCTCTTCCGCAGTTACAAGATGTTGCGCATATCTTGGGTTAGTTGCTTCTACTGCTCGCTTAAAATCTGCAATTAGAGTCCTTAACGAATCATTAATACTTGAATATTGCATAGCTCTTCCAATGTTACAAGTGGCTATGTTTCTGTTAAATTTAAAATCTTGATATGTAGGACCTGAAAACCCTATACTACTATAAGAACTAAGTGAGTTATAATATATAGACACCCAATCTTGATTTGTATTATTATTTAACGTAATAACTAATTCTGCTCCTTTTACTTCAATATTTACAATTTTAATAGGATTATCGGTTATAGAATCTCTAACCTCTCCATCCAATAATGGTGTTTTTAATTGAGCAATTTTTTCATTTGTTTCTTGTTCCGCTTTTCTTGCCTCAAAATCAATATACAATTCCTCAATGCTTTGATACCTTTGTGAGGCAGATTGAGCAATCATTTTACTAACAATAGCATCCAAAAATTTGTATGATGGATTCACTTCACTTATCTTCTTATACATATCGCCCGCAGGAACTTGACCTGTAAACATTTCATTTAAAATGAGCCCTAACGCAAATATATCTGTAGCCTTAGTATAATCACAACCTTTTAATCCTTGTTCAGGAGCGTGATAAGTAAAATTCGCAAGCCTTGAAGATTCTTTTGTGGAAACTGCCGTAATCTTATCAAAAACTTCAAAATGTGCTATACCAAAATCCGCAACAACACAATTGTCAGCGTTATCAATTAAAATATTATCTGGTTTTATATCCCTATGTATACTTCCATGTGAATGAGCAAATTTCAATCCTTCGCATATTTGTAAAAAATATTTAAGGGCAACTTCTTCTTGTATTTTATTTTCTATTTTCTTTTTTAAATTGTGTTGATAAAAAGGCATAATATAAAACAAATACTCTTCCGTCCCTTTTGATAAATACCCTCTGTCGATTATAGATATAACATTGGGATGGGTATATTTCTGGCAAAAATTTATCTCATTCCTAAAGCGCTTAATCTTTTCCTGAGATAGGTTGGTCTTGCAAACAACCTTTGCGGCAAAAATTCCCCCGTCGGTATTTTGTACTTTATATACAGTTCCATTCCCACCATTACCAATAGACGAGTCTAGAACTTTATAAGTATCAAATGATGTATTTAAAATATCGTTTTTCTTTAGCATCTTTCCTGTTACTCTCCGAAAATTGCGTTTTCAAAGTCTTGTTTGGCTTGCTCGAACATACAACAAGACTGATATTGCTCATTTTTTATTTGGTTTGCTATTTTTTTTGCTTTATCAACAATTTCTTGTTGTTTCTCTATTGGTGGCAATATAACAGGAAATGAAAGATATTCCTGTCCATTTATATTAGGTTGTCCTGCTATACGTTGATTTTTAAGAATCCAATTTTTAAAGATATCTGTTTTTGTATAATACAATAAATATTCAGGAAGGACTAAATCAGTATTTAAAATATAGCGTATCAAATATCCCGCAAAAATTGCAGGTCCGATCTCATCTTTATAAAGAAATGTTTTACCAACAGTATTTCCCGAACGTGCAATCAAGAAATCGTTTTCGTGTAAAATATATTCTTCCTCTACAGTTTTGGGATACTTAATTTCTTCATTTAAACTGCCATCTTCATTAATATCAGTTATACGGACATATCTGTAATCGCAAGGAGTATCTACGCCTTTAACATTTGCCCCATACTGTGGCTTCCCAAATATAAGTTGACCGAAAGGAACTATATCGTATTTTTCGCTAGTTACTCCTGTATCACTCGTCCAACTATCCCATCTCGTCAACTTTTTAAAATTAACAAAGCCGAATGAATATTGCAAAAACGGATTATAACGATAATTTTTAGCTTGTAATTCAGCAATATAATACTCGTCCATCTTTGTCCAAGATAAATCTACAATATCATTTGCTTGACGAATCATTGCATAATAATCATTTACAATTTCATTCTGTTCAGAAAGCAAAGGAACAGGAATTGAAAACGTTTTTATAAAGTCCCACTTGGCACGGGTTTTCATTCCCTTCGGTTTTGCCTCCGCAACATTTTTAAGAAAAGCATCAGAGCGCAGACACAAATTCAAATATTCAGGAAGAATGTCCGAATAAATAATTTCATAAGGCTGGTAATCAGTGGAGCACGCTACAGTTTCCTTATCAATAATGCAGAATGCCCCTTTTTCAAAATTAATATTTGAAACAAGCAAATATCCTTTCTTTGCCAAAAAAACATCGTTCTTTGGTTGCGCTACCCGATAAAAAATCTGACCGTCAGAGAATCTGATTTTAGAGACCAACGGAATATCCGACTTATACTCTTGGCTGTTTAGTCTCATCTTAACCGGTTGCAATATTTTAGACAAAGAAATCATAGGGAATCGTCCTTTGATTGCTTTTCGCAAATATTGTTCGATATACCATTTATCGAGAGCACTAAATTGTGTGAACATTAATTTACTCATTATATTAAATCTCCAACCACAACTTGTTTTTTGAGGTCAAATTTCGAAACAGTTAAATCATCGCTCAAAATATAATCCCACAATGCCCCCTTTACATCCCACAAAGGATTTTTGGCATTATAAGCCCTATATTCTGATAAAACGTCATCTAATTCATTTTCACAAGGCGCACCTGTTGTCGTGATCCCAGCTTTCTCTACTTTTGCAATAGGAATTTGATAATCAAACCACTCTTTGATAAGCGGTTTCATTTCTTCTTGCTTTTTGAGTTCAACTTGCTTCATTCTTGTATTATAGATAGCTTTTGTAATCAATTTTGTGTTGTATTCATCTTCAATTGCTTGAATTGTACCTATATATTTTTCATCCACCGTTTTTCTTGCTTTTCCCACAACAGTATTGTATTGTTCACTTTCTTCTTTAGTAAACTTTTTCAAGAAAACAAGGCTCGGTTTAACAGTTGCACCCGCTTTAATAAATACATCCTGCGGGATACTGCAAATTAGGATAATTTTTGCTTGTCCTTCAAAATACTCACGAACCTTTTGAAGATTGCTATTATTTAATACGCCTTCTGGAAGCACAATACCCATTCTTCCGCCCGGTTTTAACAAACGTAGGCAACGCTCGATAAAGAGAACTTCTGTTAGCGCGGACATTTTCCCTGTCTCGTAAAAATTAAGTAATGATTTTTGTTTTTTAGACTTTTTATCATCCCCTGGAATAATATCTGCTATCCGTTGTAATTCCTTCAATTGTTTTTCATAATCGTTTCCGTATTCTTCTTTATATTGCTTAATACGTTCTTGATCATTTTCAATATCATCCCAATTAATATATTGTTCTTTATCCACGCTAGACCCGAAAGGCGGATTGGTTAAAATAACGTCAAAACGACCTTCAAAAATACCATTTATATTTATAAGTCCATCGTGATGATGCACACCGCCGTGACCGTCACCATGCATAATCATATTCATTTTACTTGTTCTTGCCATACGAGGATTTGCATCCGTGCCAAATATACTTTTGTACGATAATATATCCAAGCGAGAATATTTGCTCGGATTATCCGCATGAATGTGTTCTAATTCTCTATTCAACTGTTTGAATACTTTATCAATTCTCTCGTTAAGCTCAATTTGTTGGTCTTCAGACATATCTTCTGGATATTCCGCCGTTAAATCCGCTTTTACTTTATCTTTTCTCTCTTGAATATCTCTTTCGATTTTTTCTTTTACATAATCAAATACACTAATTAAGAATCCACCACTACCACAGCAAGGGTCACAAACAAGCTCTCCTTCTTGCGGGTCAAGAATCTCTGTCATAAAGTTAACAATTGTACGGGGTGTAAAAAATTGTCCCAATTCCCCACGGAAAGTCGTTCCTAAAAATTGTTCAAATGCAATTCCCTTAACATCGTCTGACGTATCTGACAAATTATATATTTGAAGTTTTTCAATGATTTGCTCAAAACTATTTTCGCGAATTTTAATAACTTCATGTTCGTCAAATAAATGATCATTCTTGAAATCCCTTTTTGTATCATTAAATAAAGTCTGCATAAAAGGAATAGGATCTTTTATACCACGATTCTTGTTATATTCCTCATCAATTGCTTTTTGCCGCTTGTATTCTTGTATAGTAAAAACTTGCACACCTTTTTTATCTCTTTCAAATCTAATCTTCATAAAGAGAATTTTGCTAATTTCATCAAAGGCGGCTTCAGGCGATAACTTGTCGTTATTTCTGATAATATTATGACAAACTCTCAGCATTTTAGTAAATTCTTCTCTACTAAATGTTTTCGTTTGTTTCTTAATTTCCTCAATCTTTTTTGTGTTATTGATTTCTTCATATTTAGGTATTGTTGCAATTTGCGTAAATGCATCCTCTCTATTAGGTATCATTTTCTGATCTACTGCATAAAAATTTGTTTCGTGCGCATTATGTAAAATCAAAAATTGGGCATGTAATTTATTTGCATATTCCGTTCCTTGGTAAAAATCACGGATACGAATTTTTACATTCTCCGCTTTAAATTCAACCACAATAAATGCATTATAATTCTTCTTACGTTCTTCTGGCGTTCTATAAACAGCCAAATCTGCGCGAGTAGATCGAATCCCACGCGCTTCCATATCAGGCTTATATTCTTCCTCCATTGCATCAAGTGGATACCCAAAATCATTAACTAACTTGCATACAAATTCTTGACGAACTTTCTCTTCTGGCGTACAAACCAGCCACTTATCTCTAATATAAGAATATATTTTCCCATCTTTTATTGAAATTTCTAACATATCCCACCTCGTTATTTGTTAAAATCTTGCGGCACTAAACCAAGTTTATTAATTACATCTGAAGCTTTTGATAGATTTTCAAAAACCTCATTTACACTTTCGTAATTCCATAATTTTATATCAATAGCATGGAGTGGCTCGGATTCATTTTTAATGTCTATCAATTGCTTTTCATCAGACACAGCAACAACTGCTTGCACCGCCTTATTGTTAGCCGCCTTTTGTAAATTCAAAATCAAACTATTAATACTTCCCTTTGTTTGAACTTCGAAAACATAAATAACTCTACCCATGTTTCCAATATTTACAGACCAAACAGCATCAACCTTTGCACCTTTTGCTACCTGTACTTCAGCCTGAGCATCAAAACCAAGCATAGTACCAATATTAACAATTTTTTCTATTGTGTCCTTATGTATAAATTCACTTGTTTTATTATCAACCACAACTATTTTCTGCTGCTCTTGTGGTTTCGTTTCTACGGCATGGTCTGCGACCTCCCACAAGAAATAATCAACCGCTAATAAATTTTCGCACTCAATCCCAGCGTTTATTAATTCATTTTTTAATTCTTTGACAATCTCACACACTTTAATATAATTTTTGCCAGTATACTGATAATTATAGTGAGGCAACTTGTCATATCCTAAGTAGGATAATGCCTTTATTACCTGACTATTCATTAAAGCATAATCATCAGGATAAAGATACGCTAAAAGTTCACTCATGCTTGAGGGACCAAAAAATTTACACTCTTTATAAAATTTATCCCAACGTTTTTCAATACCTGAAACACCAAATAGAAATTCAGATAATATCTTTAATAGATTTTCATATCCTCCATTACTATTAATCATTTTGCTCACTAAATATTTTTTATTCCCATACATATTAGAAGCCCATAATTTGCCTATGTATTCTACAAAATCTTCTTCAGCCATCTTGAATAATTTATCTTTATCATAGAATTTATAATAGGCTATCCTCTCGGCTCTACTATCAAAAGCTTCCTGATTGTTCTCTTTACAATTCTTATAAAGTTCAATTTCTCTTTTTAATAATTCGTAATTCATAATATCCCCATTTAATGTTTATTTTTAATTGATACTAAATTTTCTATAACAATCACAATATCAGTTAAATTATTATCACTACTACTCTTTAGCAGGAACGATTTCTACTATTTCGTCCATTGTGCAATTTAAGGCAGTGCAAATCTTGACAAGCACGTCGCTTGATACTGTTGCACCGTCTTTTTTCATCTTTGCTAAAGTTGCTTGACTTATTCCTGCTTTTATAGCAAGGTCTTTGCTTTTCATTTCTCTATCGATAAGCAATTTAAAGAGTTTTTTATAGCTTGCAGCCATATTTTCACCTCATAAAAAATAAATATTTTTGTTAGTTAAATTTTATATGACATTAAGTATTGTTCGATCAACTGTCTTTCCTATGCAATAAATGGTAATATTTTTTCTCATCAAGCAAAACACTATCTTCTAATCCGTCATAAGGTGTATCAAAGTTTTGATACCAATATCTTTTATCAAACGCCTTAATGCCAATGAAGCTAGGATAAGACGCAAATTGACGCCTGATAATATTATTGCTTCTGTACCAAATACGAATTTTAATTTCATCATTATGCTTGACTTTGGCTCCTGCATATCTCATATATGTTGTTGTTGGAAAACAATTTGGATTATCAATAAATCTATCTATATCACTTCTAGTCATATCTAGCAATTCAACATTATTATCATAGAAGTACAAATCTAAAAACTCAACTCTGCTTAGCCCAATATTCCTTAACGTGTACTCAACAAAACATAACTTCCTTTCGAAATCACTTTTACTATATCTTTCACCGTATATAGTTGCCATCACATCTATATCAATATCATCTGACGAAATATAACCAGTTTCTAAAAAAGAACATTTTCGATTAACAATTTCAAATTCAGGACGATTGTCTATCATTGCTTGTTTTTTATCTTCTTGCCTTTCTTTCATTTGCAGAGATGATTGTTTATTGTTTTGTTTCAAAGTCAGCGCCACACCAAAAAAAGCAAGTATTCCTGTTATACACGAACTAATAATCGATACAATTAATGTTTGTTCAAATGTCATTTCCCACCTCATAAAAATAAATATTTTTATATATTTAACATTATAGCATTTTTAAAATTAATTTCAAGGGCTTTTATAGAATAAATTCAAAGTTCTTTTAATTTTTTATCAAATCGCAAACAAAAACGCCATCCAAAATACTTTAGATGACGCTTGTTGGTGCACCTAAGACGATTCGAACGTCCGGCAAACCCAACTTAGAAGGTGGCTGCGTTATCCTATTACGCTACGGAAAGATTTTTATATTTTAAAAGTTATTTTACGATACGAAAATACTGATTTTATACTAAAATATTGCACATTTTGCAAGCAAAATACAATGTAAAAATGGTGATAGGTCTAATGCCTATCACCATTATTTGGTGGTAGTCCCGGCGGGAATCGAACCCACAACGGCCCCTTAGGAGTGCCAACTTTTTATAAACTTTCTATAAAAAGTGTTACGTTTCGTTAATTTCGGTGCGTTTTTATTAAAAATGTGAGTTTTTTATATTAAAAATATCTTTTTTCGTTACATAACTTTCGTATTGTTAAGTAACTTTTAAACTAAATTTATACCGATTTTATACCAATTTTGCAATTCAACAAAAACAATAGGAAGATTCCCATATTGGACATCTTCCTGTTTTTGTAGAAATATGTTATTTCTTTTTCATCGCTTGTTTTATATCATTTACAAAAAAAGCTAACAAATTATCTTTATGAACTTTCTTTAACCCTAAATTTTTTAAGCTTTTTTAGAAATTATCAACTCTGCGATTTCTTCTGCTATTTCTTCAATAGTATTAGTTGCAGTATTTCTTGCTACTTTATCCGCTAATGATGGACTATAATTAATAACCTCTTGTTTGGTTATTTCGTGCCAAATTGGTAAAAGTTGTTGTTCTCCCGTTAAACTTCTAGTTATAAGCCCATCTAACTCATAATTTGTCCAACCTTTACTAATGAAATTTTTAGAAATTACAACTACACCAAAGTTGCTGTGAGCAAGACCATTGTCTATTTTTCTTCTAAGACTATCGCCGATTTTTAATTCAAATTCATCATACCATACTGAAATCCCCAATTCAACTAATGCGTTTGCAAGTGGACGAGCTACACTATCTTTATCCTCCGACGCATGAGAAATAAACACATCATATCCTTTAAGGCTATCATTATTCTCTAGAGCATTTTCACTGTAATTCCCTAAATATAATGAAGAAATATCTTTCAACGAAGGTTGTTTTATGGGTTTTAATAATCCTGGCAACAAATTAATAGACGCGCTTACTTTTCCAGCGTATCCACCTAAATCAACCGTAACATACCAATGCCCCGAACTAGGCACTTGTAGTCTGACAGGAGTTTTTGTGGCTAATCCACCATAATAGGTATGTCTCCTTCCATTCTTATAGGCACTATAATTACTGCTAGTCATTAACTTAACATTGGCTTGTCCATTCAAACGAACTTCTACTATTTCACCGCCATGCAAACTACCCAAATCTTTATATAAATAATTCATTCTTTTCTCCTTTGTTATTTTATGGTTGCCTCTATTCTTTTCCTTAATTTTTCAGGGATTTCATCTATAGAATCATAGAAAATAGTGTTTACTTGAGCCACGTCAAAATGCAACCCGCTTTTAAGTTCTTTCTTATCGCAAATATGTATAACTTCTTTCCCTAAACCTAAAGCATAACCTGCTTCGTAATATGCGCCGTTGTTGTGATGAGAGAGTTCTGCTATAACAAATCTACTATTACGAATTTCATAAAGCATTTCGGGAACAATTTGATTATTATGTTCAATTTCATCCATTATGCGAACATTATATCCTTTCAACCCTTCTTTAATTTTTTCACGAAGTTCTTTAGTCCCTTCGCCAAAACTCATAGCTATAAAAACATTTTTATTACTACTTTGATTTTTTTGAAGTTCTTCAATACGTGCCAAGCCTTTGGGCTTTAGCGCAATTGTTGACTTATGTCCCCAAGTTAAAGGAGGGACATAAGCGGACGTAGAATAGCTTATATATTCGCTCTCTTTTAGATACTTAATATAATAATCTATTTGCTCAAAATATTTTTTAGCTATAGAATCAGAAGGAGTATTTTTTGGAGAACAAACAAAAAATATATCTTTTAAATCGATATAATTATAAACTCTATTGTGTCCAATATAATCGATTTGATTGTATAATTTCAATAAAATTAAATCTACCTTTTCTGCAAATGTTTTTGGGTACCACGATTCAACTAATTCAGGCGAAACATTATATACATTTATAAAATTATCAGATATATGAGCATTATAATATTCTCCATCACAAATAACAGGACGTAAATTTGATTTATGATAGAATAAATAACTTCTTAAATGTTCAATGTTATATAAATGGCTTAACTCTTGAGGATAATATTTCAATGGGTCTGGAATAAAAAACTGTCCACACTCTTCGCAGGAACAATAAAGAAATGGGGCGTTTTCATATGATAGGTTTTGTTTTATATTTGCCTTATTACACAAAAAACAATTATTATCGTTTAAATTCATATCCTTTTTTACTCCATAGGTTTATTCATTTGTTGAATAGAGTTAATCTCTTCTTGCTTTAAGTGTTGAGATAAATCATATCCTTTTTGTAGTAACATAGTAAAACCTTTCGTTCTTAAAAAGTTTTCTGCGTTTTGATAAGCCGCATCATAACTAATGGGTTGTTCTTTGTTTTTACTATTCCACTCTAAAGTTTCTATGAAATATTTTAATGTTAAATTTCTTATATGATTAATCATTAAATCATATTGACGAGTTGAATAGTAATAACGCAGTTTTTGAACTTCTTCAATTAAATCGTAAACGTCTTTTACATTTTTATAATTACTCAATATATCTAAATAATCGTTCATTTTCACACCTTTTATTCTTTTTCAATTATAAATATTTTTTAATAATCTCTTTAACGATAGTTAAAACTATACCTACTACAAAAACAATCCCTAAACACGTAAAATAGTTAAATGAGGGAGAACACCCACTAGCACTCGTAGACAAATCTATATTATCAGGGTCAAACACTGTTATTTTGTCCGAATTTATCTTTCCAGAATCGACCCATTCAATATAATTTTCCTCCAAAACATAATATGTTTTTACTCCAGTTAAATTCGCACATGGGGGTTTTTGTGTATAACAATACAAAACAACACTGCAACTTTGAAAAGCACTGTTATCAATTGTCTCAATCGACTTTCCTATAACAACTTTTTCTATTTTCATTTCTTCATAATAACTATAAGGGCTAAAAACATAAGCTCCAATATATTTCAATGAATTTGGAAAAACAATTACTTTTAAATTGTAGCAAGCAGAAAAAGCAAAACTGTTTATTTTTTCCAAACCTTCACTAATATCAACTCTATTTAATTTTTCACAGAATTTAAACGCACTATCCTGAATAACTCTTAAACTACTTGGCAAAGAAATCGTTTCAATATCAGAGCCTAAAAACGCTCCTTCGCCTATCTCGACAACCCCGTCTTCTACAAAAACATGTTTTATATTTGCATTTCTAAAAGAATAGTTTGGTATAATACCCAACTCTCCATTTATTTTTATAGCGTTTGCGGTTGTTTTTGTAAAGAAATATCTACTAATAGTTTTTATTGTGCAAGGCAATACAATTGTTTTTACATCGCAAATAAAACTTGTTTCATCTAAATCAGAAAAATCAAATGAACTAGAATTTAACTCAGCATTTTTTAACCCTACCACATATTTCCCCTCAATTTGCTCAGGTATATGCAATTCCTTTAATTCTCTACCATACTTCGTTAAACCTGTTATATAAATCTCATTATCATTTATTTGATAATAAAAAGCTTCTGCATTTGTTTCTGGTATATTAAAATCAAAATTCGAATCGTTCTCAGAACAACCACCTAAAAATAAAGAATTAAACAAAACAAGGGGAGCAAACATTAATATTAATAAATTTTTAATTATATTTTTCATACGACTTTTCCCATATTTTATAATTAAACTAATTATACCATTTTTCAACAATAATTGCAATCCGTTATTATACGCAAATAAAAAGTTTTAAATATTAATAAAACCAGCCTTTTCGAACTGAAAAAGGCTGGTTTTTGGTCTTCCCGTCGGGACTCGAACCCAAATCGGTCGCTTAGGAGGTGACTGCGTTATCCCGTTACGCTACGGAAAGATTTTTATATTTTAAAAGTTATTTTACGATACGAAAAATGCCGATTTTATACCAAAATATTGCACATTTTGCAAGCAAAATACAATGTAAAATGGTGATAGGTCTAATTCCTATCACCATTATTTGGTGGTAGTCCCGGCGGGAATCGAACCCACAACGGCCCCTTAGGAGTGCTAACTTTTTGTAAAAGTTCTATAAAAAACGTTAAGTCTAGTTAATTTCGGTGCATTTTTGTTAAAAATGTGAGTGTTTTAATATTAAAAACCTTAAATATCTTGCGTAATTTTTGTATTGTTACGCAACTTTTAAACTAAATTTATACCGATTTTATACCAGTTTTGCAATCCCTAAAATTTAACAATAGAACCTCCTATTTTTAATGTTAATAACTTACCATATACACCATCAACATATAATATAAAAGAACCCGCAATAATTAACGGGTTCCTCTCTAAAAATTTATTTTATACCTATTCCTTTTAGCAACGATTCAAAACGTGTTTGTCTAGATTTCGATGTTTTTACACCAGACTGCGTTGAATTGTAATAAGAAACTAAATTTGGGTCAGCACTAGTTTCAATATCACATGATCTAAGCTTTTCATAAAAATCGTTGATTCTCTCAGATAAATTATCGCACTTTATTTTGTTCTGTAGAATATAACTAGCCAAATACATCAATACATATAAATGCGTTTCCTTTGCTAAATCAAATCTGTTTTTATCAATACTCCAAGAATTAAACAAGTCAATAACCATACATACTTCTTGTTTTAAAACTCCTACTTGAGAATCATCGTATTTGATAAACTTTTCCATTTGCTTATCTATCAAGCCAGCTGACCCGCCACAAATCCCATTTTCATCAACAAAAATAAACACTTCCGTCCAAAAATTCAATCCCCTTTGACGTTTATCTTCCGAAAAATCGAAAGCATTTTTTGCGATTGTTGTTTTTGAAACATCTTCAATAGCATTGAAAATTAAAGTATCACTATATTTTGCTTTTCTTAATTCTGCCGGATTCAACCTTTCGCCATAACGATTTAATCTATCAAAAATACCCTTTACTATATTGGTATCTGGTTTTTCAATATATTCTATACTGATTTTATAACTCCAAAATATATCTATAAATCCTTCAGCTATCTTATCAGTTTTTGCAAGTTCAATTATTTCCGACAACTTTTTTCCGTTAAGAGGCTTATAGCCATAATCATCCTCAGAAAAACTTGAAGGCAGTTTTATTTCATCGTTTATAAACTTTATAATCGATGTCAATCTTTGTTTCCCATCAATAACATCATATGAAGTTCTTCCATTATAAATTTTTTGTTCTAAAAATATGGGAGGCATTGGAAAATTCTTAAAAATTGTATCAATTAAAAAAGCTTGATTTTTTTCTTTCCAAATACCGCCTTTGCGTTGATAACTTGGTTCGAAATTGTATTTATTCAAAAGAAACTGCTCATAAAATTCAGAAACTGTTTTTGTTGTATTGGACCTATTATATCTTTTTGGTTGAATCATTTTTACACCTCCATATAAAAATCTTTGTATTGACTATAATTTTCAAATATACTACCTATTACCATTTCAAAAGTTTCAGACGGATACGGATTTATGTTTTTAACATCAATTTTATAAGGCAAAGTTGTTAAAATCTTATCAATTTCATTCCTGTCAACATGCCCATATGATACCCCATAAATAATCAAAGAGTCTTTATCCCTCGCTGTTTCTATGCACTCTGTAATTTTTTCTTCAATCGTATAATGCCATCCTGAATTAAAACGAGTTGCGTCTCCTGACGGCGGAATAATTGGATTAATTAACGATCCGTCTTTTTCCACATTATCAATAACTTCCATATCTACGATAGGAGTTTTTGCATCATCAAAAGGATCTCGCGTTAGATTATATTGAACAAAGTTTGATTTTCTTTTTGTTTCAAAACTAATTGATCCGTGAGGCTTATAAATTATAATCTCATCATCTTTTGTCAATTGTTCAAAACCAGCAATCTTAAATTTAATTTTATTTAATCTTAATAACCTTTCCAATAATATATCATAATTATAAGTTATTATACGAACATTATATTCTTTGATGCTGTCTTTTATAAACTTGACAAACCCTGTTTTTTCAGAGTATTTTTCTAGATCCTCATCTTTGATTAAGCCATTGTAATAAATAAACAAATTTTTTAAATAAGAAACTAATTGACAATAAGCCTTATAGTAACATGTGTTTTTTATACCATTAATTCGTTCCTCGTCATCTGCATAAAAAGAGTGAGCGTTCATACTAGTTATTATATTATTAATCAACTTAGAAGCTTCGTCTTTTGAATTAGTGGGCTTTGCACCCAACATCCACAAATCGGGACAATACTTTTTACTAAGAAAACACTCATCTTTTTTACTTGGATAAGGAACTTTGTCTCCCATTCTAAACAAGTTAGATAAATCTATTAAATTTTCTTTCCCCATTTTTTCAATCATATTCATAGAAAATCCATTCCCTATAATTAAAAAAATAGTATGTTTGTCTTTTGTCATCATATTCTCCTACTTATACCATATAGTTATGCTTTTACGCAAAGGAACTCTTCCATATTTGGCCATTTGTTGACTGCTATTCCCTTTTTGTTGTTTTAATACGTATATTTTTTTTATTTTAAACCCAACTTTTTCTGCGAGTGAGGTCGAAATAAAGTCAACAGGGATAACCTCACCACCATAACGAACGTTGTCATTAACAAATGCTACAACAGCTCCTTTTTTGCAAACTCTATATAGTTCTGCATATATAAATGCCAATTCGGTAAAATAGCCTTCAACCATTCGAATGATGCCATTATTATTTAAGTCGCCATTTTCTTTTCTTTTATTTAAGGCACTTAACACTTCCTCAAGAGCGGAATCCTTTTTAATTATATCAATAATTCTATTATATCTATCTTCTTGATTTATTTTCTTATAAAATCTCTTTAATTCGGTTTCTTTAGATTTGCTTTCGACGGTGCAAGACAAAAGGGTTTGACGAAGTTTCTTTAATTCAACATCATCTATACCTAAATAAGCTAACTCTAAAGCATATGTCCTTGTGTAATCATATCTATTGCAATAAGGGGGAGAAGTGATTACACCTGAAATGGAATTATCGTCAATTAAAGGTAATTCGTAAAGGACACTATTTTGACGAAAATCAATTAGGGATTCTCTTTCGCTATTTTTTTCACCTTGCAGGCTTTCTATATCAGAGAGCATTTTCTCCAACTCTAAAATGATAGTTATTTTCGGATCTTTAATATGCTCTCTAGCTTTCTTTTGTGGTAATTCTTTTTGTCCGTTTTCTCTTCTTTGTCTATTAATCTCTATAATTTTAGGGGCGCGACAGTCCCAACTCAAATATTGTCCTGACTTAATGGTATAACTTGTTTCTTCTAATGAATTTATAATACTTAAAATGAATAACCTTTTAACTAATTCGGAAAAATTTGATTCTTGAATCCATTTGGTTATATATGAAAGAAATCTATCCGTATCAACTGGATAAGCTCCTTTTGTTATTGATACATAGGGGACTAGTCCCTCATATTTGGTTGGTATTTCGATGGCTTCAAATTCCTGTTTTAGCTTTTTAATTTCCTCAACATTATAGTTTAAGATGTTTGATTTTACTTCTATTGCTAATTTTGAAGTAGGTAAAATATCAAAGCCAATGCAATCATAATTCATCATACGGCAAACCAATGCCGTTGTTCCTGAACCCATAAATGGGTCCATTATCGTTGAACTTTTATCAAGCTTCATTTCATTGAGTAAAGTTTCAACCAGTTCAGCTGAAAATCCTTCTTTATACTTTAACCATCTATGAACTACGTTTTGTTTATTTTTTTGGAAGCTAACAATTTGCCTATTAAACTTATCCGTAATTTCTACATAGTTAAAATAATGAGATTCAAGTTCTTTGCGCTTTATATCCGTGCAAAAATTACCTGCTGAAAAATTTTCGACTGTATATTTTAAATTGTCTTGATTAAGAAAAGTCATTTGTTTCATATTAATTAAATAGATAAAAGCCACCCGCAATATTCAACCAATTGTTCATCATTAGTTAAATTCGCTGCATTTGTCATTACACCATTTTGAAGTTGTTTATATATTTCTTCCGCCATAGCTAATTCTATCGCACCTCCTACAAAGGAAGTTTGTATATCTTTGCCACAGGACTTATAGCTTGTGCGAATTCTTTCCAATGCGGTATTGGCTGTTTTCCAATGTTCATCTGCGCCCGCAGGGTCATATCCACCTTTAAGTTCACCAAGCATAATAGTTGAAGACACATCTAAAACTATTTTGCCCCCGTTATAAGAGTTTTCGTCACAAGCAAAAAGACATATATCGACATTCTTTTTAACCACAGAGATATTTAAGTTAAATGCTAGTGTTCTATTTTTCCCATCATTGTTTGTCCAAGTGATAGCTTTTAAGGTTTTTTCAATGTCGTGGTCATCCTCGCTTTTATTTACCCAAGCTGGCTTTTTGGATATATTTGGCAACCATTTGTAATCAATTCCTTGAACATTCATACAAGAAATGATTGTTCTTACAAGTTTTTCTTGTCCTAACGCTCCAATCCTATTTCTCATAGTTCCACCTACAGCATCACCCTTTGTTAAAAGATAACGATAAATCGTTTCATCTATAAAGTTTGAGCCTGCGGGTTTTAAGAATTTTTCAATTAATTCTGAAATTGCCATTGTTTGTTCTTTTTCTGTTAAATAATTTAAGGATTTATCTGATAATCCTGCAGCAGTTAACATAAAAAGACGAATATCTTCTCTATCTAAAAACTCATCTGGAGAAATACAATCTTTAACTATTGCCTTAAAAGCAACAGCGTTTTTTACATAAGGATCTCCAACAACGTTCTTTTCTAAAGCAATTTTAAGGAATCCCGCTCTAGTTTGTTCGTGTGTTGTTACTAAGTCAGTGTAAGTTTTAATAAATTTATTAAACATAATTTTCTCCTGCTAATCTATTTTATTGCATTAAATATGACAATTCTCATCATATTATAAGATTTTATTCCTCAATTACTTCCACAATATCTTCTATATTGCACTCTAAAACCTTGCAGATTTTAGCCAAAATTTCGGTGTTTACATGTTCATTCTTGCCGAGCTTTGCAAGCGCAGTAGTGGTCATACCCGTAGCGATACGAAGGTCTTTTTTCTTCATATCCTTATCAATTAAAAGCTTCCATAGTTTTTTATAGCTGACAGCCATTTTATAGCACCATCCTTAATAAAAAAAATCAATTTTAATTATTATATCACACCTTTCTGAAAATTTCAACTAAAAATCTAATATTTAGATTAAAAGTCGTGAAAAAAGAACTTGGATGCAATTCCAAGCTCTTTTTTCTGGTCTTCCCGTCGGGACTCGAACCCAAATCGGTCGCTTAGGAGGCGACTGCGTTATCCCGTTACGCTACGGAAAGATTTTTACATTTTAAAAGTTATTTTACGATACAAAACATACCAATTTTATACCATAATACTGCACATTTTGAACGCAAAACACAATATATTGTGATGCATATGGCTACGCTATACTATATTTAGGGATATAACGAACCCTTAGGAGGGGGCTGTTATATCCATTTAACTACGGAACCGTATAATATTAAATTAGAATATAAAGTGCAAAAAATTTTTAAAGGTTAGCGTATAAATGGAGATAACAGCACTGTTTAGCCGAGCCTACGTTAGTGGGCGAACGCCATTGGCTCAAGGCCAATATATCCATTTAACTACGGAACCATATAATATTAAGTTCGCACACAAGCGTTGACATGCAAGCTGTGCGCTCAATCAATTGCCTACATAGTATAGTCTATTTTAATTAAAAAGTCAACAAAAACCACGGCATACCAGCGTTAAAAATTGCAGTTATAAAACGTGCAAGAGTAGAGGTAATGTATTTTATTTAATAAGAAAGCGCGAGTCTATAACAACGCGCGCTTGAGTTTAGTCTATAACGTCATCTTTGTGAATTTTAAGCCAATCTGTGCAAACTTTATAGCCTTCGTGGTCAAGGTCTGCCATAGTGTTGGTGTGCAAACAAATACCATCCACTTCGCCTGCTTTTAAAAGCTCGTAATACCTGTCAAGTTGCCAAGCAACTTGTTTAGGGTCGGCCTTTTTACTGTCGCCAAAGTTATAAAGGTATAAACCTAAAATTCTCTTTTTGCCTTGTGTAATTTCTTTAAACTTTTTAAAAGTATCTTCAAACTTCCAAAGTTTACTTTCGCCCATTGTCCACAAAGTAACACCGTCAAACGGCTCTAAATATGGCAAAAACTCCTTATCTTTTTCAGCATCTTCGCCAAATTCGCCGGTATATAATACCATCCACATTTCAAGAGGACGTACATCATTATTATGAAGTAAATCACGCGTTTTCCACAAATTTTCAACAGGATAGTTTTTATATCTACCGCCTGCAATAAAATCATCAAAAACGGCGCAAGTAATATTTTCAAAATCACGAGCCTCGTCAATAAGTTCTTTAACAATTTCAGGATTAGCACCAGCACCTTTTAAAGAAAAACCATCGTTATCCCTTAAAATGTCCCAACCAACTCTTTGCATAGGTTTAAACGAGTGGTGATATTGCCTACGGTTAACTTTTGTGCCTGCAGGAATCATAAAAATGCCCGTACAGTCAAGATACATTGCACCTTCAAGCGGTGTCATACGCGAAATTTCTTCGTTGCCGTATTCTTTGTAATATTTTCCTTCTGGATGGCCCCAAAGCCAAAGCTTGTCCTTTAAAGTTGCCATAATATGCCTCCGTATTATATATACCAAATATATAATAGCACTAATTTTTAACTTGTCAATAGTAATTTTTTAATGCCTAGTATCATCTTCAAAACACTCGCAAAATCTACCGGAAAACGAGGGTTCTAAACCGTTTTCTAAAAGGTGGCTAACGTCACCAATACTTGCACAACGCATAAGGGCAACACCTTTTTTACGCTCTTCCGTATAAATTGTTGTAACGGCGGTTGGGGCAGTGCAAACGTGTTGCCAAATTGTATAAGGCGAGCAGTTTAACAAATGCGAAAGTAAAACCGCTGTTACGCCAAAATGGCAAACTAAAACAATGGTGTCGTGATTGCCTTTTTCTACTTTATAATTAAAACCGTCTCTTACGTAGCCGTGGTTAGCAAGCATTTTGTCTAAATTTTCTATAACGTAGTCGTAGTTTTTTGGAACGTTTGAATTTTTAATAAAATCTTCTTCTTTCCAAAGCGTAGGGTGGTAAATGTTTTTTAAAGTGTTTATATATTCAGGCAAAATATCCCAGCAAAGGTCGGATTCTGAGGCATACGGCAATAAAACTTGCTCGTTACTAAACTCTTGAAGCCAGTCACAGTAGGTGGCGTTAATAGAAAGCGCGTCTAAAATAGGCTGTGCGGTATCGCGCGCTCTGCCTAAAATTGAACAGTAAACGCTTTTAACGTTTTCTTTTATAACGTGTCTTTTTAAATATTCAGCCTCTATTTTGCCAACGCTTGTAAGCGTATCGTTTTTATAATCTGGGTCGCCGTGGCGAATTATAATAATTTTCATTACTAACTCCTTTTAATTTTCAAAACGCATAAATGTAAACAAGTTCAAAATAACACATAAAATTGCGTTCATATGTTAACTTAACTGTTTTGCTTGTATTTTTGTCTAAATTCTTTAATAGTTAATCCGTATTGCTTTTTAAACGCTTTCATAAAATGCAGTTCATCTTTAAATCCTACAAGTAGCGATAGTTTTTTAACGGCATAGTCGTTTTCTTTAAGTAGGCCAGCCGCGCTTTTAAGCCTATGCTCAACCAAATATTTGACTGGAGACATGCCCGTTTTATTTTTAAATATTTTACATATATACGACTGGCTTATAAACACCATATCCGACAAGCAATCGACCTTAAATTCGGGGTCTTTATGGTTTAATTTTATAATAGACTTTATTCTTTCAACCGTATCCGAATTGCAAACGTAATCTGCATTTTTGCGGTTAACCGCCAAGTGTGAAGCAACGCTATACAATGCCGAAAGAGTTCTAAAATAGCGCTCTTCATGCGAAATACCGCTAATAAATAGCGAATTTAACAGCTCGTCAACGTATTTAGGATTCGTTGAGTGGTGTATGGGATTATCAAGAGAAAAACCCATAGATAAGCCTAATTCTTTTGCGCCGTCACCTATTAAATAAAACCAATAATACGCCCAAGGTGCATTGTCGTTTGGCAAGTAGCGCATTTCAACGTTTGGAGGTAAAAAGAAAAAGTCGCCCTCTAAAACTTCAAACGTCTTATCTTTTATTTGAAGTGTTCCGCCACCTTTTTGAACAAAGTGTAAGGTATACCCAACCTGAACATGTAAAACGTTACTACTTTTTATAAAGTTAAAATCGTGATAGCCAAAGTTTGAGACGCCAAGTGGTGAAAACGACGGCGTATCACTAAACTTTAAGTGTCGATGTTGATAGTTTTTATTCATAACAACTCCTTTTATGCTACAATTATATATATAAAAAAGATTAGTGTCAATAATTAAAGATAAAAAAACACATAAATAAAAACAAAATGCGTCTTTACAAGTTGGCGTTTTAGATTTATAATATTATTGTTTTGGTGACGCGCCAAAATTAAGGAGCTAAATATGAAAGACATTAAAATAGTTGTTTGCGGATGCGGACAACGCGGTAGAACTTTAACCGAACACGTATTAACAAGAATTAAAGGAATAGAAATTGCAGGTCTTTGTGATACGGGCTTTATTGAAAGAGCCGAAGGCGTTAAAAATACAATCAAAAAAGAATTTAATATAGATACAAAAGTTTATAGTGACTATAAACTAATGTTTGACGAAGTTAAACCGGACGCAGTTTTCGTTGCAACAGGTTGGGAATATCACGTAGAAGTTGCAACCTATGCTATGAGAAAAGGCATTGCTGTAGCAATGGAAGTTGGCGGGGCATATAGTGTAGATGATTGTTACGAACTTATAAACACTTACGAAGAAACAAAAACTCCGTTTATGTTTATGGAAAACTGTTGTTACAACAGAGATGAACTTTTAGCAACAAGCGTTGCAAGAAAAGGTCTTTTAGGCGAAATTGTATATTGCCACGGCGCATACGGCCACGACCTTCGCGATGAAGTTTCATACGGCAAAATAAACGGGCACTATCGTTTTAACAACTATCTTAACCGCAACTGTGATAACTACCCAACGCACGACCTTGGGCCTATTGCTAAACTTTTAAACATTAACCGTGGCAATAGAATGGTTTCACTTACTTCAATGGCTTCAAAAGCCGCAGGTCTTCGCGACTATATAAATGAAAAGGAAGATTTAGCAGTATTAAAAGGCGTAGAGTTTAAGCAAGGCGACATTGTTAGAACTTTAATTAAATGTGAAAATGGCGAACTTATTAGCCTTACGCTTGATACTACCTTACCACGCTTCTACTCACGCGAGTTTACTGTTCGTGGCACGAAAGGTATGTATATGCAAGATAACGATATGATGCTTATTGAAGGCGAGTATAACGAAAACGTTTCTCAACTTGATTTCTTTAAGCAAAATCACAACAGTGCAAAAAAATACGAAAAATATTTGCCTGAATTTTGGAAGAACGTACCGCAAGAAATTTTGGACGCAGGTCACGGCGGTATGGACTACTTCTTATTCGTTGCGTTTTTTGACGCACTTAGAAACGGTACGGAAATGCCTATTGACGTTTACGATGCGGCTTCTTGGATGTGCATAACCTATCTTACTGAAATATCAATTAAGAACGGTGGCGCACTTGTTGAAATTCCTGACTTTACTAACGGC
The DNA here is from genome assembly GCA_017558825.1 of Clostridia bacterium. Taxonomy (GTDB): domain Bacteria; phylum Bacillota; class Clostridia; order Christensenellales; family Borkfalkiaceae; genus HGM11412. The sequence continues at coordinate 42,788 of JAFYTO010000011.1, forward strand.
GCATATAAAACAAGAAAGCCAAAAGACGTTGTGGAGTTTTAATAATGGAGTTATTTAAAGAATTAAAAGAAGTTTTACAAAATTTTGATATTGACGGCACGCTTATTAGCGCTTCTCCTTACGGCTTTGGTCATATAAATACCACGTATCTTGTCGTATATGAAAACGGCGATAAGCCTATGCGTTATATTTTGCAAAAAATTAACACATCGCTTTTTAAATCTGTTGACGAGTTAATGAGCAATATTGCGCTTGTTACAGACTTTAATAGAGAGCGCATTATAAAGCGTGGGGGCAACCCTGATAGAGAAAGCCTTACCGTAATAAAAACAAAGTCGGGCGAAAACTATTATAGGCGTGAAGACGGCGAATGCTTCCGCGTGTTTATATTCATTGAAAACACTGTGGCGTATCAAACGGTAACTAAACCAAAAGATTTTTATTACAGTGCTATAGCGTTTGGCAGTTTTAGCAACTTACTTGCTGAATTTGACGCGTCTAAACTTTATGAAATTTTACCAAACTTCCACAATACTAAAGTTCGCTATCAAAACTTTTTAGCGGCGCTTGAAAAGGATGAGTTTGATAGAGCAAAAGACTGTCAAAAAGAAATTGAGTTTATAAAAGCAAGAGAGCATTACTACTCTAAAATAGTTGATTTACTTGAAAGCGGTAAAATGCCACTTAAAGTAACGCATAACGATACTAAGCTTAATAACGTACTTCTTGATGACAAGACGGGCGAGCCCGTTGCCGTTATCGACCTTGACACTATTATGCCAGGTTCGCTTTGCTACGATTTTGGCGATAGTATTAGGTTTGGTTGTAACCCTTGTGATGAAGACGAAAAAGATTTAAGCAAAGTAAACTTCCGCTTAGACCTTTATGAAATGTACCTTAAAGGCTACCTTGAAGCGGTAGGAGAAAGAATAACGGATATTGAAAAAGAAAACTTAGCGTTTGGCTCCATTTTAATGACTATTGAGTGTGGCATGAGATTTTTAACGGACTATTTAAGTGGTGATACGTATTTTAGAACGCACCGTCCTGGACAAAATCTTGATAGAGCAAGAACCCAATTAAAACTTGTTAGCGATATGGAAAAAATTTTTAATCAAATGAACGCTTTAGTAAAATAAAACCACAAAACCACGGCAAAAGCCGTGGTTTTTAATTTTTACACTAAAAAAAGTAGGCTTTGTTGCCTACTTTTTTGTTTATTTTATTACCATTTAAGCATTAAATCTTCAGGGCTGTTTACTATGCCACGGCGCGTAAATCCGTCAACGCGTTCAAAGAATTTGCCGTCTTTATCAAACAAGTGTGAATATTCGGCGTTTTCAACACGGCGGTATCTAACTTCAAGTTCGCAAGGCGTTTTAATAATAAACGGTTTCATTTCATTAAGCCTTGTATAGGCTTTTTTAACGCCCTCGTAAATTTCCTTAGCAACAGCTTTAGGGTGCTTAGAAATTATGCGCGTATAGGAAAGAGATTTTTTTGTTTCAACAGTTTCAATCCAAGGCATAACTTTTGTTGTTTCTTCAATAACCTTATCATCGCCAGACAAGAAGATTACAGGAACGCCTTTTAATCCTGCAATAGCCGCGTCAATGCCAGCTTCGCCGTATTCTACTCCGTTAATTTTAACGTGTTGGAAAGATGATGCCGAATAAGTGTGTGCGGCAACCGCATTTGGATTAGAAGCCATTGCGTGATAGCCTATTAAAACTATGCCGGAATAGCTTTCATCAAGGCAAGGAAAGCGCATATTTACGCTGCCGCCCATAGCAATTTTACATCTTTCATCAAGAAGTTCATAATCTAAATTGCTTCCGCGGGAGTGATTGTCCCACACAATAACTTCGTCTGCACCGCTATCGAAAAGCGCGCTTGCAGCCGCTGCAGCTTCACGCGTTGCTTGCAATTTTGCCATAGCAACGTTTTGAGTAGTTTCAATAGTTCCCTCAAAAGTGCAAATTCCAAGGGCTACGCCTTCAATATCAACGGCAACTAAAAACTTTTTCATAATAATACTCCTTTCATAAAGGTAACTTTATTATATAATTATAAAAATTAAAAGTCAACATATTATAAAATAAAGGCACATAACTTGAAAAAATGTACACTTTTGGTTAATTTTTTATAAAAAACATTTTTTAAAAAAGTATCAAATAAAATTGTTAATACCCTTTTAATTTTTTTATATCTATGATATAATGAGGCAAAGTAGGTAAAAATATGAAGAAACTGTTTTTTAATAAAATAAAAGAGTCTTTATTTTCAATATTACCAGTAACGCTAATAGTTATAATTCTTAATTTTACTCCGTTACTTAATTTAACGGCTAGTGAAATACTGATTTTTAGCGCATGTGCCATGTTCCTAATTTTAGGTATAGGGCTTTTTACGCTTGGGGCAGACGTTGCTATGACGCCTATGGGCGAGCACGTTGGTTCAGGTTTAACAAAATCAAAAAACCTTACACTTTTAGTATTGGTTAGTTTTGCACTAGGTTTGCTTATTACTATTGCCGAGCCAGATTTAACAGTTCTTGCCGACCAAGTTGGCAGCAAGCTCATAATAATTTTCGTTGCGGTTGGCGTTGGAATATTTTTGGTTTTATCAATACTCAAAATGGTGTTTAAAAAAGACCTTGCAAGCATTTTGCTTTACTTTTATATGGTGCTTTTTGCGCTCGCTCTTTTCACTCTTTCGGTAGACCCTAATTTAATTCCGCTTTCGTTTGATGCTGGCGGTGTTACAACGGGGCCTATAACCGTACCTTTTTTAATGGCGCTTGGCGTAGGTGTAGCTTCAACGCTAGGTGGTAAAAATTCAAGTGAAAACAGTTTTGGTTTGGTTGCCATGTGTTCGGTTGGGCCTATACTTGCCGTACTTATATTATGTGCGTTTGGCACTGGTAACGTATCTACGCCTAACGTTAACGATTATATGATGCCAAGCGATATTTTATCTTCTATTATAACAGCGTTATTAAGCACTATGAAAGACGTGGCTATTGCGCTTGGATTAGTAGTCGTATTTTTCTTTATTATTAACTTTGCATTATTAAAACTTTCTAAAAAGAAAATTATTCAAATTATAATTGGAACTATTTTTACATACGTAGGATTAGTTATATTTTTAACTGCCGTACACGTTGGGTTTATGCCTATAGGCTTTATAATGGGCAACCAACTTGCTTCCGCTTCAAAAGAAATCGTTGCAATAATAGCGTTTGTGCTTGGTTTAGTGGTAGTTTTGGCTGAGCCTGCCGTACACGTTTTAAATAAGCAGGTAGAAGAAATTACGCACGGGGTTGTTTCAAAAACATCTATGATGATTGCGTTAAGCGTGGGCGTTGGTTTATCTATTTGCCTTTCCGTAATAAGAATTATTTTTGGATTTTCAATTTTATACTATTTAATTCCTGGCTATTTACTTTCGCTTGGATTATCGTTCTTTGTTCCAAAAATATATACTGCTATTGCATTTGACTCTGGCGGAGTTGCTTCCGGACCGTTAACGTCAACGTTTATTTTGCCGTTTGCTATAGGAGCGTGTGAAGCGCTTGGCGGAAACGTTTTAGCTGATGCGTTTGGTATTGTTGCTATGGTTGCAATGACACCGCTTATAACTATTCAACTTTTGGGCTTTACATCGCTTTCTAAAAAGAAGTTTAGCCAAAAACTTGCAATGCGTAAGATGCTTGGAGAAAAAGACGACCAAATTATAAGGTTTATATAGGAGAATAAAAGTGGCAAAATTACTTAAAAAACCTAACGAAGAAACAAAGTCTGCAACTCAAAAAAAGCAGGCCTCTAACGTTAGAAAACTTAAAATTTTATTTACTATAGTTGATAAAAGTAAGGCACTTTTTTACGTAGATTTACTTGAGCAATTTGAAATCAACGTGCAAATGGTTTTATACGGTCAAGGTACGGCAAACTCTCAAATGCTTAGTTTGCTTGGGCTTGCAGAGAGCGATAAAGCAATAATAATTTCTGCTATAAGAGAAGATAAGGTAAAGGAAACTTTAGAAACGCTTAATGAAAAATTTGCAACGGTCAGAAACGGCAAGGGTATTGCTTTTACAGTTTCGCTTGACAGTATTATTGGCGTTTACGCTTATCAATTACTTAGCAATGATAGAACTTTAAAAGAAGGGGGAAAGAAATAATGAAAAAGGGTTATAAATGCATTATGGCAATTGTAAACGATGGTTTTTCAGAACTTGCAATGGAAACAGCAAAAGCGTGCGGAGCAAAGGGCGGAACCATCCTTAATGCGAGGGGCACGGCTTCAAAAGATGCGGAAAAATTCTTTAACGTTACTATTCAGCCCGAAAAAGAAATAATTATAATTTTGGCAAAAAACGACATTGTTGACGGAATTTTAAAAGGTTTATATAGTGCCGTAGGAACAGCAACGGAAGCTCAAGGCATTGCTTTTGTATTACCTGTTGACGAGGTAATAGGTTTAAAAGCTTAACAAATAAAAATAAACTCCCTATCATTTGATAGGGAGTTTTTTTTGTAAATTTTCAATTAGATTTTTTAAGTTCTATTAAATTAATGCCGTAAGGCTCAATTCTGTTTATGAAAACAGTGTTGTTTGTTACCTTTCCATCAAAATTGTAACTGTTAGATAGCGTATAGTTAGCGTCTAGTTTTACGTCTAAGTCATACGCATCATCAATACTAACGTTTGCTAGTAAAACGGCAAGGTTGCCGTCCTTATCTTTTTTAGTAAGAACGTAAAGGTTAGGATTTTTTGTAATAACACAAGGCAACTCTTTACCGCAAAGCCATTTAACCGCTTTTATAATTTGCTCTTGACGGTAGTAGTTATTTAAGTAATTTTCGTTATGCTCGCCGTTAAACCCAAAATGGTTGTACGCAAGAACAAAGAATTTTTGACCGTTTGCGTTTTCGTAACGGTACGTTGCAGGGCTATTACCAGTTGTAAATACGCTTTCAATAATAGCGTTTTTATCAACTTCAATTTTTTGAAGTTCAGGGTGTCTTATACTGCCAATTTTGCTATCTTGCGCTATAAAGTACTCTTCGGTAAACGCATAAGGCGTAGCGGAAATTAAGCCCGTATCCACCCCGCGCTCATTAAGTATTTTTGCAGCGCACGCGTCTAAAATTGCTCCGTTTTTTAATAGAGACAAGTCTATATGTTTAGCGTTTTCGCCATAGACTAAAACGGGATATTCACTTTCTTGATAGCACGTAGGAATAGAGTTTTGTGAAAGCACGCCTCTACCTGGAACAAGTATAGGCATATTACAAAAATATTTGAAACTATTTTCAATTACAGTTTTTGGCATTGAGTAGTTGTGAATTTTTCTTAACTCGTTAAACACTCTAACGCCAACAGCGGTTTTGCCGTCAAACATTTCAAAAACTTTAGAGCGCATTTCTTCGTTTTTAACAAAGCGCGTATAGTAGCCCGGCTCATATTCCATACCTAATCGATAATTAAATAAGTATGATAAAGTGCCGTCACCAACACCGTCCGCATTAAGCATCATCTCAAAAAGTTCAAGTGCTTTTGAAGGAGTGTTGTATCTGGTTCTTGGGTAAGTATCGCCTTCCGCAAAAAGTTCAATATCAAAATTCTTGCCGTAAGCAAATTGCATACGGGATGCTTCTACAACGCCAATAACGTTCTTTTCCCAATAAGGGGCGGTGCAAATGCGGGAAAAAGGTTTAGTGTTGCCTGCAAATGCAAGCGCTCTTTCTATAAGGCTAATTCCGCCTGCGTCTAACGCTTCAATATTTGTGCACGCGCCTAACCGAATATTAGGGTTTACGGTATCAAGTGCGGCGCGCATAGATTTTGCAAAATTTAAAAGCGCTTCGCCCATTAAATCAAGGTAAGCATCACGGTACTTGTTCTTTTCGCCCGTGGTTATAAGTTTTTCAATTTGTTCGCTTGTTAAAGTTTCACCAATGCGTTCACAATAACGCTTGTAGCAATCATCACAAAAACAGCCAAGATAATATGCGCCACGGCCGTTAATTCTAAAATCGTCGTCAAGCATAATAAGGTCTGGCTCAAGGGTTGCTATAAGTTTAATGCCGTTAGCATATGCGTTTATAAAGTTTTTATCGCTTGGGCATAATGCGTGGCCGGCAGTTTTGCCGTCAAGACCTTTTATTTTTGTAAATTTTTCGCATTGTTTAGCAAGGTCATCTTGAAGCGGCGCGCCGTGACCAAGCGCGTCTATCCAAATGCCTACTTCTAAACCGTTGTCTTTAAAATATTTTACAATTTTTTTTATGCTTTCAGTTTCAGTGTAAAGTTTACTTGTTTTTAAATAAGTAAGGCCTAAACCGAAAATAAAAATTCTGTTTGCCTTGCACTTTTTAAGCGCGGAAAGGTAAACGTGCATATTTTTTTCATTAACAGATTGTAAACCTATTGGTATTGATACAGTTTTCATAATATCTTCTTTCTTAAGCCTTTTATTTTATGCTACGCATAACGCTTTTTTTGTTATAACTATTTTACCTTAACAAAAAACAAATTGCAATACCAAAAATAAAAAACGCCAATAATTTTTAGGCGTTTTATATCGCTACTAAATATGTTTTTTATAGTCAGTTGGAGAAAGTCCTACGGCCTCTTTAAACGATTTTGAAAAATGAAACTGGTCGCAAAAACCAACGTTTAAAGCTATTTCGTTTATAGATAGGTTTGAAGTTGTAAGCAAAAGTTTGGCTTGCTCAAATCTAATGTCGTTAATTATTTTTTTAGGCGATGCGTCAGCACAGTTTAAAAATACTCTTCTTAAATGAACGGTAGAAATTCCAACTTCTTTTGCTAAACTTTCAACGGTAAAATCTTGACATTGATAATTTTTAACAATCAAATCCATCGCCTTTGAGAATATGGCGTAAGAATTAGAGTAGTTTTTGTTTTTTGCCGTTATTAATTCACAGTAAATGCGGTTTATAAGTTCATAACTTTTAGGAGTTCGCAAAAGAGAAGGATTAAGCCAATTATACAAAAATTTGTAAAAATCGTTTTTAACGTGCCTCATATTTTTAAACGAACACGGCATAAGCCCTTTTTTATTAAACGAAAAGTCAATGCAAAGGTATTTTGCGCTTTCTTTTACTAATATATTATATTCGCCACCTTTGGGTAAAAACAAAACGTCACCCTCTGCAACGCTGATGGTTGTTTTATTAAAAATATAGTCTGCCGAGCCTTTTAAAACGTAGCAAAACCCATCACAATTGCGCGGTTCGTTACGCTTAATAAATGCAGGGTTAAATTCGCCCTCGTACGATTTATATATTTGTTCAATTATAAGATTGTTTTCCATATCATTACAAAAAATTATTTTTTAATAAAATTTTACTGTTTATTTACTATTATCTTAACAATATTGCAAAAAAATGTCAATAATAAATGTTCGAAAAACACATAATGTTTTATATATTCATTTACTTAAATAAATGCAGTGCTTAAAATATAGGTAGGAGAAAACTTATGGCAAACTTTTTTGAAAATAGAAAATTTATTGAAAATGAGTTTGAAAACGCTAGTTATGACGTTAATACGGGTAAAAGCGTAGAAGAACTAGAACAAACGCTTATTGAAATGCAAGAAAATAGCAGTTTGGATGAAGACCGCGAACTTTTTTGTGCAAACGCTTACGCGTATTTACTTAAAAACGCAAGGCTAGAAATTAACGAGCGTACACCGTTTTCTATAAAATTTGACCTTGGCGTAACCTATTTTAAAAGTGCCGGGTGGGACGTTTTTGACAAAATTCTTTTTAGAAGACAAAGAGAAAAAGTGTTAGGAGCGAAACTTCCAAAAGAATACAAAAAAATGTGTGATTGGCAAGAGGTTGGGCTAGGTGACGTGTTTACGGACTTTTGGCACACTGTTCCAAATTGGAACAACCTTTTAAAATACGGTTTTAGCGGAATTTTAGAAAGTGCTAAACAAAGCAAAGACAATCTTTTAAAAAGTAACGATGAGCGTGGCGTTAGATTTTTAAACTCGCTTATTATAAGGTACGAAGCAATAATTGAGTTTTTAGAAAGGGTTTATGACTATTCGTTAAATTTTAACGTGCAAAAATTTTCACAAGCAATTAAAAACTTAATTAGCAATCCGCCAAAACCTTTATATGAGGTAATGCTTTTTCAAGTTTTATATCTCTACTTTGAAGAAATTGGGCCGGAAAGAGGCAGAACGCTTGGGCCTATAGACGTGCTTTACTATGATTTTTACAAAGCCGAACTTGAAAATGGCACTAGTTTAGAAGAAATTAAAGATTTATTTAGATATCTTTTTATACACTTTGTGGCAACAAAGCGTTTTGCACAGCAACCGTTTTTAGTGGGCGGTTCTAACCTTGACGGAACTGATAGATGTAATGAACTTACCTATATTATTTTAGACGTTTACGATGAACTTAATATTTACGACCCTAAAATACACCTTCGCTATCATAAGAACGTAGACCAAAAAGTATTAACAAAAGTTCTTGATATGATAAGGCGAGGAAACAGCAGTATTTGCATTATTAACGATGAGGCCGTTTTAAAAGGCTATGAAAAAATTGGAATTTCTAGGAGCGATGCAATAAACTACGTTTTACTTGGTTGTTACGAGCCCGTAATTATGGGGCTTGAAGAGCCTGAGGTTGGCGTTTCTTGGCTCAATGCTGTTAAACCTATTGAATTTGTTTTAAATAATGGCAAAGACATTTTGCAAGATAGACAAATAGGCATAACTCAAAATAGCAATTTTTCAACTTTTGACGAGCTTTTTGAAGCTTATTTAAAAGAACTTGACTCAATTATTGATTTTACTATTGATTTTGCAGGCAAGCAAAGTAAGTTTAATACGCTTGTAAATCCGTCACCAATATATTCATCGTCTTTTAGCGCTTGCATTGAAAAGGGAAGAGACGTTCACGAATACCCGCTTAAATACAACAATATGTCAATAAAATGTTTTGGGCTTGGCACGGTTGTTGATAGCCTTGTGGCTATTAAAAAGTTTGTTTACGATACAAAAACTATCACTTTAAGCGAACTTGTAACCGCACTCAAACAAAACTTTGAAGGCTATGAAGAGTTAAGAACAAAAATTTTAAACGATAATGACAAATACGGCAACGGCTTACCTTTGCCAGATGAAATTACCACAAAAATCACTTCGCATTTATCTAAAAAATACTGTGGCAAAGTGGTTAACGGCGGTAGGCGTTTACGCCTTGGGCTTGACTCAATAGACACGCACATTAGTAGGGGTAGAGACACTTCAGCAACGCCTTGCGGCAGAAAGGCAGGCACGCCAATTTCACGCAATTTATGCGCAACGGCGGGTATGGATAGGCAAGGTATAACGGGATATATGCAAAGCGTTTTAAAAATTGATGCTGACGCGTTTTTAGATTCCGCTATATTTGACTTTAATTTACACCCTTCCGCAATAGAGGGAGATAAGGGGCTTAAAGATTTTACTTCGCTTGTAAAAGTTTTCTTTGAAAACGGCGGTTTTGGGTTGCAAGGAAATATAGTTAATAAAGAAACGCTTAAAAAAGCGCAAGAAGACCCTATCAAATACTCAACGCTTCAAATTAGAGTGTGTGGTTGGAACGAGTATTTTGTTAAAATGTCAAAGAGCAAGCAAGACTATTTTATTTCCGCTGTAGAGGATTAAAAAATGATTTTTGCAATAAAGAGATTTGAAACGCACGATGGTGACGGTATTAGAACTACGGTATTTTTTAAAGGGTGTCCTTTAAGGTGTGTATGGTGCCACAATCCAGAGTCGTTTAGTTTTAAAAAAGAAATAGCGTTTAATCCGGAGTTATGCACTAACTGTTTAGTTTGCACTAAACTTTGTACGGCTAACACGGTAGAAAACGGAAAGCACGTTTTTAATAGAAAAGACTGTACGCTTTGTTCTAAATGTGTTGACGCTTGCCCTGCTCGCACGTTTACACTTTACGGCGAAAACCGTACGGCAGAAGATATAGCAAACGAGGTAATGCGTGACAAAATGTTTTTTGACGGGTCTGGTGGCGGTGTAACGCTTTCTGGCGGAGAGCCTATGGCGCAAGAAGAACTTTGTTACGAGCTTGCAAAAACGCTAAAAGAAAAAGGCGTGAACGTGGCGCTAGATACTTGCGGTTATGTTGAAAAACGGGTTATAGAAAGGATTTTACCGTATATAGATACGTTTTTATACGATATTAAGGCAATAGACCCTAATGTTCACAAAAAATGCACCGGTGTTACAAACGAACGTATTTTAGAGAACTTAAAGTTTATTGATAGCATGGGCAAAAAAATTGAAATTAGAATTCCTTTTGTTCCTAAGTTTAATGACGGCGAAATTTTAAAAATAGCAAATTTTATAAAAAGTTTAAAAAACGTTGAAAAGGTTCGCATTTTAGTGTATCATAAATATGCGGAAATGAAGTACGTTTCTCTTGGCATTTTAGACAATTCGCCAAGTGAAATTCCTACTAAAGAGCAAATAGAAAATGCGCGCAAAATTATGAAAGACGTTACAGGCTTAGAAGTTTTGTAAAGGAGAGGCAAATGAAATTTAGTCAAGATTGGTTGGGTTATAGAATTCATAACGGAGTAAAGAGCGAGCCGTTTAAGGCAAGCGTTCCCGGCAATATTCAATATGACTATGGCGTAGCAAACAATTTTAAAGACGTATATTATGCTGACGGTTGCCGTCAATATGAAAAGCTAGAAGATGATGCTTGGGAATATGAAACAAAGCTTAACTATACTAAAAAAGACGGCGATAGTGTGTTTTTTGTAAGTGATGGCATTGATTACAAGTATCAAATTTTAGTAAACGGCATTGAGGTTTATTCTAACGAGGGTATGTATGCTCCCGTTGAAGTTGACGTTACAAAATTTCTTACAGGCAGTGATATTTTAACCGTAAAAATTGCACCGCATCCAAAAAGAGAGGGCGCTCCAAAAGACAGGTGCGAGGCAGACCACTCTGCAAAACCGCCTATGTGCTATGGTTGGGACTGGAATCCGCGTCTTTTAATTTCGGGTTTATATACTGATGCATATATTGAAACGCGTGATGAAAGTTATATTTCAACCTCACAAGTTACTTACAAATTAAGTGAAGATTTTAGCGTGGCAAACGTTGAGTTTAAGTTTGATAGCAAAGTTTTATCAACCATAACTTTAACTGACGATTGCGGTAATGTGGTATATAGTGGCACGCAAAAAACATTTGACGTAATAGCCCCTAAACTTTGGTGGTGCGCGGGCGAAGGCGAGCAAACGCTTTATTCTTATACCATTGAAAATAGCGGTTACAAGGTTAGTGGAAAGATTGGTTTTAGAAGAGCCAAGCTTGTTGAAAATAACGGCGCTTGGACAAGGCCAGGTTTTCCAAAAGGGCCAGAAAACCCACCTATAACCTTAGAACTTAACGGTAGGCGCGTATTTATGAAGGGTTCTAACTTTGTAAATGCAGATATATTTCCAGGCAGAACTCCGTATGAACGCTACTACGAACTCGTGCGCCTTGCAAAAGACGCGAATATGAATATATTTAGAATGTGGGGTGGCTCTGGGCCAATGCACAAGTGTTTTTACGAAATTTGTGATGAACTTGGCATTATGGTTTGGCAAGAGTTTATGCTTTCTTGCAACAAATATCCAAACGATGAGCATTACCTTGAAGTTTTAGAAAAAGAAGCAAAGAGCGTAATTATAAGTTTAATTAAGCACCCTTGTTTAGTAATGTGGTGTGGCGGCAACGAACTCTTTAACGGCTGGTCTGGAATGGATGAACAAAGTTTACCACTTCGCTTGCTTGACAAACTTTGCTATGAATATAGCCGTGATTTACCGTTTATAAAAACTTCGCCAATAATGGGTATGGCGCACGGCGGTTATACTTTCTATGATGAAGTTAGGTTTGGCGGAGATATGTTTAACGAATTCCAAAGAGCAAACAATACGGCTTATACGGAATTTGGCGTTCCGTCAATTGCTCCGCTTGACGTGCTTAAAAAGATTATTCCTGAAAACGAAATTTTTCCTATTGAAGAAACTGAAAGTTATATTCTTCATCACGCTAAAAAGGCTTGGCGTGGCGACACTTGGGCTTGTACCGACATTTTAGAAAAATATTTTGGCAAGCCTGACGGTATTGAAGATTTAATAGAGCAGTCAAATTGGATTCAATGCGAAGGCTATCGCGCATCGTTTGAAGAAATGCGCCGTCAATGGCCGGTATGTAGCGCGGCACTTAACTGGGTTTATAACGAGCCTTGGTACACCGCCGCAAATAACAGCATTTTAGTTTTCCCTGCAACTCCAAAACCTGCATACTACGCAATTAAGAGTGCGCTTCGCCCTGTGTTATTTAGCGCGCGCGTGCCTAAATTTAAGTGGATAGAAGGCGAAAAGTTTAAGGCGGAAATTTGGTTACTTAACGACAGTAACGAAGCGGTTACAAAGTCCGCTAAAGTTTACTTAACAATAGGCGATAAAACTATTGAACTTTTAAAAGAAGTTAGCGGTAGCGTAGGTGCAAAAACTAACGTAGAGTGCGCTTCCGTATGCTGTACTCTTCCTGAAGTTCAAGGCGTAGTTGATATGTATTTAGTGCTTGAAAGTGAAGACGGGGCTTCAAATAAATACCGTTTAGCGTACGAGCCTTTCAAAAAAATAGTTAAACCAAAAATTTTAAACGACGTATAAAAGGTGGGCTATGGAATTAAAAAATAAAACAATTTTATGCCTTGGCGACTCTATAACCTACGCTAACGAATATTTAGAAGAGTTAAAAAGGCTAACGGGCGCAAAAGAAGTTGTTAATTACGGCGTTGCGGGTACGACCATTGCAAAACGCAAAAAACTTTTTGGCAACCGTTACGATGAAGACTTTTTAATGCGTTTAGAAACTATGCAACAAGAAGCCGACTTAATAGTTGTGTTCGGCGGAACTAACGACTACGGCCACGGCGACGTGCCTATCGGTATAGAAACCGACACCACGTTTGACACCTTTTGCGGCAACGTTAGAATTTTAGTAGATAATATTAGAAAAAAATATAAAGGCGTTCCTATAATATTTATTACGCCTACTCATAGAATTAACGAAGACGACCCGCACGGCGAATTCGGCTTAAAACCTACCGCTATGGGTACGCTTAAACAATACGTTGACGCGCTTATAAAAGTTTTAAAATTAGAAAACGTTAATATTTTAGACCTTTATAACGACCCCGATTTTAGTTTTGATAACCCTGACTTTTGCTCTTACGTTAAAGATGACGGCTTGCACCCTAATGACGACGGCCATAGAGCAATAGCCAAAAAAATTTACGAATATGTTAAAAATATGTAAAACAAAACGCCGTATAAAATAACTTTGAAATTAAACACGTTAAAAATATAAAGGAACTATAACTATGTTTTATAATATAATTTGTGCATCGGCAACCACTCCAACGGAATTAAAGAAAAAAGCAGATTTTATTTGTGACGAAGCAGACGCTCGCCCAATTTTACAGCGCGCAATTGATAAAGCGTCACTTCTTGGAGTAAACTGTGTTTTATTGCCTGGCACCTACGAAATCAATTCGTGCGGAGAGCGAAGCAAAAACGGCGCAATATGCTTTTATAACTCAGAGCCTGAGCAACGTTTTTATTCGCAAAATAAATCTCACTACCACGTTTTGGAGGGTGCGAAAATACCATTAGGGTATTTTGACGGCGCCGTAATCACTATGGGAAAACAGTTTTACAACTCCCTTTCAGACGACACTCCTTTTTCTCTATTTTATGCAGACGGTGGCAGTCCGTACGGAAGAGGAATGATTATTAAAAATCTTGTAGTGCAACTTCCTGCTTCTAACAAGCCCGTCATCGTGTTTGACGGAAGCGCCGCGTCGGCAATACGCTATGAAGATTGCTGGGTAACTGCATTTAACCCTAACAACGTAGATCTTGCCACTGCCGAGGGTATTCCCGTTCCGCATTTAGAATCAGTTGCCTTCCGAGGCTGTTGTGGCTCAAATTACTATTCGGCTGAATGGAAAAATCTTGCCGCACAAGGCTTTGGGGTTGGATTTGATATCGGCGGAGAGCACGTATATTGCGAAAGTTTGTCCGCACTCTATAATATTTACGGATTTAGGTTTGACGGCTATAAAGGTAAAAAAGATTTTGACGGCGTTAGCGACAGCGCCTTTGGCATTATTGTTTACCCTATAACTTGCATTAATTTGCTTGACGAACACAACGTAAATTTACCTATGTTTGGAAATGCAAGTAACAATGGAACAACGCGTGACACTTGCCATAAATCTATTAAGATTTTGGGTATGAATACTCAATGGCCTAACACTTGCCCTGGCTATACCGACAGAAGGTCGCCTAATTTTACAGAGGGGCGCTTTAGAGCAACCGAAGCGCAAAAGGGTGTTTGGCACGGAACGATTGAATACGTAATAGACCACACAACCGTAAACGGCGGAATAAACATTTGCAACGAGCCTTTCTTTGAAGAAGGAAACGGAATTAATATCGCTCAAAAAAACATTATTTCTACCGAAAAAAAATAAACGAAAGCAAAGTTTTATCTAAGAGAATATAAAAAACCGCACCATAAAAACGGTGCGGTTTTTGTATTCGTTTTTTACTTGTTAAACGCTTTTTTGCCGAGATTTTTTACTTATTGATTTTTTGAATATTGACAAAGCAAATTGTTTATAATATATTGAAATTGCATTATGCAATTTTTTAATAAATGGAGTAAGTTATGTTCACGCATTCTTCTTTTGTTTACAAAAATGAAAACACACCGTTTCCTTTTAGTGTGCCTATGTCAAAAGATTATAAAGTATATTTAAACGGCAAAGAAATTCCCGTTTACTCTTGTCGCATTTCTGCCTATCCAATGAATAGGGCGTGGCCGGGGTTTCAAAGGCCAATTTCTCAAACAGAACTTGCTTCGTTTGTAAATTTAGTAACTAATGAAGAAGTTGAAATTACGGTTGAGCCTTTAACAAAAACTGCTTTTAAAAAGGCTTTGCTTAAACCTTACGCTTCGGGTATAAACGTGCAAGTAAATAACAGTAAAATTACTTTTACGCTTGCTAAAAACGGCACGTTTGTTTTAGAACTTGACGACTATCACGGCCTTTTATACGTATTTAACAACGCGCCTGTTCCTTGTGAAAACCAAGAAAGCGTTACTCATTATTTTGGCGCGGGCGTACACTTTCCTGGCAAAATTACGCTTAAATCAAACGAAAGCATTTATTTAGAAAAAGACGCGTACGTTTACGGCTGCGTTTATGCGGAAAACGCTGAAAATATTCGCATTTACGGCAACGGCATTTTTGACAATTCTACCGAAGAAAGAATAACCGAACACTGCTACGAAAACTACACCAACGGCAACCTTAAACTTTACGACTGTAAAGACGTTTTTATTAAAGGCGTAGGATTTACGAATTCTTCAATTTGGTGCATTAACTTCTTTCATTGTTTTGACGTTTTTGTTGACAGTATTAACGTGTTTGGTCAATGGCGATATAATAGCGACGGAATAGACTTTGTTAACAGTCAACGCGTTAAAGTTTTGAATTCGTTTTTTCACTCTTTTGATGATTCTATTACCGTTAAAGGCGTAGACCGCTTTGGCTTTGAAAACAACTGCGATATGCTTTTTGAAAACTGCACTTTAATTTGTGACTGGGGCATAGCAATGGAAATAGGTTTTGAAACCGAGTGCCAGGAAATTCACGATATCACCTTTAAAAACTGTAACGTTTTACGCGGTGGAAATATAGTTTGCGATATTCAAAACGGCGACGGCGCAAAAATTTACAACGTAGTATTTGAAAACATAACGGTTGAACACGAATTTTTCCACACTAAACCTATGAACCAATTTTCAAACGAGCAAGAGTACACGTTAAAAGACACAACTAAAATTTCTGCTCTTTTACGCGTAAGAAATCCGCGTTTTAGAGAAATGTACTCTTTCTTATCGCCTGGAACAGGAGATTTGTCTAAAAAAGGCACTAAAGAGTATGCAAGCGCTTGCGATATAACGGTTAAAAACGTAAAAATTTATGCAAGTGAAGAATTCGCTTCCAATTTTAAAAAAGATTGTGCTATAATATCTATAGATAACATTTTTCCTACCACCGAATATAAAAATATAGTGGTTGAAAACGTTACCCTATTAGGTAAAAAACTTGAGCGCGAAGATATGAATATTGAAATTAACGGTTGCAAGGAAGACGTGCTTATAGTTAAGTAGGTTAATTATGAAAGTATATAAAACAGACGGTTATATAGGCAAAGGTCAGTCAATAGGTATTTTTTCTAAAATTTCAAATAATGAGCCACCACACACGCACGAATTCGTTGAGATAATCTACGTTAAATCTGGTAGTGCAATAGAGACTATTGACGGAATAGACTACCCCGTAAAACGCGGTGACATAATTTTTGTAAACTATAAAAGCGTTCACTCTTTCGTTGCTACTAATAACGAAAATTATGAATATATAAATATCTGTTTTAAGCCCGAAGTAGTTGCAAACTCAATTATAACACCAGAAAACGCCTTTCCGCTTTTATCGCTTACTGCCTTTAACGAAATGAGCAAAGAAATAGTAGGCGCAAAGTTAAGTTTTTTAGGCGTTGAAAGGCAAGAAATTGAAAACGTTTTAGATTCTATGCTCCGCGAAGTTAAAAACAGCGAGCAGTTTTCAAGTAGAATTTTAGAAAGCTATATGAACGTTTTAATAACTAAAATGCTTAGAAAAACTATGTCGCTTTCCCAGCAAGATGAGAGCGATGATATGTGGAACGGGCTTTTTGATTATATAGAAGAAAATCTTGACACTAAATTAACGCTTTCTACCCTTGCAAGCAAATGCTTTTACAACCCGTCGTATTTTAGTAGAATTTTTAAAGAAAAACACGGCGTAACCCTTACGGAATACGTTGCAAAGCGAAGAGTAAAACTTGCCGAAAAATTGCTTGCTGAAAGTTTGTTTACCGTTGACGAAATTAGCGCTAAAGCAGGCTTTGCAGATAGAAGTAGTTTTTACCATTTCTTTTCTTCGTTTAACGGCATAACCCCAACCGAATATAGAAAAACAAAATTAACAAGCACAAAAAATCAAGACAAATAAGTAAAAAAACAATATTTTAATAAAATTCTCCGTATGCTACAATATAATTAATGAAATTATACGTTACGGAGTTTTTTTATGGAAAACAAAATAATTCTTAATTACGAAACTTTTAAAGACAAGGTTTACGCTTGTTGGGTAGGCAAAAATATTGGCGGAACAATGGGCGCACCTTACGAATACACGCGCGATATCTTAGACGTAAAAGGCTTTGCAACCGAACCGAGCGTCGTTCTTCCTAACGACGACCTTGACCTTCAATTAGTGTGGCTTTTGGCCGTTGAAAAAATAGGCGCAAAAGCAATAACTACTTCAACGTTAGGCGAGTTTTGGTTAAGTTTTATAGTGCCAAACTGGAATGAATACGGAATAGGCAAAACTAATCTTGAACGCGGGCTTATGGCGCCACTTTCAGGCGACTACCAAAACGATTGGAAAAATTCTAACGGCGCGTGGATTAGAACCGAAATTTGGGCTTGCCTTGCACCAGGCGCTCCAGACGTAGCGTCAAAATATTCCATTGCAGACGCACAAGTTGACCACGGCGCAGGCGAAGGTACTTACGCCGCCGCTTTCGTTTCGGCAATGCAGTCTTCAGCGTTCGTTATAAACGATTTGAGAAAATGTATTGAAATAGGGCTTAGCAAAATTCCCGAAAATTGCCGTATGGCAGATAGCGTTCGCACAGTGTTAAAATGCTATGACGAAGGCAAAACCGCTATAGAAACGCGCAATATTATTCTTGAAAGAAATATGGATATAGGTAACGGCTGGTTTGAATCGCCTTCAAACGTAAGTTATGCTATAATAGGGCTTTTGTACGGTGGTGGCGATTTTAAAAAATCAATGCTTACCGCAATAAATTGTGGTGACGATACCGACTGCACCGCCGCAACCGTTGGCGCAACGCTTGGCATTTTAGGCGGTATGGATATTATTCCAAAAGACTGGCAACGCCATATAGGCGATGATATTATAACCGTTTCCATCAACCGCGCTTCGGTTGGTAGAGAAGTGCCAAAAACTTGCACGGAACTATGTAGTAGAGCGGTAAAACAAGCGCCGTATATGCTTTTTTCTAACCACGCAAACGTTGAAATTGCAAATACTAAAACCGAAATTCCGTCAAATATTTACGACACTTTAATAAACAATGACAATTTTAAAGGTATAATTGAAAATATAAAGCCTAACACTATAACTTTTGACTGTGCATTTTTAAATGCAACGGTATGCTATAACGGCGACCCCGAAATTAGCAAAAACGGCGAAAAGAAAATTGACATAACGTTTATAAATAACACTAACGCTTTTGATAATAGGCGTTATAACTTGGAATTCCGTTGGTGGCTTCCTAACGGCTTTTCCGTTGAAACAAATAAGCAAACAATGAAACTTTGCTATGCTAATTCACACATAGACGGAAAACTTCACTACAACGTAATAATTCGCGCGGGCGAAACGGTTGAAGCAATGAATAGATGCGTGCTTGAAGTTACTGCGGTTGGACGCTCAATTCCAATGTATATTCCAATAACTTTACTTGGATAAAATATTTAAAATGGATTTTAAAATGAAAAAAATAAACGAAACGTATACGCAATTAGATAAAAACACCGTTTTGGCAACAAATCAATTAAAAGAAACGGAAAACGTTAAGTTTGACCTTTTAAACGCGGGCGGAATAAAAATTACTTTCGTTGGAAATTCTATGACGTTGCACGGCGTTTTAGAAGAAATAGGTTGGAACTTTGAACACGGCATGGCGGCGTCAAAGAAAGAAAACGATTACGTTCATATATTAAAGCGCAAAGTTTTAAACGTTGACCCGCTTGCAAGTTTTTGTATTTGCCAAGTTGCAAACTGGGAATGGGAATATAAAAACGGAACTAAAACTCATTATAGATATAAACAAGCGCAAAATTTTAATGCAGACGTTATAATTATTAGATGCATTGAAAATTGCCCTAAAAAAGATTTTGATAGCCAAATTTTTATAAAAGAATTAGACGCGCTTATTTCTTATTTAGACCAAAATAAAAAAGCAAAAGTTATAATAACCACGGGATTTTGGCGTCACCCCGGCGACGATGCTTTGCGTGAATATGCACAAAAAAACTCATTTCCTTGCGTAGTTTTAAATGACCTTGGCGAATTAGACGAAATGAAAGCAATAGGCTTGTTTTCTCACGGCGGAGTTGCAAATCACCCTGGCGATAAAGGTATGAAAGAAATGGCAAATAGAATTGCCGTTCCACTATTACAAATTGTTAAACAATTTAAAAAATAAGTTAAAAGCGCTTAGGAAAACGCCGACTTTTGCTTTTACGTTAAAGCGGACGGCTTACATCCTAATGATGACGGACATAAGGCAATAGCACAAAAAATACATAAATTCTTACAAAATTTATAATAAAAAAGCCACCGCAAAAGCGGTGGCTTTAATTTTATTTATTTGTGCAATTCATAGTGAATATAGTTAAGGTCAGAAACAAGGCTAGAGCCAATCTTATCGTAAATA
Source organism: Clostridia bacterium (assembly GCA_017558825.1). Classification (GTDB taxonomy): domain Bacteria; phylum Bacillota; class Clostridia; order Christensenellales; family Borkfalkiaceae; genus HGM11412. The sequence continues at coordinate 62,512 of JAFYTO010000011.1, forward strand.
CGTTTGAAATCATAAAGAACTGCTTTAGCTTGTTTTAAGTTCTTAACTGTACGGCTAATATAGACGTCAACACAGTTTTTATAAAAATTAAAGCGAACTTGTGGGTAAGTTTGTTTTAAGTGCGTTTGCGTTTTAACATAGTCTTTCATAGGTAAGTTTTCAAAAACAACTTTTGCAGTGGTGTTATAAACGTAAGGGCCTAAAGCTTCGCGTTCTTTGCCAAAAATTTTTGTTTTATAATAGTATCTATCTCTACTAAAAGTTGCTTCAGCACTAAAAGTGTTTTTATAAGCCGTTGCAAAAAGGTGCGTTACGGTATAAGTTGCATACCAATTTTCGCCAGAAACACGGCGGTCAATACCGCTTTTTCTATAAGAGCGCGGTGCTTTTGCTAAGTTAAAGCCTGGCAAAACTTGTTTAAACATTGGAATTGCTTTTTTTGGTTTAATGCCAAAAAGACGGCATTTTAAATTTGTGATTTTCATCTTTAAAAGTTCTTTTATAGATTTGAACATAATAAAAACTCCTATTTTTTGTTTGATAATAAATAGATTATAGCATAATTATAGTTCAATATCAATATTTTTGTAAAATTATTTTGCAAGCGCCTGTCTAAGCGGTTTTTTAATGTTTACGCTGTTTAACTTTTGATATTTTTTAGCTGATTTATACGCAAGCACGCCTTGTTCTAAAGCTATAGGCAAACCGCCAGGAGCGTTGTTCCATTGCGATGCCGTTATTGCGTTTTTTAGCCCTTTTATTTTTTGGCTAGTTTTATGTGGAAGCTGTCCTTTTTTTAAAACGTTAGACATATACGCCCCTCCGCTATGCCCTGTGTAGCGGTTATAGGAAGCGGGAGTCCAGCAGTCTAGCAAAGATATTTTGCCTTGTAATGTAGGAAAGTTTTGTTCAATTGTTTTTATGCAAATTTTTGCAATAGCGCGTTTGCGTTTTATATATTTTTGAATATTAGTTTTGCGTAGCTTAACCCACTTTAGCGAACTTTCTTGCGAGCAAATAAACATAGTTTCTATTAAAATTTTGCCGTTTTTTACCGTATTTTTTATATAAGGAAAGTTTTTAACCGTAAGCGTTTTTCCAATAAATTTAGAGTATGGCGATTTTACTAAAAGCAACGTTTCATCGCAAAAGGGAAGAGATGAACCGTCTATTAAAAGCGCTGTGTGAAAACTTGAAAAAGTGGTGCCTTTGCTATAAGCGTTAGGAGTGTTTAAATTTAATATTTTTGAGTAAGTAGTGAGTGTGTCAGTACAAAAAATTGCGTAGTCTAAATTAACGTTTTGTTTGTTTTTAATCATAATGCTTTCTACCTTGCCATTTACTATTTTTGCGCCTGTTACCGCGCTATTAGTGTATATTTTACCGCCTAAACCCTCAAATTTACGGCGCATATTGTTAGCCATTTCTATAGAACCTCCCTCAGGAATTCCACCGTTTCCACTTGCAAAAATTGCGTAAGAAACAATTAAAGCAAGGCTAGCAAATTCGCCTTGAATATATCCGCCCATAACTATTTTTAAAAGAGGGTGTTTAAACTTATTTGCTAAATTTTCCGCGCTTAAATTAAGATAGCGTGAAAGGTTTAAAAGCGAAAGAAGTTTAGTAAAAAATGGAGTTGACTTATCGTTATTTGCGCCAGCCATATTTAAGAGGTTTATAACGCTATTAACGGCAGATATAAAATAATTAATTTCACGCTCGTCTTCACGGCTTATTAAAAGCATTTCAGCTCGTGTTTTTTCAACGTTTTTATATAGGCTTAAAGTTTGCTCGTTATACTTAGCGGTAAAAAATGCTTCTGCGTAATACACCGCAACTTTGTCAAGCGCGCCAACGTTTTTCCATACTTTATAATGCGGAGATTTAGGGTTTGTGCCGGTTAGCCAATGTATGCAGTTGTCTATTTCATAACCTTGCCTATGCCAGCCTGTCAAATTTCCGCCAACAACACCGCACTTTTCGTAAAGCTCAACGTCAAAGCCGTTTTGAAGTAAATATATGCCGGCTGTAAGCCCACTAACGCCACCGCCAATTATGCCTATTTTAAAACAATTTTTTTCCATATAAAAATTATTGACTATTACAAAAAAAATAAAACGCCAAATTTTGCATTTTTTTGTAAATTGGTGTATAATAAAACTATGAATAAATTAAAGTTAGACTTTGAAATATTGCCGTCTGGCGCGTTTAACAATAATTTGCGCACGGTATTATCTAAAAAAGCGTGGGATTTTATTAGAAAAGATGCATATGCTCGCTTCAGCAATAAATGCTCAATTTGCGGTGCAAACCCCAAGCGTTTAGAAGCGCACGAAGTTTGGAATTTTGACCTTGAAACTAAAACCCAAACGCTAAATGACGTTATTAGCGTTTGCCATCTTTGTCACAGCGTAATTCATATTTCACGCACGCAACTTATAGGCGAAGAAGACAAGGCGATTATTCACTTTAAAAAAGTAAACGGCGTTGATTTTACCGCTTACACCGCCGCTCTTAAAAATGCCAACCTAAAGAATATTGAGCTAGACAGGGTTGATAGCTGGATATTAAATTTAGATTGGCTTAAACGCTATATAAACGATTAAACTTTCCGCTTTTAACAAGCGGAATTTTTAATTTTGTAAAATATTTTGTATAATTTGTAATTAAAATTATATAATTATATTGACAAATTTAAAAATGAATATTACAATATATATAGAATAAAGGAGTAAAGAAATGTCTAAATCATTATACAGTTTACTTTTGAACGATGAAGTAGTACAAAAAATAGATAAAATGGCAAGAATAAACGGTATGAGCCGTTCTAATATGATAGAAAAAGTGCTTGCAGATGCGGTTGGTTATGAAACACCGCAAATGCGTGCCGGCAATATTTTTGAAGAGATTGAAAAATTGCTTGCAACAAGTAACAGTATGCGTTATTTAGCAAACCAATCGCAATATATGGCGTCAATAATAAGTGCGCTTGATTATAGGTATAACCCTGCAATTAAGTATAGCGTTGAACTTTTTCCGTCATCAAAGCATTTAGGTCAATTAAAAGTTACGTTAAGAACGCAAAATACAATTTTAATAGATTTGTTAAGCGACTTTTTTAATATTTATGCATATTTAGAAAAAACGCACTATAATAGCGGAGCAATTCACCTTTACGAAAGCAATAGGTTTACAAGGCTTTTTGATTTTCCTAAAACGGCAATTACAACTAAACAACTTGCTGAAAAGTTAACTGTTTACGTGAAGCATTTTGATGAACTTTTAAACCTTTATTTTAATAATTTAGACAATAAAAACTTATTGCCATTAATAGAGCAAAAGTTTATTTTGTTAAAGCAAAACGAAATTGTAATTTAAGAATTGGCTTTATTACCAAAAAAGGAGTGAGAATATGAATAGTCAAAAACTAACACAAAAATCAATAGAAGCAATAAACGGCGCTAGTTCTATTTCACGCTCTAACCAAAACGGGCAAATTAACAGCTTGCATTTGTTAAGCGCACTTTTAAATGATGACGCAGGCGTTATTGTTAGCGTGTTAAAAAACGCGGGTATAGACTATAAAAGCGTGCAAAAGAAGGCTGATAGCGCTATAAAAGCAATGCCAACCGTTAAAGGTAGTACGGGCGAATATTTATCAAGCGACCTTTCTTCTTGTTTAGAAACCGCCGAAAAAAAGGCTAGCGAAATGAAAGACGAATTCGTTTCCGTTGAGCATCTTTTTTATGGCTTAATTGAAAACGGCAACGCAGAAACACAAAAGATATTTAAGGAATTTAATATTGACAAGCAAACTTTTTTAAAGGCGCTTATGGCAGTGCGCGGAAATACGCGCGTTACAAGCGATAATCCTGAGTCAACTTATGACGTGTTAAACAAATACGGCCAAGATTTAGTTGAAAGGGCGCGCGCACAAAAAATAGATCCTGTTATTGGGCGTGATGAAGAAATTCGTAGTGTCATACGTATACTTTCACGCAAGACAAAAAACAACCCCGTTTTAATTGGCGAGGCTGGCGTTGGCAAAACTGCTATTGCCGAAGGCTTGGCTATTAGAATAATGAAAGGTGACGTTCCAGAGCAGTTAAAAGAGCGCAAACTATTTTCACTTGATATAGGCGCGTTAATTGCGGGCGCAAAATATCGTGGCGAGTTTGAAGAAAGGCTTAAGGCGGTGCTTGCTGAAGTTAAAAAGAGCGAGGGCAAAATAATACTCTTTATTGACGAACTTCACACCATTGTAGGTGCGGGAAAAACGGACGGCGCTATGGATGCGGGCAATTTACTTAAACCTATGCTTGCGCGTGGCGAGCTTCACTGTATAGGCGCAACCACGCTTGATGAATATAGAAAATATATTGAAAAAGATCCTGCATTAGAGAGGCGCTTTCAACCTGTACTAGTAAGCGAGCCAACAGTTTTAGATACTATATCAATACTTCGTGGTTTAAAGGAAAGATACGAAGTCTATCACGGTGTAAAAATTCAAGACAATGCGCTAGTTAGTGCAGCAACGCTTTCTAATAGATATATTTCGGACAGATTTTTGCCAGACAAGGCCATTGACCTTGTTGACGAGGCGTGCGCTAATATTAAAACTGAAATGAACTCTATGCCAAGTGAAATGGATGAGGTGGCGCGTAAAATTATTCAACTTGAAATTGAGGAAACGGCGCTTAAAAAGGAAAGTGATGAACTTTCAAAAACAAGGCTTAAAAAACTTACAGATGAATTAAATGACTTACGTGCAAATTACGCCAATATGAAGTCTGTTTGGGAAAGCGAAAAGAAAGGCATTAACGCAGTTCAAGATTTGAGAAAGGAAATAGAAGAAGTAAACAATCAAATTGAAAAGGCTGAGCGTGAATACGACCTTAATAAAGCAAGCGAGCTTAAATACGGCAAACTTCCTTCACTTAAAAAGCAGCTTGAAGAAGCCGAAAAAAACAGTGATGCTACGGAAAAAACAACGCTTCTTCGCGACAAGGTTACCGCAGATGAAATTGAAAAAATTGTGTCTAGGTGGACGGGTATTCCCGTTTCTAAATTAAAGGCGAGTGAAAGGGAAAAGCTTATTAATTTAGAAAACGTTTTACACGAGCGTGTAGTTGGGCAAAACGAAGCTGTTTCAAAGGTTGCGGACGCAATACTCCGCTCCCGTGCGGGAATTCAAGATCCAAACAGGCCTATTGGCTCGTTTTTATTCCTTGGACCTACTGGCGTAGGCAAAACGGAACTTGCAAAAACGCTTGCATCTACCTTGTTTGATGATGAAAAGAATTTAATTAGAATTGATATGACGGAGTATATGGAAAAGTTTAGCGTATCGCGCCTAATAGGTGCTCCTCCAGGCTACGTTGGGTTTGAAGACGGCGGTCAACTTACTGAGGCGGTTAGAAGAAAACCTTATTCCGTAGTGCTTTTTGATGAGGTTGAAAAAGCGCACCCTGATGTGTTTAACGTTTTACTCCAAGTGCTTGATGACGGTAGAATTACTGATAGCCAAGGGCGCACGGTTGACTTTAAAAATACGGTTATCATATTAACTTCTAACATAGGCTCTCCGTATATTTTAGACGGTATTAGTGAAGACGGCGAAATAACAAAAGACGCAAGAGAGCAAGTAGAAAGCCTTTTAAAACAAAGTTTTAGACCTGAATTTTTAAATAGACTTGATGAAATAGTATTTTATAAGCCGCTTACTAAAGGTGAAGTTTCTAAAATTGTAAACCTTTTAATAGAGTCGCTTAAAAAACGTTTAAAGGAAAAGGAACTTTATTTAGAAATTACTAAACCTGCCATTGACTTTATTATTGAAAACGGTTATGACGTAACGTACGGCGCGCGCCCACTTAAAAGGTTTATACAAAGCAAAGTGGAAACAATGGTGGCTAAGTGTATTTTAAAAAGTGAGCTAAAACCAAATGACGTATTAGTTGTAGATGAATTAAACGGCGAACTTAGCATTTTTGTAAAGTAAATTAATATTTTTACAAACAAAAAAATCCACGGATTTACCGTGGATTTTTTCTATATATAATTATTTATTTAAATATTCATCAATTGCTTTAGCGGCAGTTTTGCCTGCGCCCATTGCCGAAATTACGGTAGATGCACCAGTAACGGCATCGCCACCAGCGTAAACGCCGTCAAGAGAAGTTTTGCCTTCTTCCGTAACAATAATACCACCGCGCTTGTTTACTTCTAAACCGCTTGTTGTATCTTTAATAAGTGGGTTAGGGCTTGTGCCAATTGACATAATAACAACGTCAACCGGAATTTCAAACTCGCTGTTTTCAACGGCGATAGGTCTTCTTCTACCTTCGCTATCAGGTTCGCCAAGTTCCATTTTAATACAAATAATACTTTTAACAAAACCGTTCATTGGGTCGCGTGGGTCTTCTTTGTTAAGGTGAGCAGTAATTTCAACAGGGTTTGTTAAAACGTTAAATTCAATACCTTCTTCAATAGCGTTTTCAATTTCTTCGTGCCTTGCAGGAAGTTCGTTCATAGAACGCCTATAAATAACTTTAACGTTATCTGCGCCAAGCCTTAATGCAGTACGTGCCGCGTCCATAGCAACGTTGCCACCGCCAACAACGGCAACAGTTTTACCTTTCATAATAGGGGTTGCGCTATTTTTATAAGCTTTCATTAAGTTGCTACGCGTTAAAAATTCATTAGCGGAATATACGCCTTTATACGCTTCGCCAGGAATATTCATAAAGTTAGGAAGGCCCGCGCCAGAACCAATAAATATAGCCTTATAGCCCATATCAAAAAGGTCTTCTACGTTTAAAGTTTTACCAATAACAACGTTGCACTCAAACTTAACGCCGTAACTTTCAAGTTTTTTAACTTCGCTTTTAACAATCGCTTTTGGAAGCCTAAATTCAGGAATACCGTAAACTAAAACGCCACCTTCGGTATGTAACGCTTCAAAAACAGTAACGTCATAGCCAAGTTTACTTAAATCACCCGCGCAAGTAAGGCCTGCTGGGCCAGAGCCTACAACCGCAACCTTAATTCCGTTTTTTTCTTTAAGTTCAACGCTCATTTCCGTAGCATTGTCTGCAACGAATCTTTCAAGCCTACCTATGCCAACTGCTTCGCCCTTAATAGCGCGAACGCACTTTGCTTCGCATTGGCTTTCTTGTGGGCAAACTCTACCGCAAATTGAAGGAAGGTTTGAAGTTTTTGCAATAACGCTATAAGCGCCGTTAATATTATCGTTTTTAATTTCCTTAATAAAACCAGGAATATCAATTTTAACAGGACAGCCGTTTACGCAAGCAGGGTTTTTACATTCTAAACACCTATTTGCCTCTTCTTTTGCCATTTCGTAAGTGTAGCCAAGTGCAACTTCTTCAAAGTTTTTACCGCGTGCGATAGGGTCTTGCATTGGCATATCTACTTTGTTTAAACTCATATTAAATTTAGCCATTAAAGTTTTCCCCCATCTTTTTTAAATTACAAGATTCTTCATATGCTTGCCGTTCAAAGTTTTTGTACGTTGCGCCTCTAACCATTGCCTCGTCAAAGTCAACTTCGTAAGCGTTAAAGTCAGGCCCGTCAACACACGCAAATTTTGTAATGCGCTTGCCGTCTCTAATTAAAGTTAAACGGCAACCACCGCACATACCCGTTCCGTCTATCATAATTGGGTTCATAGAAACGTCACAAGGAATACCCGTAGGTTTTGTAGCCATTGTAACAAACTTCATCATAACGAGCGGTCCAATAGAAATAACCTTGTCAAACTTTTTGCCTTCGTTAAACATATTAGTAAGCGGAACGCAAACGTTGCCTTTTTCGCCGTAAGAACCATCGTCAGTATAAACAAAGCATTTGTTTGAATATTTTTTAAACTCGTCTTCTAAAATAACCAAGTCTTTTGTTCTAAAACCAATAATACTTGTTACGTTAGCACCGCTTTCGCTTAACTTTTTAACGATTGGGAATGCTATAGCACAGCCAACGCCACCGCCAACTATACAAACGTCTTTTAAACCGTCAAGCTCGGTTGCTTTACCAAGCGGACCAACAAAGTCGCGTATATATTCGCCCTCGTTTTTTTGGTTTAATGCAAACGTAGTTGCGCCTACAATTTGGAAAATAATTGTAATAGTTCCGCGCACTCTATCAAAGTCTGCAATAGTTAAAGGCACGCGTTCGCCCTCATCGTCAACACGCAAAATAATGAATTGACCAGGCTCTGCCTTTTTAGCAACCAACGGAGCTTCTATTTCCATAAGCGTAACCGTACTGTTTAAACTTTGCTTCTTTAAAATTTTGTACATAATCTTTTGCTCTCCAAAAAAAATGCTTTAAACATTGTTTAAAATTTAACAATGTATATATTTTAACACAAAAAATTCGTAATGCCAACAAAAACGGCTATACAACTTGACAAAATTTTAATATTATTGTAAAATGGCTGTGTTTTAAAGGAGGAATTACATGAAAATTGCCATTACTTCAGACAGCACTATTGACTTATCAAAAGAACTCTTACAAGAGTTTGATATTAAAATTTTACCACTTCAATTCATTTTAGGCGATAACGTTTATCGTGACGGCGACCTTACTAACGAACAAATTTTTGAATTCGTTAATAACGGTGGAGCGCTTCCTAAAACGAGTGCGGAAAATTCAGAAGGGTTTAAAGAGTTCTTTATTGAAATACTTAAAGAATATGATGCTATTATTCACTTTGACATTTCTTCTGACATTAGCAGTACCTACAACAATGCAAGAATCGCCTCACTTGAATTTGACGGTAAAGTAGAGGTTATTGACTCTAAGAACTTAACTACCGGCATTGCACTTTTAGCAATTTATGCGCGCAAACTTACAAAAACTGAAAGCGACATTAAACTTATTGCTGAAAAGGTAAAAGAAAGAATTCCTTACGTTCAAACAAGCTTTGTTGTTGAAAGGCTTGACTATTTACATAAAGGCGGCAGGTGCTCAAGCGTTGCATTGCTTGGTGCAAACATTTTAAAAATTAGACCTCAAATTGTTTTAAAAGACGGTAAAATGGGTAGCGGTAAAAAGTTTAGGGGTCCAATGCCAATGGTCGTTTCTAAATATTGCAGTGAAACGTTTGTAGAATTTAATAATCCAGACAAATCCGTTATTTTTATAACTTACAGTTCGGCTACACCGGAAATGATTAAAGCAGCGTATGACGTTGTTAATCAACAAGGCTTTAAAACTGTTTACGAAACAAAGGCTGGCGGTATAGTTTCTTCACACTGTGGCGAAAATACACTTGGTATTATTTATATAAACGACGGTAAAACGGAAGAATAAAACAAAAGAGCACACTTGCTTAGCGAGTGTGCTAATTTATTAAACTATGAGCGCAATTAAAATTAAAAGTGAATTTTTTAACGCGAAAGACACGCTTGAGTGTGGGCAAGTTTTTAGGTATAGCGAAAGTGGCGGCGTTTACACCGTTTACAGTTTAAATAAGGTGGCAAAGATTTATACTAATAACGATTACACTTATATTGAAACTGACAATGCTGATTATTTTGCTTCGTATTTTGACTTAAAAACAGACTATAACCTTATTTTTAACAAGATTTTAGGCGTTAACAACCCGTTTATAACAAACGTTGCACAGCTTGCAAAAGGTATAAGAATTCTTAAGCAAGACGTTACTGAAACGGCGTTTTCATTTATAATATCACAAAACAATAATATTAAACGCATACAGTCCACTATTGAAAAGTTGTGCGCTAACCTTGGCGAAAAAACTGTTAAAAACGGCGTAGAGTTTTACGCCTTTCCGTCTGTTAAAAGTTTGGCAAGCGCAAGCCTTGAGTTTTACAAAAGCATAGGGCTTGGCTATAGGGCGGAGTATGTAAAAGGCTTTGCTGAAATGCTTAACGGTGGGTATAATTTAGAAGATTTACGCGCGCTTTCAACAGCTCAAATAACAAACGAGCTTTTAAAGGTTAAGGGCATAGGAAAAAAGGTGGCGGACTGTATTACGCTTTTTGGCTATTCTAAAACGGATAGTTTTCCAGTAGACACTTGGATAGAAAAAATATACATTCAAAATTTAAACGGCACGCAAAAAGATAGGGTTAAAATCTCAAACGAACTAACAAGCAAGTTTGGCACGTTATCTGGCTACGTACAGCAGTACGTATTCTATTACAAGCGTAGCCTTGAAAATAAATAAGGAGTTAATTATGATTAAAGTTGATATCGTATCGGGCTTTTTAGGCGCGGGCAAAACTACACTCATTACAAAATTATTAAGCGGTTTAGACAAGAATGAAAAAATTGCAATTATTGAAAACGAATTTGGCGAAATAGGCATTGATGGCGCGTTTTTAAAGAATTCCGGCATAGAAATTAAGGAAATTAACTCAGGCTGTATATGTTGTTCGCTCGTTGGCAACTTTGCGGACTCTTTAAAGGAATTAGTAGAAAAATATTCGCCTAATAGAATTATTATTGAACCGTCTGGCGTTGGCAAACTTTCTGACGTGGTAAAGGCTATAAACGGTGCGGGTATTGACGTTAAGGTTAACATTGTTTGCACCGTTGTTGACGGCGGCAAATGCAAAATGTATTATAAAAACTTTGGCGAATTTTACCTTGACCAAATTAAAGAAGCAAGCGTTATAGTAATTTCTAAAACGGAAAAATTGAGCGAAGAAAAACTTATTGAAACTTGTGAGTTTATTAAAACTTACAACCCAACCGCAACGCTTATTACAACGCCAATTAGTCAGCTTGACGGCAAGTTGCTTGTTGAAAATTTAGAAGACGGAATTTCTTTAACGGAAATGCTTATTGCCGAACTTAAAAAGCATGAGCACGGCCACCACCATCACCACCACGATGAAGAGTGCCACTGTCACGAACACGAGCATTACCACGAAGAGTGTCATTGCCACGAACACGAGCATGAGCACGATGAAGAATGCCATTGCCACGAGCACGAGCATGAACACGTAGAATGCCATTGCCATGACCATGAGCACGACCACGATGAAGAGTGCCACTGTCATGACCACGACCATGGCGAATGTTGTTGTGGGCATCATCACCACCACGCGGAAGAAGTTTTTGAAAGCGTTGCAATAGAAACTCCTAAAGCGTATTCAAAAGATGAGTTGGTAGCAATTTTAAATAAACTTTGCACGGAAGAATTCGGCACTATTTTACGCGCAAAAGGCATGTTAAAATCAAGCGAAAGCGACCTATGGCACTATTTTGACCTTGTTGCAGGCGATTTTGAAGTGCGCACAGGCGCGCCTGACGTTATAGGCAAAGCATGCGTTATAGGCAGTAAAATTAACAAAGAAGAAATTAAAAAATTATTTTAAAAGGTAAATTATGGGAATACCTACGGTTATAATTAGAGGCATACTTGAAAGCGGTAAAACTACGTTTATTGAGCAGTCGTTATTAAACGGCGACTTTGGCGACCTTGGCAGAACTCTTATTCTTTTACAAGAAGAGGGCGAAGTTGAGTTTAGTGAAAGTGCTTTAAAAAAGTGTAAGGCAAGCGTTAAAGCAATGTCTAAAATAAGTGATTGGAACGACAAGTATATAAATGACGTTATACGCGAGTATCGCCCTCAAGTAGTGTTTATTGAAGTAAACGAAATGTGGGACTTTAACTCAATGCCACTTCCTAAATATTTTGACGTTCAACAAGTAATGACCATTATTGACGGCTCAACTTTTAACGCGTATTTTAACAACATGCGCCAAAAGTTTGTTGATATGATTAAAACAACGGAAATTGCAATTATAAATAGGTGCAAGCCAACGGAAGAAACTTCTAATATGAAGCGCAGTTTAAAAATTATAAATTCCGGCATGGCGGTTATTGCACTTTCGGAAGACGGGCAAGAACTTAAACTTGAAAGTGACTTGCCTTTCAGCCTTAAAAACGACCCTATAACCCTAAAATTAAGCGATTTTGGCGCGTTTTATATTGATTCTTTTGAAAATAAAGATAGGTATGACGGCAAAATGATTGAGTTTGACTGTATGGCGGTTTTTGATAGAAAGTTACCGCCAAAAAGTTTTGTTGCGGGTAGGCTTGCAATGACTTGTTGTGTTGATGATATTCAACTTATAGGCCACCTTTGCGCATATGACGGCAACTTAAAATTAAAAAACAAAACGTGGATTCACTTAAAGGCAATTGCGCACTATATGAGTTTTAAAGGTTCTAATGGCGACCAACTTGTTTTTGAAGCGGTAGAAATTAGCGAAATTCCAACCCCTAGTGAAGACGAGATTTTAGTAACGTTGAATTAAAAACTCTATCATAATAAGCGTTTGTTTTTAGCGGAAAAATACTTTAAAATAAAAGAGCCGTTTACGTGAACGGCTTTAAATATTGGGGCGTCGCCAAGCGGTAAGGCTACGGACTCTGACCCCGTCACTTCGTTGGTTCAAATCCAACCGCCCCAGCCACTTGTAACCTAATCCGATTGAATTCGGATTAGGTTATTTTTTTAAAGTCCTTGTTAAAGGGCTTTTTCTTTTTACCTAAAAATAGGCCGACTTGTATCAAACAAGCACACGCCATGGAACCAAGTTGTGAGTTTTTGAAATAAACAGGCTTTTTGACATATTGATTTTTATATTGTTCCGAAAAGATTATAAAAATATTCCGATTGGCTATTGACATTGTTCCGAAAAACAAGTATAATATTCCGTATAAGGAGTTTTATTATGGCAATGAATGTAAAACAAGCGTCTTCAAAGTGGAATATTTCTGATAGACGTGTTAGAACGTTGTGTGTTAATGGTCAAATTGACGGGGCTTATCGTATCGGCAAGATTTGGTATATTCCTGACGGAGCAGAAAAGCCTAGAGATGGAAGGATTAAGGCTAAAGAAAGTCTAATTTCTTTGATAGAGAAAAAGAAAGTAGAACTTGATTCCTGCCGTCCTTTAACTGAGGGCGAAGTTCAAAGGCTCTATGAAGATTTTATGATTGAATACACCTATAACTCTAATGCAATTGAAGGCAACACCCTAACTTTGCGTGAAACGGATATGGTTTTACGTGGGCTTACTATTGACCAAAAACCACTTAAAGACCACATGGAAGCAGTTGGACATAAAGACGCATTCTATTTTATGGTTGACCTTGTAAAGCAAAAAGCAGAACTAACCGAATACGTAATTAAGCAAATTCACTCACTCGTTCTTGCCGATAAGCCTATGGATAAAGGAACGTATAGAAGAGTTCCTGTTAGAATTTTAGGCGCATATCACGAGCCTTTAGAGCCTTATTTAATTGAGCAAAAAATGAACGAGCTTTTACTTGATTATAAAAGTGATGAAAGAAATATCGCTGAAAAACTTGCACTCTTTCATATTCAGTTTGAAGGAATACACCCTTTTATTGATGGTAATGGTAGAACAGGTAGGCTTTTAGTAAATTTAGAACTAATGAAAGCAGGATATCCGCCAATTGATATTAAGTTTACCGATAGAAAAAGATATTACGACGCTTTTGACGCTTATTACGTTAAAAAAGATTTATCTGCAATGACTAAACTTTTTGCAGAATATATCAACGCAAGACTAGATGAATATTTGAAGATTTTAAAGAATTAAGGAAGAAAATTATGACTGAAAAAGAAAGAAAACAAAAAGCAAAAGAATTTGCTGAATATTGGAAAGATAAAGGTTATGAAAAAGGCGAAAGTCAAAAGTTTTGGCTTTCCTTTCTCCGTGATATTTTAGGGGTTGAAAAATCCGAACAACTAATTGAGTTTGAAGAAACGGTTAAAGAAGAACATACAAAATTTATTGATGGTTGGATAGATTCAACAAAAGTATTGATTGAGCAAAAAAGTTCAAGCGTAAATTTACGTATGCCTATAAAACAATCAGATGGCAGTTTGCTTACGCCATTTCAACAAGCCTTAAAGTATAACAATAGCAGACCATATAGCAAAAAAGCACGTTGGATAATTACTTGCAACTTTCAAGAATTTTTAATTTATGATATGGAAAAACCTAATGGCGAACCTGAAAGTATTTTACTTAAGGATTTACCTAAAGAATGCTATCGTTTGCAATTTATTGTAGAACAAAAAAGTGCATTGCTTCATAAAGAAGAACAAATTTCTATAAAAGCAGGCGAACTTGTAGGCGTTTTATATGAAGCACTACTAAAACAATATAACGATAAAGATGAACAAGAATTAAAAAACCTTAACGAACTTTGTGTGCGCATAATTTTTTGTTTATACGCAGAAGATAGTGGTCTTTTTGGCGAAAGACTTGCTTTCCATAACTATTTGCAACAATTTTCAAGCAAAGACTTAAGGAATGCACTTACTAGACTTTTCAAAGTCCTTGATACGAAAATTGAAGAAAGGGAAAAATATTTGGATGAAGATTTAGCTAAATTCCCTTACGTTAATGGTGGTTTATTTTCTAACGAAAACTTAATAATCCCACAACTTACTGATGAAATTCGCAATATTCTTTTAAGAGATGCAAGCGAAGATTTTGATTGGAGCGAAATTAGCCCAACAATTTTTGGCGCAGTATTTGAAAGCACGTTAAACCCTGAAACTCGTCGTAGTGGTGGCATGCATTATACGTCTATTGAAAATATCCATAAAGTTATAGACCCTCTTTTCTTAAATGATTTAAGTGAAGAATTTGAAGAAATTAAAAATATAAAGGTAGATAAAACAAGAAATAATCGTTTAGAAGAATTTCAAACCAAGCTTGCAAACCTTAGTTTTTTAGACCCAGCATGTGGTAGTGGCAACTTTTTGACCGAAACATATATTTCTTTAAGAAAATTAGAAAACGAAGTAATAAAATTAAAGCTTGGTCAAGGTGTTATGACCTTTTTAGATGACTTAATAAAAGTATCAATAGGTCAGTTTTATGGTATAGAAATTAACGACTTTGCTGTAACCGTTGCAAAAACAGCACTTTGGATTGCAGAAAGCCAAATGATGAAAGAAACGGAAGAAATCGTTAAAATGAATCTTGATTTCTTGCCGTTAAAATCTTATGCAAATATTATTGAAGGCAACGCTCTTCGTATTGATTGGGAAACAGTATGTCCTAAAGAAAAACTTTCTTACATAATGGGCAATCCACCGTTTATTGGATATTCACACCAAACGAAAGAACAAAAATGTGAGCTGTTAGAAGTTTTGAAAGTTGATGGAAAAACGATAAAAAATGCTGGCAAACTAGATTATGTTGTTGGATGGTATTACAAAGCTGTAGAATTTATAAAAGAAACAAAAATAGAATGTGCTTTTGTATCAACGAATTCAATTGCTCAAGGGGAACAACCGGAAGCAATATGGAAGCCATTATTAAAGGCAGTTGCCAAAAATGATAAAAAAAGAACTTTATCTATAAACTTCGCTCATCAATCATTTAAATGGAAAAGTGAATCAACGGGACAGGCTGTTGTTCATTGTATAATAATTGGATTTTCATTTGTTTCAAAAGAAAAAAGATTGTTATATAACGGCAATATAGTTAAAAAAGTAGATAATATTAATTTTTATTTATTACCAGCAGAAAATATCTTTATAGAAAAACGTTCCAAACCTCTTTGCTCGATTCCGGAAATGATGAACGGAAATAGACCTACAGATGATGGTGCATTAACTTTATCTAAAGAAGATTGTGAAAAACACTATTCAGTTTTGCCACAATATATTAAAAAATTTGTTGGTTCTAAGGAATATTTATACAATCAACAAAGGTTTTGTTTTTGGGTTAATAAAAATAATCTGCTAGAAGTTAAAAATGATAAATTTGCTATGGAAAGATTCTCATTGTGTAGAGAATTCCGTCTAAAAAGCACAAAAGAAGGAACTCGAAAATGTGCAGATACTCCTTATCTTTTCCAAGAGATAAGACAACCAGATAATGAATATATTGTTTTGCCTGTTACTACTTCAGAACAACGAAAATACATACCTATTGGATATTTGAATAAAGACTCAATTTGCAGTAACGCACTTATGATAGTGCCAAATGCGAACATTTATCATTTTGGAATTCTTATTTCAAATGTCCATATGGCATGGATGCGTGCTTTTACAGGGCGATTGGAAATGAGATATCAGTATTCAGCATCAGTAATATACAACAATTTCCCTTGGTGTGAACCTACCGAAGAACAAAAATTAAAAATAAAGCAAACAGCACAAGCAATTTTAGATGCAAGAAAATTATATCAAAATTATTCTCTTTCGGAGTTGTATGGCAGTGAAATGTGGTTATATCCTGAATTGTTAAAAGCCCACCAAGCAAACGACAAAGCAGTAATGGAAGCATACGGGTTTTCAATCAAAATGACCGAAAGCGAATGTGTTGCTGAGCTTATGAAAATGTATCAAAAATTAACAAGCAAATAACAAAGGAGAAAACAAGTGAATATTGTTTATTTATTAGGAAATGGATTTGATATAAATATTGGAATGGATACTCGATACTCGGATTTTTATAAATTCTACAACAATGTTTCTACAAGTAATGAAAAAATTAAGAAATTGAAAAATTCTATCAGAGAATATATGCGTAAAAAGGAGAACAATGAAGAAATAACTACCGAAGAAGTTAATTGGTCTGATTTAGAGCTTGCGTTAGGAAAATATTGTAAAGAATTTAATAATATAGAAGATTTTGAAGAAGTCTATAATGACTTAGTTGATAATCTTGGCGAGTATATAGAAAGTGAAGAAAACTTATACGATTTTGCTTTACAAGATAAAACTAAGTTACAACGAGACTTGTTAACTCCGCATCATTTTTTAACTGAAACAGATGGTGAATTTATTACTAATTATTTTAGAAGCATGAAAGAATATTGGTATGTAAGTATTTGCACCTTCAATTACACACGAAGTGTAGAACGTCTTTTAGGTTATAACGAAGGGCAAATGAGCCTACTTTTAAATATGCATAATTATTCATCTTTTTTACAAGATATTCAACATGTTCATGGATATACAAACAGTAGAATGATATTAGGTGTAAATGATGAAAGTCAAGTCGACAATATGGAACTATTGAAGAATCGCTATTTTAAGCAAGATATTATTAAGAGTGAATGTAATAAAGCTCAAAAAACTTTACACGTGAAGAAATGCGAAAACATGATAAATAGAGCTCATATTATTTGTTTATATGGGCTTTCAATAGGTGATACGGATAATATTTGGTGGCAAAAAATAGCCGAAGCAATGGTGAGAAATGGTTCTAAACTGTTAATTTTTTATCATTCAACCAAAATTACTTCTGCACGCAGGAGTCATAAAAGACAGCAAGTTGAAGATGAGGTTGTGGAGAATTTTTTATCCAAATCTAATTTAAGTGATGAAAAAAAGCAGAAAATTCGCCCAAATATTTTCGTTTCAATAAATTCGAATATCTTTAATTTCAAGTTGAAAAAACTTCCACAAGAAAAAGTGGGTTAAAACATTAAACTTTTTAAATTTCTATACAGTCCCAACTCAAACTTGTTTAGCCATATCGGGAGGGTTGTAGAGTCCTAAAAAGTAAAATCTTTTGGGGTGGGCTAAATTGTTCTCCGAAAATATCTAGTTTTGCATACTACATGCTCAGCCAATAAACCCAAAAGCAACTTGCTTTTGGGTTTTTATTTACACTAAAACTTTAATTAAGTAGAGCAAAAATGTTCATAAGTGAACTTGCAATTTTTTACGTGTTGAGTTATAATAATAACACTTGTTTTATAAGGAGTTTAGATTGTGAGCGTTAATTTTAATATTTCAACATTAAAAAGCCAAGCGGAGCAAATAAGCGAGCAAATTATTGGGTATAGAAGGTTATTTCACCAAATACCCGAACTTAAAATGGAAACGATTTTAACGGAGCAAAACATTGTTAAAATTTTAAAAGATTTAGGTGTAACGGAAGTTAAGCAAGGCGTTGGTGGGCACGGTGTTATTGCCATAATTCGTGGCACGCAAGGCGGTAAAACAATAGGTGTTAGGGCAGACTGTGACGGCTTGCCTATTAAGGAAGAAACCGACCTTCCTTTTAAATCAACTAACGGCAATATGCACGCTTGTGGGCACGACGTTCATACCGCAACAGCCCTTGGCGCAATTCAACTTATAATGCAAAATAAAGAGCATTTAAAATATGACGTAAAATTCATTTTTCAACCTTATGAAGAAGGTGGTGGCGGTGCTAAACTTATGATAGAAGACGGGGCTATGCAAAACCCCGCCGTTGACGAAATTATTGCTATGCACGTCCACGTTAAACCAAATGAAAATTATGCAGTGGGCGACGTGCTTGTATCAAGTGAGCCAACGTCCGCCGGCATATACTCATACGAAGCAACATTTGAAGGAAAGCAAGCGCACGTTTGCGAGTCTTTTACAGCAATTAACTCCGTTCACGCGGCTTGTACTGCAGTTGCGGAAATTGCAAAAATATCAAAATCAAACAAAGATATTGTTAACGCAATTACGCTTGCACACGGTGGCGTTAGGAATAATATTATTCCTAAAAGTTGCACCATTGCCGGTTCAATACGCGCGTTTGACGCTAAACTCCATAACGGTGCTATAGCAAAGTTTAACCAAATTGTAAACGAAAGCGCAAGCAAGTTTGGGTGCACGGTTAGCGTTAAAAAAACTACTGACCTTGTGCCTATGAACATTAACAAAACCGTGTATGAAAAGTTTAAAAATATAGTAAATAATATGTTCCCTGCGCGCGGTGCGGTGGAGCTTGTTGATAGAGATTTAATTGGCGAAGATTTTGCAACTTTTTCAAATTTAGCGCCTGCAACGCACTTCTTTTTACACGCAAAACCGCAAGGCGAATACTACCCATTACACAACGCAAAATTTGACGTTGACGAAAGCGTTTTACATAAGGCAAGTGCAGTTTTAGCCGCCTTTGCTTTATATAACTAAAAGGTAAAATTATGGATTTGGGAATATACTCTAAGCCGTATAATGAAGTAGAAAAAATCATTATAGAAAACTGCAAAAATTACCGTGAAAACCCCGGCATTTCATATCTAAAACCATTTAAAATTGTTGGCAATCTTTATTACGTTGGCGACAAAAAGGTGTGCGCTCATTTAATTGATACGGGCAGCGGTTTAATACTTTTTGACGCGGGTTACGAGCACACTACTTACTTGCTTGAAAACTCTATTGAAGAGGCAGGATTTAATTTAAAAGATATCAAATGGCTTATAATTTCTCACGGCCATTTTGACCATTTTGGTGCGTGCAACAGGTTTCGCACGCTTTACGGCGTAAAAACTTTTATGAGTAAAAAAGATTGCCAAATGCTTAGAGAAAACGAAGCCTCGGGCTTACTTGATATGTATAAAAACCCAAACGCAACCTTGCCTATTATTGACTATGAGTTTGACGATGGCGAAATTTTAAAACTTGGCAATACTCAAATAAAATGCGTGCTTTCACCGGGGCATTCACAAGGCACAACGTCATTTTTCTTTGACGTTTTTGACGGGGCTAAAACATATAAAGTTGGCTATTTTGGCGGCGTTGGGTTTTTAACTTTATACAACGATTTTTTAAAAAAATATAACCAGCCTTTAAGTTTGCGCAGTGATTTTTTAAACACGCTAAACAGCCTTAAAGGAATAAAGGTTGATATAACGCTTGGCAACCACCCCGTTCACAACCACACGCTTGAAAAGTTAGATAAAATGCTAAAAAATGCGGGCGACAACCCGTTTATAAACGCAAGTGAGTGGGATGAGAATTTAGAGATTTTAAAAGAGCAATATTTAGAATTTATTAAAAACGATAAGTAAAACCATTAAGCCACGCACTAAAAAATTGTGAAAAACTGTTTTGTATTGACAGTATAATTATGACGTGTTAAAATTTAAAAAAATAGATGGAGGACTTAAAAATGATGGTTGCATGTTCTTCTGCCGTAAGTATTCTTCCTTTACTTATAGGCTTAACTGTAGTGGCTGTTACAAGATATACTGTTAAACTAATAAAAAACAAAAAAATGTAAAAAATAAAATAAGAAAATTTGGGCAAATAATGCACTCATCACAAGATGAGTGCATTATTTTATTATAAAAAATTTTTTTAATGCGTGAAAAAATTTATGAAAAATCTAATTATAAGCGTAAAAAAGGCTTAAAATATAGCCAAAAGCAGCGTTTATATATAAATTTATATATAAGTTTTCCCTATATTATTGCAAATACTTGCATAATGGCACTTTTTTTGATATAATTTGACATATTGAGCTTGTCTATACTTTTACATTACAACATTGCAATGCTCATAGAGGAAAAGATGGAAAAAGTTTTAAACATAGCGCTAGACCTTGGCGGAGATACTATAAAAATAGCATTTGCTTTTGATGATGATTTTTTAAAAACTACTTATGGCAAATTTTCGTGCAAAAGCAAACTTACTCAAATAGCTATTCCTGCAATAGGTTATTATAGCGAAGATGAAGACAAATGGTATTATGGTGACCAAATTGCAAAACAAAGCGATTCTTTTGTAACAGTAGTCAAAATAAAAAGTTTAATATCGCTACTTACAAAGCAAGAGAGTAGCATTTGGCAAAGAAATAAAAACTATTACTATAACGAGCATTATTTTCCAAAATTCTACTTTCCAGTAAGAAAGAGAATGTTAGATGATTTTGGAAAGATGGTTGCCAGCGATATGACTTTTACTTGTGAGCGATATACTCCACAAGAAATATGCAAAGATTTTTTTAATTATATAAAAGACCTTGTTGACAAAAGATGCGCCGAATTAAATATGGCTCGTGGGACAGAATTTTCTTCTTATAGAATTTCCGTAATACACCCGTCTAGCGTGGGAGATGAATATTTACACGAACTCTCTTATTTAGTTCAAAAGTCTTTTGGCGTAAAGCCTTTTAAAATTATAAATTCAACAAAAGCCCTTTCTATTTATGCGTTCCATAGAGGTGCTGTTAGAAATAACGAAAGTTTCTTAGTTTTTGATATGGGCGAAGAAGAAATTTCAGTTACTAGAACAGGATTTATAAATAATCAAATATTCGTTGATGGTGTAGAAGGGCATAACGAGCCTTTGCAATTAGGCGGTATAGACGTTGACCAGGCTATAGTTGAAAATATTTACAAGTCAATTGCTGATAGGGAAACAATAGGCTCTCCTTCTGCCGGAAAAAAAGGGCATATCTTTGAACGTGGCGTTTTTGGCAAACAATATTTGTTAATGAAGGACGTAAAAAAAGCCAAGGTGATTCTAGGCAAGCCTTTAAAGGAAGATAGTTTTTTTAGTAATGGTGTTCCAGTTACGCTTGGCTGGGAGTTGTTTATTCAAAAAAGATTTACTAGGGAAGACTTTAAAAATAGTATGGGTTACCCAACTAATTCAGGCGTTGCTGAAAAGATTTGTGACTATATTATAAAAGAGGTTACTAGACCTATAAATCATGACGTAAAAAAGATATTTTTATCAGGTGGAATCGCGGAAACTTATTGCCTAGTTGAATATATTTGCGAACAACTTAAATATAGGGCTCCAGATGTTAAGGTTTGCACTTTTGACAACTGTGTTTATGAAGGCGACGATTTTACAATTCTTTCTCATGAAGACTCCGTTTTTGCCGCAGCGATAGGAGGCGCTATAGTTGCACTTAAGAATATTGAGATTAAAACAATTCTTTCATTGTCTTATGCAACTTGGGCGATTATAGACAATATTAAATGCCTTTCAATTTTTGCAGAGCGTGGCGAAATAATTGACGGAGGAAGAAGATTTGTTAACAAGTATCACGTTGGACAGTATGGTGTTTTGGAAGGAGAAGAGTTGTTCTCAACTTATCTTTCAAAAGCCGATATAGCAAAGAACGTTGGTAAAGGGAAATGGAATTATACTGATAGCGGAGGCTTAATTATAGGCGAAGATAATACCGTAGAAAGAAGCAGGGCGCATCGCGACTTTGATTTGAGAGTGGTTTCCGGCGGAAAAGACGGAAAAATAATTTTTAGGCACAATGGCAAGCAATGTAGAATTATAACGGATTATAAAATAGGTTTTGAAGAAGGTATTATGGTAGATTCAAAAGGCGTTGCCACTCCTATTTTGAGAAATATAACTCCCAAGGGGGTATTAGTGAGAATACTTTACTTAAACGTTTCAGGTTACAGTAGTGAAAATGTGGTTGATGCATCTAGCATAGAGATTGTTCCAGTGGGGCTTAAGGGCTTTGTAACGGTTCAAGATTAAACTTATAGGAGAGACATATTATGAAAAATTCTGAACTTAAAATTATGTTTGTGCACGGTGCTTTTGACAAAGAAATGGAAAGAGCAGGGTTGCACGACTGCAAAAAATATACAAAACATATTGCTCAAATGAATAAATTGGCAGAAGTTCTTGATAGGTATGATGAGTTTGCCTCATTGACTTTATCTCCAGATGATTATGCACAAAAAAATGGTAATAAATATGGTATTCCTAAAAAAAGTTTTCATATGGGAGATGAAAGATTATTGCCTCATCAACTAAAGGCAACGCAAGCATTTTTAAAAGACCTTCGTGGCTTTGGTTTACTAGCAGACGTTGTTGGTAGCGGTAAAACTTACGAGGCTTGCGCCGTTCTTAGTGAACTTGCGGCAAAAGGAAAAATTTCTTCTGTTCTTATAATTGTTCCGTCTCAAGTTTATAACACTTGGATTTTCGTGTTAGAAACTATGTTTGGAATGGGAGAAGGTAAACTTAAAACTTTAGGCAAAGAGTTTGATGACTCATTATTTGTTTGTGGAAGTGATGGCATAAGGCGTCCTACAGTTCCAATTATTGTAAAAACTGAAGACTTTGTTTATTGGAATGATTACGACATAAAAAACGTTTTGTTCGATATGGTTGTTGTTGACGAGGCGCATAATCTTTGCGGAGAAACCGGAGTATCAGCAAAATCAATGATGCTTCTTTCTTACATGATGAAAATTAAAAAAGAAGCAAAAAAGACTTATTGTATTTTACTTTCTGCAACTCCGCATTCAGGCAACTTAGATCAAATGTTCCGTTTATGGTATTTTATTCGCTGTAAAGGTGGCTTGCCTTCTGATTTTGAAGAAAAAGACGATAAAGACAGAACAGAAGAATATAGAAATGAAAAAAAATATTATAGAGAACATATTTGCCGTGGAGCAACTACGGTTATGGACTTTATTAATAATGTAAAAGAAATAGAGGTTGTAGAAAATTTTGCAAACGAATATCAAAAATATGCTACTACCTATAAAAAAGTAAGCATTGATGATTTTGATAATCTCTTAGACGGCGAGAAGAAAGATGCCATTGATTGTTTCTTAGAAGACAATGAAAACATTAAGGCAAAAATTATGAAAAACATAGCAAGCGCATATCATAATGGCGTATTGCGCTCTATCATGATTCGTCAGCCAAATGACAGAATAAGAAAAGGAAAGAAAATCGAGAATATTTTCTTTTTTCCGGCATCTAATACATCAAACGAAATTAAAGCTAAAGGTTTAAATGGAAAAGACATTGTTTTAAACGTTTCTAACATGAACGGAGAAAACGCTATTAATACAGTAGACGCTTCCTACTCTATTGAAAATTACGTGGAAGAAAATCGTGGACATAGGTCTTATCACCTTGCTTATGCAGATTTGTTTTTTGAAAGAGACGGTTTACTTCACTCTTTTGGTTTAAATGACGACTGCTTCCAAAAACGTAACGCAATGGCATATTATTGGAATCAATTGAGAGGAAGTCATTTGACGGCAAATGCAAACTCTTCTAATGAAGTTTCAATTAAATTTTCTCCTGTCTATGAAAGTAACGTATTTGACAAGAAAGTTGAAAAATTAAAAGAAATTTTAACAAAACATGCAAATTCTAGAGTAATAGTATTTTTTGATTACGATGTAAAAAAGAGCGAGCGCTGTTACGAGCAAGTTTTAGAGTTATTAAAAGAAGATTCTAACTTTAAAGATAGAATTATTGTAGGCGACTCTTCAGATAAATCTGTAACTGAGAAGAAATTCAATGAAAAAGAAAATGCTATTTTAGTTGTTACAACTAGCGCATTTACAGAGGGCGCCAACTTACAAAAAAGTAATATAATTGTAAACTTCCAAATAACTCCTAACCCTCTAGGTATGGAACAAAGTATAGGTCGTATTTTCCGTTTGGGTCAAGAAAATGACGTAATAGTTTATTCTTTAGCCGACATGTGTAAATTGGAAGGTTTTGTTCTTATGTATTTTACGCGTATAGGACTTATGACAAGCAACAGCGGCGATGCAGCAATTATAGCGGGCAGTAATAATGACAACATGGTTACTGTTAGATGTCCGGCATGTGGCAAAGTTAAGTTGATGTCTAAAGAAGACTATGATACGTGCAAGAAAAATGATTTGGACGAGATATATTGTAACGACAATGAAAAATGTAGGCAAGAAAGTGAACGCGGCATGCTTATGCTTGAAATTAACGGTAATGAAATCAAGTGTGAGAATTGCGGAAACGTTATAAAACGCCAAAATTCAGATAATGGCGGGCAATATTTTTGCTTATCTGTAAATAGTACGGGAAGCGGTGTTATGTGCAACGAGGGCTCTAAAGGCGACAGATTGTTGTATTGCAGAAAAATATGTGCAATATCACATTGCGAGCGTTTTATTTCAGGGCCAATGCAAGACAAGTGTGAAGCGCTTAACTACTATAAAGAAAATCCTATGGCTTCAGATGCAGATTTAGGAGAACTTTGCGATAATTGTAAGAGCGCGTCAAAATGCTATGCAAAATGCCGCATTAAAGATAAGCCGGAAGGCATTGAAGGTTGTAAAAACTGTGCGCAAGCAACTTGTTTTCCAAAACCTCACGTTATCGAATTTGATAACAAGTGGGAGGCTGAATGCCCTGTATGTGCGGCAAACGGCGTAAAGGGAATATTAAGACCTATCGTTGCTAGAACGTTTGAAACATATATACGTTCTGCTTATGATTATCAACAAGATGGTGGCAGGTCTTTTTGCGATAATTTAATGAAAGAGGCAAATAAAGTTGCTCAAATTCAAGCAATTTTAGCAAACGACAAGATAGAGGACTAGTCTAATGGCGAAGAATAGAATTTTTGTAAATAAAGAATATGAAAAAGCTTTTAATAGTATTTGCGAACTTATTAAAGGCGATTGTTTTAGAGGCTTAGGCTGGAAAGTTAATGGTGATATTATAGATGATGGTATTTATGAATATCAATTAACGTCTGTTTATAGTCAAGAAAGAGAAAAGGTTAAGCATGGTTTTTCTGATGACGGAGCAACGTGGTTTAAAGCGTTGCGCGGTCAAGAAGTAAACAATAATGATGCCATATGGACTTCTTTTATAGAAACTGCTGGGGTTGAATATCATAAAAGATACTCAGTTGTGGAATATCAGCAAAAAAATAGAACAAGAGATGAAAAAGAGAAAGAGTTTGAAAACAATAAAAAAACAATAGAACAGTTTACTGAACTCTTCTTTCCAGAATTTCATCAAAGAACAGAGCTTAAAGAAGTTAGTGGAGAAGGCATAAAGGAAGATATTTACGGCGTTTCAATGAGGATTGAACTTTCTGGTGGAACGGGTGCTTCTTTGCCGGTTCTTTGTAAAGTATATTTTTCAAAATCTGGCAGAACAGTTACGCCTATAACAAGCTTTGCAGCTCAAGAAATAGACTTAAATCTTTCAGAAATTATTCCAGAAGAATCTATTGAAGAAAGTGTACTGTCTGGAGAAAGTGCAATTGACACAACGTTAAACGCTGTTGACAGGCTTATAAATAATAGCGAATCTAATTTTGCTGATTATCTTTGCTATAGTGACAAGTCAGACAAATTGGCTGTTAAAAATCTTTTAGCTCAATTATCTCACAACGAAATCAAGTTAGAGTGTCAAAGAGTTGACGTGTTATATATTACTCATATTGCTACAACCACTTTCTTATATGATGTGTTCCATATGGGAAAACCCTTGTTTAGATTAAGCACAGGTTTAAATAAATCTTTAACGCTTTCATGCCTAAACTGTGGTGCTGAAGAAAAGTTGGTAGAGTCTAACGTTATTACTTATGAAAAAAATGGTGTAGAACAAGTTGCAATGTTATCACTTGGTTTGAAAAACTTTGGTCTCACTGAAGAACAAATAGAAGACATTAAAAACTTTAGTAAACTTAAAGAGCACTACCTACACGTTTCCTGCCCACTTGCTCACAGAGGGCAAGATTGTTCTACTGTTAAATGTAAGAGTCAACTTTTTGATGCTGATAACAGTAGTGGAGTTTTATATAAATGTAAAGATTGTCCTTATCCAGAAATAGTGTATACTTCTTTAACGGGAGAAAAGAAATATACACCGTTTATGATTTTTGCGAAGGACGCTATGACGTTGTTAGATGCAAAATCAGAGGAACTTAAGCCTGTAAAATGTAATAACTGTGGTAGATATTTTACTAGTAGGGCAATGAAAAATAAAAATTGCACAATTTGCAGTGAGGCAAATGTTAGCATGGGAACGGAATCTCAAAAAGCCCTTTATAAAAAGTACAAAAACCTTTTACCAATAGGAGCAAGAGTATTAGTAAAAAATTCTACAAAATTCTGTTTAGAAGATGAAGAAGTTATAATTTTTGTTGTTGGCACAAAACAATATATGCTTAATAAATTAAACGTAAAAGAAAACGGCTACTTTGATAAGCCAACTAGAATAAGATAAGGAGGGAAGGTATACAAATGAAAAGTTCAGTTTTTCAAAATAAGATAAAAAACAGTAAAATTCTTTTATACGTTACCTCTATATTGTTATTAGTAACAGACGTAATTCTTGCCGTTGCACTTGGTATTGGCGGAGAGTTATTTAATAGTGGAATTTGTGTTTTTCTTACTGTTATATTTGACGCATTATTAATAGTGGCAATTTGTTTTTCTAATTTTAGAGTTAGTTATAGCAAGAAATTGCCTATCGCATACATAATAGCAACGCTTTTAATAGACGTTATAATTGCCCCTATTCTTTCTAAGTCAATTTTTACAATTGTTGCATTTTTATTGTTTGCACTTTTTAGAGTGGCGGCTATTATTGCTATTTTATTCGGGCTTTTAGGCAGTGTTGCACGTGCAAAATATATTAAGTTCTTAACGTTTATATTTACAGTAGCATTTGCGGGATTTTCAGTTTTTTATGTTTTCAACGTTTTCCCAAACGGCTTTTATGGACAAGGAAAAGTTGGTATTAGAAACATTGCTTACGAATATAACGAAGAAGAAGACGGCTACGTTGCAAAACTTCTAAATGGAAATAGAGGCAACACAATTGTTATTGCAAATGAATTTAATGGTAAAAAGGTTGTAGGTATAGATGCAGGCATATTTAACAGTGATGAGGTTGAATTTGTCAATCTTGAGTGTGATGCCGGATTCTTTATTGAAAATCATACAATTCTTCAAAACATAAACAAAAAGCAAGTTATTACAATAGACTATACAAAAATAGATGAGGCAAGAAAGTCTATATATTTGAATTCAAAGGGCAAAACAACATCATTAGCGCAAGCTTATGTTGCTTTTGCAAACCAGATTACGCCAAGCGGTCTTGAAAAAAATCAAGTTTATATAAATTTTGACTACTCGTATGCTGATTTAGAATACGCTAAATTTGAAACGATAGATACATGGATTGGTGAAAAGGGTGAGGTATTTGACCTTGTAGCGCATGCTGGGCATCTCCCTTACGTAAAAGAATATGATTTAGAAAATGAGACCTTCTTAAAAGAAAACTATGAGAACGGTGGCAAAGTTATAAACGCTCTTGTTTATAACAATCAAGTAATTATAGGAAGCGAAGTAAATGAATCTATGCCAAACACTGTTATTTCATTTGAACATATACGAAAGGTAGTTGTTCAAGAAGATAACGATAGTGTTTACAATTTATTGACTAATGACGTTGCGTTTTCAAACGGCGGAAATGCCAGATATATTTTAGAAACGGATCCATTCAACATGTTAGGAGATATAACGCAAAGGGAGGGTTTTACAGTTTCATTTAAATATAAAACAACAGAAAATGGCCAAACAAAAACATTTAATGAGCTTAGTAAAATTCTTACTGGTGACGTGTTTATAGTTCCTGAATGGAGTCTTGATTTGCCTAAGGTTTCGGCAATAGAGAAAAACCAAAATAATTTTGTATATGGCGATACTTTAACTCTTTCGGCATTAGCTCAACATGATGCTGGCGATAAGTTTGAGTATAGGTGGGTTAAAGATGGTAAAGATAGTGTAATTTCATACGAATCTAGCTATGAAAAGAATAACGTAAAACCTTTAACAGATTCAGGCACGTATAAATTATTTGTAACTGCAACACCTTCTTGCACTTCGCTTACGGCAACAGCAACAGTATCAGTAGATGTTGCGGTAAATAAAAAGTTGTTAAATTTCACCTGGAGCAACACGGAAACTGCAGTTTATTCGGGCAATTACCAAACTATAACAGCTTCTTATAACGAAAATGACGTTATTAATTCGGACACTATTGAGGGTTATATTGATACAAGCATTGATAGCAAAGGAGGGTTTACGTCTACTCATAAAGATGCGGGAACTTATAATTATGCAATAACGTTAAAAGGTGATTGTAAAGATTTATACACGGTTAACGCAAACAATCAATTTTATACTTGGACAATTAAACCTTACGAAATTGAAGTTAATTGGGACGAGGAAGAGTATACTTATAATAATGAAATTCAAATGCCTGATATTGAACCTATAAAAGGAATAGGGCTTGAAAAAGACACGTACTTAAGTTATAGCGTAACCAAATATATTGGCGACTGTAAAAGTGCGATTAATCATACTGTAAAAATTATATTGGATAATTCAATTCAAGCAGGCAATTATAAAATAACGAATTATACAAAAGATTACAAGATTAATAAAAAAGTAATTTCTTTAACTTGGTCAAGTAATTTATTTACTTACAACGCAAAGTCGCAAAAGCCTACTGCTACTGCAAATGACGTATGCTTAAAGGATACGTGTTTGGTAAGCGTTTCAGGAGAAAAGGTTGCGGTTGGAAACTACGTTGCCGAAGCAACGTTGGTTAACACTAACTACACTATAGAAGATGGTTATACAACTAAAGAGTTTACAATCGAGCCTAAAAAAGTTACGCTTATTTGGAATAAAAATTCATTTGTTTATTCATCAAGGCAGCAAGGTCCAACGGCAACCGCTGTTGGAACATGTAGTGGAGACGTTGTAGGTTTTGACTACAGCGGATATGAAAAAGATGTTGGAATGTATACTGCATATGCTACAATTAAAAACTTGAACTATGAAATTTCCGGTTCAAATTATTACGATTATAGTATTGAGCAAAAAGAAGTAACGTTGAGATGGGCAAAAACCACAACTACTTATAGTGGAGAAGAACAAAAACCTACGGCAACCGTTAACAGCGTATATGCTGGAGACAACTGTTTTGCCATTATAGAATTAGATGGTTTAGGTATAAACGCTGGCACGTATAATGCAACTGCAACGTTGAATAACAGTAACTACAAGTTGGCATCTACTTCTAGCTCCACGTCTTTCAATATTACAAAAAAATCGCTTACTATAACTGCAAATTCTCACGCGATTACTTATGGTGATACCCCTTCAAATGCGGGTATAACATATTCAAAAGATTTTGTGAATGGCGAAGACTATACAGTTTTAGACGGTTCTTTAAATTATAGTTACAGTTATTCAAAAAACGACCCGGTAGGAAATTACACTATTAGGATTTCTGGACTTGAAGCAGACAATTATGCTATAACTTATAAGCAAGGTCTTTTAACTGTAAAAGAAAAAGAAATATCTGTTAATATCGATGATAAAACCAGCATATACGGAGCTAATATAGAACAACTCACGTCAAGCATTGTTGAAGGAGCTCTCGTTGCGAGCGATTCCGAACCTTATAAATTAACAACTGTTGCAAAATCTACGTCTAACGTTGGCAACTATGCAATTAGAGGAACAATTACAAATGCAAACTATAAAGTTAATTTTATAGAAGGCACTTATAAAATAACCAAGGCAACACTTACTGTACAAGCTACTAGCAAAACAGAAGTAACATATGGTTTTACAGGTACTATACCTTATAACTTTAGCGCATCAACAAATAACGGAAAGACAGCTACGGTTACTGGATATAGTAGTGTTAATTCTAAAACAAATGTTGGCGAGTATAGTTATGACGTTAATTACGATACAATAAATTACAACATGGTAAAGGTAAACGTAAATAACTTTAAGGTAGTAGTTAATCCAAAAGCAGTAACACTTTCTTGGAATCCTTTATCTTCTTACACTTTAACAAATTACACCCAATTAAAGCCGTTAGTTGCAGGTGCACTTATAAGTGATTTAAATTTAACTTACACTTATAATGCTGTAAGTGGGCAAGGTGGAATGGTTGAAAATAATGCTCCTTTAAGAAATGGTAAATATATTGTAATTGTGAGTTTAAATAATGCAAACTACTTATTACAAGGCTCTTTGTCGACAGAGTTTACAATAAACACACCAGTAGTAACTGAATAAACGGTTATAAAAAAGGAAATTGTTATGAAATGCACTCAAATTAACTGTGGCAAAAAATTTGAAAAATCATTAATATTATATAACGGAGCTTTAGTTTGCCCTCATTGTAAAAAAGAACTAACAGTAGTTTCAGATTTTAAAATTACTGAGAGAAATCAAGAAATATATAATTTGTCCGAGTTATATTTGCATAGATATCTTTCCCCAAAATCTCAAGATGAAACAAGGGGAGCCGTTATTAAATTAAGGGCTAATGAAATGATAGGATTGGCAATAGATAACTGTAACACTGCCGCAAAAGAAGGCAATCCGTATGCCGTTTATAGAATGGGATATTATAACGAGTATTTTTTAGAGTCGCAACGTGGCGAAACGGACAGAATTCGCGTAGCGTTCAACTATTATTCATCACTTTGTTATAGTGAGGCAAAGAAAGTTAAAGTAGAGCAAGGGGCTTCGGCAATGAGCGAAGAAGAGTTCGAAAGGCTCAAGCGCCAAGCCGCAATCGCTTTATTAACTCTTTATGACCGTTATCCTCAGGCATTAAAAGGCTCTACGAGATATGATTATGAAAAAAACAAGCAACGTATAACAAGCATTTACGGAGATTTGCCGGTCGAAGTAAATTTAGCAAAAAAACGTGCTAGCGGACATACTCAAAACGTGTTTAGAATTTTATTATCGTGTTTAAATAGAAATAGAGCACCACTTTGGGGTTTGTTTTTGCTTACGGGTTCAGAGTTAAAAAGTTTATTTTTAATGAAAAAAGACCAAAGGGAAAAGAAGCCAGAGCTTTATAAATTAATATCAAAAGGAGTACATCTTAGATATTTGCCGTGTGACTCTGAGGGTGTTATAGCAAAAGATTTGGAAGATAGATATTTTATAAATTTTCCAAACAATGAAGAAAGAGTTAAAGAAATGCTACAAGATATAAAAGACGATGAAAATTTGTATCTTTACTTATTTAATACAAAGGGCGGACACGAATATTTGTCGGCATCACAAATTAAAAAAATTGGCATTAAACTGGCAAGTAACTCGTACGAGTCAGTATGTTCTTTAATAGACTATTCTGCACAGGAATATTTATTTTTTGATGATGATATTTTTGTTTATAAAAGAGGCATTAAAATAGAAAAATGCGTAGACGTTTTAATTGAAAAAATTTCGGGAGATGAATAAGATGGATATAAAAAATATTGTAAATTGTTTTGAAGCAAACGGAATTGTTTATCCACGTGAGTTTATTACTATTGAAAAGGACGGTTGTGACAAGGTTTTTGAAGACGTATATAAGAAAACCCTTAAAAGAATAGATGCTCTAGTTAGATTTGGAAGCAATAATGGTTTTAATGCCGACCTTAAAACAGGAATAGCAAAATTGGTTAAAATAATGTGCACTATTAGCAAAGAAAAACGTGTTAAGTTGCACGATAAGTTTTTAGCAGAATCAAATAAAATCTATAGCGAAATGGGGAATAGTATGAAAGAAGTAAATGTCCAATTTGATATGGTAGGAAAAGTAAACACCTATATTGAAAAATACAAGCTAGGCATGGAAGTGCTTTTAGATATGGATGTGGCCTCAGACCGTAAGACGGTATTACATAAAGGCATAGAAAAATGCAAGCAAATGCAAAGTATATTAGCTGATGTTATGAATAATTCTACGGCATCAGCCTTAGAGCAAGCAAAAGAAATTATTAAAGAATTGCAAGCATGGGCAGATATCGTTGCTAACAAGATGCATGATGATGCAGATTTAATTCATTTAGACAAAGCTATTGCAATTTCAAAACAATGGAAAAACAATAGAGAAGTTGTAAAAGCAGGAATGTTTGGAAAAACCAATAAGGTTGCAGACATTAAGGAACTCGAATTTTTAGAAGACAATCTTTCTATGATTGGCAAAAGTAGAGATGCTACTAGAGAAATTGGCATCTTTATGCAAAATCTTAAAGAATACAAAGAACAAGTTGTAGGCAATGGTCCAGAAAAAATAAAAGAAGAAATAGAGCTTAAAAAAGAAGAAAGCTCTAAACTTAAAGCAAAAAAAGATGATTTAGTTGTACAGTTCCAAAACGGCGAAATTTCGAAAATGGATTTATATGAAGAATGTATGGATATAGATAATGAAATGGCGGACGTTAAGGAAGATATTGAAGACCTTCAATATAAATATAACAATGATAAAGAGGCCTATAGGCTTACAAAAAAAGTTCTTGACAATTTAAATTCTATTAACAGTCAAGTTTTAGAATACAAAGCAGACCCTATATATTTTGGTTTATTGGCTGATGAGCTTGATTTTAGCAAGTTAACTAGAGTGATGCGCGGGGCTGGAAATACGGAAGACGTAGACTATATTTTTGACGTTCAAAGTATTTTGGATAGAGTTAAAGATAGAAGGCGTAAAATTGAAAGAGAAATGACAGACGCTATTAGAAAGAGACACGAGGCTAGAAATGCTGAGCGCAGACAAGAAAGGCAAGCTCGCTTATCAGCGCAAATGAATGGTCGTGAAAACGAAAGAAGCGAAACTGAAGCAATGGCAGAAGATTACATAAATCAACTTCTTGGACAGACAAAAGCTACTGAAAACACTGAAAATGATAGTGTTAAAAAGAAGGAAGATATAGCAGAAGAGAATACAAGAATCGCATTAGGCGATGATGAATTATAATAGTAAAAATGATTATTCCTGAGGCAATAGACTACGTTAATACTTTATATTATAAAAGCATAGATGTTCAAACTCTTAGTGAAGGGGTTGAAATTTTGCAAGACATATTAACAAATAAGCAACCACGTGCAAATTTTAAAAAAAATGCGGAAGCTCTTTTATATCGTCTTACAGCTAAAATCCTTGCCTTAAAATATTTTGATGAAGGGTATTTAGAGGAAGATTATATTATACTTAAACAGCAAATTGCCGAATTTATTGTTAAGGTTGAGCAAGAAGGGTATTTAAAAACAGTTACGTTATTAAAAAATCTTTTAGAAGTTGCTGAAAGTGTACATTCGGTAATGGATGGCTTAGATGCTGAAATTTGTCGCATGCAAGATGAAAATGGAAACCCTACAACCTCCGACCAAATAGAGATTGAAAAATTTGCAATTTATTTTAGAAGCAAAGCAGAAGCATTGTCTAACGTAAAAGACACGGCAACGCTTTTTGGCGAAAACGTGGCCATGAAAGATATTAAGGCCTGTGCCATAAAAGACGTTTTAGACGTTGCTATATGGGCTGAAAATATATTAAAAGCTTCTACTTCAATGGAAAAAGAGAAATTCTTTAACGAGAATTTGCAGTTGCTTGAAGAACAAGATGGGCTTAAAATTTTTAAATATTATCCTCCTATTTTAGAAAAGGAGAAAAATGCATCTAAAGTAACGGTTATTATGTCTCCGTTTATAGATGAAGTTATTTTGTATGCTCGTGCTTATGAAAAAGAAAGGGGTATTAGTTTTTCAATAATTAACGCTTCTGCATTTATAGGTAAAGCAGATAGTTTTATTAAGGAAGTATTTGATAGCTTAGGCGAAAAAAATTCGAATATTATAATCACTGGAATTCACTTTTACAATTATCAAAACAAAAGTGCGTTAGTAGAAAACGTTTTATATTATTCAAAACAGTTTGGCGAAGTGTTTTTAATTGATGAATACGGCGATAGAAGTATTTACGATTTTGCGTACGATATAATAAAACAAAAAGAAGATTTATCTTATAGTGATATTTCATATAGATATTTAACTATGCCAAACTACAATTTTGTTGTTTCCGAAATGGAAGAGATTGGCATGATAAACGCTTCCGAATATGCTTATATAAAAAATAAAATGGCGTTTATGGGTTACGTTGGGCTCAACGTTGCGTATTCTTTATTTATGCAAGAAAGGCAATGGAAAGATGATGTTATAGATATTTCTAGGCGCCACGAGGCTGAATGTCAAACATATCTAAGAAGAATACCATCACAACAACAATTTATTGACGTAGGTTGGAAGCATTTAGAGCTTAGTTATAACGCTCGCTCAAGAAAAGAGAATTTTGATTACGATTCTATAAAAGACGTTAATATTAACAATATTAAAAAAATACTATCTTCTTCAAGCACTCTTTTTGCAAAATGTGGACTTATAGTAAAATATTGCGTTTTGGCCGGAGATGACGTTTCTTCTTGGGAAAGAGTTGAAAAGGGAGTAAAAGAGGGGCGAATTAATAATGCAACGAAGTTAGTAGCGCATCTTTTAGATTGCGAAAATGAGCCTGAAGTAAAAATAATTTCATTGGACGAGTGGGAATCAAAAGGCGCAGGAGCTCTTTGTTGCGATGGCGGAAAACGCATATTATACAGGGAAGATTGTTGTAATGACGTTGCTTGGTTAATGGATGCCATTTGCCACGAATGTTATCACTCGTTTCAACACACTTTACAACATAGAGGCTGGCAAAAATGGCATTGGATGGAGCTTGGCGTAACAGAATATCGCGTTCCTGAATGGGACTATAATTTTGGTAAATACAAATCAGCAGGGTCGCAAGCGTACGCTATACAAGTTGTAGAAAGCGATGCTAGAACATTTGCAAACGACTGTCTTATGCAAGGAGAAGAGAGTTGGCAAACTGTTGATTGGGAGTAGGCATGAATAAAATTAGTGAAAATATAGAGGCGTTTACAATAGACCTTTTACATATAAACGATATTTCAAGCAATAAACTGATTGATTTATATGCTGGAGATTTAAGTAAAACCTTTTTTATTTCTCACCCAACAAGAGATAATTTAAGTAAATACGTTTTAGAAATTATTTCTGCCAGAATAGGAAAAGTGGGAAATACCGTATTATTGCAAAGTGCAATTGCAAATAAAAGTGAGCAAATTTTAGGTAAAGATATAAATGATTTAGCTTGGCAAGATGCTAAAGGCAATACTGATGCCGTTGCACTTCATAAATACATTGAAAACGTATATAAAGAGTTAGACCTTAGGGGAAACAATCCATTATTTTTTAGCGTGGGCGCAATAACGTGGAAAGTTGCTAGCAAAGAATATTCCATTAAAGAAGTTACATCTCCACTTTTACTTTTTCCTATAAAATTTATTCGCTCCACAAGCAAAACAACTCCAATTTATATAGAATTTGTTTGTGATGACATCTATATAAATCCTTGTTTTTTGGCGGTCTTGCGACAAATGGCAGGAGATAAAATTGTTGAAGATTTTCCACATCCCAACCAAAGCGTGTGCGACGTAGATTGCCCTATTAACATTGATTATTTAGGCAATGGCGAAGCATATTTTGCAAAGGTGGAGGAGTACGTTAGTTCGCAATGTAGATCAGATATTAGTAGTGATACTACGTTTAAATTTGATAAAAATATTGTTGCAATATCTCAATATAA
This sequence comes from Clostridia bacterium, assembly GCA_017558825.1. Lineage (GTDB taxonomy): Bacteria > Bacillota > Clostridia > Christensenellales > Borkfalkiaceae > HGM11412. Next base: position 98,592 of record JAFYTO010000011.1, read on the forward strand.
TCACGATGAATTGTGTATGTATTATGATATAAAGCGCAATAAAGAAAAGATATATTCTCACCCTCTTATAAATAGAATTTTTAGCAAGGGTGAGCCTTACCAAGAAGTTGATTATTCAAAAACAATACCTCAGTTTATAATGCCTAGAGATAGCGTTCAAGAACGTATTGTTAAAAGGGTTGTTGCAGGGCAGTCTTTAATAGTTAAAGGCCCTCCAGGAACGGGTAAAACGGTTACTATTACTAACTTAATAGCTTCCTTATTAGCGCAAAATAAAAAAATTCTTTTGTCATCTCAAAAGTCTGCGGCTATGTTTGAAGTGTATGCTAAATTGCCACCGTCTATTCGCAAGTTTGTAATGCTTTTAGATAGTGAAACAGAGGCTCAAGCTTCAAAACTTAACGTTGTTGATGTAAAAAAAGAATTCAATCAACTTTTAAGCGATAGAAAAAATCACACTTTTTCGGCTGACAAATACGATGATTATGAATGTGGCAATAGGGAAATTGCTTCTACTATTGCAACTATAAAAAACTACCGAGAACTTATGTTTGACAACAAAGATGTTGTGGGCAGGAGTTATTATTCGGCGTTAGACACTATATGTAAATATGATATAGACCCAATCTTGTTTATGAATTCTAATGATGCCTGCAATATGACGTCTAAAGAATTTTCATATTATGCAAATTTGGTAAACGAGGCTGGCGAATGGCTTGATAAGGCAGCTTTAGACCACGAACTTATAAAAAGTCCTTGGTATCCAATAAACGGCAGTTTAGACGGCGTAGAAATTGAGAAGGTTGTTGAATATAACGGCAAGCTTTCTAATGCTATAAGTGAACTTGTTGCCGAATGTGAAGGCGTTGAAGGCTTACAGAGTAAATGGTATAAAAATATCTCAATTTCAGTTCTTGATTGCGTTTTAGAACAGCCTTTAGATGAAGGGCTTCTTAAAACCGTTTCAAACATTGATAATGTAGAGTTGTTAAAATCGGTATGCACAGTATATGAAGAATATTTAGCAACGCAAAGTGCTTCAACAGAAATTTCAAATCCGCCAGCTGAAGCTATTGAAAAATATGCTAAAGAGTTAGGGTTATGTAGAATTGATGGAGATTTAAAAAAGTCGCAATTCCTAACATTCTACGATAATTCAAACGTAATAGAATTGCTATCAGGGAAAAGTCAATTAGAAGCAATTACTAGCGCCATTAATTTTGTTGAAGATATAGAGGTTAAGAAGAAGGAATGTTTAGATGAATTCTATTCAATTTTTAGCCCCGATATTTCTAAAGAAAATTTATCACTTATAGAATGCTCTTTTAAAATATTTAACGCTTACGCTAAAAAAGAGGATTGTATCAAACCAAAGCTTTTAGATTTTAAAACAAAAAAAGCTTATGCGATATTAAATAAGTTGGGTTATGGCGAAGAGATTTCATTTAAAGATGTTGTAAAAGGCGTTTGCTTATTTAACAACGTAATAAATTTAGATAAAAATTTAGATGGTCTTAAAGCCAAATTATCTTCTCAATTTAAAATAAAATTAAACGCTCAGCAAATTGAAGCGTTATTCAAGTTTGTAGATAGTTGTAAGAAATCCGAATTAGATATAGCTAATTGCGTTAAAGATTTTATTGACTGTAAAGATACGATTTTTAATGCAATTAAAGAGTGTAATAGCGATGTTGATTTTACTATTAAAGACTTACTTAAAACGTATTTAAAAACAGGAGCGTTTGAAAATCTTGCAGCCGAAACACAACGTTTTGCAGACGCCAATAATATTTTAATAGAAGGCAATAGCGTTGAAAGTTTTGCAAAAGCCGTATATGGAACAAGCAAAATTTTTGAAAGTTCAGCAGTAGGAAACACTATAGAAGAAGTGCTAAGAAACGGCGGTATAATCTATAATGCCAAAAACAAATTAAAGCCTTTACTATTTAAAATAAAAGCATTATTATTGGAATTTGAAAAAAATTGTTTTGCATCATTCTATACTGTCAAAAACGAAAAATGCTTACTTAAAGAACTAGAACTAATAGTTAAAGAAGGGCAAGATAGAAGTGTGTGCAATGCACTTTGTCAATATTTTAAAGTAGTTAAATGTTCACATGAAGCGTGTTCATTAGAACGTTTCTTTAGGCCTTTTGAAACAGGATTAAGGGAAAAAGGCAAATATAGCTATAAAAGTATTTTTGAATTTTCAGTCAATTGGCTTGCTGTTGAAAACAAGAAAAACTCTATGGGCGAACTTAGAAACGGCTTAAGAGATAAAATTTCTTACGAGTTAAACGATTGGAAAAACGCAATTTCTCAAATTGATAAGGCAACACTTTCTATAATAGAAGATCAATGCATGGCAAAAATTAATTATAATGACCAAGACTTCAATTTTCTTAAAGCAGAAAAGCAGGGCGGTCAAAGTCTAAGAAGATTTTTTAAGGAAAATGCCAAAGCTATTCTTAAACTTAAAAAATGCTTTATTTTGTCCCCTTCAACTGCAAGTGTATTTTTTACAAAAGAAGAATTTAATGATTTTGATATCGTTATTGTTGACGAGGCCAGTCAATTAGAACCAACCTCTATTTTGCCTGTACTTTTTAGGGCCAAACAAGTTGTACTAATTGGAGACGAGTGGCAAATGCCACCAATTAAACACTTTGCTAATCGTGTAGAAAAGCGTATTGTAGATAGTGAGGGAGAGGTTAAAATACTTAGCCCAAACACTTCGGTGCTTGGTTTGGCACTTGATAATTGTGCTTTTCCTGTAGAGCAGTTCATTTGTCATTACAGAAGTAAGGCGGAATCATTAATTGCCTTTTCTCAGGAAAAATTTTATCCAAATATGAGAACTTTTCCTGCTAGAGTTCCTAAAGCGGAAGGGTTAGGGTTTAAAGATATTTACGTGCCTGACGGATGTTGCGATGGCGGTGTTAACGAAAAAGAAGCTATAGCGGTTGTGAAACAGCTTAAGCTACATTTTGACACTTATTATGATGAAAGCACCAAATCTTTAAATGGAAGTTCCGTTGGCGTAGTTGCTTTTGGCAAAGAGCAAAAAGACTATATTGAAAGTTTGGTTGCAAAAGATACAGACCTTGCTTCAAAAATTCAAAAGGCAATTGAAAATTTTGGAGATTTGCCAGAGAAATTAATCTTTTTTAAAACAATTGAAAGTGTTCAAGGTCAAGAGGTTGAGCATCTTATACTTTCTCTTACTTATGGAAAAAACAAAGAAGGCAAAGTTGTGCAATCGTTTGGCGAGTTAAATAGAGGTTTTAATGAAGACAAGTTAGGGCAATGTATATTTAACGTTGCCGTTACAAGAGCAAAAAGCTCTATAGCAGTAATCCACTCTATTTTAGCTGAAGAAATTAAATTAGAATCGATTGATTTTATTGGAAAATACTTATCTATCGTTAACAAGTTTGGCAGTGATGACAATAGAGAACAATGGGTAGGGAAAAAGGTTGATGAAACAACTGGATTTATAAGACAAGTTGCTAACTTTATAATTGAAAGTGGTGTAGATGAAAAAAGAATAGTAATTGACTATGGCGTAAATCCAACGTCTATAAAAATACCAATAGTTATTCTTTCTGCAGATTTGACTGAAGCTGAACTTGGATTGTGGTGTGAAACGGAAGTCTTAGAAAATTCTAATTATTTTGATATTAACGTTAGATATGTTGACAGTTTAGTTGATAGAGGTTGGAATATTCACAAAATATTTATTCACGATTGGGTTGACAACAGCAAATCTGAAAAAGAAGCGCTAAAAAAAATATTAAAAAAATATGTAAATATAGAAAACAGTGAGGTGTAATATGGCTGATAAAGAAACTAGATTTAGGTCGGACAGTTTAAATTTATTAAACGAAGAAATTGTTGCAGAGCAACAACAAAGGGAAAAAGAAAAAATAAGCAAAGCAAGAGAACAAAGTAAAATTGATTTTAGAATCAAGCAAGAACAGTTACTCAATCAGCTTATAGAACTTGAGCAAGAATATGGCGAAGACTATTATTTAGTGGAAATGCTTTCAACTTTCTATGAGGTTTCCGTTGAAATGGAAAACGTTATGAAGTCAATGGAATCTGTAAACATGGCAATGGAATGTATTACAGAAGCTTTAAGTTTTTTAGATTCCACTATTCAGTTTGACCAAAAATTAATGGAGCAATCTAACAGACAAAGCTATTCTTTTATTGCGCGTTTTAGATTAAGAATGCAAATGCGTAGAACAAGGAAGAATAATATTGGTAGAATGAAAGCCATGGTAGATGGCCTTATGTTTAAATATAGAATGATGGACGATATGGTTAAGTCATTAAAGAAATTTGCCCTTACTATGAGCAAGAGCTTTAAAAAGGTTGGCAAAAAGAAAAAGGGCGCCGCCAACGTTGGTCCAACAGAGGCTCAAAAAAGAATTGCGCAAAGAAAAGCAGAACTTGGAGTTGCCAATAATGCTACTATTACGGAATCTACGGGCACTGATTCTAGTGGCAATTATGATGACGTATTATAATTTTAATTGTGGAGAAAGCTTATGAGCGGAATAGGAAAGAAAGGGTATGAAAAAACAACTTCAGACAATAAGAGTTTAGAACAGCTTAAAAAAGAGTTTGATGAGATAATGGCAAAAATACGTACTCTTATTGGGGCGCGTAAAGACAAAAATCAAATGACTCCTGAAGAAAAAAGAACTTTAAGAACAGAGTATAATAATGCTGCCAAAATAGCCAAAAAAATATACGAGCGCGCAGAAAATGACGATGCGTTAGAAGAAAAATATAAAGATTTGCATAAAAGGTGCTTAGACAAAGCAGAAAGTTATGGATCTATAATGAAAAGAGAAGCTCCAAAAACCACAATGGAAGATATAAAGGGGCAAGAAGACGTTAAGAACTTAATAAAGTCGTTTGCTTTTATGGCAGACAATCCAGATATTTTAAAATATTATAAAATTCAAGGTGGCTTAGGTCTTTTAATGTACGGAGCGCCTGGAACAGGTAAAACAATGTTTGCTGAAGCTATTGCTAATAAAATGCAACTTCCACTCTTTGTTGTTACACCAGCAGATATTTTTAAGTCATACGTAGGCGAATCTGAACAGGCAGTAAAACAACTTTTCCAAGATATTGAAAGTTGTGAAGAGGGCGCAATTCTTTTTGTAGATGAATGTGAATCTATTTTCAGTAAAAGAACAAACGATACAAAGGATTATAAAGCAGCGGTTACTACAGAATTATTGCAAAGAATGAATGGTTTTGGCGTTGACGGCTCTAAGCGTATTTTAATTGGCGCAACTAACCGCCCAGACCAAATAGATCCAGCATATTTAAGATATAAAAGATTTTCTCATATGGTGCATATTACTCCACCAGATGCTACGGCAAGGCGTTCTATTGTAGAAAGCAAATTGAACGGCATTCCTTTAGCAGATGACGTTACTATTGACGATATTATGTTTATGATGAGTAAAGCTCAATCTACTTACGTAGACGATTATGGCAAAATGGCGGGAGGAGGCTCTTATTCTTCAGCAGATATATGCGGCATCATTGAAGAAGCATGTCGTCTTGCTCTTGAGAAATTAATGGAAAAAAATTCTACAACTCCAATTCCTGTAGGCAGAGAAATGTTTGAAAAGGCTATTGCAAAAAATCCGCCAAGTATCAGTAGAGAAGTGCTGGAAACGTATAATAAATTTAGAGAATCTATAAACGACAAGTAATAAAGAAATAAAAAGTCTGGTATTTAGCGCCAGACTTTTTTATATTATTTTTTAAGTTAAAGAATAGGTTGCAAATTAATATTTTATTAAAACCAATTCGTCTTCTTTATATAATTTTATTTCTTCAAATTTATCCATTTCATCACATAAGAATATAATATCCTTATCGCTTTTATGCTTAATTCCTATGCACATAGCCGTTTTGTTGGATGCAAAATAAAAAGATTGCACTAGTTCCGACTTGTTAGAAAAAGTAATAAACGATGAATTGAATTCCAAAACATCTGACACTGTTACAATGTCTAAATCTATGCTATCGGTGCTGTTTTCTTCATTTGTAGATATTAAATCACGGTAGAACTTTTTAGAGCCAGGGTGAGTTAATAATTGAACCATAAACAAAGATATAATGCGGTTTGAAACTATAACAGACATTACGCCAAAGTTTTGTAATGAATTTAAGTTTGAAGGATTTGTTATTTCCGCAAAAATTTCAGTTCTATCATCAATGCAGCCGTTTAATTTAAATGAAAGTGCAGATAAGAAAATGTCTTCATCTTGATTTTTTACACTTGCGTCATCAGATGAAAGAAACAATATTTTCTTTTTGCCTGTTGTATTCTTTATTTGTTCAGCTATTTTTTCTATATTTTGATTGTAAGAATATGAACAGCAAGTTATTTTTGTATTGTAAAGCTTATTGTATTGGTTTAACTCATCAATAACAAACTTGGAATTTCCTGACTGTGAAAATATGAAAACGGTAAAATTTTCATTTTCTATTTTATTTTTATAACTTAAAGGCTTAACAAACGACTGTTGATTTTCTCTTTTGCCTAACGTTTGCTTATTGTCAGACAAAATGTATAATTGGTCAACGCTTAACTTTCCATTATTGTCCATCTCTTCATCGTCATCGTAATTAATTATTGGAATACAGTCATTGTAAGTGTATAAAGCATCGTCTATATTCATTGGAGCAATGCCGTAAAATTCGCAACCATCATAAGATAATAAATTATGGTATAGCATGCTAAAAGAAGAATTTATAATGGTTTTTCCTAAGATATGTCCCAAAACAGAATTGTGAGAAAATACTATTATTCTTTTGTTCAAATCCTTATTTATGGTGTCTAGCAACTGCTCTATCTTAATAACGGTATCATTATTTTCAGCTTCTACAACAATGTTTGCTTTTTTAGCAATATTCATTATTGAGAATAATGATTTTAACGCGCTAATATCATTTGCAGACATAGCGTGGCTTTCATCATTTTCTATATTGGAAAGCAAAATACCTATGTATTTTGCTTTATCTAAAGATATATCGCTTAAATGCTTAGTAGAATTAGGATCGCCGTTTTTAATAAAAAGCCTAATATTTTTCATCTTCTTTTGATTTTCTGTGAAAATATTTTGGATTGAATTTAAAACTGTATCTTTGTCTTCTTCTGTAAGTATAACTATGTTTTTAGAACCGTCTAAAAAAGATAAATCATACACTAAATGAGCGCCTATAGACGACCAATTTAAAAAAACGTAGTGATTTGCAAGATTGATTTTGCCTAAATTGTTAAGACGTTTATCTATTGTAGATTGAAGGATATCTGTAGTAAAACCAATTAAAGCGCCTGAAAATATAACCATTTGAATTACGGTTAAAAATATTTTTATAATGAAGCACGCCAAATCTTCTTGTTGATTAACAAAGTCATAAATTCCATCTGCACTCATAGTATAAGTGAAAATGTATGCCAGCTCACTAAAAAAGTTATTTCCAGATATCAGCGATAAAATTGCTGTAAATATAAAAATTACAACAAGATTAATTGCCACTAAAGAAATGGCAATTGCCATTCTTGGATGTGAATACCATAACAACATTAATTTATTAGTTTTATCTTTTGTCATATTAGTTGCTCCTAAGTGAAACATTGCCTATTAGTAATATAGAGCAAAATGTAATAATGTAATGCTATTTCAATGTTAATTGTCGATATTATAGCATAAGTTATAAAAAAATACAATATTTAAAATTTAATTTAAACGTTTCAAAAAAGCAAAATTTTTTGCTTGCTTTTTTAATTTTTGCCTTGACTTTACCTTGCACATAATGTATCATATAACATAGTTATATAGTCACGCAAAAAAAGCAGGTAAACCCTAAAAAATTCTGCTTTAAAGTGTAAAAATTACGTAGATTTGCTTGTGGAGAGTATTTTATGTTTGAGAAAGGTTTATTATTTGAAAACGATTTTCAAAAACAATTAAAATCACAATTTTATAACGTTGATGCGGACCCTACATTTGGCGAGCGTATATTCTTTGAAAATTCCGGCGGTTCGTTAAGGCTTAAAGCTTGTGTTGAAAAGAAAGCGGAAATTGAAGCCTTTCCAGACTGTCCTGAGCGTATTCACGCACGTTCACTTTATTTAAAAGGTTTAGTAGAAACGGGAACAAAGGAAATTTTAGAAATTATATTCGGCGCAAAAAGCGGCGCTTTAATGACCGAACTTACCGCATCTCAAACAATGTTCCAGCTCGTTGGCATTATTATGGAAAACGTGCCTGGCAAAAACGCGGTAGTTTCTTCAATAGAGCACCCTTCCGCTTACGACGCTATTGAATATTATTGCAATAAAACGGGTAGAGAAATGCGCGTTGTGCCTGCAAACACAAAAACAGGCGGCATTGACGTTGACGAAGTTATTAAATTAGTTGATAAAGATACGGCGCTTTTAAGCATTATGTCTGCTTCTAACATATCCGGCAATATTATGGATATTAAGGAAATTGTTAGGCGCGCCCGTGAAATTAAGCCGGACTTATTTATTATTAGTGATATGGTGCAACACGCGCCGCACTGCGCAATGGACGTTGACGAACTTGGTTTAGACGGCGCTAACTTTGCTCCATACAAATTCTTTGGTTTACGCGGCTGTGGTTTTTGTTACGTTTCAGATAGAGTTGCAAAATTCCCACACCACAAATTGCTTGCAAAACCGCAAGAAGTTTTTGAACTTGGTACGTCTGCTCCCGCTAATTTTGCAGCCGTTATGGAAATTATAAATTACGTTTGCTCTATCGGCGAGCATTATATTGGCAAAAAGTCAAGAAAAGAAACTTACCGCGAAGGTATGAGAAGAATTCACCTTCAAGAAAGGGCGCTTTTATATAGACTACTTGAAGGCACTGACGAAGTTAAAGGTTTAAGGCACATAGACGGCGTAACCGTTTACGTTGATACGGAAGATATTACGCAAAAAGACTTGATTATTGCTATGGGTATTGACGGTGTTGACTTTACTAAAACTGTTGCGGAATATCAAAAGCGTGGCGTAACCGTATATGAAAGAATTAATACAAGCATTTACTCAAAGCGTATTGTTGAAGCGATTGGAATTGAGGGGGCAATAAGGGTTTCGCCACTTCATTGCCATGGCGTAGAAGATATTGACAAGTTCTTAAAAATTACCGCTCAAATGGTGGAAGATTTTAAAAACAACTAAAAAGGCAAAGCCTTAAATTATAAATATGACAAGGAGAAACTAAAATGTCAAAAGTAAAAATCGGTTGGTGCGAAAAAGACATAACCCCAAGTGAGAAGATTAGCCTTGCAGGCCAATTCTTTGAAAGAATTTCAAACGAAGTTGAATCTCCGTTAACAGTAACTGCTTTTGCAGTTGAGAGCAATGACGAACAAATGGTTATAGTTAGTTGCGACCTTGGCGGTATTAGCGGAAGACTTAACGACTTAGTTAAAGAAAAAATTGCGGAAAGCAAAATTATTAATCCAGACAAAGTTCTTTTAAGTGCAATACATACGCATACTTCTTATACTTTGCCAGGTCAATCTATATTGGCTAAAAAAGTAGCCCAATTAACTAATGCTGACTCTACTTTAGGTGCTGTGAACTACCTTAAAAGCGTTCTTCCTGAAGATATGGAGTACAAGCCTTTAGTTAGCAATGAAAAAGCGCAAGCCCCTGAAGTTTCGCTTAAATTCGTTGCAGGCAAAATTGTTGAAGCAGTTAAAGAAGCGTGGGAAAATAGACAAGAAGCATACTATCAAAACGCGTTTGGTAGAGCGGCTGTTGGTATGAACCGTAGAGTTGTTTACGATGACGGCTCTGCAAAAATGTGGGGCGACGTAAACAAGGCGAACTTTGTTGAACTTGAAGGCGGTAACGACTCTGGTATAGAACTTATTTACACTTTTGATAAAAATAAAGAATTGACGGGCGTTGTTGCAAATATTGCTTGCCCATCTCAAGTAGTTGAACACAGAAGTTTCATTTCTTCTGACTACTGGGGAAAAGTTAAAGAAAATTTAGAAAAGAAATTTGGTAGAAAAATTAACGTTTTAGGTTTATGCTCCGCCGCAGGCGACCAATGCCCAAGAGATATGATACGTTGGGTTAACCCTGAAACACATATTGACGACCCACATATTGAAAGAGACGTTTATATTGAAAGAATTGCAGACCCTTCAATGTTTGACGTTTCCGGTTTAAAACTCGTTGGTAAAAGAATTTCTAACGAAATTATTAACGTTTTTGAAGAATTAGACGACAATTACAAAGACGAAGGCATTTTAATTCACGAAACGGTTAACTTATCTCTTCCACTTCGCCGTGTAACTATCAAAGAATATGAAGAATCTAAAAACGCTATAGACTCGTTTATTGAAAAAAATCGTGGCAAAAAAGTTACTTTTGAAGATACTGCAAGGCTTTATATTCACTCTGGTAACGTTGACAGATACAACGTTCAACAAAAAGTAAACACTGTTGAACCTGAAATTCACTTTATTCGTTTTGGCGATATTGCTATTGCAACTAACCCGTTTGAACTTTTCCTTGACTACGGCAACCAAATTAGGGCAAGAAGTTTAGCAAAACAAACTATTTTAATTCAACTTGCTTGCGGTCAAGGCGGATACTTACCAACCAAAAAAGCAGAACAAGGTAGCCACTATTCGGCATACGTCTCAAGCGGTTTCGTTGGTCACGAAGGTGGCGATATTCTTGTTAGAACTACGCTTGAACGCATCAATTCAATGTTTAAAAAATAAGCGAACAATTCGCTAAAATAAAAATAAATTTTTTAGGAGAAAAAAATTATGGAATTTAAAGTATTTCAAAAAGAAATTGAACTTCAATCAAGAGGCTGGAGACCAACTTTCCACGACGTTACTAGCGACATTTTAAAAATCGTTGCAGAATCAGGTGTTAAAAACGGCACTGTAACTATTGCATCACACCACACTACTTGTTCAGTAATGGTTCAAGAATGCTCACACGATATTGATAAATACGATTTAGAATATTTACAACACGATTTAGTAAAAATTATGCAAAAACTTGTTCCAAATTATAGCGAAACTAACGAGTATATGCACCCAGGCCCAATCCATACTCAATTCGGCAGATATGTAAACGAACCAGGCGACTTTACTTCTTTAAATACAGACGGTCACCTTCGTTCAGTATTCTTTGGCAGAAGCGAAACTATGACTATTAAAGACGGCGTATTAGACGGTGGCGAATTTGCTCACGTTTACTTTATCGACTGGGACCAAGTTAGAGCTAGAAGACGTCAACTTAACGTAACAGTTATGGGTACGGCAGAAGCTATTAACGATAGAAAATATAATGATGGTAAAGTAGTTAACACGTTAAGAAAATATACTGAAGAAGAAAAAGCTTATGACGTTCACTACGACCTTCAATGGAAAAAATAATGAGTAAAAATTTACTCGGTATAGATTTTGGTACAACGTCTTTAAAAGCCTGTCTTTTTAACGAAGACGGCGTTAGACTTGCTACCGAATCTGTACAATACGAACTTATTACAAAAGGTGAGTTTATTGAATTTGACGCGGAAGAATTTTATAACGTTGTTGTAGGCGTTATTGAAAAAATTTCCGCCAAATTCAAAATAGATGCTCTTTCCGTTGATACTCAAGGCGAAACGCTTATAGTTGTTGATAAAAACGGCAAGCCTTTAATGAACGCGATTATTTGGCTTGACAATCGCGCTGAAAAACAAGCGCTTGAAATGGAAAGGCTTTTTGGCGTAGAAAAAATCTACACTTTAACAGGGCAGGCGGAAATACCTGCCGGATACCCTGCGCCTAAAATCAAGTGGCTTGAGCAAAATATGCCTGAAGTTTTTAATAAGGCTGATAAATTTTTGCTTTTAGAAGACTATATAGTATATCGTTTAACGGGTAAAGCGGTTGGCTCACGCTCACTTTACGCTTCTTCGCTTTTAATGGATATCCATACGGGCGAATATATTGATGAAATTTTAAATTACCTTAATATCACTAAAGCGCAACTCCCTATTTTACAAGAAAGTGGCGAAGTTGTTGGCGAATATAAAGGTATTAAAGTTTGCACAAGCGCACTTGACCAAATTGCTGGTATTACGGGTGCGGGCGTTATAGACCTAGGTATTATGAGTGAAACCACGGGCACTTCGCTTGCAGTTTGCGCTCTTACGGAAAAATTTCCACCATATTATGAAGGCTTAAAAGTTTCCACTTATTACGTTAAAAAAGGAGTTTACTGTCTTTTAATGTGGGCACCTACTGCGGGCGCAACTTTAGAGTGGTTTAAGCGAACTTTTTGTAACGGCGAAGATTATGCTAAGTTAAACGAATACGCTGAAAGCGTGCCTTGTGGTTCGGAAGGTCTAATTTGCGTTCCACATCTTTGTGGTACGGTTATGCCGGAAAACTTGCCAAACGCAAAGGGAACTTTCTTTGGAATGGAATTAAAGCATAACAAAGGGCATTTTATTCGTTCTATAATGGAATCTATTGCCTACACTATTAAAGAATTCGTTGACTTTATGAACGTTGACGTTAGTGAAATTCGTTCTATGGGTGGCGGAGCAAAAAGCAAACTTTGGTGCGAAATTAAAGCAAGCGTACTTTCTAAAAATATTGCAACGTTAAAGGAAAACGAAACAGCGTGCCTTGGCAGTGCAATTTTTGCGGGCGTTGGCATAAAGGTGTTTGAAAGCGTAAAGCAAGCGTCAGACAAAATTATATCAAAAAATCTTTCATACTCACCTGTTTATGATGAATATGGAAAGTTATATTCAAAATATAAACAAAGTAAGGAAAGAATCCTTGATTTACACAAGTAAGTAGGGGCAGTATGAAAACGGTAAAAACTAAACTTGAAGTAAAGCAAAATCAATTAGTAGCAGTATGCCTTTTTATGTATTTTGCAATGATGGCGGCAAAGCAAATTTTTACAGCTGAAGTTGTTGAAATTATTGACGTATTTGAAACGACCGCCTCAAAAGTTAGCCTTGCAAACTTGCTGTATTATTTGACTTATGCAATAATGCAAGTAGCACTAATTTTCTTTATTGATAAAATTAGGTTAAAAACATATTTGGCAATAACAGCGGGTCTTTCTTCAATTTTTACCGTGCTCATAGGCATAATAGGAACGCTTGGCGTTTCTATTATCTACCTATTTGTAATATTTGCATTAAACGGAATACTTCAAGCTGGTATTTACGGTTGCTCTGTAAAATTATTTAACAAATACTTAACAAAAGAGCAATATTTTAATGCAATTAAACTTATACAACTTGGGCAAAGCGTTGCTATGATATTATCATACACAATATCTGCCTATTTTGTATCAATTTCTAAATGGGAAATGCCATTTATCATAGTAGGTTTAGTATTTTTACTTTCGGTAATAGTGTTTTATATTTCGGTATCTTCAATTACAAGATATATTAGAGATAATAGACCTGTTGGCGAATATGGCACCGTGCAAGTAGAAGAAGATAAAGGTGCAGCGCCAAACGCTCAGGTTAAAAAACTTTTATTTACTTTTCTTATAATTATTTGCGTTATGAGCGTATTTAATTATTGCGCGTATTACGGATTAAACGGTTGGATTTCTAAACTGTTATATGACGAGTATAACGTAGATAAAGCATACTCTATACTTATATCGGTGGGAATAAATATTCTTATTTCAATATTTACAGTAGTTGGCATAAACGTGGCGTTAAAATTAAAAAACTGCTTACATTTAACGGTTTTTTCTTCGTGCGTAAGCGTAGTTTTTGCTCTTGCATTATCTTTCTTTTTTAGGGCAAGCGCGGTATTAACAATGCTATTATGCTTACTATATATGATTATGAATAAAGTTGGTGCGTCGGCTTTTTCAAGCATTACCGCTTATAAACTGCGCGCCATTATTGAGCCTGGCAAATATTCGTTTTTAAGTAACGCGTTTGCTTCGCTCGGCGCTTGTATAGGCCCAACTATATTAAGCGTTATATTTGAGGCTTTTAATTGGGAAAGTTCGTTTTTAACTTTAGCAATTATCGCCTTTATTGTGGCAATATTAACGGCTATGCTTATAGCAACCGAAAATAAACTTACCCTTACTCATAAAAAAGGGGAATAGAAATTAGGAGAAAATTATGAAAATTGCATTTGCGGGTTTTGGCGAAGTAAATACGCCAATAGATATCATTATTAACAAATGTACCGTGGCTTGCGAAAGCCTTAAAAAAGAAGACGTGGAAGTATATCCTTGCTTTCCTATTCGAGACGACTATGAAGAAGTAGACGTTAACAAGGCTATTGCATATTTCGAAGGCAAAAGTTTTGATGCTTTAGTTTTATGCGTTGCTGGCTGGATACCAACTCACGCCGTAATTAAGGTTGCGGAAAAATTCCGTCATATCCCAATGGTTTTATGGGGTCTTTGCGGTTGGATGGAAGACGGCAGATTAGTTACCACTGCTGACCAAGCAGGCACTTCCGCTTTAAGAAAAACTATGAAAGATTTAGGCTACACCTTTAAATACGTTTACGATATTATTGGTAAACCTTCAAGGGTAGATGACGTTTTATCTTTTGTTAAGGCAAGCGCAGTTTATAACGCAATGAGAAGCCAAAAAATAGGTCAAATGGGTTACCGTGATATGCACCTTTACGGCACTATGTTTGACGGCTGTTCTTTAAAGCGTGATATTGGTGCGGAAATTGAATGCTTTGAAATGTTAGAAGTTGTTCAGCGTGCTGAAAAGGTTAGCGAAGATGCAATTAACGAAGTTATAAATACAACGGTTAAAAGTTGGAACTTCCTTAAAGAAGGCGATATAAACGTTATTAAAAAAGGCGTTTCATACTACCTTGCTTTAAAGCAAATAATTGATGAAAGAAAATACGTTGCAGTTTCACTTAAAGACGTTGACGGTATGAAGAAATTGCTCGGATTCCCTCCTGCAATGATATTTATGCTTCTTGCGGACAGAGAAGGCATTTGCACTATTCCTGAAAACGACTGTCTTGGCAACGTAACTCAAGCAATTATTAAAGGTTTAACTGGTCAAATTGGCGCATACTTAGAGTTCTATGAATTCTTTGATGAAGGCGTTTTGGCTGGCGTTCCCGACTATGTTCCAAAGGAAATTGTTGACGGTCAAGTTACGGTAATTCCAGCGGCGTTTGGCGAACTTTCACAAGGTATTTTAAACGTTTCAAAAGTTAAAACGGGCGTAGTTACAATGTGTAGATTAACTACGGAAAATGGCAAATACGTTATGCATATGGTAGTTGGCAACGGCACTACTCCTCCAAAGTGGGAAGAAGCCGGCTGGACGCAACCTGCCCCACAATTACCTGCACTTAAAGTGTTACTTGACGACACTGTTGACTTTACTGAAAAGGTTATGGGACAACACTACATTATCTCTTACGGAGACAATTCTAAACTTATTAAAGAATTCTGTAAGATTGCTGGCATAGAAGTAATTTAATTTTAAAAGGCAGGAACTCCTGCCTTTTTAGGTAATAAAAATGAACAAAAAAGTTTTTGGTTATATAGACGGGGTGCCTATTTATTCTTTTGAAATATCTAACGGTGTTATAAAGGCAAACGTTATTACTTACGGCGCAACCTTACAGTCTCTTTTAGTGCCAAATAAAAACGGTAAACTTTTAGACGTTGTTTTGGGCTATAACACGTTAGAGCAGTATTTAGAGCGTTCTTACTATGCTGGCGCAATAGTTGGTAGAGTTGCAAATAGAACGGCTAATGCAAAGTTTATGCTTAACGGCAAAGAGTATAATATTTCTAAAAATAATGGCGAGCATTCGCTCCACGGTGGTTTTAGCGGTTTTGATAAAAAAGTTTGGAACGTTGTTTCTTACGGCGACAGCTACGTTACGCTTAAGTATATTAGCGTTGACGGAGAAGAGGGCTACCCTTCAACTGTTAAGTTAGAAGTTACTTATACTGTTACAAACGAAAACGAACTTTCAATAGAGTATAATGCCATTAGCGATGGAGATACTATTTTAGGCTTAACCAACCACGCTTACTTTAATATAAACGGCGAAGATGGCGAGCCTGTTTTTGACACGCTTTTATCAATAGATGGCGATAGCGTTGTTTTAGTAAACGAACAAAGGGTGGCGGACGGTATGCTTTTAAACGTTGACGGAACTATTTTTGATTTTAAAAATATTCGCCCGATAGGCAATTATTTAACTTCTACTAATGAATATTTAGTTAAGTTTAAAGGCTACGATATATGTTATGCGTTAAACGGACAAGGATATAGAAACGTTTCAAAAGCGCAATCCAATATAAGCGGTATTATAATGGAAACGCTTACCGATGCCGAGGGCGTGCAATTGTACGTTGCTAATTTGTTTAACGGCAAAACCGGAAAAAACTGCGTTTATAAAGACGGCGCTTGTTTTTGTTTAGAAACGGGCAGATATCCAAACGCAATTAATTGTAAAAATTTTCCATCGCCAATAATTAAAAAAGGCGAGCCGTTTAAAAGTAAAACGTCTTACAAATTTTCTATAACAAAATAAAAAAAGGTAGTCTATGAAAATTATTGATTTGTTAACTAAAGAAAAATTTACGCTTTCCTTTGAGGTGTTTCCACCAAAAACGGAGGGAAATTTTGAAAGTGTTAAGCGCGCTACGGAAGAAATAGCAAAACTTTCCCCAGCATTTATGAGTGTTACTTACGGTGCTGGTGGCGGAACTAGTAAATATACTTTAGATATAGCCAAAAATATATTAAAAGAATACGGCGTGCCTACTCTTGCACACCTTACTTGCGTTTCTTCAACAAGGCAAACCGTAAAAGAAAAAATTTTAGAAATAAAAAATTCCGGCATTAAAAACGTTATGGCGCTTCGTGGAGATATTCCAAAAGAACTTGAAAATGCCGATAGAAGCAATTGGGATTATAAGCACGCCATAGATTTAGTTAAAGAGCTTAAAGAAACTGCGCCTGACCTTTGTATTGGCGGAGCGTGCTATCCTGAAATTCACCCGGAAAGCGCTAATCAAAACGATGATATTAAATACTTAAAAGAAAAAGTTGATGCTGGTTGTGATTTTTTAACTACGCAAATGTTTTTTGACAATAATTTGCTTTATAATTACCTTTATAAAATTCGTGAAGCAGGCATTACAGTGCCGGTTATGCCGGGCATAATGCCTATAACTAACGCAAAACAAGTTGCAAGAGCAATAAACCTTTCAGGCTCGTTTATGCCACAGCGTTTTAAAGCGCTTGTAGATAAGTTTGGCGAAAGTCCAAGCGCTATGAAACAAGCTGGCATTATTTACGCAACTGACCAAATCATAGACCTTTTTGCAAACGGAATTAAAAACGTTCACGTTTATTCTATGAATAATCCAGACGTTGCTGAAAAGATATTAAGCAATCTTTCAAGCATTTTAAATTAATATGTATACAATATTACAAAAAAGTTACTCTGCGCCAAAAGTTAACGTTAAAGAAATTTTGCGTTATGCTGGCGTTAAAGAGGGCGATGGTGGTATTAGCGAACTATTAAAAGAGTGTTTAATCGAAGTTGAAAACGAACTTGTTTATAGGGTTTGCTATGCCGAATTTAACTGTAAAATATATGGCGAAATAATTGACTTGGAGTTTGTAAAAATTAACTCCAAAAATTTATCTAGCAATTTAAAAAATGCTAATAAATGTATAGTGTTTTGTGCTACAATTGGCGCAAAAATTGATAGGCTTATTGCTAAATACAGTGTAATTTCGCCGTTAAAAGCTTTACTTTTTCAAGCTATAGGCGCAGAAAGAATAGAAAGCTTATGCAATCTTTTTAACAATGAAATAAAACAAAGCTATAATGCAGTAAAACCGCGTTTTTCGCCAGGATACGGCGATTTAAGAGTGGAACTTCAACGTGAAATAATTGAAGTGTTGGGTGCAAACAAAAGAATTGGCGTAACGCTTAACGAAAGCCTTCTTATGAGCCCATCAAAATCTGTTACTGCATTTATTGGTGCAAATAGTAGCGAAAAATAACTGCTATTCAATTTAGGAAAATCTATGTTTATTAAAGACTATTTAAAAAACAACTTAATATTTTTAGATGGTGGCATGGGTACAATGCTTCAAAAAAACGGCTTAAAAGCAGGCGAGCTTCCAGAGCGTTTTAACGTGAGCAATCCTGAAATTGTTACAAGTATTCACAAGGCTTATTTTGATGCTGGTAGCAACGTGATTTCAACTAATACTTTTGGAGCAAACGTTTTAAAATATAACGAGAAAGAGCTTGAAAACATTATTAAGAGTGCCGTTCAAAACGTTAAAACAGCAAGAGAACAAAGTAAAGGCTCTCAACCAAAATGGATTGCGTTAGACGTTGGTCCAACAGGAAGAATGCTTGCTCCTTATGGTGACCTTAGTTTTGAAGACGCTGTTAACGTATTTAAAAAGACTGTAGAGTTTGGCGTTAAATACGGCGTTGACCTAATTTTAATTGAAACAATGACGGATAGCTATGAAACTAAGGCCGCAGTTATAGCCTCAAAAGAGTGTTGCAACTTGCCAATTTTCGTATCTAATGCATTTGGCGAGGACGGCTGTTTAATGACTGGAGCAAACGCTTTTTCATTAGTTACTATGCTTGAAGGTTTGGGAGTTGACGCTATTGGTGCAAATTGTTCTTTTGGGCCAAAACAACTTATGCCTATCATAGATGAATATTTAAAACACTCTTCCACCCCAATACTCGTAGAGCCAAACGCAGGGCTTCCAAGGGTGGTTGACGGGAAAACGGTTTATGACGTAACCACTAAAGAATTTGCTTATGACGTGTGCACGTTAATTAACAAAGGCGTTAGAATTGTTGGAGGTTGTTGCGGAACTACTCCAGAGCATATTAGAGAACTTGTAAATAGCGCAAAGGGGCTCAAGGTTGCGCCTATAGAAAAAAAGAACGTTACGGCAATTTCTTCATATACTCATGCCGTAGAGTTTAATATAGAGCCTATACTTATTGGCGAAAGAATTAACCCTACCGGCAAAAAGAAACTTAAAGAAGCGCTAAAAAACGGGGATATAGACTACGTTTTAAAAGAAGCTGTAACACAGCAAGAAAAAGGCGTGCACGTTTTAGACGTGAACGTGGGATTGCCTGAAATTAATGAGGTTCAAGTTTTAACAGACGTTGTTAAACAAGTTCAATCAATTGTTGACCTACCACTTCAAATAGATACGTCAAACGTTTCAGCAATGGAAAGTGCGCTTCGTATTTATAATGGTAAGCCAATGATTAATTCCGTAAACGGCAAAGAAGAAAGTATGCAAGCGGTATTTCCATTAGTAAAAAAATACGGTGGATTAGTAGTATGCTTAACTCTTGATGAAAACGGCATACCTCAAACAGCTGAAGGACGTTTGGAAATTGCTAAAAGAATTTTGGCAAAGGCAAAAGAATATGGGCTTGACAAAAAAGACCTTATTTTTGACCCTCTTGCATTAACAATTAGCGCAGATAAAAACTCTGGTATAGAAACGATTAAGGCTGTAAAACTTATAACGGAAGAGCTTGGAGCAAAAACCTCGCTTGGTGTTTCTAACGTTTCGTTCGGGCTTCCTAATAGAGACGCAATTAACGGCGCTTTCTTTACAATGGCGCTTAATAGTGGATTATCTTGCGCTATAATGAACCCTAACTCTATGGAAATGATGAAAGCATACCATGCTTTTAAAGCACTTAACGGGCTTGATGAAAATTTTTTAGATTATATAAAATTTACTAGTGAATTGCCTCAAACAGTTATAGGTGGCGAGGTTCAAGTACAAGAAGCAAAAAGCGTTCAAGAAGCAAAAACTCAACTACAAAATGCCATTATAAAAGGGCTTAAAGAGCGCACGGCTGTTATAACTCAAGAACTTTTAAAAACACAAGAGCCTTTAGATATTATTGAAAATGAAATTATACCTGCTCTAAATATTGTGGGCAAAGGGTTTGAAAATAAAACGGTATATCTTCCTCAACTTTTAATGAGTGCGGAAGCGTCAAAAGTAGCGTTTGACGGCATAAAAGAAAAAATGAAAAATAGTGGCGTTTCAAGCAAATGCCCTATAGTGATAGCAACGGTAAAAGGCGACATTCACGATATAGGTAAAAACATAGTAAAACTTTTACTTGAAAATTATGGTTTTTTAGTTTATGACCTTGGTAAAGACGTTGCTCCTGAAAAAATTGCAGAAAAGGTTTTAGCTCTAAATGCGCCTATAGTTTGTCTTTCTGCGCTTATGACAACTACCGTTCCGTCAATGGAGCAAACCATAAAACTCGTGCGCCAAAAAGCTCCGTGGTGTAAAGTGCTAGTAGGTGGAGCGGTGCTTAATAAAGACTATGCAAATCAAATAGGTGCCGACTATTATGCAAAAGATGCTATGGAAGCCGTAAGGTGCGCCGAAGAAATACAAGAAAATATAGTAAAAAATAATGAAGAAAAATAGGGAGAAATTATGCAAAAACCCTCTAAAAATTTTATGAGCTCATTGACCAGTTTTTTTAAAGTAGTAGCAAAAGCAATTTTTAAAGTTCCTTTTATATTAAGAATTGTAATAGGTCTTGTAATAGGCGTTGCGTTAGCATTGTTAGCGCCTAAAGCAACGTTTATTGCCGTATTTGGCAAGGTGTTTACAACAGCGTTAAAAGCAATAGCGCCAGTTTTAGTATTTGTGTTAATTGCAAACGCCCTTTCTTCCGCAGGCGGAAATTTAGGCTCAAGGTTTGTAAAGGTTATAGCATTATATTTATCAACCACTTTTCTTGCATCTATTTTAGCCGTTATTGGAAGTTTTATTTTTAAACTAGAAATTCCACTTGCAGATAAGCCTGCTGGATACACCCCTCCAACGGGCTTGGCAGAAGTATTTTCAACTCTTCTTTCTAACTTAGTTGAAAACCCTGTGTCCGCACTTATAAACGGCAATTACGTTGGTATTTTAACTTGGGCTATTATGCTTGGCTTAGCATTAAAGATAGTTGGCGGTGAAAAAACCAAGGAGTTTATCGGCGACCTTGCAAAAGCCGTTAGTAAAATAGTTGGTTGGATAATTCAACTTGCTCCTATAGGCGTTATGGGCTTAGTTTATAGTTCGGTTAGCGAACTTGGTATGAATATATTTATTGATTACGGCGCGCTTTTATTATTGCTTGTTGGTTGTATGCTTACGCTTTCACTCGTAATAAATCCTATTATTATGTCGGTTTGTTTAAAACGTAACGCTTATCCGCTTGTTTTTAGATGTTTAAAGGAAAGTGGTTTACAAGCTTTCTTTACAAGAAGTTCTGCTGCAAACATTCCAGTAAATATGAAGCTTTGTAAAGACCTAGGTTTAGATGATGAATATTATTCCGTTGCTATTCCGCTTGGCGCAACTATTAATATGGACGGTGCTGCCATAACTATTACCATTATGAGTTTGGCGGCGGCTTTTAGTATGGGTATTGAAGTAAACTTCTTTGTTGCAATACTTCTTTGTTTTATTGCTACTTTAGGCGCGTGTGGAGCATCTGGCGTTCCAGGCGGTTCGCTTTTACTTATTCCTATGGCGTGTTCGCTTTTAGGAGTTGATGCAAGCATTGCAATGCAAGTTGTTGGCGTTGGCTTTATTATTGGCGTTATTCAAGACTCTGTTGAAACTGCGCTTAACTCTTCTGGGGACGTTATGTTTACTGCAACTGCTGAATTTATGGAGTGGAAGAAGCAAGGTAAACCTATTTTCTTTACTGAAAAGGAAAAGCTTAATTATAAAAAGGAAGAGTGTAATTAAAGCTAAGGAGAGCTTATGGGCAAATTTGACGGTATTTTAATTTGTACCGACCTTGACGGAACTTTATATAGAAATGACGGCTCAATCTCTAATGAAAATAAGCAAGCAATAGAACGTTTTAAAAATGAGGGCGGTTTATTTACTATAATTACGGGTCGCGTGCCACACTATGCAAAAGAAGCGTATAACGCGGTGAAGCCAAACGTTCCTTTTGGTTGTACTAACGGCGCAGGCGTTTACGATGGGGAAAAGGAAGAATACGTTTTTACGCTTGATATACACGAAAGCATTATGGACCTTGTTGATTACGTTGAAAAAACTTTTCCAAACGTTGGAATAATTGTTTCAACTCTTTATAAAACGTATTTTTCAAGGGCAAATGACGTTGTTAAAAAATTTATAAAAAGGACAAAGCTCCCGTATTATCCACTTCACCATCGTGATGTAAAAGGACCGATAGCAAAAGTTTTATTAGGTACGGATAATAGTGAAGAAATGGCGACAGTGCAAAAAGCGGTAATCAATCACCCGCTTGCGTCTAACTTTACTTTTCTTCACTCTGAAAAAGTGCTTTTTGACATTTTGCCAAAGGGTACGCATAAGGGCGTAGCAATTGAAAAACTAATAGAATATCTTAAAGTTGATAAAAACAAAACCATTGCCGTAGGCGATTATTATAATGATTTGGGAATGTTTAAAGTTGCGCGCTATGGAATAGCCGTAAAAAACGCGTGTAAAGATGCGCTTGACGCAGCGGACATTGTAACTGTTTCTAACGAAGAGCACGCTTTGGCAAAAATCATTAGTGATATAGAAAACGGCAAAATTAAAATTTAAAGGAAAAATTATGGAAATTAAAAATATACAAACTCCAGCTCTTATAGTTGATGAAAACGTTTTTTTGCAAAACTCAATCAATATGTCTAAAATTTTAAGCGGAAAAACGCTTAAACTTCGCCCACACTTTAAGTCGCATAAATGTGCGGAAATTGCGCGCTTCCAAGTAGAAAACGGCGCTATAGGCTTAACTTGTGCTAAACTTAGCGAGGCTATTGACCTTGTTGATAGTGGCGTAGAAAACGTGCTAGTTGCCAACCAAATTGTGGAAAAATCTAAAATAGCAACACTTGCTCATCTTGCTAATTGCGCTAATCTTACAGTTTGTGTTGATGATATTCAAAACGTAAAAGATTTAGAAAATGCTTGCGGGCTTATGTCGTCAACGCTCAACGTGCTTATTGAATATGAAATCGGCATGGAGCGTTGCGGAGTTTCTTCTAAGGAAGAAGTGTTAAATTTGGCAAGGTTTATTAGCAGTTGTAAACATTTAAAGTTTAAGGGTGTTCAAGCGTACGCTGGGCATTTATCTCACGAAATTAGCGGAGAAGATAGGCTTTTAGAAACGAGCAAAAACACTGAAAAGCTTAAAGAGCTTATAGCGTATTTAAATGAAAACGGAATTGAGGTAGAAACACTTTCTGGCGGTAGTACGGGTACAAGCATTATAAAGGCGGAGCAAGGTTTGTATACTGAACTTCAAGCCGGCAGTTATTTGTTTATGGACGCTACTTATAAAGATTTAAACTTACCGTTTAAAAACTCGCTTTACATTGTTGCAACCGTAGTTAGTGTTACAAGTAATATAACGGTTGTTGACGCTGGCGTTAAATCTTGTGGAATAGACCAAGGCATGCCACTTGGAGTTGGCTTTACTTACGAAAAAATTGTTGCAAGTGAAGAGCATTTTCAACTTCATAACCCAAGCAAAAAGTTTAACGTGGGAGATAAGGTTTTACTTATACCTGCCCACTGCTGTTCAACGGTAAATTTGTACGATAAAATTTACTTTGTAAAAGACGGCAAGATAACAAGGCGAGTACAAGTTTCCGCTCGCGGCTGTTCAAAATAATAAATAAAAAGCATAGCACTAGCTATGCTTTTTTATTTTTGTAAAAAATTAAATAGAATATAAAATCAAGCCTAAAATTGCGGAAATTACAATTAGTAGAATTGGCGAAATTTTTACCTTTTTAACCCTGTTATATATAATTGAAACAGCAACTATTAAGCCAAAAATTATTAGTGCTTTATAGTCAAAGTTAACAGCTGCGGAAAGTGTTTTAGTGCCTAAAACGGCGCTTGCAATCATCGTTAAGCCCGTTCCTACAATAAGACCTGCAACAGTGGGTTTTATGCCGTATAAGAAGGCTTTTACGCCTTTAAAGCTAAGTAGGTTTTTGGCAATTGAAGCAATTATTAAAATAATAATAAAAGATGGCAAAACAACGCCAAGCGTTGCAAGTGTTGCGCCTAATAACGAGCCCCAAATTCCGCCTTGTAAAGCGCCTTGAGTTGAGCCTATAAAGGTTGCCATGTTTATAGCAATAGGCCCTGGGGTAGATTCTGCAACGGCAATAAAGTTCATAAATTCAGCATCGGTAAGCCAGCCGTTTAACAAAACCTCTTCTCTTACAAGAGAAATCATACCGTAGCCACCGCCAAAAGAAACGGAGCCAATTTTTAAAAACGTTAAAAATAAAAGAAGATAAATGCTCATTGATTGCCTCCTCTTTTATTCTTAATTATAAGCGAAATTGCGTAAGCCGTTAAGCCTACCAAACCGCCAATTAATACAAAAAAGATTGTTGAGAAGTTTACTGAAAATAGGGTAAACAATATTAATGCGGTAAATGAAGTGCATAAGAGCGCAATTTCAAGTGGACTCTTTATCTTCTTTACCATTTTTAAGCCAGCGTTTAAAATTAAAAATCCAATGCAAGCTTGAATGCCTTTAAACGCATATTGAACAAGTGTAAATTTTAAAAAGGCGTCAAAAAACTGTGAAATTAAAAATATTATAATAAAAGATGGTAAAACAACGCCTAGAGTTGCAAAAATAGAGCCTAAAACCCCTGTTTTTTTGTAACCTAAAAAGGTTGCCATATTTATGGCAATAGGTCCTGGGGTAGATTCTGCTATAGAAAGAACGCTATAAAAGTCCTCATCTTTTATCCATTTCTTTTTTTCAACTAGCTCGCTTTGTAAAATGGCTATCATAGCATAGCCGCCACCAAACGTAAAAAGACCTATTTTAAAAAAAGTTAAAAATAATTTAAATAAATCTTTTAATTTTTTCATAAGTTTAATTCTCGTTAGTTTCCGCTATTTCAGTTTCCGTAGCCAACTGAACGCTTTCTTGAGTGTTTCTTTTTTTAATAACGTTTTTGTACATATAATGAATAACAAAGTAAAGCGCAATGCCTATAACTACCATTACAATAGACCAAGTTTGGCTTGGAGTAATGTTGCCAATAAATTTTCCTTTATTATCATCGCGAAGGAACTCTATAAAGAATCTAAACACGCCGTATGAAATAAGGTAATGGCAAATTATATATTTATCGTTTTTCTTTAAGTATAAAATAGAAAAAATTATAAATAACGCAAACAAGAATGCAGCTTCATAAAGTTGAGTTGGGTGAACGGGGTTAGGTAGGTCTGGGAATTTAACGCCCAAAAAACTATCCGTTTCCTTACCGTGACAGCAACCGGCAAAAAAGCAACCAATTCTACCAAAAGCGTGAGCTATTAAAATACAGCAAGACGCAACTGGCGTAAGGTCAAAAATGCTTTGCTTAAGTTTTTTGCGGAAAATCAAATAGCCCACAATAAACGAAATAACACCGCCAAGAAGACCGCCCAAGAACGAAAATCCTGTAGGAAAGTTGAAATGGCCTGTTGCCAAGTAAATGTAAAACGTATGCAAAAGTTGCGCAGTAAGAAAGCCTACGCCTATTGCAACTATGCCGTTATAAAAAGTAAAGTCAACAAATTGTTCGTTAAACTTTTTAACTTTACAGTATGAAAATAACACTATAAAGCAGGCCAAAATGCCTACTGCAATAGAAATTCCATACAAATTAGCGCCAAAAAATATAGGGTCTGAATACATAATAACCTCTCTTTAAAATTATTATACTACAAAACGCGCGTAATGTAAAATGAAATTTTAGTTAAAATATTGCGTCTGCAATTTTCTTTGATACTATTGCCAGTTCTTTAGTAAAAGGCTCGTTGCCACTAAAAGAAATAGGAGGCTTTTCATTGACCGTTTTTAGTTTATCGTCAATAACTAGAGGTATAAACTTTAAATGCTTATTAGTGTTTTTAAAATATAGTTTTTCAACGCATAGAAAACCGCTATATATGTCGTGGTTACCGTTTTGAGTTTTGCAAGTGTAATCAACGTTAGGAAATATAAGTAAACTCCGTCCGCTTTTAAGCGCGTCTAACGATGCTTTTATTGTTTTAAACGCTTCGCAGTTGTTTCTATAAACGGGAATAATGTGCGCTTTTGAGCAGATAAGAGGAACAAATAAACTACCTAAAATGCTTGGGAAAAGTGCGTGAAATTTATTTTTTTTACAGCGTTTTGAAAAGGTGTAGTTATAAAAGTGTGAAAAGCAAGTTTTGCGATTTGTAAAAACGTTAAAAACGTAAGGCGAAAGGTCAAACGTTGCGCATTTGCCAATGGTTAAAGCGGCGTGCAAATTTAAATGTCGGCATAAATATATACACGGCTCGGTTGGTGTTTTTACGTTGAAAGTATATTTTGGCGTAAACGTTTTGTATAAGACTTTTAAGGTGTTAAAGAATTTTCCGTTAAACTTTAAATTTACTTGGTTTTCTATGCTTTTAAAATTTGTAAATGTGGTTGAGTTTTTCATAATAAAATGCGTGTATAACGTTATTTTGTGCATTTTTTAAAAAATTGACGTACTTTTTAAAAAAATATATTAAATTTTGTTTAAACTATGTTGTAATTTGCTATATTTATGATAAAATTAAGTTACAAATAAAATTATTGGGTGAAAAATGTTTAACGTTTTAATAGTTGAAGATGATTTCAATATTTGCAAATTGATGAAAATTAAGCTTACTCAAGAAGGCTACAACTGCCATTTGGCTTACAACGGCTTAGAGGGGCTAGAAAAACTTAGTGAAAATCATATAGATATAGTTATTTTAGACGCTATGATGCCTAAAATGGACGGGTTTGAAATGGTTAAGGAAATGCGTGACTTAAAATATACAACTCCCGTAATAATGGTAACTGCTAGAGGCGAAATTGACGATAAGTCTAGGGGCTTTATGGTTGGCGTAGACGATTATATGGTAAAGCCAATTGATTTTAAGGAATTGTTTTTAAGAATGAAGGCTGTTTTGCGCCGAGCAAATATTGTTAGTGAGAAAAAAATTGTTGTTGGTCAAACGGTTTTAGACTATAACACCTTATCCGTTTCACGCGGGGAAGATAAAGAAACTTTTACAAAAAAGGAGTTTCAAATACTATTTAAGCTTCTTTCTTATCCAGAGCAGTCTTTTTCTAAGAGTGCGCTATTTGAAGAGTTTTGGAATTTTGATAGCGATACGGAAGAAGATGCCGTCAAAGTATATATAAATAAAATTAGGAATAAGATATCTCGTTTTGAAGAAATTGACGTTGAAACCGTAAGAGGCGTTGGTTATAAAGGTGTAAAAAATGAAAAAAATTAAAATACGAAAACCAGAATATTTGCTTTCGCCGTTGCGTTTAACAATGGGTGTTTTAATAACGTGGCTTATTGGAATAGTGCTTGGCGTAGGCTTAAGTATGCTTGTTACTAGATATATCAATTACGGTCAAAACGTGCAGTACGTAATTATTATAGTGGCATTTGTTTTAACCTGTTTTTTAGTAGCTCTTCTTATATCGTTTTTAGTAACGTACGGTGGCATGAAACTTATAAACAATATAAATGAAAACTTAAAAAAGGTCTCAGAGGGCGATTATACGGCAAAATTATCACTAAAAACAAAAAGTCCGCAAATCAACTCTGTTGTAGATAAATTTAATGAAATGGTAACCCAGCTAAACTCTGTTACCGTTTTAAAAAACGACTTCATTTCAGGCTTTTCACACGAGTTTAAAACCCCTATAGTTTCGCTTAAAGGTTACGCAGAACTTTTGGCAGAAGGCCAAAATTTAACTGAAGAACAAAAGGAATATGCGCGCATAATATTAGAGGAGAGCGAAAGGCTTTCACGCCTTTCAGAAAACTCTCTTATGTTAGCAAAACTTGATAGCCAAACTAAAATTATTGAAAAGAAAAAGTTTTTACTTAACGGACAGATAGAAGACTGTGTTTTGCTTTTAGACGGTGCGCTAAAAGAAAAGAACATAGAAGTTGAAATGGACCTTAAAAAAGTTTATTATTCAAGCGACCCTTATTTAATAAAAGAGGTATGGATAAACTTATTGTCTAATTCTATTAAATACTGTGATAATGGTGGTAAAATTAGCGTTAAGTTAAGAAAGGAATATGGTAATATTATAGTAGAAATTAAAGATAACGGTGCTGGAATGACAAGCGAAGTAAAAAAGCATATTTTTGATAAGTTTTATCAAGGAGACGTATCGCACGCAAGCAAAGGTTTGGGGCTTGGCTTAACTATTGTAAAGCGTATTTTAGAACTTACGAAAGGCACTATAGAATGTCAAAGTAGCGAGGGTGAAGGCACTACAATGACTGTAAAATTAAAATCAAAATAAAAAAAGCGTGGTAAAATTGCCACGCTTTTAATTTATGTTTTTTATTTTTTTAGCCAAGTTGATGGAGCAAGAGCTATTAAAAGTGGATAAATTTCAAGCCTGCCTAAAAGCATTGCTATCATCAATATTATTTTAGAAAACGGAGAGAAACTTGCATACGTTTCAATAGGGCCTACAGCACCAAAGCCAGGGCCTATATTGTTAAAGCAGGCAATTGAGGCTGAAAGGTTGGTTTCAAATGAAAACCCGTCTATAGATAGTAAAAACGCTATAATTGCTATTAAAACAACGTAGATTGCAAAGTAAGAAGTTACTCCGCTTACTGACGCTTCGTCAATTCTTTTGCCTTCTAATTGAATAGTGTTAACGCGCTTAGGATTAATAATTCGCTTAAATTCAGCGCCTATTTTTTTAAATAAAAGCATTACTCTTGAAACTTTAAGACCGCCTGCAGAAGAGCCCGCCGAACCGCCTATAATCATTAGCATTAAAAGAGTGCTTTTTGCCATTTCGCTCCAAAGGTTATAGTCTGCTGTAGAGAAGCCGGTAGTTGTCATTACAGATGAAACTTGGAATACTGAAAGCCTTAACGCTTCTTCAAAATTTGCGCAAGTTTTTAAAATGTTTAGTAAAACTACTATTACGGCTGAAACAAAGATTAAAATATAAACTTTTAATTCCGCACTTTTAAAGGCTGATTTAAATTTACCTATTGCAATTAAGAAATAAACGTTAAAGTTAACGCCAAATAAAAGCATAAAAATTGCAATTACCCATTGGCTGTAACTAGAAAAACTAGCAACGCTGTCACCATATATTCCAAAACCGCCTGTGCCTGCCGTAGCTAAAGCCGTAACTATACTATCGTATATAGGCATTTTACCTAAAAAGAGCATAACTATCAATAAAATTGTTAAGCCGGAATATATAAGGTATGGTATTTTTGCCGTGTCTTTAGAGCGCGGTGTAATTTTGTCAATTATAGGGCCGGGCATTTCAGCGCGCAAAACGTGAATAGACCTGTCGCTCGTTTTTGATATGAACGCCACTACAAAAACTAAAATTCCCATACCGCCTATCCAATGTGTAAAGCAGCGCCACAAATTCAATCCGTATCCAAGCTGTGTAACGTCTTTTACAACGGAAGCGCCAGTCGTAGTAAAACCACTTACCGTTTCAAATAGCGCATCTATAAAAGATGGAATTTTTCCGCTTATAATAAATGGCAACGAGCCTATTATAGACATAGAAATCCAAGCAAGTGCAACTATAACAAATCCCTCACGCGCGTAAATTATATGGTTAGAAGTTTTTGTAAAGAAAACTAGCAATCCGCCTAAAATAAAGGCTATAACCGCAGTTATTAAAAAAGCTAAAACGGAAAAGTTTTCCGTGTATATTATGGAGGTTATTAGTGGCAAAAGTAGCAGTATGGCTTCAATTCGCACTACTCTACCCACAATATTCCATATCATTTTATTATTCATAAGTCACCGTTTTTTATTTTAAAATAGCATCGTAAATATCGTATAGGCTTTGACCAGCTGTAGAAATTATAACGTGGTCGCCAGCCTTAATAACGTCTTCTCCGCACGGAATAATGCACGACCTGTCTCTAATAATTCCCGCTATCAACGTGTTTTTGTTAAATCGCAAATTTTTAATAGGAACGTCTTTAAACTTAAAGTCGTCTAAAATTAAAAATTCAACAGCTTCAGCCTTACCGCCAAGAAGCCTATAAAGCGTTTCTAATTTACTTCCTTTTACGTTTTCAAGACCGCGTGCAAATCTTACTAAAACGTTTGCAACTATTGTTTTTGGCGAAATTTGAGAGCCTACTCCAAGTTCTTCCGAAATCGAGCCCAATTCTTTGTTGTTAACTTTGGTTATAACTTTTCCAACGCCTTTGCTATTTGCGTAATATGACATTAAAATATTTGCCTCGTCACTGTTTGTTAAGGCAACTAATGCGCTTGCATCTGTAATTCTATTTTCACGAAGTAATTCGTGCGAAGTTCCGTCACCGCAAATAATGGTTGGAACGTTTTCAAGCCTTGTTGCAAAATCTTCGCATTTTTGCCTATCTTTTTCTATTATTTTTACAGAGTTTTTACTCTTGATTAAAAGTGAAGACAAATAGTATGCAATTTTACTTGCACCAACCAAAACCACGTCTTTAACTTGTTTTTGTTCAAAACCTAAAAGTTTAAGAAGTGTATGGCTTTGCGTAATTTGTGCAATTATTCCTATTTTATCGCTTTCGCATAAAACGAAAGAACCGTTAGGTACGGTAAGTTCTCCGTTTCTTAAAACTGAAAAAACTATAAAGTTTACCGGTATTTTTTTACGCAATTCTAAAAGTGGAACACCTATAAGAGGAGAGTTCTTGTTTACGTTTAACTCTAAAACTTCAAACGAATTGCGTGAAAACATTTCAACGTTGGTTGCAGACGGCAACTTTAAAAGGTTGAATATAAATTGCGCAGTCATAAGTTCAGGGTTAATTGTCATTGAAAGTTCAAGTTGGTCCTTAACAAAGTCAAAGCTTTTACGATTGTATTCGTAATCTCTCGTTCTAGCAACGGTGTGTTTAGCACCCATTTTTTTAGCAACGTAACAGCTTAACATATTAAGCTCGTCAACTCCTGTAACGGCAATAAACAAGTCTGCACTTTTTACGCCGGCATCTTTTAAAACGTCATAAGAAGTGCAGTTGCCTACTATTCCTAAAACGTCTAAAGTGTCAGTCATGCTTGCAACAACGTTCCTGTCTATATCAATAACGGTAACGTTGTGATTTTCTTTAAGCATACTTCTAATAATTGATTTTCCTATTTTGCCACATCCGGCAACAATAATATCCATAAATTATTCCTTAAAAAGTCCTTATTTTTTTGTTGGACACTATCATTATTTTACTCTTTTTAAAAAAAGTTGTCAAATTGCTAATCAAAAAATTTAAAAAGAGCACAACGTATAGTGTGTGTAAGTGCGCAAAAAGTCTAAATATAGTGTAATTTGCCTATTATATATAATATTTAAAAATATTTTGCAAAACCGCTAAAAAAAGTTGACAAAAAAAATTCGATAATGTAAAATAGTAAAGCACTCCAAATAGGGGGTGTTAATTTTTTAGGATGGATTTTGAAAATGGCAAAAGGTAATGCAGTAAGAATAACTCTTGCGTGCACAGAATGCAAGCAAAGAAACTATGACGTTTATAAAAACAAAAAGAACACACCAGACAGAATTGAACTTAGCAAATATTGTCCTTTCTGCAAAAAACACACTGCACACAAAGAAACAAAATAATAGCGGTTGTTTTTTGTTTATAAAAAGTCGTAAAACGGCAGGGGCCGTTGAGGTGTAAAATGAAAGAAAAAACTAAGCAGGTTGCAGTTAAAAAGCAACCTAAAAACAAAAGGCCTAATTTCTTCCAAAGAATAGGCAAAAAAATAAGAGAAGTATTTTCCGAAATCAAGAAGGTGTCTTGGCCTTCATTTGGCAAAGTAGTTAAGCAAACAGGCGTTGTTTTAGGCGTTGTTATGCTTTTCTTAGTTGTCATAACTTTAATGGATTTCGGTCTTAGTCAATTGCTCAAGCTTTTGACTAATATTTAATAGGGGTATTTACAATGGCTCAAACAGCAAAATGGTATGTAATTCATACTTATTCCGGTTACGAGGCTATGGTTAAAGACACCCTCGAAAAAATGGTTGTAAATAGCAACTTACAAGGTCAAATACTTGAAGTTAAAATACCTATGGAAGAAACTATTGAAGAAAAAAACGGCAAAAAGAAGGTCGTTTTAAAAAAGGTTCTTCCTTGCTACGTATTTATTAAATTAGTTTATTCAAACGAACTTTGGTTTATGATTACTAACACTCGTGGCGTAACTGGTTTCGTAGGCCCTCAAGGCAAGGCGTTACCACTTACGGAAGACGAGGTTAAACGCATGCGCCTTGAAGACGTTGTTGAAAACGCTAACTTTAATAAAGGCGATAAGGTTACTATCGTTTCTGGTCCGCTTGACGGATTTGAAGGTATTATCTTAGACCTTAACGATGCTA
This sequence comes from Clostridia bacterium, assembly GCA_017558825.1. GTDB lineage: Bacteria > Bacillota > Clostridia > Christensenellales > Borkfalkiaceae > HGM11412. The sequence goes on from JAFYTO010000011.1 coordinate 131,135, forward strand.
ACCAAAAGGCAAAAGTTAAAGTTGCTATGTTTAACACTGAAACGGAAGTTGAAGTAGATTACGTTCAACTTAAAGTATTAAATTAAAACTATCGAATTTATTTCGTTAGAATATAGTGGGAGAGGCGTTCAAATATTTTCAAGTCGCCTTGCACGTACCACATTAGGAGGATTTTTTTATGGCTAAAAAAGTTACTGCTGTAGTTAAATTACAGTTACAAGCCGGAAAAGCAACACCAGGACCACCAGTTGGTTCAACACTCGGACCTTACGGTATTAACTTACCAGGTTTCACAAAAGAGTTTAACGCAAAAACTCAAGATAAAGTAGGATATGTAATTCCAGTTGTTATTACAATATACCAAGACCGTTCGTTCACGTTTATTCTTAAAACGCCACCTGCTCCAGAACTTATTAAAAAAGCATGCGGTATTGAAACTGCAAGTGCTGCACCTAATAAGAACAAAGTTGCAAAACTTACAAAGGCGCAAGTAGAAGAGATTGCAAAAATCAAGATGGTTGACACAAACGCTGCTTCATTAGAAGCTTGCATGAGCATGATTAAAGGTACTGCTCGTAGTATGGGTGTAACCGTAGAAGAATAAAAGGTGAGTGGGAGAGGCGCGCAAATTTATAATGTCGCCTTGCATGTACCACAAGGAGGATTCTAATATAATGAAATATGGAAAGAAATATGCCGAAAGCATAAAGAGTTATGATAAAACAAAACTTTACGACTTAAGCGACGCTATTGACGTTGTTTTAAGCACTGCAAAAGCAAACTTTGACGAGTCTATCGAGTTCCACACAAAACTCGGCGTTGACCCAAAACAAGCAGACCAACAAGTTAGAGGCGTTATCGTTCTCCCTAACGGAACTGGTAAAACTGCTAGAGTTTTAGTTATCGCTAAAGGTGACAAGGCAGACATCGCTCAACAAGCTGGCGCAGATTACGTTGGCGCAGAAGACATCGTTGCAAAAATTCAAAAAGATAACTGGTTTGAATTTGACGTTGTTATTACAACTCCAGACATGATGGGTGTCGTTGGTAGAATTGGTAAACTTTTAGGTCCTAAAGGCCTTATGCCAAACCCTAAGTCAGGCACAGTTACTATGGACGTTGAAAAAGCTATTAAAGACGTTAAGGCTGGTAAAGTTGAATACAGACTTGACAAGACTGCAGTTATTCACTGCACAATTGGCAAAAAGAGCTTTGGTAAAGAAAAACTTATTGAAAACTACCAAGCACTTTTAGATGCTATTATTAAAGCTAAGCCTGCATCTGCAAAAGGTCAATACATTAAGAGTATTACTGTTGCAAGCACTATGGGCCCTGGCGTAAAAGTAGCAAATAAAAACGCGTAAAAACGTTTGACAAAACATTGGCGGTATGTTAAAATAACCGCATAACAACAAAACAGCCGTAGAAAGCAGGTTTTTAAGAAACGTAAGTTCACCAGCCGAGGTTCGTTAAATAGCGCACTAACTATATATAATATTAGTCCGCCCTTTATCGCTACTCGGTAAGGGGCGGTTTTTTACGGGAAAATAATAATGGAGGTAAAATCATTGTCAGCAAATATTGAGGCTAAAAAGCAGGTTGTAGAAGAAATTAAGGCAAAAATTAGCGCAAGCAAATCTGTAGTGTTAGTTGACTATAAAGGTTTAACTGTTGCAGAAGATACAGAGTTCAGAAATGAATTTAGAAAAGCCGGCGTTCAATACAAAGTGCTTAAAAACACATTGGTAAGAAAGGCATTTAATGATTTAGGTGTAACTGCATTTGATAATGACCTTAACGGTACAACGGCAGTTGCTTTCGGTCAAGACGAAGTTAGCGCATCTAAAATCGTTATAACTAACGCAAAGAAGTTTGATAACAAACTTTTTGCAAAAAGTGCATACGTTGACGGTGCATATCTTGATAAGAAAGGTGTAGAAGCTCTTGCAGCTATTCCTTCAAAAGAAGCACTTTATGCACAAGTGGCTGGTACGCTTTCAAATATCGTACGCGGCTTAGCAGTTGCTCTTAACAGAGTTGCTGAAAAAATGGGCGAATAATCGCCAAACAAACAGCCTAACGGCTATCTAAATTAAAAAATTAAAAGAGAGGATTATAAAAATGGCAGATATTGCAAAAATTATTGAAGAAATTAAAGGTATGACTGTTTTAGAACTTAACAGTCTTGTTAAAGCAATCGAAGAAGAATTCGGCGTTAGCGCAGCAGCTCCAGTTGCAGTAGCAGGCGCAGTAGCAGCAGAAGCAGCTCCAGTTGAAGAAAAGACTGAATTCAACGTTGTATTAAAAGAAGTTGGCGCAAACAAAATTGCTGTTATCAAAGCAGTTAGAGAAATTACTGGTCTTGGCCTTGTTGAAGCTAAAAACATGGTTGAAAAGATGGGTACTGTTAAAGAAGGCCTTCCTAAAGAAGAAGCTGACAAAATGGTTGAAGCTCTTAAAGCAGCAGGCGCTACAGCAGTTGCTGAATAATTTTTACCACATTATAATTAATTACCGTTTGGCTTTATGCCAAACGGTTTTTATTTGCTTTTTTTGATAAAAGCAATCATTTTTTTGCGATATTATTTTTTAAATTTAGGCGATACAGGTATGTTTTTTAAAAAAATTGCAAAAATAGCGTGTATAGTAAATAAAATTTTAAATTATTGTTGTAAAAATAAGTTGTTTATGTTATACTAACATAAAAGAAATTAGCTCGTTGTTAATTTTTAAAAAAAGGAGGCATTTATGGCTTTATTTCGTTTAAATATTGAATGGGCTGACCCTAGTAAAGATACAATCGTATATAAATACCCGTTTAAAAAAGGCGGGCGTGAAGTAAATGATAAATCTACGCTTACCGTTCGTGAATCTCAATGCGCAGTATTCGTGCATAAAGGTGAGGTTACTGACGTTTTTGGTCCAGGTTTATATAATTTAAAAACTCAAGTATTTCCAATTCTTTCTAAACTTACTGCTTGGAAATATGGCTTTCAAACTCCTATCACGGTTGACGTGTATTTTATAAACACTAAACAATTTACAGATATTAAGTGGGGAACACAAAACCCTATTATTATGCGTGACCCAGAGTTTGGTATGGTTAGAGTGCGCGGCTTTGGTTCATTTGCTTTTAAAGTTGATGACCCAACAATATTCTTAAAAGAACTTTTTGGTACCAATTCATCTTACTCATCGCAAGATATTACAGGCTATCTAAAATCAATGCTTATTTCAACTCTTACTGACGCTATTGGCGAAAGTAAAATTTCAGCTCTTGATTTAGCAGGAAACACGTTAGAGTTTAATGAAATAGTTAAGCGTAAAGTTCAAACAAGTTTTAATAGCATCGGTTTAAAACTTTGCAACTTGGCTATTGAAAATATGTCTGTTCCACAAGAAGTAGAAAAAGCGTTTGACGAGAGAACGAAGCTTGGAATTTTGGGCGACAAGACTGACGTGTTAATGAAAGTTTCCGCTGCCGAAGCTATGAAAGACGCTGCTAAGAATCCAGGAGGCGGAATGGCTGGCGCTGGCGTTGGTTTAGGTGCTGGGCTTGGCTTAGGGCAAATGTTTGCGGAAGCAATGCGTTCATCTGCTCCTGCAAAAAGCGAAGAAAGAAAAACAGCGGGCGCAATTTGCCCTAGCTGTGGGGCTGGCATAAGCGCAAGTGCTAAATTTTGTCAAGAATGTGGTCAAAAAATAGCAAAAAAGGCGTTTTGCATAGAGTGCGGTGCGGAAGTTGGAGCAAGTGCTAAATTCTGCCCTTCATGCGGAACAAAACTTAAATAGAGGTTAAAGGAGTATTATTATGGAAAAGAAAATAGATAAAAACACACTTATTATGGAAGCGGTTGAATTAAACCCAAAAGCACCAGAAATTTTAATGAGCCACGGTATGCACTGCTTAGGATGTGCTATTGCTCACGGCGAAACTATTGAAGAAGCTGCTATGGTTCACGGCATTGACGTTGACGAGCTTATAAACGAACTTAACGCATAATTAATATTTATGGCTAGTGAGTTTGAAAAGGAATATAATAGCGAGCAATCTAGCGCTCAAACAGTTTATAGTAAATGCTCTAATTGTGGGTCTAATATGGTTTTTGACCCTGCAACACAATGTTTAAAATGCGAGCATTGCGGTCAAATAACGGACTTTGAAAAAAGTAACCTAGTTAAAGAAATAGAGATAGAAGAAGCGTTTAGAAAAGCTGAAAATTGGGATGATGAAGCCGATAGTTACCGTTGCGAAAACTGTGGCGCAGTTGTTATTTTGCCTCGTGGCGAAATTGCCACCGTTTGCCCATATTGCGCAACTTCACATATATTAAAAAGTGAGGAAATTATAGGGCTTAAACCAAACGTTGTATATCCTTTTACTATTGATAAAGAGCAGGGCGTAGAAAGGGCTAAAAGTTGGGCAAAAAAGCAAATTTTTGCTCCAAGAAAATTCAAAAAAAGTTTGACGGTTAATAACGTGCGTTCTATGTACGAACCGTGCTTTACTTTTGATAGCAGCACTTTTTCAACTTATCACGGACGTGTGGGTAATAGGCGCACTCGCACTGTTGGCTCCGGTAAAAATAGAAGAACTGAAACTTACATAGTTTGGCGTTATATTTCTGGAACGTATTCGCATAATTTTGATGACGTTATGATTAACGCAGGAACAACTTACAGCCAAAAAACGTTAAACAATCTTTTGCCTTTTAATTACGATACCATTAAGGTGTATAATAAAGATTATCTAACAGGTTACGTTGCTCGTAGGTATGAGAAACCTATAGAAGAAGCGTGGGGTGAGGCAAAAGGCAATATGGATGCTAAAATTAAAAGCAGCATTATTGCAAGAGAGTATTGTGACGTTGTTGATTACGTAAGCGTAAGCACTACTCATAAAGCAGTAACGTACAAGTATGCTTTACTGCCTATACATTTATTACATTTTAGATATAGGAAAAAAGATTACGCTGTTTGCGTAAATGGAAATACTGGAAAATCAACGGGAAAAACTCCTATTTCTGCTATTCGTGTGGCAATTGCGGTTGCGCTTGGCTTGGCGGCGGTTATAGGGCTTGGTTATTTGTTTTTTAAATATTTTTATTTGTGATTATTTTACGGAATATACCGTTTAATATTGGAGGCTTTATGAAAAATTTGTTAAAAAAATTAGTTGTGGCGTGCCTTGTTTTAGTTGCTACTTTAACTTTAGGTGCTTGTACTTATAGGGCAGAAGGTAGCGTGTGTCAAGACGTCACTTTTGACATTAACTATAAAGATGCTGACGGGCAAGACCAAACTATTAACGCTACTATAACGTTATATAAAACTTTTGCTCCTGAAACGTGCAAAAGAATTCTTTCCGCTGTAAAAGACGGCTTCTTAAACGATACTGCTCTCGTTTATAACAAAGACTGTTCTTATATAGTTTTAGGCGATTACGAAGTTGAAAATTCCGAATATAAAAAACTTGACTATGAAGGCGAAGGTCTTTATGGTGAATTTACTAGAAACGGGTTTGAGAGTAAGTTAAAGGCAGAAGCAGGTTCGCTTGTTATGCTTAGAGAGCCAGACTCTAATAAGGGTTACCCTAAATACGATACTGCAAAAATTAAGTTTGCAATTTTACTTGACGATGCAAGCGTGTTTAGCAATGCCGACTACTGCGTATTTGGTAAAGTTAAAGCAGATACTGACACGTTAGAAAACCTTGTTGCTCTTCGTGATGAAACTGAAACTGATAAAGACGGCATGCACCACGTTAAATATGTTGGCGATCGTAATTTAGATACTGATGAAATTGATTATTCTCAAACTTTTGAATACGCTCACGATAACGTAAAAGGCGAATTATACGAATACGTTGACGGTGTTAAGTCTATAGAAAAAATGCAAATTGAAGAAGGCGAAGAAGACTATGAGTTATTTACCAAATTAACTGAAGCTAGCGACTTTGATTTTGTTGTTATTCCTAACACAACAATTACTGTAAAAAACTTCAAAAAAGCGTAATATAAATTAATATATATTTTTTTTAAGGCTAACGTTTAACGTTAGCCTTTTTTATTCAAAACAATATTTTGCCTGCAAAAACGAATATATTTTATATAATTATTTAAAATGTTTATAAAAATAGTTGACAATAAATACTAGTATTTATATAATTAATTTGTTTAGTTTTATTAAACAAAAAGTTTAAATTCTCTAATCTTAGAGGTAATTATGGTATTAGGCGACAAAATTAAAGAGTTAAGGCTTCAATGTGACTTAACGCAAGAAGAACTTGCAAATAGGTGTGAGCTTACAAAGGGCTATATTTCTCAGCTTGAAAACGACTTAACAAGCCCGTCTATTGCAACACTCATTGACATATTATCTGCATTAGGCACTTCACTTAAAGATTTTTTTAGTGAAGAGGAAGAGGCAAAAATAGTTTTTACTGAAAACGATTTTATTGAAAAGCGCACGGAAACTAGCGTTGCTAATTGGCTTGTTCCAAACGCTCAAAAAAATATGATGGAGCCTATGCTTTTAGAGTTAAACCCTAACAGCGCAACTGAAGAAGACGTTCCGCACGAAGGTGAGGAATTCGGTTACGTTTTAGAAGGGGAAATTGTAATTCATTTAGGTAAAAAGAAGTATAGCGTAAAGAAAGGCGAAAGCTTTTATTTTGCTTCAGATAAAAGTCACTACATAATAAACGTTAGAAAGCAAACTGCAAAGTTCTTATGGATATCTTCACCACCAACGTTTTAAAGAATATATTTACTACTAAAACACTTTAAAGAAAAAGGCGAAAGTTGAGGCTTTAATATAGAGAGGAGAAAGTATGGCAAAAGAAAAAAGTATGGAAAAAGAAGTTGTAACAAGCAAGATTATAGAGCTTATTGGCGTTACAAAAAATTATGACGGAACGCCTGCGGTAAACGATATAAATTTATATGTTAGAAAGGGCGAATTTATTACCTTTTTAGGACCAAGCGGTTGCGGAAAAACAACAACGCTTAGAATGATTGCGGGCTTTGAAAAACCTACTCAAGGAAAAATTTATTTAAATAGCGTTGATATAACGGATTTGCCACCATACAAACGCCCTGTAAACACGGTGTTCCAAAGGTATGCTCTTTTCCCACACCTCAACGTTTATGAAAATATTGCCTACGGTTTAAAATTAAAAAGAATTAAAACAGCTGGTGTAGATAAAAACGGAAATGAAATAGAAGTTATGGCAAAATACACAAAGTCTGAAATTGCAGAAAAGGTTAAAAAAGCCTTAAAAATGGTTGACCTTGAAGACTTTGAAAAACGTAGCGTTACAACACTTTCAGGTGGGCAACAACAACGTATTGCCATTGCTCGTGCAATAGTTAACGAGCCTGAAATTTTGCTTTTAGACGAGCCTCTTGGCGCGCTTGACCTTAAGATGCGTAAGGAAATGCAAGTTGAACTTAAAGCAATGCACGAAAAATTGGGTATCACCTTTATTTACGTTACGCACGACCAAGAAGAAGCGCTTTCTATGAGTGATACCGTTGTAGTTATGAAAGACGGTAAAATTCAACAAATAGGCACTCCTCAAGATATTTACAACGAGCCTAAAAACTCTTTTGTTGCTGACTTTATTGGTGAAAGCAATATATTTAGCGGAACAATGGTTGGCGATAGAAAAGTTAAATTTATGAACAAGGTTTTTGACTGTATTGATGATTTTGAGAAAAATGAAAAAGTTGATGTTGTAGTTAGACCTGAAGACGTTGAAATTGTATCCGTTGAAAAAGGTTCGGTTTCAGGCGAAATTATTAGTTCAATCTTCAAAGGCGTTCACTATCAAATGACGCTTATGGTAGGTAAAACCGAAGTTGAAATTCAATCTACTAAATGCTATGAAAAAGGCGAAAAGGTTGGAATTATAATAGCTCATAACAACATTCACATAATGCACAAAGAATTCGTTTCTAACGTGTATGATGGCTACATTAACAAAAATAATAAAGTTTGCTTTGCAGACGGAGAATTTGACTGTGACGTTACTCAACTTTATGAAGGCTCTTATTTAGATGATGAAGGCTATTTAATTACTAAGACGGGTGAAAAGATTGACCTTACTGACGTTGACGTTAAAGTTGAAGTTGGCTTAAAAGATATAGAAATTATTGATAATGACGTTGACGGCGATGCTTGCGGTTCTATTATTTCTATTGTGTACAAAGGTGACCACTATCAAGTTATAATTAGAACTGATGAAGAAGAGGAAGACTTTGTTTGCGATACGGAATATACTTGGAACGAAAACGATAGAGTTAGCGTTAAAATTCCAAGCGACAAAATTAAGCTTAAATTAAAAGTGGAGGAAGCAAAATAATGAAAGGACTTCGCTTTTCAAGAAAGGACTTGTGTATTCCTTACGGTGTATTTTTAGTTCTTTTTGTAGTGTTTCCGTTACTTTTAGTAGTTTATTATGCGTTCACTTCTAAAACGGGTCAATTTACATTAGAGAACTTTATTTGGTTTTTTACTGACGGCACGTCATTAAAAAACTTGTTTTATAGTATAGGCATAGGTCTTATAACAACGTTATTTTGCTTGCTTATAGGCTATCCCGTAGCGTTTATACTTTCTAAAATAAAAAGTGCTAAAAAGAGTATTTTATTACTTTTATTTATAATGCCAATGTGGATAAACTTTGTGTTGAGAGCAATGGCTATGAAAGAAATTTTAACGCTTGTAGGTTTATTTGGCAAGTATAATTATCTTAATACCATTATAGGTATGGTTTACGATTATTTGCCGTTTATGATTTTACCGCTATATAGCGTTCTTATTAAAATTGATAAAAGTTACGAAGAGGCTGCCTGTGACCTTGGTGCTAACTCTATAAAGGTATTTTTATCTGTTACGCTTCCACTTTCTACTTCTGGTATAATTAGCGGTATAACAATGGTATTTTTGCCTTCTATGAGTTGTTACGTTATAAGTGACACGTTCAGTAACGGCAAAGTAACCATTATAGGTAAACTTATAGAAACTTGGTTTGGTCCTGGCGATAATTGGAATTTTGGCTCTGTAATAGCGCTTATTATGCTTGTAATAATGTTCGTTACAACACTTATTACAGACGGGCTTTCTAAACGCACTAAAACTAGGGAGGAAGAATTATGAAAAAAGTTTTTTCAGGTTGTTACCTCGTTTTAGCGTTGGCTTTTATTTACGTTCCTATATTCGTTTTAGTGTTATACAGTTTTACCAATAGCAAAATTATTGGCGACTGGAACGGTTTTTCATTAAAACTTTATGAAAAGTTATTTACTGATGAAAAGCTTACTAAAATGATACTGGACACGTTGTTTTTAGCAATAGTTGCTGGTTTTATTTCAACGCTTTTAGGCACTTTGGGCGCAATAGGTATTTTCTATAATAAAGGCTGGTTTGGCAAAAGTGTAAAGAACGCTTCGCAAATTAACGTTATTAACGCTGAAATTGTTACAGCAATTTCACTCGCGCTTACTTTTGCGCTCATTGGCATAAATAGAAGTTACGCATCTTTAATTATAGGCCACGTAGCTCTTTGTACGCCGTTCGTTGTTCTTTCCGTTATTCCAAAGCTTAAGCAAATGGACGGCAGTTTATACGAAGCCGCTTTAGACCTTGGAGCCACTCCAGGAAAGGCACTTTGGCAAGTAGTATTGCCTGAAATAATGCCGGGCGTATTTAGTGGCTTTATGCTTGCACTTACGCTATCGCTTGACGATTATATGATAACGGCTTATACAAGGCCATACGAGTTTGATACTATTTCAACTTATGTATATTCAGCGGTTAAAAATCAAAAAAATTCAGCGCTTCCTGCATTGAGGGCGCTTACAACAATTATTGTTATTATAATGATAATAGTTGTTATAATAATGAATATACAAGCATCTAAAAAATTGCAAAACAATAAAAAGTAGGAGGGCTTATGAAAATTAAAAACAAAATTTTATCTATTATTTTAAGTTTGGCACTTACTTTGCCTTTAATTTCTGTAACAGGTTGTAGTGATGCGGTTACTTTTAGAATAAGCAACTGTGAAGATTACATTGACGAAGATTTGCTTGATGAATTTGAAGATTATTACGAAGAAAAAACGGGCACTAAAGTAAAAGTTGAATACGCAACTTTCGGCACGTTAGAAGAGCTCTACACTAATATTAAGAGGGGAGATGAGTATGACGTTATTTGCCCTTCAGATTATATGATTGAAAAAATGGCGCGTGAAGGAATGCTTAAACCACTTTCTCTTGACGCTAACGGCACATATAATACTAATGTTTCTCCATTTATTAAAAGTACGCTTGAAAGCGTTACTTGGGGCGAAAACAACGAATATAGCTTAGCAACTTATGCCGCTGGTTATATGTGGGGTACGCTTGGTTTAGTGTATAATGATAATAAAGTTAGCAGTGTAGAGATGCAGTCTTGGTCGTCACTTTGGGACAGTAAGTACAAGTTCACTATTAAAAACAGCATGCGTGACACGTATTTTATTGGCCTTGCAAAGCATTTTAAAAACGAACTTTTATTGGCAAAACAAAGCTATGAAAGCGGTGCAATTACTTTAGAAGCTTATAGAGCTCTTTTAAGTGCTTATTTTAACAATAGCGAAACTGACGTTATAAATGCGGTAGAAGCTGAACTTCAATCATTAAAAACAAAGAGCTGGGGCTTAGAAGTTGATAGCGGCAAAAACGACATTGTTTTAGGCAACATTGATATTTATTTTGCTTGGAGTGGCGATGCCGTTTACGCAATGGATGAAGCTGAAGAAGACGGCGTTACGCTTAGATATGAAGTTCCAGAGGAAGGCTCTAACCTTTGGCTTGACGGCTGGTGCATTCCTGCAACTTCAACAAATGAAGATATTGCAAACGAGTTTATTGAATTTGTTTCTGGCGCAGATGCAGTAAAAAGAAATATGGATTATATTGGTTACGTTAGCTGCATTGCAGGTAGTGAAATTTATGATTACGTTATTGATAATTACGGCGCTCAAGATGGGCAATACGAGGTTGACCTTGGTTACTTCTTTGGCAACGGAAACTACGTTGTAAAAACAGATACTTTAGGTAGGCAATTTTCAGCACAATACCCTTCAAAAGAAGTTATAGATAGATGCGTTTTAATGAACTACTTTAACGATACCGCAAATGAAAAAATAACTACTATGTGGACAAAAATAAGCGTTGCATAATAAAAGATAACCACACCTTTTAATTGCAAGGTTAAAAATATGAAAGCATAAAAAAAGAACTGACTTTAAGTCAGTTCTTTTTTAGTTTATTATTTTTTCTTTCTATTTACAATTGCGTTATTAATAAGTTTTGAAATTTCAGTAAATGGAATAATGAGAACAGATAATCCAAGTGCTATCATAAACTCAGTAGGTGAAATTGCCGTAAACTCAAAAATGCCTGCAAGGAACGGTACATAAATTACAGAGATTGTTAATATAAGTGACAACACAAATGCGCCCCAAAGCCATATATTTTGCTTTTTAACGCTGAATAACGAGTGGTTAACTGAACGAGCGTTAAACGAGTGGAAAGATTCCGTAAGTGAAAGTGTTAAGAACGCCATCGTCATACCATCGTTGGCAAGGTTATCTATATCGTGGAATGTCCATTCCCAAACGCCGTTATTTTCAATACAATGACCAATTAAGAAAGCTAAAAGCGTTACTATGCCTACAAACGCGCCTTGTAATACAACGTTAATGCCAATACCGCCTGCAAAAATGCTTTCGCCAGGGTTTCTTGGTTTACGCTTCATAATGTCGCTTTCGCCAGGTTCCATACCAAGTGCAAGAGCAGGGAAAGTATCGGTTATAAGGTTAATCCATAAAAGGTGCATTGGCCTTAAAAGTGTAAAGCCAAGAATTGTTGCAAGGAACATTGAAATAACTTCGGCAAGGTTACTTGAAAGTAAGAATTGAATAGCCTTACGAATATTTTCATAAATTCTTCTACCTTCGCCAACCGCATCAACAATAGTTGCAAAGTTATCGTCTTGAAGTACCATATCGGCAGCGCCTTTAGTAACGTCTGTACCTGTAATACCCATACCAACGCCAATGTCTGCACATTTAATACTTGGAGCATCGTTAACGCCGTCACCAGTCATAGCAGTAATGTAATTAAGTTTTTTAAACGTTGTAACAATTCTAACTTTGTGTTCAGGTTGAACTCTTGCAAATACGGATAAAGTCATTAATCTTTGTTCAAATTCTTCGTCCGAAAGTTCGTCTATTTGAGCGCCCATCATAGCTTCAGAAGCATCAGTAATAATACCAAGTTCTTTTGCAATAGCAACTGCGGTGTCAATATGGTCGCCCGTAATCATAATAGGTCTAATGCCGGCTTCTTTACAAAGAGCAATAGCATCTTTAACTTCAGGTCTAACAGGGTCAATCATGCCCGTTAAGCCAAGGAACACAAGGTCTGTTTCAATTTCACTTGGTTCATTAAAGCTTGGGCAAGCATCGTATGCTTTTTCAGCAACTGCTAAAACGCGGAGCGCTTTGTCTGCCATTTGCTTGTTGGCATTTAAAATTTCTTCACGCTTGCTATCAGTTAATTTTACGGCTTTGCCGTTTTCCATATAATGAGTGCAACGCTTTAAAATTTCGTCTGGTGCGCCTTTTGTAAATTGAAGAACTTTACCGTCGTAAGCGTGGATTGTTGACATCATTTTACGCATACTGTCAAATGGAGCTTCGCCAACTCTTGGGTAAGCGCTATCAACGTCATTTTTATTAACGCCAACGCTATAAGCAAAGTTAACAAGCGCACATTCAGTAGGTTCGCCTTTTGCGCTTAAAGTTTCTTTATCTAAAACAGCGTCACAGCATTGAGCCATTGCGGTAGCAATTTTTTCTTTATTGTCACCAAAATGTTCAACAACCGTCATTTTGTTTTGAGTGAGTGTTCCAGTTTTGTCTGAACAAATAATTTGTGTACAACCAAGTGTTTCAACTGCTGTTAAGCGTTTAACAACGGCTTTGTTTTTAGCCATTTTAGTCATACCCATAGATAAAACTATTGTAACAACTGTTGCTAAACCTTCAGGAATAGCAGCAACGGCAAGTGAAACTGCGGAAATGAAACTTTCTAAAATAGTTTCAAAAGTAATGCCAAGTTCAATGTCCATAATAATTTTGAACGCAAAAATGAACACGCAAATACCTAATACTAAGAAACTTAAAATTGTAGAAAGAGAGTTTAACTTCTTTTGAAGTGGTGTAACTTCGTTTTCCGTTTGAGCAAGAACGTTTGCAATCTTACCCATTTCGGTATCCATACCAGTAGCAACAACAACGGCTTTTGCTCTACCGTAAACTACCGTGCTACCCATATAAAGCATATTCTTTCTATCGCCAAGTGTAATATCTTTGTTTTCGCCAAGCTCTAAAACTTCTGCCTGCTTAGTAACGGGAACGCTTTCGCCTGTAAGAGCAGCTTCTTCACATTTAAGTGATGCACATTCTAAAATACGAAGGTCTGCAGGAACTGCGTCACCAGCTTCTAAAATGATAATATCGCCCACAACAACGTCTTCATTCTTAATAGCTTTTAAAGTACCGTCACGCAATACTTTACAAGTAGAAGCCGTCATTTCTTTAAGCGCTTCAATGGCTTGTTCTGCCTTGCCTTCTTGAATAACGCCGAGTATTGCATTTAATAATACAACGCCTACGATAATAAAGAATTCGGCAAACGATTCGTTACCGCCCATAGAATTTTCAATAATTACGGTTGCAAGGTTAATAGCTGCTGCAATTAACAATACTATAATCATTGGGTTTACAAGTTGAAGGAAAAATCTTTTAATTAAAGACATCTTTTTACCTTCTGCAAGTTTGTTTTTGCCGTTTTCTTCAAGGCGTTTGTTGGCTTCTTCTGTAGTAAAGCCTTCAGCACTTGCTTTTATTTCGGCTAAAACCTCATTACTGTCGTGCAAATAAAATTTCATTTACTTACTCCATTTATATATACTATTGTTATATATATAATAACAATGTAATAAATATTATAGAGGCTTTTGACTAACTTGTCAAACGTATGTAGCGCAAAAATGGTAAAATTATGTCTATAACAATGTTAAGCATTGACTAAACATTGGATATATGCTACTATATAAAAAGGTGAATTATGGAAAGTTGTACTATTAATTTAGAACTTGAAAAGTATAATAAAAAAACGTGGCTTAAAAGCGCATTGCTTGGGTTTTTAATAGGCATAGGCGTAATTGTTCCAGGAATAAGCGGTTCGACTATAGCAATTATTTTTGGATTATATGCGCAAATGCTTTTTGCTATTGGCAATATATTTAAAGACTTTAAAAAATGCTTTGCTTTTTTGCTTCCTATTTTATTAGGTGTGGCGGCGGGCATGATACTTGGCTTTGTCTTTGTTAAAAGCCTTATAAACCTTTTGCCGTTTGCTATGATTTGCCTTTTTGCCGGGCTTATGTGCGGTGCTTTCCCTGCGGTTTTAAACGAAGTTAAGTGCGTTCAAAAGACGGCTAAAACATATATGATAATGGCTTTTGGCGCAATAGTTCCAGTAGTGTTTGGCATTGTTAGCGTGCTACTTTCAAACACTAGTTCAAGCGTGGCGATTATAGAGTTGTTTCAAAAACCTGCTTGGTGGTTTATTCTTTGCTTTATACCAGTAGGGTATTTAATGGGCGTAACTCAAATAGTGCCAGGCTTAAGTGCTACGGCGTTACTTATGATGCTTGGTTTGTTTACCGCGCTTGTAGATAGTATTAGTTTTACTTTTTGGGCAGAATATTTGAGCGTATTTTTAGTTTATATTGCGCTTGCTTTGGGCTTTGCGCTTGGTTTAATAACGTTTTCAAAGTTTTTAACGTTTATATTTAGTAAAATTAAAAACTTGGCGTTTACGTTTATTGTCGGGCTTTCACTCGGTTCAATTATCGCTATGTTTTTTAATCCAGATTCGTATGAAATTTACTCTTCTTGGGCTACAAACGGCATATACGTTTTAGACGTTATATTGGCTGTTGTTTTATTCGCGGTAGGATTGGTTACGGCGTATTACTTGGCAAAAAAAGAAATTACTAAAAATTAAGGAGTATTGTATGACGCTTCAACAGCTTATGAGCCCCGTTCGCCGTGCCATAGACGATTATAAAATGATAGAAGATGGCGACAAGGTTGCCGTTGGTTTATCTGGCGGAAAGGACAGTTTGGCGCTTTTATGCGCCCTTAATGGAATAAGGCGTTTTTATCCTAAAAAGTTTGATTTAGTTGCTATAACCGTTGATATGGGCTTAGATTATGATGAAACGGAGAAGCAAAAATTAAAAGAATTTGTGGAAGATTTGGGCGTAGAATACGTTATAGAAAAAACTCAAATAGCGCAAGTTGTTTTTGAAGAAAAAAAGGAAAAGAACCCTTGTTCACTGTGCGCAAATATGCGTAGGGGAGCACTTAACGGAAAAGCCAAAGAGCTTGGCTGTAACAAGGTTGCATTAGGGCATCACGGCGATGATTTAATTGAAACCTTCTTTTTGTCAATGTTTTACGAGGGGAGAATTTCAACGTTCCACCCTGTAACAACATTAACTCGCCAAGATTTAACCGTTATTAGACCTTTAATTTATGCTCGTGAAAGAGACGTTTATTCTTTTAGTAAGGATTTTCCAATTCTCAATAATCCGTGTCCTGCAAATAAGCATACTCAAAGAGAGTATATAAAAACTTTATTAAAAGACGTAAGAAAGGAAATTCCTTTTGCAAGCGAAAACGTTTTAAAAGCTCTTACGAACGAAGATAGAACTAATTTATTTAAAAAGCCTTAAAAAGAGAAAAAGGCGTTGAAATTATTAGTAAAAAATGATAGTATATATCTATTGAAACAAAGGAGAGTAATTTTATGTATTATTTATCTATTGATATAGGCGCTTCAAGCGGTAGGCATATTCTTGGTCACCTTGAAAACGGACGCATTACTTTAAAGGAAATTTATCGTTTTGAAAACGGTGCGGAAAAGCGTGACGGCAAAATGATTTGGAACGTTGAAAAACTTTTTAGTAGTATTATTGCAGGTTTAAAAGAGTGTAAAAAGCTTGGAGTTGTTCCATATTCCGTTGGCATTGATACTTGGGGTGTTGACTACGCTTTACTTGATAAAGACGGCAATTTAATAGATGAGGTTTTCTCTTATAGAGATTCGCGTACGCAAGACGTTATGGACAAGGTTGAGCAAATTATTCCGTTCAAAGAATTATATGCTATTACTGGTATTCAACGCGCTCCATACAACACCATTTATCAACTTTACTGCGATAAGTTAAGCGGTAAACTTGACAAAGCGGAAAAAATGATTTCGGTTGTTGACTATCTTCACTACTTATTGTGTGGAGTAGCAACAAATGAATATACTCACGCATCAACTACTGGTATGCTTAACGCTAAAACGCGTACTTGGTCGCAAGAAATTATTGAAAGATTAGGTTTTCCTAAAAAATTATTTGGGAATATTACAAAGCCAGGCACGGTTATTGGCAAAGTTAAAGAAGAAATAGCAAAAGAAATTGGCTACGAAACTTTAGTTTGTATGCCTGCTTCTCACGATACTGCAAGTGCGGTAATTGCAGTTCCAAGCGATAGCGAAACTCCGCTTTACATTTCAAGCGGAACTTGGAGTTTGCTTGGCACTGAACTTAAAGAGCCTATCACAAGTGAAACGGCTTATAAGTTTAATGCTACAAACGAAGGTGGTTACGGCGATACTATAAGATTTTTAAAGAACATTACTGGCATGTGGACGTTCCAAAATATTAAAAAGGAACTTAACAACAAGTATAGTTACGATGAACTTATGAATATGGCTAAACTTGAAGACGTGGGTTCTATCGTAGACCTTAACGATAATGCTTTTTTAGCGCCAGACAGTATGATTGGTGCGGTTAAAGATTATTGTCGTACGCACGGTTTAAACGTGCCTGAAAGCATCGGTCAAGTTATGGACGTTGTTTATAAGAGTTTAGCATCAACTTATGCTAACGTTATTAAGCAAACTGAAGAAGTAACAGGTCAAACTTTTGACGTTCTTAACATTGTTGGTGGCGGTAGTAAGGATGCGTACCTTAACGAACTTGCTAAAAAATACACTAAAAAGCGCGTTATGGTAGGTCCAACTGAAGGCACGGCAGTTGGCAACCTTTTATCTCAAGCAATGGCGTCAAAGGAAATTGCGAACGTTAAAGAAGCAAGGCAAGTTGTAAGAGATTCTCTAGAAGTTGTAGAAATTTAACAATACTTTACTTAAACTCAAAAAAGGTTAGAAAAAAATCTAACCTTTTTTATTATTTTACAATAAAATAATAGTGTTATTTATTGACTTTAAAAATTCAAAGTAATATAATTAAAAACGCACAAAAAAATTATTAGTAAAAGGTCGTAAAAAATATGAATACTTCTCTTATACTACTTTCACTTTCAATAGCACTTCTTGTTGGGTTGCTTTTAACAAGGCTTGCAAAATTATTAAGTTTGCCTGCAGTTACTGCATATTTAGTTACGGGCATTTTAATAGGTCCGTTTTGCTTGGGCGCATTAAACATTAAGGGCTTAGGTTTTACTTCGCTTGAAGAGGTTAACGGTTACGGAATACTTTGTGACTTAGCTCTTGGTTTTATAGCGTTTTCAATAGGTAATGAATTTAGGCTTTCTCAACTTAAAAAAATTGGTAAGCAGGCAACTATTATAGGCATTTTTCAAGCCGTGTTTACAACAGCTTTGGTTGACGTTGCTTTAATTATTGTTCACTTATGTAATCCTGAAGTTTTACCGCTTCCTGCAGCAATAATTTTGGGTGCCGTGGCATCCGCAACAGCTCCTGCCGCAACCTTAATGGTAGTAAAACAATATAAGGCCAAGGGTAAGCTTACTGATATTTTACTTCCTGTAGTTGCTCTTGACGATGCTGTAGGTTTGGTGTTATTTGCAATATCTTTTGGCGTTGCAAAAACTATTAGTGTTGGCAAAATTGACGTTCTTTCAGTTGTTTTAGAGCCATTGCTTGAAGTTGTGTTGTCGCTTGGGCTTGGCGCACTTGTAGGATTATTGTTTACGCTCACGGAAAAGGTTTTTCACTCACGCTCAAAGCGCCTTGCAATTTCAGTAACTTATATAATGTTTACGGTGGCAATTTCCAACTTAAGCTTCACGCTGGGCGGAATTCATATAGCATTCTCTCCACTTTTAACATGTATGATGCTAGGAACAATTTTTTGCAACATTTGCGATTTCTCTGAAGAACTTATGGAAAGGGCGGATAGGTGGACTACTCCACTTTACGTTTTATTCTTCGTTTTGTCAGGGGCGGCGTTAGACCTTTCTTTATTTAGTCAAATAGCGGTTGTTATAGTTGGTTTAGTATTTATAATAGTTCGTTCATTTGGTAAATATACTGGCGCTGGGTTAAGTGCAAAACTTTCGGGTTGTGATAGCAGTATAGTTAAGTATTTAGGTATAACGCTTTTACCACAAGCAGGCGTTGCAATAGGAATGGCGTCTAAGGCGCTTGTTTTAGGCGAAGTTGGCGTAATGGTTCAGTCTATAACGTTGTTTGCAGTTTTGGTTTACGAACTTGTTGGTCCGTATTTAACAAAAATTGCGCTTATTAAAGCGGGAGATATTAATTTAGAGAATAGAACAAGCGCAAGAAACGTAGCCAAGAAAAGCGCTTAATAATAAAAAATAAAAGCCGTGGAAATCACGGCTTTTTTATTAATTTAATTTTTCTTTTAAAATGTCAACTGAGTTTACTAAAACGCTCTTTGGGTTTTCAACCAAATTAAATTTTGTTGCAAGTTGATTAATTAAATATTTTGCATTGCGCATAGAACGAGGAGAGCGAATTTTTAAAAATACTGGAACTTCTTCATATGCCTTTTTGTGCCCAGCTTCTTTACATTTTAAACGAGGCTCTACTTCGCTCATTTCCAAATTTAAATAAAGTTTAAGAGATTTGCCTGAAGTTGAAATTTTGGCAATTTGGGTACTGCCAAATTTGAACGTATCACAAGTGTTAGAAATTCTCGACCTAACTTTTTTGTAAATTAAAAGTAAATTCTTAAGTTCATCATACCTTTCTAAAATAATTGGGTCGCACTCAAACATTTTTTCAGCAAAACTTTTCTTTTTATAATCTACCTTTTCACCTTCAAAATCTTCGTATGATTCATCTAAATCAACGTTAACGTCAATATCGTCAAAAGAAAGTTGAGTTTCATCTTCAAGGCCATCTTCAATAAGTGCGTTTTCCTCATTATTAATAGGTTCGCTAATAAAAGGCATACTGTCCATTGAAAGTTGTTCGCCGTTATCGCTAAATAAAACCTCTTCAGTAACGTAGTCTGGCCTTACAGGCTCTTTAAAAGAAAGAGTTTCTTCGCTAAGCATAGCGTCCTCTTCTAAAATTATATCTTCTACGCCGGTTTTAAATAAAACTTCTTCCGTAACGTCTAAATTTCCGCTGATTTCAGCATGAGTTTGAGAGGAAAGTTTTTCTTCTAGCAATTTGCCTTTATAAAGCACGTCAAAATCAGTTTGTTTTTTAGGCTCTGCATAAGCAAGGTTTTCAGTAACGCCACCGTTAAATAAAGGCTCGGCGTTAACGTCTAAAACCGTATCTTTTTTATTTGTATTTTCTAAATTAAGTTTATCTTCGTAAAGAGACATTTCAAATATTCCTAATGTTTAATATTTACAGTATATATTAAAAGTTATTAAATTTCAAGTTTTTTATTAAAATTTTGCTGTTTTAACCTTTTTAACTGTTAATTTTAGTAAAATATTTAGCGTTTTATAGCAAATTAGAACTCTTTTGCTATCAATGAAACCTCTTTCATATCTGCTTTTCCGTTGTAATTCATTTTAAAATGTTTCATTATGCTAGGAAGAGTCTTATCTTCAAGAGAAGCTATAACGCTTCTAATTTCATCTGCGCTCATCATTTTAGGAAGGTATTTTTTAATGCATTCAATTTGACCGTTTAAGCTTGCAACGTTTTCGCTTCTGCCAGCCTTTTCAAAGCCTTCTCTTTCTTCAATAAGTTCTTTCTCTACTTTTTTAATAAGAGTGTCAACGTCACCCTCTGTAACTTCCTTATTTTCCGCGCGTCTTTCAATTGTCAAGTTCATTATTTTTGAAATTAAAACGTTAAGTGCGCTAACCGCATCTTGGTTGTGGGCTTTCATAGCCTCAATTTTTTCTTTTTTAAATTGTTCAAGTGTCATATTATTTATTCTCCATTATTACTTTTAACGCGTCATCAAGATTAGACACGTCAACCTTATCAATATTACCTTCATCTACAAGACGTGCTGTAGATGGTTTTATTGGTAAACTTGCTAAAACAGGAACGCCGTATTTATTAGCAACGTCTAAAACCTTGCCTTTACCAAAAATATATTCCTTTTTGCCGCATTCTTCACATTCGTAATAAGCCATATTCTCAACTATGCCTAAAACTGGAATATTTAGCATATTGGCCATTGCAATGGACTTTTCTACTATCATATTATTTAAGTCTTGTGGAGTTGTTACAACTATTATGCCGTCAATTTTAAAACTTTGAAAAACCGTCAATGGAACGTCTCCTGTTCCGGGAGGCATATCAATAAACATAATATCTTTTTCTTTCCACAAAACGTCCGTGTAAAATTGTTGAACAACTGCGGAAATAACAGGTCCACGCCAAACAACAGGTTTTGTTTCTTCTTCTAAAAGAAGATTTATGCTCATTACGTCAACCCCGCTTTTAGTAGTAACGGGAATAAGGCCTTGTTCGCTTCCAATAGCCCTTTGGTTAGGCGTAACGCCAAAAATTTTAGGAATAGATGGGCCTGTAATATCAGCGTCTAAAACCGCCGTTTTAAGCCCTTTATTGTTAGCGTTTATTGCAAGCATTGAGCAAACAAGTGATTTTCCTACACCGCCTTTACCGCTTACAACCGCAATAATTTTATCTACTTTGCTATCTTTATTAAAGTCTACCGTCAACTTTTTTCTATCCTTGCAACTTCCGTCTTTACAAGTTGAACAGTTATGCGTACATTCGCTCATAATACACCGCCTTAAAAATATAAATACATTATAACCTAAAATTGACAGATTGTAAACTTTTTATGAGTAATAAAAATTTACATAAATAACAAAGCCCTTGTAAATAACAAGGGCTAGGTTGGTCTGCCCGGTTGGAGTTGAACCAGCATCTACAAGAATCGGAATCTTGTGCCTTATCCTGTTGGGCTACGGGCAGTTATAGGTTTAGAAAGTTCTAAACCTGTTCGTTTTTACGCCTTTTAACAAGGCTTGTTATTCCTATTGTCACTAAAAATCCAAAAACATATCCTAAAAGGTTAATAAGGATATCTACAAACGAAAAGCCTCTTTCAAAAACAAAAATGTCAAGTTGCAAAATTTCGCCAGTAAACGCAGTTAACGTTCCCGCTAAAATTGTAAATATAACGGAAAACAAATAAACATGTTTCCTAATAGTTACGTTGGCAAGTCTAAAATACACTATTTTTGCAAAAAATGCAAGCAGTGCAAATAGCATAAAATGCCCTAAAATTTTTCTTATTAAATATTCTAACGACGGCACCGTTTGATACGAAATTTCAAGTTTAACGTTTTCATTATATTTTGCCGTTGCCGTAATTGTAACCTTGCCAAAACCTTGACCTATTACTTTTCCGTTTTTAACGGTTGCAACTTTTTTGTTAGTTGAAGTCCAAATAAAATCTTCTTCATCTAAATTTTGCCCATCTCCAATAATAGATAGGTAAGTAGTGTAGCCGTAAACCACGTTCTTATTCGTGCTTATAAACTCTATTTGTGTAGGAGTTTTAAAAATAGAATTAACGTTTAAAATTGCCGTTTTAATACTAAGCCCATCGCTATAATATATTTTATACTCAAAAGTGCCTATGCTTTTAGGCGTGACGTATAGTTTATTATTTTCACTTTCTACTTTTAACAAATCTCTATCATAGGATTGGTACAGCGACGTTTGGCTTTCTAAAAGGTTGCTGTTTGTATCGCTCCTATCGTTAAAAAACTCAATTTCACACTTTTCATTTTTATAAACGTTTATAGTTTCGTTTGTAAAGGCAAAGTCATTAGTAGGCTTATCTAAATTTGAACTTACAACGTTAACGTTAAAAGATTTTGTAATAGATTGTTCTAAGCCACTTGTAATAGTGTTAATATTTTTATACTTTCCGCTAACTAAAATGTCAAACGAACCTACTTTTTTAGTTAAAAACACAAGGGTAGACGTTGATGGTAAAAGTTCAAAAGCTTCTTCGTCTTCTACGTAAACGGAAAGGCTATTTGGGTCAATTTGCGTATCAATATATATATAGTATAAAGAGCCTATGTTATTAAAAGGGTTAAAGTAATAGTTTCCGTCAATTTCGCTACTGCCTTTTATAATTTCTAAGCGTGGAATAAATTCGCCGTTTCCAACGGTAACTTCTACTTCGCATTTTATAACGGCTCTTTCTTCTTTAACGCCTAAACTTGCACTTCCTGTAGATAAAACGTTTACCTCGCCCGTTTTTGAGTTTACGGCCAAAACGTCGGTATTGGTAGAGTAGTACGTTGGCGTTAAAGAATCATATTCCTTTCCGTCTATAAATTCATAACTTAAAAAGAAGCTTTCGCCAACCATTAGTTCACGATTTGGGATGTTATTAAGTTGTATGCCTTCGGGGTATTTTTCAGTATTGCCGTTTGCGTTTAAGTCAACGCTTCCGCCCGTTATAAATTTAACCACGTTAGAGAACGTTTGCGAAATAAAATCGCTTTGTTTTCCGCTCGAAACAGCGTCGGTTAAAGACGAGCCTATAATAACCACAGTTATTAAAATATAAGCAATAAAACAAAATATAAAACTTTTACCCTTAAAAAACTCTTTAAGTTTCATAAAACTTTACCTTTTAACATTTTATCATAAATATATAATTTAGTAAATACAAAAAATAGTTGTTACTTTTATTTTATTATGTTAAAATAATAAAAATAAACGTAAATGGTAAAAATATGAGCAAAAAAACTGTTGTTGTAGGTATGAGTGGCGGTGTAGACAGTTCCGTTGCCGCTCTTCTACTTAAAAATCAAGGCTATAACGTAATAGGCCTTTATATGAAGAATTGGGAAGAAAACGATATCAACGGTGCTTGCACCGCGGAAGATGATTATTCTGACGTGCGCAGAGTTTGCGCCCTTTTAGATATTCCTTACTATACGGTTAATTTTTCTAAAGAATATATGGATAGAGTTTTCAAATACTTTTTAAAAGAGTATGAAGCAGGCAGAACTCCTAATCCAGACGTTTTGTGTAATAGGGAAATAAAGTTCGGCCCGTTTAAAGACTATGCGTTAAAACTTGGAGCAGACTATATTGCCACTGGTCACTACTGTGGAATTTTGCACGAAAACGGAGTTCATTATTTATTAAAAGCAAAGGATTCTAATAAGGATCAGACGTATTTTTTAAATCAAGTGAGCCAAAACCAGCTTGAAAACGTATTGTTTCCACTTGCCAACTTGACAAAGCCTGAAGTTCGCCAAATTGCCGAGGATAATGGCCTTGCTACCGCTAAAAAGAAAGATAGCACTGGCATTTGCTTTATAGGCGAAAGAAACTTTAAGCAATTTTTAATGAATTATCTTCCTGCAAAAGAGGGCGACATTAAAACGTATGATGGCAGAGTGCTTGGAAAGCATAGCGGTTTAATGTATTACACTATAGGACAAAGGCGTGGGCTTGATATTGGCGGGCAAGCAGGTGATGACGGTCGCTGGTTTGTTATAGAAAAAGATTTAAAAAACAATATCTTATACGTTGCTCACGGCGAAGAAGATAAACTTTATAGCAGGGGCTTGTATATGAAGTCTTGCAACTTTATGCCTGGCACGCCAAATGGTAAATCTTTTGAGTGTACTGCAAAGTTTAGGTATAGGCAAGACGAGCAGGCTGTTACCGTTAATATTGAAGATGACGGCATTTACGTTTACTTTAAAGAAAAGCAACGTGCAATAACGGAAGGGCAATACGCCGTGTTCTATTTAAATAACGTGTGCCTTGGTGGCGGCGTTATAGAAAAAGCCATTTTTTAATTTTTCTTTTCTATATATAATATATAATATAAAAAATATGCGCTCATTATAAGATTGCACTTTTAATGAGCGCTTTTAATATCCAAATTTTCAAAATTTGCGATTATATCGTAAAAAAATAAAAAGGCATTGTGTTTTAAATTAAAAATTTGCAAATAAAAACACAATATATAGTGTGTAAAAAATTTTTTAAAAAAATGTTGAAAAAACATTTGACAAAATGCGCTAAATGTAGTTTAATAATTGAGCATCGCACAACTTAAAAGCGTATTTTTAATTAACGTTGCGAACGCTAAAAATGTCAAAAATTATCGTAAAAAAAGTTTTTAAAAAAAATTTAAAATTTCTTTAAAAACAGTTAAAAATTTGTTGACAAGCGTTTTGTAATGTGATATTATAAGTAGGCTGTCGTTTGCGACAGGCACTCGAAGAACTGTTGTTCTTCCTTAGTAGATTAAAAATTGAATAGAAGGAAATGAATTGTGTTACAAGAGAATTTGTAATAAAAAAGATTTCTGTCAATTTAAAATTGAGTATATTATATGTACCAAAAAAACAGTCAGCAAAAAGACAATTAAAATCGTTAGAGCAGTTGAACTTCGGTTCAGCTTTAAGAAATTAAACTTAAGGGTTTGATTCTGGCTCAGGACGAACGCTGGCGGCGTGCTTAACACA
>JAFYTO010000012.1 GCA_017558825.1 Clostridia bacterium
CTTTTTCCCCATTCGGAAGGGTGTATTCCAAATTGACAAACTCACCCGGCAACACGCTTAACTTTTCCACCTTGGGCAAACCTTCGATATTCAAAAGTGTGTTGAGTTCATCAATTAATTGTCGCTTGAATTCTTCGAGCTTTTCTTTTCCGCCGATTTCAGCATATCGTTTCCAAATATCAAGGGTGTAATCGCCGTCAGCATAACACCATTGGCAGTATTCTTCATTGAAATTTCCGTCAGTTTCACGGCTGATATTACAGTCCTCAATAGGCATTCCGCAACACTGGCATACAAGCTCTCTTGGAGAGCCGAGGAGAGTGTTGATCGACACGTTAAACAGTTTTGAAAGGAGTTTTAGAGTGTCTATATTCGGTATCGTTTCGCCTGTTTCCCATCGAGAAACCGCCTGACGAGTAACAAATACATTTTCTGCAAGTTCTTCTTGCGAAAGTCCTTTTTTTGTTCTTAATTCGTAAATGATATCTTTCGTTTCCATAAAATAACCACCTCCAACAGTTGTGATTATATTTTACCATAGCCTGTCATCTTTGGCAAGCAACAGGTTGTTGCTATATGAACGGCAAAATTTTAGAAGTCTTTATTTGTTGGCAATGTGTCAAATGATGCTAACATCCTTTGGCGAAGCCAACATCATTTGCCTAAGGCAAACATCATTCAAAAAACGCACCTTTGTCAGTAGACAAAAGTGCGTTTTTTGTTGGTGGAGAAAGGGATACCTATATTGAACAATAAGATTAGGGCAAATTTTCCCTCCCGATAGAGATTGATTTTGCAGGTTAAGTAGCCCACCCCTAGCTTTTTTATACCTTTACTACACCTATTTTGCCCTAATGTTTCTGTGCTGATTGCAAGACGTGTGCTTGTCTTGATACAAGTCCAGCCGTTGTAGAGTTTATCAACCAAACCTATGGCTCGGCAGTTGTACCTGCATAAATACAGCAAAACGAAAAGCCTTAAACGACAACCGTTTAGGGCTTTGAATTTAATTAACTTTCCTCTTTTGTTTTATTAAAAAATCCACAAGTAAGCAAGCGTTGGCTAAAACAACAATTAGCACGAAATTAACGATATTGTTTGTTAAAATGTTGCAATCTCTAAAAACCCTTATAACGCATTGCATTGCGTAAAGACCAAAACTTAGTTTTCCTAAATAGTTAAACGCAGGTACGTTGATAGAATAGTGCTTGCAAAGATATAAAAAGGCAGGGAACAATACAAGTATCAAAATTATGTCTATAAGGTATGTGGTTTTAGGCAAATATGCTAAATATACACACAAGGCAATTACCACTACCGAAAGAATAATTGAAATTGCTTTTTTGTTTTCTAACACCTTTACATTAGGAGTTAAAGAAACTAATATGCCTAATCCTATACTAGCAAACGGACTAAATATACGAACTTCGTTACACACAAAAAACAAGATGTAGCAACTAATTACCGTTAAAATAATAGTTGCTACTTTTAGGTTTTTGTTTTTTATTTTAAGAACAAGAAAATAAAACAAAAAACCGAGAAACATCGTGGGAATATACCACAAATATCCAAAAATAAAGTTTGTTCCAAAATTATTTGTCGGGAAAATAATAAAATAGATAGTTGAAAACAGTAACCCTAATGGCAACGCTACGCCCATTGCCTTTATTCTTTTTACAGAAAAAGCCCAAAAACCATTGATAAGGGATTGGTCTTTGTAGTTGTTGTAACTTTTTATAAAAAACAAACCACTTAAAATAAAGAAAAAGTCGACGGAAATTTTGCCATCGTTAAAAACACTTATTCCGTTGTTGAAAATAAAAAACATATTGTGATAATATACTACCCAAAGTGCGGCTAGTAATCTCATCAATTCTATCATAGAGTTTTTCGTGGTTGTATTCATATTTGTTCCTTGTTTACTAAAACCATCTTTTACGAGTTGTAGTCGTAGGGGATTTTATTTTTGCGCTCGCCTTTAAGGTTGATGATGTAGCCATCTTCTACCTTGCACCAAATACTTGCGTCGTCTAGATATTTCACAACTAATGCCCTTAAAATTTATTATACCACACTTATTAGCTTTTTGCAATAAAAAACCTAACCCGAAATGGTGTTCGGATTAGGTTACGCTTGGTGGAGATGCTGGGAGTTGCTCTTGCTTTTTTGCAACCAATATGCAAAATATTTAACTTTATGATTGCAAAAAATCTTCGGTCAGCCACTAAAAAACTTGCCACTATTGATGGAACATAGTTAACGAAAGTTGAACCTTATGAGTTTAGAGTTATGAGGCTCACTTTCCCTCGCCGTTATGATTTTGCTATTGCAAAAGTTATGATATGCTTGCCCTGTTATCTACAACTTGGCTATGCCAATCATCACGAGGCAAAGCCTCTCATAACTCATAACTTGCCTAAAATTCACTAAGTGAACTTTTGCAATCATAACTGAAAAACCTCATCCATGTAGGATGAAGTTTTTCTTGGTGGAGATGGAGGGAGTTGCTCTTGCTTTTTTGCAACCAATATGCAAAATATTTAACTTTATGGTTGCAAAAAATCTTCGGTCAGCCACTAAAAAACTTGCCACTGGCAACTTTTTTGCGCTTATGCGCCGTTCTCGTTCAACTCCCTCCAACAATCTACACAATGCAATAAAAATAGCGGGTAGCATTTTTTGCTACTCGCTATTTTTATTGGTGGAGATGGAGGGAGTTGAACCCTCGTCTTAATCGGGTCTTTTGCGCTTTCTACGTGTGTATTTCGCCTTAGTCTTTTACCGCACTACTAAGCGAACGCACTTGCACGGTAGCATATTGCTAAATAACTTTTATAAAAACGCAATAAGATTTTTAAAAAAGTTCCGCCTAAAAATGATGCCCTTTATAGAACGGCGGAGTTCTATATTAGACAGCTACTATAATTAAGCAGCGTATGCTAAATTTCTATTATCAGCATTTAAATTTAAATTCCCGTTTTTACGAAGCACTCGGGAAACTTCGACACGCTTACGTCAACGCCACCGACCAATCAAATCCGGTGCATCCCCATAAATTATTAAATTTTAATATTCGCTTAACTCACGCTCGTAATGACGCTGTAAGTCCCTTTCCTTAATAGATTTCTTTTTGTCAAAAGTATGCTTACCTTTACATAAACCAATTTGAACTTTAACTAAACTACCCTCAAAATACACTAATAGCGGAACTAAGGTGTAGCCTTTTTCATTAACTTTGCCAACAAGCTTATTTATTTCAGCGCGCCTAAGAAGCAATTTTCTATCACGCTTAGCGTCTTTACTGTTAAACGCTCCTTGTTTTTCGTAAACGGAAATGTGGGCGTTCTTTAAAAAGACTTCGCCCTTATAAATAGTGCAAAAACTATCTTTTAAATTGATAGCCCCACTTCTTATAGACTTAACTTCCGAGCCTTCTAAAACGATGCCACAAGTATAAGTTTCATCTATAAAATATTCAAATTTTGCTTGCCTATTTTCCGTAATTACTTTCATAATTTTTTACTTTTTTGAATAATATTTATCTTCTGTAATTTGCATTTCAACACGCCTTGAACTTGTTTCCGCACTCAAAATTTTAACGGTAACAGGCTCGCCTAAAGCGTAATATCTACTATTAGAATACAACGAAAAAGTTTTTTCGTCAAACTTATAACTGCCACGCGGTAAAGTTTCTAGTCTAACAAGCCCCTCAACAGTGTTTTCAAGCTCAACAAATACGCCAAAACTCGTTACGCCACTAATTATACCGTTAAACTCTTCGCCAATGTACGCGCGCA
Organism: Clostridia bacterium; assembly: GCA_017558825.1. Lineage (GTDB taxonomy): Bacteria > Bacillota > Clostridia > Christensenellales > Borkfalkiaceae > HGM11412. Next base: position 3,798 of record JAFYTO010000012.1, read on the forward strand.
TAAAGCGACACTTATAATAGTCGTCCATAGTGCGCTCAACCTCGTCAGCCTTTCTTTCATTTTCAGAAGATATTTGGCAAATTTCTTCAACCTTGTCTTTGCTAATATCTTCCACGTTTTTACCGTCTATAATAGCCTTTAAAATTGCGTGAACGGTAAGGTCAGGAAAACGCCTTATAGGCGAAGTAAAGTGGCAGTAACACTTGCTAGAAAGCCCAAAGTGCCCAAGGTTTGATGTTGTATATTTAGCTTTTTTAAGCGAGCGGAGCATAACTTTGTTAACAACGCCGAAAATAGGTTCGTCTTTAATACTTTCAAGCAAATCGCTAAAGTTCTTAGGATAACAAGTTTCCGCGTTCCATTTTACTTTTATTCCAAGAGCGTTTAAGAAGTTCTTAAACGTTTCAAGTTTTTCTCCGTCAGGCCTTTCGTGAACACGATAACAAAAAGGCGCACCAATATAATAAACGTATTCGGCAACGCACTCGTTTGCAAGAACCATAAATTCCTCAATTATTTTATACGCATCAAGGCTAGTTCGTGGCTCAACGCTAATTTTACCGTTTTCTACCGTTATATGGCTTTCCTTTATGTCCATTTCAATAGTGCCGTTTTTCTTGCGCTTTGAAAGTAAAATGTCCTTAAGTTTTTCACAAAGTTTAATCATAGGAACCAAACTTTCATACTCGCTAAGCGCATCTTCGTTGCCGTCAATAATAGCTTGAACTGCCGTATAAGTCATACGCTTTTTAGAACGAATAACTGACTTAGATATATCAAAGCCAACCATATCTCCACGCTCGTTAATATCCATTACAACTGAAAGCGTTAACCTATTAACGTTTTCGTTAAGCGAGCAAATTCCGTTTGAAAGCTTTTTAGGAAGCATTGGAATAACACGCTCAGGAAAATACACGCTTGTAGAGCGTTTAAGCGCTTCGTTATAGATTGCAGTGTTAGGCTTAACATAATGGCTAACATCTGCAATATGAACGCCTAAAGTTATAGTGCCGTTTACGTTTTCTTTTATAGAAATAGCATCGTCAAAATCGCGAGAGTCCTCGCCGTCAATTGTAATAATAAGGTCGTTTGTAAAGTCTTTTCTTCCTATAAACTCGCTATCTAAAACCTCAGTATTAATAAGTTCAGCCTCTTTTAATACTTGTTTAGGAAAGTCAAGTTCAAGCCCTGCATTTTTAATTATTGATAATTCTTCCGCCTTTAAATCGTATTTTCTACCAATAATTTCTAAAACTTTGCCCTCAGGGTTTCTTCTATTTTCAGGGTATGCGGTAACTAAAACCAAAACTTTGTCACCCGTTTTTGCACCCATTGTGCTTTTAACAGGAATATAAATATCAACTATAAACCTTTTTTCATCAGGAATAACAAAACCAAAGCCGTTTTCGCCTTGAAACGTTCCAACCAATTTTTTAACGCCGCGCTCTAAAATTTTAGTAACTTCAACCTCATCACTTTCCCCACGCTTATAAGGCGCTTTTTTAGCAATTACAGTATCTCCGTCAAACGCACCGTTTAATAAGCGGTTAGGAATAAAATAATCTCCGCTTTCAGTAATTAAAAAGGCAAAACCGCGTTCGTTTCCCCTTACAACACCTTTAATAAAAGAACTGTTTTTAAGCGTTATAAATCTACCGCTATCAAAAACAATATGACCTTCGTCAATAAGTTCGGTTATGGCTTTACGAATAATATCTTTTTCTAAATTAGAAGATGCAGAAAAAACCTCAAATATACGTTTGAAGCCTAAATTCTCTATTTCTCCACTATTAAATTTTTCTAAAATAATATTTTTAATCATAACGCAAAACCGAATAAAAAAACGGCTTTAGTAAGCCGTTTTCATTAGTCAACTAATGGAAGTATTCTAGGTAGTAAGAAGAATATAATCATACAAACTGCCAAAACTGCAATTGCAATAATTGTAAGCTTTCTCATTTTACTTTCAAGTGTTTTAGACTTGTTTTTGCCGTAAAACGTTTCGCTGTGGCCGCTTATTGCGCCAACACCGTTTGAATTGCTTGGTTGCATAATTACTACTATGATAACGAAAATTGCCGATATAACTGCAAGCACAATGCAAATAATGCTAAGCGCTTGATACCAACTAAATACACCTGTTGCTTCCGCAAGTAAATTAAACATAATACACCTACTTAAAAATCTAATTATTTTTATGCTAAAGTATTATAGCATATAAATTTTAATTTTACAACTATTTTTTACTGTCTTTACAAAAACTATTTAATAATAAGGCTTTTTCCAGTCATTTCTACCGGTTTTTCTTCGCCTAACACTTCTAAAAGCGTTGGTGCAAGGTCTGCAAGAACGCCGTCATCACTAAGTTTAGCGTTTTTATATTCGTTAGAAACTAATATAAACGGAACTTTATTAGTAGTATGAGCAGTAAACGGTTTAACACCGTCTTTATCTTCAAACATTCTATCTGCGTTGCCGTGGTCGGCAGTAATTAAAACGCTACCGCCCTTAGATAAAATAAGGTCTGTCATTTTTTGAACACATTCTTCTACTGTTTGAACTGCTTTTACCGCCGCATCTAAAACACCGGTGTGGCCTACCATATCACAGTTAGCAAAGTTTAAAATAATAACGTCAAACTTGTCGGCATTGATTTCTTCAATAACCTTATCTAAAACTAAATATGCGCTCATTTCTGGTTGAAGGTCGTAAGTTGCAACCTTTGGAGATGGAATAAGGTCGCGCTCTTCATTCTTTTCAGGCGCTTCAATACCACCGTTAAAGAAGAACGTTACGTGCGCGTATTTTTCAGTTTCAGCAATTCTAAGTTGAGTATAACCTTTATCTGCTAAAAACTTACCTAAAGTATTGTCAAGTGAAATTTTTTCAAACGCAATTTTAACGTTTTTAAACGTTGCATCGTATTTTGTAAAGCAAACGTAGTTAAGGTTAAGATATTCTTTACGGTTAAAACCGTCAAATTCTTCAACCGTAAACGCACGTGTAATTTCCCTTGCTCTATCAGGGCGGAAGTTAAAGAAGATAACTGAATCACCCTTTTCAATTAAGCCAACAGCCTTGCCGTCAACCGCGTAGTTAGTTGGAAGCATAAACTCGTCTGTAACGCCGTTATCGTAACTTGTTAAAACGGTTTTTTCTAAATTAGTAGAAAGTTCGCCCGTGCCTAAAGTGAGCATATTATAAGCCTTTTCAACCCTATCCCAACGGTTATCCCTATCCATAACGTAGTATCTACCGCAAACGGACGCTATAGTGCCAACGCCAATTTCATTGATTTTTGCTTGAAGTTCATTAATAAAACTTGCACCGCTTGTTGGAGCAACGTCTCTACCGTCTAAAAAGCAGTGAACAAAAACGTTAGAAAAATTCTTCTTTTTGCAAAGTTCTAAAAGCGCGTAAAGGTGCGTGTTATGGCTGTGAACGCCACCGTTTGATAAAAGACCGAATAAGTGAAGTTTTTTACCGCCGTTTATTGCGCAATCTACCGCGTAATTTAATTGTTTGTTATCGTAAAAAACACCGTCTTGAATTTCTTTTGTAATACGCGTTAGGTCTTGATAAACAATTCTACCCGCACCCATATTTAAGTGTCCAACTTCACTATTGCCCATTTGCCCGTCAGGAAGACCAACGCTCATTCCGCTTGCGCCAAGTAAAGTTGATGGATAATTTTTAGCGTAATTTTTAATAACGCCCGCGTTTGCAATTTCAATAGCGTTGCCATACTCGTTAGTAGTAACGCCGTAACCGTCCATAATTAAAAGACATACAGGTTTAGTTTTCATTTAATACCTCTATCAAAAATTTAACCACTTAAAAGTGGTTAAACGTAATATTTTATTGTAGGTTATATCACAAAATATGCTTGATTTTAGCAAAAATACAATTTTGCGGTTGACGAGAAAAATGCAAGAAGGACAAGCGTTCTTGTGAGGGCGCATACCCAGCGCGGTCTGTAACTGAACAAAACGCGAAGTATTTCGTAGAATTTTTCCGTCAAAAAACAAGCAGATGGCGTGATAGAACCTTATTTATTATAGTTTACAATTTGTGAGAAGTCTTCGGCTTTAAGTGAAGCACCGCCAATTAAACCGCCGTCAATTTCTTCCATTGCCATAAGTTCCTTTGCGTTAGATGGTTTCATAGAACCGCCGTATTGAATTCTAACTTCATTAGCGCACTTTTCACAGAAAAGTTTTGCCAAAGTTTTTCTTATATAGCCAATAGTTTCATTTGCTTGTTCACTCGTTGCAGTTTTGCCAGTGCCAATAGCCCAAACAGGTTCGTAAGCAATAACTAGTTTAGTTAAATCTTCAACACCCTTTAAGCCGTTAACAATTTGAGTATATAAAACTTCTTCCGTTTTATTAGTTTCTCTTTCTTCTAAAGTTTCACCTACGCAAACGATAGGAATAAGACCTTTTTTAAGTGCTTGTAAAGTTCTTTTGTTTACAGTTTCGTCCGTTTCGTTAAAATATTGCCTTCTTTCACTGTGGCCAATAACAACGTATTCTACGCCAAGTTCTAAAAGCATATCTGCAGAAATTTCGCCCGTGTAAGCGCCGTTATCGGCAAAATGCACGTTTTCCGCACCAAGTTTAATATTAGAACCTTTAATTGCCTTGCCTACCGCATCAATATCAGTTGCGGGAACGCAAACAACAACGTCACAGTCTGCATCTTTTACAAGCGGTTTAAGTTCGTTAACAAGCGCTACGCCTTGGCTTGGCGTTAAGTTCATTTTCCAGTTACCTGCAATAATTGCCTTTCTCATAAAGTTAAAATCCTTTTACTATTCTATTTCGTTAAGGCAAGCAATACCTGGTAAAACTTTGCCTTCAAATAATTCAAGTGAAGCGCCACCGCCAGTTGAAATGTGCGTCATTTTATCAGCTAAGCCAAATTGAGCAACTGCAGCAGCACTGTCGCCACCACCAATAATTGTTGTTGCATCTTTAGCCTTTGCAAGAGCTTTTGCAACGGATACAGTGCCGTTAGCAAGGCTTGGGTTTTCAAATACGCCCATAGGACCGTTCCAAATAACAGTTTTTGCGCCTAAAACAACATTTTCAAAAAGTTCAACTGATTTTTCGCCAATGTCTAAGCCCATTTCAGTTGCAGGCATATTGTCAACACTGTAAGTTACAGTTTCAATAGGTGCATCAATAGGGTCTGGGAAAGATTTAGCAACTTTAGCATCTACTGGAAGATATAAATTCTTGCCTAAATCTTTAGCCTTTTTAAGCATATCTTTGCAGTAGTCAATTTTTTCATTATCAACAAGTGAAGTACCAACTTCATAGCCTTGTGCTTTTAAGAAAGTGTAAGCCATACCACCGCCGATAATTAAAGAATCACATTTTTCTAAAAGGTTAGAAATAACGTTTAACTTGTCCGCAACTTTTGCACCGCCCAATACTGCAACGAAAGGTCTAACAGGGTTTTCAAGAGAGTCAGCCATAACTGAAAGTTCTTTTTCAATTAAGAAACCGCAAACTGCAGTTTTAACAAAACCATATTCAACTATTGCAGCAGTAGAAGCGTGAGAACGGTGAGCCGTGCCAAAAGCATCGTTTACGTACACGTCACAAAAAGCAGCAAGTTTTTTACAAAATTCTTCTTCGCGCTTTTCTTCGCCTTTATCAAAACGTAAGTTTTCTAAAAGAACAACTTCGCCTTCTTTTAAAGCGTTAACTTTTTTAGTTGCATCTTCGCCAACGGTATCAAAAGCAAAAGTAACTTTGCCGTCTAAAAGTTCGTTAAGCCTGTCTGCAACAGGTTTTAAAGAATATTTAGTAGCGTCCTTTTTAGCCTTTTCTAAATATTCGTTAATAGCGGCTTGCCTTTCTTCTTCTTTAAGAGCCTCAACCGCCTTCTTTTCCTTTTTGTTTAAAGAAATAACTTCGTTAAATACGTTATGAGGTTTACCCATATGTGAGCAAAGAATAACTTTTGCGCCGTTATCCATTAAATACTTAATTGTTGGAAGTGCGCCGTTAATTCTATTTTCATCAGTAATAACGCCGTTTTTCATAGGAACGTTAAAGTCAACTCTAACAAGACATTTTTTGCCTTTTACGTCAATATCGCGTATGGTTTTTTTGTTCATAATTTTACTCCTTAAAAGTTTGTTTACATTTTATAATGTAATTTTAGCGGTTTTGCAAAAAATTGTCAATTTAATTATGCCCTTTTTAGTGAGTTTTTTGGCGTTTGTTTAAATTTTAAAAACAATTTATCTAAAATTAAAGTAAAACCGCTTAAAAACGGCAGTATAACGGCGGTAACTATTAAGTTAAACAAAGTGTGAAAATTTGCAATTTGCTTTTCTATTCCGCTTGAAAACAGTTTAAAAATTAGCGATATTTGCCCTTTAAAAAGCGTTAGCGGAATAAATAGTAAAAGCACGCCTAAAACGTTAAAACAAAGGTTAAAAAACGCAGTTTTTTGTGCTTCTTCACTCTTGTTTAAGGACGCTAAAATTACAGGCAAACAAGTTCCAATATTTGCACCTAAAATTAAAAATATTGCGCTTGAAAAATCAACTAAACCGTTAGATGCAAGTATTATAATTACGCTTGAAACGGCAGAAGAACTTTGCACAAGTGCCGTAATAACAATGCCGTTTAAGAGTAGTAAAACGTCACTTTCAACTAAAAAAATTGAGCGAAAAAACGCATAGTTTTTAAAAAATATTACTCCGTTGTTTATAACGTCTAATCCAATAAAAATCATACAAAAACCAGTTAAAACGTTGCCTAAAAGCGAAACGTTTTTATTCTTTAAAAACGAAAGTAAAAAGCCAATAAATCCAACAAGCGAACCTATAGCCGTAACGTTAAAAAGCGAACTTTGAGAAAGCGAAACAAGATGCGCTGTAATAGTAGTTCCAATATTTGCACCCATTATAACGGCACTAGCGCTATAAAACGTCATAATGCCGCTAGAAACAAAGCCAACTACTATTACGTTTGTTGCAATACTACTTTGCACAAGTGCCGTTACGCCGGCACCCGTTAAAACGCCAACGTACTTGTTTTTTGTAAAGTTATAAATTAAATTTTTTACTTTTTTTGAAGACAGTTCTTCCATATTTTCACTAATAAATTTTAAGCCGAGTAAAAATAAAGTAACACCGCCAAGCGAAAGTAAAATATGCTCTAAAATATACATAAAAAACCCCTTTAAATATGTATATTAGTTTAGTGGCAAGTTTATTTATAAAACAAAAAAACTCCCTATAAGTAGGGAGTTAATTTTGTGTTTTTATTCTCCAGTATAGTTATAAGTAATTGTATATGAGCCTGTGTAATAGTTCCAATCATAACCCTTAATTATAGCTTGCCATTGTGATTGTGTGCCACCGTATTTTATGCTTGTTAACGAGGTGCAATAATAGAACGCATAATCACCTATACTTGTTACGCCGTTTCCTATTGTTATGCTTGTTAACGATTCGCAATAATAGAACGCATAATCACCTATACTTGTTACGCTATTTGGTATTGTAAACGAAGTTTGCGTTTTGCCTATAGCATATTGTATTAACGTTTTTCCATCTTTACTATATAAGTTTCCGTCTATTGATTTGTAATTAGTATTATTTTCATCTACGTTTATGTTTGTTAACGAGGTGCAATAATTGAACGCATAATCACCTATACTTTTTACGCCGTTTCCTATTGTTACGCTTGTTAACGAGTCGCAATCATAGAACGCCCTATATCCTATACTTGTTACGCTATTTGGTATAGTTACGCTTGTTAACGAGTCGCAATTATAGAACGCATAATTATTTATTTTAGTAATATTATTTGGTAATGTTAAACTTGTTTGAGTGCCTACGTAACCTACTAAAATTTTATCAACGCCGTCATTATATATAACGTAACCATTACTATCTATACTAACTCTACTAACGTAACTATCATTACAATTAGAAACGCTTAATGCATAATAGCCTAAATTTCCATTTCCACTACTGCCTTTTACTACTGTTATATTAGGAGATTTATTTATTACCTCTACTAACTTATAGCAATAATAGAACGCTTTATTACCTATACTTGTTACGCTATCTGGTATTTCTATGCTTGTTAACGAGTTGCAACTATTGAACGCATTATTACCTATACTTGTTACGCCGTCTCCAATTACTATGCTTGTAAGTGAGGCGCAACCACAGAACGCCATCTCACCTATACTTGTTACGCTGTTAGGTATTTCTATGCTTGTAAGAGAGTCGCAACTATAGAACGCAGAAGAGCCTATACTTGTTACGCCGTCTCCTATTACTACACTTGTAAGTGAGGTGCAATAATAGAACGCAGAAGAACCTATACTTGTTACGCTATTTGGTATTACTGCGCTTGTAAGTGAGGTGCAACCAGAGAACGCTTTATTTCCTATACTTGTTACGGTATTTGGTATTGTTATACTTGCAATAGAAACACAACTTTGAAAAGCATATGTATTTATACGTGTAACAGGTAGGCCGTTATAAGTTGATGGTATAACAATATCACGCTCAAATGCCATACCTATACCGTCAACAGAAAGGCTTTTACCGTCTTCATTTAATGCGTATTTTAAGCCATAAGTGCCTTGTTCTTCATTGTTTTCAACCTTGCCAACGTTAACGTACGTTTGGCTATTTGAATATTTAACCATTAAATAACCATCATTGTTAACGTAAACGTCAACAATAGAAACACCGTCTTTGCCGTTTTGACCATCTTTGCCATTTTCCGCAACGGCTTTATATTCCGTTTTTGTTCCGTTAATTACCCAATAGCCGTCATTGCTAATTTCAATTGTTGGAGTAATACCGTCTTGACCATCTATCCCGTCCTTACCTGCACACGCAGTTAAACCAAAACTTAAGCAAGTTAGCATTATTAAAGATAAAACAAGTAAAAGTAGTTTTTTCATAAGCCTCTCCTTTTTAGCAAAAAAATTATACCACAATTAAAAATATTTTGCAATAAATAAAGGCTCGTGTTGTTAATTTTGCTATTAAGGGCGGAAATATGGTTCTCTCCTAAAAAAAATAAAGCCTCGTATTGCAAAAAGGAGGCGTCATCTACACCCCCTAAAAAGCTTCCTTTATGCAAAGGATAATACAAATTAATAGCATTTTATAAAAAAACACACTATGCAAATTTTGCATAGTGTGCTGTAAATTTTATTCTTCTTCCTTAATTATTTCTCCCTTATACCAATAATAGTCGTAATAAGAAGACGTTAACGTAAAGTATTTTGCACTTGCAGAAGAACTTGTAACGTTAACAGCAGTGCCATCTACGTTATTTATACAGTTGTCATAACTATCTGTAACAAACCAAGCTTCAGTATATTCAAAAATTACAGCTTCTAATAAGTTACAGCCAAAAAGCGAGTAATTGCCAATAATTGTAACAGTGCTTGGTATTGTTACGCTTGTAAGAGCAACACAGTTTCTAAATGCTGAACTACCAATATTTACAACACCGTTAGAAATTGTTAACTCTTCAAGCTTTACACACTCTTCAAACGCGCTATCGCCTACATTCCTTATAGTTTCAGGAATTACTATGCTAACAATTGAAGAACAGCCTTTAAATACGCCTTCGTTTATAACGTTTATGTTTTCGGGTATTGTTACGCTTGCAAGTGCGGTACAGTTAGCAAACGCATAACTTCCAATAGAGGAAACGCTTGCAATATTAACTTCACTAAGTAATGAGCAACCGTAGAATGCATATTCGCCTATAGTAGCCAAACCATCTTTTAAATCAATATAATCAAGCACGGCACAACCATAGAATGCTCTAGCGCCTATGCTATTTAACGAGTCAGAAGTGAATACTGTTGCAAGCATATCACAACCCTCAAACGCTGAAGCCCCAATGCTAGAAACAATGCCTGGAATTTGCATTGAAGTTCCTTTATACTTACTAAACGCATAATTGCCTATAGTAGTAATTGAAGGGCCATCGCCCCAAACAATTTCTGCAACACAGTTTTCAAAAGCGTATTCGCCAATATCTGTTAAAGATTCTGGTATAGTAAAGCTTGTAAGAGATACACAGTCTGCAAACGCTCTACTAGCAATACTTGCAACGGTGCTTGGCATTGATAAATTTGCAAGCAATACGCAATCTTCAAACGCACTTTCTTCAATAGTTTCAACCATAGAACCTAAATCAATACTTGTAAGTTTAGAACAGCCTAAAAATGCATATTTAGAAATTTTTGTTACGCCGTTTGGAAGTGTTATGCTAGCAATTTCATAGCAGTAAGCAAAAGCAGCTTCGCCAATGTTTGTAACGTTTGCGCCAATTTCAATGCTTGTAAGCGTAGGGCTAAAAGCAAAAGCATAGGCGTTAATAGAAGTTACTTCGCTAGGAATAATAAAGCTTGCATCTAATTTGCCTATAGCGTATTGAACTAAAGTTGTGCCGTTTTTATTATATAAGTTACCGTTAACAGTTTTATAAAACTCGTTATTTGCATCAACTTCAATGTTTTTAAGCGAAGAGCATATTACAAAAGCCTCGCTATCTATGCTTTCAACTCCACTACCTATATACACAGTTTCAAGCGCTTCGCATTCAATAAACGCAAAACGGCCTATACTTTTAATACTGTTAGGAATTTCAATGCTAGTTATTGTTTGGCAAGACTCAAACGCAGCAGTTGCTATACTTGTTACAGGCTTGTAATTATAAATATGAGGTAAAATAACGTTCGCATCAACGCAAGTTCCCAAGCCTACAACACTATAACTTTCACCGTCATCGTTAAGTTTAAGTTGTAAACCCTCACTATAATTAAACTTAGTTCCCTCATCAACAATAGTGTTTGACATAGGGCAGCCCTCTCTATCACAATGCGCCGTTTTAGTTCCGTCTGCCTTATTAGTAGCATCGTTGTTAGAAACGTAATTTGTGTAAGTGTGGCCAAGTTTAGTGTTTAAATCTACAACAGTGTTCGTTGCGCTACAACCCTCTCTATCACAAGGGGCTGTTTTAGTTCCGTCTGAAACGCAAGTAGCGTCATTATTAGAAACGTACGTATTAAAAACGTGGCCGAGTGCTTGACCGTATTCAAACGTTTTATTGCCCTTTGCACCGCATACGCAAGTTAAATAATAAGTGTCTTTTTTAGCGCAGGTTGCGCTAGAAACTTTATTTTCACTGCTAACAATTTGCTGGTCGTAAGTATGAATATGAAAATCCAACTCTTCACAAGCAGTGAAAGTAAGAACGCTTACTGAAAGGGCTAAAGCCATAATTAAGGTTGATAAGATTTTATTTTTCATAAAATTCTCCTTTTTAACAAGTTTAAGTATAACACATAATATGATTTAACACAAGAGTTTTTATAACATAAAAAAACTCAACCTAAAAAGATTGAGTTTTTAACGTGTTAAATTTTTATTTGCTTAGATATCAAGCACTCTTCTTTTAAAGTTTTTGCAAAGTTCTTTATTTGCTTTGATATCGTTTAAACCGCTAATAGCATCTTGCTTAGTAAGTGATGCAGTTGCACAAGCCGTTGCAATTTCTAAAATCTCTAAATCAGCCTTGTCATAGAAAATTCCAGTTAACGCACCGGAGCAGTACGCATCACCCGCGCCCGTAGAACCCGCTATAAAGCCTTTTGGCAAGTCAAATGAAGGGAGTAACGTAAAGCCGTTATTTGAGTAGCATACACCACATTCAGGCGCGTGGATAATAACTCTTTCCCTTACGCCCATTTCTTTAAGCGTTTTGGCAATCTTTTCAAGATTTTTAACGGTAGGTTCAATGCCAGTAATTTTACCAGCCTCAACTTCGTTGATAATTAAATTATCAACGTATTCAAGGCAAGGAATAACGAGCTTGTATCTATCAGCATTTTCACTAACCAAGTCAATTGAAGTTTTAATACCGCATTCTACTGCTTTTTTGAGAATTGCTAAACCTTCACCACCGTCAATTTTTTCTAAAAGTAAAAAGTAACCAAGGTGAAGCATTTTATATTTATTAGCATCAAAATCAATATCGTTTATGCCAAATTCCGCATTTGCGCCGTTGTAAGTAAAGAAAGTTCTTCCACCCGCTTCAACGCTTATAACGGTTGTGAAACTTGTTGTTAAATTATCGTCAAACTTAATACCGCTTGTATCAACGCCGTATTTTTCAAGACCTTCTTTAACATATTTACCGTCATCATCGTTACCAACTTTGCCTATTGCGTAAACGTCAATTTCAGGGCATATTTTTTTAATACCGCAACCGCAGTTAGGCACTAAGCCTCCAGACGCTTTTGATAAACTTTTTACAGGCGCTAATTCGCCAAGTGATGGATATGCAGTTATAACGCTAATTTTATCGACTATAACGCTACCCGCTAATGCAATACCTTTCATATTAGTTAGCCTCTGGGCAAAGTGGACCTGCAAGTTCTTTCAAGTAGAATAATTTGCCTGGAATTGTAGGAATAAACGTAGAAGTAATATGACGGCTTACACCATATCTTAAAGTCATCCAAAGTGACATACCTTGCCATTGCATGCCTCTACCCAAAACGCCGTCAGCACCGCCGATAGCATAGTCAGCTGAGAACATAAGGCCAGGGCCGATAGTGTTAGCACGGCAAGGAACTAAAGTAGTTCTTGACTTAAATGAAGTGAGTGCGTTTTGTTCAATGGTAAGTGGATGAAGTTGAACGCCAATTCTATAATTTTGCTTTCTCCATTCTTCATCACTATTGAATTCTGCACCAATTTGTGGTTCCCAGAAAGCAATGTGGCACATTCTACCAATACCGTAAACTAATACGAGTTTTGCGCCTTCTGCTCTTAATTTAGCCATTTTTTCTGGGTAAAGTGGTAAATTGTCTTTTGTAGCAAAGTTTCTATGGTCTTCTGGAACCGTAAGAGCGCCAAGTGGGTTATAGAAAGCGTTTTCCATAGCAGACTTAAATGAAGCTTCGCCAGTAATAGTGTTGCCTTCGCCATCTGCCCATTCGTCCATATTAAAGCAGTAAACGTTTTTGCATGATACGTTCCATTCTTTAATAAAGTAAACTGCCCATTTGTACATACCCATAGGACCTACAGGTAAAATGAACATAATCTTTCTATTTTCTTCGTTAGCCTTTTTAATTTCAAGTGCTATTTCGTGACCCATTTTAACGTTGAATTCTTCAATATTGTCACAAGCAACAGGAGCAAAATCTTTGTTCCAATAATCTTGCCTATCGTTAATTGATTCTGGTGCGTTAGAGCAACATTTATCAATTTTTACCATATCCCAACCTGCAGGATAAAAACCTTCAAGCATACTGCCTTTAACTGTTGAATTAAAATCCATAATTTATCTCCTTAAAAATATATATTTTTAATTTTTTAATTTTGTTTATATACTTCATCAACAACTTGTTGAACTTGTACAGCGCGATTTGCCATTTTGTAGTTAGTTTTGCCACTATTAACAATTTTTGCAAACGCTTGAATTTGTTTAAGATACATATTGCCGTTTTTACCTTTATATTTTTTAGGTTTGCCAGCAACTCTGTTTTGTTTTGCTTCGTAATCGCCTTGTGGTGAATATAAGTAGTTTAAAACGCCCTTTTCTTCTTGCGCTAAAGTGCCGTTACAAATAATGTAGCCTTTTGTTCCGTACATTTCAAACTTGCTTTCACTAGCTTCGTCAGGAATATTAAAGTTAACGTCAATATGGCCAAGAACACCACTCTTTGTTTTAAATACAATAATAGCAGTATCTTCAACTTCGTAGTTAAACGTTTTAGTGTTAACAATACCCTTAACTTCAACTATTTCTTCGTTTAAAACGTATTCGATAAGTTCAATACAGTGAACGCCTAAGTCCATAAGCGCACCGCCACCGCCAAGCTCTTTATTTTGGCGCCAAGCACCTGGAATATCAGGATACCAGCAAGTAAATTGCAATCTTACGCTATTTACGTCACCAATAGCACCGGCCTTACAAAGCCTTTTAGCCTTTTCGTGAAGATTGTGGAACTTCATCATATATCCAACGGAAATTTGCTTGTTAGCCTTTTTGTAAGCGTCAACAATTTCTTTTGCTTCTTGGCTATTTCTACCAATAGGCTTTTCAATAAACAAGTGCCTATCGTATTTTAACACTTCCATCGCTTGTTCATAGTGTAAAAATACGGGAGTAGCAACGTAAGCACAGTCACACTCACATTCCTTAAGCATTAACTTGTAATCAGTATAATACTTAACGCCGTATTTTTCGCCTACTGCTTTGGCAAGTGCTGGGTTAGCGTCTGCCACGGCAACAATTACGTTAGTTTCATCTTGTAAAATTGCAGGAATAGTACGCCTATCGGCAATACCGCCCGCACCAATAATACACCATTTCATAAATATTTCTCCTTATGGCAAAAGCCTTTTAGTAGTCATTTTTAAATATGCTTGGCACATTCTAAAACCTTCAGCATATTCAGCACCGCCTTGATAACCGCGGTAACGGCTACAAGTTCTAACCATATCAGGAAAATCTATTCCGTCATGGTCAAGCATCCACTTAATTTGACTTTCGTGGCAGTTGAGCATTTCTAACTTTTTGTCAATTTGATTAGTAATGTCAACAAATTCAGTTGGAACAAAGTTTACACCAGCAAGCGTGTCCATATAATAAATAGGAACGCATTTAGCAGGCTCACTATACTTGCTTTTATAGTTAGGCAAAGTAGCGGCAAAACTTGCGTCAAAAACAAGGCGTGAAACTGCGGTATGGTCTGGCATATAATCGTCTGGATTATGCGTGATTATAAAGTCAGGATTAGCGTACTTTATAATGTCTACCATCATATCGCGCGAACGCTTGTTGTTGTCAAAAATATCAAGGTCGTTAAACCCAGCGGAAATAACTTCAATACCTGCAAGCGCTCCAGCTTTTTTTGCTTCGTTTGCGCGCATTATAGTAAGTTCATCTGGCGGGATGATAACGTGACCTAAGTTGCCTGTAGATGCGTGACAAGATATTACAGTGTCACCACGTTCTACACATTTGATAAGCGTACCAGCGCACGCTATCTCAATATCGTCTGGATGGCATCCGATTGCTAAAACTCTCATAATATACTCCTTTATTATTCTTAATTTTATTATATTATTTTAATATAATTAAAACAATGCTAAAAAATATCTTAAAAATGTAAAATACTACACTACTTTTATTTATAAATTATTTGACATTTATTTAAAAAAATATTACAATTTTTACATGAGATACTATAAGTATAAAATTGAAAATTTGGTAAAAGTAAACAAAATAGTAACGGTGCACAATTTTTACTTTGATAAAAACTTTAAAAGTTTAACAGAGCGCCACGACTTTAAGGAGCTTGTTTACGTTGAAAGCGGGTCTATTTTTTGCGTGCAAGGTAGCGATGCGTATTACTTAAAGCAAGGCGATATGTTTTACTACAAAACCAATGAAACGCACTTTTTATATACAGACGAGAATATTAACGCTAAAATTATAATAATTTCGTTTGAAAGTAAAAGTGAGCCTTTACGCTTCCTAGAAAGCAAAAAATTTAGTTTAGACGAAAGTTCAAAGCAAGTTTTAGAAAGTATTATAAAAGAAGCTAAAAGAACGTTTGACGTAACAAATTCTAACCAGGCAACAAAAAAAATGCCGTTACTCCCTTCTCCAACTCTTGGCGGACTTCAACTTATAAAAAACTTCTTAGAAGTTTTGCTCGTACGTATTTTGCGTGGCGAAAATGAAAAAGAAGATAATAAAACCTTTATTATGGTTGACACTATTAACACTCTTTCTAGTAAAGTTGACTCCTATTTAATGGAAAACGTGAGTGGCACGCTTAAAATTAAAGATATTGCAGAGTTTCTAAACTACTCTCCTTCATACCTATACAAAATGTATAAAATGCAAAAAGGCAAAACTATAATGGATACCTTTATGCAATTTAAAACTCAAAAAGCAAAGGAAATGCTTTTAAACACTAATCTATCTATAACCGCCATTGCGGAAAATTTAAATTACGACTGTCAAAGTTATTTTACAAAATCATTTAAAGCACACGCGGGCATAACACCAACGCAATTTAGAAAAAAACACGTTAAAAATAGTTAAAATGTATTGAATTTAACTCTTTAAAATGCTATTATTAGTAAATAGGAGAAAATATGTATAAATTAAAATCAAGTATTACGGCAAGTTATTTTGGAATAGAACGCTTTGATAACGGCGGATATCAAATTATTAGAAAAGACAAAGAATTTTGCTCTTTTTTAGAAGAAATGATAGATTGCGGTTTTGAAGCTATAGAATTTGAAACGGCAGCGCCATGGAATAAGGAAGAAGAGAAAGAAAATTACCCATATGTAAAGCAAATTGCTAAAAAAATAACGGAAAGCGGTATATTATTTAATAGTGTACACCTCCCCTTTTCAATTTCTTGGTGGGACTTTGCTTCTCCTATTGAAGAGCAAAGAAAAGGCGCGGTAGAAGTATTTAAACGCGCGGTTGATGCGTACGGTGAATATCAGCCTAACGTTTACGTTATTCACCCTGGAATTAAACCGCAAACACCTGAAGAAAGACCTATAAGGCTTAATCAACTTGCAAAATCTATGAGTGAAATTTGTGAGTTTACGCCCAAATTAGTTTGTATAGAAAATATGGTTAACGACGGGCTTTTAAATAAAATTAGCGAAGCTAAAGACCTTTTAAACGTCGTGCCTAAGCTAAATATGACAATAGACGTAAACCACTCGTTTTTGCAAAAACCGGAAGATTACATTTTAGAAATTGGCAGTAGAGTTAAAAATTTACACATTTCCGATAATGACGGGCTTTTAGAAAAGCATTGGTTGCCAGGAAATGGCATTATAAACTTTAACGCCGTGCTAAGCGCACTTGAAAAAATAGGATATAACGGAACTTTTAACTACGAATTAAGCCCAACTAAGAACGGCGTAACGCTTAAAGAAACCAAGCAAAATTTAGATAATTTATTTAAAATTTATAATCAATTATAATAAAAAAATGCTAACGCAACGTTAGCATTTTTTTGATGAAATTTATTTTGTATTGTCAACTAAAGGTTCTTCATTTTTAAAAGAAATTAAATATAAATCTCTAACTTTTTTAACTTTTTTGGTTGTAGTATTAAAAAAAGTAGCCAAGTCTTTTTTGCTAATACTCTCAACAACGTTAGAAGCTTCGAACATAACTGCAGCTAGCGCTTTATAATCTTCTACGTTTGCATCGTTTCCGCTAAATACTAGCGAGCCGTAAACTTCGTATGCTCCGTCTTTCAACTTTGTTAAATCATCGGTAATTAAACAACTTTCAGAAACCAAATATGCGTAAGCATTTTTAAAAATCGTGCCGTTATCGCCGTAAAAATCAGTGTTTTCTACTTTTAGTTTTTTAAATCTACCACCCAAAACAACGCTTAATTCCCCATTGTAACCGTCTAAAATAAAGCAGGAAATTATAGCTCGTTTAAACGTGTCAAACACGTTTATAGATAGTAGTTTTTGCTTTAAAAATTCAATACTCTTTTTACATTTAACGTCAAAAAGCACGTTTATTGCCAAAAACGCGGCTTTTTCTGACGGCGTAAAAAAGCAATATTCGCAAATTTCTTCAAGTTCTTTAGATAAAACCCTTATTTTTTTAGTTGAATACTTAGCAAGTTTTTCCAAAATTTTAAACTTTTCATCATCTGGAATATCGTAAGAAAAATCAAGTTTTTTTACTCTTTTATTAGCGTTCTTTTTAGTTATGGCAAGTTCGCTTTGCTTAGCGTAATACTTAGAAACAACGTTTTTTGTAAGCCTATAATTTTTTAAAAATAACTCTTTTGCCCTTTCAAAGTTTTTAAGGTTATATTCTATAATTGCTAAAATGTATAATAAGTGAACGTCTAAACTGTTTTTTCTTAGGCAAGTTTCAGCAATTTGTTTTGCCAAAACGTACTCTTTACAATCGGTTAAAACTAAAACTGCCTTAACGCCGTCTTCATAATCTAAATTAGCACTAATTTCCTTAAGTAAGTTTACGTATTTTTTAGCATCTTCACTATTGTCGCAAGCGTTTAAAATGCTTATTGCGTTGCATAGTGCAGTAGCATTTTTAGGCTCTAATTCAACAGCTTTTTTAGCATTAAATACCGCGCTTTCGTTATTGCCTAAAAAGAAGTGACTTATTGCAGTTTGCATCATTGCTTGCCCGTAATATTTTGACGTTGGCGGTATTATTTTTAACTCATTAATAACGTCTTCATAACGCGAAGCTTTGGTAAGTTCAAAACACTTGTCTAAAAGCGGTGTAAAATTCGCTTTTTCATAAGGATAAGCTATGGTATAAACCTTTTTAATATCAGTTACTTCTTTGCAAAAATCTTTTAAAACGTCATCGTAAGGCAAATGGCTTTTAGGCTTAGAAATTAACTGCAAATTAAAGTAATGCCCAGCTTTTTTATCATCGCCTATTTGAAAAAAGCACGCGCCTAATCCGTTATATGCAAGCACGCACTTTTTTTGACTACAAACCGATAAATATCTAAACCAATTATTTATACTTTCGTGATAAATTCCCGCACTATAAAACGTGGTTGCATAGCATAAATATACGTTTTCCTTATCTATGCCTGCACTTTCCATACGTCTAACAATACCTATAGCACCTTCGTAATCTTTATCTTTAATTTTTTTATCGTATAGCGTTTTTAATATTGAGTTGTCTTTTGTAATATCATAAATTTTACACATTTTATTTATTTATAAATAATTTGCTTAAATCTTCCTTAAAATATGCGTACTTTTTATTGCAATAAGGGCAAACAACTTCTATTTTGCCTTGCTCGTTAACAATGTCTTCCGCTTCGCTTTTACCAAGCGAAACAACTACGCCGTCAACGTATTTTTTAGAGCAAATGCACTTATATTTAGGCTCGTATTTATCAAAAACGTATTCGCCAAAATACTCTTTACACAATTTTTCTGCGCCAATTTCTTCAATAATAGAACTTACGCTACTAAATTTAGCTATTAAATTTTCCGCCCTTTCAATTTTATCTAAACTACAACCCGGCATAACTTGCATTATAACGCCACCAGCGCCAACACACTTTCCGCTTTTTGAAACTTTAACGCCTAGTGCCATTGCAGTTGGAGTTTGCTCCGAAACAGTATAATAATAAGCAAAATCTTCAGCAATTTCGCCACTAATAATTTTGCTTGAGCCCGTGTAAGGCTCTTTTAAGCCCATACTTTTTACAACGGTAATCCTACCGTTACCAATCAAATTTTTAACGTCAAGTTTACCATTTTCTTTAAGTGGTAGCGTTGCCGAAGGATTGTCTATATATCCACGAACGCAAAGTGAAGCGTCAACGCTAACAACAACGTGTCCACCAACACCGTCACCACTAATAGTAACGTATATTTTATCGCGCTTATTTTTTAAAGTTGACGCCATAAATAAAGATGCCGTCATAGTCCTTCCAAGACCAGCGGCAGTAAGTGGCGTTAAATTATGAAGTTTAATTGCTTTATTGACAATTTGCGTGCTTTCAATAATCGTAAGCGACACGTAACCGTCTTCAATTAAAGTTTTATAAATAGCATCCATAATTACTCTTTAATAGCCGTAAATACGGCTCTTTGATGTTCGTTGACAAACGGTAAACCACACTCGTTTGTAACACTTACAAGTGAGAAACCTGCTTTTTTAAGTTCATCTTTAATTTGCTCTACACTATGAGCATATTGAACTTGTTCTTCATCGTAACGTTTGTAAACGTTACCACACTTTTCAAAAAAGGTTAGCGTCATAGAAAGTTTTTTATTACCTTCATTGTATTCGCTAAACCACATAAAAGACAAATCTTCGCCATTGTCGCCGTACATTTGCCCATTTAAGACGTTTTTCATCTTGCTTTCAGTAGATACGTCAAAAACTAGCGTTCCGCCCTTTAAAAGGCATTTGTTTAGACTTTTAAACACTTTTGATAGGTCGGCGCTTTCTATATAATTTAAACCATCGTTAATACAAGTAATAAAACCTACTTTTTTAAAACTTTTTAACGACCTTATATCTTGTTTTAAATATTCAACGTTTAAATGCTCCTTGAGCGTAATTTCTTGCGCTTCTAAAAGCATTTCTTGGCTAACGTCTACACCAATAACGTCATAGCCCTGCTTTTTAAGAGCGCGAGTAACTACACCGCTACCGCAAGCAGCATCAATTCCCGTTTTGATTTTTACGTTATTTTTTACAATCCCTAAAACGTAGTCGACAAAACTTTTATAACTATCGTCTTCTATTAAATTGTTATAAAAGCGCGCTAGCACTTTATAGGGCACGTTCATTTTTATTTTTTACCTTTTTTCTTTTTGCTTTTTTGAGGCTCTTTAGCCGTGGATACTTCATTACCCTCGCCACTGTCGTCATTCATAAATTCGTTAACCTCATTTTGAAGGTCTAAATATTCTTGCATATGCTCTCTTTCATATTCGGCACTGTCTTCAATCATACGGTCTTTACTTTCTTGAAGTTTAATAAGGTCGTTACGAGAGTATGACTCAGGAAGCACTGCAATTTCAATTTCAGTGTCTGTAATAGGCTTAATAGGCTTTTTAGCAAAGTTAGATTTTTTATAAACAAAATGCTCAACTTCTTTACTAGCACTTTGCTTGTAAATACCCCTGTACTTTTTAGCACCTGCAACCCTATCGTTTATAAACTCGTCAAACGCCCAATGGCTGTAGTTCGTAAATACCAAGAAGAAGAACGATATGGAAATAAAAATAACAAGCATTATGCCTATAGCAAACGTTATAGAACCAATATTTGTAAACAACAATAATAACGGCAATGCACCAAGAGCAAAGAATGCAATGTTTAATGGAAGCAAGCCGAAAGATAAAATTACAGCATTTCTAAAATTTTGCCAAAACGTTATTTTGTAGGTTACGCCCATTGTTAGCATATACACGTACACACAAGTAAAAAACGCTATTAAAACGTAAGATACTATTTTAGAAATAACGAATACAAAGTCCCATTCAGAACTTAAAGCAATTTGATAGTCTGATAAATTTATAGAAAATATAGTAAGAGATAAAAACATCGTAAACGCAAGAGTAGTAAGCATAACCCACTTATAATTCTTTTTAACGCCTATCCAAAAATCTGCGCCAACAAATACGCCCTCAGTCCAAACCATATTACGCATAACGTAAATACCGCCTGAAATACCTACCGAAGCAATAAATGAAAGCAATACTATTAAAACGTTGCAAATAGTATTAGAATACACTATTATTTCTTGTTCACGACCTTGAAGCGTTGGCATAAACGGATAACCAAAGCCTAAATTTTGTGAAAACGGCGAGTTTGTAGCTTGCGAAGATATTAACGCTTCCCTAAAAAATAAAGCGAGAAATATTGGAAAAACAAACAATAAAATTAATAAGTTTATTTTAATTAACTTAGTAAAGTTGGTTGTAAATATACTAACTGCAAGCGACCACCTATTTTTAGGTAGAGTTTTTCTAGCATAATCTTCCGACCTTTCAGGGCCTTCTATTAACCTTGTAAATATACCTTTTCTTTTTGTTGCCATAAATTCCTTAAAGCAAAAAAACGTACTTTTTGCCATTATCTATAATATCTACTTTATATAATATACTGTTTACTCTTTTTTTTCAAGTGGTTTTAGTTAGTTTAATCTAAAATTCAACTAACTTTTTTCTTTTTAACGCAATTTTAAAATAAAAAAAAGAACAAGCCGTGTAAAAAAGCTTGTTCTTAATTGTAATTTTAATTGCTACGCAACAAAAAATATAACCAAAATTTGTAGAGAACCTTATTCGATAATTGATTCTGGGCGCTCATCATCGTTTAAAAGTTCGAATTTAACGTTTTCAAGTTTTAAACCGTCACACTTTTTAACAATTAAGCCATATGCTGGAAGGTGGAAACCAAACATTTCGTGTGATGGGCCGCCGTAAGGGTTATCTTTAAAGTTTGCGTTTTCAAGTTTTTTACCACCAAAACACTTAATGTTCATATTAGACAAGTTAATATTTTTCATTTCCTTATCCGTGTAGTTGATAATTAAACTTGGAGAGTTTACGTTAGTTTCGTATTCGCTACCCTCTTTAATGTAGTTATAATAGAAGTCAATTGATTTATACTTGGTTTCATGGCAGTCCGCATAAATATTAGAAATGTAAATATCGTTAATAGAACCAATTTCGAGTTCTTTTGGTCCACGCATACGAAGCCCTAAGAAAATAAAGAGTGGGCAAGCAACATTGTGCATTGAAATGTTATTAATATTAATGCCGTAAATATTAGAACCGTCACAACTTTCTAATGCAATACCTATACAACGAGTATCGTTAATTACGCAGTTAGAGATTGTAATGTATCTAAAATCACCATTAGATTCAGTGCCGAATTTAATGGCTGAACATCTACTGCTTACAACGCAGTTTGTAACCGTAATTTTTTCGCAAGCAACGCGCTCGTTATCGTAGTATGAAGTTTTAAATACGATGCCATCGTCACCACATTTTAAAATACAGTCAGAAATAACAACGTTTTCACAACCGTCTGGACTAATACCGTCAATATGAGTTTCAATATATAAGCCTCTAATAAAGCAGTTTTTGCATCTGCCAAGTAAAATGCCAATATCAGTAGCGTAAAGAAGTTTAAAGTCTTGTAAAACAACGCCGTCAACGTGGTCAAAAGCAATTACTTTTGCACCGCGGTGACTTGAATCACGTTTATTTGGATGGTCCCAAGCAGATTGCATATCTATAACGCCGTTACCTTTAATAGTTATGTTTTTAGCATTTTTAGCATAGAAAAGCGACCTTGTATAACTACTGTGAGACATGTCTTGATATTCGTTAAGCGGAGTATCGTCAACTAAAAAGTCATCAATATCTTTAGAACCTAAAAGTTTTGCGCCGTCTTCAAAAATGATAGTAGTGTTATCCCTTAAAATAACCGTGCCAAGTAAATACGTTCCAAAAGGAATGAATAATGGCTCGCCACCCTTTTCATAACAGTAATCTACCGCTTGTTGAAACACTTCTGTGTGCATAACTTCATTGCCCTTAATAAAATCTTTTAAATTAACCATAGTAAACTCCTAAAAGTAATTATTTGTATAAATTATACCATTAAAAAATAACAAATTCAACAACAAAAACAAAATACTTTTATAAAATATTACACAAATTTAACCATTTTAACAATTTAGTGTTTTGCCATTAGTTAGGTTGACAAAATTTTATAAAAGTTGTAATATATTTTTTACAATACTTATGATAGAAAATATAATTTTAATTACAATTATTCTTCTTATAATAATAGCGGTTTTTGTTTTTATTATACCGTTTATATGCTTTTATATGGCATTTTACGTTAGAAACAAAGATAAAAAACTAAAAGAAGAATTTGATATGCCTCCTGGCAAAATTTACGAACCCTACCACGCACAAATGAAAATTTGGATGCAAAAAATGCGCGCTATGAAAAGCGAGGACGTGTATATTACTTCGTTTGACGGATTAAAACTTCACGCTAAATATTACGAAGGTAAAAAAGGCGCGCCGGTAGAAATAATGTTCCACGGATATCGTGGCAGTGCGGAAAGAGACCTTTGCGGCGGTATTCAAAGAAGTTTTGACGTTGGCAGAAACGTTTTACTTGTAGACCAACGCGCAAGCATGCAAAGCGGCGGCAACGTTATTAGTTTTGGCATTAACGAAAGTAAAGACTGCTTAAAATGGATTGAATACGTAAATAAAAAATTTGACGGCAATATTCAAATTTATTTAGCAGGCGTTTCAATGGGTGCTTCAACCGTGCTTATGGCAACGGGTTACGACTTGCCTAAAAACGTTGTTGGAGTTGTTGCAGACTGTGGCTATTCAAACATACAAGATATAATTAGCGTAGTAGTTAAAAAAATGGGTATTCCACCTTTCCTTGCCTTGCCTTTTATTAAGCTTGGCGCAAGAATTTACGGAAAGTTTAATATAGACGAATTAAACCCTATTGACGCGGTTAAAAAAAGCAAAATTCCAACCATATTTTTCCACGGCGATGAAGATGATTTTGTGCCTATGGAAATGAGCCAAATAAACTATGACGCTTGCGCTTCTAAAAAACGTCTTGTAATAATAAAAGGCGCAGGACACGGCTTGTGCTACTGTAAAGAGCCTAAAACTTACATAGATGAACTAAAATCTTTTGAACAAGAAACTCTTGAAAACTAAAATTTTGATAATATTAAAACCGATAGCGTAATTGCTATCGGTTTTTTATTTTTACCAAGGCAAAAAGTTGTTGCCTTTTAATTTTATAATGGCTTCGGTAAAATAGTAGTCGCCGTAAATTATAGGAATATGTATGCCTTTTCCGTAGCATTCAGTTCCCATTTGTAAAATGCCATCTTCCTCTAAACCAAAATTACAACATTTTTCTTCAAGCGCTTTTAAAACGCTTATTGCGGTTTCTAAATACTCTATGCCGTCATTACCTAAAATTTTGCCAATTTCAATAAGACCGCACGCAACAACCGCGCCCGCGGTACTATCGTAATAAGCGGGGGTTTTAGGTTGATTAAAGTCACAAAGCGGTATATAGCCCGTTTTTTTAACTTCTTTAATAAAGTAGTTAGCGCATTTTATTGCCGTTTCTAAATACTCTTTTTTGCCCGTGTGAATATATGAAAGAACAAAGCCGTAAACCGCCCAACCTAAGCCCCTTGACCAGCAACTGCCCTTCGCGTAACCTTGACCGCCCTTGCTATCTAACATAACCCTAAAACTATTTGGGTCGTTTACAACTATGTGGTTTATAGAGCCGTCCAAACGAACGTGGTTTTTCATAACGGTATCTGCGTGAGTTATGGCAACTTGCTTAAAAGTATCGTTGCCGCTAACTTCACTTGCCCAGTATAATAAGTTTAAGTTCATCATACTATCAATAATAGTCCAGCCGTTAGTGTCTTCCCCACGCCAAGTTCCGTTCCAACTCCTTATAAATCCGCCCTTTTCCTCATATCTACTAAGTAAAATTTGAGCCGCTAAAAAGTTTTTGCTTTTGGCTTCTTCACTTCCCGTAAGCCTATAATCAGCCCCGTGTAAAATATGGAACATAAAGCCAACGTCGTGGTTTAAATACTCTAAATGCTCTAACGCCTTATTAAGTTTTTGTTCGCTAATTTTTGCGGTTGCTTTATAGTCTTCATTTTTTGTTTGACTATACATAAGCCACATAAGGCCGCCCCAAAAACCGTTTGTCCAACGTGAAATTTGGTCTATAGACATATCGTCATGAACGCCTTTAACTGTGGTATATGGTATTTTTTGACGGCTTTTTATTGTTGTAACTTCAAGTTTAGCCTTTAATTTTTGCCAAGTTTCTTCAACAAAGCGCTTGTCTTCACAAGATAAATTTATCATATTTCTCCTTAAAAATTAAAATCAAACTTGGCGTTTATATCACTAATATTTTCAAAAACATAATCAATAGCGTAGGCGGTAGTTTTTACTGCTTGGTGGTTTGAAAACTCGTAGCGCATAACGTTGATATTTTGAACTTCACTTGCTAAAACTAACATATCGCCTATTAAAACTTTATTACCGCTAATTTTTGGCTTTATAAACGAAATAAACCTAAAAGTTATGCCTTTTTGCAATCCTTTTGCTTCGTAACTTGCGGTAACGCCGTTTTCGTTAAGAGTATAGTTTACGGTAAGTTTATTTACCTTATTAGGATAAGCGGAAGATAGGTCGTAACAAATATTGTTTTTAGTTCTATTTAACACGCTTGCAAAATAATCTTTTCCGTATTTTTGAGTTAAACCATCTACGATAGGTACGCTATGCGCAAGAGAATTGCAAACGAAAGTTTCTATGCTATACCTTTCTTTCTCGCCACCAAAATAACCTTTCGTATACTCGCCAGAGCCCGGGTCAACGATATATTGAACGCCGTTTTTAAAAATTGAGAACGAGCCTATATCGTTGTGGTTATGCATTTCGGCGTTATTTCCGCCCTTTACAATAAATATATAATTGCTTGTTTTTTCAACTAAAACTTGGCTTTTTTCAAAGAATAAACTTTTTTTAGTATTTATGCAAGGCTTTACTTTTTGATTTATAAAATACAACCTTCTTAATGATAACGCCTTATTTTTAACAACTCCCAACTTGCCGTCGTTTATTTGTATATTCGCGTTAAAAAGATTGTTGATAACAGGCACGGCGTCATCTTCTAAAGACGAACTACTTAAAGCCCCGTCTGAAATAGGAATATACACACCGTCACCTAAAATACTATTTTCCGCATATTTTACCGAATTTTTTACAACTTCGTTATCTAAAATTAAAGGTTTTTCGCCCGTTAATTGATAATAAACGTCGTAAAAAAGAGTAAAAAAACCAAAACCGTAAATCCAATAAGCAAAGCCTTCGGAACAATACCCGTCTTTATCAAGTTTACCAAGATAGCGTTCCATACCGCCAAAAATTCTATCTTTTACTAAATTAAACCTTTCAGGGAAAGCGTAAAGATAGGTAAGCCCAATGCCACACGAACAAACTGACGCCCAGTTGTTGCCCATAGTTTCAAATTTAAAAGTTCTATTTTCATATTGATTAACTATGCGCTCTTGTAACGAATATTTAATTCTATTTCTAATTTCTGGCGAAAGTTTATCTTTAAAAACGTAGTCTATTTCGGCAAGATACATTGCTGTTTCCGCAGCGTTTAAATCAATTTCACGATATTTATAGGTGTTAGTTTCGTAGTCGTAACAATGCGCGGGAATAACCCAAGTAATTTCGTCGCAAATAGCAAAAATAACGTCTTCAAGTTCTTCAAGATACGCGTTATTATAAACACTTAAAACTTGGAGCACGTTTAAACGAATTCTTCTATCATAATATTCGTTTTGATATTCCGTTCTATTGCCCGTTAAGTGAAAAAGTTTAAATTTTGAAAACGTAAGCGCTTTTATAGGGTTGTTTTTAAAATTTTCTTCATAGTATTTTTCAAGTTGCTTGCAATATTCTTTACCCTTTTTTGTTTTAGACGCTTTTTTTAAATTTTCATAGGTGTATAAAAACATTATAAATCTCCTACTTAGGTTGTTTGCCTATATATGCTAAAATTCCGCCGTCAACGTATAAAATATGCCCGTTAACAAAGTTAGACGCGCTTGACGCTAAAAATACCGTAGGGCCTGCTAAATCTTCTGGAGTTCCCCAACGCCCCGCAGGTGTTTTGGAGATAATAAACGAATCAAACGGGTGTTTAGAACCGTCGGGTTGAACTTCTCTTAAAGGTGCGGTTTGGCTTGTTGCAATATAGCCTGGGCCTATGCCGTTACATTGAATATTATATTCGCCGTACTCACTTGCTATATTTTTAGTAAGCATTTTAAGCCCGCCTTTTGCCGCGGCGTATGCGCTAACGGTTTCTCTACCAAGTTCACTCATCATTGAGCATACGTTAATAATTTTACCGCCACCCTTTTTAATCATTGAAGGAATAACGGCTTTTGCCATAATAAACGGAGCAACAAGGTCAACGTCTAAAACTTTAGTAAACTCGCTAACTTCCATATCACACATAGGTATGCGCTTAATTATGCCGGCATTGTTTACTAAAATATCAATGACGCCAATTTCGTTTTCAATTTTATTAACCATTTCTAAAACGGCTTGCTCATTAGTAACGTCACAAACGTAGCCTATAGCGTCTATTCCAAGTTTTTTAAACTCTAAAATAGCCGTGTCAACACTTTCTTTACGCGAAGTGTTAAACACTATGGTTGCGCCCGCATCTGCAAGTGCCTTTGCCATATAAAACCCTATGCCGTGCCCTGCACCCGTAACGAGCGCGATTTTGCCTTTTAAACTAAACATTTCCATAAATTTTACCTTATAATAAATCTTTGTTTTTAATATGGTCCATATCCGTAAATTCTTGATTTTCACCGCACATAGCCCAAATAAACGAATAGTTTTTAGTGCCTACGCCTGAGTGAATAGACCAAGACGGAGAAATAACCGCTTCTTCATTTTTCATAACGATATGCCTTGTTTCTAAAGGCTCACCCATCATATGAAAAACAATATCGTCTTCACCCATATCTAAATACATATAAACTTCCATTCTTCTATCGTGAGTATGGCAAGGCATCGTGTTCCAATTTGAACCGCTTTGAATTTGCGTTAAACCCATTGCAAGTTGGCAACTTTTAATAACTTCTGGATGAATATATTGGTTAATAACCCTTCTATTGCACTCTTCAACTGAGCCACAAGGAACTTTTTTAGCCTTTGTAATATCTATTTTAACCGTAGGATATTCCGTATGAGCAGGGCAAGAACTAATATAGAACTTTGCAGGCTCATTTTCGTCAACGCTTTTAAAGGAAACTTCTTTGTTGCCTTTGCCAATATAAATACCGTCGCGCGCGTTCATTTCATATTTAAGGCCGTCAACCGTAATTATACCTTTACCACCAACGTTAATACAGCCCATTTCTCTACGCTCTAAAAAGTAATTGGCTTTAAGTTCTTCGCCCGCGGTTAAATAAATTGTTTGTTTAACAGGCATTATGCCCGCGGTTATAATTCTATCTATATGACTGTAAACCATACGCGTATTATCTTTTGTAAAAAGGTTTGCTATATGAAATTCTTCACGCAATCTTTCCGTTGTATAATGTTTTACGTCTTTTGCGTTTGATGCTTGCCTAACTTCCATAATGTTTTATCTCCTTAAACGTAGTTTAAACTTTTTATTATATTTTACAATACCCGCATTTTTTTATCAATGGACAATTTGGAATTTTTTTTGGACAATTTAGATATTTTTTATTGACCACACCATAATTTAGTGCTATTCTATAATTATAAATTTTTAAGGATTTACTATGGCGTTTATAAATTATATTGAAAAACACACTAAAACTTTTAGTGTAAAAAGGCACAAACACAACTTTTGGGAAATAATACTAGTGACTGACGGGCAAGGCGTTTTAGACTTTTTTAGCGGCACTACGCTCGACTATAAAAAGGGCGAAATTATATGTATTCCGCCCGAAGTTGAGCATATAAACCACTCAACAAAAGGCTTTAAAAATATACACCTAACCATTGAAGATTTTACACCGCCTATAACAATTCCAACAAAAATTAGCGAAAACGAACTCACGGGAGACTTTCATAACCTTTTAGAGTTAGCGCTTAAATACTTTCATAGGTTTGCTATAGACCACCCTATAAACTTTTCTCTATCGGCTTCTATTGCGGAAATGCTAAACCATTTGTTAAAGCAAAAAACTTCATATAGCCCCGTTAAAGTTATTTATGACGGAATTGAAAGCAATTTTACAAACTGTTATTTTAATTTGGACGATTTGTTTAATAAAATTCCACTTGCAAAAGAATATATTAGAAAATTATTTATTAAAGAATATGGCGTAACGCCGTTACAGTTTTTACAGTCAAAGCGCATAGAGCACGCAAAGCAACTACTTTCACGAAAAAAAGATATAAATTTAAGGGTTAATGAAATTGCGTTTTCCTGCGGGTTTTTAGACCAAGCGTATTTTAGCCGTATTTTTAAAAAGCATACGGGCTCAACACCAAACGAATTCCATTTAACAGCGCTAAAAAATAATAAAGTTTATTAAAAAAAGGATAGCTAAAATTGCTATCCTTTTATTTATTTATGATATTTAATTACGTAAGGAGCGTAAGAAACGTCAGCATTGTCGTAACTTGGTTTTAGCTTATATTCATAAGTTTTAGTTTTATAAACCGTTAACATTACAATAGTAAGCACAAAGTTTAATAATATAAATACTGAAATTTCACATTTTACACTTCTTGCTAAACTATAATTATTAATAACAGTTTGCATATTAGCAAGTATAATTGCCACTAAAACTATTTGTGCAATATATAATATTAACAACATTGCTTTAGCAAATTTACCTTTATTATAATAGCGTTTACCGTAAAAAATTTCTTGTAAACTATAATAAATTACAACCCCTAAGAAAAACGAGACAAAATACGTTATTGCTATTATACAAATGTATACTGTTGAAACGTCTAGTTTAGCAACGCCAAAAAGCAACAAATTAATAGTTTCAAGGTTAACCTTATCTCCAGAAATATATCCACCCGTAATTTCCTTTAAGTTTAAATTAAAATTGGCAATGTTTTTTCCAGCGCTAGAAGTAATAGCACCGAATGAAAAATTAAGTGCACCAGTAAACGTAAATGATGAAAAATTCATTGTTTCTATTTTTACAGGCCTTCTAGCAACGTTCGCTAGTGAAACGCTAAATAACGGCAAGTTTAAACTAATAAGTAAGAATAATGCTATTCCTAAACAAATTAATGGTTTTTTTATAGAAACACCTTTTCCTACCGTGTAAGCTTTACGATTTTTAGCCCTAATGCCTAATATAACTGAGCCAACAATTGTTAAAACTATTATAAAATACGTGTTTGAAAGTAATCCATACTGATTTATTGTTACAAAATTAAGTTCCTCAACTTGTCCAAAACTACTTAAATTAAGTAAAGATATTGCAAGTATTGGCAATAAACAAAGCATTTTTGTTATTGTTTTTTGTGGCACAAACAAAACGTCAGTTAAACTTGATTGTGGCTTATTCTTTTTAATAAGGCTTACAATAAACGCAATTAAGGAACTTACAAACAAGACAATTACGTTAATTAAGAAAATTAAATAAATAATAAGAAATATAATACATTCCACACCGTTTGCAACGTTAGATATAAGATTTAAAGCATCATAATCAGAAACAAAATAATTTAAAAATGGAATAGCATAATCAAATACGTCATAAATGGTAGATAAGAAGAGCAAGAATATACTATATGCGTTTAACTGCACGTTAAAACTGTTTCTCCTATATGAAAAACTAGCATAAGCCAAAGAAGAAGATACAAAAACGTTTAATAAAATAAATGAAATAATTAACATACAAACGCTAACTTGTATATCTTTATTACTTTTTTTTGCATTAGAGTAAACGGCAGTAGCGCTAACGCCACTATTTATTTGGACGTTAGCGAATTGCCTTTCTTCTTCGTTTTTAATTTTTGCTCCGCAATGGTTACAAAAATTTTCAGTTGTAGAAACAATCGCTCCGCATTTTTCGCAATAACGATTTGTTAAATTTTCTGCCATAATTAATCCTTTTTGTTTGTTAAAATTATTGTTGCTTTTATTTAGCTTATAATAGTTAAAGTTCCTAATTCTATGTCTGCTAATTCATAGTTGGAAGTTACGTCTTGACCATTCTTGTCAGTAACCATAAAGCTTTCCATGTTAATAAGGTTATCAGTATAGCCAACGGATGAAATACTTCCTATAACTGCAATAGAAACCACGTGTCCGTCTGGAACAAAACCGTTTACTATAAACCCACTATCTGTAAGCGGTTTACCGTCGTAAACCTTTTCAGCACTATTTGTTTTAATTGCAATTTGTCTAGGAGTAATAGTTATAACGTCATATTCCGCTTGTGAGTCATACGAACAAACGTATAAACGATACTTGTCTGTAAGTTCGCCGTTTAATTTAATATTGTATGTTATATAATCGGAAATACTAGCGTTAATATCACTTGATGACAATGTTCCAACGTCCTTTAACGAAATATTTATTTCAGATATTTCAACCTCTATATTTTTACCTTCTAAATCAGTAATAATATAGTACGAATCATTAGATACTGCATGAGAATTTCCGTCATATTCTACGTTTGTTTCATAAATATAAACGTTAATATAGCCATATACGGTAATCCACCCTTCTAAAAATCCAATTTCATAATTGTCGGTAATATCTATACCGTTTTCATTGAAAATTTTAAAATCTTTTATTGTAATTCTTGACGAGCCTACATCGCATTGGCTACCATTTAAGACTACCTCATAATAATATTCAATGTCTTCTAGACCGTTTATTATTAATTGGTCAGTTGCATAGTGGGTGTTGCCGTCATAAGCAAACTCTAAATCAGTAGGCTGAACAGTTATATAAATCTTTTCAGGTTCATCATCTTCGCCATCATCAGGCTCAGTTACTTCTAACCTTCCTAATACAAGGGTTATTTCATAATAGCCTGATGCATCATCTGTAGTGTCTTTTACCACAATGCTAACGTCAGCAAAGTTGTCGCTAAAGCCAACTTCAGTTTGAGAGCCGTTAACGACAATGATTAAAGAGTGCACATCTAAAACGCTACCTTCAACCGTAACGTCATAATCTGTAAGAGCAGTTCCGTCATATTCCTTTTGCGCGCTATCTGTAGTTATTTTAATTGGTATTTTTTTAACTTCCAACTTGCCAAGGATTACATTTTCTATCTCATAATTTGAAGTAACGTTACCTTCGCCACTTAATATCAAAATTTCACCGTCAATAGTGTTTTGACTGTCTCCAATCTCAGTTTGAGTGCCTGTGACATTAGCAGCTATTTTATGACCTTCTACTAAATCATTTTTTGACGTTTTAGATATTACAATAACGTCTTTTGTAAGCGCCGTGCCGTCATAATACTTCTCAGCACTTTGCGTTTCAATAATAATAAGACGTTTTGTTACAGTTAACGTGCCATACTTAATTTCAACTATTTCATAGTTTGAGGTAACGTCATCTTCGCCACTTAAAATAACAGGGTCGTTTTTATGCGTATTTTCAACACTTCCATAGTTTGTTATTGTACCAGTGTTTGTTAATTTGCAAGTATGACCTTCTACTAAATCATACTCAGATGATTCATGAATTTTAACGCCGTCTTTTGTAAGAGGTGTAGCATCGTATATCTTTTCTGCGCTTTCAGTAATTAATATTATTGGGCGCGGAATAACAGTAAGCGTGCCTAAAGTAAATGAAACATCGTAATTATCTATTACACTATTTTCATTTATATCAACCACGTCATATTTAGAAAACTCATTTTCTATAGTATCAGCGTTTGTTATAGTTGAGTATTCAACAACTATAAACTCGTGTCCCTCTACCAAATTTTGAGGAGTAAAATTAGTATCTTGCAATGGTTGGGCATCGTAAATTTTAGAGTTTGTTGCCGTTTCAATAATTACAGGTCTTTTTAAAACTGTTAACGTGCCGTAAGTATATGTTATTTCATAGTTTTTAGTAACGTTACTATCAGGCCCGTCCCCGTCTTTAATAATTATTTCTAAGTGGTTTTCTTTTTCTTCAACAACGTCTCTTACAGTTGTCCAAGTACTAATTTCGTCAACTTGGTTTTTTGCCAAGCCTAAACCACCTATTATTGTATAGTCTTTATATTCGTGCTCAGCACCGTCATAAATAAACTTGTCTGAATTTGTTTCAACTGTAATTGAACGCTTATTAATAGTTACCTTACCTATAACTTCTGTAATTAGATAGTTGTTTGTTACGTCCTTATCGCGAACAAAGTTATAAATTTGATAATCTATATCATTTTTATATTCGTCAGCAATGACAAATTCAGGACACCTAATTACTTTAATTTTATCTTGAGTAACAAGGTTATCGCCCTCTATTTCATCACAACTATGAGATTCGCCGTCATAAGTAAATTCTGCGCTTCCCGTTGTTACGGTTAAAGGTCTCTTATCAACAATTACATCGCCAAAATTGCATTCAATTTGATAGTTTGAGGTAACGTCTCCCTCACTACTAAGAATAGTAAATTCTATTTCGTTTTTCTCGTTTTCAACGTAGTCTATAAACGTTTTGCACGCCGTTACGTTAAACTCGTGACCGTTGCAAAGTGCGTAATAACCATTCTCTAAATCTTCAAACGCAGTTAACGTATCATCGCAACGTCCTAAACCGTCATAAGTAAAGTCAATTACTTTAGAGTTTACAAGTATTGGGCGTGGGGTTACAGTTAACGTGCCATACTTAATTTTAACTATTTCATAGTTTGAGGTAACGTCATCTTCGCCACTTAAAATAACAAGGTCTTTATCTGTATTATACGTGTTATCAGTGCTTCCAACGTTTGTTATTGTACCAGTGTTTTCTAATACGCAAGTATGACCTTCTACTAAATCATACTCAGATAATAATTCATCAATTATAACGCCTTTTTTTGTAAGAGGTGTAGCATTGTATATCTTTTCTGCGCTTTCAGTAATTAATATTATTGGGCGCTTTATTATTTCTAACGTACCAAAATCTGCAGTTATATCATAGTTATTTATAATATTTGCGTCTGGCCTATCTTCATTATAAAGTTCATAACCTATTGGGTTTTGATATATATCAACCGTTATAAACGAATTCCAGCTTGTTGCTTTTATTTTATCATTTCCGCATAAGCCTTCCTTCACTATAACTTCGTTATAGAATTGCTCATAACCGTTATATACTAACGTCTTTTCTTTATATTCAACCGTTACGGTTATAGCTTTTTTGCGTACTATTACTTCACCAAAGTTATTAGCAATTTTATAGTTTTTAGTAACGTCTTCTTCGCCCCAAACAATTGTAAATTTTATTTCGTTTTCCTCGTTTTCAACGTGGTCTATAAACGTTTTGAACGCCGTTACGTTAAACTTGTGGTCATTGCAAAGTGCGTAATAACCATTCTCTAAATCTTCATTCGCAGTTAACGTATAATCGCAATGTCCTAAACCGTCATAAGTTAAGTCAATTGCGTTAGAGTTTACAAGTATTGGGCGAGGGGTTACTGTTAACGTGCCGTAAGTATATGTTATTTCATAGTTTTTAGTAACGTCACTATCAGGCCCGTCCCCGTCTTTAATAATTATTTCTAAGTGGTTTTCTTTTTCTTCAACAACGTCTCTTACAGTTGTCCAAGTACTAATTTCTTCAACTTGGTTATTTGCTAAGCCTAAACCACCTATTGTATAGTCTGTATCATTATTATATGCGTGCTCAGCACCGTCATAAATAAACTGGTCTGAATTTGTTTCAACTGTAATTGAACGCTTATTAATAGTTACCTTACCTATAACTTCTGTAATTAGATAGTTGTTTGTTACGTCAACTCCGCGAACAAAGTTATAAATTTGATAACGTATATCATTTTTATATTCGTCAGCAATGACAAATTCAGGACAGCCTAAAATTACAAATTCATCGTTTTCAATTAAGCCTTCTCCTGAAATTTCTTTATGGGAATGCGGTCCGCCGTTATAAGTAAATTCTGCGCTTCCCGTTGTTACGGTTGCGTCTTTTTTATTTACAATTACATCGCCAAAGTTATTAGTAATTTTATAGTTTGAGGTAACGTCTCCCTCACTACTAAGAATAGTAAATTCTATTTCGTTTTCCTCGTTTTCAACGTAGTCTATAAACGTTTTGCACGCCGTTACGTTAAACTTGTGACCGTTGCAAAGTGCGTAATAACCATTCTCTAAATCTTCATTCGCAGTTAACGTATCATCGCAATGTCCTAAACCGTCATAAGTAAACTTAATTACGTTAGAGTTTACAAGTATTGGGCGTTGGGTTACAGTTAACGTGCCATACTTAATTTCAACTATTTCATAGTTTGAGGTAACGTCATCTTCGCCACTTAAAATAACAAGGTCGTTTTCATGCGTGTTTTCAACGCTTCCATAGTTTGTTATTGTACCAGTGTTTGTTAATTTGCAAGTATGACCTTCTACTAAATCATACTCAGATAATAATTCATCAATTATAACGCCTTTTTTTGTAAGAGGTGTAGCATCGTATATCTTTTCTGCGCTTTCAGTAATTAATATTATTGGGCGCGGAATAACAGTAAGCATGCCTAAAGTAAATGAAACATCGTAATTATCTATTACACTATTTTCATTTATATCAATCACGTCATATTTAGAAAACTCATTTTCTATAGTATCAGCGTTTGTTATAGTTGTATATTCAACAACTATAAACTCGTGCCCCTCTACCAAATTTTGAGGAGTAAAATTAGTATCTTGCAATGGTTGGGCATCGTAAATTTTAGAGTTTGTTGCCGTTTCAATAATTACAGGTCTTTTTAAAACTGTTAACTTGCCGTAAATTATTTCTATATTATAATTTTCGCTAACATTTTCTTCTCCGTAAGTAATATTAATTTCGGCTACGTTGTCAATGCTATCACATACGGTAGAAACTGTTGTAATTTTAACAATTTCCGTATGCTGATTTTCTGCAACTCCGTCTCCACCGCCAAGAATTAAATTTTCATATTTATGCTCTAAACCGTCATAATACGATTCATTAGTTTCCGTTATAAAAGTAACGCTTCTTTTTTCTATTACAACGGTTCCAAAATTATTGGTAATTTGATAGTTGTTGGTAACGTCTGCGTTTCTATTTTGGTCATTTATAACGTATTCTAATGCATTTTGATGCTCGCCAGCATTTACAAATAATTCATAATTTGTAACTACAATTATATCATTTCCTGCTAAATCATCCCCTGCAACCGCTTCATAAGAATGTTCTTTTCCGTCATAAAGAGCATTCCCTGAACTTGTGGTTACCGTTAAAGCTCTTGGCTGTATAGTAAGACTTCCGTATTCGTATGATATTTGATAATTTGACGTTGTAAAATCGCCATTTTTATCAACTATTTCAAAATCAGCAGTATTTTCCACACTTTCAGCATCAATTATACTTGCCCAATTTGAAGCAACTATTTTTTGTTCTTCACATAATTCGCCTAAAGAAACTTCAACAGTTTCGTTAGTCAAATACGCTGCATCGTAGGTTTTGCTATCGGTTTTAGTTTTTATTGTAATATCGCGCTTTAATACCCTTAGCGTGCCGTAACTATATGTAATTTGATAGTTTGCAAGCACGTTTTGTGAAGAAGAGTTGAGTATTAAAATACCTAATTCGTTAGTTTTTTCTCCAGCATTTATAATGGTAGATGAATTTAAAACGGAAATTTCATCGCCACTAGCAAGAAAAGTGCCGTTTTCTAACGTATACTCTCTTGTGCTATGCTCTTTACCGTCATAAACGCGTTCTAACGATTGCGTTTTTATTTCAATTGCTCTCTTGTAAACTTCAAGTTTACCTGCAATAAAGGTAACGTCATATTTAGATGTTACGTTTTCACCCAAGTCGTTTACAATAAAGTAGCCTATTGCAGAGCTGATTTTACCAACGTTAGTTAAAGAATTAGTAAAATCTACTGTAAGCACGTCAGAATATGCTAAGCTTCCTTTTGACAATGAATACTCAGTGTGCTTTAAAGGAGTTCCGTCATATTCCTTATTAATATCATCAGTTTTAATAGTGATTTTTCTATTAACTATTTTTATGTTGCCAGCCATTGCGTTAACGTTATAACTATCCGTTACGTCAACGCCGTTTACGTTCATAATTTTAAGCGCGTCAATATTTATTTCTGCTTGAGTTTTAGTATCATTATAAACAAAATCTTCACAAATAACGGTGTCGCCTAAAACAGTGTTTGCAATAAGTTCAGGGTTTTCTCCGTAAGTAACGTTGCCGTCAACAACTTTTACGTCTAAATCTTTTGCATTTAAAACAAACGATTGTGGCTCTGAATATCTATAACCAAACAAAGCTTTAGACTGCGCCCTTACATTATATTCGCCAGGCTTTGTAGGAACGTCATAACTCCAATTTTCGCTATCTTTTGGAGTGTATTGAAATTTTACGCTACTTAAAAAGCCTTTTGCTTTTATATCAACGCTTTGACCGTAAACATATTGGGCGCCAATTTCGTTAACACCGTAAACTATGCCTTTTGAAGCAAGCAAAGCCACGGTAATGCAAAGCATTACCGATAAACAAATTATTATTTTAGTCATATTTCTAAAAATGAATTTTAGAATATTGGCTATTTTTTTAATTCTGGCTTCGTACTTTTCGTATAACATAGTTCTTATCTTACTGTTACTTTTAATTCTCCGTCAATAGTCTTAATTTTATAGTTAGACGTTACTACTTGTCCTTTAGTATTTTTAATTACAATGCTAGTAACGTCAATAACGTTAGAACTAATACCAATGTTTGTTTGGATACCTTTTATTATATATGCATCAATGTAATCGCCGTCAGCAAGGTCTGAAGGTTTATATAAAATGTTATTATTTATAAGCGGCGTACCATCATGCGGTTTTTCGCTACTACCAGCCGTTAACGTTATTTCTTTTACATTTACTGTTAACGTTCCAGTATTCATTTTTATTTTGTAATGGTCTGTACAGTTTACGCCGTCTTTATAAATAGTTACATTGAACGAACTTGAAACTTGACCTGCATTTGTTAATTCTTTAATGTCACTAATTTCGTAGGAGTAGCCTTCATCTAGCTTTCCGCTAATATGCTCAATTTCATCTTCTGTTATGGTAAGAGCTGTTCCGTCATAAACCTTATGTGCTGAACCCGACTTAAACTCTAACACGTCTAAATATTGATGAATTACTCCTTCTTCATATTTAACGTTAATATTTTTGCTTGAAACTATTGTTTCACCGTTTTTATATTGGTAAACAACTTCATTGCTAGCATTGTAAATTGTAAATTCTGTTACATAGCTAGAAACTTTGCCAAGCGTAGTGCTAACGCCTTCAACCTTAGAAGTATAACTATATTTCACATCTTGAAGTTCTCTAAATGAACTTACTGATACGCTAGATGCTTCAGCAATTTTGCCTTCAACAAATTTCTGTTCAATGTCCACAGGCTTTACTATTAACGAATGTGTTTTATTTTCTGGGTGTACACTTCCGGTAACGTCCTTATATATCCAACCAATACCGTCAACGTAAACCTCAACCCAAGCGTGTGCGTCAGCGCTAGTTACTATTGTTTTAGTAACGGCCTTTTTAAATCCAACAGTATATCTAGCTGGAATACCCAATGCTCTATAGAGCATTGTTGCAGCTGCCGCAAAGTGACGGCATACACCCTTATCGTAATCATCGCTTAAGAATGCAGTTACTAAATTTTCTTCGTTCTCTAAATTTTCATCAAAATTAACATCGTAATACGCTGCTTTTTTAATAACGTTAGCAACGTCATTAATAATAGTTGAATTTGTTGCTTCGTTTAATTTGTTTTTTGTAATAAACGTTTTTAAAAATTTTTCAGTTTCGTCATCAATTTTTAAATAATTAGCGTAAACAAAGTCCCTATATTCTTTTTCCGCATTAACGTGTGCTTTTATCAATTGTACGCCTTCAGTACCTCCCCATACGTAGTGATTTACACTGTACGTAGAAGATGTGTCACCCCTTGCAAACACGTCATAAAGACCATAAATGTCCTCTCCCGTTGAGTAATATGGAAGAGCATATATTCCGTTTTTTGGAGTGATTTGTGTAGTTATAGGCTTCTTACCCCCATTTTTTAATCCATATGATATAAAGTAATATGGTGAAATTGATTCGTAATTTTCAATATACTCTACCGCTTCATTAAAATATTGTCCGTTATAATCGCCGTAACTTTGTTGCCTTAAATATAAATCTGTATTAGATGAACTCTTAACTTCAAAAATTTCTAATGGTGCGGTAACGGTTAAAGTTCCGTCAAAAGTTGAAATGTTATATATTCCTACTACTTCTACACCATCTTTATTAAGAACAACACATTTAGTAATTAAGTTTGGCGAAGTGCCAACTTCAGTTTGTTCACCGGAAATAATAACCTTAAGGGTGTGTCCTTCTAATAAAAGGTGTTTATTTTCAACGTTATACGAGTTGCAAATTAACTTGCCGCCGTCATAAACTTTTTCTTTACTATTAGCAGTTACTATAATAGAGCGTTCTAAAACTTCTAAAATTCCATCATACGTAAATAACTCGTAATAAACGTCAGTTACGTCTTCATTGTTTTTATCTAATACGACACGCTCAGTTATTATACTATTAGAACTTCCTATTGCAGTTTGGCTACCCTCTATAACACAGTTTATAGTGTGGCCCACAAGTAAATTTCC
Organism: Clostridia bacterium; assembly: GCA_017558825.1. GTDB lineage: Bacteria > Bacillota > Clostridia > Christensenellales > Borkfalkiaceae > HGM11412. The sequence goes on from JAFYTO010000012.1 coordinate 43,848, forward strand.
CTCGTATGTAAAAGTATCTACTGTTAGAGACGTTCCATCGTAATACTTACTAGCATCGTTAGCCTTAACGGTTAAATTTATTTTCCTAACCGTTAATTCGCCTTTTTCTAACGTGTAATCATAATTATGCAATACTGAATTTTTTAACTCATCAATAATATCAATACTTATAATTTCATTAGAAGAAGATCCTATTACCGTTTGTGAACCTTCAACCGTAGCAACAATAGAATGCCCTGCAACTAGAGTATATTTAGATGCTTGAGAAACAAAAACTTGAGTGTTTATAAGTTCTGTTCTGTCATACTCTTTAGAGGCAGAACCCGCAACCAACGTAACTTCTCGTTTTTCAACTGTAATATTGCCTGTTTCTACGTTTACTTCATAATTATGTGTAACGTCAACGTCAAATTCATTATATAAAACGAATTTAAGAATAGTAGCAGGAGAAGTTCCGGAATCTGTTTGTTCACCTTCAACTGTTACGTTATACCAATAATTTTCAAGGTCTAAACCGTTAATTTCTAAAATTTGATTGTGAACTAACGGAGTTCCGTCATAAACCTTACTAACGTCAACCGGTTTAATGGTTATAATTGGCTTTTCTTGTTCGCCCTCTTCAATAGGACCGTTATTAATACCACCTATACCACCGTTTTCATCACTTCCAGTAACTTCAACAGGAACCCAGCCAAAGCCGTCAATGTAAACTTCTACCCAAGCGTGAAGCGGAAGCTTTAATTCACTTTCTTGATATGCTTCAACATAGCCAGCAATACCGCCAACGTATCTTGCTGGAATATCAAGCGCCCTAAATAATGCCGTTGCCGCAGTTGCGTAGTGAGAGCAAATACCCGTTTTTGCCCCGTTAAAGAAATATACAGCAACGTCTCCTTCATAATGGAACGTTTTACTGTATTTAACGGTATTTTTAACAAGTGTTGCAACCTCGTTTATAATGTTAGGGCTAGATTTATCTAAGGAGTTGTTAGCAATAACCTCACCCATTGCCGTTTTGGTAGTTTCAGGCAACGCTAAAAAGTTTCGCTTTACAAAATTTCTATACTCTTCTTCTGCACTTTGATATTCTGCAGGAAGCGTATATTCATAGTAATTTAACCCACTATTAGAAATATATTCAAAATATGCAACGCCACTACTATTAAAAGCAGAGTCTTCACTATAAAAATAAGGAAGTACGTCACTTGCTTGATTATGAACTTTACTTATTATAAAATCACTAGTTGTATTTTTGCTTGATAAGGCTAAATAAGGAAATCTTAAAGGATTAACATCTAATGAACCTTGATATATAGGCTCATCTTCAAAACCTTCGCCATTGTAATTTCCGAAACTTTGCATTCTTAAATATGCAATTTCCGAATTTGTGGACCATACTTTGTATAATACTGTATCAGCAGGCTCTTCACCATCGCCATCTTTAGGCACTAAACCGCTAGGAAGCATAGAGTTGTCACGATCCAAAATCGTAAGCGTTCCGTTCTCTAGCGTTATATCATAACAATTAGTAAAATCGTTACCCTCGCCATCTACAATTTTAATGGCTGTTATTTGGTTAGGAATTTGACCAACGTCAACAATTTCGCCAAAAATGGTAGGAACTATTGTATGCCCACTTATAAGCGCTGTTGACGGAGCAAACGTAAATTCGTTACACGTCAAACTTAAGCCATCGTAATACTTTTCATCACTGCCTGCAGTAACCGTTATACTTTTAGGAGTAACTTCTAAAGTGCCAGTTTCAAATGTAATTTTATATTTGTCGTTAACCAACACTTCATTTTCATCATATATGTATACTGTAATTTCGTTGTCAATTTTTCCAACCTCAGTAATGCTGGAAAGCATTTCTATTACAGACCTATGGTTAGGATAATAAACGCCAGACTTTAACACGCAAACACTATTTGTTAAAGCCTCGCCGTCATACACCTTGCTACTAGAACCAGAAACAAAAACCAATTCAGGTTTTAAATCTTCAGGAACTTCAACAACCTCTAAAACGCCCTCTTCTCTAGTTATTTCAAAACAATTAGTAACGTCTTCTCCCAAAAGATTTTCTATAATTATTGTTGCTATAGTGTTTTTTGATACGCCTACGTCTACTCTAGAGCCAATTATGGTAGCGTTAAAATTAAATTCTTCTTGATAATTAGATGGTTTCACTTCAAAACTGTCTTTTGTTAAAGAAAAACCATCGTAAACTTTTTGTGCACTGCCAGAAGTTATTGTTACTTCAGCCTTTTTGACTTCCAATTTGCCATAGACGGTTTTTACGTTGTAATACATAGATGCATCTTGCTCGTTTTCATCTAAAATTTGAACTGTAAACGAGTTGTTTTCTACACCCGGCTCTGTAATAGTTCCATTAACCTGAACTAATGCATAATGGTTTGGATATAATTCACCTTTGGTTAACTTCCAATTTGGATTAGTTAAAGGTGTTCCGTCATACGTTTTATTATCACTTTCACTTGTAAACTCAAGGTTAACAATTTCCTTTTCAGGTTTTTCTTCAGGCGCAATAACCTCCAATATTCCCTCTTTTTTAGTTACTATAAAGAATTGAGAAACGTCAACACCATCTTTAAAGACCTTACAACTTGAAATAGTGTTATCTGTTACGCCAACCTCGGTTATACTGCCCGTAACGTCAACTGTAAAATTAAAACCGTTTAAGTTTACTTTATGCACGTTTTCCACCTTAAATCCGTTGTTAGTTAAAGGCGTTCCGTCATAAACTTTACTATCATCTTCACTTATAACTTTTATAGGAGTAGGTAAAACGTTAAGCATTCCAGCTGATTTTACTATATCATAGCGTTCCGTTATGTCAGCTCCACTTGCATCTGTAATAATTACGTTAAAATCGTTCTCTTGTGAGCCAACTTCAGTTATAGAGCCTAAAACGTCAACTGCGATATTGTGTTCTGGTAAAAGAGTTCCGTTTTTAATATACCAGTCATCCTTTGTTAACGGTTGACCATCATAATATTTTTGGTTACCGCTTGTTTCTATAATTAAAGTGTCTTGCTTATAAACAATTAATTTACCATCTTTAGTTGTTACTTTATAGTTTTTAGTAACGTCATTACCATGAACGTCATAAATTCTATAATTTTGAACAACGCTAGCAACTTCGCCAACGTCCGTTATTGTGCCAGAAACCTCAGCAACTAATTCGTGACCTTTAACCAGCGAACTTTGCATGCTTAAATTATATCCGTCAGAATTTAACGGAGCTCCATCGTATAGTTTCATGTAGCTATTGGCATTAATTGTTATTTCACGCGCTTTTACGTTTAATGAGCCTGGCTTATAAACAATGTTATACTCTTTTGAAACGTCAACACCATCTTTATTCAAAACTGTTGCCGTAACGTAGTTTTCGCTTATACCAACGCCCATTTGCGAACCGCTAACCGTAACTGACAATCTATGCCCGCTTTTAAGTTCACCCTTAATTAAACGCCAAGATTTATCAGTCAATGCAGTTCCGTCATAAGTAGCAATAGAACTAGACGAGCTTATTATAAGCTCGTTTGACTCAACAACTAAAAGACCGTTAAAAACTAATATAATTAAAACGGACGTTGCTAACACTACCAAGGAAAGCAATGAGCATATTAAGTTGATTATTCCTCTTTTTTTCATAATCGTTACTACTTTTAAGCGTTGCGCTCTAATCTTCTAATAAATTCTTTACAACGTGGCATTGAGTCGTTGCCAAAAAGTTCGTCAATATACGACACTAAACCTTCCGCTGCGTTTCTTAAATATATTGGGTTTTGAGTTTCTAACTTCCTC
>JAFYTO010000013.1 GCA_017558825.1 Clostridia bacterium
CTAAAAGCAAAAACGGACTACGTAATCAAATAGTAGTATTGACTGCCGAAGTTCAACGTTTGGAAGAAGTCGTTGACCGTCAACAAAAAGATAACGGCTTATTGTTCAAGGAAGTTCAAGAACTTTCAAAAGATAAGGATAAGTTCGATAAAATGAGCCGTGCTTACACTCTTTTTCGAGAACGAGAGCCTGAAGCGTTTACACGAGCATTTCACCGTGCGCCGTCTATTGTTGGTGCGTTTATTCCAAAAGGCGAGCCTATTGCTCACTTGGGGAAAAGTCGCTTACAACAAATCGAAGAAGAAATCGAGCGTGAAAAAGCCACTAAAACTGAATATAAGAAAAAATTTAATAATAACAGTAAAGCCGATTAAAATATCGGTAATTACTACGTGCTGTCTAAAATTTTTTACTTTTACCTATCAAAAGCTATTGACAAAGCCTTTCTCAATGAGTATAATAATTATAACAAGTCGTATCAATACGACATTATATTTTAAGTAAGGAGATGTGTAGTTATGGCAAAATTTATGAAGGTATTAGGCGTGACTATGAGGTATATGCTCGCAGGAGTGTTAATTGTAGGTCATTTTATTATGAGCTGTGTTGGAATACTTGTTACTGCAATCACTTCACAGGATTAAGGAGAATTATTATGGAAAGTAAAAGATATGTAAAAGACAAGAGATACGAGGACAAGCACAAAGAAGAAAGAAAGGCAAAAAGTATGTTCTTTGGAACGAGTATGCCGAGAAGTAAAGCCGAAGAAATAAACGAGTTTTTAGTTCAATACGGTTTTACCAAAGTCCAACTAATCGAAGCAGGATATAAAGCGTTAATGGATGAAGCCGCTGAAAGTGATTTAGGTCTTGCCAAGATTATGGACGGATATGATGACTTCTTTGAGTCCGAGAATAAAAAATAACCCTTCTTTCTTCTTGTAATTGTCGGGAAAATAAATTATGAAAGCCCCCGACCTTTCACAAGGAGGAAAATAATATAGAAAAGAAAATTAGAAACCAAGAACAAATCGTAAATGGAAGAATCTTTTACGAACGTGACGAGAATTGGAATTGCGTAAGAACCCGTGAAGTAAAAATCGGGAAAACTACCTATTACATAATTTCTCGTCAAAACCCAAACGCCAAGACTTCGGCGTTTGATATAACCAAGAGATTGATTGAAAGTCAAGCGGAAAGTTTGACCGACGATTTATCCATAACAACAGAATCGCTTGAAGGTTGCAATTCGGGAGGTAAAAAACAATGAATTTGCAATCGAATAGAAAAATAAAACATTTAGAACAGCAGTACACAGCCCTTTACACTCGTTTAAGTTCAGACGACGATTTAGAGGGCGATAGCAACAGTATCAAAAATCAAAAGTTATTGCTTTCGGAGTATGCGAAAGAAAACAAGTTTAGGAATATCCGTTATTACATAGACGACGGTTATAGCGGTAGTAATTTTGAACGCCCTGCATTTAAGCGTTTGCTTAACGATATAGAAAACGGCGAAATATCTACCGTAATTGTGAAAGATATGTCAAGATTTGGACGTGACCATATTCTCGTGGGATATTACACCAAGTATTATTTCCCTGATGCGGACGTAAGATTTATAGCAATCCACGACCAAATGGATACGGAAACCAACCCCGACGACGATATTATCCCGTTTAAGAATATCCTAAACGAAATGTACGCAAAAGATTGTAGCCGTAAAATTAAAGCAGTTATGAAAGCAAAAGGCAATTCGGGTAAACATCTTACCACTGTCCCACCTTTGGGATATATGAAAGACCCCGAAGATAAAGAAAAATGGATTGTTGATGAAGAAGGCGCTTTAATCGTAAAGGAAATTTTTAATCTTTGTGTTAAAGGGTATGGACCAAAACAAATCGCAAGAATTTTAACTGAACGTGGAGTAGAAACGCCATCGCTTTACTTACATAGGAAGAAATTGCCTTGTTCAGTAAAGATAAAACAAGATGCGGAAATTTGGGACTATACTACGATTGTGGGTATTCTTGAAAATGAGGAGTATCTTGGTCATACGGTTAATTTTAAGCACTATAAGAAATCGTACAAGTCTAAAAAAAGTTACAATAATCCAAGAGAAAATTGGGCAATCTTTAAAAATACGCAAGAAGCAATAATAGACCAAGACACGTTTGATATTGTTCAACAAGTCCGTGCAGGACGAAGGAGTTTAACCGATATGGGTACGCCACATATGCTTTCGGGAATTCTCTATTGCGCTGACTGTGGAGAAAAAATGTATCTTTGTAGATGCACTACAGTAAAACAGGCAGAATATTTTAATTGCTCTACTTATCGCAAGAAAAAGAAGAAGTATTGCACTTCGCACCAAATAACGGCGCACGCCGCTTTGGCTCTAATTCAAAACGATTTGCAATACACGGTCAAATTCGCAAATAAGTATAAGGATGAGTTTGTAAATATTCTTAAACGGAGTACCGATGCAAGAAGCAAACGAGAGCTAACCACCGCTATAACAGAAAAGGAAGAAGTGGAAAAACGTATTGTGGAACTCGATAAAATAATCCAAAGCCTTTATGAAGATAAGGTTGCAGGAAAAATCTCCGAAGAACGCTATATGAAAATGAGCGATAACTATGAAGCCGAACAAAAAGCGTTGACCGAAAGGCTCAACTACTTAAAGGCAGAAATAGAAAAAGCCAAAACCCAATATGATAACATACAAAGGTTTTTGGCTGTCGTTAACAAATATAGTGATTTCGATGAGCTGACACCTGAAATCTTACGTGCTTTCGTAGATAAGGTTATTATACACGAAAAAGTAAAGGTTGACGGACGTTACGTTCACACAATAGAAATTATCTATAACTTTGTCGAAGCGATAGATTTACCTGACTTCGATGCACATTTAAGAGAAGAAAACTAAATAGTATGAGAAAAGGCGTGGCATCACGCCACGCCTGACTCTTAAAAAGGACAGCCTTCCCGAAAAAATCCCTTGTAGGGACTCGGTAAGCAGTTCTTTTTCTTTTAAGCAAGTTTAGTAACCGTTACGCCAATGCTTGAATAATCAATGGCATCTGTACCCGTGTTGGTTACTGTTAAAATTTGCGCTGTAGGAGCGTAAATCATAACTGTTTTTTCAAAAGTGTCGTTAATAGTAGAGGCTGATGAAATTTCACTTACAGCAGTTCCGTTTTGGTTAAGTGTTAAGCTTAAATCTGTAGAAGTGCCCGTTACGTAAAAAGTAACTAAATAATAACCAGCTTCTATGGCAATATTACCACCGGTAACGGTAGAAGTGCTGTCTGGCGTTGCTAGTTCAGTTTCAAGCGGAGCTGTGGCTGCAACTGCTAAAGTTCCGTTTTCTGCAAGCGCATAAACAGCATTGGAAAGACCTGCGGGGCCAGGTTCGCCTTGAGGACCTGTAGCGCCCGTTTCGCCTTGAGGGCCTTGCGGACCAGTTAAGCCAATAGGACCTTGTGGACCTTGTGGACCTGTAGCGCCTGTTGCACCTACTGGACCTTGAGGACCTGTAGCACCAGTAGCACCCGTTTCGCCTTGAGGGCCTTGCGGACCAGTTAAACCAATAGGACCTTGAGGGCCTATAGCACCCGTAGCACCTACTGGACCTTGTGGGCCGGTTTCACCTTGTGGGCCTTGTGGACCTTGAGGGCCAGTTGGACCTACAGGACCGCGTGGACCTACTGCGGTAAGAACTACTCGTTGATTTCTATTTTGACAATTATTTTGAGAATTTGAGCAAAAATTAAAACACATAGGTTAAAAAATTCCTTAAAAATTATTAGCCTTAACGGCCAGTAATATTGTATGTTTTAGTTAAAAAAATTGTTAATATAATTGCTTTTTTAATTTTTTATGTTAAACTGTTATAGTAGGTTTATTTATGAGTAATAATTTTAATAAAACTTTATACGCGTGTTGTTTTGGTTACGTTGTTCAGGCGGTGGTGAATAATTTTTTACCGCTTTTATTTGCGTACTTTACGTCTTTTTACGGTATACCGTTTTATTTAATTTCATTTATTGTTTTTTATAATTTTGGTTTGCAAATTATAGTGGACTGTTTTTCAGCAAACTTAACGCTTAAATTAGGTTATAGAAAAACGGCAATACTTTCTTGCGCTGTTGCAATGCTTGGGTTAATAGTTGTTGGAATAGTGCCTATTTTTACAGTAAACGCCACTATAATTTACGTTGCAGTTTTAATTTCAGTAACGCTTATGGCAATTGGCGGTGGCATAACGGAAGTAATACTTAGCCCTCTTGTTGAAGCTTTGCCACTTGTTAATAAAGCAGCAAAACTTAACTTTTTACACTCGTTTTATTGTGTTGGGCATATTTTAGTTGTGTTGTTAGCAACCGTATATTTCAAGTTTATTGGAATTGATTATTGGTTTGTATTTTCACTTATTTTAGCCGTCATTCCAATAGTGGGGTTAATACTGTTTATAAACTGCCCAATTTTAGCGCCGTTAGGCGATAAAAAGCCTGTAAAAAAACTTGAATTATTTAAAAATAAAACGTTTATATTATTCTTTATTATAATGATAATGGCTGGCGCGTGCGAGCAAGCCGTTGCACAGTGGATAAGTTATTTTGCAGAAGAAGGCTTACAAGTTGATAAGGCTACGGGAGATTTGGTTGGTGCACTTTCTTTTGCCTTCTTTATGTTTATTTCACGTTTATTTTTTGGCTTAAAACAAAAGCAGTTTAACGTTTTAAAAGCATTGTTAGCGTGTTCGGTTTGTATGGCTTTAGCAATTATATTATCAGCAGTAATTCCAAACAAATGGATTTCACTAATTTTGTTTAGCATTAGCGGTTTATTCGTAGGAATAATGTGGCCTGGAACGTATGCTTTTGCTGGCGAAACTTTTAAAACTGGCGGAACTGTAATGTTTGCGGTTTTGGCTCTTGGCGGAGATATTGGCTGTACGTTAGGCCCTAGTTTTGTTGGGTTAATCGGCGAAATTTTCAGTGTGGAAATTGGCGTTTTTGCCTCTATGATTTTTCCTATAATTTTGTCAATTTTAGCAATAATTTTACTAAAAAAATTGGCGAAAAAAGAAGCGAAAAATATTGATAAAAACACTTAAAAAAAAGCGGTAAAAAAACCGCTTTTTTTTGTTATTTTTGTTTAAGATATAACGTAACCATTGCAAAACTTTTTTAAATATGTTACAATATTTAAAATATAAAAAATCGCGCTTTTTAACGCGCTTTTACTATAAGAAAAAGACAGTGGCTTAAAATTATGTCTTTTTTGTCTATTTAACAACTCTCAATTATAAGTTATAATTAAAAAGCAAATTCGCCAATCGGCGTTTTTATATTCATTAAAAATAGGTAGGTAAAAAATTTGGAAAAATTACATATTGATAGAAAAGCAAGTGATAATAAATATTTTCATAGAGATTTTCATTTGGCTGCAGATAACGGGCTTTATTACGTTGGCGAAAATTATGGAGACGAAGGAATAAAAGAATATTTAACTCAATACGCGTTAAACTTTTATAAACTCATTGCGGAAGACGTTAAAAAAGGCGGTTTGGGCGTTTTAGAAAAGCGCTTTAAAACAGTTTATGAAAAAGAAGAGTGGAGCGAATATCTTCACACAACTTTAGCGGAAGAAAAGTTGGTTATTAAAATCGACAAGTGTCCAGCTATAACTTATATGAAAAGCGAGGGGCACGTTCCATCGCCTTGGTATAAAGAGTTGACGTACACTGTTTATGACGTATTGGCAAAAATGTGCGACCTTAAATTCACTGTTGTTTCTTATAGTGAAGAAGACGGCAAAGCAGAATTAGTTTTTGAAAAATAAGGAGAATAGTTATGGTATCTTGTACGGAATTTATGCCTTTATACAGTGAACTTTTTAAATATTTAGAAAACAAGGGCGGAAAACAAGAAGTTATAAAATACTGGAATTTTATTTCAGATGAATACGTTGAGCAAAGCCTTGGCGAAGAAATTAGAAAGCACGGCCTTAAGGGTTGTTGGAATTATTGGAACAAAAGTTTAAATGAAGAAGCGTGCGAATTTAGCATGACGTACGATGAAGAAAAGAACTTTTTTGAAATTGATATGAAAGGTTGCCCTTCAAAAGGCATGATAAACAAACTTGGATATATGAATCCGTATAACGACTACTGCGGTCATTGTGACGTGCTCTACAGTAGAGTTGCAAAAAGATACGGCATAGAAATTAAGGGCGACTATGAAAATGTTGATAAGGCTTGCTGTAGAATCGTTGCAAGAAAAGTTGAAGATAAAAAATAAAATTTAGTAGGTGCATTATGAATAAAGAAACATTAAAAGCAGTAAAAGACGTATACACAATAGAAAGCCAATGCGTAAAAGAAATGGAAAACTTTTTTAATGAAGAAAGTTTTTCAAAAGCCGTTGACTTATTAAAAAACGCTACGAGAATTGGCACTTGCGGTTGCGGCCACTCGGGCATTATTTGTCAGCACTTTGCACATTTACTTTGCTGTATTGAGCAACCTGCAAGGTTTATATCTCCTGCAGAAGCCGTTCATGGTGCAACTGGATTTTTACAAGAAGGTGACGTTATGGTTTTTGCATCAAGGGGCGGTAAAACTAAAGAACTTTTACCTATTTTGGATATTTGTAAAAAGAAGAATGTTAAAGTGATAACGGTAACGGAGAATTTAGAAAGCCCACTTGCTCTTGGAGCTGACGTTGTTTTAAAACAATACGTTAATAGGGAAACTGACAAGTATAATTCACAAGGCACAACGTCTACAACTTCATTGTGCGTAATTTTCCACACTTTACAAACTGCACTTATTGAAGAAACCGGATTTTTAAACGAGCAATTTGCTTTAATTCACCCAGGCGGAGCCGTGGGCGAAAGATTAAATACAAAATAATAGGAGGCTATAATTATGGTTAAAAATTACAAAATTAGCGAGCCGTTTTTTGAATACGGCCCAAAATGTTATATGTATGGCAAAACTTTGCTTGATATGGCAAAGGGTTTAGAAAAACTTGCAATTAAATATGATATTGACGTAGTTTTAGATATTCCAGACACGGAAATTTACAATATTGCTAAAAACGTAGACACTACTAGAGTTCACGTTTATTCTCAACATATGGATAGCATTCCAGTTGGTCGTGGCATGGGTAGAACTTTGCCAGAGGCTTTAAAAGAAGCAGGCGCAGTAGGCGTAATGCTCAACCACGCTGAGCATAAACTTACTTTAGAAGAAATTGAAAAAGCTATAAAAAGGGCGGACGAATTAGGTCTTGCAACTATGGTTTGTGCCGACTCTATTGAAGAAGTTAAAGCAATTGCTAAATTAGCTCCAAATATTCTTGTTGCAGAGCCAACTGAACTTATTGGCACAGGCAAACCTGCTGACAAAGAATACGTTGATGCCGTAATTAAAGTTATTAAAGAAATCAACCCTGACATTAAGCCTTTCCCATCGGCTGGCATTTCTAAGGGCGAAGACTGCTATAACATTATAAAAGCCGGTTCTTCTGCATCAGGTTGTTCTTCGGCTATTGCAAAAGCGGAAAATCCGCTTGCGCTTGCAGAAGAAATGATTGCTGCAGTAAGAAAAGCTTACGATGAGCGCGTTAACAACAAATAATGGTTACTTGGTTTGACGTGCTTGTTCAAAGCATAGGCTTTGTTGGTATAGGGCTTAACATTTGGGCTGTACAATTTAACAAGCATTGGCAAATAGTGTTATTAAAAACACTTGGCTCGCTAATGTTTGTTATACAATACGCCTTTTTAAAAGCGTATACTGGCATGGCTATGGACGCCATAGGAATAGTGCGCAATTTATTGTTCATATTTACTGTAAAAAATGAAAAAAGCACTATACCATGGATAATATTATTTTCATCGTTGACGCTTGTTCTTGGGGTAATATCTTTTGAGGGTATAATAAGTTTGCTTGCAATAGTGGCAAAATTGCTCTCTTGCATTTCTTACGGAATAAAGAGTCCAAGAGTTATTAGAATGCTCAACTTGCCGTCAAGCACGTGTTGGCTTATTTATAATGCGCTACACTTTTCGCTTGCGGGGCTAATGAACGAGATACTAGTAATAACATCAATAATAATAGCGGAACTCCGCTTACATTACAAACAAAAAAACAGTAAAATGGAAGAAATAAAATGAAAACCATTGCAATAGACCTTGGTACTACCACAATAAAATGTGCGCTATACGAAAACGGCGTAAGGCAAAAATATTTTGGTAAAGAGTATGAGTTAATACATAAAAACGGTAGGGTTTATCAAAACGCTAACGATTGGGTTAACTTAATTGGCGAAGGCATAAAAAGTTTTGAAATTAAAGATAAAATTGACGGAATTTGTATAAGTTCGCAAGGAATTACAATTTTACCTATAGACAATAGCGGCAAACCGCTTTCGTATGCGGAAAGTTGGTTAGACGTTTCTGCAACTAGCGAAATTCAAAGCATATGCAATAAATTTGGCAGGGAATATATTTTTAATACTACTGGAAAAAAACTTATGCCAGACTATTCTATGCCAAAAATTATGCGTATGAATAAAGAAATTGACGGCGTGTATAAATTTTTAATGCCATCAGACTATATCTACTTTTTACTTTGTGGCGAATTTGTAACCGACTATACTATGGCAAGTGGAACTATGCTTTTTGACGTAAATAAGAGGGAATATGACAAAGCCTTACTTGATTTTTGCGGTATTAAAGAAAGCCAACTTGCAAAAGTTGTTCCGTTTGGCTCTTTAGTAGGCTATGCTACGAAAGAAGCGCAAGAACTTTTTGGCTTACCTAAAGGCACGCCTGTAATTATGGGAGCGCAAGACCAAAAATGCTCTGCAGTTTACTGCGATATTAATGACGGTGTTGCAACCGTTTCAGTTGGTACAAGCTCAGCAATTTCAACTTTTATTAAACAAGATGGCTATTCCGTTTTTGCCTTTGATAAGCAAAAACTTATATACGAGCATGCAATAAGCACTACGGGTGCGGCAATTAAATGGGTTAAAAACCTTGCGTTTAGTAGTTATGAAGAAATGAATGAATGCGCTTTAAGCGTAGGCGGTTCAAACGGAGTTGTTTTTGATACTGACTTTGAAAAGGACGCGTCTATTCAAGGCTTAAAACTTTCTACTACTAAGGGCGAACTTGCCTATGCCGTATTTAATGGCGTTGCTAAAAAAATAGCAAGTGCGTTACCTAAAAACGTAAAAAAAGTTATTTTATTTGGCGGCGGAACAAAAAGTTCCGTATTAGTTAGCGAAGTAACAATTCAAACGGGTGCAGAAGTTGTAGTTCCAAGTGACATTGAAACTGCTCTTGCAGGCGCGAACCGTATTATAGAAATTTATTATGAGGAGAATAAAACAAAATGTTAAAAGCAGGCGTTGCTATAAGAGATATATCGCCAAAAAAAGGCGTTGAATTAGCCGGCTACCCACATTGCCCAAGAAATAATACTGGCGTGCACGACCCTATATACGCTGCAGTTATTTATTTAAACGATGGCAAAACTGACGTAACCTTTATTGGTATGGATTTATTATATTTTGGCAAGGAATTTTGTGCGGAATTAAGGCAAAATTACGGTCAAAACGTAATGACTTTTACAACTCATACGCACTGTGCGCCTTGGGCTTCTGAACTTTTATCTTCTGAAAGGCACGAGGGGTTAGAAGTAAACCCTGAATATAAAGAATTTTTAATGGCTAGTATTTGCGATGCTATTGATGAAGCAAAATCAAACCAATTTGATGCTGAATTTGGTAGTAGTGTTGGCAAATGTGGTAAAGAGTTTGGAATTGGTGGTAATAGGCGTGATTTAAACGGCCCTGTTGATGATAGCCTTAACGTTTTTGCCGTTAGAGAAAAGGCAACAAAAACAATTAAAGGTATCTTTTTAAACTATGCGTTACACCCAACGTTTTTACACGAAGACGTTACTGAAGTTTCCGCAGATTTCCCTGGCTATATTAGAAGATTTTTGAACTTTGCTTTCAAGGACGCTATTTTTGCGTTTTCACAAGGCTGTTCTGGCAACCAAAGCACAAGGTATTTTAGAGTAGCGCAAGACTATGAAGAAGCTGCAAGGGCAGGCACTACGCTTGGCGTAGAAGTTAAACACGAAATTGATAAAATGAGCTTTACCGATGAGCTTCCTATAAAAATAAATAGAACGGAAGTGAACTTTCCGTTAAAAGAATTTGAAAGTGAAGAAGAAGCACTTAAAAAACGCACCGAAGCTGAAAAGGCTTTTGAAGCCGTTAAAAACGCTGACTTTTTAACAAGATGGAATGCTGAATTAAAACTTTTTGGCGCTCAAAGTAACTACAACTTTGCAGTTGATAAAAAAGCAGGCTTCGTTTCAAAAGAAACGCCTAACGAAGTTGTCGTCATAACGCTTGGAGATTTAACTGTTGTTGGTATTCAAGGCGAAATTTTTGTTGAGTTTGATTTAGAAATCAAAAAACTTAACAATAATAAAAAAACTTTTGTGTGCGCAATGATGAACGGTACGGCACCAGGCTATTTATACACAAAAGAAGAAGCAGAAATAGGCGGATATGAAGTAGGCAACTCAATGTTTTCAAAAGAAGCAGGTGACGTTCTTTTAGAAACCGTTAAAGATTTATTATAAAATTAAAGGAGAAAATAAAAATGTTTGAATTTAAAATAGCAGATTTTGTACCTTATAAAAATAAAGAAGTTTTAGAAAAAGTTAGAAAAATGAGCGGTGAAGAACTTACAAAGCACTCTAACCCTGATTTTAGAATTAAAATTGTAACCGACCCAAGTTTCGTATGGGTTGCAGATATGATGGCACGCATACTTAGGTCAGACTTACTTGATGAAAAGTGCGTTATGATTTTACCTAATCCTTGCCCAGTAATTTATGAAAGCGTTGCTGCGGAAATTAACAAACTTAGAATTAACTGTAGAAACGTTCACGTTTATACAATGGACGAATGGGCTGACGACCAAGGAAACATTGCCCCTGTTGATTACAAGGCAGGCTTTAGCCACTCACAACTCAAATATTTTTATGGTAAAATTGATGAAGATTTAAGAATGCCTTTATCAAACATTCACTATCCAACAACTGAAAATATTAAATATTACTCTCAAATGCTTCACGATGAGGGCGATGCAGACGTGTGCTATAGCGGTCCAGGTTGGGCAGGCCATATTGCGTTTATTGACCCTTGCGTTCCTGAATTCAGCCCTAATTTAGACGAGTTTTTAAACCAAGGCGCAAGAGTAGTTACTCTTAACCCTATGACCATTATGCAAAACTCTTTACACGGCGTATTCGGCCAAAGTGGCGATATAGCAAATGTTCCACCAAGAGCGGCAACTATTGGTCCGCTTGACGTTAAGAGAGCAAAAAATAGATTAGAATTCCACGCTTTAACAACTTCTGGAACTTTCTCTTCTTGGCAACGAATGGTTTCACGCCTTATTTTACAAGGCGAAGTTACACCGTTAGTTCCATCTTCAATACTTCAACTTATGAAAACTGACGTGTTTATTTCCGAAGCTATAGCTGCTCCGTTCGGCTGTGAAGAAAAGGTTGGATATTAAAATGCAAATTGTATATAAAGGCGATATCGTTTTAAAAGATGAGGTTTTATACGGCGGTTACGTGTGCGTTGAAAACGGGGTTATAACTTACGTTGGCAAACAAAAGCCTAATTGTGATTGCATGCAAAATCTTGAGGGGTATATTATTCCAGGATTTATAGATATTCACTGTCACGCTGGGGCAACTTGCGCTACTGATGAAGACCCTTATAAAGTTGCGGAGTATCACAAAGAGCACGGCACAACTTCTATGCTTTTAACTTATTATAGAAAAATTCCGCACGATAAACTTTTAGATTGTTTAGGGCAAGTTAAAAAAATGGTTGACGAAGGCTCTAACGTTGTTGGCGCACACCTTGAAGGGCCTATTGTAAACGCCAATTTAGGCGCGGGTATGGGCTACTTACAAGACTATCCTGAAAAGGAAAAATACACCGCTTATATAAATAGTGGCGTGGTTAAACAATGGACTTCCGCACCTGAAATTGACGGCGTTTTAGAAATGATTAAAGATATGAAAAATGCGGGAATTGCCCCTGCAATAGGTCATAGCAAAGCGTCATATAAACAAGTGGTAGAAGCGTGCAAAGCGGGCGCTAAAATAGTAACTCATATTTTTGACGCAACCGGCACAACTAAAGATAAAAGCACGATGCTTGGCACGCAAGACGTTTCTTTTGATGAAGCGTGTATGCTTATGGATGATTTGTTTTACGAAGTTATTTGCGATAAAAATTGGGTACACGTTAAAAAAGAAAAACTCGCTTTACTTGTAAAAACCGTAGGTATAGATAAGATTGTTGCTATTACAGATTCTTTTACAAGCGACGGAAACGAAGAAAGCGATATAAACGTTTACGAAGGTAAATTTGGTTTAGAACTTACGGGCAGTAAACTTACTATGGACGGTGTTTGCGTAAATCTATTTAACGCAGGCTATACCCCTATTGAAGTTTCAAAAATGACTTCATATAACGCTTCCCGCGCAATAGGATTACTTGACCGTGGCGAAATTGCAGTAGGCAAAAAGGCAGATTTATTACACGTTGATAGCAATATGAAGTTAATAAAAGTGCTTTAATAAAACTAAAAAATAATAGTTTTTTAGGTAAATTTATGCAAAATATTACTTTTAAAACTAAATATTTAGAATACGTTATTTCACCTTTTGGCGATAATATTTCTTTTAAAAGCCTATTAAACGGCAAGGAAAGAATTAAAAAAAGCAAAGCGTTTTTCATAACGGAAATAGGTGGAAATATAGTAAATGCTAAGGGTGTTTCGTATAATGACGGCACCCTTTTAGTCGTTTTTGAAGACGAAACTAAAATGGAGTTAAAAGTTGAAATTTTTGACGAATATTTAACCTTTGAACTTTCAAAAATTTCACGCCAAAACTTTTTAAACGTGGCAATTTGCAACGTTTTATTAAACTCAAATAGCACTTCGTTTGAAGGCGTTTTAATGGCTTTAACTCTATCAACAAAAATGCACGAGCACCCAGGGAATAACCGCGTTTTACTTGCGCAAGGTTTTCCAAAAATAGGGCTTTTTTCTACAAAAAATAGCAGTTTACCTATAAAATGTGCTATAATTGGTGCTCCAAGTAATATGGTTGCAAGCATATTAAAACAAGCCTTTTTAAGTGTTGAAAAGGGCGAGTTGCCTACTTCAAACAAGGGTGGTCCTTTTATGGAAAACGGCAAAAGGGACGCAGAGCAAACCTACACTATTTTGTGGGATAGTTTAACTACAAAAAACGCTCAAAAATACGCAAACGTATTAAAAAAATTTGCTATAAAACAAGTGAATTTGCATCACTACGGGCATTTTATGCAAGGCGATTTTGCGCCAAATAAAATTTATAAAAACGGCGTAAGCGACCTTAAAAAAGCCGTAGATATTTTACATGAAAACGGCATTTTGGTTGGCGTACAATCTTATGCAAATTTCATATCTTTAAAAAGTTCGTACCTCTCTCCAATTCCGCATAAAGACCTTGACGTTATGCGTAGTTTTACCTTAAGAACTAACTTGTCAAAAACGGCTTTAACGCTATCGGTTTTAGAAAATACTAACGGCGTTAGTACAAAGCAAGGTTACGTTTATATGAATTCGCCATACATATGGATTGACGATGAATTAATTGAATTTGAAAAAGCGCAAGACGGAACGTTTTATTTAAAAAAGCGCGGTGTACTCGGCACTAAAAAATCAAGTCATAAAGCAAATGCAACCGTAAAACAATTAAAATTTTATTTTAATTTGCCAATGGCAAAAGCGCAAAGCCCACTCTTTTATGAAATAGCTAAACGCACTGCTCAGTTTTATAACGATATAGGCGGGGACGTTTATTATTTAGATGCCCTTGACGGAACCTTCGTTTTAGATGAGCCTGAGTATGCTTGGTATCACGCAATGGACTTTGTGCGAGAAATGTTCAAGCATTTAAAACGTGATATAGTGTTTAACTGTTGTTATAATCCGTGTTATACGGCAAGCTGGTTTGTTCGCAGTAGATACGGCGCTATTGACACTTCAGTTATAAACCATAAAGGTATGATAGATGCGCACGTTTCGTATAATGAAAAAACGGCAAAGCGTATGCGCGTAACTAGTGAACTTGGTTGGCACAATCTTTTTGAGGCTTTTGAAGATGGTGAAAGGGAATATAAAGTTGACCAAATTTATAGCGATGATATTGAATATCTTTGTTCAAAAGCGTATGCAACAAGTAGCGCTCTTGGCTTTTTATATACTTTCGATAGGCATAAAAACAAGCCTTGTTATAACGATTACGCTAAACTTTTAACAAAGTATAGCGATTTTAGAAGTTGCAATACGCCAACGGCAAATCAAATAAAACACTTAACAAAACGCGGGAATTTTGGTGTTTTAGTGGGTAAAAATATGCTAAAAGCGCACGCTTATAGCGGTATTATTGAACACGAAAACGGCAGTTTGCAAATAAAAAACGCGTTTAAATCGCAAGCCCCACACTTATTTAGGTTAGAGGCGTTAAATTGTGCAAGCAACTATAATAGTAACGGTCGCATTTTATTAAATTTAGATGATGCTACACCTATAAAAACGTGCACTTATACGGTAAATTCCTTTGCGGAATACAACTATAAAGGCGTTGGCGTTTGGTGCTATGGCGATAATTCTAACGCAACAATTTGTATAAATTTAATAAACACAACGTTAAACAAGCACGTTTCAAGTGAGCATTATATTAAGGTTGACTTTTTAGGTTGGCGATATTTTGCTTTTTCTAAAAGTCAAAACGGCGTTTGTGCTGATTTTAAAGGACAAAAACTTGAATATAAAAACTATTTAAACTTGCAAAAATTTTACGGATACTATCGTGGCGGTCAAGATTTTAATGTTATTAGTAAAGTTAAAATAACCGTTAAAGGCAAAACTACGGCGCGTTTAAAGCCTATAAAATTATTGCCAATTAAAGAATGTAAAATAGAAAATCCAACAATTACGATAGGCGATAGTTCGCTAACTATTTACGCTACCTTAAAGCCTTACGAATATTTAGAATATAACGGCAAAAAAGTTGTGCATAAAGATAGGGCGGGAAACGTTTTAAGCCTACCTAAAATAGTGGGAGAGTTAAAAGTGGATAGCGGAAATCAAACGGTAAAAGTGCGCACGCAAAATGGTGAAACGGGCGAGCCGTTAAGAGCGCAAATTACACTTGTAACAAAAGGCGGAAAACTTTAAGCGTATAAAAGCGGGGTAAAACCCCGCTTTTTTGCTGTTTAAATAAAAGTTTAATAGTTAAGAATGTTTTTATATTGCCTTAATTTTTTTCTTAATAATTCTATGCTTTAATATTTATATTAAAATTTCAACTTTTTACTTTGTATAATTGACACCCGCGGTTTTTTGCGTTATAATTACAGTGGTTATAAATAGACAGTAGGAATTAAAATGTTAGATATCACTCAAAAGTTAAATGCTCCAACTCAAAAAGAAAGGCTTTTAGCACTTGAAGAAGTGTTAAAAATGGAAAGTGAAAAGCCAAATTTTCGTGAAAATGATGCGAATAATCACATTCACACTATTTATTCATTTTCGCCATATTCTCCAACGCTTGCCGCATATAAGGCGTATAGTGCTGGGTTAACGAGTGCGGGCATTATGGACCATGACTCGCTTTCTGGCGCAAAGGAATTTAAAAGCGCGTGTAGCTTGCTTAATCTTGGCTCAACATGCGGTGTTGAAGTGAGAGCAAAGTTTAATAAAGGCTTTGGCAAAATGAACCACCCAGACCAAAACGAGTGTATTTATATGGCGGCTCACGGCGTTGCTCTTCGCTACGTTGACGAACTGAATAATTATTTAGATTTTTATAGGCAAAAGCGCAATGAAAGAAACGCGCGTATGTGCTCTTTAATATCGCAAAAATACGCAGAATACGGCATTACGCTTGATTTTGACAAAGACGTAAAACCGTTATCTAAACAGGAAGAAGGCGGTAGCGTAACGGAAAGGCACTTACTTTACGCCCTTGCCATAAAAATTTCTAATAGATATCAAGATAGAAACGAACTTTTGGCGTTTTTGAAAGACGGTTTGGAATTATCCGTTTCCGAAAAAATTAAAGGCTATATTTTAGACGAAGATAACCCGCATTTTTTATACGACCTTGTTGGCGTACTTAAAGCGGACACTAAGTTTTTCTATATCAACGCAGATGAAGAAATGCCTATTTGTGAAGATTTTATTAAAAAGGCAAAATCACTTGGGGCAATTCCAGCGTACGCTTATTTAGGAGACGTTGGCGATTCCGTTACGGGCGATAAAAAAGCGCAAAAATTTGAAGACGATTATTTGGAAGATTTATTCGTTGAACTTAAAAAGGCTGGATTTTTGGCTATTGCGTATATGCCTACAAGAAACACTCCAGAGCAACTTACAAGGCTTCAAGCATTATGTAAAAAATACGGAATGTTTGAAATTAGTGGGGAAGATATAAACTCTCCGCGCCAACAATTTTGCTGTAAGGCGCTTGCATTAAAAGAATACGCGCACCTTATAGATTCAACTTGGGCGCTTATCGGTCACGAATATAGCGTTGAAAAATATGGTGTAGAAAGCGGAATGTTTTCAACAAAGGCGATAGAAAAAACGCCTGACCTTTATAAAAGAATTAAATTGTATGCCGAAATAGGCAAACAAACTATATGCAATAAAAATTAAATGGAGATACATAAAAATGAGTAACATCAATTTACAAGGTAAAGTAGCAGTGGTAACGGGTGCAAGCCAAGGCTTAGGCGAAGCGCTTGCATTAAGACTTGACAAAGAAGGTTGTAAAGTAGCAGTTTTAGACGTTAATATTGAAGGCGCTACAAAAGTTGCTTCACAACTTAAAGACGCGATTGCAATTAAGGTTGACGTAACAAAGTTTGAAGACTGTCAAGAAGCGGCAAATCAAGTTCTTGCTAAATGGGGTCAAATTGACATTTTAGTTTCTAACGCAGCAGTAGTTAAGAGTGGCGATATTTATAGCCTTACGCCTGAAGCGTTTAAATTTGTAACGGATATTAATCTTAATGGTTACTTTAATACTGTAAAAGCATTTGCTCCATCAATGCTTGAAAGAAAGAGTGGTAGCATTATTCAAATTAACAGTAAGTCAGGCAGAAAAGGTTCGTTTAAAAACGGCGCTTATGCTGCAAGTAAATTTGGTGGCGTAGGCTTAACTCAAAGTTTAGCACTTGAATTTGCTGAAAGTGGCGTAAGGGTAAACTGTATTTGCCCAGGCAACTTGCTTAACTCTCCACTTTGGGTAAACAGTTTATTTAAACAATACGCTCAAAACCAAGGCATTACTGAAGAACAAGTAAGAGAAAAATACATCAATCAAGTTCCAATGAAACGTTCTTGCGAATACGTTGATATTGAAGACGTTATGGTTTTCCTTGCGTCTGACTATTCAAGTTATATGACTGGTCAAGCAATCAACGTAACTGGCGGACAACAAATGTAATAAAAAATCTATAATGATATAAAATATAATTTTTTTGCGCCTACACGCGCAATTTAAGGAGATAAATATGAAAACTAAAGCGGTTAGACTTTATGGCAAAAACGATTTAAGATTAGAAGAATTCGACCTTCCAGAAATTAAGGAAGATGAAATTTTAGCAAGGGTAGTGTCAGATAGTATTTGCATGTCAAGTTTTAAGGCTGCGGAACAAGGCGCAGACCATAAAAGAGTTCCTAACGACATTGCTCAAAACCCTATCATCATAGGTCACGAATTTTGCGGTGATATCGTAAAGGTTGGCGCAAAATGGAAAGATAAATTTAAGGAAGGCGATAAGTTTGGTATTCAACCTGCTATTGACTATAAGCCTGTTATGAACGGTCTTGGCGCACCAGGTTATTCTTACCAATACATTGGTGGTGACGCTACTTACGTTATTATTCCTAACGAAGTTATGGAAAAGGACTGCTTAATTCCATATTATGGCGAAAGTTACTTTAAGGCATCACTTGCTGAGCCTATGTCTTGCATTATTGCAGGCTATCACGAAAACTATCACTCTGTTTATGAAAACCACTCACATGAAATGGGTATTAAAGAAGGTGGCGCAGTTGCAATTTTAGCGGGCGTTGGTCCTATGGGTCTTGGCGCTATTGACTACGGTATTCACTGTGATAGAAAGCCATCTTTAATGGTTGTAACTGATATCGACCAAGCAAGGCTTGATAGAGCGGCTTCACTTTTAACTGTTGAAGAAGCAGCTAAAAACGGCGTTAAATTAGTTTACGTTAACACTTCTAAAATTGAAAACCCTGTTGAATATATGAAAGAAATTAACGGTGGTAAAGGTTATGATGACGTGTTTGTTTACGCTCCAGTTTCTGCGCTCGTTGAACAAGGCGACCAATTACTTGGCGAATACGGTTGCTTAAACTTCTTTGCAGGCCCTATGAATAAAGACTTCTCTGCAAAATTCAACTTCTACGACGTTCACTATGCGTTCCATAGAATTACGGGCACTTCAGGCGGTAACAAGGCTGACTTAAGAGAAGCTGTTCAACTTGCAAGTGAAGGTAGAATTAACCCAGCAATTATGATTTCTCACGTTGGCGGTCTTGATTCAGTTGTTGATACAACTTTAAACCTTCCAAACATTAAAGGCGCTAAAAAACTTTGCTACACTCAAATTTCTATGCCTATGACAGCTATTGCTGACTTTAGAAAGTTAGGCGAAACTGACAAGTTCTTTAGAGACCTTGCTGATATTTGTGATAAAAACAACGGCATTTGGTCTGACGAAGCTGAAAAATACGTTTTACAAAACGCTAAAAAAATCTAATAAACATATAAAAAAGCGGGGATTAAACCCCGCTTTTGTTATGTTAAATTTTATTTAAAAAACACCATAAGCAACGTTCCAACCACCATTAAAGCAAGCCCTAAAAACGCCTTTTTTGAAAGTTTTTCCTTAAATACTATATATGAGAATGCTATGCTTACAATAATACTTAACTTGTCTATAGGAACTACAACGCTTACAAGCCCTACACCAATTGCGTAGTAGTAGCAAAGCCAGCTTGCGCCTGTTGCAATGCCGGAAAGAGCGATAAATAAAAGCTCTTTTTTATCTAAATTCTTAATTTCTTTATGTTGTCCGCGCGCAAAAACTATTGCCCACGCTAGCACTAAAACAACGCCTGTTCTAATTGCTGTACCTAAGTTAGGTTCAACGCCTGTAATACCCACTTTTGCAAGAACGGAAGTAAGTGCTGCAAAAATAGCGGAAAGCACGGCGTATATTATATATTTATTATTTTTAGCGCTTTTATCGGTTTGTTTTTTTTCTATCATTAAAAAAATACCAATGCCAATAATAAGTGTTGCTATTAATTTTATAATAAGGTTAGTTTTTTCATCAAAACAAACAATTGCAAGTAAAACGGTTAAAATTGTGCTTGACTTATCTATTGGAACAACCTTATTTACGTCTCCAATTGAAAGTGCCTTAAAATAACAAATCCAAGACAGCCCCGTTGCAAGACCAGACAAAATCAAGAATAATAAGGACATTGGTTTTACATTTGAAATGGTAGATTGCGAACCAACAATAAACACCATTAACCAACTAAACGCCAAAACAACTATTGTGCGTATTGCGGTTGCGAGATCGGAATTAGTCTTTTTTATACCGCATTTTGCAAGTATTGAAGTAACGCCTGCAAACACCGCGGAAAATATGGCGGAAACAATCCAAAGCATAAAATACAAACTCCTTTAAAACAAATTATTTTGCTTTAAAAACTCTTCTAAAATTTCGCAAGCGTCTCCGCAAAGTTTATCGCAAGGGCGTTTTTTATAATACTCTTCGGTGCGCTTTTCTGGAACGTAACCACAGTTTTTATTAGTTAAACCTAAAAGTTCGCCACATATATAACTTCCGTTTTTTTCTTTAAATTTATTCATTAAAAGTTGAACGTTTTTATACAGTTCCATCTTCTTAAAATTGTCACTGTTATCGCTATAACCAATAACGCTGTTAAGCACAAAAATCATACCGCTAACCGCACCGCAAACTTCGCGCATTCTGCCAAATCCACCGCCAAAGCCAGACACTAATTTTAATGCGTATTCACTATCAATTTTAAGTTCTTCACTAAACGCTAAAGTAACTGCTTGCGCGCAGTTATAACCTTGTTTAAAATAGTTTTCGCCAAGTTCTCTTTTAGTCATTTTTCTCTATCCTTTTTTAAAACTTTATTGCTTTGCAATAAAAAGTAGAATTTTTATTTGTTAAAAGCAAGGTCCTTAATAATTTCACCGCTCATTATAAGCCCCATAACCGATGGTACGAAAGACACGCTTGCAATAGCCGTTTTTTCGCCTTTTTTTATAGGCTCGTTTGCATTAAAATTTGCAATAGGTTCTTCTTCACTATACACTACTTTTACGTTTTCTATGCCTTGCTCTTTAAGTAGTTTGCGCATAATTTTTGCAAGCGGACAAACCTTAGTTTTTGAGATATCTGCAACTTTAAAAGCCGTGGCATCAAGTTTATTTCCAGCGCCCATTGCGCTTATAACAGGAACGCAGTTTTGTCGCGCTTTTTTAATAATTTCCACTTTGCTTGAAATAGTATCAATAGCATCTGCAACGTAATTAAATTTAGAAAAATCAATACTTTCAATAGAGTTTTTATCAACGAATAAATCGTAAGTATAAACTTTTAACAAGGGGTTAATTTGCAATAAACGTTCTTTTGCAGCGTCAACTTTTTTTCTTCCTACCGATAAAGTGGTGGCAAAAAGTTGGCGGTTTAAATTAGACTCACTATACTCGTCTCCGTCAAAAATAGAAACTGCTGAAACGCCGCTTCTAACTAAACTTTCCACCAAAAAACTACCAACGCCACCAAGCCCAAAAACCGCAACGTGCGCGTTCTTTAAATTATTTACGCCGTCTTCTTTAAACGCCAATTTTGTTCTACTGTACAAATCTTCCATAAAGCACCTTTTATTACTAAATGATTATAGCATAAAAACAAAAATAAGGCAATATTAAACGATATTTCAACTCGAATTTGCCAAAATTTGCCAAGTTTCAACAAAAAGTTATGAACAGTGTTGATAACTATGTGGATAACTTGCAAAGATTAAGCGCATAAAAAATTTTTGTTAAAACAGTTGAAAAATTATTTAATTTGTAATATAATAATATATACTTATAATTTATAAGCGCTTGCGCATTATGCGCGCACGCATACGTAAGGCGAGTGCGCACGCATACTTGGGTGCGAATATTAAATATGTTTGCGCGTTAAAAATATTGCAAGTCAAGCATTATTAAAAGTATAAAATTTATAAAAATATTGTAATGGCAATAAATTCACTTTTTATAAATTATTCAAGGTATTGTTAAAATGAAAGGTAAAAGAGTTAGTATTTTAATTTTATTATTAACGCTTGCTATAACGGCTTGTTTAGCTTTAGTTGGTTGTAGCGGTGGTGGCGATGACGATACTGTTCAAGTCAACGTTACTTTTGATTTATGCTATCAACCTTCTAACGGTTCTCAAACTTCTACTGTTAAAATTGACGCAGAAGATGATTCTGCAACGCTTAATTATTTAGGTGTAAGTTATACTCGTTTAGGTTATAACTTTTTAGGCTATTACGACAGTAAAGAAGCTGGCGTTCAAATATTTGATGAAAGCGGGAACCAATTAATTCCAATTTCAGCAGACATTACTTTGTATGCTAAATGGAGTGTTGTTACTTATCAAAAAACGTTTACTTCAACTAGCGCAAATGCTAACGTAGATGCTATTGAACCGCTTAACGTTCAAATTCAACAAGTTTTTTCAACTCTTCCACAACCTGAAATGGCAGAAGGTTTTGAATTTGTTGGCTGGGCAACGGCAGAGCTTAATAACGGTGGTGTTTTAATTTCTAATGGAACAACGGTTAAAGGCGAGTATAAAACAGTTAGCGCTAGCAACTCAAGTGTTTGGCTTAATAACAGTTCGTTTGTAGCAGTTGTTGACGTTAGCAAATTCACCGTTTCATTAATAGACTATGAGAATAGTGAAAACAATCAAGAATTAACTTACAATTATAATGCTGCAATTAGCAATTTGCCTGTTTTAGAAAACGATGACGAAAAAATGATAGAATTCGTAGGCTGGTCAACAGACTACTATACATATAAACCGTATACTAGCGAGGCCATTTGTCAAAGCGTTAAGCAAGACATAGAGTTGTACGCTTTCTATTACGAATATAAAATTTTAGAGTTTTACATTGACAATACTGAAAATTTTGTTCCTGTAAAAATTTATGATAGGGCTGATGTAACTTTTGAAATGCCTGACATTCCAAATCCTGGCCGTAGGCTTGTTGGTTGGTATAATACAAGGTTGTTTAATACTTCGCCTATTACTAGGGTGTATTACAATCAAGCAATAACAAAACTTTACGGCAAATACGAACTTATTGATTATACTGCTAAATTTGATTTAAACGGCGGTAGCGTTACCGAGTGCGGAGAATTAAGCACTGCGTTAGGAGCAACTGAATTAGACAATATTACTTATAACGTTGAAAGTGAAATTGAATTGCCAGTCTTAGAAAAAGAAAGATTTACTTTCAAAGGCTGGTATAGAAGTGATGACGAAACAAAAACGCCTATTCGCGATATTGAACAAGGCACTTATGGCGACTTTACTTTAATTGCCAAATTCGAAGGCGATAAGCGCAAAGTTATATATCACGCTAATGAAGGTAGTTTGGGCGTTAACTACAAACTTGTTGAATATTATTCAGACTACGTTTTAGATATCCCAACAAGTGATATACACGGCTTCTTCGGCTGGTATTTAGATGAAAATTTTGAAATTCAACTTACTGATGCCAATGGAAAGGGCGTTGCAAATCCTAAGTGGACGTCTTATGATGAAGAAACTCACGTTTACGCCAAATTCCTTCAAAAGCGTTACATTATTTTAAGTTCTTCACATTTAGATGCTGGCAGCGTTGAATTAAAAGACCATTACGTTGAAGGTGAAACTGTAAATATTGAAGTTGAGGCAAAAGAACAATATTCCGTTGAAGGCATTATGGTTAACGGCGTTAAAGTTTCAAGTAATTCTACTTATGAATTCACTATGCCGGCAGACGATATTATGCTTCACGTTGTTTACAATCCAAAAACTTATACTATAACTTTAGAAGTTGGCGAAAACGAATACTGTAGCAAAAACAGCGCAACCGTACAATACGGCGAGTTATTTACTCTTCCCGTTGCGTTTAAAGAAGGATACCGCTTTGTTGGTTGGGAATACGTTTCTAGTGGCAGAGCAAAAATCTTAACTAATTCTGACGGAACTTCTAAAGACGGTTACTTGTATACAAGCAATATAACGGCAAAACCTTATTACGTTGTAGATAAAACTAATAAAGACATCATTATTAAATCGGTTGCAGACTTAATTAAGATTAGAGATGATGCTAGTGCAACGTATCAATTAGTTGCAAACATTAACATGCAAGGTCGCATTTGGGAACCGTTTGATTTTAGCGGTACGTTTAATGGTAACGGCTACACAATATCTAACCTTACTATTAATAAAGACTCTGGCAACGTTGCAATGTTTAATAAATTGACGGGTAAGGTAGACGGTCTTACGTTTGCCAACTTAAACGTTATTTCAACAAGTTATACAGGTGCCAGCGTTGCGGGTGTTTGTTATGAACTTGACGGAGGCTCTATAACGAACTGTGTTATTGAGTCTGGCAAAATTGGGGGCGAAGTTGGTTCTGCAGGCGGTTTTGTTGCACTTTTAACAAGTGGCACTATTAACAATTGCGTAAATAAAGCAAACGTGGAAACTGACACAACTAATACAAACGGCTCTTATGCAATTGGTGGTATAGTTGGTTTTGCTAGTGCTGGTACGATTACTAACTGTACAAACTACGGCGCTATTGAAAGTAAAATTTACGTTGGCGGTATTGTTGGTAGAAGTAAAGACGGTTCTAGCTTAGTGTTAAACCATTTAGCAAACTATGGCTCCGTTACGGGTGACGAGTCATACGTTGGCGGTATTATTGGTAGATACGATAGAGATAAAGAATACTCAATAACAAACTTGCTTAATACAGGAAAAATTGAAGGCGTTGATTACGTTGGTGGATTATTCGGTTATTGGGAAAATGCATATAATACAAAAGATAATAATGCGAGAAAAGTTGTTGTAAATGCATTTGAAAATAGCGGTACGGTTATTGGCGAGGGTAATTACGTTGGCGGTTTAATTGGTAAAGTTTACTTTGACGCTCCATATTACTATATTAAATACGAAGGCGAATGGAACGGCACGTTAGCCCTTGTAATGAAAGAAAGCAAGAATACAGGCGAAATTAAAGGTGGCTTATACGTAGGCGGTTTAATTGGTGCGGGTTCTTCCGATACGAGTGTTTCCGTAATTGAAAAGGCAATAAACAACTCAAAAGTAACTGCAAAAGCAAGGGTTGGCGGTATTGCTGGTGACTTATCTACAATTAACCTTACAAGCCCATCAAACCTTGGCTCTACAATAATTGCTACTGAAACTTCTATTGAAAGCAGTAATAAATACGCATATTTAGGTGGTTACGTAGGTTTAGCTAGCAACTCAAATATTTCTTCAGCAACAAATAGCAGTGATATTATTTATAAAGCAACTTCTTGCGAAGGTAACTACGTAGGCGGTATTGCAGGTTACAGTACTGGTACTTTTACAGACTGTAAAAATACTGCAATTATCAATGCTCCTAAATCAAACTACGTTGGCGGTATTGCTGGAAGATTAGCAAAAAATTATGATTATACCATTAAAAACGTTGTAAATACGGGCGAAATAACTGGTAATACTTACGTTGCAGGTATTTTTGGCGAGTGGTATAACGTTTACAATATTAAGGACAGTAATGCAAGAATAGTTAATGCTATCGGCTTTGAAAATAGCGGTAATATTAAAGGCACGGGCAACTACGTTGGCGGTTTAATGGGTAACGCAACCTTTGAAGCTCCATATTACTACATTAAATACGAAGGCGAATGGAACGGTACTTTGGCGCTTGTAATGCGTGCACCAAAGAATACGGGCGATATTGAAGGCGCGTTATACGTTGGCGGTTTAATTGGTAAAGTTTATACAGACAGTGGCACTTCTATGATAGAAGAAGGCGTTAACAGTAGCAGCGTTAAGGCATATGCAATAATTGGTGCAATAGCGGGCGAAACTTCAACAATTAAGTTAGTAGAAACTTCAAATAGAAATTCTACTGTAACTGCTCTTGCAACTTACGATAGTGGCTCAAGTAAATATGCTTACGTTGGTGGCTACGTTGGTTATGCGGGAAATACTGTTATTGAAAACGCAGTTAATAACGTCACTATTGATTACTCTGCTACCTTATGCGTAGGTAACTACGTTGGCGGTATTGCAGGTTACAGTACTGGCACTTTTGAAAATTGTGTAAACAATGCAACAGTTTACGCTCCTAAATCAAGTTACGTTGGCGGTATTTCAGGCAGATTAAGCAAATCCCGCAACTACAATATTACTACCGTTAAAAATACTGCAAACATTACGGGGGTAACTTACGTTGCAGGTATTTTTGGAGAATGGCATAATGAAGAAAATATTAAGGATAACAACGCAAGAACGGTTAATGCTATCGGTTTTGAAAATAGTGGTAAAATTTTAGGCACGGGCAACTATGTTGGTGGTTTAGTCGGTATGACTTACTTTGACGCTCCATATTACTACATTAAATACGAGGGTGAATGGAACGGCACGATTGCTCTTGTTATGAAGGAAAGTAAAAACACGGGTGACGTTGAAGGTGTTTACTATGTAGGCGGTTTAATGGGTAGAGTTTATACCGATAGCAGTCAATCTAACTTTATTGAAACTTCAAGCATTGCAAACGTTAAAGCAGAGGCTATAACAGGCGCATTGTTTGGTGAAGCGGAAACTGTTAAGTTAACCGCAACAACTAACGAAGGCTCAACTCTTACTGCAACCGGCACTTATGTTGACGGAACTAATAATTACGCATACGTTGGCGGCTACGTTGGTAGAGCGTATAACGTTACAATTACGGACAGCGTTAACACCGTTAACGTTGATTATAGTGGCGAACTTTGTTTAGGTAACTACGTTGGTGGCTTTACAGGCTACAGTTCTGGCATATTTACAAACGTAGAAAATAAAGCAACGGTTTACGCACCAAACGTAAATTACGTTGGTGGTATTTCAGGCGCACTTGTTAGAACTCACGCTTACAATATTGA
The DNA here is from genome assembly GCA_017558825.1 of Clostridia bacterium. Lineage (GTDB taxonomy): Bacteria > Bacillota > Clostridia > Christensenellales > Borkfalkiaceae > HGM11412. The sequence goes on from JAFYTO010000013.1 coordinate 26,469, forward strand.
AAACGTTAAGAATACGGCAAATATTACGGGTAATACTTACGTTGCAGGTATTTTTGGTTATTGGTTAAACGAACACAATACCAAAGATAATAGTGCAAGAAGAGTTGACGCTAACAACTTTACAAACACGGGCGATATTATAGGCTCTGGTAATTACGTTGCGGGTTTAATTGGATACCTTAAATTTGACGCTCCATATTACTACATTAAATACGAAGGTGAATGGAACGGTCAACAAATGCTTTATATGAAAGATGCAGTTAACAGCGGTAACGTAACGGGTGTAGAAAACGTTGGTGGTTTAATGGGCTACTGCTATACTGATAGCTCAACTAGCGAATTATTCACTTACACTCAAACGGGTGTTGTTACAGGCGTTAATAAAGTTGATAATTTAATTGGCGAAGTAGCCAACTTAAAGTTACCGGCTGTAGAATAATAAAATTTAACCTTGCTACTTAAAAATAGGTGGCAAGGTTAAGGCATTTTTAAAAAGATTGTTTAAAATATTAAAACGGCTTTAAAAAACGGTCAAATTAAGTGTTTTAAAGTGCGTTACAAAATATATTGCGTAAAGTAGGCGCGAGTTAAGGGAAGTTTTATGAGAAAAATTATTACTTGGATTTTAATCATTATAGGTGTAATGTGGTTTTTTGGCGGATGTGACAGCTGTGGCGGCTGTGATGATTGTAGCGGTGGTTGCGATTTAACAAGGGGTTGCGACAGTGGTTGCAGTGTTGACAGTTGCGAAAAGGAATACAAAGGCGAAATTACTATGAATATTCATAGGAATGACGGCAGTGTTTTAGTGGTCAAAGGCAATAGAGAATATGGCAAGAAAAACACTATTTTCAACAATTCTGGCGATTATGAAACTTTTGGTAATTATACAATTCCAGAAAGAGTTGGCTATAATTTTGGTGGCTTAGAATACACAGATGTTAATGGATATAGTAGAACATTATTAAGCAACAGTGGATATATAAACTATGAAAACTTATGGAAAATTAAAGATAAGTCTACTATAGAAGTATACGAACGCTGGAATGCTATTTATTATAGAGTGAGTTACGTTACTAGTGCAGGACAGTTTGGCTCTTATAGGCAAGATGCAGATTACTGTATGGGTAGCCAAATTGTACTTGACAGTAACATACAAGAAGTGTTTAACAGTGAGTCTCACCCAAGAAAGACGCAAGTTGGTTATACCGCATATTTTGAAAATAATAATGGCGACACTGTTGAATTGCCTTGGACTTTTGACCAAACGTTTAATGAAAGTCATATAGAATATTTTAAAAACGTTAAATATGGCGATAAAAAGATTTTTGTAAAAGCAAACTGGGTTTCAGACACTGTTCAAGTTAAACTTCACTTTAAGTATAAAGACGGTAATGACATTGACGAAATTGAACAAACTCTTACTGTTGGTTATGATGAAGACCTTACTAAATATTTTGAAGAATACGTTGATGCTCCAAAAAGGCAATTCTTTGGTTGGTATTTAGACGAGGCGTTTGAAGCTTCTGCACCACGCGAAATTAGTGCAAGCCATGCAAATACCCCGCTTGTGCTTTATGCAAAACATTTAGAGTTTAAAGAAATTTATATTGACTTGCAAGACGGAAACGGTCCACGACTTGCTCGCGCTTATGAAGACAACGAAACGTTTTTAATTCAAGATAGTAAGGGTGCATATACTATTCAAATTCCTGAAAAAAGTGGCAAGCTATTTTATGGTTTAAGTCTTAATCCGCAAGAAGAAGAGAGAACGCTTTACGTTGATATTATAGAAAGCGGAACATACTATCCAACTTATAACTAAGATAAAAAAGGAAAAACCTTTTTAGATAAAAGTAAAAAATTCATTTTGGAGGAAAGATAAATGAATGCAAAAAGAAAAATAGTTCTAATGATTTTAACTGCTTTTTGTATGATATTCGGCTTAATTGGGCTTGTTGGCTGTGGCGGTGGTTCACTTGAGGCACCTACGAATATCAAATACGATGGCAATAGTTGCCGTATCACTTGGGACAAAGTAGAGGGTGCAACTGAATACGTTATTCAAATTAACGAAGGTAACGCTAACAAATGTGGCTTGGAATCTTTTCCATACGATGCACAAGGCACTGAAATAGTTGTTAAAGTTAAGGCTGTAAACAAGGGAAAGAAAAAGACTATTGAGTCAGAAGAAACGGTAATGAACTTTATGCCTCTTCCTACAATTACAGATTTAACTGTTTCTCAAACGGGTGTTGTTTCTTGGAAGGCACAACAAGGCTGCGTTTACGAAGTAATGGATAATGGCACGGTTTCTCCAGCAACAATTGCTACTAATAAAATTGAAACTCATGCCGTTGGTGAACACTTATATAAAGTTCGCCCTGTAATGCCTGGTGACAATGCTTACTATTCATACTGGTCAGAAGCAATTGCAGTTACTCAACTTGCACAAGTTGATAGTGCTTCTATTAAGTATGACGGTTCTTATATTTACTTTGACACTGTTGGCGCTGCAAAATATAATATTTACATAAACGGCTTACTTCATAACGAAACTGAAGAAGTTAAAAATGGTAAATATTTATACGATGCAAGAGAAGGCAACTTTAAAGTTCAAGTGCAAGCTATTGGCGACCACTTAACTTCTTTTGACGGTGCTAAGTCCGATGAAAAAACTTTCAAGTTCTTACAACAAGTAACAGGCGTTAAAGTTGAAAACGGCGTTATCACTTGGGATAAAAATGACGATGCGGACGGTTACGAAATTAAAATCAAAAAAGGTTCAACTGAAAAAGTTTACACTACTACTGAAGAAGCATTTGATGATGCAAACGTTCTTACAGCATCAACAACTATAGAAATTGCTGTTAGAGCTATTGCAGATGACGTTACTTTCTTTAGTAAGTTTAGTGACGTTAAGTCAGTTTCTATCCTTCCAGCTCCTGTTATTACTTGGGACGAATTAACTTCACTTGACGGTGGCGAAAATTCTATTAAGTGGAACGAAGTTGCAGGTGCAACTAGCTACCTTGCTAACGTTGAATACCCTGACGGTACAAGCAAGTCAGAAGAATTAAGTTTTACTGCTCAAAACTATTCTAACCTTTATGAAAAGGTTGGCAAACATAAAGTTACCATCACTGCTCTTGCAGACAAAAAAAATGATAATATTTCTTCTTCACGCCCATCTAACGTGATTATAGTTGACCGTTTAGCACCTGCACAAAAGACTGCTAACGTTGATAACTTTATTACAAGTGACCCTAATAACGTTAAGAAAGGCGTTACCGTTACTTGCTATGACGAACATATTAACTGTAAGTATGCGTTATTTAAAAACGGTGCGGAAATTGTGGTAAGTGATAGTCCACAAATTAACGTTCCTTATGACAAATTATTTGAACAAGAATATTTAACAGGTCAAGTTATTACTTTTGAAATTAAGAGAATGGGTGCGGGCGCTACTTATAACAGAGACCAAATTAACGTAATGCTCAACTCTAAAGACGAAGATAATCTTGCGTTTGACATTACTATTTTATCTACTCCACAAAACGTTTATATGGACGGTTTCCAAATTCGTTACGATTCAGTTGCAAACGCTACGGACGGTTATAGTATTAGCATTAGCGGTAGCGCGTCTGCTATTACGGAAACTACTACAAGTAGAGATATTTCAAACAGTTTAGTTGAAGGCACTTACAATATTCAAGTTTGCGCAAGGGGTAACGGCAAAAACGTTCTTCCATCAAATTATAGCGCACCTATTGAAGTTGTTCGTTTAGACGCTCCTGTAATAGAAAGAATTGATATGGACGAATCTGGTGGTAGATTAGAGTTTAGCGAACCTATTCATGGCAACGCTCAAGGCTATAAACTCGTTCTTAACAACGTTGAACAAGATTCCGTTGTTTACACTATTGACAATATGAACGCGCTTATTGAAACCGCTGGTACAGACGTTAAGATTAAAGCAGTAGCAAACTACTATCAAAACCAAACAGAAAAAACGGGCACTTACTATATGACTTCACTTGCAAGCCCTTCAAAGAGATTTGTTAAACTTCAAGCGCCAACAAACTTATCGTTTACAAACGATTCGTTAACTTGGAATATGACAGGCCTTAACACTACTCAACTTGGCAAGATTTCATACTTAGTTTACGACGATTCTAAAGATACAACAATTTCTCAACCTGTTTCTGAAAGGTCAATTAACTTTACAACAGTTCCAAAATTCGTTGGTGGTAGAGATTACGTATTTAAAGTTCAAGCAATTGGTGACGGTGTTGAATTTATTAGTAGTGAAGTGTCTCAAGCTAAACAAGTTTACAAACTTGAAACACCAGAAGTTGAAAAAGACAAAGAAAGCGGCGAATATTATTGGTACGGCGTTTCACAAGCATCTTCTTACGCTGTTACTATTGACGGTGTTATTGCCGCTACTATTCCACACGCAACGGCAGGCCAAATTTATAGATTTGACCCTGTAACGTTCTTAAAAGATTTAGGCACTTACAACGTAGAAGTTGTTGCAGTTGGTAATAAAGCCGTTGGCGCAACTCCAACTATCAACTCCGCAGTATTTGCAATTCAACAAGAAGTTGTTCAACTTTCTATACCTACTTTTGCTGTTTCATATTCACACAGTCAATATAACGTTGAAGGTAAAATCCAAGTTTCAGTTACTCACGAAACTCCATTTGCAAGCGGTTATAGATACGTTGTTGGTGGCAATACTTCAACAGAATCTAATAGCGAAAGCACTACTTACGAATTTAACCCTAACGGCACAGGCACGTTTAGAGTTGACGTATTTGCAAAAGGTAGCACGTTTGATAATAACGGTAACTTTACTTTAGATTCACAAAGTAACGGTACACAAGCTATTACTCTTCTTGGTGCGGTTAACGCTCAAAGCATTCAACTTAACGACTGGAAAGTTAAGTGGACTGCCGTTGAAAACGCGGTTACTTATAGAGTTGAAATGTTTGTAAACGGCGGTGTTGAAGCAGCATACGTTTACGAAGGCGCACAATTATCTTTCAACGTTCCTAACGTTCATAAGAGTGCGAACTCTATTCAAGTTAAGGTAACGGCTGTAGGTAACGGCACAACTATTATTACGGGCTTAACTACAACTTCTAATGAATTTGTAAATTTACAAGACTAATTAGGCTATGGTTAAAGAAATATTTTTAAACGTATTATTTCAAGCGGTAATGTTTATTGTATTCATTTACGCGTTTGGTTACGTTATTTCACTAATTAATAAAATGTTTTATAAGGTTACTGGCAACGGACTTGGTGTGTGCGTTGCCACAGGCCTTATTGGCACGCCTATACACGAATTAAGCCACGCAATAATGTGCATATTATTTGGGCATAGAATTGAAGAAATGCGCTTGTTTCAGCCAGATTTAAAAACGGGAGTTTTAGGCTATGTAAATCACTCGTATAATAGAAAAAACCTATTTCACGTTCTAGGTAATTATTTTATTGGCGTTGCGCCAATAGTGGTTGGCAGTTGTTTTATATACTTAATGCTATACCTTTTAATACCTACTACTTTTTACGAGTTGGTTGGCGCTATGACTGACCTTGCTTGGTATCAAATAGATTTTGGCGGAAATATGTTTTTGTTTGGCTTTGACGTATTTGCTACTGCTTTAAAAACAGTTTTTACGTTTGACGTGTTTGACTTTAAAACAATTATATTTTTTGTTATTTGTTTATGTATAGCACTTCATATGAATTTAAGCAGTGCAGATATAAAAGGCAGTTTAGGCTCTATTCCGCTCATTGTTATTTTACTTATAATAGTAAACACAATCATGTATTTTGTTGGCGGAGTTGGTTACGATGCCTTTTTAGAAGGTGTTTCGGTGGCAAGCGCATATCTTATAGCGGTGCTTTCGTTAAGTTTAGTATTTTCGGCTATAATACTAGCGCTAGGGCTTATAATTCGCCTATTAAAAAAATTAATTTTTAGAAGATAATTAAAAAAAGAGTGTGTTAGCCGAATCCCTTGTAGGGACTCGGCTGTTACGCACTCTTTTTTATATGCAAATTTTTACGTTGCCTAACTATTACTTGTAACTTTACGCTATTGTGGGCGGATATGGAATCCGCCCCTACGAAAATATAATAAGGTTTATTTAACACCGTAGGGGAGCATTCAATATGCTCCCTAAATAAAAGGGCGGATATGGAATCCGCCCCTACGAAAATATAATAAGGTTTATTTAGCACCGTAGGGGAGCATTCAATATGCTCCCTAAATAAAAAGCCACCGTGTAAAAGCAGTGGCTATATCTATATATAATATATATTATAATAATTCATTAACTATTTCTTCTTTATTTGCGCCTTTAATAAGGTTTTCTACACCGTCAAAGGCTAAAAGCAAATCTTCACGCATAAATCTTTTTCCGTTTAGGTTTTTAGCAAAATCTAAAATGCCGTCACCGCCAAAAAAGTCGCCGTAAATTTCAGCATTTTGAATTAAGCCCTTTTCAAGGTCAAAAGCAAGCGTAAGCGTTCCAAAACTGCATCTTATATCAACGCGATTATTGCCCTTAAGCGAAGCACCCACGTTCCACTCGTAAGTAGAGTATTTTTTAGCGGACAACTCGTTTATTAAAGCAACGTCATTTTCAGTAAGTTCGTAAGTTTCAAAGTCTTGCTTCAAAGTGTTTTTTAATCCGTAAAAAAACTCATTACTTGAAATGGAGGTATGCTCTTTAATATTCGTAACGCGCGCTCTAATGCTTTTTACGCCCTTTGCTTTAACCTTAATTTCATTTTGTATAAGCACTTTTTCAAGTGCGCTTAAATTAGTGTCAAAGAGTAGAGTTCCGTGATGCAGTATTCTATCTTTATATATAACTTGAGCGTTGCCAGATATTTTTTTACCGTCAACAGTAATATCGTTTCTGCCGCTAAATTCCGCCTTTACGCCTATTGAATTAAGGTATTCTATAACAGGTGCGCAAAACGTGCGATACCCGTCTTCTTGGGCGTTATACGGCGCAATAATAGAGTAGTTTATATTGCTAAGGTCGTGATAAACCGCACCGCCACCAGATAAGCGCCTAACCACTTTAACACCTAGTTTTTCACACTCTTTAAGGTTTACCTCAAGCAACGTGTTTTGGTTGCTACCAATTATAACTGACGGCTCGTTTAAATAAAGGCGAATATAATATCCGTCTGTTTGTTTTAATAAATATTCTTCGCACGCCATATTAAAGTGTGCGTCAAAATTTTTGTGGTAAATAAATTTAAAATTAGTCATAAATATAATAAAAGGGGGAATTAAATTCCCCCTTAAATATTAAACACCTTTTTTAGATTTTCTTATAAATTCAGCATCGGAAGTGTTAGTTGTACTTACATGGCCTTTAAGTGGAAGAATCTTATCGTTGATGTAGTCAACAATCCAGTTTGCTTGTGGGAAGAATTCCGCATCAAATTCAAATGGAGGAGTAATCCAGTTTTTAGCACCGCATACAACAGGAGGAGCGTCTAAGTAGTCAAAGCAAAGTTCAGTGATGTTTGCTGCCATATCGTTAAGGATAGAGCCCCTTGTGCAAGCGTCAGAAGCAAGAATAATTCTGCCAGTCTTTTTAACTGATTCAACAACTTTTTCGTAGTTAAATGGAACAATGCTTCTTGCGTCAATAACTTCTGCTTCAACACCGTATTTTTCGCTTAAAATCTTAGCGGCTTCCATTGCTTTATAAAGTGTAGCACCGATAGTTAAAATTGTAACGTCACTACCAACTCTCTTAACGTCTGGTTCGCCAAGTGGAATTTCATAATAGCCTTCTGGAACGCCTTCTTTATGGAATTCTTCGCCCTTGTCGTAAATTCTTTGGCTTTCAAAGAAGATAACAGGGTCAGTGCCGTTTAACGCTGCGTTCATTAAGCCCTTAGCATCGTAAGGAGTTGCAGGGAAGCAAACCTTAAGTCCAGGAACGTGTGCAGGAAGTGCAACCCAGTCTTGTGAGTGTTGAGCGCCGTATTTAGAACCAACTGATACACGGAGTACGATAGGCATTTTTAAAATACCAGAACTCATTGCTTGCCATTTAGCAAGTTGGTTAAAGATTTCGTCACCAGCTCTACCCATAAAGTCAGCGTACATAAGTTCAACAATTGCTCTACCACCGCACATACCGTAACCTACTGCGCTTGAAACAATAGCAGCTTCGGAAATAGGAGAGTTGAATAATCTGTGGTAAGGAAGTGCTTCAGTAAGTCCTTTGTAAACTGCAAACGCACCGCCCCAGTCACGCACGTCTTCACCGTAAGAAGTTAAAGTTGGGTCTTTATAATATCTATCAATAATAGCTTCAAATAAACCGTCACGAATGTTATAACGTTTAAGGTTAGAAACAGGAGCGCCCTTTTCATCAAACGCATAGCGAGATTTGCCTGCAATTTGTTTAACTCTTGGGTTTTCTTGAATAGGAATCTTAACGTCTTTATCATCGCCAATTTCAATAGGTCTAGGGTCCATTGATTCAACTTTGCCGTTACTAAACATTAAGTTTTCAACGTAATAAGGGTCAGTCTTAAAGTCAAGATATGGAGATTCTTTAGTGTCAGAAGCAAGTTTGCAAAGTCTAAGCATTCTTTCACTAATAGAGCTAAGAATATCGTCAAATTTGCCGTCATTTGCAACTTTAGCATCAACAAGTGCTTTTCTATAAGTAACGATAGGGTCAAATTCTTTCCAAGCGTTAACCTCTTCTTGAGTTCTGTAACTCATAGAGTCAGATGGAGAGTGACCACCGTAACGGTAAGTAACAACGTCTAAAAGACATGGGCCTTCACCTTTAAGAAGAATTTCTTTCTTTCTATTTGTTGCTTCAATAACTGCAAGTGGGTTAAAGCCGTCAACACGTTCAGCGTGAAGTTGAGTTGGAGATACGCCTGCACCAAGACGAGCAAGGAAGTCGTACGCCATAGTTTCACCACGAGTTTGACCACCCATACCGTAACTGTTGTTAAAAAAGTTAAATAAGATTGGCAAACCGCCTTTCTTTTCCCAAAGTTGTTTCATTTGGTCCATAGCGGCAAAGTTCATAGATTCGTAAACTACACCGCAACCAACAGAGCCGTCACCTTGGTTACTAATTACGATACCAGGCTTGTTGTTGTTCTTTTTGTAAAGAGCAGCACCAAGTGCAACAGGAGCAGCACCGCCAACGATAGCGTTGTTAGGGTAAATACCAAATGGCAAGAAGAATACGTGCATTGAACCGCCCATACCTCTATGGAAACCTGTTTTACGAGCAAAAATTTCGCTCATAAAGCCGTAGAGTAAGAAGTCAACTGCTAAGTCTTTTACGTTGCCAGTCTTGTTAAACTTTTCAACAGGAGCGAGAGTTTCGCCACCCATAAAGTTTTTCATTATATCATAAAGTTTATCGTCAGGAAGTTGGTGGATTGACCTAAGACCTCTTGCTAAAACTTCACTATGGCTACGGTGAGAACCGAAAGTCATATCGTCAAGGTCAAGTGTGTATGCTTGACCAACTGCCGCAGCTTCTTGGCCGATAGATAAGTGAGCTGGGCCTGGATAGTTGGTTTTAAAGCCTTGATATTCTTGCTTAACCTTAATATCCATAATCATACTTTCAAATTCACGCAATACTGCTATGTCATTGAAAATACGAACGAAGTCGTCATTAGAAAAGTTTTTCTTTTCATCTTCTATAGTTTTGTTGTATACGTTTACAGGAATATCTTCAAAAGAGATTTTACCCGCTTTACGCAATTCTATAGGGTCTACAAATAATTGTTTACTCATTACTTTATTTCTCCTTTAATTAAATTTGGAATATTGCTTCACGCACGATTTCGCACACTGTTGGGTGTGGGAAAACTAATTTCTTAATGTTTTCAATATCAACTTCAAGGTCAATCATAGCTGAAACTGCAACGATGTATTCGCCAGCATAAGAGCCAATAATATGAGCGCCTATTAAAGTGTTAGTCTTTTTATTAACAACAATTTTGCAAATACCGTTAAGGTCGGTATTTTCTGCAACGTATCTACCTGAGTAGGTAAGTGGAATGTTAACGCACTTAACGTCAAGACCTTTTGCTTTTGCGCTTTCTTCAGTTTCGCCAACGCTACCAACTTCAGGGTTAGTGTAAATAACTGATGGAATAACGTTGTATCTCATAGCGTCTTTCTTGCCAAGAATTGTATTGATAGCAACTTCGGCTTCTCTATAAGCAGTGTGAGCGAGCATAACCTTGCCATTAACGTCACCAACCGCGTAAACGTTTGCAACGTTAGTGCGCATTTGCTCGTCAGTTACAATTGCTCCCCTTTCTAAGTTAACGTTAATGTTTTCCAAGCCAAAGCCTTGAGTAACAGCGCGTCTACCAATAGAAAGTAAAACTTTTTCACTTTCAATCTTTTGAGTTTTGCCGTCTTTTTCATAAACAACGCCGTCAGCTTCAATTTTAGTAACTTTTGCTCCCAAATTAAAGATAACGCCTTTTGCTTCAAGAGATTTTTGTAAAATTTTAGAAACTTCATCTTCCGTAGGGCCTGCAATTTTATTAAGCATTTCAACAACCGTAACTTGAGTGCCAACTGATGAGAAGTAACTTGCCATTTCAAGACCAATTACGCCACCGCCGATGATAGTTAAAGTTTTAGGAATATAATCTAAATCTAAAACTTCGCGGTTTGTCATAACGTAGCCTGATTCAACGTTTTGTTTTAAACCTTCAATAGGTGGAACAACTGGCATAGAGCCTGTTGCAATAATAAGCCTTGTTGCAACGTATTGTTCGCCATTTACTTTAATAGAGTAACCTTCCGCTACTTTACCTTCAATAAACGCTTCGCCACTAACCATTTTAACTTTGTTTCTTTTAAGTTGAGCCTTAACGCCGGAAACAAGCATTTTAACAACGCCGTTCTTTCTTTCAACAACAAACTTTTGGTCAATAGAAGTTTTGCCTTCTACGCTTACGCCGTAGTTTTTAGCGTGATTAGCGTAATCTAAAACTTTTGCAGAGTTTAAAAACGTTTTGCTTGGAACGCAACCTTCGTTTAAGCATACGCCACCGAATTCGCGTTTTTCAATAACTAAAGTTTTTAAGCCTGCGTGGCCAGCTCTTTCAGCGGCAAGATATCCGCCAGGACCGCCACCAATAACAACTAAATCAAAAATTTCCATAATATTCTCCTTAAATGTTGCCTTCTGCTAAAAGGTTAAAACTAAAGTTTTCTAAGTATTCTTTGAGTTCTTTTAAGAATCTGCCTGCTGGTGCGCCGTCTAACGCTCTGTGGTCAAACGTAAGTGATAAGTTCATTGCCGTATATGGAATAACTTCTTCGTTTTTGCCAAGTTTAACTCTTGTTTCAAGTGCGCATACGCCCAAAATACCAGTTTGTGGTGGGTTGATAACAGGAGTGAAGCTTTCAATACCCATAGTGCCTACGTTAGAAACTGTAAACGTGCCACCACTTAAAAGTTCAGGGTTGATATTGCCTGCAATTGCAGCAGCAGAAAGTTTTTTGCTTTCAATCGCAATTTGAGAAAGAGTCATTGTGTCAGCACCAAAAAGTGTTGGAACAAGTAATCCTCTTGGAGTATCTGTAGCAATACCCATATTTATGTGTTCAAAGTAACGCATTGTGTCGCCGTTTAAAAGGTGAGCGTTTAAATCTTTGTGATTTTTAAGAACTCTTGAAAGCGCAAATACTATAATGTGGTTAATAGTGATTTGTGGAAGACCAAGTTTTTCTTGGTTAGCCTTAAAGAATTTGCGAAGTTCGTTAATGTTAGTGCAGTCAAAGGAAATGTTCATTGTAAGTTGAGCCATACCTTGTAAACTGTTCATCATGCCCTTAGCAATAACTTTTCTAATATTAGGCATCTTTTCATCTTTAAACGCCTTAAAGTCAACGTCTTTAACTGGAGCAACTTCTGCTTTAACAGGAGCAGCGGCAGGAGCAGAAACAACAGGGTTAACGCTTGCCTTTCTAACGTCACTTTCAATAATTCTGCCGTTAGGTCCGGTTGGAGTAGCAGTTTTTAAATCAACGCCAAGTTTGTTTGCTAAATTTTTTGCTCTTGGTGAAGCAAAAATTCTACCGTCATTATTAGCAGGGGTAGTAGTGTTAGCGGTTACGGCTTCAGCCTTAACTTCTTCTTTCTTTTCTTCCACTTTTACTTCTACGGTTGCAGGTTTAGCCGCTCCGTTTGGATTAAGTGCGGAATAATCTTCGCCTTTTTCGCCGATAGCGCAAACGTTTAATAATACAGGAACTTCATCGCCTTCTTCATAGAAAAGCGCTAAAACTTCGCCGTCAAATTCGCTTTCTTGGTCAAAAGCAGACTTATCAGTTTCGTAAGAGAATAAGATGTCGCCTTTCTTAACCGTGTCACCAACTTTAACGTTCCATTTTGTTAAAATACAACTTTCTACAGTAATGCCTTGTTTTGGCATCATTACGCCTTTTGCATTAGACGTTGAAGCTACAGTAGCTTGAACTTTAACTTCTTCTTTCTTTTCCTCCACTTTTACTTCTACGGTTGCAGGTTTAGCCGCTCCGTTTGGAGAAAGTGAAGAATAATCTTCGCCTTTTTTACCAATAGCACAAACGTTTAATAAAACGGGAACTTCATCGCCTTCTTCATAGAAAAGCGCTAAAACTTCGCCGTCAAATTCGCTTTCTTGGTCAAATGCAGACTTGTCAGTTTCGTAAGAAAATAAAACGTCTCCTTTCTTAACCGTGTCGCCAACTTTAACGTTCCACTTTGTTAAAATACAGCTTTCTACAGTAATGCCTTGTTTTGGCATTATAACACCATTTGCCATTTTGTGTTCTCCTTTATTTATATAGAATTTTTATATATTATATAATAGCCTATATATTCTATCATATATAATTTTTTTGGAATAGTTTGCAAAAAGATTGCAAAATGATTTTATTTATGATAAAATATGAACAAATATGAACGCAAATGAACAATATTCGAGGAGATAAGCAATGTTAACGCTTGAAAGGCAAGAAGAAATATTAGAAATATTAAACCGCAACAAGTCTGCAACGGTAGATTACCTAGCTAGCTCTTTATACGTTTCTGGCGCAACCATTAGGCGCGACCTTCGCGCAATGGAAAAAAAAGGTATGATAATTCGCTCTCACGGCGGTGCTATGCCGTTTAGGTCGGCGTCAATAGAAACGTCTTTTATAGTAAGAGAGCAAAAAGATACAGTTGCAAAGCGTAAAATGGCGGCGCTTGCCGTTAAGCTTATAAAAAACGGCAATTCTATTTTTGTTGACTCATCTTCAACAACTGGTTACGTTATGGAACTTTTAAAAGATTTTACTAACCTTACCGTAACAACAACGGGTATAAATAACGCAACTATTTTATCTCAAACTGATAGTGTTAAAGTGTATATTGCGGGTGGGCTTGTTGAAAACCATTCGAACTCTATTACGGGTACGGATACAATGGAGTATATTTCACGCATACACGCCGATATTTGTATTCTTTCTTGCACGGGCGTTTCGCTTGAGGCTGGCATAAACGATGCTAGCTTAGAGCAATCTAAACTAAAGCAATGTATGCGTAGAAATTCAAGTAAAGTGGCTGTTTTAGCCGATTCTACTAAGTTTGGAGAAACTTTTATGTGCCACGACTTTTGGTTTGATGAAATTGACTATTTGATTACGGAAAAAGAACCGCCAATAGATTTTGTTAACGCAATTAAAGGCACAAAATGCAAGTTAATAACTCCAAATAGCGAATTGTTTTAAAATTAAAAAAACCACGTTTTTACGCTTGATTTAGAGTGTTAATAGTGTTATAATTGTTTAGTCTAAAAAAACTTTAAAAAGGAAGGAATTATGAAAAAATTTATTATGTACGGCGCGGGAAATATTGGCCGTGGCTTTATTGGTCCATTATTTTCAAATAGCGGTTATTCAGTAGGCTTTATTGATATCAATATGGAAGTAATTTCAAAACTTAATAGCGACCACGAATATCCTGTAAACGTTGTTACAACGGAAGAAAACGTTGAACATATTATTAAAAACGTTTATGGAATTGACGGTAAAAACCTTGAACTTGTTGCAAATGAAATTGCCTCGGCAGACGCTATGGCAACTGCAATCGGCGTTAACGTATTAAAATTTATCGCAAAGCCTATTGCTCTTGGTTTAAAAAAGCGCTTTGAACAAAACGCAAAACCATTAAATATTATCATTTGTGAAAACTTAATTGGGGCAGATGAGTATTTGAAGGGCTTAATTAAAGAGCAACTTCCTGAATATAGCGAACAAATTGATAAAAATATCGGCTTTGTTGAGGCAAGTATTGGTAGAATGGTGCCTGCTTTACCAGAAGACAAAAAGCAAGGCAACTTCTTGCGCGTTGCAGTTGAGCCATACGATATTTTACCCGTTGATAAGGACGCGTTTAAAGGCGAAATTATTAGTGACGTAAAGAATTTATATCCTTTCTCTCCGTTCAATTTATTTATTCAAAGAAAGTTATTTATGCACAATATGAGCCACGCAACTTGCGCATATTTAGGCTACTTAAAAAATTACGAATATATCTACGAAGCAGTTAACGATTATGAAATTAGATACGTTGCATATAGGGCTTTAACTCAAAGCGCACTTGCACTTTCTATTGAAAATAAAGTTGACGTAAAAATACTACTTGAACACGCTGAAAATTTACTTTACCGCTTCCAAAACGTTGCCCTTGGCGACACTATTGCTCGTGTTGGTAAGGACGCTATTAGAAAGTTAAGCCAAAACGACAGGCTTATCGGCGCATTAAACTTATGTGAAAAGCACGGCGTTAGCGCGGACATGCTTTGCGTTGCAATAGCATCTGCAATGTTCTTTAACGTAAGCGATGATGAACGCAGTTTAGAGCTTTGCGCTTATGCAAAAGAAAACGGCGTAAAATTAACGCTTGAAAAATACTCTAACTACAAAGGCGCAAAAGTACAAGTTATTGAAGAACTTTACAAAATGCTTGAAAGTGGCAAAACCCTTACCGACCTTATTAAATACTGTGATGATTTAAGTGGCAAAGAAACAAAAGTGTAGAAAAAATAAAAGACTAACGAAAAAATCGTTAGTCTTTTTTGTTATTTTAAATTTTATAAATTTAATAGCACTATACCAATTACTGCGGAAATTAAGCCTAAAACCATTTTTTTAGTTGGTTTTTCCTTATCCAAAATGCAGTTTAAAAACATAACTAAAACCATTAAAGTTGCATTTGTTACAGGCGAAACTATGTAACTTGGGAAATACTCAAACGCAATAACCATAACTAAGTTGTAAATGCTAAGTGCAACGCCAATTACAAGTGCAACTGTTGGCAACTTCCAGTCCTTTTTAATAGTGATAGGGTCTTTTTTAACCTTTACGTTTAGTAGCGTTAAAAGCGAACATAAAACAAGTGCTATAGCAAAAAATAAAGTTGTGTATTCAGGTTTGTACGCGCTAAATTGGCTATGAGAGAAAAATAGCGTAACAACACCGCCCAAACCACCGAATAAAAATGTAAGCGTAATGAAAATCGCCCATTTTAAATTAGCCTTTTTGTCCTCGCCTTTTGCAGGAAGTAAGTAAAACGCCGCCGCCATAAACACAAAGCCGATAATTGCGTAAATTGACCAACTTTCTTCAAAGAAAATTGTGCCTGCAATCAATATTAAAACTATATTAAACGAAGTTATAATTACCGTTGGTGCAACGGGGCCGTTTCTAAATGCTAAAGTATAAAACGTTTGAAAGAGTATTGATAATATACCGCTTAACGTCGCGTATAAAAATACTTCAATAGGTGGCATTTTCCTTAAAAATATTATTGCAAGCGTTATAGTTGCCACTAAATAAGCGGCACTATTATAAAGCAATAAGTCTGAAAAAGTTTTAATATTTGATTTTGAATATCTGCCTTGTAGCGTTGTTTTAATAAGCGAAAGTATAGGCATTACAATAAATACGTACCACATTTTATAACTGCTCCTAAATGTCTACAGGCATATAATACTACTTTAAAAATTATTTGTCTAACGATTTTTTGTTAATGCTTGTAAAAAATTAAAAATTATAGTAAAATATTCGTATTAAATAAGGCATTTAGGCTAAAACTAAAATATTATGAAAAAACTAATTATTGTTTTAACAATTTTAATATCAATTTTTACCTTGGGCGGTTGTAAAAAAATGGAAAATTCAAACGTTTTTATGGAAGCGCGCATTTTAGAAGTTAACACTACTATGCTTGTTACCGTTACTAAAAGTGACTACGCTTTTGGCGACTATATTTTGCATATAGATAATTGCAAAATTTATGATAAAGACGGCAGGCAAATTACAAAAGCCGAACTCTTAGTTGGCAATAGTATAAAGGTAGAATATAGCGGGCAAGTTATGCTTTCAATTCCGCCACAAGTAGTTGCGCATACTATAACCATAATTTAAAAAGGGGTTTATACAAATGAAGTTAAAGGAAAGTAAAATTTTTAGTTACGCTATAGTTATAATAGCCTATATTTTAGCGGGCGTTGTTGCGGTTTTAGCGTATAACGCTTTGCCGTTTAAACCATATTTAAAGCTTTTAATAGCGGACGTATTAGCAACGATAGTAGTGTTTGTTTTTAGCGTTGCGGTAAATAACTCTTCTGTTTACGACCCGTATTGGAGCGTACAACCTTTTGTAATAGGCTTATTATTTGGCATAAAATACGGCTTTAATTTATACTCTTTAATTTTATTTATTGCCGTTACCATTTGGGCGGTTAGGCTTACAATAAATTGGATGTTTGAGTTCAAAAATTTAACCTATCAAGATTGGCGCTATATTCACTTAAAAAACACTACGGGCAAATTTTATGGAATAATAAATTTTGTGGGCATACATTTAGTGCCTACTCTCGTAGTTTACGCTTGCACGTTGCCACTTGTTTACTCAATTATAAACAAACCTACTCTAAATTATTTTAGTTTAATTTTTATTGCTGTTTGCATATTTGCAGTAACGCTTCAACTTGTGGCGGACACGCAAATGCGCGAATACCGCAAAACTAAGCCAACCGTATTTATAAGGGTAGGGCTTTGGAAATATAGCCGCCACCCAAACTATTTAGGCGAAATTTTAATGTGGTGGGGCGTTGCGCTTGCAACCGTAATATCAATGCCAAGTATGTGGCAATTAATTTTAGGCGCAATACTTAACACCTTACTTTTCTTATTTGTAAGCATACCACTTCAAGATAGTAGGCAAGCAAAAAAACCGGGCTTTAGCGAATATAAAAAGCAAACGCACGCACTACTTCCTATATATAAAAAAGTATAATGAATAGCTATGTTTTTAAAGTAGAAGAACAATTTAATAATTATAGCGTTTTAAACTTTTTAAAGGCAATAGGCTTGTCGCAAGAAATTATAAAAAGCGTTAAGTTTAACGGCCTTTTTGTAAACGATATAAAGGTTAAAAATATAAACGACACGCTAACTCGTGGCGACCAAGTAAAAATAGTTTTTACTGACGTTTTAAACCCTTACGCACGCCAAGAAAATGGCAATTTAACCGTTTTGTATGAAGACGATTATTTACTTGTAGTAAATAAAGAAAGCGGTGTTTTAACCCACTCTTCACGCTATAATAAAACCCCTTCACTTGAAGGGTTGGTGTATAATTATTGTAAAAATTCGCCCTTTACTTTTAGGCCGATAAATAGGCTTGATAAAGACACTTGCGGTATAGTTTTAATTGCTAAAGACGAGTTGGTTGCAAGTTTGCTAAACGAAGAGTTAAAGCAAGGTAAATTTGAAAAACGCTATATTGCCAAGGTTAAAAATAAACCGCTTAAGAGCCACTTTATTATTGAAAAGCCTATTGCGCGCCAAAGCGAAAGTTCTATAAAGCGCGTTATAGATAAAAGTGGGCAATACGCTAAAACGGAGTGTTTTTATTTAGGCGAAGACGGTGGCGGACTACATAATATTGAAGTTTTACTTCATACAGGCAGAACGCATCAAATAAGAGTTCATTTAAGTAGCGTAAATTTACCGCTTTACGCAGACGCATTGTACGGCGAAAAGGTGGAGGGCAAAACCTACTATTTAAACGCATACAAACTAACTTTTACACACCCTTTTTTAAATAAGGAAATTGAAATAACGGCAACAATATAAACGCCTCCCTTGTGTAAAGGGAGGTGTCATTTTAATGACGGAGGGATTGGTAAGTATTTGTTAAAACAATCCCCCACCGCAAAATGCGGAGCCCCCTTTACTCAAAGGGGCCTTGATAAACGCCAAAATAAAACTAAAAAAAGCACTTCTGACCGAAGTGCTTTTTGTTTACATTAAATCTTCATTGTAAATTGCTCTTATACCGCCAATAAATTTTGGTCTTGTACGCGCGCAAGATAAATGCGCATAGCCAACGCTATCTACGCTTATTCTAAGCGGAACGGCTACGGCTTTAAGGTGCATGCCAATAAAAGTGTCGCCAATATCAATGCCGGCATCTGCCTTAATAGTTTCTACAACAGCAGGTTTTTTAAACGAGTTATACGCAACCGTTGCAAGCGAGCCACCAGCCTTTTTTTGCGGAATAACGTTAACAATTTCTTCCCTTATTACAGCTTCACGCTCAATAACTATTGCTCTATTTAAGTGCTCGCAACATTGAATTGCTAAATGCACGCCAAATTCGCTTGTTGCCTTGCTTAAACCCTCAAAAATTTGAGTTGCCGTATCGTAATTAGAATTTGTGCCAATTTTTGAGCCTTCAACTTCACTTGTAGAGCAACCCACAACTAAAATTGCGCCTTTATTTAATTTTGCCTTTTCAATAACTTCTTTTGCTACGTTGTAGCATTGTAATTTAATATCCATATCTATATTTTATAATTATATTTTTAAATTGTCAAATTTTTAATAAGTTTTAGAAAGTAATTTTTCTAATTTGGAAAATCTTGCCGTGCTATCAAAACACTTGTCAATAAGCCTACTCATTAAAGTAATTATAGGTGTGTTTATAATAGTTGTAACAATAGTTCCAAGCCCAATGCTGTGGAAACTACTATAATATATTGTTGACCAGTCAAACGTTAAAACGTTGCCAAAAAGCGAAACTGCAAGAATAATTGAAAGAACTAATAAAGTGTAGTCAAAAGTCTTTTTTACCTTTGGAATACCTATATTATAAGTTTTTGCAATAGCCGCAACAAAAAGTTCGTAAACTTGAAGTGGCATATAAGTTTTAAAGCAGCACGCCACGCCAAACGCCACTAGACAGTCTCCAACAAGTAAGAGTAACCAGCGCACTAAAACGCTTGTAATTTGAATAGGCGCAAGTAGCCAAATAAAAAAGTCTAAAACGTAGCCGTACACAAACGCCACGCCAAACGAAAGTAAAAATAGCCAGTTAAATTTGCGTATAGAAAAACATAAAATAATAAGTAGTAACCCTTGAAACAAATATTCCGTAACGCCAACCGTTATAAACGGAAAAACGCTACCTAACGCTTCCGCTATAACGAAAGCAGGCGCGGCAACCATTGAAACGCCTAAATTCGCCTTATCGCAAACGGCAACGCCAAACGCTATAAAAACTATTCCAAAAATCCATAATAATTCGCCACAGTTGTTTAATTTTTTCATAAATATCCTTTCTCTTTTTAGTAAAACGCCGTTAAGCCTTTATAATTTTTTTGCTAAATTTTCCGCCAAAAAACTTTTCTAAATCGGCGTTAGTTATAACGTAGTCAACTTCGCTTATATTACATAGGAAAAATGGCGAGCGCCTATCAACCTTTGTATCGTCACATAAAAATACTTTAACGTCCGCACAGTCCATCATGGTTTTTCTTAAATAATTTTCTTGCTCATAACAGTCGTAAATATTGCCTATACTATCTATTGACTGAGCCGAAAAGAAAGCAATATTAGCGTGCATTTTTTTAGTGGTTTCAATGGCAAGTTGACCAACGAGCGTTGATTGGTTTACGCTTGAAATAACTCCACCGGTAGAGTAGCCTTTAACCTTGTTTTTGGCAAGTAGTGAAAGCGTGTCTATTCCGTTTGTTAAAACGCTAATGTCGCTAAACTCTTGCAAATATTCCGCCACTAAATATGACGAAGTTGAACCGTCTAAAAATATAAGGTCGCCGTTCTTTATAAGTTTAATTGCACTTAAAGCAATTTTCCTTTTTGCCAAACTGTTAGTGTGCACGCGCAAATCAAAACTTGGCGCTTTATTATTAGCGTCGTTAAGTTGTGCGCCGCCGTGCGTTCTTATAACTAACCCCTTTTCTTGAAGTGCTGTAAGTTTACGTCTAACCGTTGCCGTGCTAACAAAAAGCATAGCCGCCATTTCTTCAACCGTGGCAAACTGTTTGCCTTGTAAAATACTTAAAATTTCTTGTTCTATTTTTTCTTTCATAATAATGCCTGTTTTGATTAAAACGAGCAAATAATACTGCCCATTTTGCAATATTTATAAAAAATTGATTAAAATGAGCAAATATTTTGCTTGTTTGATTATTTATAGTATAATTAAAATACAAATTAAAGTCAAATAAAAATGCGTAAAAAGGGGCGCAATAATTATGGTTTTAGATTATTTAGGTAAAGATTTTTCATATTTAAAAAATAAAAAATTGTTCCTTTTTGATATGGACGGAACAATATATCTTGGCAGTAAAATTTTTGACGGCGTTTTAGAGTTTTTAGACCAAATCAAAAAAAATGGCGGTCATTTTATTTTTATAACTAACAACTCTTCAAAATCGGCAAGCGACTATATTTTAAAACTTAAAGAAATTGGCATAGCTACAAATGAAGATAATTTTTTTACGTCTACTCACGCAACTATTTTGCATTTCAACAAGCATTATAAAGGGCAAAAGATTTATGCGCAAGGCACAAGGTCGTTTATAAACGAGCTTAAGGAAGCTGGCTTAAACGTTACCGATGAGTTTGATAGCACTGCAAACGTTATTGTTGTTGCATACGATAACGAACTTACAAGCCAAAAAATGTTTACAACTTGCAAAATGCTTACGGAAGTTAAAACCGCCAAGTATTACGCCACTAATCCAGACTGGGTTTGCCCAGTTGACTTTGGTAGTGTGCCAGACTGTGGTTCAATGTGTTTTGGCTATGAAAAGGCTACGGGTAGGAAACCTGTATTTATAGGTAAGCCAGAGCCTGATATGATAAATATTGTAATGCAAAAATTTGGCTATACAAAAGAGCAAACCGTTGTTTTTGGCGATAGGCTTTATACGGATATTGCGTCTGGCAATAGTGCAGGGGTTGATACGGTTTTAGATTTAAGTGGCGAAGCAACCATTAACGATTATAGCGAAAGCACGGTAAAATCAACCTTTGTTTTACAAAGCGTTAAAGATATGCTCAAACTGTACGAGTAAAGGCTCTACCGCAAAATAACTTATGTGTCGTCCAATTAAGAAAAAAGAGAGTTCGCGTTTGAACTCTCTTTTTTATTTCTTTAAATATTTACTTGGCGTAACGCCTATATGTTTTTTAAAAAAGCGGTTAAAATAGTTTACGTCTTCAAACCCACAAATATTAGCAACTTCTTTTATAGAATAACTTTTCCACATAAGATAGTCTTTTGCGTAAAGCAAGCGCAAACTGTCCCTATATTCCATAGGCGCAATGTTTAGCGTGCTTACAAATAAATGCCTAAAATGAGAAACGCTCAAATTGCACTCTCTTGCCAAAGTTTCAAGCGAAAGTTCCTTATTCCAATTCTTTTCAATAAGTTTAAGGGCGGGTTGAATTTTTATATATTCGATACTAACGGTAAACAAACTGCTCCTTTTAATAAAATTTAAAAGAAGTTTATTTGTTAATGAAATTGCTTGAACGCGGTAGCCAAAATCCTTTTGTTTCCAAATATTAGAAAGGTTCTCAAGGTCGTCCACTAAAAATGAACTGTCGCTAACTATTGGGTTGCCTTCATCTAAGAAAATCTTTTTACAAACTTCACCGTCTAAAAACTCTTCTTGCAAATTAAAATTGACCGTATAGTGCGTGCTTTCAGTTTTAGAATAAGAAATATATTTGTCGCTCGGCTTTAAAAGTATAGTGTCGCCACCGGTTAAAGTAATAGTTTTGCCGTTTAAAAAGTCAAAGTGCATTTGCCCGCTTAATATATGAACAAGCCCGTAACAGTTTCTTCCAGCCTCGCAATTAAAAGTTGAACTTTTAAAAAACGTCCATGTATGCGCTACTATTACGCTTGATATTGAAAAATTAAAATCGTTTATTTGATGTTTCATATTTCACCTAAAACTATTATAATAGCGACTTAAATAAAAGTCAACAATAAAAGACATTTTGTGCTTAAAAAACCCAACGCCACCACAATAAAAAAATGCAGTAGCAAAAACTACTGCACCTTTTTGGCGGAAAAGGCGGGCGTTCCGCCCCTTGACAAGGGGAAGGCAAACGCAGTTTGCGAGGGGTTTGCGCCCTGCCAAGGGTAGCCCTAAGGGTAAATCACGACTTGACGACACGTAAAAAGCACCCTTTGTTTAGGGTGCTTTAATGTGGCGGAAAAGGCGGGATTTGAACCCGCGCTGCGATTATCTCACACTACTCCCTTAGCAGGGGAGCCCCTTGAGCCACTTGGGTACTTTTCCATAACTCAAAACTATTAGAGTATTAAATTATACCAAAAATGCCTTGCGTAAAGCACTCAAAACACTTTTTAGCCTTAACATAATACCATATAAAAATAGTAAAGTCAAAATATTTTATAAAGTTTTGCAAATTTAATTCAAAATTATTTTTTATAAAGTGCTTTTACGCTATCTTTTTGCTAAAATTATAGCGTAAAATGTAAAAATATTGGCAATTTGCAAAAATAATGTTGAAAGTTTATTGACATACGCTGCATAAGTTTGTATAATAAATTTATAAATATAGAGGCGCAACGCTTATGATAAACGCAAAATTGGGCTTTGTTTTTGCGCGGTAAAGGAATCGTTGCCGAAGAGTGTAAAATTCCCAAACTTTACATATCTGGGTGTAAAGAAAATATCTTTACAACTGTCACGCTTTAAGTAGCGTGTTGTGCTATTAAATATGCAAAACTAATTTTCGCAATATTTAATAGTATTGCGAATTTTTTTATTTAAGGAGTGTGTTGTTATGTTTAACGCAAAAAAGTTTTTTAACAAAAAAACTATTACGTTGCTTATATCTGGCGTAGTAATTTTAGCATTACTTATAATTGCCGTAGCAACAAAGGCTGTGCACAACTTGCTTGACTGTCCTGACTGTACGGGCGGCGAATGTGACACTTGTGGTGGCGAAGGCGTGGTTAAAGGCTCACTTTGGGCTCTTTTACCACCGGTTATTGCAATTGGTTTGGCACTTATTACTAAAGAAGTGTTTAGTTCACTTTTCATTGGTATTTTATCAGGCGCAATACTCGCGTCAGACTTTAATTTCTTAAAATCTATTGACCACACAATTAACACTGGTTTAATTAGCGCAGTTTCTGGCACGGCTGGCATCTTTATTTTCTTAATTGAACTTGGTATTATAGTTTCAATAGTAAATAAATCTGGCGGTTCAAGAGCGTTTGGCGAATGGGCAAAAGAAAACGTAAAATCAAAAGTAGGTGCTCAGCTTTGCACTTTCGTACTTGGCGTTTTAATTTTTATTGACGACTATTTTAACTGCTTAACCGTAGGTTCAGTTATGCGCCCTATTACGGACAAGCACAAAGTTTCTCGTTCAAAACTCGCATACTTAATTGACGCAACTGCTGCGCCTATTTGTATGATAGCGCCTATTTCTTCTTGGGCGGCTGCGGTTTCTGAATACGCTGTAGATGGCAACGGTATAGAACTTTTTGTTATGGCTATTCCATTTAACTTCTACTCGCTTTTAACTTTCGTATTTATTATTGCGTTAGTGTTAATGAAGTTTGATTTTGGCCCAATGAAAGCGCACGAAGAAAATGCTGAAAACGGAGACCTTTTCTCTGGTAGAAGAGTAGAACAAGAAGTGGCTGAAGCAAATTTAAGGGGAAGAGTTATCGACCTTATTATTCCTATCGTACTTTTAATTGTATGCTCGGTATTTGCTCTCGTTTACGTTGGCGGCATATTTGACGGTGCAACGTTTATTGAAGCATTTGCTAATACGGATGCAACCGTTGGTCTTCCTTGGGGTGGCTTAGTAGCTCTTGTTATTACAATTATTTATATGGCTATAAGAAACGTTGTTACGTTTGATGATTCTATGAAGAGCATTCCACAAGGCTTTATAGCAATGGTTCCTGCAATTTTAATTTTAACGTTTGCAACTGCTCTTAAAGAAATGACTGGCGTTTTAGGTGCTAAATACTTTATTGGCGACCTTATGAAAAACGGTGCTGGCGTATTAGGCTATTTCTTACCAGCAATAATATTCCTTGTTGCCTGCTTCCTTGCGTTTGCAACAGGAACTTCTTGGGGAACGTTTGGTATTTTAATTCCTATTGTTACGGCTATGTTCCCAGCAGATAGCACAATTATGGTTATTAGTATGTCTGCTTGCCTTGCAGGTGCTGTTTGCGGTGACCACTGCTCACCAATTTCAGATACTACAATTATGTCTTCTGCAGGTGCGGAATGCGAACACCTTAATCACGTTACAACACAAGTTCCTTATGCGGTAAGCGTTGCTGCAATTTCATTTGTAATGTACATATTTGCAGGCTTAATTCAAAATGTTTTACCGTTTGGTTGGGCTGCTGCAGTTTCACTCATTTTAGGTTCTTGCTTAACAATTGGTTTCTTGTTTGTAATGAAAAAATTAAGCGCTAAAAAAGAAGAATCAGAAAAAGAAATTTTTGAATAAAAAATAATTTAGTTAAATTTAGTCCGCTTGCTCATTGTTGCAAGCGGACGTTTTTTTGTCTTTTAAACGTGTAAAAATGCATTTTAATTATATAAATATATATAATTTTTTTACAAATTGGTTTAAATTAAGTTTACAAATATACAAAAATATGCTAATATATCAAAGATAAAATTCACACTGGGTAATTTCGCCGCACACTGTACTTTGCAAAATTTTATTATCGACACGGCAAAGCGCGCGGGCTATAACGAAGCTCAGGAGGAATAACGGAGGTAAAAAATTATGGCAGTATGTTCTATGAAACAATTGCTTGAAGCAGGTGTTCACTTTGGTCACCAAACAAGCAGATGGAACCCAAAAATGAAAAAGTATATCTATGGTGCGCGCAACAATATTCACATTGTTGACCTTCAAATCACTGTAGAAGAAATTGAAAAGGCTTACAAATTTGTTGTTGGCGTTGCTAAGGAAGGCAAGTCAATTTTATTCGTAGGCACTAAGAAGCAAGCTCAAGAAGCTATTCAACAAGAAGCTGAAAGATGCGGTCAATACTACATCAACGCTAGATGGCTTGGCGGTACTTTAACTAACTTCAAAACTATTCGTTCAAGAGTTGATAGACTCAACAAACTTGACAATATGGAAAAGACGGGCGAATTTGACCTTCTTCCTAAAAAAGAAGTTATTGCATTAAAGGCTGAAAGAGAAAAATTGCAAACTATTCTTGGCGGTATTAGAGATATGCACACTCTTCCAGGCGCACTCTTTGTAGTTGACCCACACAGTGAAGAAATTGCTATTAAAGAAGCTAAGAAATTAAACATTCCAGTAGTTGCTATTACTGACACTAACTGTGACCCAGATAACGTTGATTACGTAATTCCTGGTAATGACGATGCTATTAGAGCCGTTAAACTTATTGCATCTATTATTGCTGACGCTGTTATCGAAGCAAACCAAGGCGCTGACGCTGTTAACCACAACGTTGACGAAGAAGTTGTTTCTATGGACGAAGCTGTAGAAGCAAAAGCGGAAGAAAAGGCAGAATAATTTATTTAAGGAGAGTTTATTATGAGTTTTACAGCACAAGACGTAAAGATGCTCCGTGAAAAAACGGGCGCTGGTATGATGGACTGCAAAAAAGCACTTGAAGAAACTAATGGTGACGTAGAAAAGGCAGTTGACTATTTAAGAGAAAAAGGCATTGCAAAAGCTGCTAAAAAAGCAACAAGAATTGCAGCTGAAGGTATTGTTGATAGTTATATCCACATGGGTGGTAAAGTTGGCGTTTTACTTGAAGTAAACTGCGAAACTGACTTCGTTGCTCGTGGCGACCAATTCAAAGAATTAGTTCACGACATCGCTCTTCAAATTGCTGCAGCTAACCCACTTTATCTTGCAAAAGAAGACGTTCCAGCAGACGTTGTTGAACATGAAAAAGAAATTTTAAGAGCTCAAGCACTCGCTGAAGGCAAACCTGAAAAAATCATTGACAAAATGGTTGAAGGTAGAATTAAAACTTACTATGATGAAAACTGCTTACTTTGCCAAAAGTTTGTAAAAGACCCTTCTAAAACTGTTGAAGAAATGGTTGTTTCAGCAACTGCTACTATCGGCGAAAAGATTTCTGTAAGAAGATTTGTTCGTTATGAAATGGGCGAAGGTTTACAAAAGAAAACTGAAAACCTTGCAGACGCTGTTGCAGAACAAGTTAATAAAATGAAAAACTAATTGCTAAAAAAAAGGAACGCTCGTGTTCCTTTTTTTTAAAAGCATTTTCCAAAGGAGCAAAAAATGGCAGATTTAAAATATAAAAGAGTTATAGTTAAAATTAGTGGTGAGGCATTGTCTGGCGATAACGGCTTTGGCTTTGATATGGGCATTGTTGATAAGGTTGTTAGCCAAATTATTGACGTGCACAATTTAGGCGTTGAAGTTGCTATCGTTGTAGGCGCAGGTAACTTTTGGCGCGGTAGGCAAGGCGTAGATATGGATAGGGCAACTGCAGACCATATGGGTATGATTGCCACCGTTATTAACGCATTATGCTTGCAAGATGCGTTTGAAAGAAAGGGCGTTGACGTTAGAGTTCAAACTGCTTGGGATATTTTACGCGTAGCAGAGCCTTACGCACAAAGAAAGGCCGTTAGCCACCTTAAAAAGGGTAGAGTTGTTATTTTTGCTTGCGGTACGGGTAACCCGTTCTTCTCAACGGATACTGCAGTTGCATTAAGAGCAGCGGAAATTGGTGCGGACGTAATTTTACTTGCTAAAAACGTTGACGGCATTTACGATAGCGACCCTAAAACAAATAAAGACGCTAAAAAGTACAAGGAAATTAAGTACATTGACTTTATTTCACAAGAACTTAAAGCAATGGATACTGCCGCCGTTGCAATTTGTATGGATAATAAAACTCCAATTTTAGCCTTTGGCTTAAACGAGCAAGACTCTATTGTTAGAGTTGTTAAAGGCGAAGACCTTGGCACTTGGATAAGATAACAAAAATAATAAAAGCGACCTATTACGGTCGCTTTTTTTAATTGTAAAATTTAATCTTTTTTAAATTGTACGGATTCTTCACTTGGGGCGTAGCCAAAATATTCTATGTAGTTACGGTAAAATGAAGTGTATTCGTTAAACCCGCAATAAAGGTAAATTTCCGTTGGTTTTTTGCCAAGTAGTAACATATTTTGCGCGGCAAGTAGCCTTTTTTCATTTATGTACTTTTTAGGCGAAATTCCCATTTCCTTTTTAAATAATCTATATAAATAGGTTTCGCTCACAAGCAAGTCTTTACTAATTTCTTCAATAGAAGTTATTGTAAAAAGTTTGTTGTTTATTATTGAAAGCGCTTCTTTTGTAAGCGCGCTTAAATTTGTCGAGTGCTCGTTTTTTTGCTCGGTAATAATTTTAAGGTTGTAAAAAAGTTCTTTTAACAAGCAGTGGCTAACTTCAATAAAGTCATTTATTGCAAGGTTAGAACAGTAATAGTCTAACTTTTTAAAAATGTTCAAAATTATTTCGTTATTTGCAACGTTAATAACGCTTGCGCGCTCAACTATTTTAAATACGTCAATATCTAAAATGCCAGACGGATAAAAAGTTACGTTGTATCTTTCGTAATTAGTTTTACCGTTAGGAATTAGGCAATGCTTTACATTGGGCGGAGTTAAAATAAGGTCGTTGCGCTTTAGCGGAACTCTATTATCATCGGCAACGTATGAAAAATCGCCGTCTAAAAACAAAATTAACTCAAAATATGCGTGGCTATGTATATCACTTGTAACCCTTTCGTTTATGCCTTTTGAATTGTAGTAGTTAAAAATAATTTTATCCGTACTAACGGAATTGTGTAATTTTTCTTGCTTCATAATAAGTCCCTTATAAAAAAATTATATCTTATTCTAACAAAAAACTCAAACAAAAAGCGTTCAAAAATTAAAAAATTATTAAATTTAGTTTATAAAATGCAATGTTATTGTGTAGTTTTTGGTATTGCAATAGGTATTTTAAAAGGGTATAATTAAATTAACTTAAAAACAAAAGGCTTAGGAGGCTTAATATGAAGAAATTAAATTTAGCAATAATTGGTCAAGGCAGAAGTGGCAAAAGCATACACGGCCATTACTTTACTTCGGAAAATAACAAGTATTGGAACGTTAAATACGTTGTAGAAGAAGACGCTTACCGTCGTGACGTTGCTTTAAAAATGTACCCAGGTTGCCAAGTGTTTAGTAATTACAAAGAACTTTTTGGCATTAAGGATATTGACGTTGTTGTTAACGTTTCTTATTCTGACGAGCATTATGAAATTGCAAAAGACTTACTTGAACACGGCTTTAACGTTATGAACGATAAACCTCTTGCAAGAACTATTTACGAGTGCGAAACTTTAATTAAAACGGCAAAAGACAACGGCGTAAAAATTATTCCGTTTATGCAAACTTTCTACGCTCCTATCTATTTTAAAACAAAAGAAATTTTAGATAGTGGTATCATTGGTAAAATTGAACAAATTTCACTTTGCTACAATGGTTTTTCTCGCCGTTGGGACTGGCAAACACTGCAAAAACGCCTTGGCGGCAATATCTACAACACAGGCCCACACCCAATTGGTATGGCAGCAGGCTTCTTAGGCTTTGATAAAGATATGAAAGTAGTTTATTCTAAACTTGATTTAACTCCACTTTCAGCCGGCGATAGCGATGACTATGCTAAAATTTTAGTAACTGCACCTAACAAACCACTTATTGACGTTGAAGTAACTTCAACTGACGCTTTTGGTAACGGCTACGTTATTAAGGCTCAAGGTACTCACGGTACTTTCAAATGCGGTTTCTTTGATTATGAAATTAAATATTACGTTGACGGTGAAAACGTTGAAAGAAAGCCTATTGAAACTTTCTTAGAAGATGCTGACAAGAATCCTGCATACTGCTCAGAAGATTTTATTACTCACACAGTTACAGGCAAGTATAACGGCGAACCATTTGAATTTGGTACTGCAAACGTTTACGAACAACTTTACTTCTACTTAACTGAAGGCAAGCCAATGATGATTTCGGCAGAAGACGCTAAATGGGCAATTTACATTATTGAATCTGCTCATAACCAAAACCCACTTCCATTAAAGTACTAAAATTTTACGGAGATTTATTATGAAAAAAATTGTTATTTTAGGTTGTGAAAATTCACACGCAGATATATTTTTAAGATTTATTAACCAAAACCCTAAATATAGTGACGTTCAAGTTTTAGGCGTATATAGTGAAGAAACTGAACCTCCAAAGGTGTTAAACGAAAAATTCGGCGTTAAAATTATGGAAAGATACGATGAATTCGTTGGTCAGGTTGACGGCGTTATTAACGTTGCAAGGCATGGCGACAATCACTATAAATACCTTGCTCCATACATTAAAGACGGCGTTCCAATGTTCGTTGATAAGCCTGTTTGCATTAGCGAAGAAGAAGCTGTTAAGTTTATGAAAGAAGCAAAAGAAAACGGCTGTAAAGTAACGGGTGGTTCTTCACTTAAACACGACGGTGGCGTTCAACTTATCAAAAAGCAAGTAGAAGAAAATTACGATGGTAAAACTTGCGGCGGTATGGTTAGAGCGGCTATTGACTATAACAGTGAATACGGCGGATTTTATTTCTACGCTCAACACTTTGCTGAAATTACAATGGAAGCGTTTGGCAGATTCCCTAAAACCGTTACTGCATATAAAACTGGCGGTGAAGAATTTAAGAAAGGCGACTGCGTAACTATTGTTTTAAAATATGACGATTACTGCGTAACTGGTATTATTGGCGAGGATATTAACCACTACTATATTGCGCGCGCATCTGAAACTAAATTTGAAGGACACGATATTATTGTTGACGTTCCTGTATTTAAAGGCGAATTTGATGAGTTCTATGAACTTTTAGATGGAAAAGACCAATTTATTTCTTACAAAGAATTTATTGCGCCTGTATTTGTTATGAATGCTATTGAACGCGCTATTAAGAGCGGTAAGGAAGAAAAAGTAAACGAATTTGACGTGTAATAGGGGACTTTATGAAACAATTTAAAAAAGATGAATTATTAGTTAAAATTTTTGAAACGCGTCAAGAAATGGGCAAAGTTGCCGCTCTTGACATTAAGGCAAAAATTAAAGAGCTTTTATCTCAAAAAGCCGAAATCAATATGATTTTTGCGGCTGCACCATCTCAAAATGACGTGTTAAAATCTCTTGCAGAAGACAAAGAAATTGAGTGGAATAGAGTAAACGCGTATCATATGGATGAATATATAGGACTTTCAAAAGACGCTCCACAAGGCTTTGGCAACTTTTTAAAAGACCACATTTTTGGCTTAGCACCATTTAAAAGTATAAACTATATTGACTGCACTGCAACTAACCCTGAAGCTGAAGCGGAAAGATATGGCAAGCTTTTACTTGATAACCCAACTGACATTGTTATTATGGGCATTGGCGAAAACGGACACATTGCGTTTAACGACCCTCCGGTTGCTGACTTTAATGATAAAAAGGTAGTAAAACCTGTAAAACTTGATGAAATTTGTAGGAATCAACAAGTAAACGACGGTTGCTTTAAGTCAATTGATGAAGTTCCAACACACGCGCTTACTTTAACTGTTCCAACTTTAATGAAAGCGCCATACCTTTTTTGTATAGTTCCTGCTCCTACTAAGGCAAATGCAGTTTACGCAACGATAAACGGCGAAATTGGCGAAGTTTGCCCTGCAACTGCATTAAGGCTTCATAAAGATTCTATTTTATACTTAGACGGAGATAGCTCTGCAAAACTTTAAAATTAAAAGGCAAGTTATGTTAAAAATTAAAAGTGATAAAATTATAATAGGCAACGAACTTTTTGACGGCTACGTTTACGTAGAAAACGGAAAAATTGTTGACGTTACCACTCAAAATAAAGACGATTACGAATTAGTTGACTATACGGGCAGTTACGTTTCCGCGGGCTTTATTGATATTCACACTCACGGTGCGGGCGGTTACGC
Source organism: Clostridia bacterium (assembly GCA_017558825.1). Classification (GTDB taxonomy): domain Bacteria; phylum Bacillota; class Clostridia; order Christensenellales; family Borkfalkiaceae; genus HGM11412. Next base: position 57,926 of record JAFYTO010000013.1, read on the forward strand.
GTTTATGAACTCTACTGTAGAAGACGTTGTTAACGGTTGCAACTTCCACTTAAAACACGGTACTACAACAATAGTGCCTACCGTTAGTGCAGGTGAGTTTGAAACAATGAAAAAAGCCGTTATCAACATTGATAAGGCTAAAAATCATAAAGACTTAAAAGGTAACGTTTTAGGCGCGCACTTAGAAGGTCCGTATTTATCAAAAAACCAAGCGGGCGCACAATGCCCTGTGTTTATAACTCCGCCTGTAAAAGAGTGTTACGAGGGTTTAATTAAGGAATACGGCAATAGCGTTACAAGGTGGAGTTATGCTCCTGAAAATGACGCTAATGGCGAGTTTTGCAAGTTTTTAACTGAGAATGGCGTAATAGCTTCAGCCGGCCATACGGACGCAAAATATAAAGATATGGTAGTAGCGCTTAAAAACGGTTGCAACCTTATAACGCACCTTTATTCTTGCACGTCTACTATCACTCGTGACCACGGCTTTAGAAGTTTAGGCGTAATTGAAACGGCTTATTTAGAAGATGATATTTACGTTGAAATTATTGCTGACGGCAAGCATTTGCCACCCGAACTTATTAAGTTGATTATTAAACTTAAAGGTCAAGATAAAGTAATTTTAATAACCGATAGTTTAGAAATTGCAGGCACTGATATTAAAGAAGGCGTTATGAGCGGTACTGAGTTTATTGTTGAAGACGGCGTATGTAAGCTTAAAGATAGGTCTGCTTTTGCTGGTAGCGTTTCAACTAGTGATAAACTTATTAAAGTTTTAACAAGCGAGTGTGGCTATTCAGTTCCGTTTGCAGTTAAAATGATTACTGAAATTCCTGCTAGGCTTTTAAAGGTTAACAAAGGTAAACTTGAAAGCGGCAAAGATGCAGACATTGTTGTTTTTGACGATAATATTAACGTAACAAGCGTTTACGTTAACGGCGTAAAGCAATATTAAAAACAAAAAGATTATATAAAACTCGGCTTTAATGCCGAGTTTTTTATATGTCTAGCCCCTCTAAAATTTTTATGCTTGAAAAATAAAATGCTGTATGTTATAATTATTAATAAATAAAATAAAGGTAGCTACGCTAAAGATATTTTTTTAGGCAACAATTTTAATTGATAGCAATTTAATCCCCCTTTATTTTTTTTGAGAGGTTACCTTATGAAATTTTTTAAAAAACTTACGGTAATAATGCTATGCTTAATGCTCTTAATAATGCCTGGCTGCAGCCTTTTCTTTCCGTCAAACGACGGTGATGGAGATGGCGGCGAAGGCGATGGTGGCGGAAATAATCCACCGCAAGACGTGTATTATAACGTATCGTTTTATAATGATGATAACACGTTCTTATGGACAGGTAAATTTAAAGAATTTACTTATATTTCTGAACTGGAATACGGTGGACCAGAATTTTCCAAAGCTCCTACCGCAACTGAAACGTACGAGTTTATGTGTTGGAGAGGGCAATATACCCACGATGTTAGAGTTACTTCTGATATGTCTGTATATGCCTACTATTCTTCTAAAACAAGGCATTATGACGTAACGTATAAAAATTATGACGGAACTATATTGGAAGCGACAAAAACTCAATATGGTGAAGAAAACGTGTATTCAGGATTTAAGCCTGAACGCAAGTCAGATAATAAGCTTTATAAGTTTACCGGCTGGGATAATACTGATAACGTAATAACTCAAAATACTGAGTTTGTTGCGCAATATTCAGAAACAGATTTATACGGAATTAATATAAGTAAAGAACAATATAGCGATTATGCCGGAGATGACCATCCAGACACTGCTTCTTCCGTACTTTTTTCAAGCGAAGAAGATAACTTTAGGTTTAGCAATAACAACGTAATAAGCTATTTTATTGAAGGTGAGTATTTAAGATTTTATTATGGAAACGATATTTGCAATTCTACTAAAATTAAAGGTATAGAGAACGTAAGTTTTGAAGGCATAAAGGGAAGTATTGCTGTATCTTTTGGCTGGCTTAACGAAAAAGGCGAGGTAGAATATTTGGTAACTGAAATTGCAGACGAACAAACGCCTGTGGTATGGGCACCGTATCCTGCAACTCACGTTTCTATGAAGGTTAATTTAGCCGTAAACAAAACAGCAAGTGCATCTTCAGCTACAATTCATTATTCTGGCGTAGAGCCTGAATACAATCCTACTGAATATACGGAAGATTTATCGTTTAGTTTACTTAGCGATGGAACGTACGAAGCTAGTTTACATAGAATCCCTGTAAAAGAAGGCTATACTTTATCTGATGCTGAAAACGTTGTTATTCCTGCGTTTTATAAAGGCAAGCCTGTTACGCAAGTAGGCGAACTTACTGGTAAATTTAAAACGGTTTATATTCCTGACAACGTTAAGAGGTTTACTTGGACTTCAATTGATTCAGATAATCTTGTAGAAATAAGAATTCCTAACACTATAGAAGAAATTTTATATTCTTCATTCAATTTTAATTTTTATAATTACATAAATAATGCAACAAACGTATCGATTTATAATGGATATTACTACGTTGGAAATGAAGATAATCCTTATTTAGTAGTTTTAGGTCATTATTCAAACTATATTGGATATTTCCACATTGCATCATCTTGCCGCGTTGTAGCGCAAAAAGCGTTTTACAGGCAATATGAAGGAAACTCTCTTGAAAAAGTAGAAATTCCATCAAGCGTAATTTCTATTGGAGATGGTGGTTTTTACGAAATGGACTATATTTCTATTCCAGAAGATAGCCAATTAAAGTACATTGGCGCTTCAGCGTTTTACGAAGCACAAATTTACGATTTTGTAATGCCTAAGAACATTGAAGTGATATCAAATAACGCTTTTTATAATGTGGACGTAGAAAACATAACTTTCTCGGAAGATTCTAAATTAAGAGTAATTGAAAATATGGCTTTTAATAGAATTGGTGTAGAAAGTATTGATTTGCCAATGGGATTAGAAGAAATTGGAGATTCCGCTTTTGAAGATACTCCTTTAAAATCTATTAAAATTCCTTCTACCGTTACTACAATAGGCGATGGTATTTTATGCGATAATTATTATTTAGAAGAAATAGTTATAAAAGGTGAAAGTTCTAAGTTTGAAGTAATAGATGGTAATTTATATACGAAAGGCGGGGCTAAGCTTCTTGCTTATACTAACGTTAATAAAGATAGCGTATATGAAATTCCTTCATTTGTTACTGAAATTCCAGAATCTACTTTCTATGATGAAACTACAATTAAAACTTTATATATAGGCGAAAACGTTACAAAAATTGGTGAATATGCTTTTTATAAAACGTATATGACAATTTATTATGCTGGCGAAACTAAGCCTGCCGGCTGGTTAGATAACTTAGGCACTACTGCTTTATATTTAGGAGTTACTAAAGATGAAGTTATTACTCAAAACGGAATGCAATTTATTATTGAGAATAACAGAGCAACGCTTACGCGTTTTATAACTCCTCCTGCTAATGGTGGTGACGTTGTAATTCCTTCTACCATTACTGTTGAAGGCGTTGAATATCTTGTAGAGACTATTGGGAAATACGCTTTCTATCATGTGTTCTATCAAGATTGTGGAACGTTGACAATTCCTAATACTGTAAAATATATTAAAGAATGTTGTTTCTACGGCGCGGGCTTTACAAGCATCAATATACCTGAAAGTGTTGAAGTTATAGAACTTGATGCTTATGCTTATACGGAACAAGCAAATATATATTTGCCAAAAACAATAAAGTCTTTTACTGGTTCATTTGGACCAAATTGGGACACTCCTACAGTATTCTATTACAATGGAACGGTTGCTGATTGGGTTGCTAACGTAGAAGAAACTAATATTCGTTATGAGGACTTGTATTTTAAATATGGCGACAATTACGTTCATAAAGACGATATAGAAGAAATAGTGGCAACAAACAAAGACACTTTCTCAACCAGTATTTTTACTTGCTTCCAAGGAAGAGACAGCGTGTTAAAAGTTTACGTTGGTAAAGAAGTGACCGCCTTTGAAGGAACGTGGGATTTTTGGCAAAATGACGGAGTGAACGTTCATATTTACTATGAGGGCACGGAAGAAGAGTTCAACAAAATAAAGGGCGAAAATATTGAAAATGGCACCTTGTTTAACATTTATTACAACGTAGATTTTACTAATATTAGAAACTCTTAAAAAAATTAAAAGCCACGGCGTGTGCCGTGGCTTGTTTTTTATTATCTTTCGTAAGTTTCAACGTAGCAGTCAATATTTTTTGATATTGTTTGTTCTGCAACTTCGTGTGAGCCAACTTCTAAAACTTTAACAGACTTATTTTCAAGTTGTTTATACACGTTTAAAAAATGTTTAAGTTCATCAATTATATGTTCAGGCAATTCGTGAAAGTCCTTATAGCAATTGTATTGTGGATCGCCAAAAGGTATGGCAATAATCTTTTCATCAGCCTCTTCGCCGTCTTTCATAAATAAAACGCCAATAGGGTAACATCTAACCAAACTCATTTTTTCAATAGGTTGACTGCAAAGAACGAATACGTCAAGCGGGTCGCCGTCACCAGATAGCGTGCGTGGGATAAAGCCGTAGTTCATAGGGTAGTGTGTGCTTGTGTAAAGTACACGGTCAAGTATA
>JAFYTO010000014.1 GCA_017558825.1 Clostridia bacterium
GCGAAAGCAGTTATATAACCATTGCGGTGACGATAGCGTTGAGGTCCCACCTGTTCTCATTCCGAACACAGAAGTTAAGCTCAATTGCGCTAAAAGTACTTGGCTGGACACGGCCTGGGAGGATAGGGAGTTGCCGCATTTTATTTTGCCTTTTTTGGCGTAAAAAGTTTCATTTTTTTAGATGAAACTTTTTATTTTTTTATAAAATTATTTCACATTTATTGCATTTTTTTTCATAAATAATAGTTTAATTTTAGCATTTTTTTTTGGCAAAAAAATAACTCAATTTCAACAATTTTTTAGCAATAAAATTGATTAATTTTAGCGCTAAATTTAGCAAAAAAATTACATAAAAACGTTTAAAATTTAGCAAAATAAGTGTACGGCAATAATTTGTTTTTTGGCGGTTGTTTAATGCGCTATTTGGCTGTATTGGAGCATTCAATCGCCTTATAATTATATTTAATATATAAAATTATTAAAATTTCACACAATTTTCATTTTATTTGTATTTACAATTTTTGTTTTTTATATTATACTATAAACAAACTGGGAAAGGGCTAATTATGCACTTTTTTAGAAATTAACGTCAAAAAACGTGTTTTTTAAGCCAAAAACCAGCAAATATTTACAACACACACATTTAGTTGTAGTAATAATAATTTTATTAGGAGGATTTTAAGATGAAACTTAGGCGTTTGGCAATTATCTGTTTAGCCTTAGTTATGCTCGCTACTGGCATTAGCGCAATTAAGAGTGCGCCAGTTTATGCGGCAACTATAACTATGGTAACAGAAGACCTTAACACCGAAGAATTATCGTTGGGTGACGAATACAACTTCCCGGCGTCTATTCAAGCGGAATATAATTCGCAAGTAAAGACGTTTACAAACGGCGTTGTTGTATATCCATCTGGCAAAACTTCATTAGCTGGCAAAAAGTTAGTTATTAATGAAGTGGGCGAATATGCTGTTAGATATTATTATTTTGACGGCTCAAAGCGCATTACTGCCGAAAGGAAATTTATGATTAAAAGTAAATTGTACGACCTTTCAAAAGATGACGGCTCTACGATAGAAGTGGTTAAAGACAACCCAGTTAATACAGAGGAAGGTTATAGAAACTTCACTGTTAGCGATGGTCTTAAACTTAGCATTAAAGACGGTAACGAATTTGTATACAACAAAGTTATCGACTTAAGAGAGACTGTTGATAATACGGGTGCGTCAAAAATCGCGTGGTTTGACCCAGCACACTTTACAACCACTTTAAACACAGCCACTAACGATGACGGCTCATTAAAGTTTAAAGACGATAAAGGTGCTAACTGTTATAATTTAAGTGACCACCAATGCGACATGGTATACTTTAGAATTACTGACGCGTACGACCCATCAATTTACGTTGATATTTCGGTTCGTGCAAATAAAGGTAACTTTAAAGCAGGTGGTGGCAACCAAGTTATAGCTTCATGGGACGAAGCTGCTGACCCATATGGTTCTGCAACTTCAACAAGAGTAGCGTTCAAGAGTCCTGATTTGCCAGAAGGTACACTTCGTTTAGTTCGTCTTACTCATAACGAACACTCTCAAACTTCACGTCCTGTTGACTTTAAGAGTTCACACAACTACTATGACGGTTTCAAACTTTATTACGATTTAGAAACTAACAGAGTATTATACACAGGTGTAAACGTTAAACAAAACGGTTTAAACAATACTGACGGTAAGGACTCTGGTTTATACGTTATTAACGACCTTCAAATGCCTGAAATTTACGGCGAAGGTAAAAACGGCGGTTATTTCCCTGGATTCACTACTGGTGAAGTTAGACTTTCTATTTTTGCTGCTAACTACTATTCTTCACACGCTAACGTTGACCTTATTGGCGTTGGTAACGATGAAGGTAAAGATTTAATTGCAAATCACGGTGAATTTAGTTATGCTGACACTGTTGCTCCAGACGTTAAAATTGATGCTGAATTAACAGATGAAACTGGCGTTTATGCTGCAATTGGTGAAACTTACACTATTCCAGCAGCAACTGCTACAGACGTAAACCTTTTTGGTTCTAAAAACGTTACTGATATTTCAGTATATCGTGGTTACGGCACGGAAACTAGATTTGACGTTCCTGTAACAAACGGTGCTTTCAACATTAAGTATCCTGACATTTACACGATAGTGTATCGTGCACGTGATACTTTCGGCAACGTTACTGAAAAAACTTTAAACGTAACTGCATTAAAAGTTCAAAGTGGTAAAGCATTAGACTTTAGTGTTGAAAAACTTACTTCTATTCAAGCTGGTAAAAAATCAACACTTCCTGCTTATACTCTTACAACTATAAATAACCAAGAAAAATTATGGATAAAGCCAAGTGTTCTTTATAACGGTGAAGAACTTGCTCTCAGCGAAGACGGTACGTTTGTTCCTTTCTATCAAGGCGAATATACTATCAAGTATGAATACGGCGACAACTGCGCAACAAAAGTTTATGAATATAAGGTAAATTGTACTGGTTCTGATGCTGCAATGTTTATGGATGTTCCTGTAGAGTATAGATACTTTATTCCAGGCAAAACTTATACGTTAGAACCATTCTATGCTTATACGTTTAATACTGCAGAGCCTCAACGCTCTCTTGCTGAAACTTGGGTAAAAGTTGATGGTAAAGATGCTGTAAAAATTGAAGACATTTCTAAATATACAGTTCCAGAAGATGCTGCGCAATCAATTCAATTTGTTTATAAATATCCAAATGCTGAAGATTACGTAAGCAAGGAAATTCCTGTACAAGTTATTTCAAATCAAAAAGAAGCTGGCTTCATAACTCAATTCTTTGCAGGCGAATTTACTCCGGCAGACAAAACTGCAACACAAGTTCGTTTTGATGCAAAAGCAATTAGTGGAAATGCTACACTCTATTATATCAACCCTATATCATTATATAACTTAAATATTAGATATATAATTCCATCTGGTTACGATAGATACAGTGCGGTTAAATTCACGTTTACTGACTATGAAGATGAAAATAACAAAATTACTGTTCGCTTAGTAAAAGACGGTAACGACTGTCTTGTATACTTCCAAGACAATCCTTATGTAAAAGCTGCTGAACAATTCACTGCTCAACTTCAAAAGGTTATTTCTTACGATAATAGAACTGAACAATTCAAGATTGGTTCTGGCATCACTTACGACATTAACTTTGGCTTTAAATCAAAAATGGTTTATATGGAAGTTGAACTTCAAGACATTAACTGTCAAACAGGAGAAAATGCAGGTATTATCATAACTGAAGTTGGCAACCAAAAAATCAACGGTAAGCAAGACGGAGACACAACTGCTCCTATCGCAGCAATTGATGAAACTCGTGGTACTTACAAGCCAGGTGATATAATTACTATCTACACTCCAACTATTATTGACGCTGTTACTCCAGTTCTTGCTAGTGACGTTTATATTAAGGTTACTGACAAAAACGGTACAGTATTAAAAGACGTTGATACAGGTGTGTTATTAGATATGCCAACTGACGGTGCTACGTCATATAGAATTAAACTTGAAACTTACGGACAATATACTGTTGCTTACGGTATTAGAAGTAACGTTCCTGCATCTAGATACGGCAAGGCATTTAGCCCAGGCAAATACAGCTTTAGCGTTATAGATACAGTTAAACCTGAAATTACGTTTACTGACGGTTATAATGAATATTCAGTAGTTAACGTTAAATACGGTGAATCGTTCAAACTTAATTACACAGTAAGTGATAATCTTACGGCAACTGAAGATATTAAAGTAATTATGAGTGCATTACGTCACGAAAACCAAGTAACTTATTACTTCATTGAAAATGCAACCTTCACTCCAACTGAAAAGGGTACTTACACAATTACCATAAGTGCAAGGGATGCTGACAATAACATTGGAAGACGCACACTTAAGATAGTGGTAGCATAAGGGAGGAAAGAATATGTTAAAAAATAGAATATCTAAATTATTAATAACAATTGTTCTTGTAATTGCTTGTGCTTTCACTGCAGTTGCGTGCAAGAAGAAAAACGATGGTGACGGCGGTGTTACTGCTCCCGTAAAACATGTTTATGAAGATGCTATTCACATTCGCACTGCTCCAGATAGCACTTCTGACTATTTGGTTCAAAACGGCGAAACTGACTACACGCTCGTAATGTCTAAAAACCTTTCTACACACCTTAACGTTGCTAAAAAAGAATTCGTTGAATTATTTGAAAGGGCAACTGGTGCAAAAATAGGTTTAACAACAGATGAAGAAGTTTCAGAGCATACTGCAACAGGTAAGTACATTAGCATTGGCAATAACGAATTATTCCAATCTGCTAATATTCCTGATTATGATGCTACACAACTTACTCAAGAAGGTTACCGCATCTACACAAAAGATAAATCTATATATATAATAGGTGGTAAAGATATTGGTTCGGTTTACGGTGTTTACGGTTTCTTTGAAATCTACTTTAACCTTGAACAATATACAAGAAACTGTGTTAACTTAGATACAGTTCCTACTGATACACCAATTCCATTAAAGTTGTTTGACGTTAAGGAAGTTCCTGACATTAAGAACCATGCTAACTCAATGGGTTTCATTGGTGGCGACAATATGATTGGTGCTGACGTTTATTCCGGCGCAACTGAATTGGACGTTGCTAACCGTGACTATCGTTGGAGAACAATGTCTTCTCCAAACGGTATTTGTCTTCCTGTTCACGCAACGTATACAACTGCATGGCGTGAATATCGTGAGCAAGAGGGCATTACTTATCAAACGTTAATGAACTACTTTAAAAATAATCCAGATGCTAGCTTAGCTGAGTATGAAAACTGGATACCAAAAGTAGAAAGGTCTGGTAAGCGTGGTTTCATTCACAATACTGAAGAACTTATGCCACAAGAAGAAGTTGCTATTTGGAATACTACTAGCGCTGGCTGGTATTCAGATAACGGTCCTCAATTCTGCTACACTGCACACGGTAACGATGAATCACTTGAATTGTTTACTGACGCGTGCGCGTTAAAGATAATTGCTTCACTTTATCACTATACTCCTACAGTTATGTCAGGCCACGATGCTATGCCAGATGCTATCGGCGTATACATTACAGTTGAAGACTTAGCAGGTACTTGTTCATGTGACGGTTGTAAAGCTGCTTATACAAGAGACGCTAACTCATACGCAGGCGCAATTGTAAGATTCTGTAACTTAGTAAGCAGAAAAATTAATGCTTGGATGGATATGGAAGTAGATGGTGTTAAAATTAACGCTCCATACTCTCGTGAAGATTTCCAAGTAGTTTTCTTTGCTTACTCTAGCTATACCGATGCTCCATGCATCTACGATGAAGCTTCTAAAACTTGGGTTCCTGCAAACGATTTAGTTCAAATGGACCCTCAAGTAACGGTATATTGCGTACCTGGTATTTCTTCTAACCAATATTTATACACTCAAGAATCAAAAGCGAACGAAACCGGCAAAAAGAGATTTGAAGCTTGGAACGCAGTTTCTGAAAGAATGTGGTATTGGGCATACAGCGTTGACTTCGGCGCAGTATCATATCCATATAACAGACTCTCTGCTTTCAATAACGAGTTCTTCCAAATGCTTGCAACTGGTAACGTAAACTACTACTTTGATAACGGTGTTTCTCAAGGTACTGCTACAACTGGTTTCTATAGTATGTATTGGTATATTTCTTGCAAACTCTGCTGGGATAGCACTTTGGATATGCAAACGTTAATGGATAACTGGTTTAACGCTGTATTCTTAGATGCTGCTCCTATTATGAGAGCTTATTACGATGCTACAATGGCGCATGACGCATATATTATTAAGAACTACTCGGAAAGCACTAACATTGGTACAACTTCAGTTAAAAACAGAAGAACTACTGAATGTTATCCTATTACGGTTGTAAGAGATTGGCTTGCAATGTTCGATGAAGCGTATAAAGTTATTGAAAAATATAAAACTACTAACAATAACCTTTACTTAACTTTAAAAGAAAGAATTGACGGCGAACTCTTCTCACCACTAGTAGTTATGCTTGACATTTACTGTGACGTTGAAGCTTCTTATCTTGAAAGCAGTGAAAGAATGGCCTACATTAACTTGTACAAAGAAATTGCTGCTCAAGAAGGCGGACACGATTATAAACTTGATGACCAAAGACCATCATCTAAAGAATACGCAAAATTGCTTAAATAAGGAGGAAAATAGAATATGAAAATGAAAAAGATTTTAGTTAATTTACTCCTTAGTGTAATGATGGTTACGTCTATGTTCTTCGCTGGTTGTAAAAAACCTGGAAACGAAGGCGGCGGTCAAGGCGGTGGCGGAGGAACTCCTCCTCCAGCTAGCGCGCCAACAATTTCGCTTAGCGCAGATAAAACTCTTTTAACTGTTGGCGAATATACTAAAGTAACTGCTACAAACTATCTTACTGTTGACGGTCAAGAACTCGTATTTACTTCAAGTAACCCTAGTGCTATTACTGTAGATGAAAATGGTAACGTTGAAGCAATTTCTGCAGGCGATTCTCTCGTTAGCGTAACTTACGGCGAAGCAAAAGCTCAAATTAAAATGACTTCTACGTTTAACAACCTTGTTCCTGAACTTTTAGTTGATGGTTTAATGGAACGTACAGTAAGTAACGTAGATTCAGACAAAATTGAACCATATATCTACTTTAATAATAGAAGATTTGGTTTAAACGAAGGTTTAGCTGTTGAATACAGCTCTACTGACACGTCTCTTATTACTGTTAATCAAGACGGTGTAGTATCAGGCGTTGCTGGTGCAAAAGGCGATGCAACCATTGTTATAAAAGCTTCTTGGCGTGGTTTTACTAGTGCAAAAACTTTCTCTTTACAAAAAGAAATTGAATATCACGTTGATGAAAATACTGTATTTATGGTAAACGGTGATACAGCACGCACTTACGAGCTTTATACAAAAGTCGAATTTGGCGGACAAAACTACGTTAATGAAATAGACTTTGTTTGCACGGCTACTTACGGCGAAACTGATATTCCTACTGAAGATATTACAGTTGCTGTTGCTAATCCAGATATGGCTGAATTCCAAAACGGCAAACTCATTGGTAAAGCATTTGGCGAAAATGGCGAAACTACAGTAATCCTTTCATTTACTCAAAATGGAAGAGTTTATTCGAAAGTTATTCCTATTACGGTAATTAGACCTGTAGCAAGCTATGCTGATAGAGTTAAATACTTCTCATCTTTCACAGGCAACTATAAAGATGAAACTGATAACTACAAAGATAAGAGCTTAACTAAAAAAGTATTTGGTGACACTCCTATCGTTGACATTTATCAAGGCGACACAAGACTTGAATTTGATGCTAGCGGCAATATTTTAGGCGTAACAGGTAACTTTGATAGCGTTGCAGACGTAACACTTCGTATTGGTACACAAACTGAACGTTATGACGTTTCTGTTGACGTATATACTAAAGTTATTCAAAATAGAAAAGATATAGAAAATACTTTCCACGTTGAAAATGCAGGTCATTTTGTAACAGGCTACTGTGAAATGATTAATGACGTTGATATGAATGGTTTTACTTTCTATCACAGAGCGTACATTCATGCTTCATCAGCTCAAAGAACTGCAGATTTAGGTGGTTTTAGAGGTGTATTTAACGGAAATGGCTATACTATTAGTAACTTCTCAACTTACACTGCTAACCAAGGCGGTTTCTTCCTTTATATTCAAGGATACGAAGGTAATGAGCCTGCAATTAAAAACGTTGCATTTGTAGACGTTAAAACGTTATATACTGATGCAAACAAAACCGGTAGTTCTATACTTGCATTAGGTGTAACTGCAAAAACAACTTTTGAAAACATTTACGTTAAAACTGCTGCAGATTCTGGTCAAGTTTTAGGCTTAATTCCTTCATTTAGTGAAAAAACTATATTTATGAAGAACGTTTACGTTGAAGATACAACTTCAACAACTATTAACCCTCTAACTGAAGATAAGCACACTCTTGATGCTAACGGTAAAGTTAAGGCAACAGGAAACGGAAAATACGGCTTTGGTTCATTGTTTAAAGAAATAGGTATTACGTCAGATGATACTAGCAAAAACTTTAATAACGTTGTTGTTGTATCTTCTAAACCATTAACGTACTTTGAAGGTAATGACATTACTTTCCAAGTATCTAAGTTAGAAGGTTACAAAGATGGCGCTGACCCTACTCTTACTATTAAAACTATCAATAAGGATACTAATAAAACTTCTGAAGTTATTAGATATAACCCTTATTACTATGCTTACGGTGCTAACCAAACTAAAACTTGGGATAATAAAGATATTCCTACAAACAGTACTCACCAAAACTATGAAAAATTCTCAGTTAAGTTAGGTGCTTACTACTATAAAACAACTCAAGAATTAGCAAGTGCAAATCATGATTTTACTTCATTTGCTACTGATGATAGTGAATGCTGGATTATTAAGAACGGTGTTCCTGTATGGCGTAGTTCAGATAAAGAAAGTTACTATACTACTGAAAACGGCAAGCTTAATTCTATTACTATTGAATTAAATGAAACAAAATTAGCTACTAACATTGGTGTTACTAACTACACTGACGTTGACTTTGATATAACTAGCGCAGTTTCTAACAATGAATTTGTTAAGGCAACTGTTAATAGCGATAACAAGTCTATTAAATTAGAAGTTGCTGAAGGCTATGCTGATTGGGATAATACTAAGAACGTTGAAATTACTATAACGTTTGCAGATAACCAGCCTTTAGTTGCTAAAGTTGCGTTAACAAGCATAGTTAAGAAGATAGATGAAGAAGTTCTCTTCTCTGCTGCTGACGGTGTATTCCACGGTAACAACGTAGTTGCTCATGCAAACATTCTAGAAGCTTACCAAGTAAATGAAGGCGGCGCGTTATCAACTCTTACACTTACAAGAGAAGGATATATTTTAGGTGTTAAAACAAATATTACTAACGGCTTTACTGAAGTTGGTTACGTAACTATTAGAGTTTATACTAAAGACGGTAAGTGGTATCAATTCAATAAGGTTAAAGCATACAGTGGTATTTTAACTAAGGGCGTTGACCTTAAGTGGTTTGAAGTTGAAACTGCTGACGATAAGCATAAAGGTTTCTATATTGTAGGTAACAACATTGACGCTAAAAAGGTTGCGGTACAACACGTTGTAAACAACCCAGGTGCAAACGACCATTATAACCAAATTCCATCAACTAACTCTGGTGGTTTCCAAGGTACGTTTGATGGTCAAGGCTATACAATTAGCAATATGTTCGCATTTAAAAATGGTATCTTTGGTAGAATCTTTAACGATGAAGAAGGCGAAACTGTAATTAAAAATATCGGCTTTGCAAATGTTAGCCTTGACTCGCTTTCAGGAACTTACGACAATGGCAAGCAAGTTGCTGCAGGCCCACTCTTTGCAAGATTTACTCCTGATACTGTACTTGAAAACGTTGGTGGTGTGCTTACAGCTAAATATCAAACTACAATTTCTAACGTTTACATTCAAACTAAGGTTCCTAACGTTGGCCCTGCTTACCAAGGCGGTTTATTCTACGGTATATTTAACGCATACTGCGAACATAACCTTGTAAACGAAACTCCAGTTGATACGCCATCAAGCACCAACACAAAAATTCCTGAAGGTAAACGCGCAGAAGTTGTAAGCTTTAAGCTTGTTGACTGCTTCTTTGACTATTCTAATAGCAATGAACAAATCAATCAAAAACTTCAAGGTAGCTATGGCGGTGGTTTAATTGTTTCTGGTTCAAGCGGTGCGGTAACTTACGATACTCAAGGTAACTACACTAACGTAAGCGAAGCTATTAAGAACAGTAGATATGAAAACTTATTCATCGCATCTAAATACCCACTTGCTGTATCTCGTACTTCTCAAGATATTCCTGGTTACCCAGAATGTCCTACAAAAGTACTTGTTAGCGAAATGGGTAAAGGCTTACAAGTAGCTTATGCAAGCACAATGGCTGGTCAAGTTGGTTACACTGGTTGGGAATGGATTCCTTATGACGTTGCTTTAGCTGATAGAGATAAGTATGACGTTGCAATTAAGAACGGTCACCTTCCTTCTTGGATGGAAGAACGTGGTATTGATTATAGAGTTTGCGGTCAAATTTCTGTATTCGACCCTATTATCGACTTCGCTAATGATGTGGCAGTTGATAATGACGTTAATAAGGGTATCTTCTTCTATACTAACATTAACCAATACGGCACTCTTGCAGATATGGCTACAGCATACGCTGCAAACAACAACCTTTACAGTGGTTATGATTCAACTTACTGGTCAGTTGTTGATGGTCAACTTAAGTGGAAAAGTACAGTTGCTTAATTTGGCTAAATAATAAACAAAATTAAGAGAGAGTAGAAATACTCTCTCTTTTTTTGTTTCCTTGTGTATATGTACGCTAAAATGCTTTCTTTTTTTTGCCTCCCTTGTGTATATATACGCAAAAATTCTCTCTCTTTTTTTGCCTCCCTTGTGTATATGCACGCAAAAATTCTCTCTCTTTTTTGCCCGCTTGTGTATATATACGCTAAAATGCTTTCTTTTTTTTGCCTCCCTTGTGTAAAGGGAGGTGGCACAACGTGACGTAGGGATTGACAGTTATATGTAAACAATTTAAACAATCCCCCCACCGCCTACGGCAGAGCCCCCTTTACACAAAGGGGCCGAAGAATAAATTTATTTCTCACAAGCATCCTATTGCGAAAAAGGGAGGTATCACGTCTAAATTCTTTCTCTTTTTGCCTCCCTTGTGTAAAGGGAGGTGTCACAACGTGACGGAGGGATTGATATATACAGTAAAAATCAATTCCGCTACTACAAAATCAAATAATATGCCACATAAAATATATTTATTTTAAAGCATAACAATAAATATTTTGCAAATACTTTTACTGTTATGAGATTTTTTAAGAAAATATCAGTATTTTTTACTGTTTTAACGTTATTTTTTATTATAAACGTTTCTCCTTCAAGTGCGTATGCAAGCGGTAAAGACAGCGTTTATTTAGGTGGCTTTACTGCCGGCTTTACACTTAAAACTCGCGGTGCAACTATAGTTGGCTTAACTGACGTTTTAGGTAGTGAGCGCTTAACTTCTCCTTGTAAAATTGCTGGAATTAACGTTGGTGATGTTATAATTTCAATAAACGGCAAGCCAGTAAATAATAGTAGCGAAGTTGCTTCAGCATTAAGTGAGCATAAAAGTGGCGGTATTGTTGTTGAATATATAAGTAACGGCGTTCTTAAAATTGTGAACGTAACACCAGTAAAAGATTTAAACGGACACTATAAAATAGGCGTTTTTATTAGAGATGACCTTCAAGGCATAGGTACGGTAACCTTTATTGATAATGAAGGTAATTTTGCTTCTCTTGGTCACCCGGTTACAACTGAAAAGGGCGAAGTTTGTAACGTTTTAGGTGGCAACGTTTATGATTCGACAATAATAGGTGTTGTTAAAGGTCAATCTGGCAAAGCCGGCGAATTAAAGGGTTTATTTATAGGAGATAAGCCAATTGGCAATATAACCAAAAATACAGCGCGTGGAATGTACGGCAAGTTTACAAATTTCAATCCGCTTAATTATAAAAAAGTTTTAGTTGGCACGGCAAAAATAGGTAAGGCGCAAATAATTAGCACTGTTGACGGTAAAACTGCAAATACCTATGATATTGAAATAGTAAAAACTGACTTTAAACGGCGCGAAGGAAAAAACCTAGTTATAAAAGTTTGTGATGAAAACTTAATTAGTCAAACGGGTGGTATTGTACAAGGAATGTCTGGCAGTCCAATTATTCAAGATGGAAAAATTGTTGGGGCAGTTACTCACGTTTTTGTTAACGATAGTGCGCGTGGTTACGGAATTTCAGTACAAAATATGTTAGATGAAATGTAAAATGAGTGTAATTATTTACACTCTTTTTTATTAAAAATTTTTTTGTATGTCAAGTAAAAATGCTTGACACTTGCAATTTTAACGTGTATAATTAGGTAAAAGGTGGCATAAAATGGAATTACATTTTACGTATTCTGAACTTTTTTTAGAGTATAAAACGCTTTTAACCAAGCATCAAGCTGAAATTTTTGATTTCTATTATAATTGTGATTTATCGCTTGCAGAAATTTCCGAGCTAAAAAACGTTTCGCGCCAAGCGGTTAGTGATTCGCTTTGCAAAACTAGAGATTTGCTTGAAAATTACGAAAGAAGTTTACGATTACTTGAGAAAAAGCGCGCGCTTATTAAATGTGCAAACGAAATTAAAGATGATGAGCAAAAAGCGCAACTTTTAAAAATGATAGGGGAACTTTAATGGCTAATTTATTCGGCGGTTTAAGCGACAAATTAAATCATATATTCTCAAAACTCACAAAGCACGGCAAACTTACTGGACTTGAAGTTAAGCAAGCAATGCGTGAAGTTCGTATTGCGCATTTAGAGGCTGACGTTAATATTTTAGTTGCAAAAGACTTTATTAACAAGGTTAGTGAAAAGGCTGTTGGTGAACAAGTTTTAAAAAGCTTAAGCCCTACTCAACAAGTTATTAAAATTGTTAGTGATGAGCTTACTGAATTGATGGGCAGCACTAACAGCAAGTTAAACGTTTCTTCTAACCCTCCAACCGTTATTATGATGTGCGGTTTGCAAGGTGCTGGTAAAACAACGCTTTCAGGTAAGCTTGCTCTTTACTTAAAAAAGAACGGTAAAAAGCCTCTCTTAGTTGCGTGTGACGTTTATCGTCCTGCAGCCATAAACCAACTTAAAGTTGTTGGTCAAAATGCGCAAGTAGAAGTTTATAGCGAAGGTCAAGGCGACCCTATTAAAATTTCTAAAAACGCAGTTGAATATGCTAAAAAATACGGTTTTGATACCGTTATTATCGATACGGCTGGTAGGCTTCATATAGATGAAGAGTTAATGGAAGAGTTAATTAAAATTAACAAAACTGTTTCTCCTACCGAAATTTTACTTACTATTGACTCGATGCTTGGTCAAGATGCCGTTAACGTTGCTAAATCGTTTGATGAAAAACTTGCCGTTACGGGCGTTGTATTAACTAAACTTGACGGTGATACTCGCGGTGGTGCGTGTTTATCAGTTAAGGCGGTTACGGGCAAGCCAATCAAATTTGCTTCCGTTGGTGAAAAACTTGGCGATTTAGAGCCGTTTTATCCAGACCGTATGGCAAAGCGTATTTTAGGTATGGGTGACGTTATGTCGCTTATTGAAAAGGCGCAAGAAGCCGTTACGGAAGAAGAAGTTAAAAAAATGGAAAAGCGCTTTAAAGAAAACGTCTTTACTCTTGACGATTATTTGGCGCAATTCGATATGATTAAAAAGATGGGTGGTGCTTCTGAAATTTTAGGCATGCTTCCAGGAATGGGTATGGCTAAATTAAAAGGTGTTAACCCTAACGATATTGACGAGAGTAAGCTTGAAAGAACGAAAGCCATAATTTTGTCAATGACCAAGCGTGAAAAGCGCGACCCGTCAATTTTAAACTATTCTAGAAAACAAAGAATAGCAAAGGGTAGTGGCACTTCGGTACAAGAAATAAATCAGCTTTTAAAGCAATATGAGCAAATTAAAATGCTTATGAAACAGTTTAAAAATGGTAAACGCCGTTTACCGTTTATGTAAAATAATAAAAATTATTTGGAGGATATACAAATGGCAGTAAAAATGAGATTAACAAGACTTGGCGACAAGGACAACGCTTTATACAGAATCGTTGTAGTAGATGCAAGGGTAGCAAGAGATGGTGCTTATATTGAAAAAATTGGTCACTACAATCCAAACACTAACCCTGCAGAAGTAGTAGTTGACGTAGAAAAAGCTAAAAAATGGTTAGCAAACGGCGTTCAACCAACTGAAACTGTAAAAAACATTTTAGTTAAAGCAGGTGTTATTGAAAAGAGTGACAAGTTATCTCCTTCTAAAACAAACCCTAAAAAGAAGAAGAAATAAGGTGAAGTAAATGCTTGAGCTTATTAAATACATTATTAACCGTTTTGCTGACAAGCAAGACGAAATTGAATATATTGTAAACGAAGACGGCGATATTGTTAACGTTACCGTTGTTTTAAACGAAAGCGATATGGGTAAAGTTATTGGCCGTCAAGGCAAACTTGCAAAGGCCCTTCGCACTATCGTACGTTTTGCAAGTGCTAAAGAAGGTAAAAAATACAATATAGAAATAAAAGGGAAGGGAGAAATTGAATAAATTTCTCTCATATTTTTATGGAAAAACTTGAAGTTTTTGAAGTTGTTAAACCGCAAGGCATAAAAGGCGAGCTTAAAGTTCGCATTTTAGCTGACGGTTTTTTTAGCGTTAGTAATTTAAAGAATATTTACGCTTCAAACGGTGAAATTTGCGCAATAAAGGCTGTTAGAGATGCGGGCGGTGGATTTGCCTTTTTAACTCTAAACGGCGTTTTAACGCGCAATGACGCCGAACTTTTGCGTGGTAAAATTTACTATGCAAATAAAACTGAAATAAATAAAGAAAAATCTGCTTATTTTATAGTGGACCTTATAGGCTTAACAGTTTACGATTGGCAAAATAATAAACTTGGAACAGTGGTTGACGTTATGCAATCAAACGTTGATATGTTTAAAATTAAAAGTGAAACGGGTGCTTTTTTATACGTTCCACATCTTAAAAAATTGCAGCCAAAAATAGACGTAAACAGTAAAACAATTACTTTTTTAAGTGATGAGTTAAAGGACGTTGTTTATTATGAAAATTGATATTTTAACGCTTTTTCCTGAAATGTTTGCTCCATTAAAAGAGAGTATTATTGGTAGGGCTAAAAACGCGGGCAAAATTGAAATTAACGTGCACGATATACGCGCATATTCTCTTGACAAGCATAAGAGGTGTGATGATTATCCATTTGGCGGTGGTGCCGGAATGGTTATGACACCTCAACCTATTGCCTCTGCAATTGAAGCTGTTGACAGTGAGCATAAAGCACGTAGAATTTATATGTCACCTAAAGGCAAAACGCTTAATCAAGGTATGGTTTCTACTTTGATATCTTATGAACACGTTGTGTTGCTTTGCGGTCATTACGAGGGCATTGATGAGCGTATTATAGAGTTGTATATAGATGAAGAATTGTCTATTGGCGATTACGTTTTAACGGGCGGAGAACTTCCTGCAATGGTTGTTACCGACTGTTTAGCAAGATACGTTGACGGCGTTTTAGACACGGAATCACTTTCTGAGGAGTCGTTTACAGGCGGGCTTTTAGAATATCCGCAATACACGCGTCCTCAAGAATTTAAAGGCTTAAAAGTGCCAGACGTGTTGATTTCTGGCAATCATGCCGAAGTAAAAAAATGGAGAAAATTACAGGCGGAGAGCGTTACAAAATTAAAGCGCCCCGACCTTATTAAATAGTAGTATTATGCACATACAGTGGTTTCCTGGGCATATGACGCGTGCTATGCGTATGATGGAAGAGCAGGTAAAATTATGTGACGGCATAGTTTTTGTTCTTGATGCGCGCGCACCGTTTGCTTGTCTTAACAAAAATTTATTTAAAATTTTTGCACATCGCCCAGTAGTTTATGTTTTTAACAAATATGATTTAGTAGAGCAAAGTGAGTTCGCTAAGGTTTTGCAACAGTTTAAAAGTGAAAATAAGCGTGCTATAACAACTGTAGGAACTAGTAAAAAAAGTGCTAAATCATTATATTTAGAGATAGTAAACGCCTTAAATGACGTTCTTGAAAAATATAAGAATAAAGGCATTAAAAGGCCTCTTAGAATTATGGTTGCAGGGCTTCCTAACACGGGAAAATCTACCATAATAAACTTACTTTGCGGTGGTAAAAAAGCTAAGACGGGAGATAAGGCTGGCGTTACTAAAGACAAGCAGTGGCTTAAAGTTCAAAACCTTGAACTTTTAGACACTCCAGGCACTACACCGCCTAGTTTTGACAGTGAAACTAATGCAACATTTCTAGCGTTTATTGGTTCTATTAACGATGATATTTTAGATTTTACCGAGCTTTCGCTTGAACTTATAAGATATCTTAACCAAAAGTATAAAGATGCATTAAAACAGGCCTATGGAATAGAAACAGATGAAAAAACTGAGTACGAAGTTTTTGAAGAAATAGCAAAAGTTAAGGGCTGTTTAAGAAAAGGTGGCGTCATTGATGAAGAGAGAGCGTCTAGTTTGTTTATAAACGATTTACGCAAAGGCAAGCTCGGTAAAATTTTATTTGTTTAATATGGAAATTATAGATAAATTACAGTATGAAAAAGAGTTTTTAAAAAAAGGTTACACGCTTATTGGCGGTGTTGACGAGGTTGGTAGAGGTCCTCTTGCAGGCCCTGTTGTTTGCGCTTGCGTGGTAATGCCACTTGACGATATAATTGAGGGTGTTGACGATAGTAAAAAACTTTCAAAAAAGAAGCGTGAAGCGCTTTATGATTTAATAACTAAAAAGGCTATTTCTTATTCAATTCAAAAAGTAGAACCTGAAGTTATTGATGAGGTAAATATTTTAAACGCAACTAAGCTTTGTATGAAAAATGCTATTGAAACTCTTTCTATAAAGCCAGAAGTAGTTTTGATTGACGCTGTAAAAATTGAAACAAGTGTGGAAACTTTTTCTATCATTAAAGGCGATTTAAAAAGTTATTCAATAGGTTGTGCTTCAATAATTGCTAAAGTGTATAGAGATAGGCTTATGGAAGATTATGCCAAAATCTATCCTCAATACGGCTTTGAAAAACATAGCGGTTACGGTACAAAGCAACATATAGCCGCAATAAAGGAGATAGGCGCGTGCCCAATTCACAGAAAGACTTTTATAAAAAACTTCTTGGCATAAGCGGAGAACAGTTAACGGCAAGACGTTTAAAAAGGTTTGGCTATAAAATTTTACAGAAAAATTACGTAACGCCTTTTGGCGAAGCTGATATTATTGCTAAAAAGGGCGAGCAATTATTTTTTGTTGAAGTTAAAACACGTTCTAGCCTAAAATACGGCGCTCCAAGCGAAGCGGTAAATTATAAAAAGCAACAAAAATATATAAACATTGCAAACTACTATTTGCAACAAAATGATTTATTTAATATTCAAGTTTCCTTTATGGTAGCGGAAGTTCTTAAGGGAAAAGTTAATTTAATTACGGATGCCTTTTAATGAAAATTTTAGTATCTGCGCCGTCTGGATTAGAGGGTGTAACAAAACGTGAACTTTATAAACTTTTAAACGTTGACACAAAGTCAATAAACGGTCGACTTTCTTTGGAAGGCGATATTTTAAGTGTTGCGCTTTGTAATTTGCATCTTCGCACTGCAAGTAGGGTATTTATTGAAATAGGCTCGTTTAAAGCGCAAACGTTTGATGAATTGTTTGACGGTATAAAAGAACTTGACTTTGAAACGTATATTCATAAAAACGGCAAAATTGAAGTTTACGGCTCGTCAATAGAGTCAAAACTATCGGCAACCACAGCGTGTGCGTCCGTTATAAAAAAGGCTATATGTACAAGGCTAGAAAATTATTATAAATCTCCTCTTAACGAAAGTGGCGAAAGGTATAAAATAGAGTTCGTTATTAGGCGTGATTTTGTAACTGTTTGTTTAGATACCTCCGGCGAGGGATTACATAAGCGCGGTTATAGAAAATTGGTGGGAGAAGCGCCTTTAAAAGAAAACGTTGCATCTGCTCTTATAGACCTTTCATTTTGGAAAGGCGACAAGCCGCTTGTTGACGTTTTTTGTGGAAGCGGAACAATACTAATAGAAGCCTGTTTAATGGCTCGCAATATTCCTTCTGGGCTTAACCGCGATTTTGATTTTTTACACTATAAAAATTTTGACACGTCTTTTTTTGAAGGCTTAAAACAAGAGGCTATTTCTAAAATGAACGATGGTAAAGATTTAAAACTTATAGGTTTTGATATTAATGAAAATCAATTAAGGCTTGCGCGATTACACGCTAAAAACGCAGGCGTAACTGAAAATATACACTTTCAACAAGGCGATATGCGCAACTTTCAATCTAGGTTTAATTGTGGCGTAATTATAAGTAATCCGCCTTATGGCGAAAGGTTGCTTGACACAAACAAGGTAAATAAACTATATAAAGATTTTGGCAAAATGTTTGAAACTTTAAATGGTTGGGAGTGTCACGTTTTAACGCCCGTAACAAATTTTGAAAGGCTCATTTCAAAAACGGCAAACAAAAAGCGCAAAGTTTACTCTGGTAAATTAGCGTGCAATTATTATTCGTTTTTTAGTAAAAAATGTTAAAAAATAAGCAATTTTTTTGCAAAAATAGCCATTATTTAGTTGCAAAATAATAGTTCTTATGTTAAAATATTACAAGACTTCGGGTGGTCCTCTTGCAAAAGTCAATGAACACCGCGTAATTATGGAGGTATAGGTCATGACAATAATTGAACAAATCAATCAAGAAAATGTTAAAGCAGAAGTTCCTGCATTTAACGTTGGCGATACTGTAAAGGTATCAGTAAAGGTTATTGAAGGCGCAAGAGAAAGAATTCAAGCATACGAAGGCGTTGTTATTGCAAAACGCGGTGGCGGCATTAGCGAAACTTTCACTGTAAGAAGAATGAGTTTCGGCGTTGGCGTTGAAAGAACTTTCCCACTTCACTCACCAAAGGTAACAGACATTAAGGTTGTTAAGAAAGGTGCAGTTAGAAGAGCTAAACTTTACTATCTTCGTGGTCTTACAGGTAAGGCTGCAAAAATTAAAGAAATTCTTTAATAGTCTAAAAAATTTAAACGGTACAATGTACCGTTTATTTTTTTTGTAAAAATTGCTTTTTAATAAATGTTTGCGCTTGTATTTTTTATTTTTTTATTGTATAATAAAAACTATAAAATTATAATAGGGAAAATATGTCATCAACAGTAAAACAAAACATTCGTAATTTTTGCATAATAGCTCATATAGACCACGGAAAATCTACTCTTGCAGACAGGCTTATAGAAATGACTGGTCAAGTAAGCGAAAGAGATATGGAAGAACAACTTTTAGACTCTATGGATTTAGAGCGTGAAAGGGGTATTACCATTAAACTTACGCCTGTTAGAATGCTTTATAAGGCAAAAGACGGTAACGAATATATTTTCAACTTAATAGATACGCCAGGCCACGTTGACTTTACTTATGAGGTTTCACGCAGTTTAAGGGCGTGTGAAGGAGCAATTTTAATTGTTGACGCATCTCAAGGCATACAAGCTCAAACGCTTGCAAACGTTTATTTAGCACTTGACAACAACTTGGAAATTATGCCGGTTATAAATAAAATAGACCTTCCTTCTGCAGACCCTGAAAGCGTTGCTAAAGAGATTGAAGACGTTATTGGGTTAGACGGTTCTAACGCGCCTAAAATTTCAGCTAAAACAGGTATTAACATTGAAGAGGTTTTAGAAAGAATTGTAACAGATATTCCTGCGCCTAAAGGAGATGAAAACGCTCCGCTTAAAGCGCTTATATTTGACAGTTACTATGATAATTTTAAAGGCGTTATTTTATTTGTTAGGGTGGCTGACGGTTCGGTTAAAGAGGGAACTAAAATCAAAACTTTTATGTCCGACAAGGTTTTTGAGGTTGTAGAAGTTGGTACGTTTAACCCTGAATTAAGAACAAAACCATCACTTGATGCTGGAGAGGTAGGCTATATTGCAGCCTCAATAAAATCTATTTCAGATATTGAAGTAGGCGACACGCTTTTTGACGTTGAAAATCCTGTTGACGCTCCGTTTGACGGCTATAAAAAGGCTCAACCAGTTGTGTTTAGCGGTATATATCCGCTTGACGGTTCTAAGTTTATTGACCTTAAAGAAGCGCTTTTAAAATTAAAATTAAATGATGCCTCATTAACTTTTGAGCCAGACAATTCTACGGCTTTAGGCTTTGGTTTTAGATGTGGCTTTTTAGGTTTATTGCACATGGAAATAATACAAGAAAGACTTGAAAGAGAGTTTGGTCTTGATATTATTACAACTGCTCCCTCGGTTTCATATATCGTTCATAAAACAGACGGAACGGTTTTAACTATTGAAAATCCAACAAAACTTCCGCCTGTAGTAGAAATAGACTATATGGAAGAGCCTGTTATTAAAGCAAACATTTATTCTCCACCTGAATACGTTGGCGCAATAATGGAACTTTGCCAAGAAAAGCGTTGCGTGTTTGAGGATATGGTGTATATTGATAGTAAGCGCGTAAAACTTAATTATACTTTACCGCTTAACGAAATAGTGTTTGACTTCTTTGACGGTTTAAAATCAAGAACTCGCGGTTACGCTTCGTTTGACTACGATATTAGCGGTTATAAGCGCAGTGACCTTGTTAAGCTTGATATTTTACTTAACGGCGATATGTGTGACGCGCTCTCTATAATAGTTCATAAGGAAAAAGCTTATGCTCGCGGTAGAGCAATGGCTGAAAGGCTTAAAGACGTTATTCCACGCCAAATGTTTGAAATTCCTATTCAAGCAGCGGTAGGTGGTAAGATTATTGCTAGAGAAACTGTAAAGGCTCTTCGTAAAGACGTTTTGGCTAAGTGTTACGGCGGTGATATTACTCGCAAAAAGAAGCTTTTAGAAAAACAAAAAGAAGGTAAAAAGAAGATGCGTAAACTCGGCTCGGTAGAAATTCCAAGCGAAGCGTTTATGTCAATTTTAAAAATAGATTCAGATAATTAGGAGATTTATGGCAGGGTTATATATTCACGTTCCGTTTTGCAAAAGTAAATGCACTTATTGCGATTTTTGCTCGTATCCAAGCGAAATTCAAAAGGCGGAATTATACTTTGCGTGCTTATATAAAGAATTAAAACATAGGGCGCAACAGTTAAAAGGCAAAGTTATAAAAACCATTTATTTTGGTGGCGGAACGCCAAGTTTTGTTGAGCCTAAATATATTTATGGAGCTTTAAAACAAATATATACTTGCTTTAATGTGTCTAAAGAAGCGGAAATCACTTTAGAAGTTAACCCTGGAACTATTGATGAAAGTAAGTTAAAAGTTTATAAAAACGCAGGTATAAATAGGTTTTCAATAGGTTTACAGTCTGCAAATAGTGAAACGCTTAGAATTGTAAATCGCATACACAACGTTGAAGATTTTAAAAATGCAGTAACGCTACTTAAAGGCTTTAACTTGTCTATTGACGTTATGATAGGGCTTCCCGGCGAAACGCAAGAAGACGTAATTAACAGTTTAGAACTTGCAACTTCGTTTAGCAGTGTAAAACATATATCGCTTTACGCGTTAAAGGCCGAAGAGGGAACGCCTATGTTTACAAAATATTTAAACGGCGAACTTTTAAGCGATGATGAGGTTGCTTCAATTTACGAGGCTAGTTGCAAATATTTAAGCCAAAAAGGCTTTAATCGCTATGAAGTTTCAAACTTTTGTAAAGAAGGTTTTCATTCAAGGCACAACCTAAATTATTGGAAGCGAGGCGAATATTTAGGCGTTGGCGTTGGTGCGTCTTCATTTTTAGATGGCAAGCGTTTTACCAATACTGAAAGTATTGATGAGTATACCAAGTGTTTACTATCTAATAAGTTTGCAGAAGTGTTCATTGAAGAAGTTAATTTGGAGGATGCTAAAGGCGAGTATGCAATGCTTGCGTTAAGAACGTCTTTTGGTATAAACTTTAATGAATATAAAAAAGAATTTGAAAGTGATTTTTTAGTGGATTTTAGCGAGCCTATTAAAAAGAATAGAGCGTATTTGGATATTAGTGAAAGCACTATTAAAATAAAAGATGAATACTTGTACGTTCAAAATAGTATTTTAGTGGATTTTATTAATTTTTAATTAGAGTAAGGAAATTATGAAAGAATTCGTGCATTTGCATTTACACACCGAATATTCCATGCTAGATGGAATGGCTCAAATTTCAAAGGTGGTAAAAAGAGCAAAACAACTTAATATGCCAGCAATTGCAATGACAGACCACGGTAATATGTACGGCGCGGTTGCCTTTTATAACGAGTGCAAAAAGCAAGGCGTTAAGCCTATTATTGGCACGGAATTTTACGTTTGTGATGATTTAACTATAAAGGGCAAGTTAAAAACTAACGATGACGAAGGTTATAGCGATAGGCGACACTTAGTTTTAATAGCTAAAAACGAACAGGGTTATAAAAGCTTATGCAAATTAAATTCTATAGCTTTTAGAGACGGTTTTTATTATAAACCAAGAATTGACCTTAAAACGCTTAAAGAATATAGTGACGGTTTAATTTGTTTATCAGCTTGCTTAGGTGGCGATATTCCTCAAGCAATATTAATGCGTGATTTTAATAAGGCTGAAAATCTTGTAAAATTCTTTAAAGAAACTTTCAACGATGACTTCTATTTAGAAATTCAAAATCACGGGCTTGATGAACAAGCAATTGTTAACGCTCAACTCAGAGTGTACGCAAAGCAATTTGGCGTAAAATTAGTTGCTACTAATGACGTTCACTACGTTGACAAGCAAGACGCTGAAACGCAAGACGTTTTAATGTGCGTTCAAACCGGTAAAAATATAGATACTCCTAACCGTATGAAAATGCCGTGCGATGAGTTCTATTTAAAAAATTATGAAGAAATGCTTTCAGCTTTTCCTAACGATGAAGAAGCGCTTGAAACAACGCTTGAAATTGCTGAAAAGTGTAATTTTAACTTTGAATTTGGCAAGTACAAATTCCCACACTACGTTCCAGAAGATGGCTCTACTCCCGTTGAATATATTCGCAAACTTATAGATAAAGGTGTTTTAGAAAAGTACGGCGAGGAAACCAAAGAAATTCGCGATAGAATTGAAATGGAGCTTGCCGTAATTGAAAAACAAGGTTTTATAGAGTATTATTTAATAGTTTGGGACTATATTAATGCGGCACGCAATATGGGCATTTCCGTAGGACCTGGCCGTGGTAGCGGTGCTGGTTCAATAGTTGCATACTTGATAAACATAACAGATATTGACCCGCTTAAATATGACCTTTACTTTGAAAGATTTTTAAATAGTGAAAGAGTTTCTGCTCCCGACTTTGATATAGACTTTGAAGATACGCGCCGTCAAGAAGTTATTGACTACGTTCGTGACAAGTACGGATTTAATACGGTGGCTAAAATTGTTACCTTTGGCACTATGGCTGCAAAGAACGCTATTAAAGACGTTGGTAGGGTGTTAAACGTTCCTCTTAACGATTTAAACCGTTTAACAAAAGCAATTCCTAGTAAAGTTGCTAAAAAGGGTAAAATGCTTGATATTGGCAGACCAAACATTCTTCAAAAAGTGTTCGGTTTTTACTCTCCAAGCGAAAAAGAATTAAAAGACGGCATAACGGATTATTCCGTTCCTGAGCTCGTTGAAATGTATAACGATAATTTAGAAATTAAAAAAGTTGTTGACATTGCAATGAAGCTTGAAGATATGCCACGTCAGCCAGGTACGCACGCTTGTGGCGTTATAATTGGTGCAGATATACTTGATAGGCATATGCCTCTTTCGCGTAACGGCGATGATATTACAACGCAATACACGGGAACGGAACTTGAAAGTCTAGGCTTTTTAAAAATGGACTTTTTAGGGCTTCGAAACCTTAGCGATATTAAGAACTGTATTGACCTTGTTAAAGACAATTATGATAAAGACGTTGTTTTTGATAGAAATCATTACGATGATGAAAAGGTTTACGAACTTATTTCATCTGGCAATACTACTGCAATATTCCAAATAGAATCTTCTGGTTTTAAAAGTTTCTTATCTAAACTTAAGCCAAACTGTCTTGAAGATATCGTGGCGGCGGTGTCGCTTTACCGCCCAGGGCCTATGGATTCTATTCCTCGCTTTATTCAAAACAAGCATAACCCTGAAAAAATTAAATATTTACATCCACTTTTAGAGCCTATTTTAAAGCAAACGTACGGTTGTATAGTGTATCAAGAACAAGTTATGAGAATAGTTCAAGATTTGGCTGGCTACACCTTAGGTCAAGCCGATATGGTTAGACGTATGATGGGCAAGAAAAAAGTTGCTGAAATGGAAAAGGAAGTTGAAACCTTTATAAACGGCAAGCCCGAAACAGTTGATAAATACGGCAAAGTGAACAAGGCGATTGACGGTTGTGTTAAGCGTGGTGTTAGCGAAGATATTGCACGCAAGATTTGGGATGAAATGAAAGACTTTGCTAAATACGCATTTAACAAGTCGCACGCGGCGGCATATTCTGTTGTAACGTATCAAACGGCGTTTTTAAAATGTTTTTATAAGCCTGAATTTTTAGCATCGGTTTTAAATAACCGCATTGATAAAATTGAAGAAATAACTAACTACGCAACGTATGCAAAAGAAGAAAAAATTGCAATTTTGCCACCGGACATTAACGAAAGTAAAACTATGTTTTCTGTTAAGGACGGTAAAATTAGGTTTGGCTTAGCAGGCATTAAAAACGTTGGCATAAACGTTATTGATGAAATTATTGAAGAAAGAGAAAAGAACGGCAAGTTCACTAGTTTAGAAGATTTTGCCCTTCGTTGCGCTAAAAGTTTAAATAAGCGCGTTGTTGAAGCATTAATATATTCAGGCGCATTTGACTGTTTTAACATTTATAGAAGTAGGTTAATTGGCGCTTACGAAGAAGTTTTAGATAGTGCTACACGCATAACTAAACAGCAAGATGACGCTCAAATTTCTATGTTTGGTGAAAGTGAAAACGGTTTTGGAATTGAAGAAAAAATAATTGCAAAATATCCAAACGTTGACGAGTACGATGAAAAGACCAAATATCAATTTGAAAAATATTATTTGGGAATTTACGTTACAGGTCATCCGCTTGAAAATTATAAAAACGAACTTAAAAAGTTTATGTTCTCAACGGCGCTTTTCTTAAATAAGGAAATCAATGAAAACGATGAAGAAGTCTATTTAGACGTAACTGACGGTATGAGCCTTTCTTTCGGTGGAATGATAACGTCTATTAAAAAGATTGTTACCAAAAACGGTGATACAATGTGCGCGCTTAACGTGGAAGACTTGTTTGGCTCGGTAGAGTGTACGCTTTTCCCAAGGGCGTATGAAAAGTTTAAAAACGTTGTAGAAGAAGATGCTATTGTTAGAATAGACGGTAAGCTTCAACTTCGCGATGATAAGCCGCCTTCAATCATAATAGAAAAAATTGAACCGCTTGTTTTGGCAACGTCTCAAACTAAACAAGAGGATGTAGAAAAGAAGCAGGAATTTTTAGGAATAAACGCCTCAAAACTTGACGATTTAGACGAGCTTTTTGAAATTTTACTTGCTTATCCTGGCGATATTCAAGTTTACGTTAAAAAAGACGGCAAAAAGTTTAAAGTGGACGCAAAAGTTAGAAACTGCAAAGGTTTACTAACGGAACTTTTATCTTTAGTTGAAGAACAAGATATAATCTTTTTTTAAAAAATAAAAACTAATATATTTAACATAATATTATAAAGGAGAACAAATGAATAAAATAGCAATTATTACTAGTGGCGGCGATGCTCCAGGAATGAACGCAGCTTTAAGAGCGTGCGTAAGATATGCGATAGATAGCGGGTTTGAAGTTTACGGTAGTGAACGTGGTTATGCAGGTTTGGTTGACGGCTCAATCGTTAAATTAGATTCACGTTCTGTATCTAATATATTACACCGTGGCGGTACTGTTTTAAAAACTGCAAGATGTCCAGAATTTAAAAACGTTGAAGTGCAAAAAATTGCAGCGGAAAATTTACGCAAATTAGGTATTGAAAACGTAATAGTGATTGGTGGTGACGGTTCGTTTAACGGCGCAAAAGCGTTATCTGACAATTTTGGTATTAGCGTTGTTGGTATTCCAGCAACTATTGATAACGACCTTGCCTATACTGATTACACTTTAGGTTTTGATACTGCTGTTAACACTTGTTTAGTGGCAATTAACAACCTTCGTGACACTATGGGTTCACACGATAGAGCGTTTATGCTTGAAGTAATGGGTAGAAACTGTGGAGATATTGCTCTTTACGCATCAATTTGCGGTGGCGCAGAATTTTGCTTAATACCTGAAGTTCCTTACGATATCGAACAAATTGCTTTAACAATGAAGGAAAATATTAAGAATGGTAAAGCGTCTAATATGATTATCGTAGCAGAAGGTGTTGCTGATAAAAATGAAATTGCTGCTAAAATTAAA
The DNA here is from genome assembly GCA_017558825.1 of Clostridia bacterium. Classification (GTDB taxonomy): domain Bacteria; phylum Bacillota; class Clostridia; order Christensenellales; family Borkfalkiaceae; genus HGM11412. The sequence continues at coordinate 26,304 of JAFYTO010000014.1, forward strand.
AATATAAGTGGTATTGACGTTAAATTTACTAATTTTGGCCATATTATTCGCGGCGGCTCTCCAACTATGGCAGATAGAATGTTGGCAACGAGAATGGCAGTTAGAGCGGTTGAAGTTATTAAAGAAAAGAAGACTAATAGGGTTATTGGTATTAAAGATAATCAAATTTTTGACGCTAATATTACTGATGCACTTTCTATGCCAAGAAAGTTAAATGAAGAACTTTACAGGGTTGCAGGTATTTTAGCTAAATAGTTATATAACCTAGGAATTATATTATGATTTGCAAAAATATTGAAATTCATAACGCTGGCGACCTTATTTATAATGAAGACGGTAGCGTTTCTTGGAGGCGCGTTCCTACCGAAGTTTTTAACGAAATGGAAATGCGCAATGCTCCTAACACCGTTCACGGTGTTTCAGGCGTTGAGTTAAGGTTTGTTATAAAAGGCGAAAGCGTCAAAATTAAAATGAGCCAAGTTAGTGAAAATCCTGCTTCTATGACGACTATGCACGTATTTAGGGGTGGTATTCAAAGCGGTTGGGAAGACCACGAAGTTAACCGTATTGTAACGGGCGAAGTTAAAGAATTTGAGTTTAAGCGTGCCGAAAATATTGAAAGGCTTAACGATATGTCTAAAAAAGCGGGCTACGACTGGGATAGTGAAGTTGTGCGCGTTATATTATACGGCGGTAGAATTAAACTTTACGACGTTATTGGTGACGTTGAACCGCCAAAAAAGAGTCAAACACCGTCTAAAACTATGCTTTGCTACGGCTCTTCTATAACGAATATGTCAAACTCGCTTGACGCGTCAAACGCGTGGGTTGCAAAAGTTGCTCATAACTTAAACGTTGATTTTATAAACAAAGGTATGGCTGGCTCTTGTGCTATGGAACCTGCAATGGCAAATTACATTGCAAGCGAAGGCGAAAAGGGTAATTGGGACTTTGCAACGCTTGAACTTGGCATTAACGTTTTAGGCTGGGAAGTTGAAAAGTTTAGAGAGCGTGCCGATAATATTATTTATCAAGTTGCCACTCGCAACCAAGATAAGCAAATTTTCGTTATATCTCCGTTCTATCACTGTGGTGATGAGTATTGGGATGATGATAACGCTAAAATTTACCGTGTTGTTTTAAAAGAAATTGTTGAAAAATACAACTTTAAAAACGTAACGTATGTAAATGGTTTTGAAATACTTGACAAATCACTTTATATGTCTGGTGACTTTATTCACCCTAATATTTACGGCGTTCAAAAAATTGCTCAAGATATGACTAAAATTATTAGCGAAAAGTTAAATTTAAAAGTAATCAAGTAAAAAAAGCGGCTTTTAAGCCGCTTTTTTAATTTTGTTATTTAATTCTCAAATCTTTGTTTTTAAAGGGTAGAATAGCCGTTTTTTCGCCCGATAAGCGTGAAACTAATCTTTCATTGTACCTATCTTTAATTTCGCTTAAAGAAAGGTTTGTGGTTATTATAAAAGGTTTATTTTTGTCTAATCTATCACTAATTAAAGAAAGTAAAAATTCAACGGTAACGTTATTGTATTTTGGTTCTGTGCCAAGGTCGTCAATTACTAAAAAATCACAGCCAAGTAAAATATCGGTAATAACCGTTCTATCAACTTCGCCAAGATGCATTTTTAAAAATACGTTGTTTAATTCGGTTGCCGTTAAAAATATTGCGTTATAGCCTTTTTGTAAAATTTCACTGTAAACGCATCTAGATAAAAAAGTTTTGCCTGTGCCAACGTTTCCTACTAAAACAAAGTTTTGTATGTTTACCTTAGGAAAGTTATTGGCGTATTTACTAAGTAGTAATTTTTGCTTTTCAATTTCTTTAGCATTTGCATCAATAAATGAGCAGTTTTGCCTTTTAGTAACGCCTAAATACTTTAAAGATACGTCAGTAAGCCTTTTATTGTAGCACTTACATCTTTTTGAATTAACAACGCCTTTATCTTTGCAAATTTTGCATTCAATAACACTGTTAACTGCGTCAAAATAACCGCTATTTTTAATTATATTATATTTTTCAAGTTCCAAATTTTCAAGTTTAGTATTTAAACCGTTATCTTCGCTTTTACCTTCGTACTCTAATTTTGCAATTTCAAATTTTAACGAGCCTATTTCGTTTAATAGGTTGATATAATTGTTGTTTTTATTAAGCAAATTTTCGTAATATTCGTTTATAGCGTAAATTTTTGTGGTTTTATTTATGTAAAATTCATTAACTTGTTCTATTAAAGTTTTAGATTTTATCATATAATTCCTTTATGTCGTCAACTTGTTGTAAAAGCTTGTCCAACTCTTCGTTTGTATAATTTCTTTCATTTTCAAAGTGTTTTGCACCGTTATTAGTGTTTGTTTTTGCGGTTGGAGGATTGATTTTAGCAACTTCTTCTAACGTATACGCGCCTTTGCTTTTCCAATTTGATAAAATAGCGTTCATATATGGTATTGGATTTGTAGTGCCTGCAGCACGTTTTGAAGCTTCTAAAATTACTTCATCAGAAAAGTTCCAATCTCTTCTCCAAATTTTAACGTTTTCTCTATCCCAGCCGTTAGGTTTTCTTGTAATACCTAAGTATTCTAAAATTTTATAAATAAATTTATCCGTAGCGTTAAACTCGTTAATATAGTTAACAATGCTTTCTAAAGTGATATAGCCAAGCTTCATTAAATTGTTAATGGTAACGTTCATTTGCTCTAGTGTGCGCCTATTAGATTTAAAGCAGTAGTTTGCAATAAATACCAAAGTTTTATGGTCGTAGCCCATTGAAAGCCAAGGCGAAACGTAATTATTAATAACCGTTTCATATACTTCAACGTAAATGCCAAGTGCTTTACATACGTCAATAGCCACGTCAACTTTTTCTTGCTTTGTTTTAAGGAAATTATTAACGTCACTTTCAGTAAAACATTTGCTTGCATAAAGCTCGTCAAAAATTTTATCGAGAGTTTTAAGGTTTTTAATTTTGCTTTGTTTAGCGGCAAAAAGTATAATTTCATGCTCAAAAGAGTATTTTTGAGACCATTTTTTATAAAATTGAATATCTTCAACTTCTTGCTTTCTACTAATTTTTAAAGTGCGGAAAAGTTCGCCAATTTCCTTTGTTAATGCGTTGTAGTTTGAAAGTTCTTTATCTACTAATTCTTCTGTTGTAATATTGCGGCTTACAAAATCTTTAGTAACGGCAAGAATGTATTTATAAGAAATATCTCCGCCTTTAAGGTCAGTGCAGTATTTAACAATCATTAAAAAGGCTTCCGGTTTAAGCGGAGTGCTTTCTAAAAGGTTAAAATACTCACTATACTCGCTAGTAGATATCATACGTTCGCTAATTATTACTTGAAGTGCTTTAGAAAGGTCCTCGTATTTTTCAGGCTTATAGCGCTTATATTTTGCGCCGCTATCGTTAACTGGAATAAAATTAACAGTAAACGGGTTGTTTGATACTATTAAAACAAGGCCGTATTCTTCTAAATACTTAAAATTATCAATAATTTGCTCAGTAGTTAAGTTAAGGTTGCTTGCCATTTTGTAAACGTCAAAATCAAGGGAAGAATTTTGGCATAAGTATAAACCGTAAAGATACACTTTTACGGCTTCTTCATTTAATTCAGGCAAATAATTTGACACAAACAAGTTGTCAATTAATAATTTGCCAGAATTCGTATTCTCTTTTGAAAAGTTGCAAAATGACATTTTTCACCTATTTTAATTTTTTTATTGCTTTATAGTATAAAATATATTAAAATAATAATAAAAATAAATCAAGTAAAATTTTGCAAACATTTTGTCAATACAATATTTAGTATATATTAAGTTTGCAACTACAAGGTGGCATTTTGAAAATTCTACACACGTCAGATTGGCATTTAGGTAAAAAGTTAAAAAACATTAGCCGAATAGAAGAACAAAAGCTTGTTTTAAACGAGCTTGTTAACTATGTTAACAATAATGACGTTGACGTGGTTATTGTTTCTGGTGACGTTTTTGATACTTATTTTCCGTCTTCTATCGCGGAAGAGCTTTATTTTAATACTTTAAAGAAATTGTCTAACGGCGAAAGGCTTGTTATTTGTATTAGTGGTAATCACGATGATAATAATAGGATAACCGTAGGCAGTAGCGTTTGTTTTGATTTTGGCATTGTTTTTAGTGACGTTTTATATCAAAACACTCTAAATTTAAAGCGAGTAAGCCTTATTGAAAGTGGCGAAAGGTATTTTGTTGTGCGTTCTAACAATGGTGAAACCGTATTTTTTAACGCTCTATCATATCCTACCGAATATAGGCTCCAAGCAGTTGTTGAAGAATCTAAAAACTATGAAGATTGCGTTAAAAATTGGGTAATGGAAACGTCAGTTAAAAACGTTAACAACTATCCAGAAGTCTTTATTGGGCATTTGTTTTTGCTTGGCGGCGTTAATGACGGCGTTGAAAAACAAATTGAACTTGGCGGTGCAAGAATATTAAATAAGAACGTTTTGCCTCCTAATGCAGTTTACTCAGCGTTAGGGCATTTGCATAAACGCCAAATTATTGATAAAGAGCGCAATATTATATATAGCGGCAGCATTTTGCAGTATAATTATGGCGAAAGTGAGCAAAAGTCGTTTGAAGTGTTTGAAATAATAAACGGCAATGTTCAAAATTTAAAAACAGTCAATTTTGAGAGTGGCAAAAAACTTAAAGTTGTAGAGGTGTTTGATTTTAATAAATGCCATGAAATTTTAAATACGTTTAAAAATTGTTACGTTAAACTTGTTTTGCATATGGCTGAACCGCTTACTACAATTCAAACTGTTGAAATAATTAAAAACTTTCCTTTTGTTACTGAAATTGAGCTTATAAATAGTCAAGAACTTGTTTTTGACAGTGTAATGGATAGGCGTAAATTAAACGACAAAGAGTTGTTTTTAGAGTATTATAAAAAAATATTTACAGGTGAACCTAAGGAAGAATTAGTTGAATTATACTTAAAAATGCTAAACGGAGAAGTTGAAGATGAAGCCAATTAAACTAAAAATCGAAGGGGTAAAAAGTTTTTCTAGCGCTGTAGAAATAGATTTTAAAAAACTAATTTCCGCTGGAATGTTTGGCATCTTTGGCGATACGGGCAGTGGAAAAAGCACTATTTTAGAAAGCATAATTTGCTCTATTTACTCTTCAAAATTTAAAACAGAATATATAAATAAGCGCTGTAATTTTGCAGAAATTTATTTTACTTTTGAGCTTGTTGTTTTAGGCAAAAGAACGACTTACGAGGTGTATAGAAAGTTTGTTAAAAGTGGACAGCCTAAAGCGGTGTTATATGAGTATAAAAGCGATAACACCAAGTTTGTTTTGGCTGAAAAACAAAGGCAAGTTGATGAAAAATTAGCAGAAATAATTGGGCTTAATTGTGAAGAATTTGAAAGCAGTATAGTATTGCTACAAGGCAAGTTCGACAGGTTTTTAAATGCAACTAGAATTAATCGCGTTAAGATTATGGAAAGTTTATTTTCTCTTCAAAAATACGGTGAAAATTTAAAAGAAAATACTGATAAGTTAAATTTAAAATATTTGCGCCAAGAAGCCGATTTTAAAGGCAAACTTTCACTACTTGAAGATGTTAATGAAGACGTTTTAAATAACTTAAAACTTGAGCTTGAAGAAAGTAAAAAAGAACTTGATTTGGCAAATGAAAAAAACAGTAATATTAACGATTATATCGAAAAATATGCGCCTTATTATAACGGAGAAATTAGACAAAAGGAAATAGAAAACGAATTAAATTTACTTGCAAAGGACACTCCGTATTTTACACGTTTAAAAGAAAATTTGCAAAAATTAAACGATGTAAAAAATTACGTTAATTTAAGTGAGGAAATTGCCAAAATAGAGCGTGAAATTATAGAGCTTAATAGTAATGTAAACTCGTTAAATTTTGAACTTAAAAATTCAACTAAAAACTTGAATTTATTAAAGGAAAATCTAACTTCTTCTTCTACTACGATAGAACAAAAAACGGAAGAGTTAAGTTCTTTAGCGGTAAGCGTTGAAAAGGTTAAATTGTTAAATGAGCAATTAGATAAAAACTTAATTAAACTTTGCCAAATTGACAACCAAATAAAAACGGAAAAAGAACTTTTAAATTTAGATAAATTAGAGTTACAAAAATTAAAAAATGAATTTAAAAAACTTGAAGGCAATAAAATTTCTTTAGATTTTGAAGAGGCGTTTTCTAGCTTGGAAAAATCACTTACAACAAAAGCAAAGGCGGTGCAAGTTTTAAGTGAAAAAGAATTTTTATTAAATTTAATAAATTTGGTTAAACAAGCACCAGCTCTTGATGCTATTGATATAAGGCTTAAAGTTTTAGAAGGTGTTTTAAGTGAGAATAGTCAAACGTCAAAAAATTACAGCGAACACATTTTACTTTTAAAAGAGTTGCTCGATAAAAAAGTTCAAGTTGAAAACGAAAAGATAAAAATTGAAAGTGAAATTAGCGTTAAGGCTAGCGAAGTTGGTTTAAAAGAAAATTCTAGTAAGCAGCTAATGCAATCTAGGCAAAGTCTTTTAGATGAAAATGAGGCTTTAACGTCTAAAATAAACGATTTGTCAAACGGTAAAAATTTAGTTTTGTATTATGATGAGTCGTTAAGAAAATTAAACTCGTTAAAGCAAAAGAAAATTGAGCTTGAAAACTTACAGCAAAATTTACAACAAAAAGTTAACGGCACTGAAATTAGCATTGCTTCAAGTAACGCAAAAATAGACGGATTAACAAGGCTAATTAAAGAAAAGACCATAACGTTTAACGAACTTGGTAAAACGCTAAATTTAAGTGTTGAAAAATGCCGTCAAATTATAGTCGAGTTAGGCACAAACAACGTAATAGAAGATACTGAAAATCACTTTAAAAAGGTAATGCTGCTAACGGAAGAGAGCAAAAAACTTGCCAAAAATATAAAAGATAGCACCTATAACTCTTCCGTTTACCAAGAATTTTTGCAAAAAAAAGGCGAAATTCACTTAAATTTATTAAATTTAACAGAAAATTTTGCAAAAATTAAAAATAATTATGAAAAAAGCGAGCAAAAATACAAATATAAGTGTATAATAGAAAAAGACTATAATATACTCGCTAAAAAGATGCAACTTTTGCAAACGCTAACTTCACTAGTTTCATCACGCAAATTACTTGAATTTATAGCTGATGAATATCTTGCTGAAATTTGTGTTATAGCCAAAAAAACCTTGTTCACTTTATCTAGTGGAAAATACGGTTTAGTATATGATGGCGAATTCTTTGTAACTGATAATTTAAACGGTGGAGAAAAGCGCCAAGCCTCAACTCTTTCCGGCGGTGAAACGTTTATAGTATCTTTATCTCTTGCACTTGCGTTAAGTACTGAAATTCATTATAGGTCAATGCGCCCTATAGAGTTTTTCTTCTTAGACGAAGGGTTTGGCACGCTTGATAAAAGTTTAACGGAAACCGTAATTTCTTGTTTGAACAAACTTAAGAACCAAAACTTTACAATAGGTTTAATATCTCACGTTGACGAACTTAAAGATGCCGTTAACGCTCGCATTGACGTTACGGGTGCAACTTTAACTAGTGGTTCATCAATAAAAATTACTACTAATTAACACCATAAAGGCATAGCTATGGCAGAAACGATTTTAACTCCAATAACGCTTTGGAATACTTTTGACGACACTTTGCCGTTAAAAGAAGTACAACTTAATACTTTTACGCTAAATAACGCCGTATATAGTCAGGTGTATTTTTCCGGTAGGCAAGTGGGCTTAGAGCGCGTTCGTATTTTTGGTTTATACGCAATGCAAAAGCAAGAAAGTAAAGGCTCTATTTTAATTTTGCCTGACGTTGTTGATACTATTGACGGCGAACTAGTAAACCATTTTGTTAATTTGGGTTATGACGTGTTGTCCGTTGACCTTCGCGGTAAATTTTTAAGTGAGGGCGAGTGTACTAAATATCCAGATGAAATTAGCTACGCTAATTACGCTTCAACTGGCGATACTTTCTATAGTGCACCTAATTTAGCAAGTGAAACTTGCTGGTATGAGTGGACAGCCGTTAGTAGATATGCGGTATCTTATTTAAAAAGCAAGCGTCCAGAAAACAAGATTGGCGTTATAGGCATTAGAAACGCCTCTAACGTTTTATGGCAACTTTCCGCTACTGATAGTAGGGTGGATGCTTCAACGTTTTTATTCGGTGCAGGCTGGCTTGCGTATAAAGGTATTAGTAAGTTCGATGAAAAAGCTACAATTGAGCTTAATGAAGAAAGATATAGGTATATAGCCGGAATAGAAGCTCAATCATACGCTACTTACGTTAAATGCCCTGTTTTATATCTAAGCACTACTAATAGCGACCAATTTGATGCTGAAAGGGCATTAGACACGCTTTCTAAACTGCCAAATCAAGATAAATATTGGTTCAATTTTACAACTGTTGCCAAGGAAGTTTTAGACGGACACAGTTTGATTGACATTGAATTGTTCTTTGCCAAGTTTATTGCAGGTCAAAAAATAAAATTGCCGTCTATTCCTGAACTTGAAATAGATTATGAAGACGAGCATATTATTTACAACTTAAACTACTCGAATAAAAAAGACGTTTCTAATATATTCGTTTTATCAAGTAGTAACGACCTTAATACTTGTGATAGGGTTTGGTATAACGTTACCCCAAAAGTAAAACCTAGCGGCGAAGTTGTGTTTAGGCAAAAAGTTTATGGTAAAGTTGATTTTGAAATTGCTTTTGCGGTAATAAAGTATAACAATGGGTTTACTGTAAGTTCGAAGTTGGAGTTTCAAAAAGTGGACTTATCTTCGTCTTCTAAAACTCCGTCAGTCTTGTTTTCATCGTTTAAACAGCCCGTTAATTTTATAGTTGAAGATTTAAAAACGCCGCTTTTAGGCAATGTTTTTGCTAAAGGTAGGTTATATCGCATAAAGGAAGGTCCTTTTAATATTGCGGGCATTTATTCTGAAAACACGTTAACTAGTTATGCTGTTAGAAAAATTGCCGACAGCATAGAAGAAGACTCATTTATTAAGTTTGACGCGTACTCTCCGTTAAAAGACTGTCTTTTAGTAAAAATAACGTTAAACAACAAAGCGTGCTATGAAAAAAGTTTTTATTTGAATGGTGGAGAGTTTTGGCAAAGCGTACAACTTCCAATAAGTGAATTTAAAGATGAAAGTGCAAAAGGCTTAAAAAATTTTGAAGATATTTTATCAATTTCAATTTCTTCTAGCGGTGCATTTATGATAAATAATTTCATTTTAATTTGATTATGATAAACGTAAACGATAAAGTTACAACTAAAAAAAGTCATCCTTGCGGTAATAATATTTGGACGGTTGTTAGAACAGGGGCTGACGTTAAAATTAAGTGTGATAATTGCGGCAGAATAGTAATGCTTTCTGTTGATGCGTTCAATAAAAGCGTAAAATCGATAAATGGTGTTAAAAAATGAGTGACGAAACAATAAATGAGAACCAACTAAATAGAAAAAACAAAATCAAAAAAGATATTGCGATAATTGCAATTTTGATAGGGGCGTTATTGCTTGCTTATTTTGCTACTAACGTTTGGCTTTCAGTTCACATTGTAAAAAATGTTTCAATGCAAAACACTTTAAATGACGGAGATATTATTTGGGCAGATAAAATAGCATCTCCTAAGCGTGGCGAAGTGGTAATATTTGCATACGATGAAGATACAGATTACGTTAAAAGGGTAATAGCCGTGGAAGGCGACACGCTTTATTTTGATAGAAAAGGCGATGAATACGTTGTGTATATAAAATACAAGGGTAACGACTTAAAAGAACTTTTAGAGGAGCCTTATTTAAGTGAGGGCGTTATTACTGCTTGTACAACAAATTCAACTTTCGTTATTCAAGAGGGCGAAGTTTTCGTAATGGGCGATAATAGGGAAGAAAGTTACGATAGCCGTGATTTTGGGCCTATAAAAAAAGAGCAAATAAAAGGCGTTGTTCACAACTTTTTTATTGATATAAAAGATTTTACAAAATCTATATACAGTTCAAGTTGTGCTAAATAGACGGTAAAATATGAAATTTATTAAATTCTTAATAAGAACAAAACTATATCCAATTTTATTATTTTTAATATTTTACGTTGTAATGTTTTTTATGGGTGAAGACGTTAGTTATGGAAGTTTAACGTTTACAGTTCTAATTATAGGCGTTATAGTTACGCTTTTATATTCTATATACTGTGCTTTTTTGCCAAAAAAGAAAAAAGATAAAAAAGATAAGGGCAATAACGTTGAGCCGAGGCAAAAAGTTAAACCTAAAAAGAACGTGTATCCAATATACTTTACGGTAAAACAAGACCCACGTTACGTTTTTGCTGAATATGAAGACAGGTACGAGCTATATTTAAAAACTGAAAGCGGTTTAAAATACATTAAAACTGATGCTAAACAATAGGACTTTACAATGATAAATTTTTACAGTGACAATTACATAGTTAAAACAATGCGTCAAAAAAGAAGATGTTTGGCGGTGTATTTTATTGTTGCAACTTTTTTGAGTTTAAGTATAGTTGCAACTATCGTTCTAAATTCAATTTTTCCATACAATTACGGGCATAGACCTTTTTTAATGGCTATTTTAATTACTTTAACAGTGTTCTTAGTAGTGTTTTCGTTTATATATTTGCAAATTGTTTATGGAAGGGTGGCGGGGTATTTAAGTTTTATTGCAAGTTTACTTTCAAGAAAAATCGTTACTAGCACTGCTACTGTAATTAGGGTTAACGCTCAAGTAGTATCTGGAGAAATAGATTATTATACAGTAGACGTTTTAGAATGGTCTAATACTGCTGAAGATTACGTTGAAAGAAGCGTTTTTATAGACGCTGAATTTCAAAATTTAAACTTTGAAAAAAATGAAATTATTACGCTTGAAATGGCGTCAAATTATTTAGTTGCTTATAAAAAAGGGGTATAAAATGAAGCGTAGCGAAATAAAAGAACAATACAAATGGAAAATCGAAGATATTTTTACTAGCGATGACGAGTTTTATAAAAAAGTTAAAGAATTAGAACCTAAAATAGATTTTTCTTCTTTTAAAGGCAACTTGAATAATGCTCAAACAATTAAAAAATGTTATGATTATTTATACTCGTTGGCGCTTGATTTAGAAGTGTTGTCAGTTTACGCAATGATGCGCCGTGATGAAAATGCAGACGATAGAAAGGCTAATGAATTAAGTGGTACGGTAGATGAATTATTTATAAAGTTTTCTTCTTCCGCTTCGTTTATTGACGTTGAAATTACGTCTTTATCAAATGCTGAGTTAGATGCGTTAATATCTAATGAAACTTTAAGTTTATATAAGCGTGATTTACAGCGTTTAAAGGACTATAAGCCTCACATTTTAAGTGAAGACTGTGAAAAGCTTTTAGCACTTGGCGGCAAGGTTTTTGGCGGATATCACGACGTATTTTCTATGATAGACAACGTTGACCTAGACGTGCCTGAAATAATGGTTGACGGAGAAAAAGTTAAGGTTACTTCTGCAACGTATTCGCTATTATTACAACACCCAAGCAAAAACGTTAGAAAAAAAGCGTTTAAGGCTTATTACGGAGCGTATAGAAAGTTATTAAACACTATAACGGCAACGTATAAGGGCAACGTAGATAAAAACGTATTTATATCTAGAGTTAAAAAGTTTGATAGTTGTTTAGATAGGGCGCTTTTTAATGAAGAAGTTGATAAATGTGTGTACACAAAACTACTTGAAAGCGTTAACAAAAATTTAAAAACTTTACATTCTTACGTCAAGTATAGAAAGGGTGTAATTGGTGGAACTCTTAATATGTACGACCTTTACGTTCCATTAGTAAAAGATGCTGAAATTGCACTTGATTATGAAGAGGCTTACGAGCTTGTTATTAAGGGTTTACAGCCTCTTGGAAGCGAGTATGCTAGCCTTTTAAAAACTGCAAAAGAAGAAAGGTGGATTGACGTTTATGAAAACGAGGGCAAGCGTAGCGGAGCGTATAGCGTATGCACTTACGGCTTAAAACACCCTTACGTTTTATTAAATCACACAAAAACAACGCATTCAGTGTTTACCATTGCGCACGAACTTGGGCATGCACTTCATTCGTATATGTCAAACCGTAAACAGCCTCAAACCACGGCGGATTATAAAATATTCGTTGCGGAAGTTGCATCAACGGTAAATGAAATTTTGCTTATAAAGTATTTGATTAACAATGAAAAAGACGTAAATATTAAAAAATATTTACTCTCATATTATTTAGACACTTTAAGAACTACCTTATTTAGACAAACAATGTTTGCTGAGTTTGAATATTTGGCTCACAACTTAGCGGAAAGGGGCGAAACTTTAACAAAAGAATTGCTTAATGAAAAATATTTAGAACTCAATAAAAAATATTACGGCAAAAGCGTTAAGTCTAATGAAGAAATTGCTTACGAATGGGCGCGCATACCTCATTTTTACACTGCATTTTACGTTTATAAATATGCTACTGGCATAATTAGTGCTGTAAACATTGCGGAGGCAATACTTAAAGACGGCGAGCCTGCCGTGCAAAAATATTTTAAATTTTTATCATCGGGAAGTAGCAATACTCCTGTTGAGCTTTTAAAAATAGCAGGCGTAAACTTAGAAACTGACGAGCCTTATAACGTTTGCATGCAATCGTTTAAAGATGCTCTTTCACAACTTGAAAAAATATAAATAATTATTAAGGATAAATTATGGCAAATAACGTTATTTCAGCACTTCCATACAATTTGGAAGCAGAACAAAGTATTTTAGGTTCAATTTTAATTGACAAAGAGTTACAGTATGAAATCCGCGCGGAGTTAAGGCGTGAAGATTTTTATATGGAGTCACACAAGCTTGTGTTTGACAGTATTTGTAGCGTGCTTGATGCTAATAAACCCGTTGACCTTGTTACGCTTACTGACGATATGGCTAAAACTAAAATTAAAAACAAGAAAAAAAGGCTTAGGGGAAACGTTGACTTAGTTTCTCTTGCTGAAGATATGGAAAGTAAAACCACTTTAGAAAAAGCGGGTGGAATAGAATATCTTTCAGCGCTTTCATTAGCCACTCCATCGGCGGCAAACTATGAGTATTATTTAAAAATAGTTAAGCGTGATAGCACTTTAAGAAAGCTTATAAGAAGTGCAGAGGAAATTATAAAAGATGCTAAATTAAGCACGGATAGTGCTAAATCTTTGGCGCTTGCTGAAAGTAAAATTTATGAAATTAGCGAACAACTTGATACTTCATCACTTACAAACATTAAAATTAACGTTGATGAAGTTATTGAAATGTTCAATTTAATTCAAAAAGATAAAAATTATAATCAAGGATTAAAAACTGGCTTTACCGTTTATGATAAAATGACTAAAGGTTTACATAAGGGTAACTTGGTAATTGTTGCTGCAAGACCGTCAGTTGGTAAAACTACGCTCGTTATGAATATAGTTGAGCACGTTGCTATTAAGAGCAATGCCGTTTGTGCCGTGTTCGCTCTTGAAATGACTAAGAACGAACTTGCAGAACGTATGATATACTCGCTTAGTGGCGTTCCTAGTGAAGTGCAAAAAGAAGGAAAACTTGAAACTAAAGATTGGCAAAAAATTTGGAATGCTGAAAAGCTTATTCAAAACGCTGAAATTAATATTGACGACTCTTCTATAGTAACTGTTCCAGATATTTTATCTAAGTGTAGAAGGTTAAAGTCACTTAAAGGCAGGCTTGACCTTATAGTTGTTGACCATATTCAACTTATGACTGCGGTAAAATCTAATGATAGTAGACAAGCTGAAATTACCGAAATTTCTCGTGGATTAAAAATGATAGCTAAGGAACTTGACGTTCCTGTTATTGCACTTTCACAACTTAACCGTGACGGCGAAAAGAAGGGGACAAAACCTGTTCTTTCTAACTTAAGAGAATCGGGCGCAATTGAACAAGATGCTGACGTTGTTATGTTTATTCACCGCCCAGACAGAACGCCTGAAGGTGCGGAAAATCCAGACTCTGTAAAGAAAGACGAAACAGAAATTATTATTGCTAAAAACAGAAGTGGACCTATTGGTTCGTTCAACCTTATGTTTAAAGGCGAGCTTTCTAAATTCGTTAATATTACATATAATGAAAACAATTTGGTTATTCCGCCAGAAAACCCTACTTATAATTCCTTTACTAATATGAGTGACGTTGTTTACGATGATAACTTTGCTCCGCCAGAAGACGATTATTTTGTTCCACCCGTTGACGAAATTTATGACGGCGAATAAAAAATTATGAATACAAAAATATTAAAAATTGACGATTATTCCTTAAAATATTCAAAAAATTTAATAGAGGCTAAAGAGCTTGTTGCCTTTCCAACTGAAACGGTTTACGGCTTAGGTGCACTTGCTACAAGTGATGAGGCAGTTAAAAAAATTTACGAGGCAAAAGGCAGGCCAAGTGATAATCCACTCATTGTTCACGTACATAAAAATTATGATATTTCTAGCCTTGTTTTTATAGAACACGGCTACGTTAAAAAATTGCAAGAAGCATTTTTGCCAGGGCCTTTAACAATGGTTTACAAGAGCAAAGGAGTGGTTTGTAACACGGTATCTTGTGGGCTTGATACACTTGCTATTCGCGTTCCGTCAAGCAAAGAAGCTCAAATGTTTTTAGAGTATGTAGATGCGCCTATCGCAGCCCCGTCTGCAAACGTTTCTAAACATACTAGCCCAGTTACAAGCGAGCACGTTTTTAACGATTTAAACGGTAAAATAAACCTTATTTTAGACGGCGGAAAGTGTGAGGGCGGTATAGAGAGTACGGTGCTTGACGTTACTACCGAAACTCCTATAATTTTGCGCAGTGGTTTAATTACTTGTCAAATGATAAAAGAAGTTGTTGGCAAATGTGAATATGCAAGTGGGGTTAGTGAAATTGTTAACCGTTCGCCAGGAACTAAGTATAGCCATTATATGCCAAAATGCCAAACGGCACTTTTTACTTTAGATAGTTTGCAGGATGCGCAAAACTATTATGATGAGTGCGTAAAACAGGGCAAAAGGACGTATTTTTTGTGCTATGATGGCGTATTAAAATACTTAAACGGCAACGTGTTAAATTTGGGCAAAACGGCAACGGAAATTGCTTCCAACTTATATTTTAACTTACTTGAAGCAGAAAAGATTTGTGACGTTTTAATTGCAATAGAAGTTAAAACTGGTAGCGAAATTGACGTTTCTATTATGAATAGGCTTTCAAAAGCGTGTAAAAGCGCTATAAAATAAAATTTTTTAGTATTGACAAAAGGCGCTTTTTATTATAAAATAATAAAAGTATACAAACGCTAAAATTTAACGTAACGGAGTTTTTACTATGAAAAACGGTGAAAAATGGCTGGATATTGACGGTAATCCTATTGAGGCGCACGGTGGCTGTAGGCTTTATCACGAAGGTAAACTTTATTGGTACGGTGAAGATAGAAGGGGAGACAATTACGTTTCTTGCTACGTATTAGAAAAAAACGGTTGGAAATTTTTAAACAGCGTTTTAACAACTAATTCTAAAACGCAAGCAACGCGCGTTGTTGCTAACCTCGATTTACGCAAAGAAATTTCTAACGGTGATAAAATTCGCGTTATTATTGAAAGACCAAAAGTAGTTTACAATAAAAAAACTAAAAAATTTGTCATGTGGATGCATTATGAAAACGGCGTTGACAGGCAAGATGCTTGCGCTGCCGTTGCTACTTGTGACACACCTTACGGTGACTTTGTTTATCATGGTGCTTTTAACCCTATGGGCCATCACTCTCGCGATTGTACGTTGTTTGAACAAAACGGTAAAATGTACTTTATAAGTTCGGCGCGCAGAAACGCTGACTTGCACGTTTATTTACTTCAAGACGATTATTTGAACGTAGCAAGGCTTGTAAACGTATTATTCTCTAACGAAAAGCGCGAAGCCCCTGCTTTTGTAGAAAAAGACGGTAAGGTTCTTTTAATAACTTCTGGCTGCACGGGCTGGTATCCAAACCAAGCAACTTTTAGCGTTGCAGATAGCATTACTGGCGATTTTACAGTTAATGAAAATTTAGGCGATGAAACAACGTATCTAAGCCAATCTGCATTCCTTTATAAAAACGAAAAGGGTGAAATTGTTTTCTTTGGCGATAGATGGGGCGGTGGCGACCTTTTGCAAACAAGGGAATTTGACTATACAAAGTCTGGCTACTGCGCATACAAGGTGGAATTTGACGGCGAAACTGCAAAACTTGTATATAGTGACGAGGCGTTTTGCTAATAAAGGAGAATTATGAAAATAGCATTTGGTTGTGACCACGGCGGAATTGCTAATAAGGATGCCGTAATATATTATTTAACTACAAGCGGGCACGAAGTTAAGGATTTTGGCACGTTTACGGAAGAATCTTGCGATTATCCTGAATATGCAATAAAAGTTGCAAATGCAGTTGTTAGTGGCGAGTGTGATTATGGTATTTTAATTTGTGGCACTGGCATTGGTATGAGCATGGCTGCAAATAAAGTTAAAGGTATAAGATGCGCTCACGTTACTGATGCGTTTTCTGCAGAGATGACGCGTAAGCATAACGATGCTAACGTTTTAGCGTTAGGCGCACGTATTACTAGTAAGGAAGACTGCGTTAAATTTGTAGACATTTTCTTAAATACTAGTTTTGAGGGCGGTAGGCACTTAACGCGCGTACAAAAAGTAATGGAAATTGAAAAATAAAAATAAACATAAAGATAAATTTTAGGAGATATTATGGGTAAATTACACGTATTTGACCATCCACTTATTCAACACAAAGTTTCTATGATGAGAATGAAAGAAACTGTAACAAAAGATTTTAGAGAACTTGCTAACGAAATCTCTTTACTTATGGCTTACGAAGTTACTAGAGATTTACCGCTTGAATCTAGAGAAATTGAAACACCTATTTGCAAAACAAAGGCTAACTTTGTTGCTGGTAGAAGTATTGGCGTAGTTCCTATTTTACGCGCTGGTCTTGGCATGGTTGACGGAATTTTAACTCTTGTTCCTAATGCTAAAGTTGGCCATATTGGTTTATATCGTGACCCTGAAACTCATATGCCTGTAGAATACTATTGCAAACTTCCTGTTGATGCGCAAGATAGAACTATAATAGTAGTTGACCCTATGCTTGCAACGGGTGGTAGTGCGGTTGCAGCCATTGACTTTATTAAGCAACGTGGTTGTAAAGATATTAAACTTATGAACTTACTTGCTGCTCCTGAAGGCGTTAAAACTGTAATGGATGCTCATCCAGACGTTGATATTTACGTTGCAGCATTAGATGAAAAGCTTAACGATCACGCTTACATTGTGCCAGGTCTTGGCGATGCAGGCGATAGATTATTTGGTACAAAATAATTATAAAATTTTAAATATCGGGTAAAACTGCCCGATATTTTATTGATTTAGCGAGTTTATTTCGGGCTTTTACTTTTATTCTTTTTACTTGCTTAAAAAAGGTTAAAAAAGGTGAAAATATGGTAAAAAAAGTTAAAAAAGCGGTCATTCCAGTTGCGGGTTTTGGAACAAGGTTTATGCCTTATACAAAAGCAGTGCCAAAAGCAATGCTTCCAATTCTTAATATTCCTGCAATCCAAATTATTGCAGATGAAGTAGTTAAAAGCGGTATTACTGAAATTTTATTTATAGTAGGATATCGTGAAAACGTTATAAGAGACCATTTTAAAGAGTCTCCAGTTCTTGATGAAATTTTATTAAAGACAGGGAAAACGGAATTTTATAAATCTGTTAAATATCCTGAAACTATGGCAAAAATTTCTTACGTAATGCAAGAAGAGTTAAACGGTACTGCAGGAGCGTTAAAATATGCTAAAGATTTTGCTAACGGCGAGCCTTTTGCAATATTATTTGGCGATGACGTTATGTTTAACGATGCATATCCAGTAACTAAGCAGTTGGTTGACGTTTATGAAAAAACTGGCAAAGCGGTAATAGGTTCGTTAAACGTTCCTAAAGAAGAAGTGCCAAAATATGCGTCAATTGAATATAGTAATGTTGTTGACGGCGTTTATTATGCTACTAAAATTGTTGAAAAGCCTAAGCTTGAAGACGTTAAGAGTACACTTTCTCCTCTTGGAAGATACGTTGTAGATTCTAACGTGTTTGATATTATTGAAGGTTTAACTCCAGCACCTAACGGCGAGTATTATTTTACTGACGTTTTAGATTATTTGGCATCAAAAGGTGAAGCTGTTGCCTATGTTTTTGACGCTATTCACTATGATATGGGTAGTAAACTTGGCTATTTAAAAGCTAACGTTGAATACGGATTAAGAGATAAAGAAATAGGCGCAGAATTAAAAGAATATTTAAAAGAATTAATTAAGTAAGGCTTAAAACCTAAATACATATAGGCAAAGCCTAAAAAAAGGGTAGAATGGCAAATTATAGTCAAGGTTTGTACGTTGTTTTAAACGTGGCAAACGAAATTAAAACTAAATACAACCTCAACTACGTTGGAACCGAGCTTTTGGTTTACGGCATTTTACTTACGCCAAAATGCGATGCAAACAAGGCTCTTTTTGAGCTTGGAGCAACGCACGAAAGGTATTTTGCATACTTAAAAACAACTTTTAGGAACGAAAACAGCGGTTACACAGAAAACTGTAAAGTTGCGCTTAAAAAAGCTGGAGAAATTGCAAAGAGTGCTAATAGTTACGTTAACACTGCGCACTTATTAATGGCAATATTATCAATAGAAGGGTGTAGAGCATATAAAATTCTACAAGCACTCGGCGTTGATATAGCTTCTCTTTATGCAAAAATTTGCAGTTTTGCGCCAGCAAAGCAACAAACCAACAAAGTTTCTAACGAGCCAATTAAAAAACCTATACAAAAACCAAGCGCAAACCCATCTTTAACTATGTTAAAGCCAAAAGTTGAAAAGGTTAAAGTTGAAGAGAAAGAAATTGATGCGTTTGAAGGTCTAGGTTACGATTTAACTAAAAAAGCAAAAGAAGGCAAATTAAATAAGGTTATAGGAAGGGATAATGAAACTCAAAAAATTATAATAACCCTTTCACGCAAGACCAAAAATGCACCCGTATTAGTGGGCGAAGCCGGCGTTGGTAAAAGCGCCGTTATAGAAGGGCTTGCAACCAAAATTGTAAGTGGCTCAGTGCCAGATTTCTTAAGGGATAAGCGCATATTTTGCTTAGATATAGCTTCGTTGCTTGCTGGAACTAGGTATCGTGGAGATTTTGAGTTAAAGCTTAAAAGTGCCGTTGACTATGCTATTGCAAATAAAAATATAATTTTTTATATTGATGAAATACATAATTTGGTTGGTGCTGGTAGCACTCAAGACAGTAAGGTTGATGCCGTTGAAATACTTAAACCGCTTCTTTCACGTGGGGAAATTATGCTTATTGGCGCAACAACGCCTACTGAATATACTAAATATATAGAAAAAGATCCAGCATTAGATAGGCGTTTTCAAATAGTGAAAATTGAAGAACCTACTATTTTAGACGCTATTCAAATTATAAATGGAATCAAGTTTGAATTTGAAAAACATCACGGAGTGCGCATTTTAGACGATGCTGTTGAAACTGCCGTAAAACTTTCTGATAGGTATATAATAGATAAACGTTTGCCTGACAAGGCTATTGATATAATTGATGAAGCTTGTTCTATGGTAAACTTAAATTCTAACGTTATTGAAAGTGATATTGATGCGTTAAAGGAAGAAATTAACACTTTAATATCTAAACGTAATTATGCTCTTAAACATAACGATTTAGACGATGCTAAAAAAGCTGACAAATTGCTTTATGATAAGCGTGAAGAATACTCTAAAAAGGTTAGTAATGGAGCGCAAGTTCAATTAAATCAAAAAACGGTTGATAGCAACGTAATAAAGAAGCTTATAAGCAACGTTTCAGGCGTGCCCGTAACTCAACTTTCTTCTATAGAAAGTACCAAACTTTTAGGTTTAGAAGAAGAACTTTCTAAATATGTTATTGGTCAAAACGAGGCTATTCAAACGGTGGCAAAAGCAGTTCGCCGTTCACGTGCGAACCTTAAAGACCCTAACAAACCTATCGGTTCTTTCATTTTTGTAGGTCCAACTGGAGTTGGTAAGTCTGAGCTTACTAAAGCACTTGCTAAATGCGTGTTTGGGAATGTTGACAGTATTATTCGCTTTGATATGAGCGAGTATTCCGACAAGACTAGTGTTAATAAGCTTATAGGCGTTGCGCAGGGTTACGTTGGCTATGAAGAAGAAGGTTTGCTTACTGAAAAAATTCGTAAAAAACCTTATTCTATCGTACTTTTTGACGAAATTGAAAAAGCGCATCAAGACGTTTTTGATCTTTTGTTACAAGTGCTTGATGAAGGTCGTTTAACGGATAATAAAGGTAAAACCGTAAGCTTTAAAAACGCGTTAATAATTTTAACTTCAAACGTAGGATTTTCTAACGATGAAAGTCAGGTAGTGTCGTTTGGTTTTAATTCTTCGTTTAACGATAATAAAAATACTGCAATAGAAGGCGTTAAAAAACGCTTTAAACCAGAGTTTATAAATAGGCTAGACGATATTGTAGTATTCAATAAATTAACTAAGGAAAATTGCTACCAAATAGTTAAAATTCTTCTTAAAGACGTTAAAGAAAGGCTTGCTGATATAAGCGTTAATTTCATTGCTGAAGATAGTGCAATTAACTTTATAGTAGAGGAGGGTTTTAGTTCTGTTTACGGAGCAAGACCGTTAAAACGCGCTGTTTCAAAGCACGTAGAAGATTTGCTTTCTGATGCTATTATAGAAGGCAAAATCACAAAAAACGATACCGTTACTATTTACTATGGCGAAAACGGCATTGAATATAAAAAGGATTAGTTTATGCAAGTAGGTATTTCAACCGCCTCATTGTTTAAGAGGCAGTACAACGAAGATGCTTTAATAACGCTTAATGAGCTAGATGCAAAAGTAGTTGAAATATTTTTAGGTTCATACTGTGAATATACAAAAGATTTTGCCTCGCTTTTAAAAGAGCGAAAGGGAAATTTGCAAGTTCACTCTATACATACTTTAAACACTCATTTTGAGCCTCAACTTTTTGCAGATAACCCTCGCGCTATTGAAGATGCATATAAAATTTTAGAAAATTGTTTACATACTGCAAATACGTTAGGTGCAAAAAATTACACGCTTCACGGAATTGCTAGGTTTAAAAAAGATATTTTATATAATAATTACGAAGTAATTGGTAAAAAATTTGAAAAATTGAACGATTTTTGCCTTTCTAAAGGTGTAAATTTATGCCTTGAAAACGTTGAGTGGGCATATTATAATCGTGTTGGATTTTTAACTGAAATTTCAAAATATTGCAAAGGTTTAAAAACTTGTTTAGACGTTAAGCAAGCGCGCGTTTCAGGCGATAGTTACAAAGATTATATTAACGAAATGCAAAATACAATTCAAACCGTACACGTTTCAGACGTTGACGACTTTGGCAAAATATGTATTCCAGGAAAGGGCGTTTTTGATTTTGACGATTTGTTTATGCGCTTAAGTGACGTTGGGTTTAACGGAGCAATGCTAATAGAAGTTTATTCAAACAATTACGGCGAGATTGGCGAACTTAAAGACGGTTTAAATTTTTTGAGAGATAAAGCGGAAAAATACTTTTAGGAGTTAATATGAAAAAATATATTGACAAAAATTGGCAAAATGAAATGAAATTAAGGCTTGATTATAACAATATGCTTTCTAATTACGTTGGTGGAGGACAAGGTTTAACTGAAGAAGAGCTTGAAGCTAATGTAAAAATTGCTGAAGAGGCGTTTAAGTCTTTTGAAGATATTCGCGGAAGCGGTATGACTGATTGGGTTAATTTGCCATATAATCAAAGTCAAATTATAGAAGATATTGAAAAAACGGCAAGTGAAATAAGGCAAAATTATGAATACTTTGTTGTTTTAGGTATTGGTGGTTCGGCGCTTGGACCTATTGCAGTGTTTAATGCTCTTTGCCATCTTCATCATAACGATTTGCCTAAAGAAAAACGCAATGCTCCTAAATTTTACGTTGAAGATAACGTTGACCCTGAAAGAATGGTTGCTTTGCTTGACGTTATTGAGCCTGACAAAACTATGTTTAATGTTGTTACAAAGAGTGGTGCAACTAGCGAAACAATGGCGCAATATTTAATAATTGTAGATATTTTAAAAAATATCTACAAAAAAGATATATCAAAACACGTTATAGCAACAACTTCAGCGTCAAAAGGCAACTTAATTAAAATTGCAAAACAAGAAAATTTAAAAACGTTTTATATACCTGATGGGGTTGGTGGCAGATTTAGTGAACTTTGCCCTGTAGGCTTGCTTCCTGCTAGTGTTTTAGGCATTGATATTGGCGAATTTTTAAAGGGTGCAGAGTATATGGATAAACTTTGTTCCACATCAAATTTCAACAATAATCCAGCACTTGCTAGCGCATACTTAAGTTATTTAACTATTAAGCAAGGTAAAAACATTTCAGTTATGATGCCTTATACTGACTCGCTTAAATATATTGCAGACTGGTATTGTCAATTGTGGGCGGAAAGTTTAGGTAAAGAGGTTGATAAAAACGGAAATTACGCATACGTTGGACAAACTCCCGTTAAATCGCTTGGTGTAACTGACCAACACAGCCAAGTTCAACTTTATACCGAAGGTCCGTTTGACAAAGTAGTAACTTTTATTGCGGTTGATAATTATAGAAAAACTGTGAATATTCCAAACGGCTGTGAAGATATTCAAGACGTTAATTTCTTATGCGGGCATACTCTTAACGAGCTTATTCAAGCTGAAAGAGTTGCAACGGAATATGCTTTAACTAAGAAAAATAGAATTAACAAAACAATTTATTTGCCTGTTGTAAACGCATTTACGCTTGGCGAGCTTCTTTTCTTTTTTGAACTTGAAACGGCATACGCTGGCGAAATGTTTAATATTGACACGTATAATCAACCTGGCGTTGAGGGTGGCAAAAACGCAACTTATGCGCTTTTAGGGAGAAAGGGTTATGAAGAAAAGGCTAAAGAACTTAAAAATGCGCCTAAAAAGAGCTTAAAATATATAATTTAACGTTAAATTGTAATTAAAAATTAAATATAAACATAAATAAATACAAGCGCGTTGCTTGTATTTTTTTATGAAAAAACAAAGAACTTTTAAAAGCAAATTTTACAAATTATTATTTATTTTACTCTTCATTTCTATTTTTTTAGCCTTGTACTCAAATTCAAATAAAATGCTTATTAAAATAGGCGAGGCTTCTTATCAGGGAGTTTTATCAACGGCATCATATTATGCTATAGATAAAACGCTAGAAAATAATTATAACTATGAAAATCTTTTTAATATACACAAAAATGAAGAAGGTGAAATTGTTATGATTACGGCAGATAGTTACAAATTTAACTCCTTAACCGTTAAGCTTGCAGACAGCGTAACTAATTATATGGCCGACTATATAAATTCTGGCGTAGAAGTTCCTATTGGCGTGTTTTCTGGCATAGGGCTCTTGCAAGGTTTTGGAAAAAAAGTTAAAATGCCACTTGTAGTAATAAGTTCAATTAAGTGTGAAATAATTTCAAGTTTTGAAAGTGCAGGCATAAACCAAACTAGACACACTCTTTACGTTGACGTTACGCCTGACGCAGCAGTTATAACAAAGGCTACGAATAAAAAACTTGTTGATAATATAAGAGTAATGATTTACGATAACGTTATAATTGGTAAAGTACCGGAAGCGTATTTGGCTGGCAGTGTGTTTTCAGCGTATAAAACGCTTTAAATGATTGACAATAAACAAAAAAACGTATATAATTTATGTACATACATAAAAACTATGAAAAAGACAGGCGTTTTTGTTGTTGCTTAGAGATTAAGGGTGTTGCGCTGAAAGCCCTTAACAACTGATAAAACGATATTCACTTTTGAGTTGCAAGCTGAACTTTTAGTAAGCCGTGCCGTAGCGCTTCGTTACAGCGAACAAGGTGTAATTTTTACACGAATTAAGGTGGTACCACGTTATAAGAAGCGTCCTTTTAGGCGTTTCTTATTTTTTTATTTTTAAGGAGTAAATTATGAAGGAAAAGTTGTTAAACATTAAAGAACTTGCAAGCGCAAGCGTTGAAAGCGTAGCCTCTCTTAAAGACCTTTATGAAGCAAAGGTTAAATATTTTGGAAAGGCTGGCTTAATAACCGAACTTTCTAAAGGTATGAAAGACGTGCCAAAGGAAGAAAGGCCAAACGTAGGTAAATTGATAAATGAAGTTCGCACAGAGATAGAAGAAATGTTTTCTAAGCGTGAAGAAGTTTTAAAAAAGGAAGAACGTGCAAAAACGTACGTTAGCGAGGCAATAGATATTACTATGCCTTCAAAACAACGTAACGTAGGCGCACTTCATCCTATAACTTTGGTTAGAAACGAACTTATCGATGCGTTTACAGGTATGGGTTTTAGCATTTACGAAGGGCCTGAAATTGAGGAGGATTATTACAACTTCCAAATGCTAAATATTCCAAAAGACCACCCAGCGCGCGACATGCAAGATACGTTTTATATAACTGAAAATATTTTGCTTCGCACTCAAACGTCAAGCGGACAAGCAAGGGTTATGCTTAAAACTCAGCCTCCAATTAAGATTTTAAGCCCTGGTAAAGTTTATCGTTCGGATAGTGACGCTTCGCACTCTCCAATGTTCCATCAAATGGAAGGCTTGGTTGTTGATAAGGGTATTACTTTATGCGATTTAAAGGGTACGCTTGATGAATTTGTAAAGATTATGTTTGGTAAAGATACTAAAACAAGGCTTAGGCCGTCTTACTTTCCATTTACCGAGCCAAGCGTTGAAGTTGACGTTTCTTGCTCTGAGTGCCATGGTAAAGGTTGTAAACTTTGCAAAGGTACAGGCTGGATTGAAATTTTAGGTGCTGGCATAGTAAATAAAAAAGTTTTAGAAGATTGTGGTATTGATAGTAACGAATATTCTGGCTATGCTTTTGGTATGGGTATTGAAAGAATTGCTATATTAAAATACAAAATTCCAGATATTAGGCTATTTTTTGAAAATGACGTGCGCTTCTTAAAGCAATTTAAATAAGGAGAAATTAATTATGAAACTTCCATTAAACTGGTTAAATGATTACGTTGATTTAACAGGCGTTTCCGTAAGCGAACTTGAAACTAAGTTGTTTTCTTGCGGTTTTGAAGTAGAAGAAGTTATTGAATATGGCAAAGAAATTTCAGGCGTTGTTGTTGGTGAGGTTTTAGAATGCGAGGCTATCGAGGGTACGCATTTACACCTTTGCAAAGTTGATTGTGGCAAGCACGGCGTTTTCCAAATTTGTTGCGGGGCAGACAACGTTAAAGTTGGCATTAAAGCTCCTTGTGCATTAATAGGTGCAACCGTTTACGCAACTGGTAGCGACCATAAAACAGTAGAAGGCGTTATGACAATAAAAGCTGGTAAATTAAGGGGCTACGATTCGTTTGGAATGCTTTGCGCTGGTGGAGAAATTGGCGTTACTGAAGATATGTATAAAGGCGCTTCTTACGATGGCCTTTTGATTTTAGACGGCGCGCTTGAAAATGGTTTAGATATTAAGCCTATAGTTGGCTTAGGCGAAATTATTTTTGATATAGGCGTTACCGCTAATAGACCAGACTGTCAAAGTATTTTAGGTTTAGCACGTGAAGTATCTGCAGTTCTTAATAGGCCTTTAAAAATGCCAAACACTTCTTATAAAACGGTTGATATTGAGGCTTCAAGCAAAATTAGCGTTGAGGTTTTAGATAGTGAACTTTGCCCACGTTACGTTGCTTCTTTTGTAGATAACGTTAAAATTGAGCCGTCTCCACTTTGGATGCAAAAAAGGCTTAAAAGTGTTGGCATTAACGCTATAAATAACATTGTTGACATTACTAACTTTGTTTTAACCGAAATTGGTCAACCTATGCATAGTTTTGACTACGCTAATTTAGAAGATAGCAAAATTGTGGTAAGACGCGCGCAAGACGGTGAAAAAATTACCACGCTTGATGATAAAGAATTTACTTTAGATAGTTCAAATCTCGTTATTTGCGACGGTAAAAAACCACAATGTATTGCAGGTATTATGGGCGGTAAAAATAGCTCTATAAGCGATGAAACTAAGCAAATTGTGTTTGAATCTGCTATGTTTAAGCGTGACTCTATTCGTAAAACTTCACGCAATTTAGGTAAACGCTCGGATTCTTCTTCTCGTTTTGAAAAGGGAACAGATGCGTACATTGCTAAGCTTGGCATGGAACGTGCACTTTCTTTAATTGACAGTTTGGGCGCAGGAATAATTTATTCAAATTATCTTGACGTAAATGCTTGTGATACTACTCAAAAAGTTTTAACCACTCAAATTTCTAAAATAAATAAAGTTTTAGGTATTGAGGTTCCAACAGATATTATTTCTAGCATTTTAACATCGCTTGAATTTGGCGTTAAAATTGACGGAGACGATATTGAACTTACAATTCCGCCTTATCGTGATGACATTGTAGACTATCCAGATATTGCTGAAGAAGTTATTAGAATGTACGGTTACGACCATATTACTGATACTCTTTTAGACGATGCTACTTTAACGGTTGGGGGTTTGACAAAAGAGCAAAAAGATATTAATACGGCTAAAAACTATTTAGTAAATCAAGGTTTTTACGAAACTATTAACTATTCGTTTATCTCTAAAAAAGATTATGAACTTTTAAATATTGACGCTGAAAGCGATGAGTATAAATATATTAAAATATTTAATCCGCTTGGCGAAGATATGTCGGTTATGCGTACGTCACTTATGCCGTCAATGGCAAAAGTAATAGCCTCTAACTTAAACAAAAAGAATTTAGAGGGCAGGCTTTTTGAATTTGGTGTTGAGTATATGCCAAAGGCTCTTCCTCTTACTGAACTTCCTAATGAGAATTTGTGTATTTCCCTTGGCGCGTTTGGGGAAAATGAAGATTTCTTTACTCTTAAGGGTGTTGTAGAAGGTTTATTTGACGTTTTACATGCAAGTTTTAAAGTTGATTTTGTAAGGTCTAACAAAGAGTTTTTACATCCAACTCGTAGCGCAAATATCGTAATTGGCAATAGGGTTGTTGGCTTTATTGGTGAACTTAACCCTGAAGTTGCAGAGAATTTAGATATTGATAGGCGTGTTTACGTTGGCGAAATTTTCCTATATGAAATTTTAAAAATGCTTAATAAAAAGCCTCAATTTAAAGCATTTGCAAAATATCCGTCTGTTGAAAGAGATTTGGCTTTAGTTATGGATAAGAGTGTAACTAACGGCGAAATGATTAGGCTTATTAAAAAGTCGGCGGACAAAACGCTAGTTTCAGTAGATATCTTTGATATCTATGAAGGTGGCGACCTTGCCTTAAACAATAAAAAGAGTATGGCGTACCATTTAGTGTTTAACTCACTTGAACGCTCTCTTACGCTAGAAGAGGTTGACGCTAGCATTGCTAAAATTTTGGCGAACCTTAAAAAATCTAATATTGAATTAAGATAATATAAACCGCCACGTTTTATCGTGGCGGTATTACGCTTTTATTATGATTGAAATTTTATCGCCCGCGGGCAATTTAAATAACTTAATTGCATCAGTTGAAAGTGGCGCAAACGCAGTGTATCTTGGTTTGCAAGACTTTTCCGCGCGTAAAAATTCAAAAAACTTCACGCTTGAAGAGTTGAAATACGGTGTTTCTTACGCCAACTTATTCGGTGTAAAAACCTATTTAACTGTTAACACTCTATATAAGGATAGTGAATTAAAAAGCGTTTTAAAAGCGATAATAGACGCGTACAACGTTGGTGTTGACGCATTTATATTGCAAGACCTATTTTTAGGCAAAAAAATAAAAGAAATTTTGCCTAACGTGGTTTTACATTTGTCAACACAAGCGGGCGTATGTAATGAAATTGGTGCAATCCAAGCAAAAGAAAACGGATTTTCACGCGTGATATTAGCGCGCGAAACAAAGCTTAGTGACATAAAGGCGATTTCTAAAATTATAGAAACTGAGGTCTTTGTTCAAGGTGCGCTTTGCACGTGCTTGTCTGGACATTGTTATATGTCATCATTTATTGGCGGCAATAGCGGCAATAGAGGTTTTTGCAAACAGCCTTGTCGTATGCAATATGCATATGAGTATAATGACGGAACTCCTATTAAAGCAGGATATCCGCTTTCACTTAGCGATTTATGCTTAAAAGATAGAGTTTTTGACCTTATTGAAGCTGGCGTTACTTCATTTAAAATTGAGGGGCGTATGCGTAGTGAAGAATACGTTAGGGCTTCGGTAATGCTATATAAAAGCATTCTTGATAAGAAAGATAGGGCGGACCTTTTTAAAAGTTTAAAAAAAGCGTACAATAGGGGAGATTATACTGAGGGTTTAGCATTTAGCCAAAAGCCTAATTTTATAAGCTCAAACATTCAAGGGCATAAAGGTTTAACCGTTGCTACCGTTGATAAAGTTAATAAAGAAACGTTTACTACTAAAAATTTTGTTAAGTTTAGTGATGGCGATGCGTTTAAAATTTTACGCAATAATAAAGAGGTTGGTAACGGTTATTGCAAAATAGAAAACGGCAAACAAAAACTTTTTTATAAGGGTAAAGTTTGTTTTGGTGATGAAGTTTCAGTTACTAAAGACGTGCTTTTAAATGATAAGTTAAAGCTTGAACTTAAACGCAATATTGCCGTTAAAGTAAGCGTTAAAGTTGGTAAGCCTATAACGTTGCAAGTAGGCGAAATTACGCTTGCAACAACTGAAGTTATAGAGCCTAGCAAAACTCAAATTACAACAAGGCAAGAGGTTGAAAATAACGTTAAAAAAGTAGATAAATATCCGTTTAATGTAAGTGTTGAGTTTGTAAATTTTGATGAAAACGCCTTTGTTCCAAAAGGAGTGTTAAATAGGCTTCGCGCTCAACTTTACGAAAATTTATTTTATAAAAAAGTTTGCAAAATTAACGATGATGTCGAAAAATATTACAATTTATTAATGCCAAAAAGAAGCGACTTATGCGCTAATATTAAGGCTGTAATTTTAAATAATACACAAAATATAAACGGGTATAATACCGTTGTATATGCGCCTAAAAATTATAAAGACGTAAGCAAAAAAGATATTGATTGTTTAACTAAGTTTAAAGGCGAAGTTTATCTTTATCTTCCGCCGTTTATGAGTGGTGAAGATATTAAAGTTGTAAATAAAATTCTTCCTAATTTTAATGGATTATATATAAATTCGTATTGGCAACTTTTATATGCAAAAATGAATAATAAAAAAGTTTTTGCAGGTGTTGGCGTTAACGTATTTAACAGTGTTGACGTTGATTATTTACTTCAAAACAAAGTTGATAAAATTTGCGCTTCAAAAGAGTTGAGCGTAAGCGAAATAGCTAGTATAAATAAAAATTTAGTTATACTTGAGGGCAACGTTGAAATTATGGACTTAATATACTGTCCCTTCTCAAAAGACTGTCAAGTTTGTAAATATAAAGACGGTATTTTATTAAAAGACACGCAAAATAGGCGTTTTGTATTAGAAAGATATCAAATTAGCGAGTGTAGGTTTAGGCTTTATAATTGCCATAACGTAATACTTAAAGAAAGTGGTTATTCAACTATTACTGACGTTAAAGTTGAGGGGCAAATTTTAAACAGCGTTAATACAAATGGTAATTTATTAAAAGGTGTATTATGATTAGTAACAAAACTTTAAAGCAACTTGAATATGATAAAATATTAGAAAAGTTGAATAGTTTTGCCGTGCTTGACGGTACAAAAAATTTAATAAAAGAACTTTTACCTATTAGTAGTTATGCGGTAGTAAAACATTTGCTTGACAAAACTCAAGAGGGTTTTTGCCTTTTATATAATGAAGGCGTTGGCGTTGTAGAGTATTTTACAGCGCTTTTAGACGAGCCTGAAAGGGCTATGCGTGGTGGTGTTTTAAACTTTCAAGAATTGTTAAAATGCGCAAGGTTATTAAGAGCTTCACGCATTACAAAAAACAGTATTGTTTCAGCAACAACTAACGCCCCAATTTTAAAAGAAATAGCAAATAAAATTTATGTTGAAAATTACTTAGAAAATTCGATATTTTCTAAGATTTTAAGCGAAACTCAAATGGCAGATACTGCCAGTGATAAACTTTATTCTATACGGCAATCTATTAAAGAAATTACTGAAAAAATTAGGATAAAACTCAACGATTATATGCGTAAAGATGCCAACAAGTTTATGCAAGATAACGTTGTATCTAAGCGTTTTGACCGTTACGTTATTCCCGTTAAAAGCGAATACGTTACAAAAGTTAAAGGTTTAATTCACGACCGTTCTCAAAGTGGAAACACTTTCTTTATTGAACCGCAAGAAATTTTAGACCTTAATAATGAACTTAGAAACGCTGTCATTAGTGAGAATCAAGAAATTGAAAGAATACTTCAAGAACTTTCTTCCGCTATTGGCTTAATTTCTAACAGGCTTTACGAAAATGAAACGTATTTATGTGATATTGACCTTACTTTTTGTAAGGCACAATATGCGTATCAAACAAAAAGCATATATCCTAATTTAAATTCTAACGGAATTATAAATATTAAAACCGGTAGGCACCCCTTAATTGATGCAAAAAAAGCAGTTCCAGTATCAGTAAGCGTGGGTGAAAATTATAACTACGTTTTAATTTCAGGCCCTAATACGGGCGGTAAAACGGTAACTTTAAAACTAGTTGGGCTTCTTACATTAATGGCAATGACGGGGCTTTTTGTTCCGTGTGAAGAGGAGAGTAGTCTTTCGACTTTTGACAGTGTTTGTGCTGATATTGGCGATGAGCAAAGTATAGAGCAAAATTTATCAACTTTTTCATCGCACCTAAAAAATATTATAGATATTTTACAAATAGCAAACAAAAATTCGCTTGTTTTAATAGATGAATTGGGTGCTGGCACAGACCCTGATGAGGGAAGCGCAATAGCTTTAGCTGTTTTAACTGCGCTTTTAAATAAAGATAGTATTGGTTTGGTAACAACACACTTTAATTCGCTTAAGGAATTTGCTTATTCTAATAGCAAAGTTTTAAATGCTTCAATGGATTTTGACAGTTCTACTTTTGCGCCTTTATACAAATTAAGAACTGGCCTTGCAGGTACGTCTAACGCTATAGAAATTGCTGTTAGGCTTGGTTTGAACAAGGAAATTGCAAACTTGGCAACGTCATTTTTAACTAGCGAAAAAATTTCCTTTAACAATATGCTTAAAGAAGCTGAAATTGTTAAAGAAAGGGCAGAAAAAGAGGCTAGCGAGATAAAAAGTTTAAAAGAAGAGCAAGTTAAATTATTAAATAAATTAAATTTAGAAAAAGATAAATTTTATAAAGAAAAAGAAAAGTTTTTACTTAAAGCTAAAATTGAGGCAAAAAAAGCGTTTTCTTCAAAACTCGAAGAGGCGGAAGATATGCTTTTAGAAATGAAAGATATTTTTAATAAAGACGAGTACGTTAATAGTGACCTTGTTAAAATGGCAACGTTAAAAAATAAAATTTCTAGCTTGCAATTTAATTTGGACGAGCAAAATAGCTCGCTAAATAATTATCACGCCGTTGACTTTAAAAATTTAAAAGTTGGAGCGTCTGTTTTTGTTAAGTCTTTAGAAAGCGTTGGCGAAGTTTTAGAAATCAACCAAAACAAAGGCTTTGCTTGGGTTATGGTTGGAAATATGAAAACTAAGTGTAAAGCCGAAGATATATTGCTTGTTAACGGTAATAAGCCGGTTAATTCAGGCGTAAAAGTTAGCGTTAAAAGAAGTTTAAATACCGAGGTTAAAACGGAATTAAACGTAATAGGTTTAAACGTTGACGAGGCACTTTTAAAAGTAGAAAACTTTTTAGATAGTGCTGTAGTGTCTAACTTAAATGAGGTTAGAATAGTTCACGGCAAAGGTTTAAATATACTTTCTAGTGCAATTCATAATTACTTAAAAGGCGTAAAATATGTAGATGCGTATAGGTTTGGAAAATACGGAGAAGGCGAGCACGGCGTAACAATAGTTACGTTTAAAGAGTGAGGGGAAATATGAGTAATAATTCAAGCAGTTCATTTTTAGAAGTTTCAATAGGTCCAAAAAATGAAAAGAAGCAAAAAACAACGTATACAATATTGTTTTATTTAAATATTGCGTTAATAGTTCTTTCAATTGGCTGTTTTATAAATGCTTTTTACGTGTCTAATTTGTTTTGGTTTCCGTTTGCGCTTTTATTGTTTTTTGATATCGTAGTATCTGTATTTAAGCGTAAGTGCTACAATTTTTACGATTACGCTTTCATTTTGGGCTCTGTAAGAACTCACGTTGTTATAAACAATAAAAAGTCTAAACCATTTGCTTATTTTGATTGCAATAAAATTTTACAAGCTGGTAATGTTAATAGTGATTTTTACGTAAGAAACTCTTACAATAAGCAATATAAAGTTTATGTTGCTACTCCTAACGAGTTAACTGAATACGACCCAATATTCTTAGTTCAAGGCGAGAAAGAGGTAAAAATTATAGCTTTACAGTTTAATGAAAAGTTTTTATCTAAAATTTTAAGTTGTTCTTCTCTTCAAAAATTTGATAGAGATTACTTAAAGCTTATATCAAATAAATAATTAAGGTTTATATGCAAAAAATAATATATTTAGATAACGGCGCAACAACAAAGCCGTTTAAAAACTCAATAGAAATTGCTAGTAAATATTTAGAAGAAAATTATTTTAACGCTTCTTCGCTTTATAACGGTGGGGTTGAAGCAGGTTTGGCAATTAGCGATGCAAGAAAGTCAATTTCAAGCATATTCGGCTTGAACTTTGACGTAATTTTTGTTTCTTGCGGTAGTGAGGCTAATAATACTGCAATAAATTCATATTTGAAGCGTGGTAATGCTGTTACAACTTTAGGCGAGCATTCTGCTGTTTACGAGCCGTTTAACGAATTTAAAAAAGCTGGTTATGACGCGCGCTTTGCCACGCTTAATGCTGACGGTTCAGTAAACGTAGAAAACTTATTAAGCCTCGTTGATAAAAATACGGTTTTTGTTTCGGTAATGCATGTAAACAATGAAACGGGAGCTATAAATGATATTAATTACATAGCAAGGCGTGTTAAAGAAATAAATCCACGCATAATTTTTCACGCAGATGGTGTTCAAGCCTTTTTAAAAATCCCATACACGTTAAGTTGTGATATTGACCTTTATTCTATTTCAGCGCACAAAATAAATGCGCTTAAAGGTGTTGGTGCACTAATTAAGAATAAACGTGTTAAAAATTTAAAACCTCTTATATTCGGTGGTGGTCAAGAAAGTGGGCTTAGAAGCGGTACGGAAAACATATTTGGTATAAAAGTGTTTGAAGCTAGTGCTTTAACTCATTTAAAATCTTTAAAAGAAAATTATCAAAACGCTATTGAATTAAAAAAGTATCTTTTAAATGGTTTAGATTCTTCTATATTTAAAATAATTAGCAGTGAGAATTGCTCGCCGTACATAATTAGCGTTTCGGCAGTTGGCTTAAGGGGCGAGGTTTTACAGCATATGCTTGAAAATTACGGAATTTACGTTGGCACGGGCTCGGCTTGCTCCTCTAAAAACAGGCACAGTAGGGTTTTAAAAGCTATTGGTTATGATGAAAAGGTGCTTGACGGTGTTTTAAGAATTAGTTTTTCAAGTCAAACGACGTTAGACGAGGTGAAAACTGCAGTGAGCGCGCTTAACGAGTGTGCTAATAATTTAAAAAGGACAATGCAAAAATGAGCAAAGTATTAATAGTTCGCTGGTGCGAAATACATTTAAAGGGTAAAAATAGAGGCTTTTTTGAAAAGCTTTTATATGACAATATTAAACACGCTATTAAAGATATAAACTGTAATCTTGTTAGAATTCCAGGCAGATATTTAATAGAAAATTTAAGTGATTTAGACGTTGAAACTTGCATTTTAAAGTTAAAAGCCGTTAGCGGAATACACTCCGTTTCTCTTGCTACTTGTATTGAAACTAGTGTTGAAAACGTTAAAAAAGTTGCGCTAGACGTTTGCAAAGATAAAGTAGGAACTTTTAAAGTTGAAACTAAGCGCGCGGATAAAAAGTTTGAAATTCAGTCAACTGATTTTTCAAGAATGATAGGTGCTGAAATTTTAAAGTCAAACAAAAATTTAAGTGTTGACGTGCATTCTCCAAACTTTACTCTATATATAGATATTCGTGAAAATAACAAAACGCACGTTTTTACAAATACTATTAAAATGATGGGTGGCATGCCGGTAGGCTCGTCTGGAAAGGGTATGGTTATGCTTTCAGGCGGTATAGATAGCCCTGTAGCATCTTATATGATGGCTAAGCGTGGTATGAAGCTTGAAGCGGTGCATTTTCATTCTTATCCGTACACTGGCGAGCTTGCAAAGCAAAAAGTTATTGAACTTGCTAAAATTATATCTAATTACAGCCAAGGTTTAACGTTGCATATAGTTAAATTTACGGAAATTCAGGAAGCTATTCACGAAAAACTTCCTGAAGAGTATATGATAACAATGATGCGTAGATTTATGATGCGCATTAGTGAAAGACTTGCAAACAAACAAGGCGCAGGCGCAATTATTACAGGCGAGTGTTTAGGTCAAGTTGCAAGCCAAACTGTTGAAAGTATAACGTCTTCACAAAACGCGGTTAACGTTTTGCCTGTTTTAAGACCGCTTATTGGTTTTGACAAGCTTGAAATTATTGATATTGCAACAAATATTGGAACTTATGAAACAAGTGTACTTCCTTATGAAGATTGTTGTACGGTATTTTTACCTAAATATCCTGTAATCAAGCCAAAACTTGAAAAAGTTGAGTATTTTGAAACTCTTTTAAACGTTGAAGGTTTAATAGAAAACGCTTTAAATAATACTGAAGTTATTAAATTGTAAGGCGTAGTTATAATAAAAAAACGCGTGGATTATACCACGCGTTTTTTATCTCACCCTTTAATTATACCATAAAAATAGGGGCTTGTAAATATGTTTTTTAAAAATAAAGTTGGGTAAAATTTTTTGGTTTTGTATTGACTTTTAGCCCTTTTAACCTTATAATAAAAGTACAAAAGGGAGGGTAATACCAATGAACAGTTAAAGTCATACTAATTTAAGGAGGTGCTTAAAAATGTATGTAAAAAGGTTTAAAAAAGGATTACTCAAAACAATTAAGGTTAGTTGGAGGGCAGGCCAATGAATAGTGAAACTCAAAATTAAACGCTTAACTCCGTAAGTTTTGGCGGCAGTGTACGCAAGGTTATTTTAGTAAAAACGGTAACAAGCGCAGGCTTAAAAACTAAATAAATTCGCTTTTTAGCGGTGTTTGATAATTTCAAACGCCGCTATTATTTTTTTTAAAAGATAGTGTAAAAATTATAAAAACATATAAAATATTATAAAATAATTAAAAAGAATTATAAAAAGTTATAAAAATGCTTTACTAATTTATTATTTTATTATATAATTTGAATATGGAAAAAATTATATTAGAAATTAAACAAAAAAAGAATTTACTTAAAATGACTAATAAAGAATTGGCAAGTAGAAGCGGTGTTCCTCTTGGAACTATAAACAAAATTTTGTCAAGTGGCACTAAAACCGTAAAGCAACAAACTTTATTAAAAATTAACAATGCATTAAAATGTCAAAGCGTTAGTGGTGTAAACTTAGGGTTTATTAAGGTTGGGGCATGTACAATAAACACGCGTGTAGCATGCGTTAGTGAAAATGCTTGCCAAGTTTTATCTAGTATAAACGAGGCTTGTGCAAGCGGAGTTAATTTACTTTGCTTTAACGGCTTAACGTTATCTGGCGCAACTTGTGGCGATTTGTTTTATCAACAAACGCTCTTAAATTTGAGTGAAAGTTCTATTTTGGAAATTGCAAATGCTACTAAAGGCAAAAACATTATTGTTTTTTTAGGGCTTCCAGTTAAATTTGGCGGTTGTTTATACAATGTAGTTTGCGCTATTTGCGATGGTAAAATTTTAGGTTTTACTCCAATAAATAGTAAATTAAATAGTATAAATGGATTAAAGTTAAAGCAATTTAATAGTTTTTTAGGCGTAAAAACGGTAATTTTTAATGGAGAAGAAATTCCTTTTGGAAACATTTTATACACGTTAAAAAGTATGCCGTCATTAAAAATAGCGGTTGAAAACGGAACTTTTAATTATAATGAGGAAGCAACCGTTATAGTTAATTTGGCAACTGCAAATGAGCTTGTTGGCGGCTATGAAAATACGCAAACCTACGTAAAGGCAGTTACTAAGCAATTTAATGCTGGCTATATTTATGCAAATACTTCAATAACGGAATCTACTACCGATTTTGTTTTTGGTGGTGGTAATTTTATTTGTGAAAACGGTAAAATTATAAAAGAAAGCAAAAAATTTGAAAGTGGTTTATTGATTAGCGATTTAGACGTTGAATTTTTACAAACTGAAAAAGCTAAAAATTGTGATAATTCTTCACGTCAACCTGTTGAATACAAAAACGTTTTGTTTGATATTCAAAACCTTTCAACGAATATAAATAGGGAATTTTCAAAAACTCCTTTTATACCAACAAATCAAAGTGAACTAAATGACAGGGCGGAATTTATACTTTCTATGCAAGCGCATGCACTTGCAAAGCGCGTTAAGCACGTAAACGCTAGCAAGCTTGTAATTGGCGTGTCTGGCGGGCTTGACAGTACGCTAGCACTATTGGTATGCGTTAGGGCTTGTAAAATTTTAAATAAGCCTGCAAGTGACGTTTTAGCTTTAACTATGCCTTGTTTTGGAACTACAAGTAGAACTAAAAACAATGCAGAAGCGTTGTGTAACGCTTTAGAGGTAAACTTTAAAGAAATTGACATTAAAAACGCTGTTTTAGCGCATTTTAAAGATATAGAACAAAGCGAATTTGATTATAACGTTGCTTATGAAAACTCTCAAGCGCGTGAAAGAACACAAGTTTTAATGGATTTAGCTAACAAGGTAAACGGCATTGTTGTAGGCACGGGCGACCTTTCAGAACTTGCACTCGGTTTTGCTACGTATAACGGCGACCATATTAGCAATTATGCAGTAAACGCTTCAATACCTAAAACTTTGATTTTCTATTTGGTAAAGTACGAGGCTAATAGACTTAAAGGTAGTGTAAAAGAAACTTTA
This sequence comes from Clostridia bacterium, assembly GCA_017558825.1. Taxonomy (GTDB): domain Bacteria; phylum Bacillota; class Clostridia; order Christensenellales; family Borkfalkiaceae; genus HGM11412. The sequence goes on from JAFYTO010000014.1 coordinate 63,708, forward strand.
TACGATATTGTTTCAACACCTGTTTCGCCAGAATTGTTGCCTCCAACTAACGATAATATCAAGCAAAAAACAGAAGATATTGTTGGACCGTATATTTTGCACGATTTCTTTATTTATTACGCTTTAAGGCGCAATTATACGCCTAAAAAGATATACGAAGTTGCAAAAATTGCGTTTAAAAACGATTTTGATAATCAAACTCTTTTAAAATGGCTTAAAAATTTCTATAATAGATTTTTTAATAACCAGTTTAAACGTTCTTGTCTTCCAGACGGTGTAAAAGTTGGTAGCGTTGGCGTTTCTCCACGCGGTGATTTTGAAATGCCAAGCGATGCTATTAAAAGTGATTGGTTAAAAGAAATTGAAAATTTAACTTAATGAAAAAACGGCGTAAGGCTCAGCCTTACGCCATTATTATTTTATTTATCTTTGTGGTTGAGTTAATTTGAAAGCGTCAAATACCTTATCAACTTCCTCTTGAGTTAAAATACCTTCATCAATAACAAGTTTTTTAATAGGAATATTTTCTTTCAATGCTTTTTTAGCAATAGCAGCGCTCTTTTTATAGCCTATAATAGGGCAAAGGGCGGTAACAATACCAACGCTGTGGTCAAGTAATTCTTGGCAAACTTCACGGTTTGCAGTTATGCCGATAATACAGTTTTTAGTTAAAGTATCCATAGCGTTTTTAAGTGCTGTAAGTGATTCGAATAATTTATAGAAAATTACAGGTTCAAACGCATTAAGTTCAAATTGGCCAGCTTCGCACGCCATTGCAATAGTAGTGTCGTTACCAATTACGGCAAAAGCAACTTGTGAAACAACTTCAGGTATAACAGGGTTAACTTTACCTGGCATAATTGAAGAGCCGTTTTGCATAGGAGGTAAATTGATTTCCATTAAACCTGTGCGAGGACCGCTTGCTGCAAGCCTTAAGTCGTTACTCATTTTAGAAAGTGAAATTGCAAGAGTTTTTAAACCGCCTGAAACGTATGCAAAAGCATCAACGTTTTGCGTAGCGTCAACTAAATCTTCAGCTTGAGCCATTTCATAACCCACGACTTTTGATAAATTCTTAGCAATAGTGTTAAGATATATAGGGGCAGCGTTAATTGCAGTGCCAATAGCTGTTGCGCCCATATTTACAGTGTACATGTATTTAGTTGCGTTAACTATCATTGATTTGCTTCTCTTTAAAGCAGAAGAGTAAGCGTTAAATTCTTGACCAAGCCTTATTGGAACAGCGTCTTCAAGTTGAGTTCTGCCCATTTTAACAATATCGTCAAATTCAACTGCTTTTTTATCAAGTTCGCCAATTAACACGTCTAAACTTTCAAGTAATGATTTTGTAAATTCAATAACCGTCATTTTACCTGCAGTAGGTATAACGTCATTAGTTGATTGACCTTTATTAACGTGGTCGTTAGGGTGGCAAATGTATTCGCCCATTTTACCGCCTAAAATTTCAGTTGCGCGGTTAGCAACAACTTCGTTAACGTTCATGTTTAACGTTGTGCCAGCGCCACCTTGAATAGCATCAGTAATAAATGCATCGTCAAGCTTACCGTCTAAGCAGTCTTGACAAGCTTGCATAATAGCATCGTAAATTTCTGTTGTAATTTCGCCAGCTTCTAAGTTAGACATTGCAGAAGCCATTTTAACTCTTACAACGTTTTTAACAAAAGAATCGTTAACTTTTACGCCTGTAATTTGAAAGTTGTTGTGGCCTCTTAATGATTGAACGCCGTAGTAGGCGTTAATAGGTACGTTTAATTCGCCGATAGAATCGCTTTCTTTTCTATAATTCATAATGGTTTTCTCCTTACTAAAATTTTAAACTATTGAAGGTTTAAAGTCAATATCATTTAAAATTATTTCAATTTACTTATTTTTAGTAAATATTTAGATAAAATATTTAACATTTTTAAAACAATAGGCTTGATTTTTTTATAAAAATAAAATATAATTAATTTATAAAGGAAACAAAGTTATGAAAGAGAACGTTTTAGACGAATTAGACAAAGCCATATTAATACTACTTGCATCTAATGCAAAAATGCCTGTTAAGAAAATTGCGGAAAAAGTTTTCGCTTCTGCTCCAACCGTTAATACTCGTATCATGGAACTTTCTAAGAAGGGTATAATTAAAGGTTATCGCGCGGAAATTGACACTTCACGCTTTGGCGATTCTATTAAGTGCTACATTAACATTGAGGTAGATACTTCTTTAAGAGAGCCTATATATAAGTTTTTAAACAGTTCTAAAAACGTTATTTCTTGCGATAGGGTAACGGGTGAGTATTCATTTGTTGTTCAGGCTGTTTTTGAAAATATGCAAGAAATGGACGCGTTTGTTAACGAGGCTCAACGCTTTGGTAAAACAAAAACTCAAATTGTATTCTCAACAATAATTAGCCCAAGAAACGTAATAGTTTAATAAAAAAAATGCGAGTGTTTTTTGCACTCGCATTTCTTATTTTGCAAAATAAATTGCTAATTAGAGTTGAATTAAGCCAGTAAAAATTAAAATTCCTGCTGCTACCATAGGAATAAGACCTTCAAGCATAATAACCCAATTTGACGGAGTTTCTAATACGTCAAGTCCCTTTGCAATAAAGTAAGCAATAAATAATAAAGACCAAACTAAGAACATAATACCGTCAATTATAGCGCCAATTACAATAAAGTATACGCCAAAAGCAATGGCAATAAGCGCCACTAACAAACTAAACCAACCAAGGCTAGATTTTGAAATGTCCCAAATATCTACAGCTGAAACAAAAAGGTTGGTTAAACCAAGTAAAAGTGTGAACAAATATAAAAGTTGTACACTGCCTACGGCACTTGTTAAAATGCCAATTGTTGATAATACTGTTACAATAATGCCAGAAAGCACGTTTATAATTGTAGTTTCGTTATTATCACTTTCATCAATGAGCGGTAAAAAGCCGTTTAAAAAGAAGGCAATACCGCTTAAAATTAAACAAATTGCAATCATAATAATTCTCCTTGCTATTATGTTTGCCAATTTTTACGGTTTTAATACAATAAATAAAAAAAACGCTTAATTAAATTTTAAAAAAGCGTTTTTTGTTTTTTATTTAGTTTCGTAACTATCTTCAATTATAATGCTTGCATCTTTTGCAAAACGCTTAACAGATTCTATACCGTTTTCACATTTTGCCTTGCTAGAATAATCTTCACTAATGCAAATTAATCTATTTGCGCCAGAGAATAATTTAAATCTAAAGTGGCTATATTTGTCAACACTTATTGCAAAGTGACCGTCATCTATATTTTTCTTTATAGTTTGAATACCGTTTTTTACGCCTGCAAGGGAAGTGTAGTTCTCAGTTTTTAATAAAATTCCGCCGTTTGAAGCTATTAAAACTGCTCTGAATTTATCTTCTTCCTTAATAATTTTCCACTTGCCTAAATATTGGCGTTTAACTTCAACTGCTTGTGGTTTTTGTGTTTTTGCTTTTGAAGTTTCTTTTTTGACTTTTGACTGCGTTTCAGTGGCTACTTCCTTAGGCTTGTCCTTATTAGATTTTTCCTTTTCGGCACTTTTTGACTTTGTTGCTTGCTTAGTAGTTTTTTTAACTGATTTTTTCTTTTTTGCATCAGCCTTTTCATTAGTTTCACTAATATATTCTAAAAGTTTATCCGGGTCTGCAACGTTATTAGAAATATTGTCAATTTCCTCAGGAGTAAGTGAAGTAACGGCATTTTGGTCGTTATTATCAAACCTTTTACTTTTGAGTTTGTTTGATTGAACTTTAATAAATATAATAAGTGCTACTACAATAACTGCTAGTAAAACTATGCCAACGGCAACGTAGCTCATATAATTGTGATATACTAATTTTAAAAAATCAATGACCTTGTTAAGCATTGTTCACTCCATTTCAATTTATATTATTATATTATAACTTTTTTTCTAAATAGTCAATACAAATATTGCATTTTTTTAAATAAAGTGTTAAAATATTTTTTGAATAGGGAGGCATTAAGAATGAATAGGGCAAATTCAAGGCAGATTAAGGTTGCAATTATTGGTGCGGGCGCATCAGGATTGATTAGTGCAATTAAACTTTCACAAAAATTTGGCGGTCAAAACGTATGCTTAATTGAGCGTCTTTCACGCGTTGGAAAAAAGGTATTGTCAACGGGTAACGGCCAGTGTAATTTGACAAATTTAAATGTAAAAAGTTGCAATTATCACGGCAAAAACCCACAATTTGCTTATAATTTAGTTAATAAGTATAACCAAAATTCATTTATTAATTTTTTAAATGAAATAGGCATTTTAACTGAGTATGACGGCACAAAATTATATCCTTATTCACGCCAAGCTTCTTCAGTACTAGACGCGTTACGTTTTAAATTAGAAAATTTAAACACTTTATTGTATTTAGATAGCAAAGTTGTTCAAATTACTAAAGATAAAGTCTTTAAAATCGTGCTTGAAAACGGCGAATTTATAACTGCGGAAAACGTTGTGGTTGCTGTGGGTGGCAAAAGTGCAAGCCACCTTGGAACTGATGGTTCTTCATATAGTTTACTAACTAATTTTGGGCATAAATTAACCGAGCTTAATCCTAGCATAGTTCAGTTAAAAGTTGATAAAAATAAAATTAAAGGCTTAAAGGGCTTAAAACATAAAGCTCTTGTAAAAGCGGTGTATAAAAGCAGCGTTTTAACTTCGTTTAGCGGTGACGTTTTGTTTAGTGATGGTTATATATCTGGCAACGCTATCTTTTACGTTTCTAGCTACGTTACAGGTAAAAATAACGCATTTGTTGAAATAGATTTTTTAAGCAACTTTGAAGAAGATTATTTAATAAACTTCTTAAAGCAAAAGTCTAAAAATTGCAGTTATTTGACAGCTGAATATTTGTTTAACGGTATTGTTAACAATAAAATTGCGTCTTTTATTTTAAAGGGCGAATTAGGCGTAAATTTAAACGATAAAATTACTAAGTTAGATATTCCGCTTTGCGTTAAGGCGTTAAAAAATTACAAATTGAAAGTTGAGGGAACGGCTGGCTTTGATATGTCGCAAGTAACAAGTGGAGGCATTCTCACAAGCGATTTTAATGAATTGACGTTAGAAAGTAAATTGTGTAGCGGATTGTATGCTACCGGCGAAGTTTTAGACGTTGACGGAGATTGTGGCGGATACAACTTGCAATTTGCGTATTCATCTGCACATTGCGTTGCGGAGGCTATAAAATGAAAATAATTACAAACGTTAAAATGCCTATTGACGCATCTATTCAAGATTTAAAAATAAAAGCCTCAAAAATGGCTAATATAAAAATTGATAGCGTCAAACATTTTAAAATAAAGAAAAAGTCGTTAGACGCGCGTGATAAAAGCCAACTTAAATACGTTTATACCGTTGAAATTTCTCATAAAACTGAAAATAATAGTCAATTTGAGTATAAAAAGTGTAAAAAACAAGCAAACGTGTTAGTTGTTGGCGCTGGCCCAGCAGGTTTATTTTGCGCTTTAGACCTATTAAGGTATGGACATAAAGTAACGTTAATTGAGCGTGGTAAAAGCGTTGAAAATAGAAATAAAAGTATATCTTCATTTATATCAACTCGCGTTTTAGATGAAGAAAGTAATATTCAATTTGGCGAAGGTGGTGCCGGCTGTTTTTCTGACGGAAAGCTTAACACCGGCGTTAATAATGAATACGTTAGCAGGGTAATAAGTGATTTTGTTGAGTTTGGTGCGCCAAGTGAAATAGAATATTTAGCGAAACCACACATTGGAAGCGATAATTTACCTACAGTTATAAAAAATATGCGCAACCGCATATTAGAAATGGGCGGAAAAGTTTTGTTTGAAACTAAATTTACCGATTTTTCTGTTGAAAACGGCTGTATAAAAACCGTTACGTTTGGTAATTTTAAAGAAAGTTTTGACGAGGTGGTTTTAGCGGTAGGGCACAGTGCGCAAGACGTGTACAAATTACTTAATCAAAAAGGCGTATTTTTAGAAAGTAAGGAATTTGCAGTAGGTTTAAGAATTGAGCATTTAGCAAAAGATATTAACGAAAGCCAATACAGCAAAGATTTTAAAAAGTATAAAAATTTACCAACGGCAGATTATAAACTTGTTACTAGTTTAAACGGCAGAGGTGCTTTTACTTTTTGTATGTGCCCAGGTGGTTACGTAATGCCATCATCTTCAAATAAAAATACGGTAGTTGTTAATGGTATGAGTAACTTTAAGCGCAATGCTGAAAACTCTAATAGTGCAATTGTTGTTCAGGTTAAAAAAAGTGATTTTGGCGAAGGTGTATTTGACGGGCTAAATTATATAAATAATTTAGAACAAAAGGCATTTATTCTTGGTGGTGGCGATTACAGCGCGCCAAGTATGCTTGTTGGAGATTATTTAAAGGGCGAACTTTCTACTAACTTAGGCAAGGTTAAACCTACTTATCCTTTGGGGGTTAAAAATGCAAACTTATCTAATTTATTCTCTAAAGAAATTGATGAAACGCTAAAGTTTGCAATTAGCGATATGGCTAAAAAAATTAAATGTTTTGATAATTACGATGCAGTATTAACAGGCGTAGAAAGCAGAACCTCTTCACCTATTCGCGTTACCAGAACTGAAAATGGTAATAGCGTTACTTTATCAAATTTATATCCGTGTGGCGAAGGTTGTGGCTATGCGGGAGGCATAACTAGTGCAGGTGCAGACGGTAAAAAAATAGCAAAATTTATAAATTTAAAATACGGCGAAGAATAAAAATTCGCCGTTTTTTTATTTTGCGACAATATTTTATTAAATTTTAATAAAATAGCACTTTACATTTTAAACAAAATGTAGTAAAATTATTGTATGTTCAATTGCATAGTTAAATATTTGTCAAAAATTGACGGTAAAACCCAGTCTTATAAAAGTGACGGTACACTAATAAATTTAGACGGCAAAACCAAACTTTCTTTTTCACTTCAAGACGGGCAAAATTATTCATTATTTATTCTAAAAGACGGCGGAGTTCGTTTAATTAGCGAAGGTCAAGCCAATTATTCTATTCTTTTCAAAAACAATAACGTCTATCCATTTATAATTTCAGTAGGCGCATTTAAAATTGATGCAAGCGCAAATTCCACTTTAGTAAAAACAAGCATAAATAAAAACAAGTTAGAGGTTAGTATTAACTATATTTTTTTATGCGGAAAAGAGCAAGATAATAGAAGTATAAAGATTAGCGCGGAGGTAATTTAATTTGATTATTAATTATTTTGGGCATTCTTATTTTTTGGTTCAAGGCAAAAATTATTCTATTGCTTTAGACCCTTTTAAGAACGTTGGGTTACACGAGCAAAAAGTTGAGGCAGATTACGTTTTTTGCTCCCACAACCACTTTGACCACAACAACGTAAGCTTAGTAAGTGGCGCAAAAACTGTTAAAGAGGGCAAGTACTTTACAATTATTAAGGGTTGCCATGATAATTCAGGTGGTAGTTTGCGCGGTCAAAACAATATACTACTTTTTGAATTAGACGGTAAAAAGCTTTGCTTTTTTGGCGATGAGGGCGAAACGTTTAATGAAGAAATAGTTAATAAGTGTAGTAGGGTTGACGTTTTATTTATTCCTATAGGCTCCGTCTATACAATAGATGCGTTAACTGCGTTAAACTATATAAACGCAATTAAGCCTAAAATGGTAATTCCTATGCACTATAAAGTTAAGGGCAGTAAAATAGATATAAACGGTATAGAAACGTTTACAAAATTACTTGATGAATATTCGGTAAAAAACAGTCCTTATAAATATTGTAAAGAAGATAAAGTTGTAATATTAAACCCACAAACAATGGAGGTGTAAAATGAAATACACGCGTGATTATTTAGAAAAAAGTATGGGCGTTGAAGATTTGCGCAAAGTAATGCGTGAACTTGGCGGAACTCCAGCATTAAAATCAAAAAACGAACTTATTGACTGTATTATTAAAATACAAAATGGTGAGCTTGTTCCAAACCAAAGCGGTAAGGGTAGAAAACCGCGTATGACTGATAAACAATACGTTGATTTAAATGGTGTAGAAGAAAACTTTGGTCAAACCCAAGTTAGAAACGACCAAGAAGAATATGACGTTTTGCAAAATGATATTACCGACACCACGCTAGTAAAAGGTATTTTAGAATTTCATAGTGACGGTTACGCATTTATGCGTGGAGAAAATTACGAGGCAAATTTAACTAGTGATATTTACGTGTCAAAAAATACTATTAAATATTTTAAATTAAGGCGTGGAGACTACGTTGAAGGCTATGCAGAACGTATGCATTTAAATTCATCACCATCACTTAAAAAGATAGTTTCTTTAAATGGAAAACCTTATAATTTTAGCGATAATCGCCCAAATTTTGATGATTTAACGCCTTGCTATCCTAACTCTAAAATTAAGCTTGAATTAAGTGAAAGCGAAGACGATTTGTCTATTCGTGCAATTGATTTATTGTGCCCTATAGGGCGTGGTCAACGTGGACTTATAGTAGCGCCACCAAAAGCAGGTAAAACTACTCTTTTAAAGAAAATTGCATATTCAATTGAAAAAAATTACAGTGACGTTAAATTACTTGTACTGTTAATTGATGAAAGGCCGGAAGAAGTTACAGACATTAAGCGTTCAGTTAAAGGCGAGGTTATTTATTCTACTTTTGACGAAGCTCCTGACCATCACGTTAGAGCAGCAGAACTTGTTTTAAATAGAGGTAAAAGGCTTGTTGAACAAGGCGAACACGTTGTTATTTTACTTGACTCTATTACAAAATTGACGCGCGCATATAACGCTATTGTTCCGTCATCTGGAAAAACGCTTTCAGGCGGTATAGACCCTCTCGCTCTTCAAGCACCTAAGAAATTCTTTGGCTCTGCAAGAAATATTGAAAACGGCGGTAGTTTAACTATTCTTTCTACTGCTCTTGTAGACACTGGTTCTAAAATGGATGACGTTATTTATGAAGAATTTAAGGGAACTGGCAATATGGAAATTATACTTTCTCGCTCACTTTCAGAAAGGCGAATTTTCCCTGCTATAGACCTTTATAAATCTGGCACACGCAAAGACGAGCTTCTTCTTTCTAAAGATGAGTTAGATGCCGTTTATTCTATTAGAAGATATCTAGATAGAAACGATGATGCTATTCAAAATTTATTAGACATGTTAAAACGCACTGAAAATAACGAAGAATTTGTTAAAAAAGTTCCCGTTTGGTGCAAAATGATGTCCGTTTAGTTTTTTAATAGGCTTTCAAAGAATTTATTTGAAAAATAAACTCCCATACGTTCAGGGTGAAATTGTACGCCGTAAATAGGTAAAGTTTTGTGCTTAATTGCCTCAACGGTTCCGTCTTCACTTACAGCTTCTACTTTAAGGCATTTTGCTACCTTTTCTAACTGCTCAACGTGGCAAGAGTTTACCTCAATTACTCTATTAAAGGTCTTTGTTAAAAAACTATCGCTTGAATTTATAATATAGTGTCTAGCACTTTTCTCACTAAAAAAGTGGTTTTCTACGTTTGTTAAAGTGCCTTTAAAATAAACGTTAATTGCTTGCATGCCTTTACAAATGCCTATAATTGGCTGTTTGCGCATTACAAATTGTTTGATTAGGTATAATTCGGCAACGTCAGTATGTGCATCATAATCGCAAGTTCTTAAAACGGGCTTGTCGTATAGATACGGAATTATATTTCCGCCACCGGTTAGCAAAAGTGCGTTGCAAGTGGTTATAAGAGAAGTGTTTTTTGATAAAACGTAGTTTACGCCTATATTATTCAAGGCGATTAAATAGTTTGATAAGTTAAAACCGTTATCGTAAATAAAAACTTTCATACTATATTTTATTATTCTAAAGAAATTTTTGTTATTAAAAGGTGAAAATATGAAAAATTGTAAAAAGACTATCGGTATGGTAGTTGCTATGGAAAAGGAGATTTTACCGCTTATAAACGAACTTGGTAGTCAAGTTGAATGCTTTGACGTTTGTGGCTTTACAATTAAACAGTTTAAAAAAAATGGAAATGACGTTTATTTGATAAACAGCGGTATTGGTGAAATTTCATCTTCTTCTGCCACGGCTATATTAATAAGTGTTTTTAAATGTAATTTAATTATAAATTTTGGTGTTTGTGGCGCTTTAACTAAAAATACAGGCGTTTTAGAAACGGTATTTGTAAACGGGGTTGTTCATTATGATTTTGACCTTTCTCCAATAGATGACGTAAAAGTTGGGCAATACCCTAATTATGATAGCGCAATAATTAAAGTTGAAAACGAGGTTTTAACTTTTGCAATGAAAGCTTATCCTTATTTAAAAACGGTTATTTGTGCTAGTGCAGATAAATTTTTAGACGATGCTAGCATTAAGCAAAATTTAAACAATTTGTACGGCGCAGAAATTTGCGATATGGAAAGTGCGGGCATTTTACTTGTTTGCAATAAGGCAAACGTTCCCGTTTTAATGATAAAAGCTGTTTCTGACGGCGAGGGCGGAGCTGAAGAGTATAATAAAATGGTTAAAAACGCAGTTGAAGCTTATAAGGCAGTTACGCTCAAAATAATAGAAGCGTTTTAAGGTGAAATATGTACAAGGTGTATAGTGTTTTTGATAAAGAAAAAGTTATAAAAATGAACAAGAGCATTGATAAAGGCTCTATAGTATCTTCAACGCTTTTATGCGTTGTGTTGTTTGCAATAGGTGTTGTAACGCTTATTATGGGTATTTTAGAAGAAAAAACCAATTGGCTTTCAATAGTTATAGGTGCTTTTGCTTGCGTATTTGCGTTTTTTCCTATTATTAGCATTAGAGCAACTTCTAAAAAAGGTCTTGAAAATGCAATAAGAGAAACCGGGGTTGAACATACTGAGCTTAAAATTGAGTATTTATTTAAAGAAAAGCGTATTGAAGTTAAACAATATAAGGGTGACGACATAAAAGAAGATACAATTATGTTTAAAAACGTTGCGTCTTTAAAAAAGACTAAAGAAGGCGTGTCTTTTTATTTACAAGACGGCGTTATGTATTATTTTGAATATGATGACATTTTAGTAGGAACACCTGAACAAATTTTAAATTTATTTAAGAAAAACGGAATAAAAGTTCCTAAATAAAAGAATTTAATAGCCTCACTTTTAATATTATATAAAAGGAGCTGAAAGTGAGGTATGAAAAAACAAACGTTAATAATAACCAATTTATTGCTTTTAATTATAGTTTTAGGCGTTTCAACAGTGGCTTTTATACCAAAAAAAGTTCAAAGCATAAACGGTGGGCAAAGCTACGATGCTATATATAGCGGAAATAGAGTAAACACTAACGTTTCACTAATGTTCAACGTTTATGAAAACACGCAAGTTGTTAGCGATATAGTGTCAATTTTGAATAAAAACGGTGTAACGGCTACTTTTTTTGTTGGTGGCTGTTGGGCAGATGATAATGCTGAAACGTTGAAATACATAGTAAATAGCGGTCACGAACTTGGTAATCACGGTTATTTTCATAAAGATCATAAGAATTTAAGTGAAAGTGAAAACAGGCGTGAAATTTTAGATAATAACAATATAGTACGTGCGCTAACCGGCGTTAATATGACGCTTTTTGCTCCGCCGTCCGGTTCGTTTTCAAAAACTACGCTCAAAGTTGCGTACAACTTAGGGTATAAAACTATAATGTGGTCAAAAGACACAATAGATTGGCGTGATAGTGATAAAAGTTTAATAATAAAGCGTGCAACTTCTAATTTAGAAAACGGCGACCTTATTTTAATGCATCCTAAAGAGCATACTCTTTTAGCACTTGAAGAAATTATTACTAAAATAAAAGGGCAGGGTTATTCTTTAGTTAGCGTTTCTAAAAATATAGAATAATAATTTTTTTAAAATTACTAATACTAATAGGGAATTTATGGACTACATTAAGAAAATTAACGATAAATTAACGGTAATTGTAAGTGAGGGCGATGCGCTCTCTGCTTCGTTTGCCATTATGGTTGGCACAGGCAGTGTTAACGAAAACGATAAAACAAATGGTCTTTCACATTTTATAGAGCATATGAATTTTAAAGGCACTAATGAAATGAGTGCTTTTGATATATCTAACGCTTTAGAAATGTGCGGAGCTAATTTTAACGCATATACCGGGGCTGACGTTACTTGCTACTACGCTCAAACGCTTAGCGAAAATTTAGAAAAGGCGTTTTCTGTTTTTTCAAGCGCAGTATTTAAATCAATATACCCAAGCGCTGAATTAGAAAAGGAAAAGAACGTAATTTTAGAAGAAATCAATATGAGTTTAGATAGCCCAGAAGACGTGTGCTATGATTTAGCTGCACTTTCTTATTTTGGCTCAAACGGTTACGGTAGAACTATTTTAGGCAGTAGCGAAAACGTAAAATCTTTTACAAAAAGCGATATTTTGAATTATTTATCTAAATACTACGTTGCTGAAAATATTTGCATAGCGTTTACTGGTAACGTTAGCGTAGATTCTTGTTTAGAGCTTGTAAGCAATTACGTTGTGCCTTACGTATCATTTGAGGCTAAAGCAAAAGAAGAAGAACGCAATTTAATAAATTTAAAGCAAAACTTATTTAAGGATAAAGACATAGAACAAGCACATTTTTGTTTGACGTTTAGTTCGCCTAATTATTTAGATAAAAATAGAATAGCAAGTGAAATTGCCACAACAATTTTGGGTGGTGGTATGAGTAGTAGGCTTTTTCAAAAAGTAAGGGAAGAACTTGGGCTTTCTTATTCTGTTTATGCAACTAGTTCACGTTTTAAAGACGTGGGTACAACTTCAATTTACGCAGGCGTAAACCCAACCAGCGTTGACGATGCGTACAATGCCATTTTAGAAGTTGTATCTAATTTAGTTAAAAGCGGAATTAGTGATGATGAATTTATAAAAGTAAAAAACCAAATTAAATCTTCAACGGTATTTTCACTTGAAAGGCCAATGTCAAAAGCTCAACTGTTTTCTAAATACTATATAAATACAGGAAAGCTTTACAGTGTAAACGAAAGGCTTGCTCATTTAGATTTAGTTAGTAAAAGTGACGTTATAGACGCTCTTAGTTACTTTGACGTAAACAATATGTCAACCGCAATTGTTGGCAAGAACGTCAAACCGTTAAAATAAAAAAAGGTATGCACCGCATACCTTTAATTTTTTTGCCTTAGTTAAATTGCCGTAACGTTGTTGCTATTACAAAAACAAGTAGTTGTTGAAAGTAGCGCTGCAAGTATTAAAGCTTGCGTTAAAGTTATAGTGTTGTTAGATACAAGTAAGAATAAAATTCCTAATAAAACTAGATACGTTGAATTCATAAAACTCCTTTTTACAAAAATTATTCTATTATTACAATATGCTACATTTTTTTTAGTATGAATGCATTGACATATTTTCTTTCGTATATTATCATTTTTATAATTTAAATAGGGAAGTGAATATTATGGCAATTAGTCAAACTGTTTTACTGTTAGATAAGCGAACTCAAGGGTTGATAAGTGACTACGTTCCAAACGATGAAATCTTAGGTGATTTAGTAGGCTTTTTTAGTGTTTTTAGTGACGTTACTAGGCTAAAAATAGTGTCATCGCTTGCAATAAGTGATATGTGTGTAACAGATTTATCTATTATGCTTGCCTTAAACCAAACTACCGTTTCACACCAATTAAGAATTCTTAAAGACGTTGGAGTTGTTAAGTGTAAACGGCAAGGAAAAATAATTTTTTACTCACTTAGAAGTGAAATAATTAACGATATTTTACTTAAAGGCGTAGAATTTTTAGGTTATTAAGGCTTGGTTCCTTCTTAAACTAAAACAATAATAAAACGGCGAAAAAATTCGCCGTTTTATCATTTGTTAAAATTATTTGCAACCGCAGCCGCCAATACCGTATGGCTTTTTGCCATCTTTACAGCAACATAATAAAACTAAGAGTATAGGAAGAAGGCATCCACAGTTACAAAGTTTGTCAAAAATGTTTGAAACGCAACCGTTACCACATAGGCAAAGAATTAAAAGTATAATAAGTATGTATAAACAGCAGTTGTCGTTAAAACCAAAAAAGTTCATCATTAATTTTATCCTCCAAAATATTTTTTTGATATTGCTATCACTACATATTACTCAAAAGTTAAAAAAAATGTTACAAAGGGTTGTAATTTTTGTAAAAATATATTAAAATATATTTGCAGGCACTTTTTTAAGGCTTGACGCTACATATTTTTTATTTATTCTTACGGATACCTATAAGGATTCGATTGGAGGCTTTTATGAAACAAATAACATCTAAACAAATAGCCTTTTTAGGCGTAGTTTCGGCATTAATGTTCGTGTTTTTGCTTATTGAAACTTATTTATTAACGATTGCGTTCGGTGCGTTAACTCCGGCAATTCTCACTTTGCCGTTTGCCGTAGCGCTATCGCTTTTTTTAGGCAAAAAAGGTATGTTTTTAGGCGGAACTATATTCGGCACCTGCTCATTCTTTTTAGCATGCTGTATAGCAAACCCAGTATTTATAAACCCGCTTATTTCAATTTTACCAAGAATTTTAATTGGCGTTGTGGCTTATTTTGCTTTTGTTTTATCGCAAAAATTATTTAAAAATGAAGTAGTTGCATATTCAATAGGCGGTGTATTTGGCATATTAACTAATACGGTTTGTACAATTTTTATGCTTTGGGTATTTAATTACAGTAATTTAGCGGCGGTATTTTCTACAATTATGTCAATAAATTTTGTTGGCGAACTTGTTGGTGCTATAATTTTAGTTCCAGTTTATTCTAAAGTTTTAAAAAAGGTAAGTGGCAGATTATGATTTTGTGTATAGATATAGGTAACACTAACATTAAATACGCAGTATTTAAGGGTAAAGATTTAATGGCTTCGTATAGAGTTTCTTCACGCCATACAAGAACGGCTGACGAATATGGCGCAACGCTTATCAACTTGTTAAGTAGTTCGCAAATTAAAACAAGTGATATAACGGGCATAATTGTATCTTCAGTTATTCCTTCGCTCAACTATACAATTATTCATATGTGCCAGTATTTCTTTAATATTACGCCAATTATGATAGGCGCAGGCATTAAAACGGGCATTAACATAAAG
This sequence comes from Clostridia bacterium, assembly GCA_017558825.1. GTDB lineage: Bacteria > Bacillota > Clostridia > Christensenellales > Borkfalkiaceae > HGM11412. The sequence goes on from JAFYTO010000014.1 coordinate 78,865, forward strand.
ACAGATAACCCTAAAGAAGTTGGTGCAGATATTATTGTTAACTGTGTTGGTGCGTTTAATAAATATGGTAATGGCAAGCCTATGATTGTTATAGACTTTGGAACAGCCACTACTTTTGACGTTTTGACGGGCAATGGCGAACTTATTGGCGTTGTAATTGCTCCTGGTATAAAAACTGCGCTTGAGGGGCTTGTTTCTAACACTGCGCAACTTCCTATGATTGAACTTGTTGCACCAAAAAATGCTATTGGTAAAAATACTGTAACTTGTATGCAGTCAGGCATTATATTTGGTTTTGCAGGCTTAGTTGAAAACATTGTTAAAAAGATAAGAGAAGAACTTAAACTTTCAAGTATTAACGTTGTTGCTACAGGCGGTATGGGCGAAATAATTGCAAAAGAAGTTGGCTGCATAAATAAAATAGACCGTATGCTTACTCTTGAAGGCTTACGCTTAGTTTATGAAATGAATAAGGAGAGAGTTTAATGACTAACGCAGTCAAAATAGGTAGCGTGTTAATTGGCGGTAATAACCCCGTAGCCGTGCAATCTATGACCAATATAAAAACTCAAAATTACACTCAAGTAATAGAGCAAATTTTGGCACTTGAACAAGAAGGGTGTGATATAGTTAGGGTGGCCGTTAAAGATGAAGAGGACGCTCTTGCAATTAAGCATATCAAAAAGGCTATAACTATTCCGCTTGTTGCCGACATTCACTTTGACTATAACCTGGCAATTTTATCCGTTGAAAACGGCGTAGATAAAGTAAGAATTAATCCGGGAAACATTGGTTTAGAGCAAAATATTAAAAAAGTTGCAGACTGTTTAAAGGCAAATAATATTCCTGTTAGAGTTGGCGCAAATACAGGTAGCATAGAAAAAGAGTTTTTGTCAAAGTACGGCAAAAATGAAATTTCATTATGTGAAAGCGCTCTTAAAGACGTTGCTATTTTTGAAAAATACGGAGTAAAAGATATTGTGATTTCTGCCAAAGCAAGCGATACTTTACTTACTGTAAAAGCGTACAGATATTTAGCGAGTAAAACAAATTATCCTTTACATATTGGCGTAACGGAAGCCGGCACTTATGAAAATGGCATAATAAAAAGCAGTGTTGGAATTGGAGCGCTACTAGTTGATGGAATTGGCGATACTTTGCGTGTAAGTTTAACAGCTAGCCCAATATTCGAGCCGATGATAGGCCGTAAAATTTTGCGTGCAGTAGGCAGGGAAACAAACTTTGTTGAAGTTATTTCTTGTCCAACTTGCGGCAGGACTGAATACGATTGCATAGGACTTGCAAACAAAGTAGAAAAACTTGTAAAAAACATTAAAAAACCTTTAAAAATAGCTGTTATGGGCTGTGTTGTAAATGGCCCCGGCGAAGCAAAAGATTGTGACCTAGGCATAGCCGGCTCTAAAGATTTTTGTGTAATATTTAAAGGAGAAACGGTAGTAAAAAAAGTTCCGTTTAATCAAGCAGAAGAAGAATTTATAAAGGAAATAGAAAGCATTGCAAAATAAGTGTGACAGTTTAATAAACTCTTTAAAAAACGCTGACCAATCTATAGGAAATGCGCGTATTAAAAGTGCAAAACTTAACGAGGAAAACAATTTAATAACCGTAGAAATTATTAGTGACGTTGCCGTGCCTAGTGATAGCGTTATATTTTTAGAGCAGTCAATAAAGAACAATTTGCCTAAGAATTTTAACGTTAAGGTAGAGTGTCATAAATCTATTGCTGACGCTTCTATTTTAAAGCGTGCTATTTATCACTTTATTGTGTCGTATTACTCTTCAATTAGCCATACGGTAACCGTTGATGACGTATGTATTTTTAATTCGGCTAACAAATTCATATATGAGATAAAGGTTAATGATTTTGCATATAATTATTTAGCTCGCACGGCATTTATTGCTGAGTTAAACGAATATTTATTCCGCAATTATACTAACACCGTAGAAGGCTCTTTAAAAATGACTATAAAAAGTGAAGAGCCTGCAGTTTACGAAGAATATAGCGTTAATGAAAGCGAACTTACAGAAAGTAGTGTGCGCCGTTTAAAAGTTTTATGTGTAGAAAAAACTTGCGATGACGTTGTTTATGATATGGCAACTTACATAGTTGACGGAATTAACGAACTTGGAACGGTATATTTTGCCGGTGTTGTAGAAACTATTGAAGAAAAGGTTACTAAAAACGGTAAACCGTTTTACGTTATTACGTTAAACGATAAAACGTCAAGGGTAAGCGGCAGGTTTTTTACTGCAGATAAAAATAAATTAAAGAAAATTCAAAAAATTAGTGAAGGCAGCAACATTATTATTCGTGGTGAAAACGAACTTTTTAACGAGCACGTTAATTTAACAATTAAAGGTTTCCATTTTTGCGAATTTCCTAATAACTTTATTCCAAAAGAAAAGCCGTCAAAGCCTGTGCCTGAAAGATATGCCATAGTTAAACCTAAACAAGTTGAAAGCGTTGAGCAAAGTGACTTTTTTAGCGGTGTAGCTTCATTGCCACAAGACGTTTTAAATAACGTTTACACAGTAGTAGATATTGAAACTACGGGAACTGACGTAGTTAATGATAAAATTACTGAAATTGGGGCAATTAGGATTGAAAACGGCAAAATTACTCAGGAGTTTCACACTCTTGTTAACCCTGAAATTCCAATTCCTGCACGTATTGTAGAACTTACTGGTATTGATGATAATATGGTTAAAGATAGCCCTAAGTTAGAAGAAGTTTACGCTGACTTTTTTAAATTTGTTAATAAAACCACGTTTGTTGCGCACAATGCAGATTTTGATTTTAGATTTTTATACAACGCTGGCAAAAAATTGGAGTACGTATTAACAAACGAGGTTTTAGATACGTTAGAACTTTCACGCAAGAAGCTCCCGTTTTTAAAAAGACACAAATTAAATATTGTGTGCGAGCATTATGGAATAACTTTCCATCATCACCGCGCTCTTTCTGATGCTTATGCAACTGCCGAGTTGTTTTTAAAGCTAAAAAGAGAAAAATAAGGGTAAAAACGGTAAAAAATTACAAAAAAATACTTGCATAATATAAAATATTATGTTAAAATTATTTTAGACTTAAGATAATGCTTAATTTGAGAGTGGCAACCGCCACTCTCAAATTTGTTTATAGGAGACAAAATGAAAGCAAAATCAAACCAAGAGATTTTAGAATTTTTAAAACCTTATGCAAATTCTTTAAATTTAGAAATAGTTGAAGTAGAGTTTAAAACTTCAAAAAATCCTCAACTTACCGTGTATATAGATAAAGACGGTGGCGTTGACTTAAATTCTTGTGAAGAGTTTCACAATTTAATTAACGAACCTCTTGACGTTTTAGATCCGTATGGCGGAGCTTACACGTTAAACGTTTCTAGTCCTGGCTTAGACCGTCCTTTTAAAACCGAGCGTGATTTTCTAAAGCGTATTGGAAAAATGGTAGAAGTTAAGCTTTATGCCCCTATTCGTGGCAAAAAAGAGTTTGAGGGCGTGCTTAAAGAGTATAACGTTACAACTGTAAAAATTGAAGTTAACGGGGAAGACGTTGTTTTAGAGCTTTCAAAAATTGCAAAAATTTGCGAAGCAATAATATTTTAATTAGTTTAATACCGCCACCTTAAAGGCGGTTAAAGATAAAAAAATAAAATTTATATATTTATCACATAAGGAGTTATTATGGTAAACAAAGATTTTTTTGCTGCACTTGATGAAATTTGTGCAAGTAAAGGTATGGACAAAGAAGCGTTTAAAGAAACTTTGCAAAACGCTTTAACTTCAGCGTACAAAAGATACGCCACTGACGCGTGTGACGTGCGCATTAAGTACAATGAAGAAAAATGTTCTATCAAGTTCTACGCTATCAAAACTATAGTAGAAGAAGTTGTTGATACGGATAAGGAGATTTCTTTAGAAGAAGCTAAGCAACATAAAAAGAGTTATAAACTTGGCGATATTTTTGAAAAAGAATTCGTTCCAAAAGACTTTGGTAGAATTGCTGCTCAAACTGCAAAGCAAGTTGTTATGCAAAAAATTAGAGAGGCAGAAAGGGCAAACACTATTCAACAATTTGAAGATAAGGAAAATGAAATTCATACGGCTATCGTTAGAAAAATTGAAAACGGAAACGTTTACGTTGAACTTTCAGGCGGTCAACTTGAAGGCGTAATGCTTCCACAAGACCAAGTTCCAAACGAAAAGTATGAAATTAACGATAAAATAGTTGTTTACGTTAAGAAAATTAGAACAATTGGTAAAAACACTCAAGTTTTAGTTTCTCGTACTGCTCCAGGTCTCGTTAAGCGTTTCTTTGAAAATGAAGTTCCTGAAATTAGGCAAGGCGTTGTAGTTATTAAGTCTGTTTCAAGAGAAGCTGGCCAAAGAACTAAAATTGCAATTCATAGTGAAGATCCGCAAATTGATGCACTTGGTGCTTGCGTAGGTAACAAAGGTATGCGTGTTAACGCTGTTATCGAACAATTAGGCGGTGAAAAAATTGACATTATTCCTTGGAGTGAAGACCCACTTGAATTTATTGCAAAGGCACTTGCTCCTGCAAAGGTATTAAAAGTTTATGCTCTTGATGAAAAATCTGCACGTGTTATCGTTCCAGATGATAAACTTTCTCTTTGTATTGGTAAAGATGGCCAAAATGCAAGGCTTGCTGCAAGGCTTACAGGCTGGAAGATTGACGTTAAGAGCGAATCTAAGGCTATGGAAGAATATAACGCAATGGTAGAAAGCGCTGACGCTGAACTTGGTGATTTTGAAGATATTACTGTAAGCGATATTGAAGATATTGGTGAAGACTTAGAATAAAAAATTAAGAATTGGAGTAAAAGTATGTCGGTTAAAAAAATACCTATGCGCACTTGTATTGCGTGTAGAACTGAAAAACCTAAAAAAGAACTTATAAGAATTGTAAAAAGCAAAGAGGGCGAATTTAGCGTTGATAAAACAGGCAAATTAAACGGTCGTGGTGCTTATAGTTGTAACGATAAGGCATGTATTGAAAAAATTTGCAAAAAGAACTTGCTCTCTCACGCTTTTGAAGTGGAAGTTTCAAAAGAAATATATTCTAAAATTTTGGAGGAGTTCTTTGGTGATAAATAGTAAACCGATTACTTTTATTGGATTTGCAATTAAGGCTCGAAAAGTTAGATTTGGTGTAGGGGCAGTAAGTACGCTAAAACCAAAAGTTCCGCTACTTATACTGTGTGACACCGCAAGTGACAATACGAAAAACGATGCAGTTAAATTAAGTAAAAAACTGCACTCAACCTTACTTATTGCAACCGGCGTTAAAGTAGAAGAAATAGTTTATAAAGAAAAATGCAAACTTATTGCTATTACTGATGAAGGTCTTGCAAAAGCAATAATTGAGAATTTAGATTGTCATTTCACTAAATATTCGGGAGGATACGGCTATGGGAATTGAAGAAAAGAAAGAAGTTAAAAACCAAAATATAAAAGATTTAATGACGCTCGTTAAAAGTGACGAGTTAAAAAGTAGTGCACAAAGCGCAAAATCAGTAATAAAGAGCGTAGAAAAGAAGATTGCTGATAAATTCCGCCTTTTTGATAAACAAAAGAAAGAAGAAGAGGCTAAAAAACAAGCGCAAATTATAGAGGAAACTAAACAAACCGAAGTAGAAGTAGTTGATACTCCTAAAACTGAACCTATTAAGGAAGTTGAAGTTCCTATTATTGAAGCGCCCGTTATAGAAGAAGCGCCTAAAAAAGAAGAAGTTAAAGAAGAAGTTAAGGTTGAAGAAAAACAAGAGGTTGTACAAGAAACTAAAAAAGAACCCGTTATTCAAAAAACTGACAATCCTAACATTCAAATTATTAATGGTAAGCGCGTATTTGTTCCTCAAGCTAAGAGGGAATATACTCCAAAAGATAATGAAAGGGGTAAAAATGGTGAAAAAAGACCGTTTAATAAAGACGGCAAAAAGCCTTTTGACCCAAATCAAAAACGTGAATACGTGCCTAAAGACGGAGATAAAAAGCCGTTTAATAAAGATGCTAAAAAGCCTAGTTTAACTCCGTTTACAGCTCCACAACCTTACATTGCTAAGGAAAATAACAATAAAAATCAAAAGAAAAAGAACGTAGAAAAGAATAACTACGAAGATAAAAAAGTAATAAACAAAAAGTCATTAATTAAAGGTCAAATGTCTATTGACGATTTTGACGAAAATAAGACTGGTTACAGAAAGTTAAGAAAGGCTAAGGATAAGCGCCAAGAAGAAAACGTTAACGTAATTAAAATAGAAAAGGCTGTTATTACCAAAGAAAACGTTTCAATAAAAGAACTTTCTGAACTTTTAGGTATTACTGCTGTTGAAATTACAAAAAGACTTTTCAAGGAAGGCATTTTAAAAACTATTAACGACTCTATCGATTACGATACTGCCGGTTTTATTGCTGCTGGTTTAGATATTGAACTTGAACTTAAGCTTGATAAAACCGCAGAAGACGTATTGACGGAAGGCTTTAACGAAGTTGAAGAAGATAGTGCAAACCTCGTTACTCGTGCTCCTGTTGTTACTGTAATGGGTCACGTTGACCACGGTAAAACTTCACTTTTAGATAGAATTAGAAATGCTAACGTTACTGCTGGCGAGGCTGGTGGCATTACGCAGCATATTGGTGCTTACACTGTAAACATTAATAATCAATCAATTACGTTCCTTGATACTCCAGGTCACGCTGCGTTTACTGCAATGCGTGCGCGCGGTGCTCAACTTACTGATATTGCCGTTATCGTTGTGGCGGCAGACGATGGTATTATGCCACAAACAATTGAGGCTATTCACCACGCAAAAGCGGCTGGTGTTTCAATAATTATTGCAGCAAATAAAATTGATAAGCCTACTGCTGATATTGAAAAGGTTAAGAAAGGTCTTGCCGACCAAGAAGTATTAGTTGAAGAATGGGGCGGAGATGTTGCTTTAGTTCCTGTTTCAGCAAAAACTGGCGCTGGTATTGACGACCTTTTAGAAACTATCATTTTAACTGCTGAAATTAAAGAGCTCAAGGCAAATCCTAACCGCATGGCAAAAGGTATTATCGTTGAAGCTAAACTTGATAAGGGTAAAGGCCCTATGGCAACGGTTTTAGTTCAAAACGGTACGTTAAAGGTTGGAGACTATTTAGTTGCAGGAACTATTACTGGTAAGGTTAGAGCAATGATAGACGATAAGGGTAGAAACGTTAAGACTGCTGGTCCATCTACACCTGTTTCAATCCTTGGTTTAGAGAGCGTTCCTAACGCTGGCGACTTCTTGTATGCCGTTGAAGAAGCTAAACTCTCAACGTTAGTTGCTAACGAAAGAAAGAATAAAGAAAGAGAAGATATGATTAGAGAACAACAAAAAGTTTCTCTTGATGATTTATTCTCTAAAGTATCTTCAGGTGACCTTAAAAACCTTAACCTTATCGTTAAGGCAGACGTTCAAGGTTCGGTTGAAGCAGTTAAGCAATCTCTTGCTGAACTTTCTAATGAAGAGGTTAAAGTTAACGTTATTCATGCTGCAGTTGGTGCTATTTCTGAAACTGACGTAAGCTTGGCAGATTCTTCAAATTCTATTATTATAGGCTTTAACGTTAGACCAGATTCTAAGGCTAAAACTTTAGCTGAACACTCTAAGATTGACGTTAAGTTATATAGAGTTATTTACGAAGCTATTGAAGATATTAAAAAAGCGCTTAAGGGTATGCTTGCGCCTAAGTTTAATGACGTTTATATGGGTAAAGCAGAAGTTCGTGACACGTTTAAAATTACCGGTGTTGGTACGGTTGCTGGTTGCTACGTTACTGACGGTAAGATTTTGCGCTCTGGCAAACTTCGTATCTATAGAAATGACGTTATGATTTGTGAAGGTAACGTTTTACAATTAAAGAGATTTAAAGATGACGTTAAAGAAGTTAACCAAGGTTATGAGTGCGGTATTTCTATTGAAAACTTTGACGATATTAAGATTGGTGACTTTATTGAATGCTACAGCGTAGAGCAAACTAAGGACTAATAATGAAAGTTAAAAGAACAGATAAAATAAATAGCGAAATTAAAAAAATAGTTTACGATATTATTAGAACGCAAATAAACGTTCCTACTATTACTGAAATGTTTTCTATTACTGACGTTGACTGTGCGCCCGACCTTAAAAGCGCAAAAGTTTACGTTAGTATATATTCAACAAGTGAAGAAAAAAAGATGGCAACGTTTAATGGAATTAAGGGCGCGTCAAGCGAAATTAGGCGCGTTCTTTCTACCAAAATGCATACTAGATGCGTTCCAGAGCTCCGTTTTTACTTAGATACGGCGCTTGAATACGGCAATAAAATTGATAAAATTTTAAGCGGTTTTAAGTATTATACAAAGGAAGATGATAATGACGCTTAATGAAATTGCAAGCAAATTAAAAAAACTAAAAAACGTGGTTATTTTTAGTCATAATAGACCAGATGGCGACACGATAGGCTGTGCTACCGCATTAAAATTAGCGCTTGAAAAATTAGGCACTAACGTGGTGCTTTGCTGTAACGCTTTGGTGCCTGAAAAGTTCTTCTATATTAAAGGTGCTAACGAGTATAAAAATTCTAAAGACATAAGAGGCGAGTTTGACGCTTTTATTGCCGTTGACTGCTCTTGCGAAAGTATGTTTGATACTGCATACTCGCTTTTTAGAACTCATAAGAACACTTTTAATATAGACCATCATATATCTAACACTCATTACGCTAAAAACAATTACGTTGAAGATACTGGTGCTTGCTGTGAAATTATATACAAGTTAATAACAATATTGGGTGTTGAAATTTGTTCAGACATTGCAAATTCCTTGCTTTTAGGCTTGGTTACCGATACGGGTAATTTTGGTCATTCAAATGCAACGTCTAACACGCTTTATTGTGCTTCTAAACTTATGGAAAAGGGCGCAAATTTGTGCTTTACCGTTAAAAAAATGTTTAAAGACCAGTCAAGAGAAAGGGCGGCTTTATATACTCGCGTAATTTCAAATATGCAATACTATTTAGATGGTCAAGTTGCGGTTATTGTAACAAATAAAAAAGATTTAGAGGACTGTAATGCCGTTGATAATATGACGGAAGGTTTTATTGATTTTCCTTTAACGGTTAGAACTGTTGAAGTTGCAATTTCACTTTTAGAAGTTGGCAACTTACAATATAAAATTAGTTTCCGCAGTAAAGGCAAAGTTAACGTAAATGAAATAGCATCACTTTACGGTGGTGGTGGCCACGTTTTAGCAAGTGGCGCTATGCTTAAAGGTTACAAAGAAGATATTATAGATAAACTTGTTTACAACGTTAAACAAAGGCTTTAATATGAACGGATTTATTAATTTATATAAGCCGAGCGGAATATCTTCCGCGTACGCTTTAAATTCAATTAAGAAAAAGTTTAGAGGCAGTAAAGTTGGGCATATGGGAACGCTTGACCCGCTTGCGGAAGGCGTATTACCCGTAGCAATAGGAAAATGCACTAAACTTTTTGATTATATGCTAGATAAAACAAAAGTGTATATAGCCGAGTTTACTTTTGGCTATGAAACCGACACTTTAGATAGGGCTGGCATAATAATAAATCAAAACGGCGCACTTCCAAGTAAAGAGCAGGTTGAAATAGCAAGCCAAAAACTTGTTGGAAAAATTAGCCAAATTCCACCACTTTATAGTGCTAAAAACGTTAACGGAGAAAAGAGTTACAATTTGGCACGACAAGGAATAGTGGTTGATTTAAAGGCAAAAGAAGTTGAAATTGATGCTATAACTTTGCTTGACTGTTGTGAGGAAAAAGGCGTTTACAAGTTTAAAATAGAGTGCAAGGGCGGAACGTATATCCGTTCTATATGTAAAGATTTAGCCTCGCTTTTATCTACTTACGCTACAATGACTAGTTTGGTTAGAGTTCAAAGCGGAGCGTTTACGTTAGATAGCAGCATCACTTTAAAAGAATTGCAAACTTTAACTGACGTAAGTGGTTTAATTGTCAATCCTCTTAGCGTGCTTAATTACGAAAAAATTTATATTGATGATAAATTTGAATACGATTTTGTTTGTGGAAAGCCATCTTTTTTAGACGTTAAAGACGGGTTGTATTTACTCTTAAACGGCGAAACACTCGTTTGCTTAGCAAGCGTTACTAATAAGGCGTTAAAAATTAAAGTTTACTTTAAATAATTATGGAAATTTTTGAATTTGGTTACAAATTTAATAGCGATTGTGTTTTATGTTTGGGTTATTTTGACGCTATTCATAAGGGGCATAAAGCGCTCATAAACAGCGCAAAAACTAAAGCGCAAGAGTTAGGTGTAAAACTTGGCGTTGTGGCGTTTTGCGGTGGCAAAAACGGTCAAGACGTGTTTACCTTTAGCGAGCGCCTTACTCTGCTTAAAATGCTTGGGGTTGATTTTGTTGTTTATGCATCTTTAACACCTGAATTTATGGCAATTTCTCACCAAAAATTTACGGAAATTTTATTCAATAGTTATAACGTAAAAGCAGTTTTTTGCGGTTTTGATTTTACTTATGGTTACAAGGCGCAAGGCAACAGCATAACTCTTAAAGATAGCGCTAAAAAATACGGCGCAAACGTTTACGTTTTAGATAAAGTTTTAAACGAAAACGGGCAAAAAATATCAACTTCTCTTATAAAAAACGAGCTTAAAAACGGTAATATTAAGGGTGCAAACGAACTTTTAGACGGCAATTATTTTATAACTGAAAAGGTTGTAGAGGGTAAAAAATTAGGTAAAACTCTCAATTTTCCTACCATAAATATGAGGCTTAGTGAACAAAAATTTTTAATAAAAGAAGGGGTGTATTTAACCTTTGTTATTATTGATAATAAACTTTATTCTTCAATAACAAATGTTGGAAAACAGCCAACTTTTAACGGAAATAATTGCGTAATTGAAACATATATAAACGATTTTGACGGCAACTTATATGGCAAATATATTACCGTATATTTTGTTGAATTTATAAGGGAAATAAAGGCGTTCAATAGTCAAAGTGAACTCGTTGAGCAACTTAAAAAAGATAAGGAATTTATAAATGATTAAATTTGGACCAAGTGGCAATGGTGAACAATTTTATAATTTGGGATTGTCTGGTGCAAAAGACAGTGCAAAATATGTTAAAGATTTAGGATTGAACTGTTTTGAATACTCTTTTGGTAGAGGCATAACTCTTTCTCAAAAAACTGCGGAAGAAACAGGTAACGCCTTTTTAAGTAACGGCATAGAATTAAGTATTCACGCGCCTTATTTTATAAATTTTGCAACTGTTGAAGAAGACAAGGAAATCAATTCTTATAACTACGTTATAAATACGTTAAAATACGCTAAAATTATGGGTGCAAAAAGAATAGTTTTTCATCCGTCAACTCAAGGCAAACTTGACCGCCAAAGCGCTGTTGAATTAACTCACAAAAGGCTTGAAAAACTAGCGGATTTGATAGTTGAAAATAATCTTGACGACCTTATTGTTTGCCCAGAAACTATGGGCAAATCAAAGCAAATTGGCACAGTTGAAGAAATAGCGAATTTTTGTAATATTGCTCCATTTTTCGTGCCTGCCATTGATTTTGGTCACGTCAACTCGCGTGAAAATGGCTCGCTAAATACTCACCAAGATTTTTTAAACGTTTTGAACGTTACAAAAAGCATTGTTGGCGAAGAAAAATTAAGCAAATTACACGTTCATTTTTCTAAAATAATGTACGGAGATAAAGGTGAAATTAAACATTTGACTTTTGACGACCAAACGTACGGCCCAAATTTTGAACCTTTTGCAAAAGCTCTTAAAATTTTAGACCTAGAACCATTTATTATTTGTGAAAGTGCAGGCACGCAAGATATTGACGCGGTTAAAATGAAGCAAATATACTTTAATGCATAAAAAAACGGCTCTTGTTACGAGCCGTTTATTTTTTATTTAGATTTTCTATTCTTCAAAATTATTTTGTAAATGTACCAAATAATAGCAAGCACTTCAATGGCAATAGCAACAAGATAAAGTAAAATTATTTGATTTACTAGCGAGTAAAGTGCCAAATGAAGAGTTAACACCGTTGTCCAAATAATAGCTGAAATAGAAATGAATTGCATTATTAAATTTCTATAAATACAATCAAAAACTAGTTTTACTATAAAAGTTGAAGGAAGTGCAATTATAAACGTAAGCCACGCTTTAGATAGGTAAGGAAAGGCAACTTTGATTATAAAAAATGCTAAAAGGGCAACAAGCCAAACTATCACGCAAGAAAGCATAGGAACAAATACTTTGTTAACCTTTGCTGGTTGCAATTTTGGCCTTACGTTTGCACTTAATAAATCGTTAACAGTTACGCCGTAAATATTTGCAATGTTTTGCAAAACGTAAACGTCTGGCAAACATTCGCCACTTTCCCATTTGGAAACGGCTTTATCTGAATAATTTAATTTTTCCGCAAGAGAGGCTTGCGTTAAATTATTAAGCTTGCGATACTTTATTAAATTTTGAGCAACTTGCTTGTTAAATTCTTCTTGACTAACGTTCATAATTTAATTATAACCTTTTTTTAATTAAATGCAAGCGTTTTTTGTTGAATTTTAACAAATTTAAAGTTGACTTATATTAAATTATATGTTAACATATAAAAGGACTAAATATTAGTTCGCTATTTTGCTATGAATAAAAAAGTTACAGTTATTGAAGACGTTGATTTAATTTATTATTTTATTAAGCGCACGGTTGATGACGCGTTCTTAGTTTTAACTAATAATGAATACCATTTATTTGTTGATTTAAGGTATTATGAAGCGGTTAAAAACGATAAAGGAGTTTGCGTTCATCTATTAAATAGTAGTGAAGTTTTGTACGAATTTATAGCTACTTTAAACGTTAAAGAAATTGGCTTAGTGTATGACTATTCTAGTGCTAAACTATATGACGCTTTAATAAAATTGGGTTACGTTTTGTATGATGACGGTGCTCAAATTTTGCAAAAAACCAGTATAAAAAATCAAAGTGAGCTTTCAATAATTAAAGAGGCTTGCAAAATTGCTGAAACTGCTTTTGAAAGTGTTTTACCTTCGTTAAAAGAGGGTGTAACTGAAAGTGAAATTCAAAGCGAGCTTGAATATTTGTTTAGAAAGTTTGGAGCGGAAGATAAAGCTTTTAATTCAATTGTTGCATTTGGGGAAGGTTCTTCTATTCCACATTATAAAACAGGCAATACTGTTTTAAAAAAGAATATGCCTGTGTTATTTGATTTTGGCTGTAAGTATAAGGGCTATTTAAGCGATATGTCACGCTCATTTTACTTTGGTACTCCACCAAAAAAATACGTTGATGCGTTTAATGCCGTTTGCAATGCACAGCGCTTGGCAATTTCAAATATTAAAGCTGGAATTACTTGTAAGGAAGCAGATGCGATTGCAAGGAATTATTTAAAATCTTTTGATTTAGATAAATATTTTATTCATTCGCTTGGCCACGGTGTTGGTGTAAAAATTCACGAAGAGCCAAGGCTTTCAATTAAAAGCGAGCAAATATTAGTAGAAAACAACGTGTTTTCAGTTGAGCCGGGCGTATATTTTGAAGGCGAGTTTGGAATTAGAATTGAAGATACTTGTTTTATTAAAGACGGTGTTTGCCGTTCGTTTATGTCAAACAAAATTGAGTTAACTCTCAATTAAAATAAATTTTTATTAAGGAGAAAATCTCTTATATGGTATTAGCAGGCGATTTAAGAAAAGGCGTAACTATTGAATATGATGGCAAAATTTTTACAGTTGTAGATTTCTTACACGTTAAACCGGGCAAAGGCGCGGCTTTCGTTAGAACTACTTTAAAAAACGTTGTTGACGGTAAAGTATTACAAATTACTTTTAACCCAACTGAAAAGTTTGAAAACGCTATTATTGAAACTAAAAGAATGACTTATTCATACAATGACGGCGAACTTTACTACTTTATGGATGAAGAATATAACATGGAACCACTCAACTATGACCAAGTTGAAGATGCTCTTAGATACATTAAGGAAAACGACCCTGTTACAGTTAAGTTCTATAAAGGTAAAGCTTTCTCAGTTGATTGTGAAAACTTTGTTGAATTATTAGTTACCGAAGCAGAACCAAGCGTGGCAGGCAACACGGCTACTAACGCTACTAAAAACGTTAAACTTGAAACTGGTATTAGCATTCAAGTTCCTATGTTCGTTAATGAAGGTGACGTTATTCGTATTGACACCAGAACTGGCGACTACATGGAAAGAGTTAAAAAATAATTCTAATTTGCTCGGCAAGGTTTTTTTGTCGGGCAATTTTTTTCTTTTATTTTATGAAAACTGTTATAATTACTGGCGCAAGCCAAGGAATAGGGCGCTGTCTTGCTATTCATTATGCTAGCAACGGCTATCAAGTTTTGGCAGTGTACAATAACTCAAAAAGCCAAGCGGAAGCCTTATTAGAATACAAAAATATTGATATTTTTAAAGCAGACGTATCAAGCGAGAGTGAAGTTGATGCGTTGTTTGGTTATGCTAAAAACAAATACGGCAATATTGACGTTTTAATAAATAACGCCGGTGTCGCATTAAAACAAAAACCTTTAATAGACGTTTTAGAAAGCGAATATAATCACGTTTTTAACGTCAATGTTAAAGGGGTGTTTTTATGCACTAAAAACGCTGTAAACAATATGCTTAATAACGGCGGTAAAATTATAAATATTTCTTCAGTATTTGGCGAAGTTAAAGGTAGTTGTGAGGTTGTGTATTCGGCGTCTAAAAGTGCCGTAATAGGCTTTACTCGCGCGCTTAGTGAAGAGTTGGAATACTCTAATATTGCCGTTTGTAGCATAATTTTAGGTTTGGTAGATACGAATATGAACGCTCATTTAACAGATGAGGAAAAACTTGATTTTGTTAAAGAGTGCGGGCTTGAAAAAGTGCCAACTCCAAGCGAGGTGGCTACAAAAATTTATCAAATTAGCACGTTAACAAATAAAGAAATTAATGGCAAAAATTTCCCGATTTTTGCTGGAAATATGCTAAAATAATTTAATTATAACTTTTTTTGAGATAAAAAAAGGATTTTCGTTTATATTAAAGTATATATAAAGTGTAATAGTTAAAAGGTAGGGCTGAGCGTTGGAATATTCTATTAAACAAAAAATTTACGAGAGAGAAGATGCGTTTTTGTCTAAATACGCAGTTAAATCTAAAGATACTAAAGGGCGCGCCACTAAAGAAGAGCCTTGCTCTATGCGCACTGACTTTCAACGTGATAGAGATAGAATTATTTACAGCAAAGCTTTTATACGCTTAAAAAATAAAACACAAGTATTTTTCTCGCCGGAAGGCGACCATTATATGACAAGGCTTACTCACACTTTTGACGTTTGCCAAATTGCGCGCTCACTTGCACGTTGTTTGTTTTTAAATGAAGATTTAGCAGAAGCAATTGCGCTTGGGCACGACCTTGGGCATACTCCCTTTGGCCACGCTGGCGAAAGGGCGCTTAACTTAGTTTCACAAACTAAATTTCAACACAATGAACAATCTTTGCGTGTTGTTGAAGTTTTAGAAAATGATTTTAAGGGTTTAAATTTAACTTACGAGGTTAAAGACGGTATTTTAAACCATAAATTAAGTGGAAATCCATTTACATTAGAGGGTAAGTGCGTGTCTTTTGCTGATAGAATAGCTTATTTAAATCATGACGTTGAAGATGCTATTAGAGCAGGCATTATTACCAAAAATAGTTTGCCAAAAATAGCAACAAGCGTTTTAGGCAACTCCACTCGTGAAAGAGTTAATTGCTTAATTTCTTCAATAGTTAATGAAAGTGCAAACCAAAATGATATAATAATTTCAAGTGACGTATTAGAGGCTATGACTGCGCTTAGAGAATTTATGTTTGAAAAGGTGTATTTTACTGATTTTGCTAAGCTTCAAGAAGAAAAAGCAACTAATATGATTAGCGCAATGTACAATTATTTTTTAAAGGACGTTAGTAAACTTCCTACCGCATATAAAAAGTTACTTGAAACTTATTCAAAAGAGCAAGTTGTTTGCGATTATATATCTAGTATGACGGATAGATATGCCGTTAGCGTATTCCGTTCTATATTTGTTCCAGAAAATTTTAGTTAATAGGGTATTATGGCAGTTTTAAATGAAAAGTTCATAAGTGAACTTAAATCAAAATGTAATATCGTTGATATAGTTGGGCGTTATTGCGTGCTTCAGCGCAAGGGTTCGTCTAATTATTGGGCGCGCTGTCCGCTACCTGGCCATAGCGAAAAAACGCCTTCGTTTACGGTAAACGAACCTGGGCAATTTTACCACTGCTTTGGCTGTGGTAAGAGTGGTGACGTGGTTAAGTTTATTGAAGAAGTTGAGGCTCTTTCGTTTTATGAAGCAGTTAAATTTTTGGCAGATATTGCAAAAATGGAAATGCCTGAAGGTGATGAATTTAACGAAGACGTTATAAAAAAGAATAAAGAAAGTAAAGAAAGGCTTTTAGCCGTATTAAAAGATACCGCGCATTTCTACGTTAATAATTTAAAAAAGCCAGAAGCTAACGATTATTTAAAATATTTAGATAAGCGTGGATTTTCAAGCGAAACAATTCGCGCGTTTGGAATAGGAGCATCTCTATCTTTTGATGGATTACCTAAGCATTTAAAAAGTTTAGGCTATACTGAAAGTGAAATGCTTGAATCGGGCGTTTGCCAAAAAAGTGAAAAAGGCAACGTGTTTGATGCTGAAGCTAATCGCTTAACTATACCTGTAATAAATACCTTTAATCAAGTTATTGCCTTTACAGGTCGTGTTTTAAAGCCAAGTAGTGATAAAATTGGCAAATATAAAAACACTCAAGAAACAAAAATATATTTAAAGAAAAAAACATTATTTAACATAAATAATCTTAAAAAATTAAGAACGGACAAGCAATTGCCTTTTGTTATAATGGTTGAGGGCAATTTAGACGTTGTTTCGCTTCATCAAGCGGGTTTTAAAAACGTTGCTTGCTCTATGGGCACGTCTTTAACGCTTGACCAAGCAAAGGTGTTAAAGCGATTTACTGACGTTGTTTATATTTGTTTTGACGGCGATAGTGCTGGTAAAGAAGCAACGCTTCGCAGTTTAGATATTTTTGCTAGTGAAGAGTTTGAAATTAGGGTTGTTCCGCTTCCTGAAGGTAAAGACCCTGATGACGTTATTAGAACTGGCGGTAAAGAAGCTTATCAAAAACTTTTAGATAAAGCGCTTCCACTTATTGACTTTAAGTTAAAAGTTGTTGAAACTGGCAAAGACTTATCTAACGTTTCAGATAAGCGCAAATATATAACCGAAGCGCTTGACGTAATAAGAAGCGTTGCTAATGAATCGCTTAAAGAAGAACTTTTGCAAAAGGTGAGGGACGTTTCCGGCAGAACCTACGAAAGTTTAAAGCGAGATTTAGAACACGGTGTTTCTAGCCCAAAAGAAGAAACGTTTACAGTTCCTAAAACCACCGTTAAGTCAACCGCAACCGATAGGGCGGAAAGATTTATAATTTATTCGTTCATACATAAAAAAGATTTTGCTGTTTTTGACGATGATTTATACTTTAACAACTTAACGTGCCAAAAGCTAGCTGAAACGGTTGTTTTTGGCTTGAATAACGTTGAAATTAGCAAACTTTCTACATTAGTTAATGATGATGAATTAGTTGAAGTTAACGAAATTTTAAACTGTGGTGAGTTAATTGCTAAAGACGGCGAAGAAAAGTATTATAATGACTGTGTATTAGCATTAAAGCAATTTAATTTAGAAACGGAAATTGCTAATCTTAATAAGCAATACGCAAAAGAAACTGACATAAATAGTAGAAAAGAAATTGGTAAAGTTTTGCTAAAACTTACACAAAAATTAACAAATCTTAAAAACGGAGGATAAAATGAGCATTTCCACATTAAAACTTAACGATATTATTACTAATTTGTTAAATGAATATCATGACCAAAAGGCAATTTCTAGCGATGAGTTGATGGACAAAATTGATAAGTTTGATTTAACTCCTGAACAAATTGAAGAAATTTACAAGGCTTTTAGTGAAAAAAATATTGAGATTTTAGATACTTACAATCTTTTAGCAAAAGATAAAGACCTTATTTTGCAATTAGAAAAAGAAATTTCAATGGACGACCCCGTTAAAGTATATCTTAAAGATATAGGTAAAATTGCTCTTTTATCAACGGAAGAAGAAAGTGAACTTGCTAAAAAAATGATGGAAGGCGATGAGTTTGCAAAACGCAGGCTTTCTGAAGCTAACCTTAGGCTTGTTGTATCTATTGCAAAAAGATACGTTGGTAGAGGAATGCACCTTTTAGACCTTATTCAAGAGGGTAACCTTGGCTTAATGAAGGCTGTTGAAAAGTTTGACTATACTAAAGGCTTTAAGTTTTCAACTTACGCTACTTGGTGGATTAGACAAGCTATTACACGTTCTATTGCCGATCAAGCAAGAACAATAAGAATTCCTGTACATATGGTTGAAACT
This sequence comes from Clostridia bacterium, assembly GCA_017558825.1. Lineage (GTDB taxonomy): Bacteria > Bacillota > Clostridia > Christensenellales > Borkfalkiaceae > HGM11412. The sequence goes on from JAFYTO010000014.1 coordinate 97,461, forward strand.
ATTAACAAGGTTGTTAAAGTTTCACGTCTTTTAGTTCAAGAATACAACCGTGACCCAAGCCCAAAAGAAATTGCTGATTATATGGGAATATCTGAAGAAAAGGTTATTGAAATTCAAAAAATTGCTCAAGACCCTGTTTCTCTTGAAACTCCTATTGGTGATGATGGTGACGATAGTAATTTAGGAACTTTCATCGAAGATGAAAACGCAACTTCTCCAAGTGACCAAGTTGCTGCAAATATGCTTAAAAATCAACTTATTTCTGTTCTTGACACTCTTACTCCAAGAGAAGAAAAAGTTTTGCGCTTAAGATACGGTATTGATGACGGAAAACCTAGAACGTTAGAAGAAGTTGGTAAAGAGTTTAACGTTACAAGAGAACGTATTCGTCAAATTGAAGCTAAGGCGCTTAGAAAACTTAGGCACCCTTCACGCTCTAAAAAACTTAAAGAGTATTTAGAATAATGACTAAGCGTTTAAAAACGCTTTACTCGCTAGTAAATAAAGGTGGTGTATTTGCTGACGTTGGCTGTGACCACGGTTACGTTGCAAAGTACGCACTTGATAGTGAAGATTTTGAAAGCGTTATTATTTCAGATATTTCAAAACTTAGCTTAGAAAAAGCGGAAAAATTACTAAAACCCTATAAAAACAAGGTAAAATCATACGTTTGTGATGGTTTAGATGGTTACGAAATTGAACCAGATGTAGTTTTTATTGCTGGAATGGGTGGCGAAGAAATTTGCAGTATATTACAAAAGAGCAAGTTTAGGGTTAAGCAGTTGGTTTTGTCGCCACAAAAGAATTCTAATAAAGTTAGAAAACTTTTAATTGATTTAGGTTATAAAATTGATAGTGATTTTACTTTTTTTGATAAAAAGTTTTACGATGCTATTTCGGCTACTATTGGTAAAGATAATTACACTCAAAAAGAATTGATTTTTGGGCGTGATAATTTAAAATTAAGAAGTGCTGAGTTTTTAGATAAATTAAATATGGAAGCTAAAATTTTAAACAGTGTTATTAGTAACGAAAACGTTTCTAGTTTGGATAAAAACGAGGCAGAGCAAAAACTTGCATTAATAAACGGAGTTTTATATGAAAATTAACGAATTGTTTTTAGAAACTGAAAAACTTGCGCCAGTTAGTATTTCTAACGAGTTTTGCGCTGAGTATAACGATAGAGATAATAGTGGAATTATTGTTGAAACTGAAAAAGATATTAAAAGTGTATTATTTACGCTTGATTTAACTGTTAATGCTGTAAATTACGCTATTGAAAATGGTTTTGATGCGGTTATTACGCATCATCCAGCAATTTTTCACCCACTTTATAACGTAAAGTCAAATACTGCTATATATAAGGCTATACAAAACGATATTGGCGTTATTAGTTGCCATCTTAATTTAGATAGTGCAAAAGGCGGTATTGACGAGTGTTTGGCTGTTGGCTTAGGTGGCAAAATTGAAAAGGGTGTTCACGTTTTTCCAAGCGGTAACAGTTATGGTAAAATTAGTAAAATTGACGGATTAACGGCTGGTAAAATTTACGAAAACGCTAAAAAAGAATTTAGAAGCGATAAAATTATGCTTTACGGCAATCCTAATAACGTTATTAACAGCATGGCAAGTTATTGCGGTGCGGGCTTAAGTGAAAGCGAAGTTGAAAACGTTAACGTTGACTTATACGTTTCTAGTGACGTTAGACATTCAACTATTTTGAAAGTTGTTGATAGTGGCAAAAATTTAATTGTTTTAACACACTATTCGTCTGAATTTTACGGTTTTGCTAAGTTCTATAGCAATTTAAAAGCAGTTTTAAATTTAAAATGCGAACTTTTAGACGAAGATTATTATTTGTAAAAAATTGGGGGTATATTTATGAACGACCAAATTAAATATTTATTAAAGTATCAAAGCGTTGATGGAAAGGTTAAAGAAATAGAAGATTCTTTAAAAAAGACTGAAGAAGCAAAAAAATACTACACTGCAAGCAAGTTTTTAAAAACTGTTGGCGAAGTTGCTTCAAGTATTGACGCAAAGGCAAAGCCTTTAATTGATAGTTATAACGCTCTTGTAAGTGACGTTAAACAACTTGAAAATCAAGCGGAAGAATTTGCAAAATCTGTTGAAAGTTGTGAAAATGACGATGAACTTAACTATTTAAAAAAGAAATTTCAAGACGTTGCTAATAGTATTTTACAAAAAGAAGATGCTATTAAAAACTTACAAAAAAATATTGACGATATTTTTAACGAGTACAATAAACTTAAAGAAGAAAACGGCGTTATGAAAGCTCAATATAACGAGTTTGCGCCTAAATTTAAAGAGTTAAGAGATTCTAAAGCTCCTGAAGTAAAATCATTAAAAAGCGAACTTGAAGAAATAGCTAAAAATATTGAGCCGTCTTTAATGCAAAAATATATTTCAAAGCGTGAAGATAAAAGATTTCCTATTATTTTTGGCGTAGATACTTCTACTAACAGTTGTTATTGTCCGGCTTGTGCAACAGGTATGTCAATAAGTGCCAAAAACGAACTTGTTAGTGGAAATATAAAAGAGTGTGAAAACTGTAGAAGATTATTATATTCTCAAACTGAACTCAAATAAAAAATTTGCATATTAGACAAGTTAATATAGTGGAAATTAAACAAGCGGTTAGCGATATTATTATCGGTTTAACCGCTTTTTTATTTTTACATTTTACAAAGTACACTGCTGAAATATAAAACACTGTTTCACTTGAGCCAAATATTGCCGCAGCGCATAGTGTAACGTAACTATGAGTTCCATAATTTGAAATTATTTCGTTTAAAAGTGCAAGGCTTCCAGAGCCTGAAAACGGCTTTAATATTATTAAGTTAATAAGTTCTTTAGGCACGCCAAAAAAGTTAAAAATTGGCGATAAAATCTTAATTATTAGACCGTTTAATCCGCTTGCTTCAAATAGACAAACCATTAAAATTATGGTTGCAATATATGGAAAAATTGATATGGTTAAATCTAACCCCGTTTTAGCGCCTTGAACAAACGTGTCGTAAACGTTTACTTTTTTATAAGCGCAGTAAATTAGTAAAAATAATAGTAAAATTGGAATTAAAACGTTAAAAAAATTCATTTAAAAACCTTGCAAAGTATTATGCCTATTGTGGTTGAAATTGCCGTGGCAATAAGTGACGGAATAATTATATAGGAGGCGTTAGGCTCACCGTTTTGCGTAAGCAGTTGCATTACTGAAGTTGGAAGCAACTGTATTGACGTTGCAGATATAACAAACAGCACGTTTTTTGCGTGCTCGTTATTTTCTTCTTCTAAATATTTAAAGGCGTCAATGGCGTAAGGTGTTGCCAGACCGCCTACACCTAGCAAGTTGCAAGATAAATTCATAGAAATTAGTTCTTTAGTCTTTAAAGAAACTTTGCCAAAAAGTAGCTTTATTATAGGGCTAAAAAGCCTGCTTAATTTGCTTGTTAAACTGCTTTTTTCAATGAGAGCGCTAAAACCGCACCAAACAACGTAAACGCAAAGTAAAGAAATGCACAGTTTGGTGCTTTTTTCTACCGCCGTACTAAATGTTAATAATACGGAAGATGGATTAAAAATTATTAATGTTAATATCGATGATATTAAAATTGCAGTAAAAATAACGTTCATATTAAAATTTATGCGTAAATGAGGCGTTTTATTAGCGCTAATTGTGTTTACAAAATAACTTTTATGTTATATAATAAGTGTATTATTTAGTTTACTATTTAGGAGACGTTATGGAAAACAATAAATTTTACATTACCACACCAATATATTATCCAAGTGGAAATTGGCATATAGGTCATTGCTATACAACCGTTATTTGCGATGCGCTTGCAAGGTTTAACCGTATGCTTAAAAAAGACGTTTTCTTTTTAACAGGTACAGATGAGCACGGCCAAAAAATTGAAAAGAAAGCAAGTGAACTTAATAAAACTCCAATGGAGTTTATTAATCCGCTTGTTGACGGTTTAAAAGATATTTGGCGTGAACTTGATATCTCTTACGATAAATTTATTAGAACTACAGACAATTATCACGTTAAAGGCGTTCAAACAATTTTCAAACAACTTTACGATAAAGGCGAAATTTATAAGTCTGAATATGAAGGCTGGTATTGTACGCCTTGCGAATCTTTTTGGACTGAATCTCAACTTAAAGACGGTAAGTGCCCTGACTGTGGCAGACCTGTTCAAAAGGGTAAAGAGGAAAGTTACTTCTTCCGCCTATCTAAGTACGCTGATAGAATTTTAAAACTTTACGAAGATAATAAAGAGTTTTTACAACCAAAATCACGCGTTAACGAAATGGTTAATAACTTTATTAAACCTGGGCTTCAAGACCTTTGCGTTTCAAGAACTACTATTAAATGGGGTATTCCAGTAACGTTTGATGAAAAGCATACCGTTTACGTTTGGGTTGATGCATTAACAAACTACATTACAGCGCTTGGATACGGCACTGAAGACGATAGTTTATTTAAGAAATATTGGCCTGCAAATATTCAAATGGTTGGTAAGGAAATTGTAAGATTCCACACTATTATTTGGCCTGCAATTTTAATGGCGCTTGATATTCCTGTTTCTAATCAGGTTTATGGCCACGGCTGGCTTTTAATTGGCGGAGATAAACTTTCTAAATCTAAAGGCGAAAATATTAGAACTGAAATTACCGACCCTAAAGAACTAGTTGATAGATACGGCTGTGATGCGCTTAGATATTTCTTACTTCGTGAAATTCCGTTTGGTAATGACGGTGTTTATACTAACGAAAGTTTATTAAAGAGAATTAACGGCGACCTTTCTAACGACCTTGGCAACCTTGTTTCACGCACAACGGCAATGATTAACCAATATTTTGGTGGGGTGTTGCCAACTCCTACTGAGTTTACTGAACTTGATAACGAAGTTATCAAAATGGCAAACGGAGTGTTTACTGAGGTAAGCAAGTATATAGATTTAATTGACGTGCCAAGTGCGCTTATTGAAATATTTAAACTTATACAAAGAGCCAATAAATACATTGATGAAACAGAGCCTTGGAAAATTTCTAAAGACGAAACAATGCGTGATAGGCTTAAAACGGTTATGTACGTTTTAACTGAATGTATTAGAATTAGTGCAATTATGCTAAAACCGTTTATTACTAAAGCGCCAAATAAAATTTTAAGTTATCTTTCTATTGATGGAGAATTTGAAAACACGTTTGATAACGCTAAATTCGGTGTTTTAAAGGAAGGAACTGTTATTAAAAAGGCTGAGCCTATTTTCCCAAGAATTGACGTGAATAAGGAAATTAAGGCTATTGAAGAGATGATGGCAAAAAGCCAAGAGGAAAAGAAAGTGGAAGAGATAGAAAAGATTGAACATAAAGAAGAAATTTCTATTGATGATTTCTTTAAAACTGAATTAAGAGTTGCTGTTGTTGAAGCGTGTGAAAAAATTGAAAAATCTTCAAAATTATTAAAATTAACGGTTGACGTTGGTGGTGAAAAGCGCACAGTTGCTTCTGGCATTGCTAATTACTATAAACCGGAAGAACTTATTGGCAAAAAGGTTATTCTTGTTTGTAACTTAAAACCTGCAAAACTTTGTGGCGTATTAAGTCAAGGTATGATATTATGTGCGGAAAAAGACGGTAAAATAGTGCTTGTTGCACCTGAGAAAGATATGCCGTCAGGAGCGGAAGTTTGCTAAAATTAGTTGACGTACACGCTCATTTAAGTGATGATTATATCTTTGGCGATATTGAAGCCGTTAGGGAAGAGTATTTAAACGCAGGCGTTTCTCTTGTAATAGATAGCGGTTGTAGTTTAGATAGCGTTGAAAGATGCGCTAAAAACGCTAGTGATTATAGTGAAGTTTATTTTACTGCAGGCTTGCACCCAGAAAATGCAAGAAACGAAAGTCAAATTGATAGTGTAATGTTTTATGCAAATCACCCTAAATGCGTTGCAATAGGCGAAATTGGGCTTGATTACCATTATGAAGGTTTTAACAAGGAAGAACAAAAAAGAGTGTTTATTGCTCAGCTTGAATATGCTTCAAGTTTAGGCTTGCCTGTTGTAATTCATTCACGCGATGCGTGCTTAGATACCGTTACGCTTTTAAAAGAACATAAAAATTTACTTAAAAACGGCTTTTTAATGCACTGCTTTAGTGAAAGTTTAGAAACGGCAATGGAGCTTTTAAAATTAGGTGCTCATTTTTCATTTGGAGGCTCGTTAACGTTTAAAAATAGTAATCGTATTGAAGTATTTAAAAATTTACCGCTTGACGTTTTACATTTGGAAACTGACAGCCCGTATTTAACGCCAACTCCGTTTAGAGGAAATAGAAATTCGCCAAAATTTATAGATATTACCTATGATTTTGTTGCTGAAAAGCTTAATTTAGAAAAAGAGTATTTGGCTGAAAAGTTATATGCCAATGCCATAAATTTATTTAAAAAAATTAAATTGTAATATGTAAAACGGGCAAATATTAGCCCGCTTTATCATTTGTTAAATTTGTAAACCGCAAGTTAAAAACTTGTGTTATTACACGCTTATAATGCGTAAAAACTTAAAAATTATTATGGATATTAAAAGTATATTAAAACAAAATAACTTTACGTTTGAAAAGCGCTTTGGTCAAAACTTTTTAACTGACACTAATTTGCTTAAAAGCATTGTTGAAAAGTCTGGTGTTAACGCTAATTCCACCGTAGTTGAAATAGGCGTTGGTGCAGGAACGCTTACTGGCGAAATTGCAAAGCAAGTAAAAAAAGTTTACGGTTTTGAAATTGATACTAAATTAAAGCCTGTGTTAAATGAAACCATTAAAGATTATAACAACGTGGAAATTATTTTTAGTGACATTTTAAAAATTGGTGCAAAAAAAGTTGATGAAATGATAGGTGCTAGTTACTCTATTATTGCAAACTTGCCGTACTATATTACAACTCCTATTATTATGGAATTTGTAGAAAAAAGCGAGTTTTGTGAAAGGGTAGTTGTAACGGTTCAAAAAGAGGTTGCTGAAAGGCTTGTTGCCAGCCCAAAAACAAGTGATTATGGCGCAATTACTGCAAGTATAGGCGCAATTGCAAACAGCAAAATAATAAAGTATATTGATAGGCAAATGTTTATGCCTCCTCCAAACGTGGATTCAGCTGTTGTAAGAATTGAATTTGATAAAAATAAATTTGAAATTTTAGATATAAAAGAATATCGAAAATTAGTTAAAAACGCGTTTTCTATGAGAAGAAAAACGCTTGTAAACAACTTGATGAAAGGGTATAATTTAACCCGCCAGGAAATTGAGAACGCATTGTCAAACTGTAACGTTCCAGTTTCGGTTAGAGGCGAAGAATTAGGTGCGGAAACATACGTTGAGTTATCAAATTATTTAGTAAAAAACGGTGTAAAGAGTAAATGATTATGAAATAGAAAAATATAATTTTGCTTTCTACAATTTCATTTGTTTTAATAGCGCTAACAATTTTTTTAATTATATTATTTGGTAAAATTCTTCCAGAAGAAAAACAGAAAAAAGAGTTGGAAGAGTTCTTTAAATCGTATTATAATCAAAAAATTTCATCATATGCAGATGAAAATGCGTTATATGATGAGTATGAGGTTGACGTTGCTTTTTTAGGCGATAGTTTAACAGACGGTTATAATTTAAGCGAGTATTATCCTGAATTTATAACTGTAAATCGCGGTATTGGAGGCGATACTACTATAGGACTAGAAAGTCGCCTTAAGGTTTCTGTTTATGATTTAAAACCAAAAGTTTGCGTTATGCTTATTGGCGCAAATAATATGGATACAATGTTTGAAAATTATGAAAACATATTGAAAGGTTTTAAGGAAAATTTGCCTAATACTAAAATTGTGTTACTTTCTTTAACTGCAATGGGAGGAGAGTATTGGGGAGCAAAAAATCAACTTGCTTGCTACAACAACGTTAGAATTAAAAAATATGCCGAAAGTTATGGTTATACTTACGTTGATTTGTTTACACCGTTATTCAACGAAAAAACAGGAGAGGTTTATGACGGTTTTACAATAGACGGAGGTCATTTTACTCATGAAGGTTATCTTGTTGTTACAGCGCAAATAAAGCCAGTATTAATAGAATTACTTAAATAAAAAAGTCCACGGCAAATTGCCGTGGATTATTTTTTTATTTTCCTAGTTCTTTTGTTCTTATAAAACTTTTTTCTACCGCGTTTATAACTACGTTATAAAAGCTGTTTTCTTCAAGGCTTTTTACACCTTCAATGGTTGAGCCGTTAGGGCTACAAACGGCGTTTTTAAGCTCTTCTGGCGTCTTATTAGACGTTTGTAATAGTGTTGAAGCTCCTATAACGGTTTGTGTTGCATAAACAAGAGCTTCATCATAAGTTAATCCGCTTTTTTCGCCACCTTTTGCAAGAGCATCAATAAACATATATACAAACGCAGGACCACAACCGCTAACAGCACAGCCCGCGTCAATTAAACTTTCGTCTAATTTAGAAAGGACTGAACTTTCCTCAAGCATTTTAACAAAATTATCTTCTTCTGCTTGAGTTACGTTACGGTTAGTGCAGTATAAAATCATACCTTTATTTACGCTTACAGGAGTGTTAGGCATAATTCTAATTATTTTTGCGCTATTTGAAAGTAAATTTTCAAGTTTAGTAGTATTAATTCCCGCCATCATTGATATAAAAACGGGATTGTTGTTACTTGAGCTTAAACATTCGTTAATTTCGCTTGCTACAATAGAGGCAACTTGAGGTTTTACGCCTATAAAAACGTAGTTTGCGCTATCAATAATTTCTTTAAGAGCGGCAGTATTAGCATTTAATTTAGTTGCTAAGCCGTTTTGTAATTCTTCGTTTTTATCTAGTAAATATAAAGTTTTTTGAATATTTGCGTTGTTTACAGCGGTAGCAAGCGCTCCGCCCATATTACCGCAACCTATAAAACCTATTTTCATATTATCTTATTTGACCGTTTCCTTTAATTATATATTTATACGTTGTAAGTTCTTTAATGCCCATTGGTCCACGAGCGTGGAGTTTTTGCGTAGAAATGCCCATTTCACAACCTAAGCCAAACTCTCCGCCGTCAGTAAAACGCGTAGATGCGTTTACATAAACTGACGTGCTGTCAACGTTAAGTGTAAACGCTTTTGCATTATCGTTATTATTAGTAATAATACTTTCGCTATGATGAGTTGAGTGCTTAGATATGTGAGAAATTGCTTCATCTATGCCGTCAACTATTTTAACAGCTAAAATATAATCTAAAAACTCGGTATCAAAGTCAAGTTCGCCCGCTACCGTGCCATCAATAATTTTAGCCGACTTTTCGCAAAGCCTTAATTCAACTGCATTTAAGCCATTTTTAATTTTATTGTCAACTAAAACTTCTTTTAATCTTGGCAAAAGGGTAGTGGCAACGTTTTTGTGAACGAGTAACACTTCAAGTGCGTTGCAAACTGATGGACGGCTAGTTTTTGCATTGTTAATAATTGTAAGTGCCATATCTAAATTTGCGCTTTCATCAATAAACATATGGCAAATTCCTGTGCCTGTTTGAATTACGGGAACTTTTGCGTTTTGTACGCACGCGTCAATTAAACCTTTACCTCCGCGTGGAATTAAAAGGTCAATATAGTCGGTAGCAGTCATAAGCTCGTAAGCGCTTTCACGAGTTGTGTCTTCAATTAAAGAGATGGCGTTTTTTGTAACGTTGCATTGCTCTAAGCCTTGGCGCATAGCATCAACTATGGCTTTAGCAGATAGGTATGCTTCTTTACCAACTCTTAAAACGCACACGTTTGAAGATTTTAAACATAAAGTTGCAGCATCTGCAGTAACGTTAGGCCTGCTTTCGTAAATAATTGCAACAACGCCAAGAGGAACGCAAGTTTTTTCAATAATTAAGCCGTTTTTATGCTCGTAAGTTTCAATAACGTTATAAACGGGGTCGCTAAGAGTGCAAACCTCTAAAATAGAACTTGCCATTGCGCTAATTCTTTGCTCGGTAAGTTTAAGGCGGTCTATCATTACAGGCGAAATTTTGCCTTGTGCATTTAAAACGTCTTGCTCGTTTGCTTTTAAAATATTTTGAGTGTTTTGTAAAATGCTGTTTGCCATGCATTTAAGCGCTTCGTTTTTTTGATTTTCACTTAAATTGGCTATTTCTCTTTTGGCGCTTTTAGCATTTTGTAAAATTTCAATTGTTGTCATTTTTAATAAACCTTGTGCCAATTTCCTTTCCGTCAATAATATCGTATAAAATATTAGGGTTTTCACCGTTGGCTATAATCATATCTGCGCCGTTAGACGTGCAAATTTTAGCTGCTTTAAGTTTTGTAGCCATACCGCCGGTGCCTAAATTTGATGCGCTAACACCGCCAAGAGTCATAATTTCATCAGTTAAATTTTCAACCTTAGAAATAAGTTTTGCATCAGGGTTTTTGTGTGGGTCACTAGTATATAATCCGTCAATATCACTAAGTAACACTAAAAGGTCGGCATTAACGGTTTTTGTTACTATTGCAGCAAGCGTGTCATTATCGCCAATAACTATTTCATCTGTTGCAATAGTGTCGTTTTCGTTAATAATAGGAATAACGTTTAATTCAAGTAAACGGCGCATAGTGTTGCTAAAATTCATAAGCCTATCACTATGCTCAAAATCATCGCCGGTAAGCAAAATTTGCCCAACCGTGTGGTTGTGCTTTGTAAAAAGTTCATCGTATTTATACATAAGCTCGCATTGTCCAACCGCTGCACACGCTTGCTTAGTAGGAATATCGCTAGGGCGGGTTGGTAACATAAGTTTGCCAACGCCCATTGCTATTGCGCCAGATGAAACTAAAATTACTTCGTTTCCAGCGTTTTTAATATCGCTAATAACTTTGCAAAGTTCTTCAACTTTTCTAATATTTAAGTGGCAAGTTTTGTAGGCTAGTGTAGAAGTGCCTACTTTAATAACTATTCTCATTTTTAAGTCCTTTATCTTAGAGTAGTGGTATTTTAGCTAAATAAATAACGTCTTTTCTATCAGCAGCATCACCTTCTGCTAATACAAATGCTTTTTTGTGGATAATTCCACCGGCTTTAATAACTAAATCTTCTAAACCTTTAAGTGATGCACCTGTTGAAACAACGTCATCAACAATGCCTACTTTTTTACCTTTAATAAGGTCAACGTCATGTTTAGAAAGGTACAATTTTTGTTCTTGGCCGGTAGTTATTGAAGATTCAATTGTAATATCAATTCCGTCTTGCATATATAACTTTTTGCTCTTACGTGCAACAGCGTAATAGTGTTGGTTAAGTTCACGAGCTGTAACGTGAGTTAATTGTAATCCCTTAGATTCAGCCGTAATTAAAACTTCACAATCAGTTAAATACTTAGCAAGTTCTTTACCGCAGTGTTCTGTAAGTTCAGAGTTGCCGTGCAAATTAAAAAATGCAATGTTTATGCCAGATGGAAGTGGCAAAATTGGAAGATAAGCATCGTAACCGTTTATATTAACAGTGTAAAATTTATCCATAAAACCCCTCTTATACAAAAAATTTATAATTTATTATAAAACACAATTATTTTAGCACAATAAACATTCATTGTAAACACATTTAGTAATATTTTGGCAAATACCGCAAAAATACAGCCAACTTTTTTAACTTTTTTTTAATTAATTATAAAAATACTGCATAAACTTGATATTATGAGCGAATTAAAAATTACTGAAAGTGGTGCTAAAAGCAAAAATATTTTATATATCTATTCATCTTTAAACGAGTTTATAAACTGTTTAAATTTTAAAGCCGATATTTTAAACGGTAAAAATAGATGCGAACTTATAATTGACGTGCCTTGCGGTTATCAAGACGCGTTTTTAGTTGAGGCAATAGATAAAATGGCAGATGTTATTGCAATAAATTATAAGTACACCTATTTTAAGCGTAATATTAAGCTAAAAGGGCTTAACAAGGATGAGGAAGAATTGTTGTTAACTGCTCTAATTTCAGCAGATTTAGAAGAGGATAAACGTTATTCTATTAAAAGGCTAAAACTCTTTAAAGAGTTTTCTATTGACGGAATTTTCAATTTTAGAATGAAACCACTCAAAGAAAAATGGAGTGAAATTTGTGGATATATTCCGTCACGCTTTGAAAAAGGGCAATTAAAAGATTTTATAACTTATTTAATTAAAGATAAGTGTGGTAAGCGAGTTTACGTTGAAAACCTAACTGTTTACGACAAGAAATACGTTCCGTTAAAGCGCCGTGAATTGCTTAATAGCGACAGTGACAATTTAAGCATTATTAAGGAAATTTTACTCTCTTGTGCAGGCGAGGTTGAGCTGGCAACAAAAATAGATGATAACAATGAAAAATATATTAAAGAATTTTATGGAGGAAAGGTTTATTTTTCTGAAAGTTATTTTGCATAATTAGTTGACAAATAAGGGTAAGGGTTATATAATAATAAAAAATATGGCGTTATTTAAGACAAGTAGCCCTTAATTCTTGCTTTAGAGAATTTGCCCTTAGGCTGAAAGGCAATGCAAGGTAGAGACAAGTGAAACCACTTAAACTTAGCCAAAGTCATAGCGTACTTTAACGCTTATTAAAGTGGCCTATTTAGGCAATTAAGGTGGAACCGCGGTATATATCGTCCTTAAACTATTTAGTTTAAGGATTTTTTTATTGCAAAGGAGTATTATGAAAGTTTATTTACCCAACGAAACAAGTTTAGAAGTTAGTGAAAATTCATTAGTAAAAGACGTAGCTTTAGCAATTAGCGAAGGTCTTTTTAGAAATGCCGTAGCAGGCAAAATTAACGGCGAGCTTTGTGACCTTTCTGCTACCGTTAAAGAAGGTGATTTAGTTCAAATCATAACTATGAAAGATAACGAAGGTTTAGAAATTTATCGCCACACTTGTTCACACGTTTTAGCGCAAGCTGTAAAATCTATTTATCCAACGTGTAAATTGGCTATTGGACCTGTTGTTGAAAACGGTTTTTACTATGACATTGAATTTAAAACGCCAATTGCTCAAGAAGATTTACAAAAAATTGAAGTTGAAATGCAAAAAATTATTAAAAGTGATTTGCCTATTGAAAGATTTGAGCTTGACAGAGATAAAGCCATAGCTTTATGTAAACGTTTTAAAGAGCCATATAAAGTTCAACTCATTGAAGATTTACCTGAAGACAGTATAATTTCTTTCTATAAGCAAGGAGCTTTTACAGACCTTTGCAGAGGTCCACATTTACCTTCAACAGGCAAAATTAAAGCGTTCAAGTTAACTTCGCTTACCGGTGCATATTGGCGCGGTAATAGCAAAAATAAAATGCTTACGCGTATTTATGGTACGGCTTTTGAAAAGAAAAGCCAACTTGATGAATATCTTTTAGCAATTGAGCAAGCAAAACTTCGTGACCATAATAAACTTGGTAGGGAACTTGGCTACTTTACAACTGTAGATACAATAGGTCAAGGCTTGCCTGTATTGCTTGAAAAGGGCACTAAAACTATTCAAGTTTTACAACGTTTTGTTGAAGATTACGAGCAAAAGAAAGGCTATATTTTAACAAAAACGCCTTTAATGGCAAAAAGTGACTTCTATAAAATTTCTGGTCACTGGGACCATTATAGAGACGGTATGTTTGTTATGGGCGATGAAAAGAAAGATAAAGAAGTATTTGCGCTTCGCCCAATGACTTGTCCTTTCCAATTCCAAGTATATTTAAATAAGCCAAGAAGTTATAGAGATTTGCCTATGCGCTTTAACGAAACTTCTACGCTTTTTAGAAATGAAGAAAGCGGCGAAATGCACGGTTTAATTAGAGTAAGGCAATTTACTATTTCAGAAGGTCACCTTGCATGTAGGCCTGACCAACTTGAACAAGAGTTCAAAGGTTGCGTTGACGTAATGCTTTATATGATGAAAGCAATTGGTCTTGATAAAGAAATTACTTACCGTTTTAGTAAATGGGATAAAAATAATAAAGAAAAATACATTGGTAGTGAAGAAGAGTGGGAAAGAGTTCAAGATACAATGCGCAATATTTTAGATGATATTGGCATTAACTACACTGAAGCTGACGGCGAAGCTGCTTTCTACGGTCCAAAACTTGACGTTCAAATTAAAAACGTTTTTGGTAAGGAAGATACTCTTGTTACTATTCAAATTGACTTCCAACTTGCCAAGCGTTTTGAAATGGTTTACACGGATAGTGACGGCGAAAAGAAATACCCATACGTTATTCATAGAACTTCACTTGGTTGTTATGAAAGAACGCTTGCGCTTCTCATTGAAAAATATGCTGGTGCGCTTCCTACTTGGATTGCGCCTTTCCAAGCTTCAATTTTAAGCGTTAACGATAGATGTGAAGATTATTGCCGTGGTATTTGGGAAAAGATGCTTGAAGAAGGTTTAAGACCAAATCTTGACTTGCGTGCTGAAAAAATTGGTAAAAAAATAAGAGATGCTCAACTTGACAAAGTGCCTTATATGCTCATTATTGGAGATAAAGAACTTGAAAACGGCAATACGGTTGGTGTAAGACATAGAAAACTTGGCGATTTAGGTCAAATGACTATTGACGAGTTTATTGCTATGGTTAAAAAAGAAGTTAAAGAGTTAAAACTTGACTAATTTTTAAAAAAGATGCTTAAAAATATTTGACATTATTTAAAATAAGTGGTAATATAATTGCAACAAGCAGAAGTTAACCCTTCTCGCCGGCAATTATGTTCGCTTGGCAGAATAGTGCAATTAACGCCTTAGGCGTATTTTGTAACGGGTTACTTTTGTAACCCGTTAATTTTTTATAGGAAGGTACACTACTATTAAAGACTTGCATCAAATTAATGATGAAATTAGAGACAGTGAAGTTAGGCTTATAGGCTCTAACGGCGAACAATTAGGTATTGTAAGCGGTCAAGAAGCATTGCGTATTGCATATGATAGTGATTTAGACCTTGTTAAAATTTCGCCAAACGCAGTTCCACCCGTATGCAAAATTATGGATTACGGCAAATTTAAGTTTGAACAACTTAAAAAGGCTAAGGAAGCGCGTAAAAAACAAAAAGTTGTTGAAGTTAAAGAAGTTTGGCTTTCAATGACTATTGACGTGGGCGACCTTAACGTAAAAGCTAAACAAACTATTAAGTTTTTACAAGCGGGCAATAAGGTTAAAGTTTCAATTAGAATGCGCGGTAGGCAAAACGCTCACTCCGACCTTGGCGTAGAAGTAATGCAAAAATTCTTTGCGCTTGTTGAAAGTGACGCAACTATGGAAAAGAAGCCTTTACAAGAAGGTAGAAATATACTTATGATTTTAGGTCCTAAGGCCTAAATTTATATAAAACATTCCACTTTAAGTGGTAATACTATATGAAAATTTATTAGGAGGACATTTTATTATGCCAAAAATGAAATCGCACAGCGGTGCTAAAAAGCGTTTTTCGCTTACTGCTACCGGCAAGGTAAAAAGAGGCCACCAAAACAAAAGCCACATTTTATCTAAGAAAACTACTAAAAGAAAGAGAAGATTAAGAACTACTGCTTACGTTTCTCAAACTCAAGAAAAGACTGTTAAGTCAATAATTCCTTATAAAGGTTAATAAAAGGAGATTGTGAATTATGCTTATTAAAAGAGGTGTTAACGCTGTTAAAAAGCGTAGAAAAATAATGAAACTTGCTAAAGGCTACTTCGGTTCTAAGAGCAAACTTTATAGAGTTGCTCGCCAAGCTGTAATGAAGTCTTTAAGCTATGCTTACGTTGGCAGAAAACGCAGAAAAAGAGATTTTAGAAAACTTTGGATTGCAAGAATTAACGCTGGTTGCAGATTAAACGGTATTTCTTACAGCAAATTTATGTATGGTCTTAAACTTGCTGGAATTACGCTTAATAGAAAAGTTCTTGCTGATATGGCTGTGAATGATGCTAATGGTTTTGCACAACTTGTTGCAACTGCTAAAAGCAAAATTTAAAGTGTTTTTTAGGGCTGTTAATTTTTAATTGACAGCCTTTAAGTTTTGGCTTTGTTACAATATTTGTTTGTTTTTTTTTGTATTTTATTTGTCAAAGTGCAAAATAAATGCTTGCTAAAACAAGCTTCTTTTGTAACAATGTCTATTCATTTAAAATTATGGTTTATACGTCTATACAAAATCCATTAATAAAGAGCATTGCTTCGCTTAAAGATAAAAAGCATCGCAATAAACAAGGGTTATATATAGCCGAAGGCTTAAAAATGGTAAATGAAGCCGTTATGTTTAATAAAGATATCGTTTATATTGTTTGCGTAAGCGAAATGATAAATGCTATTAGTAAAACTAACGCGCAAATTATAGAAGTTTCACAAAAAGTATTTAGTTATATTAGTGATGAAACTACGCCTCAAGGCGTTCTTGCCGTTTTAAAAATTCCTTCTCAGTTGGTTAAAGAGCCTACAGGCAACTGTCTTTTATTAGACGGTGTTAGCGACCCTGGCAATTTAGGAACTATTATTAGAACTGCTACAGCATTCAATTTTAAAGATATATATCTTCTAAATTGCGTTGATGCTTTTTCTAATAAGGTTGTAAGGGCTAGTATGAGTGGCATATATAACGTTAATTTGTATAAAGGCGACTTTTTAACTATAAAAAGTGCGCTTAAAAATTACAGCGTTGTAGCGGGCGACTTAACTGGCGAGGATATTGACGGTTTTAAAAGACCGGATAACCTTTGCATTGCAGTTGGAAACGAGGCTAACGGGCTTTCCAGCGAGGTTAAAGAACTTGCTGATAGCATTGTTACTATTAAAATGGAAAACAATCAAGAAAGTTTAAACGTTGCAATTGCATTAAGTATTTTAATGTATAAACTTAAATAAAGGAGTAATTTTATGTCAGGACATAGCAAATGGGCGAATATTAAGAATAAAAAAGCAAAAACAGACGCTGCTAAAGGTAAAATTTTTACTAAAATTGGTAGAGAACTTGCAGTTGCGGCAAAAGCTGGTGCAGACCCTTCTACAAATAGTAAACTTGCAGACGTTATTGCTAAAGCAAAAGCAGCAAATATGCCTAACGATAATATTATGCGTTCAATCAAAAAAGCTGCTGGCGAACTTGGAAACGTAAACTACGAAGTAAAAACATACGAAGGTTATGGTATTGGCGGTAGTGCAGTTATAGTTAAAACATTAACAGATAACGTTAATAGAACTGTTGGCGAAGTAAGGCATATTTTTGATAAATACGCAGGCAATATGGGAACTACAGGTTCAGTTTCATATATGTTTGAAAACAAGGGCGTTCTTATTATTGAAAGAACCGTTGACCTTACAGAAGATGCAGTTATGGAAATGGCGCTTGATGCAGGTGCTGATGACGTTATTGTTGAAGACGACGTATTTGAAATTAGAACACAACCTGCAGATTTTTCTTCTGTAAGAAAATATTTTGAAGAAAATAACATTGCGCTTGCTGAAGCTGATATTTTAATGATACCAAATGACAAAATTGAACTTTCAGCAGACCAATTAGTAACTTTCTATAAAATGCTTGATGCTTTTGACGATAATGATGACGTTCAAGACGTTTATCACAACGTAAATCTTCCAGAAGAAGAGGAAGAAGAATAAAAAAACTAAACCTTTACGCCAGTTAAGCGTAAAGGTTTATATTTATATGGCAAAATTGCCTTGCTATTAAAGTAACCCGCCTGTGCCGTTATGGAAAAATTATTTACCCCTATTTGTAGAGGTGGGTACTTCGTTTTACAGTTTAGACTTTCCCAAATTAGTAGAAACGCAAAAGGCAGTTTCTTAGGAATACGCATTGCTGTAAAAACGGCAAGTTCCCTTATATATTAACGTGGAACAACATACTTTCCTTGCGTACACTGCAGGCAATTTAAGTATAATATAAATTTTTAATTTATGTCAACTATATAAAGGAAGAATAATTATGGAAATAACAGTTTTAGGAAAATACGGTCCTTTTGCAAAAAATGGTGGCTCTACGTCATCTTATTTAGTAAAGGGTAAAAGTGGGTATATAATGCTTGACTGTGGCGCAGGCTCAGTGTCTAAAATGCTTAGTATGATAGATATTAACGAGCTTGAATGCTTAGTTTTATCTCACACTCATTTTGACCATGCTAGTGATATTTTAGTGCTTTCATACGCTATTGACTTTTTAAGAAAGGACGAGCCGTTGGCAGTTTATATGCCAAACGATAATAGCAAATTATTTAACTTGGTTAATGATTTAGATGCTTTTAAGGTTATACCTATAAGAGAGCAAAGTGACGTTAAATATTTCTTTAACGACTATAAAGTTAAGTTCTACAAAATGGAACATCCTGTTTTAACTTATGGTATTACGTTGGATGAAGGTAGACAAATTTTGGGCTATACTGCAGATACAAAAATGTGTAAAAATGCAGAAGATATCGCAAAATATGCAACTTTTTTAATTGCTGACGGAGCGTTTTTAGATAAAGATTTTACTGAAAATAAACCGCATATGTCAGTTGGACAAGTTGTAAATTTAGCAAAGAAATACAACGTTAAAACCTTAATTTCCCACGTGGGATATAATTATACTGACGGCGAAATTGAAGAAGAAATTAAGGAGTTTGACAACTTAGTAGAAGTAGCAAAAGAGAATAAAACTTATAAAGTATAATGACAAACGTCACTAACAAATTATTAAATTTTAGACCGATAATTTTAATATGCGCAAATCTAATTTTAGGTATATTGTGTACTGTAACGCTTATTTACAGTTTAAACCTTTATATCTTTTTGGGTTGCGCATTTTTTCTTGTAAATATTATTACAATAGTTTGTTTTGTGATTAATAAAAATAAAAAGGTTTACATAGCGCTAATAGTTTCACTAATAATAACGCTTATTGTATGCGCTCGCTTTTCTCTTATAATTTTTAGCAACATAAATGCTAGTGATATTGGCACCGTTACTATTTACGGCAGTATAATAAAGGTTAATTCTATTAAAGTTACAGACGTTGGGTATGTTATAAACGCATACGTTGAAGTTTTAGATGGCGAACTTTCAGGCAGTGTAATACAAACTTATTTTAATAGCAGTAATTTACTACACGAAGGTTATAAAGTTGAGTTTAGTGGAGTTGTAAACGCTTTAAATTTTTATGCTAATAATTACGTTAATAGTAAAAATTTAAGATACGGTGTTAATTACGTTTGCAATAATAGCAATATATTAAACGTTGATACAAATATAAATAACGTATTTAATTACGCTAAACATTTATTATATCAAAGGTTAAGTTATTCCAATGCTGAAAATTATGAATTTATTTTTGCATTGCTAACAGGCGATACTAATTTTATAAAAGATTTAACGCTAAATAAGTTTAGAGACGTTGGCGTTGCGCATATTTTTGCAGTTTCAGGTTTGCATATTGGTTTTTTGTATGCATTTATAAATTTAATTTTTAAACCATTTAAGTTTAACAAAGTTACAAAATACGTTTTAACCTTAGTATTGCTTTATTTATACGTTGCATTTTGCGGTACAACACCGTCTTGTTTAAGGGCGTTTATAATTATAGCAGTTTCTAGTTTTAGTAAAGCTTTTGGGTTTAAAAACGATAGGCTTTCATCAATATTTTTTAGTATGGTGCTAGTTTTAACAATAAACTCGGCAGACTTATTTAACGTTGGTTTTTATTTATCGTATTTAGCTTGTTTATCACTAGTATTCTTAACACCTAAAATTGAAAAATTGTTAAACTATATTTTACCACAAAGAGTTTGCAAATTTGTTGCACCGTTCATATCAGCATACGTTGGAACGTTGCCTATTACTAACGATTTCTTTTTAAATTCTTCGCTATTATCTATGCTATTTAACGCATTTATAGTTCCGCTTATGAGTTTTGTATTTATTCTTTGTTTTATATCAAGCGTAATTATTATGCTTTTTAGCAATGCGCTGTTTATAATGCAAATTTCATCGTTTTTCGTTTCGCTAATTGTTTGGTATGTTAACACGTTTTCTTTTATAGTTTTAAAAACCACAGTTTTGTTTTCTATTTCAACAGTATTTTATTATTTTGGGCTGGTATTGTGTAGCGGAGTTATTAACGTTAAGCTAAAAACGGTAAAAATTATTTCCCTTGTAAATTTTGTAATATTTTTATTAGTATTTTTACTAATAAATATTTAATTTTAGCCTTGATTTTTTTAATAAACAATGTTAAAATAGCCTTGGGAGAATTAAGGTGAAATTTTTAGAGTTAAAAAACAGTGTAAAAAATGAAATATTTCCAATATACTATATAGAAGGTGAGGATGCATTTTTGCGTCAAAACGCACTTATAACGCTAAAAAACGCCTTTTTAGTTGAGCCAGACTTTAACTTAACTAATTTTACAGGAGCAGATTTAAAAGCCGATATAGAGTCGTTTTTAACTGCGGTAAGAAGCTATCCGTTTTTAAGTGATAAACGTATAATTGTGGTTAGCGAATATTATCCAACAGCCACCGATTTAAAAGGAAAAAAACTCAAAGAATTTTTTAATACTGTAGAAGAAACGTCAATAGTAATTTTTATAAATTCAAAGGCGTGCGCTCCGCTCAAAAATCAGCCTAACATAACGGTTGTTGATTGTAATAAATTGGATTTAGAAAGCATTGTAAAATATTTGCGTGCCTCACTTTTAAAAAGTAATATTGTTATTGATAGTTCTGCCGTTCAAATGCTTGTAGAATACACCTCGTATGATATGGCAAAAATTAACGGAGAAATTAATAAGCTTATATCATACGTTGGAGATAACGGCGTTATAGATGAAGAAGCTGTAAACGCCATAACCGTTAAGGATACTGAATATCAAATTTACGAATTAAGTGGCTATATAGCTGATAAAAATAACCAAAAAGCCTTTCAAACTTTAAGTGATATGCTATCTAAAAATGAAGATAAGCAAAAGTTGTTTATATCTATTTATTTTCATTTTAGAAGGCTTTTACACGTTTCAATATCAAATTTAAGTGATGTAGAACTAGCAAATAGTTTAGGTGTTAAAGAATTTGCCGTAAAAAAAGCAAAAATGCAGGCTAGAAAGTTTAACGTAAAGCGTTTAAAGAGCATTTGTGATAAATTATGCGAGTTTGACACTGCGTTCAAGTGTGGCGAAATTAGTTTAGATAGTGTTCTTTGGAATTCGATTTTTAATGCGTTTGCAAATAATTAAAAGGAGTAAAAATGGAAAAATTTATATCTTTTATAAATGAAAATATTATACCAATATATAAAAATATAGATGCAATTAGTGTAGTTGTTTACATTCTATTGTTTTTATCTATTTTTGTTTTGCTTGAAATGCTTGCCAAAAATAATGCAAGTAAAATTTCTGTTTGGCTTTCTTTTTACGTAGTAATTATATCTATGCTAACTTTGCTTACAGATTTTGACCAAAACATATACATTTTACTTCTTTGTTCGTTTGTAATTTGTGTTGTAGTTATGTTTTCTACTGAAATTAAGCGTAGTGTTTGGAATACAAAAACGTCAAAACGTGTTTCAATTGAAACTGCAAATTCAGTAAAAATGGCTTCAAACAACGTTAATAAATGTATAAACGAAATAATTAAAGCGCTTCAAAATATGTCTAAAAACGACGTTGGCGCAATTTTAGTATTATCTAACACAAAAATACCGGGAAGTATTTTAGATAGCGGTGTAAAAATTGAAAGTGATATTTCAAGTGCGCTTATAGAAAGTATTTTCTTTCCTAAAACTCCGCTTCATGATGGTGCTATTATTATTCAAAATGATAAAATTCAAGCCGCTGGATGCTTTTTACCACTTTCTCAAGAGAGCGATTTGCCTAAAGAACTTGGAACAAGGCACAGGGCTGGTATTGGGGTTACGGAAGTGTTAAACGTTACTGCTATTATTGTTTCGGAAGAAACGGGTATTATTTCAATTGCTCGTGGTGGTAAAATTGTAAGGTATGCCGATAGTGAAATGCTTAGGCAAACTTTAAAAGAGTATTATTGGCAAGACTTGCTTGTAAAGGGTAAATAAGGTGAATTATGAATAACAATAATGAAAAATCAACAAAATCAAAGGTTTTAAGAGTATTTGTAAACGCGGTTATTTCACTTCTTTTAGCAACCGTAGTATTTGTAACGCTTAAACTACTTTAATAAATAAAAATTTTAGGCTCTTTAGGAGCCTATTTTTTATGAAAATTTTATGAAAATTTGTGAATTTTATTCACATTAATTTTTTATTGTGATATAATTTTAATATCAAGTAATGATTTGTTAACTCAAAAGGAGTAATATATGAAAAACAAAAAGAGTATATTTGTTGCAATACTTATTGCCTTATCAATTATGCTAACTTGTTTATCTGGTTGCATAATATCAACGGGTAACGGCCCTTCAATTGAGTCCATAGAAAAAACGTCTTCCGTAGGGCTTGTTGACACTTATACCATAACTTATACAGACGGTTCTACCTATAATTTTGAAATTACTAACGGTAAAGACGGTATAGATGGGGAAGACGGTATTGACGGCATTGATATAACTGTTAACGAGTTATATGATGAATATTTAAAAACTCATCCTAACACGTCATATGAAGCGTTTTTAAAAGACGTTTTAGAAATTAACGTTTCTTCGAATACTATTTCAATTAACAAAGCACTTCAATCAAGCGCAAAAGTATATACTGAATTTACGGAAAATTATAGAGTAAGTCCAATGCACACAACTAAAGAAACAGCGCTTTATCTAGGTTCTGCCGTTGTTTATAAGGTAGACACAAATTATACTTATTTTATAACTAACTATCACGTTATATATGATGCAAACTCGGTTGACCAATCTAAGTTTGCAAAGAGAATAGTTTGCTATTTGTATGGAAGTGAGGGTGGCCCTACTTCTATGGGAAGTAAGGATGAAAACGGCTGCACCCAATACGATTACGGTTCTTATGGAATTGAATGTGAATACGTTGGCGGTTCGGTTACTGCTGACATTGCTATTGTAAAAGCTTTAACTTCAAGTGTAAAAGCCGTTAATGAAAACGTTCAGCCTATTACTTTTGCAAGTGGTTATCACGTTGGCGACACTGCTATTGCAATAGGCAATCCTGAAGGCGAAGGCATTAGCGTAACGCAAGGTGTTGTTAGTATTGATAATGAATATATAAACTTATCTGTTGACGGAACTACAAGAAGTTACCGCTCAATAAGAATTGATACGTCTATTTACAGCGGAAGTTCTGGTGGTGGTTTGTTTGACGTTGACGGTAAGTTGATAGGTATAACAAATGCCGGCGATGGAGAGGATCAAAACGTTAACTATGCTATTCCGCTTGAAATAGTTAAATCTGCCGTAGAAAATATTATGTATTACGGCGGTAATGCTAAAAAAATTACGCTTGGAATAGAAGTGTTAAGTAGCAATTCAAAATATGTTTTCGATGCTGAAAAAGGCTATGGAAAAATTGTTGAAACGGTTACAATTAGTAAGGTTAATGAGGGTTCTATTAGCAGTACAATGGGCTTAAACGTAAATGACGTTATTGTTTCGTTTGTTGTAAATGACGTTGAATATAATATTAATAGAAACTTTAATATAGGTGACATATTGTTAACAATTAGAGCTGGAAACGTTATTTCGTTTAAAGTTAAACGTGGGGGAGAAGTTGTGCAAACTACTGCCTACACCGTTTTAGATACGGATTTAAGCGTTGTTGCCTAAATAATATAATTTAATATTAGCGGTGGATTTTTAATCCGCCGTTTTTTTTATTTAAAATCGACTAAACTATTAAAAATTAGACATTTTATATCATATTTTTTACTTTTTTAAACTATATAATATAACGGAGACAATTTTTAATGAAGTTTAATAAAAACGTACTTTCAATAATAATGTTAGTTGTTACTATTGCGTTAATATGTAGTTTTTCAGTTTTTAATTATACAAAAACTGCAAGTGCCAACTATTTAAACGGCGAGGCTAGAAAAGTTCCTATATATTCAGTAGATAGGTCTGACAATAAAATTTCAATATCATTTGATTGCGCGTATGGCGCAGACTATACTGATAACATTTTAAAAATTTTAGATGATTACAACGTTAAATGCACGTTTTTTGTGGTTGAGTTTTGGGTAAAAAAATATCCTGAAAAAGTTGCAAAAATTATAGAAAGCGGGCATGAAATTGGTACACATTCGTCAACGCATCCATATATGAGCAAACTTGATAGTACGTCAATAAAAAATCAGCTAGAAAGCTCAATTTCGGCAATAGAAACAATTACTAATTGTAAAGTGAACTTATTTAGACCGCCTTATGGTGACTATAACAACGCTGTTGTTAACGGTGCGGAGGCTTTAGGTTTATACACTATACAATGGTCGGTTGACAGTTTAGATTGGAAAAATTTAAGCGAAAGTGAAATTTCTAATAGGGTAATAAGTAAAACGCAAAGCGGTTCTATAATTTTGTGTCATAACAATGGTTTAAACACTTACAAAGCGTTGCCGTATATTATTGCAACCTTAAAAGAAAAGGGTTACGAGTTTGTTAAAATTAGCGATTTAATTTATAAAGATAATTACACTATAGATTCCTTAGGCGTACAACACGCAAAAGGGTAAAAATACAAAAAGGAGACGTTATGCAAGAAAAACTAAACAATAAGGTGTACATTAAAGGAGAAATTGTTACTGAAGCAAAATATTCGCACGAAACGTACGGAGAGGGATTTTACGAAGTTGAGGTTTTAGTTAGAAGGCTATCTGGTCAAGCGGATATATTACCTGTAACTATTTCAGAACGGCTTATTGAAACTGGAAATTTAAAAATTGGCTCGCAAATTTGCGCATTTGGTCAATTTAGAAGTTACAATAAACAGGTGGACGGTAAGTCAAAATTAATGTTAACGGTTTTTGTTAAAGAGGTTTTAAACGAGGACCTTTATAAAAATCCTAACAACATTGTTTTATCTGGATATATTTGCAAGCCTCCAATATACAGAACAACGCCATTTAATCGTGAAATTGCTGACGTATTAGTTGCTGTAAATAGAGCGTATAATAAAAGTGATTACATACCTTGTATAGCTTGGGGAAGAAATGCAAGATTTGTTAAAAATTTGAGTGTTGGAGAGAAAATTGCAATATCAGGAAGAATACAATCACGCGAGTATCAAAAAAAGCTTAGTGAAACTGAAACAGTAACGCTTACAGCATACGAGGTTTCCGTTTCAAAACTTATGGCATACGATAACGCTGAATATTTTGATATTGAAAAAGAATTTGAGCTTGTCGGTTATGCACTAGAAAAAGAATACGTTTAATATTGACAATTTTATATTGCTTTGATATAATGAATACGGATTTAATAATCCGTATTTTTATTATGAAAAACGTTTATTTAATTGCTGGCGTAGCCTTTCAAATTGAATATAAAAGCAAAAACACAGAGCTGCTACTTAAAAATTATTTATGCAATATAGAGCCTTTGCACGTTGTAAATTTGCCTAGTGAAGAAGAAATTGAATTTGAGTGCAAAATGGCAAAAATTGACGATTACAACAAATTAGAAAATGTTGCAATTTTACGCAAAATATCTACAATTTTATTAAAAAAGCACAGCACTGTTTTGCTTCATAGTTCCGCTGTTTCTTATAATGGAAAAGCATATCTTTTTACTGCTCCTAGCGGCACTGGAAAAAGTACGCACGTAAACAATTTAAAAACTGTGCTTGGCTCTAAATTAGAATATATTAACGATGATAAGCCGTTTGTAAAAATTGAAGAAGGCTCTGTAACAGTTTATGGCAGCCCTTGGTGTGGAAAACATAATTTAGGCTCCAACGTTAATAGGCAATTAAATTCAATAATATTTTTAACTAGAGCAAATGAAAATTATGTTAAACTTATTGACGGAAACGAGGCGTTAAAACCGCTTATAAGGCAATGCTTTATGCTTGATAATAAAAATGATTTATCTACGCTTTTAGCCTTAATTTCAAAGCTTGTAAACAGTGTAAGTTTTTATATTTTAGGTTGCACAAAAGAGTTGGATAGTGCCTTTGTTACTATAAAAGAAATATTTAAAGGTGATATAAATGAAAATTAAAAGTGATTTTATACTTCAAAAAATGACTGAAAATTCATACGTTGCAATGCCAGTAGGCAAGTCAAGAGATTTGGTAAAAGGCTATTTAAACGTAAACAGTACGGGTGCATTTTTATGGGATATACTCGTAAAGGGAGCAACAAAGCAAGACCTAGTTTTAGCATTAACAGCCGCTTATGAGGTTGATAGTGGGCTTGTTGAAAAGGACGTAGAATCGTTTATTTTAAAATTAAACGAAATTGGAGCGTTAGATGATTGATTCTTCACTTGAACAGGTTTTAGAAAAAGACGGGTTTATTATTTCCCCAATTAAGGGCACTAGTATGACTCCGCTTTTAAAAGAGAATGTTGACCGTGTAGTCATAAAAAAACTAGAAAAAACCATAAAAAAAGGTGACGTGCTTTTATATAAAAGGCCTAACGGCGCTTATATTTTACATAGGGTTTATAAAGCCACGCCAAACTTTTTAGTAATGTGTGGCGACAATCACTTGACTTTAGAGTATAACGTTAAATATGAGGCTGTTTTAGGCGTTTTAACAGGTGTTTATAAGCAAGATAAGTTTATTGATTTGGAAAAAAGTTTTAAGTATAAAATTTATAAAAATTTTTACGGTAATAATAGATTTATTAGATTGTGTGCTTTCAAAATTAGAAATGCTAAAATAAAATTAATGAAATTATTTAAAAAAGGATAGTAATATTACTATCCTTATTTTTTTAATTGAAAACGCTTGACTTTTTCTTTTTAAGTTATTAAAATTATACTAAAAGTTACAAAGGAGTTTTGTTATGAAAACATTTAAAAAAGTATTTAGTTTACTTACCTTATCAATTTGTTTAGCACTTTGCTTTATGATGGGTGGTTGTACTCAAACGGAAGGTCAAGGTACTTACAAATTTAGTTCAATAAAAATTGGAAATAAAAACTCATACGTTGAACTTAAAGCTGGTGAAAATTTTATGAACTATTCCTTAACTGAAGATTCTGTAGTTTTAGTTTTAAACGAAGATGGAAGCGGTCAATTAACTTCAGAATTTGGCGATTTAATTGGTATTGACACAATCACTGGTTCTTGGGCGTTAATTAGTGAAAAACAAATAGGCGTTACTGCAAATGATTACACTTTAGTTCTTGACTATAATGGTGAGTTCGTTGAATTTGAATACGAAGATTTTTCTATTAAGTTAAAAAAAGTTAAAGAAAATAAATTGCCTTCATTTATTAAAAATAATAACGGTAGAAAATAATATAAAATAACCGCTACAAACGTAGCGGTTATTTTTAGCAATTTGAAAGCGTAAAACAGTCTCGTTTTACGCTTTTTTTATTTTATTTTCCACTTTTAAACAATAGTTTATATTCAATAAATAATGCTGTTAACGTTATTGTTAAGCCTATAAGCATAATCATTAAAGCATCTGTAACAGATTTTTGGCTATTTTCGCCTATCTTATTGGTTGTGGTTAGGTATGGTTCGTTTTTGTAATCAACTGAATTTGTTAAATATCCGCTTGGAACATAACCGTAAGGTTCGCCGTTTTTGCTAAGAGATATAAGCGTATATTTTGTATTATTAAAGCAATATTCTTTAATTAAATAAATCTTAGTTCCTTTTTCAATACTATAAAGAAGGTAACTTGAATTGTATATTGGCTTTGCAAAAACGTATTCCGTGTTTGAAATAAACATTTCTTCGCCATTATATTGCGTTTCAGTAATACCGTAACTTGAATATGAATTTTTATCAATTATACTTGCGTCAGCACCGCTTGTTAGTGTTTGTGAAACTGAGGTTTTTCTAACTAATGCAAGCACGCTACCTGAATATGAAATTAAGTAATAATCGCTGTCAATTTCAGAAATTATAGGATAGCATTTTGAAGTGTTTAACTCAGTTATTGGAGTTATGTTATTAAAGTATTTTTTACCGTCAATTTCTTTATAGTTATCAAGTTCAATTTTAAATATTTTAGCATTTTTCTTAAGTGTTAAAAATGAAACGTCATTTAAAATTGCTTTTTCATTAACGTTTTCAGCACTAATTAAATTAAGGTTAGAAACGTTTAATAAATTATCTTCATTTTTTAATATGCAAGCGTTTGAAAGGTAATATACTGAATCGCTTTTATATGATAAGCAAAAATCTTTTACAGTAGTTCCGCCCGCAAGGTTAATTGAGTATGAGGTTGCTTCGTAAGCTGTATTTTGACTGTTTAAAACGTATTTAACAACTTTGTTGTTTTCTAATAGTAAATATACGTTTCCAGCAAAATCACAATTAATTTTAATTGGGTTTGCGTTTAATGATAGTGTGGTTATTGAGTTAAGAGTGTTTGCATAATATCTTGCAAGCTTATATTGCGTGGCTTCGCTACTATCTTTATAGAGTAGGTAAACGTTGCCAAAAACGTCAACCGTCATTGAGTTAACAATGCCTTTAATTTCTTCTCCGCTAGTTAATTGTTGAACTTCTAACGCTTCTAAATTATTAGCTTCATTTGGAAGTGATATTTGATACACCTTAGTATAGTCGTGCGTTAGCTCAGGGCTTTTTGCCGTGTGAGTGTAGTAGAAATTGCCGTCTAAATAAGAAATGCTGGTTATAGCCTCGTTTTTAACCGTGTAAATACTTTCTAAACTATTTTCTGTTTGTTTATATAAAGTTAAATTTGTTCCGTCATAAATCAAAACGTGTTCATTTGAACATACAATTTTTTCTATTTGGTAATTGTCGTTATCTTTATAAAGGAATGAAAGGTCAATTCTTTCATATTCGTTAACGTTTTCTATAGATTTTTTAAGTAAACGCTTAGCATTTTGCGAATTATCAAGAGTGGTTTTGTCCAACACGTAAATATAATTTTCACTTAATGATATATTAGAAGCGTCACTTGTAAGTCTATAATTTGCCGTTGCTTCGGTAGTAATGGCAAAATTAGTAAAACAGTTTAACTGCACGTCAAACTCTTGAATGCAATTTAATTTATTGTCACTAATTAACAATTTGCCATCTTTGCTTGTTACGCCTTGAGGGCTATTAAGAAAACCGAGTGAATTTGACGTTTTATCAACACCTAATAAAAGTTTAGGTGTTTTATTTTCACCTTTTTCAAGTTCGTAGAGCCCGTCAGTAGTAGTGTAGTAAAGGTTATTGCCTATATCTGTTATGCTTATAGCGCTCTTATTTTCGCCCTTAAATATTTCGTAAATAGTGCTAGTTTCTATACTGTAATAATAAAAACCGTTTGCATTTTGATAATATATGTTTTTACCGCCGTCTATATAGCCTATAAACGATTCTGCCATTATAGAATATCTAAAAGTGAATACAGGTGCGCCGTCAAAAGTAGAAAGTTCGTAAACTTTTATAGAGTTATTTGTGTTTGTTATAATAACGTTTTCGTTTACGCTTATATAGGTTGAAGAAAATACGCCGGTATTAACAGGTTTTTTAGTTATGTTGTTAATATCAATATAATAAATTTCCGAACCGCTAACGTAGAACAAAAAATTATTATAAAGGGCAACGTTGCTTATGTTTTTAATTGAAGAATCATCAAATACTTTAACGTAGCTTTTAGTTGTTGAATTATAAACTATTATCGAGTTGACGTCATTTTTATTATCTTCTTTATCATCATAATACTCTGAAAAAGCGTAATTGCCGTTGTTGTATGTTATGCCAACAGGTGCAGTAAGGTCGTAAAACTCAATTGGAGATGAAGGTAAGTAGAAAACAGTGTTTAATTGTGCCTCATTATTTGCGTATACAGTATTTGCTCTTACGCCAAAAATGCCAGCCGTTAGGGTGGCAACAAATAAAAATAATAATGTTTTTAACGTAATACGCTTCATTTTTAACACCTTATAAATTAACTTAGTTTATTATAACATATACGTGCGCATATTTTCAACATTATTTTAAAAATTTGCAAAATTATTTTTTTGTGACAAAAATTGTCATATATATTTTTTTAAAATAAATACGAACAAATGTTCGCAAATATAAAATTATAGAGCAAATTTTTACGTTTTACAAGACTATATGACAGCATTTTAAAAAATTTGTTTAAAAATAAATTAATTTGTACAAATATGTCATATTGTGTTGCAAAAATTAATTGAAGTGCATTATAATTTGGTTAGCAAAAAAAGGAGAAAACAAGTATGGAATTGTACGGAAAAACAATTTTAAGTTGCTATATGATGCTAGATAAAATAGTTAATCAAATAGAAAATTTAATTAAAACAAGGGCAAGAAATTCTTTTTATGATTATAGTTCAACTTTAAAGCAAAGTGATAAAATTTTAAAGATGTGTAACGTTAGAATTGATTTGCTTGAACTTAAAGAAATTGCAAAAGAAGCGCTAAATTGCTTAAATAATGAGCAAATAACGCTAATTTCATATAAATATTTTGGAATTTTGCCTAAAGAGAAAGATTTTGATTTAACTTCAAGAAATTATTTTAGAAAGCAAGTTAAAGCTCTTAAAACGTTTAGTTCAATACTAAAAAATAAAGGGCATAATGAAGAATGGTTTGTTAACAAATACTTAACAATTCCTTTTATTGGCGGAGCTTATCAAAGGGTGTTAAACGAGCAAGGTAAAAAACACTCAATGTGTGTTTAATTTAAAAATCAAGTTTGCATTTAATTTTGTGCAAAATTGCTATTCATCATCTTCATAAGGTACAGGTTCACGTTTATAAACCTTATTCTTAGAAGGTTTAAAAAGTGTGTAAACAATAGAGATACATATTATAGAAATTCCAACTATTATAATAATTTGAAGTCCTTCGCCTTTTAAGCTTGACGGCGGATTAAGGGTTTCATTTTCTATATTTTCATCAACATCTGTGTTCGTTTCAACGTTTTCAGACGGTAGAGGGTCGCTATTAAGAGGCAATGTAAATGGATTTAATGAATTTGCGTCTATGTATCCAAGTTTATTGTTGCAATAAACAAAGCAAAGTTTTGTTCCATTATCTAAATTGTAATTGCCGTAATACGTCATAAAAGTGCTAGTTGGAACGTTAAAATAAGCATTTTTAAGGTTTGGGTCGTTAAACAATATGTCAGAAAGTGCAGTTGAAACCTTTATTAAGTTGTATGGGTTTGTTGGAGTGTTTTCAACAACCGTTAACTCGCCAATTTTCATATAGCCAATTATTACAGGATAACCGCTATTTTCATAGCCAAAGCTAACGCGCGCATATTCTTGTGTTATGCTTTCAGCTTTAACGTAGTAGGTTTTAGGCACTTCAAATAATTTTTGACTGCATAAACTGTCTTGATAAATATAAACGTTTTCGCTCAAAACTCTAAAATACTCATAATTTTGCGCTTTTGCAATACTCGGCTTTAATTGAAAGCTAAAAAAAGTGCAAGAAGATATCATAAAAATTAAAATTAAGGTAAATTTTTTCATAATTACAATTATACATTGTTAAAAATAATAAAAATGTCGTAAAAAAAAGAATTTAAAGGTAAAAAGTCAAATGCAAAATTTGTTAGTGCAAAAAATTAAAGAAATTGAAAAAGAACAAAAAAGGCGCTATGACAACAATTTAATTTTTCGCTACAACACTGGCAAAAAAAAGCATAAAAAGCAAGTCGCTTTTCACAAGTGCAAAAAGCGCAATAGGTGGGTGTTTGGAGGAAATCGTAGTGGCAAAACAGAATGCGGTGCGGTAGAGTGCGTTTATATGGCACGCGGTATTCACCCTTATAGAAAAAACAAAAAAGACGTTTTTGGTTGGGTTGTTTCGCTTTCTCAACAAGTTCAGCGTGACGTGAGCCAAAATAAAATTTTAAAGTATTTAAATAAAGATTGGATTGTTGAAACAACAATGCTTTCTGGCAAAAAAGATAGTTTGGAAAGTGGTGTTATAGACCAAATTAAAATCAGGAACGTATTTGGAGGCATTTCTACCATAGGTTTTAAAAGTTGTGACCAAGGTAGAGAAAAATTTCAAGGCAGTTCCTTAGATTTTGTATGGTTTGATGAAGAACCGCCTAAAGATATATACGATGAGTGTAAAATGCGTGTTTTAGACAAGCGCGGAGATATTTTTGGAACTATGACACCGCTTAAGGGTTTGACTTTCATTTACGATGAAATTTACCTAAATTGCTTTAATTCAAAAGAAATTTGGTATGAATTTATTGAATGGGCAGATAACCCTTATTTAAATAAGCGTGAAATCAAGATGCTTACGTCATCTATGAGCGAAAGAGAACTACTAACTCGTAGATATGGCGAATTTTCAAGTGATAGTGGCAGGGTTTATACTGAATTTGATGAAAACATACACGTTATAGAACCGTTTTCTATTCCTAGTGATTGGCAAGATACGCTTTCTATAGACCCTGGCCTTAAAAATCCGCTATCATGCCATTTTTACGCTGTTGACTATGATGGAAACGTTTACGTTGTAGGCGAACATTATGAAAGCGGGCTTGACGTAAAAGAACATTCTAACCGCATTAAAAAATTATGCAAGCAATTAAATTGGCATAGTGATTTTAACGGAAATATCAATGCGCTTATAGACTCGGCAGCGAACCAAAAAACCTTAGCATATTCAAAAAGCGTTGCTGAACTTTTTTACGAAAATGGAATAAACGTAAATACTAACGTAAATAAAGACTTGTTTAGCGGTATTAACCGAGTAAAAAGTTTTTTTAAAAGCAATAAGCTTTTTATTTTTAAAAATTGCGTCAATTTAATTCGAGAAATTAAAGGCTATAGATGGGGAAAGGGCGATACTCCTATTAAAAAAGACGACCATGCTTTAGACGAGCTTCGCTACTATATTATGACAAAACCTCATTTAGATGCGCCGTCTAAAGCGTTGACAGACGTGCAAAAAGACAAGTTAAAACTAATTAGAAAAATGACGCGTAGGAGGTAATAAATACGGACAAAACGGTAAAAGACGCTCTACTAAAAAGGGCAATTGGTTACGATTCAACCGAAGTTACTGAAGAGTATAGTGATGACGGTGAAGGTTCTATAAAAATGGTTAAAAGAAAGGTTGTTTTAAAACCTGTTCCACCAGACGTTTCTGCACTAAAACTATTAAAAGAGTTTGAAAATGAAGGCGAAAACGTAAAGAACTTAAGCGATGAGGAACTTGAAAAAGAAAAATTTAGATTAATTAAATTATTGGAGGAAAGTCAAAATGAAAATTTGCAAATGTAATAACCAAATTACTTGCGACATTAAAGGTTGTTCAAATTTAACTGCATTTTACGTTAAAAAAGATGAACTATCAAGCGATAGCGATGCTTTAAAAATATGTAAAAATTGTGCAAAAAGTTTATTAAAAACGCTTGAAAAAGCGATTAAAGATAAGGAGAGTTTATGAAAAAGGCAAAAGAATTAAAAAGCGAAGCTTTTAAAGAAGATTTAGTTGCTTCCGTTTTAGATGATTTTAACCGCCGTAGGCGCGAAAGACAAAATTTTGAAAGGCAATGGCAGCTAAATTTAAACTACTTAGCAGGAAACCAATATTGTGAGGTTATGCCATCTGGCGAAGTTAAAGAAGAAGATAAATTTTACGGCTGGCAATCACGCAACGTCTTTAACCACATTGCACCTATTATAGATACAAGGCTTGCCAAACTTTCACGAGTTAGACCGTCAATGTCGGTTAGGTCTGCAAGCTCTGAAGAAAGCGATTTAAAAACAGCAATGATATCTTCTGACATTTTAAATTCAACGTATTCACGTTTGGCAGTTGATAAAATTATTAGCAACGCTACAATGTGGTCTGAGGTTTGCGGAACGGCTTTTTATAAGGTTACTTGGAATGAAAAATCAGGAAAAAAACTGGGCGAAAGCGATGATAAAGTAATATATGACGGTGACGTTGTTGTTAAGGCTGTTTCTCCGTTTGAAATTTTTCCCGACTCGCTTTTCCATAGCGAACTTAGTGATTGTAAAAGTATTATTTACGCACGCCCTTATTCTGTTAGTGATATTGAAAGCGAGTACGGCGTTGTGTTAAACGGTGAAGATATAGACGTGTTTACCTTCAACGGAAATTCAATTTCAAACAACGGAGGATATAACAAAACTGACGTTTCTTCCGTTGTTCACGACAGTGTGTTGTTAATTGAAAAATACGAACTTCCAACTGAAAAATATCCTAATGGTAGAGTAATTATTATAGCTGGAAACACCTTGCTTGCGGTTGGCGAATTACCGTATAAAAACGGTGCAGACGGAACTCGTGGATATCCATTTATCAAGCAAAATTCTATTTCACTTACGGGCAGTTTTTTTGGTGTAAGTTTAATTGAAAGATTAATACCTTTGCAACGTTCGTATAATGCTGTTAAAAATAGAAAATACGAGTTTATGAATAGGGTTAGTATGGGTGTTATTAGTGTTGAAGACGGCTCTATTGATACCGATGACCTTGTAGACGAGGGCTTATCTCCAGGCAAAGTAATAGTATATAGGCAAGGTAGTAGGCCACCGCAAATGATGAGTGTTAATTCTGTGCCAATTGATTTCACTTATGAAGAAGAGCGTTTAAACAGTGAGTTTATATCTATTTCAGGTTCAAGTGAAGTTTCAAGAAGTACGGCATTTTCTCAAACAAATCTTTCAGGTACGGCTATTGAATTGTTAATTGAACAAGATGAAACAAGGCTTTCAGTTACCGCGGATAACATTAAAACTGCAATAAGAGAAGTTGGCAGACATATTTTAAGGCTTTTTAAACAGTTTGCAACTGAAACGCGTATTATGAAAAGTGCGGGTGCGTCTAAAAGTGTTAAAGCCTTCTATTTTAATAGTGCAGACATTACTTACGATGACATTGCTTTTGATACTGAAAACGAGCTTAATCAAACGCCGGCACAAAAGAAAAACGCCGTACTTCAAATGCTTCAAACAGGCTTACTAGGTGATGATAACGGCAAAATCACTCAAAGAAATAAATCTAAAATATTAGAAATATTAGGGTATGGCTCGCTTGATAATGCTCAAGATATAAATAATCTTCATAGGAATAAAGCTGAAAAAGAAAATATAGATATGCTTAAAAAAGATGTTTCTGTAGATAGTTATGATGACCACGTTATTCACGTTGACGAGCATACAAGAAGAATTTTAGAGTATGATGTTGAGGCTGAAAATAACGAGCAATTTAAAAATAGGCTTCAAATTCATATTGAAGAGCATAAAAAATTTTTGTTAAAAAACAATTTAGAAGTTATTAAGGAAGGAATTTAATTATGATAGATACAAAAGCGGGAGAAAACGCTAGAACGCTAAACGAAACTGAAGTTAATACTTTAAATGATGCGCACACTGCGGAGGCGGAAGAAGATTTAGGCGCTAAAACTTTAAATAAATACGGCAAGTTTAATAGTTTAGAAAGTTTAGTTGATGCTTACAATTCTTTGCAATCTGAATTTACCAGACGCTGTCAGAAAGTAAAAGAATTGGAGAGGGAAATTGAAATATCAAAAACTTCAAATCAACCTAAAACGGAATTAGAAGAAAATGATATTTTGCGGGAAAAATCTGCCATTTGTTCAGTTTTTCCACAAACGAAAGACATGGTAGAATCGCTTGTTGAAATAGCCGAAAAGAACGGCGATAATCAAAACGGAAGGCTATATAGAGCTTATGCGGAAATTCTATTAAAGGAAAAAGAAGAAAGTGAAAAAAAGTTAAATTCACTTGAATTTTTAAGTAAACAAATAGAAT
Source organism: Clostridia bacterium (assembly GCA_017558825.1). Classification (GTDB taxonomy): domain Bacteria; phylum Bacillota; class Clostridia; order Christensenellales; family Borkfalkiaceae; genus HGM11412. The sequence goes on from JAFYTO010000014.1 coordinate 133,382, forward strand.
TAAACCCAACCCTATATGAAAGTGTTATTCGTTCATATTTAGAAAGAATTAATAACCAAATTCCAAGCCTTCATTTGACTTCGGGAAACGGTACGGCATTTATAACTCCACCGTCAAAACCCAAAACGTTAACCGAAGCAGGTAATCTTGCTAAGGAAATTTTAGACAAACATAAGGAGTACAATAATTTATGATTACAATGAAAAATGCAGATGATGCTTTAAAAACCGCTTATTTAGGTGTTGTTAGTGAACAATTAAACACGGCTATTAACCCATTACTTGCAAAAATTAAGCAAAGTGCATCAGACGTATGGGGCAAAGAAGTTAGAAGACTTGCTCAATACGGTATTAACGGTGGTATCGGCGCTGGCGAAGAAGACGGCGCGCTTCCAGAAGCTGCTGGTAACAACTACGAACAATTTGTTTTAACACTTAAAAACCTTTACGGTACAATTGAAATTAGTGATAAGGCAATTAGAGCTTCAGAAAATAGTTCCGGAGCCTTCGTTAACTTATTAAACGCTGAAATGGAAGGTCTTTTAAAAGCGTCATCATACAACTTTGGCAGAATGCTTTTTGGCGATGGTTCGGGCGTTTTAGCAAAAGTTGGCGAAATTAATAACGGCGCAATTAAAGTTGATAGTGTTAAAAACCTTGTTGAAGGTATGGTAATTGACTTTAGAGCAGCTCAAGACGGCTCTATTATTGCAAGCGCTGGCGCAAGGCGTGTATTAAGCATTGATAGAGAAAATAAAACTATTACGGTTAGTGGTACAACTCTTAATTCTACAACTGTTCCTCAAAACAGCCTTGTTACAGTTCAAGGCTCATACAACCAAGAAATTACTGGTCTTGGTGCAATTTTTAAAACGACTGGCGATTTATACGGACTTTCAAGAGCAACTCACAAATGGCTTATTCCATACATTAAAAATAACGTTGGAAACATTTCTGAAACGGCTATTCAAACTGCAATTGACTACCTTGATGAAAACGCAGGTTCACGCGTTAACTTCATAGTATGTTCAAGCGGTGTTAAACGTGCATTCCAAAACCACCTTTCTACTTACAAGCGCAATATTGACGTTATGGATTTAAACGGCGGTTACAAGGCAATTTCATATAATGGAATTCCTATCGTTAGCGATAGATTTTGTCCTGAAGGCACTATGTATTTACTTAATACCGATGATTACGTTTTACACCAACTTTGTGATTGGAAGTGGCTTGAAGGCGAAGACGGCAGGGTAATTAAGCAAGTGGCAGATAAGCCTGTATATAAAGCAACTTTAGTTAAGTATGCAGATTTAATTTGTTCACGCCCATGCGGTCAAGCAATGCTTACAGGTATAACTGAAGCGTAATTAAAGGAGAATTTTTATGACGGTAAAAGATATTTTAAAAACTGCTACAACGCTACTTAACAGAGGCGATATTAAAAACTATATTAACGGCGAAGCGGTTAATGATTATATTCAAGTAGAAGAAGATTTTAACTTGCTTTTAGACTGCTACAATTTGGTTGAAGAAGAAATTGCTACCGATTATTATAGGCTTAAAGATACTCAAACTTTTACCGTGGTTGACGGCGTTATAAAGTGCGAAAATTTTTCTAAAAACGTTCTTGCCATTTTAAGCGTAAAAGGCTTAAATGGCAACGCTGTTAACGCTGAAATTAAACCAGACGGTATATATACTAACGAAAAAAACGTTGTTGTTGAATACGTTTATGTTCCAAGTCAAAAATCAATTGATGAAAATTCTTCATTTTTTGGCACTTTAATTACAAAAAGAGCAATTGCCTTAGGCGTTATTACAGAGTTTTCTTTAATAAAAGGCGATTATGAGGAGGCTGTTACTTGGCATAAAAAATACATTACTGCTTTAACTAATTGTTTGGCATCTAAAAAGGTTAAAAAAATTAAGGAAAGAAAGTGGCTATGATAATTTATAAAAACGCATTAGACGTTCCGTCTATGTCAAAAACAAAAGTTACTTTAGGCAACTTTAGTGGCGGTATTGGCAGTAGTGATGACGAGAGCGTTAAAAAGGTTAGCGACGCTAAATATATTGCAAATTTTGATATTGCTGACGGAGCATTAAAGGCTGGTGCAGGTTTAATAGAGTATAAGTTAAACGGCAAGCCAATTTCTCTTAATATTGAGAACCTATATGCTAAAAAGTTTTTTTATTTTAAAAATTATGACGTAGAAAGTGGTGAAGATAAAGACGTTTTACTTTGTTATTCTTCAAACGGAACAATGTATTTTTGTAATTTATATGAGAGTGAGCCGAATTTTATAGAAACGGGTATTTGGTTTAAAAGCACTCCTACCGCTGTTACTTATAATAACGGAGGAGATAACGTAATATTATTATCTTCACAAAGCGACCCGCTTTGCGTGTTTGACGGCAAAGGTTTTAAATACGTTGACGGTGCGCCTAAATTCAACTCTATGTGCGTTCATAACGAGCGCGTATTTGCAACAGAAGATAAAAAAAGCACTTCACTTTGGTTTTCTGATGATTTTAATCCGCTTAATTGGTATATTTCTATTGATGAAGCAGGGTTTATAGATTTTCCAGACGAGCGCGGTCCTCTTTTAAAAGTAATTAGCTTTTTAGATTACGTTTATATCTTTAGAGAATACGGTATTACAAGGCTATCTGCTTATGGTAATCAAGAAGATTTTTCGGTGTCAAATTTACACTGTAAAGTTGGAAAAATTTACGGCGAAAGCGTTACAGATTGTGGCAATTATATTTATTTTTTATCTTCTAACGGAATATATAAATTTAACGGCGTAGATGCGGTAAAAATTTTAGATTGTTACGACACGTTTTTAGAAGGTGTTGATAATAGTGATGCTAGCGGTCTTTATTGTAACGGCAAATTTTGGCTTAAATTGAAAATGAAAATTGACAAAAAAGAACAAAACGTGTTGCTAGTTTACAATTTGCATAGCGGAACTTCGTATATAATGAAAGACTGTAAAATTACTTCTATATGCTTATTTGATGGCAAAAATAAAGAAATTGTTGCTATATACGATAAAGGTGTAAAAGTTGCTAGCGTTATAGATGGCTACGGAAAGTTATTTGATAAACCATTAAAAAAGGTATGGCAGGGAATAGAAAGTGATTTTTCTTTACCTTGTGAGAAAATACTTTATAAAATTACGCTTAATTTAGAAGATGATGCTGAAGTTATAGTTAGTTGTGACGGTATAAAACATTATTATAAAGTTAATTCAACTAAAAATTGCATTACGCCTAAACTTAAAGGAAAAAACTTTAGCGTAAGTATAGTTTCATACAACAACAATCCACGAATTTACAAACCAATAATTTATTTTAAATATTTAAAGGAGAATTTATGGTGACAAACGATTACGGAAAACTTGCTTATTTAAAAATAGCCGAACTTGAAAATAAAATACAAATTTTAGAAGGAAAGGTTAACCAAAATAGCTATACTGAACTTGAATTTTTATATAGCAACCTAACAAATAAATATACTCACGAATTTTCAGTTACTTTAAACTCGTTAAAAGACGGTGCGTCCACTATAAAAATTATGCTTGACGCTACTTTGCAAAGCGGTAATGCGTTATTGGAAGTTAAAGTAAATAACGTTACTCTTTATAAAGAAAGTAACTTTAAAAACGCGCAAAATTCATATTCATTTGAAGCTAATTTGTCTAAGGGCAAGAATCTAATTTCGTTTAAAGTCGAAGATTTAACCACTCAATTTGCCTTAAATAATTTAAAGATAACCGTTGGTGGTTTCGTTGAGTATTTAAAAACAAAAAACTACGTTTCAAACGTAACCGTTAATGACGTTGAATACGTTTTACATTTAAATAACGATACAGGCGTTTTATTTACATATTCTTATCAAACTGGGCTTGTTAATTCGTATGCTATACCCAACGTTATAGACTGTAAAATTGCAGGTGTAATAAACAACGTTTTATATATTTTATATATAAGCAAAGAAAATAATTTATTTGCGTGCGCATATAATTTAGAAACTAGTGAAGATAACGTTGTAAATTTAAACGTTAATTCTTGCACGTCTGTTGCAGGATATCCTGTTGACGGTGCAATTAAAGTATTTTATTCAAAATTTGCTAAAATTTATAGTGGCATATACGAATTTGGTAAGGCATTTATGCCTACTTTTACAGGTCGTAAAGGCCTTGAAATTTATGCTGACGCAAATTCGCCAAGTGCTATAGTAATTGTTGACAATTTTTTAAATGCCAAATTTATAACCGATTAAAAATTCCCCCTAAAATAAAATTTTAATAACCGCAAGGAGAAGTTATGAGTACGGTAAATTTAGAACAAGGATGCAATTATCACATATTAAACAATGGCGTAAATTTTTGCGTTGAATACCTTAAAGACGGCAAAATTTACAGAAAAGATATTTTAGAAAGTAATGTTACAAAACCATCTGTAGTTGATTATTGTGACGAACGCATAATAACTAAAAACGGCAACGTTTTAAAACGTGTAAGAGATAATTTAAGTATAGAAAAGGAGTAATATGTACGGTATAGAACAAAAGATAGTTAACTGGCTAAAAAAGCAAAAAACTCAACCGGTAAGTAGTGATAGCGAGCCTAAAAAGGCAAAAACTACTTCAAACGAATTTAATTCTGTTGAAAACAAAGAACAAAGTGTAAATGAAGTAAGCACTAAAGAAAATAAAAATCAAACTAGCACTGTAAAAAGTGAAATGATTGAAAACGTTAAAAAGTATAGCGATAAGCTTAAAGGTATGGTTGATGACGAGTATTTAAAAAAGATGGAATATACTGAAAAAAGTCAAGATGAAATTAATGATTTGGCTAATAAATATGCGCAAGACAACTATGATTTAGGCAAAAATAAACTTGATGCAGAAATTGATAAAAAGCGTCAAGAATCACTTCAAAATGAAGAAAAGATTAAAGCACAAGACGGCGTTAAAAAACAAAGTATTGACCAAAAATATGAAAATCTTTTTGACAATGCACAAAACAAGGCTGTAAAAAACGGCATAGCTCGTTCTTCTATTTATGCTGAAACCATCAAAAACTTAAGCGAAGATAAAATTCAAGAGTATTTAAACGTAGATAGTGAAGTAGCTTCTAGTTTAAAAGATAACGCTAATAAATTGCAGGCTTATGAAAACGAGTATAATTCGGCAATTAGCGCACTTGAAATTGAAAAGGCTATAGACGTTAAAGAAAAAATTGAAGAGCTTAATAAGGAACAGCAAAAAAGAATTGATGAGGTTTTAAAATACAACAATAGCATTGATGAAAAAATTTATAAACTTCAAAGCGAAGGCAAACAACTTCCTAGTGATAAAGAAAGTGCAGAGTATAAAAGACAAATGCTTTCTAGTGCGCTTGAATACTATTATTCATTAGACCCAAAAGTTGCGCTAGACGAATTTAAAAATGACGTTGACGTTCAATACCTTTTAGGTGGCTTGTCTTCAGTAGTAGAAAGTTACTTAAAATCTAGATAGTTTAATATTTTTAGGCGAAGTTAAATAACTTCGCTTTTTTTTTATGAAAAAGTATTGCAAAAACATTTTATCTATGATAAAATTTTTTTAACTAAATTGTAATTAGGAGAATTGCTATGAAAATCACTAATGCAGTAAAAATTTCAACGTCTAATAAGGCTCTTTGCTTAAAAACGTTGCTTTATAAGTCGGTTGTTATTTTGGCGTGTGTAATCTCGCTTTTTTTATTTGCCAATATTGTTATTGAGCCAATATTAAAAAGTCAAGAAGTTGCAACTGTTTTAGATGCAACTCGCAACATTATTAAAAACTTTATTTTAATGAGTCCTGACGGTAGCAGTGCAGAGTATGGCGAAATTATAAAGCAATCGCTTGCGGCATTGTCTAAAACAATTGCTAATATGTTTGGAGAAATAACGTTTGTTGTTATAGCAATGTTTTTAGTAATAACGTTTACGTCTTTCTTGCTTTCTCTTGGAGATTATTCTATTGGCGTTAACGTTTATGAGCATATGACTTGTATGCGCCACGCCGGCTTTTTTAGCACTTTATTTGACAACTTTAAAAAAGCTAGTGCATACGCTTTGTTTAGAACAATTTTCGTAATGGTGTATTATACTTTAGGTATTTCAATAATCTTAGGCATTACTGTGGCTACTGCAAAATTCTTAGGTATATACGTTATTACCATTGCCATATTCTTACTTTTCTTTATTAATGCGTTAAACTATGCGTTAGTTGGCTTAGTTTTACCTAAAATGATAAATGAAAATTTAACGCCTATTGTTGCGTTTAAAAAATCGTTTGAAAACGGCGCTCATAAATTAATTTTTTCACGCTTAGTATCTTATTTTATTATGAACGTGCTTGTTTACGTTGTTTCAATTATTTCAACAATTTCAACGTTCTTTGTGGCACTTCTTGCAATTATTCCGCTTGCAAGTATTTCATATATTGCGTTAACGTTTGTTGACTATTACGCAATAATTAAATCTAAATATTACATTACTTATGACCAAATTGTTGTTCCAAAAGAATTAAGAACTAACGATGAGCATTTGCTTAACAAAGTAGATATTGACTAAAAGTCATTAAATAAAGGAGAAACCGTATGGACAAGAAGCTTATTAGATATTCCGTTATGCCTCTTAATGCGCAAAGTGATGAAATTATAAACCAAATTTGTAACGATATTCAAAAACAATACGAAGATGGTTTTGTAGATTTAGCAATATTCTCAATGTCGCTACACCCAGACTCTAACCCTGTTAGAGACAAAGTAACAGGTTTTTGTGATACTTACTTAAAAATTAGTAACGAACTTGAAAAACGCGGTTTAAAATGCGGTGTTTTAATTCAATCAACTATTGGGCACGGCGCACACAAATCAAACACGCCTTTCCAAGAATATATAAAGTTTACTGACGGTAAGGGTGACGGTATTTGTTGCCCTATGGATGAAAATTTTAAAAAATATATTTATGACTGTGTTGTAAAGGTAGCGGAATGCAAACCTGCCGTATTCTTAGTTGATGATGACTTTAGGCTTATGGCTCGCGGTGGTAAGTCTTGCGCTTGCCCAATGCATATGGCTAAATTTAACGAGTTAAACGGCACGAATTTGAGCCGTGAAGAACTCTTTAACATTGTTACTAGTGATGATAGTAGGTGTGAAGATTACACTAAAAAATTCATTAAAGTTCAATATGACTCTCTTGAAGATTTAGCTAAAGTTATAAGAGATGCGTTTGATAGCGTTGACCCAACTATTCAAGGTGTATTCTGCTCCGGCGGAGATGATGTTGTAAATATTAGTAAAATTTTAGCAGGTAAGGGTAATCCGTCTATTGCTCGTATTGGAAACGGTAGTTATTCTTATAACTCAACAAGCGGTTTTTCATACGCAATGCTTAGAGCTGCTATACAAAACACTCAATTTAAGGGTGTTGACTATCTTATTGCGGAAACCGATACTTGCCCACAAAATAGATATAGTAAAACTGCAAAACAACTCCACGCGCACTACGTTGGTTCTATTTTAGAAGGCATTAAAGGCGCTAAACACTGGATTACAAGGCTTACAAAATGTGAAAATATTGAGTGGGAAAGTGGCGTAGCGTATAGAAAAATTTTAAAGAAAAACAACGGTTTATACGAAACTGTAGCAAGCCTTGTTGACGGCGTTACTTGGCACGGCTTTAAAATACCTGTTCAAAAGCAAAAAACTCTTTCATATAAGAGTAGGGTGTATTTTGAAATTAACAACTTTGCTGAAAAGTGCTTTGAGCGTTTAGGCTTGCCAATGTTTTTTGGTAACGATAACGGCGGTATTACTTGCTTTGTTGACGGCAACGACTACTGTTATAATGACGAAGAACTTTTAAACGAATTAAAAGGTAAGGCAATTTTTAGTAGCGAAACTGCTAAAAAGGTGGCGGAGCGTGGTTTTGAAAAGTATTTAGGCGTTAAAATTGAAGAGTTTGAAGATATTAAGCCGGGTATGGAAATAGTTTACCCTATGAACAACACTGTTGCAGTTCAACAAGGCTCTAAAAAACTTGTACAACTTGATAATAGCGCATACGTTCCTTCAAAATATTTTAAATTAGACTCAAATAATAATCAAATTTTTGTTAGTCCGTCTGCAGTTGAGTATAAAAATGAACTTGGTGGCTATATGGTAACTTTTGCAGGTACGCCAAACTGTGAAAATACTTTCTTCCAAGGCTATTCGTTCTTTAACCAAACAAGAAAAAATCAACTCATTAATATTTTAAAACAAAGTGGTGAGCCTGTTATTTATTACCCAGGCGATGAAGGCGTTTACTTAAAAACAGGTACGCTTTCTAACGGTAATAATTTTACGGCAATATTTAACCTTTGCTATGACGAAATTGAACAAGTTAAACTTGTATATCCAACAAAACCAAGCAAAGTAAGTTTTATTGACTGTGACGGCTCTATTAAGGAAATTCCTTTCACTTATGAAAACGGCACAATTTACGTAGATAAAACACTTAATTGTTTAGATACACTTTTCTTAATTATAAAGTAAAGGGAAATTTTATGGCTAAAAATCTTATTGCATACTCAATAATGCCATCACAAATAACAAGTGACGACCAAATTATAGAAATTTGTAACGACGTGCAATTACAATATGAGCAAGGCGTTTGTACCCTTGCTTTATTTTGTATGCCTTTGCACCCAAATTGCAATCCCGTTTTTGACAAGGCGGAATATTTTACTGAAACTTATAAAAAAATTAAAAAAGAACTTGATAAACGCGGTTTAAAAAGCGGTGTTTTAATTCAATCAACGCTTGGACATGGGGACGTTTTAAACGAACCACCTTTTCAGCAATACGTTAAGTTAACCGATGGTACAAACGGCGGTATAACTTGCCCGCTTGATACAAACTTTCAAAAGTATTTATATGATTCGGTAGTAAAAATTGCGTCTTGCGGCCCAACAACAATTTTAATTGACGACGATTTTAGGCTTATGCCACGCGGTGGTAAGGCTTGCGCTTGTAAAAAACATATGGAAAGGTTTAACGAAAGGGCAAAATCAAACGTTAGCCGTGAAGAACTTTTTAAAATTGTTACAAGCGATGATAGTAGGTGTTGCGAATATACCAAAATTTTATTTGACGTACAAAACGAATCTCTTGAAGAACTTGCACAAGTTATTCGCTCGGCAATAGATAGCGTTGACCCAACTATTCAAGGTGTATTCTGCTCCGGCGGTGATGACGCTGTTAATATTGCTAAAATTTTGGCGGGTAAAAATAACCCTACAATTTTAAGAATTAACAACGGGTATTATTCTTATAATTCAACTTCTGGCTTTACCTATTCCTTATTTTCTGCCGCAATGCAATTAAGCATATACAAGGGTGTTGACTACTATTTAATGGAAGCCGACACTTGCCCACACGTTAGATATAGTAAGAGTGCAAAGCAACTTAACGCACATTATATTGGCTCTATTTTAGAAGGCGTTAACGGCGCTAAACAATGGATAACAAGGCTTAATAAGTCTAAAAATATTGAGTGGCAGTCTGCTATTGCTTATAGAAAAATGCTAAGCAAGAACGCTAATCTTTATCAAACCGTATCAAATTTAGTTGAAGGCATTACTTGGCACGGTTTTAAAATTCCAATTCAAAAAGTAAGAAAGCCTAATTTTAAAAAACCTGTAAACGCATATATAAATTCTTTTGGCGAACTTTGTTTAGAGCGTTTAGGGCTTCCAATGTACTACTCAACAAAAGTTGGCGGTATAACTTGTTTTACCGATAATAACGACGAGTTTTTTACTGACGAAGAATTAAAAGTAGAACTTACGGGTAACGCTATTTTTAGTAGTGAAACTGCAAAAAAGGTGGCGGAGCGTGGCTTTGAAAAGTATTTAGGTGTAAAAGTAGAAGATTACGTGGGCATTAAACCTATGGGCGACCTTATTTTTGCTACGGGAAATGCCGTTCAACCACAACTTGAATATAAAAAATTAGTTAAATTAAATGATAAAGTTAAAGCAACCTCTCATTTAATTTACAATACTTTTGAAAAAGAACTTGCTTATTTAAGTGACGGAACGCTTGAATATAAAAACGAACTTGGCGGTAATATAACCGTATTTGCAGGTCATCCTAAAACGGAAGTTGCGCAAAAAATTTACGGCTATTCCTTCCTAAACGAATCACGCAAGGCTCAATTTATTGAAATTTTAAAGGGTAGCGGTCAGCCTGTAATTTACTACGCTAACGATGAAACCGTTTACTTAAAAACTGGTACTCTTCCTAGCGGCAAAAACCTTACAAGCATATTTAGCCTTTGTTATGATGAAATTGAACAGGTTAAACTTGTTTACCCAACTAAGCCTAAAAAGGTAAGTTTTGTTGATAGTGACGGCTCAATAAAAGAACTTCCGTTTGAATATAAAAACGGCACGATATATTTAGAAAAAACACTTTATTGTTTTGACGTATTAATTTTAATTATAGAATAAAATATCCGCCTTTTGGCGGATTTTTTAATAAAAAATTATATTTTTTAATAGTTAAAACTTAAAATCTAAAAAAATGATAAGTTTTTAATATAATTAAAATATTGTAAAACGTAAAAATTATTGTAAAATAATTATAGGTGATATTTATGAGTAAAAAACTAATAACTTATTCAATAATGATGACGCAAATAAATAACGATAGCCAAATTAACGAAATTTGTAACGATATAGAAAATCAATACAAAAACGGCGTATGCAACTTGGCGGTATTTTTTGTGCGCATAAATCCTGATAGCGTACCTATTAAGGATAAGTTAAGTTACTACTTAAACAACTATAAAAAAATAAAGGTTGAACTTGATAAGCGCGGGCTTAAAAGCGGTATTTTAGTTCAGTCAACAATAGGCCACGGCGCGTATAAAACCGAAGTGCCTTTTGAAGAATATATTAGGTTTACTGACGGTAAGGGTGACGGTATTGTTTGCCCGCTTGATAGCGATTTTCAACAGTACGTTTACGATTGCTACGTTAAGATTGCGTCTTGCCACCCAAGCGCTATACTTTTAGACGATGATTTTAGGCTTATTCATAGGCCGGGCAAAGGTTGTGCGTGTAAAAACCATATGGCAAGGTTTAACAAGGTGGCGGGCACTAATTTAAGCCGTGAAGAACTTTATAATATAGTAACAACCGAGCACGAAAAGAGCGAAGAATATACGAAAAAATTCGTAGAAGTTGAGTTTGAAACTCTTAAAGAGTTTGCTAAGATAATTCGCAGTGCTATTGATAGCGTTGACCCGTCTATTCAAGGCGTTTTATGTAGCGGTGGCGACAATAGCGTTGACCTTGCAAAAATTGTTGCAGGTAAAAATAATCCAACTATTATAAGGCTTGGCAACGCAAACTATTCATATAACTCTACTAGCGGCTTTACTTACAATATGTTTAGAGCGGCAAAACAAGCCGTTGAATACGCTGAAGCCGACTATTTGCTTGCCGAAACTGATACAACGCCGCACCATAGATATAGTAAAACTGCAAAACAGCTTCACTCGCACTACGTTGGCTCAATATTAGAAGGTTTAAAAGGCGCAAAACACTGGATAACAAGGCTTTCCGCTTCCGATGAAATTGAGTGGCAAAGCGGTTTAGCATATAGAAAAATTTTAACTAAAAACGCGGGGCTTTATCAAACTCTAGCTAGCCTTGTTGACGGTATAAAATGGCACGGTTTTAAAATTCCTGTTCCAAAAACTAAACAATTTACCTTTAAAAAGTCAATTACAAGCGAACTTAACACCTTTGGAGAAAAGTGTTTTGAGCGTTTAGGTTTTCCTATGTATTTTAGCGCTACAAAAGGCGGTATAACTTGTTTTGTAGATAATAATGACGTTTTCTTTAATGATTTAGAACTTTTAGAAGAGTTAAAAGGCAATGCAATTTTTAGTGGCGAAAGTGCTAAAAAGATAGGCGAGCGCGGTTTTGAAAAGTATTTAGGCGTAAAAGTTGAAGAATACGACGGCGAGTTAAAGCCAAGTGCAGACCAAATTTACGTTACTAACAAACTTGTTGAAGTGCCTGTTAAATATAAAAAATTAACCGCATTAAATAAAAGCGTTGTTGAAACTTCAAAACTTGTATATAACGACTTTGAAAAAGGGCTCATAAATTTAGGTAGCGGCACGCTTGAATATAAAAACGAGTTTAATGGTAATATGGTAGTATTTTGCGGTACGCCTAATGGCGAAGCAACGTATATTCAAGGCTATTCGTTTTTAAACCATGCGCGCAAATTACAGTTTGTTAATATTTTAAAAAATAGTGGCGAGCCTGTTATTTACTATGCTGGCGATGAAAATATGTACCTTAAAACAGGTACTTTAAAAGACGGTAGAAACCTTACAAGTTTAATAAACCTTTGCTATGACGAAGTTGAAAATTTAGAACTTGTTTACCCAAGTAAGCCTAATAAAGTAAGTTTTATTGACGGGGACGGAGAAATTAAAGAAATTCCGTTCACATACGAAAACGGCTCAATAAAAACTAACGTAACTTTATATTGTTTAGATACTTTAATTTTAATAATTGAATAGTTTAAAAAAATCAAAAAAGTGGCTTTTTAAGCCACTTTTTAATTATTTTTCTATTTTCTATTTTTAGCCCACTCTTTCATACGCAAGTCTTTTGAAAGAATTTTTTTTCTAAGCCTTATTGACTTTGGCGTAACTTCTAAAAGTTCGTCATCGGCAATAAATTCCATGCATTGTTCCAAACTCATAAGCGTTGGTGGAATAAGTTTAAGTGCTTCTTCACTACCGCTTGCACGGCTATTTGTTAAGTGTTTTTGTTTGCATACGTTAACAACTAAATCGTCTTCACGAGAGTTAACTCCAACAATCATACCTTCGTAAACGTTTAAGCCAGGGCCAACAAAAAGGGTAGTTCTTTCTTGTGCGTTAAATAAACCGTATTGCGTAGTTACGCCTGCTTCAAAACATACAAGCGAGCCACGGTTTCTTTCCCTAATATCGCCTTTATATTCTTCATATCCGTCTAAAACCGATGCCATTGTGCCAAAGCCTTTCGTATCGGTTAAAAGTTCGTTTCTATAACCAATTAAACAGCGTGAAGGTATTTTAAAGTTGAGTTTTGTTTCGCCCGTGTCGCCAGTGTCCATAGAAACAAGTTCGCCTTTTCTTTCGCCAAGTTTACTCATAACCGCGCCAACGTATTCGCTTGGAACTTCAACAACTAAATCTTCAATAGGTTCGCAAGTTTTGCCGTTAATTTGCTTAAAAATAACCTTTGGGCGTGAAACTTGGAATTCGTAACCCTCTCTACGCATTTCTTCAATGAGTATTGAAAGGTGGAGTTCGCCTCTGCCGTAAACCTTAAACGTGTCCGCACTTTCAGTTTCTTCAACACGCATAGATACGTTTGTTTCAACTTCCTTAAATAACCTTGCGCGAAGGTGGCGGGAGGTAACGAATTTACCTTCTTTACCAGCAAAAGGAGAGTTGTTTACCATAAACATCATACTAATTGTAGGTTCATCAATAGCAACGAAAGGTAAAGCCTCCGGTTTATTAAGCGAACAAATTGTTTCGCCAATATTTAAATTTTCTATGCCGGAAATAGCAACAATGTCGCCAATAGTGCCTGTTTCAACTTCAACGCGCTTTAAACCCTCAAATTGATAAAGTTTACCAATTTTAGCAGTAGAAACTTTGCCGTCAGTATGGCAAATAGAAACTGTTTGAGCATCTTTTATTTTACCGCGCACAATTCTACCAATACCAACTCTGCCAACGTATTCATCGTAATCTATGTTGCATATAATAGTTTGCAAGCCGTCATTTTCATCGCCAATAGGAGCGGGAACTTCGCTAATGATAGTATCTAAAAGCGCGCTCATATCGCTTTTTGGCGTAGTATCTAAACTTGCCCAGCCTTGTTTAGCGGAAGCGTAAACGGTTTTAAAGTCAAGTTGGTCATCATTTGCGCCAAGTTCTATGAATAACTCTATAATACTATCCATACTTTTATCTAAATTGCCGCCTTTATCAACCTTGTTTACAACAACTACAGGTTTTTTGTTTAAGTTAAGCGCCTTTTTTAATACGTATCTTGTTTGTGGCATAGAGCCTTCAACCGCGTCAACAATTAAAATAACGCCGTCAACCATAGAAAGAATACGTTCAACTTCGCCACCAAAGTCAGCGTGGCCGGGAGTGTCTATAATGTTTATTTTAGTTCCTTTATAGTTTACCGCCGTGTTTTTTGCAAGTATTGTAATTCCACGTTCGCGCTCTAAATCGTTACTGTCCATAACTCTGTCTTGAACAACTTCGTTACTTCTAAAAATGCCGTTTTGCTTTAAAAGCGCGTCAACTAAAGTAGTTTTGCCGTGGTCAACGTGTGCTATAATTGCTATGTTTCTTATATCGTTTCTTGCGTTCATAGTTCTTTTCCTTATATAATATAACTTTGATATTTTATTCTTTTAAATTCAATTTGTCAAATAAAAATAAATAGTTTAAAAATTTTGTAATTTTTTGCTAAAAACAGTTGCTTTTTATTTGGTTGTGTGTTAGTATAATATCAAATTTAATAAATGCTATATGAAGATTGCGGAAGTTAAAGCAACCGCAGTTGGATAGCACTCTGGAGAACTCTTAAATGGGTACCGAAGGGGCAACGCAAAATACTTTAATTTTGCTAAATCTCTCAGGTAAAAGGACAGTTTTAATTGAATTTGCTATTGTTTAGCAAAATTAAGTTTAAGTTGGAGTTTTCTTTTTGGATAACTCCATTTTTTATTAGTTAAAATTTTTTTTATATAAAGGAGAAAGTTTATGTGGGCAAAAATTGAAGCATCATTACTTAAATTCTTTGCGGAATTCAACTCATACTTTTCGGGTTATTTCCTTGTAATTTTGCTTATAGGTGTAGGTTTGTTTTTTACTATAAAAACAAAGTTTGTACAAGTTCGCTATTTTGGTCAAGGCGCAAAACAAGTGTTTGGTGACGTTTTGAAAAAGAGTGACAATAATAAGGGCGGTATGAGTTCTTTCCAAGCTTTCGCAACTGCTGTTGCTGCGCAAGTTGGTACAGGTAATATCGTTGGTGCTACTGGTGCTATCTTAACAGGTGGTCCTGGTGCTATTTTCTGGATGTGGCTTATTGCTTTCTTAGGTATGGCAACAATTTATTCAGAAGCAGTGCTTGCACAAAAAACTCGTATTGTTAATGAAGACGGTTCGGTTTCAGGTGGTCCTGTTTATTACATAAAGACTGCTTTTAAGAATAACTTTGGTAAATTCCTTGCAGTTTTCTTTGCTATTGCTACAGTTATCGCACTTGGTTTTGTAGGCGGTATGGTACAATCTAACTCTATCGGCGAAGCTGTTTCTAACGCTATTATGGGCGAACCTGTTTGGTGGGTAACTTTAATTGTTGGTGTTATTATTGCTGTTATTGCAGGCTTTGTATTCATTGGCGGTGCAAAACGCTTAGCTTCAGTTACTGAAAAACTTGTTCCAATAATGGCTCTTTTATACTTAGTTGGCGGCATTATTCTTCTTTGCTGCAGAATCACTTCTTTACCAAGAGCAATTGGTATGATTTTTGAATATGCATTCAATCCACAAGCAATTATAGGTGGTGGTATTTGGGGTGCTATCGTAATAGCAATTCAACAAGGCGCTAAACGTGGTTTATTCTCTAACGAAGCTGGTATGGGTTCTACTCCACACGCACACGCTCAAGCAAACGTTAAAACTGCACACGAACAAGGCTGTACTGCAATGTTCGGCGTATTCCTTGACACTTTCGTAGTGTTAACAATGACGGCTCTCATCGTTATTACAACTCTTTATAATGACGGTGGCGTTGCTTCAGATTTATGGACTAAAGTTACTAAAACTAACGGTGTTCAAACTGCATTTTCTATAGCATTTGGTGGCGGTAACGTTGCTACTATTATTGGTAACGTATTCGTTGCAATTTGCCTTACGTTCTTTGCTTTCTCTACAATTTTATCTTGGAACTTATTTGGTAAAATTAACTTTGAATATTTATTTAAAGGCAAAGGCACTATTATTTATACTATTATTGCGCTTATCTTCGTAGTTTTAGGCTCTACTTTCCAAAACGACCTTGTTTGGGAACTTACTGACTTCTTTAACTATTTAATGGTTGTACCTAACGTTATAGCGTTAATCGCTCTTAATAAAATGGTTGTTAATGAAGTTAAAGATGCTGACGATATTAAAAAAGGTAAAAAGTTGCTTAAAAACGACTAATTTTTAAAATCACAACAAAAAAACTTCCACTAGAATTTTTAGTGGGAGTTTTTTTGTTTTAGTTATAAATAAATTGTAAAATTATGGTAAAAAGTTTTTAAAAATTAACATAAAACGCTTGCAAATATTTTTTTATTATGTTAATATAATTAAGCAATCGCAAGTAATGTTGTCGGTTATTATAAAAATCTTGAATTTATCAAGAAATTTAGTTTATTTGCTTGACATAATATTTTTTATATAGTATTATATCAAGGCTAATAAATTCGGCGGGGTGTAGCGCAGTTGGTAGCGCATGTGGTTTGGGACCATAGGGTCGCACGTTCAAGTCGTGTCACCCCGACCAGATTTTTTAAGGGCCTTTAGCTCAGTTGGTTAGAGCGGTCGGCTCATAACCGATTGGTCCGGGGTTCGAGTCCCTGAAGGCCCACCAAAATATATTGACAATTAAATGGCTACGGCCCGGTAGTTCAGTTGGTTAGAACGCCAGCCTGTCACGCTGGAGGTCGACGGTTCGAGCCCGTTCCGGGTCGCCATTTTTTTTGCCTCGGTAGCTCAGTCGGTAGAGCAGGGGACTGAAAATCCCCGTGTCGGTGGTTCGATTCCGCCCCGAGGCACCATCAATAATTAAATATAAATGTATGCTGGCGTAGCTCAACAGGCAGAGCAGCTGACTTGTAATCAGCAGGTTGTGGGTTCGATTCCAATCGCCAGCTCCATTTTTGGGGAGGTTGCCGAGCGGCCAATGGCAACAGACTGTAAATCTGTCGGTTTTCACCTTCGGTGGTTCGAATCCACCTCTCCCCACCACAAAAAAGACTGCGATTTTGATACAAAATTGCAGTCTTTTTTAACTAAATCCGCCTTCGGCGGAAGAAATCCACTTCGTGGATGAAATCTGCCTTGTGGCAGGTTAGGATGGCGGATTTAATTTAATCTAAGGTGGCACACTGAAGATTTCATCCGAGCAAAACGAGGATTTCATCACCATCGGTGATTTAATTAAGGTCAGATTTTAATTAAGGTAGTTTCAAGCATAAAAAAGCACTTACTTTACGTAGGTGTTTTTTTGTTTAGCGTGGGTAGGTGGTGAGAACCAAAGTTCGGCCGCCAAATGACGGGCTACCAAAGACGGGCAAAGGTCAGCCACGTTATTGTTTATAGCGTAAAACCAAAATAATATAAAAATATTTATAGTGTATTAAATTTAGTTGTCTAATTTTTATAATTATGATATATTAAAAAAGTTATTTTTATTTATACGTAAGAAAAAGGTTTTATGGAATTACTTAACAGTTTAAAAAATTATAAAAAATCGTATATAGTTAACGACATTTTAAGTGGTTTATTAGTAGCAATTATTGCAATGCCACTTTCTATTGCGTTAGGCTTACAGTCTGTGCCTGGTTCAAGCGGTATTCAAATGGGTATAATTACCGCTATTATAGCAGGTTTTATAGTATCGGTATTTGGTGGTAGCAGGTTTCAAATAGGCGGTCCTACAGCGGCGTTTGTAACTATAATTTTTGGCTATATTTCAAATGAAAGTATAGGCTTAATAGGTTTACAATTTGCAACGCTTTTTGCAGGTGTAATTTTAATAGTTTTAGGCTTACTTAAATGCGGTAATTTGGTTAAATTTATACCATATCCTATTATCGTAGGCTTTACAACTGGAATAGGTATAACGCTTTTATTTGGTCAATTAAAAGACATTTGCGGTTTTACGGGTGGCGGCACTCACTTTTTAGATAAAGTTATTGGCTACGTTACTACAATTACTTCATTTAACTTGCCAACTTTCTTACTTGGCACGTGCGCTCTTGCATCTATTTATTTAATATCAAAAATAAACAAAAAATTGCCAAGCGCATTTATTTCTATCGTTTTATTTACTTTAGTAAATGTTTTAATTAAAGGTGAAAGCTTAGGTATTAAAACTATAGGTAGCACTTATGGCAATATTAGTGCAACTATCAATTTTGCATCATTTTCTGGTGTAGAAAATTTAAATTTCTTAAACATTATAATTCCAACAATAGTTATAGCATTTTTAGGCGGACTTGAAAGTTTGCTTTCAGCAACAGTTGCTGATGGTATGACTAAGCTTAAAAGTAACTATAACCAAGAGTTAATAGGTCAAGGTCTTGGCAATATTGGTTCAATTATGTTTGGTGGCTTGCCAGCAACTGGAGCTATTGCTAGAACTAGTGCAAATATAAATAGCGGGGCAAAATCTTCTTTAGCAGGAGCATTTCACGCAATTTTCTTACTTATTATGTATTTTGCGTTAATGTCAGTTATAAAATTTATACCACTTTGTGCACTTAGTGCAGTTCTTATAAACGTATCAATAAACATATGTAATCCTAAACTTTTTGCCCGTTTAACAATGTTTGGAAAGCGTGACTTTTTAATATTATACACAACCATGCTTTTAACTGTTTTCTTTGACCTTACTTACGGTGTTGTAGGTGGTTTTGCACTTGCTATATTGCTTAACGTTAAAATCTTAAAAAACGGCATAAAAACAGTAAAAAATGAAGAAAATTCAAACGTTAAATACGAACTTTTTGGCTCGTTGTATTTCTTTAACGTAAACGGCTTAATTTCAAGTATAAAAAATGACTTATTGGCTGAAAAAACAGTTGCATTAGACCTTAAAAATCTTAACAATATCGATTTAACTGCAATAGAAAAACTTTCTTCACTCGGAAACCATATTACTTTAGAAAATGCAAATAAAATAGTTGGTAAAAGAATTGAAAAATATTTTCTAAACGTATAATGCTTACGGCAACTTAAATTTGTTGCCGTTTTTTATTTGTTTCATTATTGTTATTTAATTAAAAAATGTTGATTTTTGGCTTAAAAAGTCGTTGACAATTTTAATTAAAAATGATAGAATTAAAATATATTTTAAAAATGTCCTTTGCGACTGACGGAACAAGTGGAAAACCACGCTGGAACATAGGATATAAAGCCGACCGTCTGGGCACACTTACCGTTAGGGGTAGGAGTGCCTAATTTTTTTTGTTTTTAAGGGCATAAAATAGGAGTTAGTATGAAAAAAGTAGCAATTATTATGGGTAGTGATAGTGATTTACCTATCGTTAAAAAGGGTATTGACACTTTAAAGGCGTTCAACGTTCCTTTTGAAGTTCACGTATTTTCAGCGCATAGAACGCCGGAAGAAGCGTCTAACTTTACTCAAAACGCACGTGCAAATGATTTTGGTGTTATAATTTGTGCCGCTGGTATGGCAGCACACTTGGCTGGCGCAATTGCAGCTAAAACAACTTTACCTGTTATTGGTATTCCAGTAGCATCTGGCGCTTTAAACGGTGTTGATGCGTTATATTCAACCGTACAAATGCCTTCAGGTATTCCTGTTGCAACTGTGGCAATAAACGGCGCAACAAACGCAGCGCTTCTAGCTATTCAAATGCTTGCTATTGAAAATAAAGATTTAGCAAAAATGTTAGATGATAAAAGAGTTAGCGATACAAACGCTGTTCTTTTAAAAAACAATCAAATTGAAAACGAATATAATAAATAAGGAGTAATTTTTATGGCAAAAACATTAGTTTACAAAGGTAAAACAAAAGACGTATACGCACTTGATAACGGCAACTATCTATTAAAATTTAAAGATGATTGTACTGGTAAAGACGGTAAATTTGACCCAGGTGAAAATGCCGTAGGTTTAACCATTGAAGGAGTTGGTGACGTTAATCTTAAAATGTCTATCTATTTCTTTGAAAAATTAAAGCAAGCTGGCATTAAAACACACTACGTTAGTGCAAATTTAGAAGACACTACTATGGAAGTTTTACCAGCAAAAGTTTTTGGTAAAGGTTTAGAAGTTATTTGCAGACACAAGGCTGTTGGTAGCTTTATTAGGCGTTACGGCGATTATATTGAAGCTGGTGCCGACCTTGACGCATACGTTGAATTTACTTTTAAAAATGATGAAAAGGGCGACCCACTCGTTACAAAAGAAGGTTTAATTGCTTTAGGCGTTATGAGCGATAAGCAATATGAAGATACTAAACTTATGACTCAAAAAATTACTCAAATTGTAGCAGATGACCTTAAAGAAAAAGGTTTAATTTTATACGACATTAAATTTGAATTTGGTTACTGCAACGGCGAAGTTGTTTTAATAGACGAAATTGCTTCTGGCAATATGCGTGTATATAAGAACGGGGAATACGTTGACCCTATGACACTTTCTAAATTGTTTTTTGCTTAATAATTAGGAGTAGTTATGGGTGGTTTTTTTGGCATAACAAGTAAAAAACAATGCGTTTTAGACGTTTTCTTTGGCGTTGATTATCACTCGCACCTTGGTAATGCTAGGGCAGGTATGGCGGCGCTTAATGATGAAGAGGGTTTTCAAAGAGAAATACATAATATTGAAAACTCTCCGTTTAGAACCAAATTCGATAATATTTCTAATAGGCTAAGCGGTAACGCTTGTATAGGCTGTATAAGTGACCAAGACCCTCAACCACTTTTAATTAAGTCAAAGTTCGGTATGTATGCTATTGCAATGGTTGGTTCAATCAATAACAATAACGAACTTGTTGATAGTTATTTAAATAGCGGTTACGGTATTTTCCAATCAATGTCAGGCAATAAAGTAAATTCTTCTGAGCTTATTGCAGCAATGATAGAAGAGAAAGATAGTGTACACGAAGGCATTAAATATGCTCAAAGCGTAATTAAAGGCGCAGCATCTATACTCTTATTGTTTGATAACGGGCATCTTATTGTTGCTCGTGATAAAGACGGACGTTTGCCTATTAAAATTGGTAAAAATAAAGACGGTTTTTGCGTTTCATTTGAGTCCTTTGCTTATGAAAAATTAGGTTATTCTGATTATAAAGAATTAAAATCAGGCGAAATTTGCGATATTTCTAATACCGAAGTTAAAGTTTTATTTGAAGGCTATGATGAAATGAAAATGTGTGCTTTCTTGTGGGCGTACTACGGTTATCCAAACGCAACTTACGAAGGTAAAAACGTTGAAATTTTTAGAATGGATAATGGTAGGATTATGGCTGAAACGGAAATTAAGAACGGCACTTTGCCTAAACTTGATTACGTTAGTGGCGTTCCTGATTCTGGAACTCCTCACGCAATAGGTTACGCTAACGGTAGCGGTATTCCATTTGCAAGGCCGTTTATTAAATATACTCCTGCTTGGGCAAGAAGTTTTATTCCGTCAAATCAATCGGAAAGAAAAAAGATTGCTAAAATGAAACAAATTCCAATTGTTGAACTCATTAAGGGTAAAAACTTATTGTTTGTTGACGATAGTATTGTTCGTGGTACTCAACTTGGTGAAACTGTAGATTTCTTATACAATAACGGTGCAAAATCCGTTCATATGCGTTCGGCTTGTCCACCAATTATGTATAAGTGTAAATATCTTAACTTTTCACGCACTAATAACGAAATGGAATTGCTTGCTAGAAAAGTTATTTTTGAGCTTGAGGGTGAAGAAGGTTTTAAATACATTGAAGAGTATGCTGACGGAACTACTGAACGTGGCAAAAATTTAAGAAACACAATTTGTAAACAAATGAAATTTGACTCTCTTGAATTCCAAACGCTTGAGGGTATTGTAAAAGCAATAGGCTTGCCACCTTGCAAGTTATGTACGTATTGCTGGAATGGTAAAGAATAAAAGGGGAAATATAATGATTAAAAATTCACAATCTGAAAGTTACGCAAAGGCTGGCGTTGATATAACTGCTGGTTACAAGGCTGTTGAACTTATGAAAGAACATATTGCTAAAACTATGACAAAGGGCGTTTGCTCTGACGTTGGTGGTTTTGGCGGTTTATTTGAACTTGACCTTAAGGGTATTAAAAAACCTGTTTTAGTAAGCGGTACTGATGGTGTTGGTACAAAATTAAAACTTGCGTTTTTACTTAACAAGCACGATACTATTGGTATTGACTGTGTTGCAATGTGCGTTAATGACGTTATTTGTTGCGGTGCAAAGCCACTTTTCTTTTTAGACTATATTGCATGCGGTAAAAACATACCGGAAAAAATTGCATCAATAGTTTCAGGCGTTTGCGAAGGTTGCGTTCAAAGTGGTTCAGCTTTAATAGGTGGTGAAACTGCTGAAATGCCAGGCTTCTATCCTGTTGACGAATACGACCTTGCAGGTTTTTCTGTTGGCGTTGTTGATAAAAATAAGATTATTGACAATACACAAATGCAAGAAGGTGACGTTATTATTGCTCTTAAATCAAGTGGCGTACATAGTAACGGTTTTTCACTTGTAAGAAAAGTTTTTGATATTGGTAATAGCGATATTACTACACCAGTTGAAGAATTAGGCGGTAAGAGCGTTGGCGAAACGTTACTAACTCCAACTAAAATTTACGTTAAACCAATACTTGAACTCATTAAAAAAGTAAAGGTATATTCTATTTCACATATCACAGGCGGCGGTTTCTATGAAAATATTCCAAGAAGCTTAGCAAAAGGTTATGCTGCTAAAATCAATAAGGCAAGCTTACAAATTTTACCAATCTTCAATTTAATTCAAAAGGTTGGCAATATTCCTGAAAGAGATATGTTTAATACGTTTAATATGGGTGTTGGAATGAGCGTTGTTGTTAAAAAAGAAGATGCAAAAAAGGCGTTAAGAATTTTACGTAAACACGGTGAAGATGCTTATATTATGGGTGAAATTGTTAAAGGCGAAGGCGTAATTTTTAATTAAGGCGACATTATGATTAAAATTGCAGTTTTGGTTTCCGGTGGCGGAACAAATTTACAAGCGCTTATAAACGCGCAAAATAATGGAATTATAAAAAGCGGCAAAATTGCGCTTGTTATCTCAAATAATAGCAATGCGTACGCTTTAGAAAGGGCAAAAACTGCTAAAATAAAGCGCGCTGTTGTTTCAAGAAAAGAGTTTCCTAACAACAAAGATTTTAACGCTGAACTTATTAGAGTTTTAAAAGAAAACAATATTGACCTTGTAGTTTTAGCTGGCTTTTTATGTATTCTATCAAAAGAATTTATTAGTGCTTTTGAAAATAGAATTATAAACGTTCATCCATCGTTAATACCTTCTTTTTGCGGTGATGGATATTACGGTTTAAAAGTTCACGAAAAGGCACTTGAATACGGGGTAAAAGTAACGGGAGCAACCGTTCACTTTGTTAACGAAGTTGTTGACGGTGGTAAAATTATTATGCAAAAAGCTGTTAACGTTAGAAAGAGAGATACGGCGTTATCTTTACAAAAACGCGTTATGCAACAAGCAGAGTGGAAAATTTTACCAAAGTCAGTAGAATTAGTATGTGCTAGTTTGAAAAATGGAGAAAAGTTATGAATATTTATGAATTAAAAACAATTGGTGAGCGTATTAGTGGCAATCCATACGTTGGTAGAGGTATTGTAATTGGCAAGTCAAATGACGGTAAACATAACGTTATAGCTTACTTTATTATGGGTAGAAGTGAAAATAGCCGTAATCGTATATTTACTATTGAAGGCGGCAACGTTTACACAACGCCATACGATTTATCAAAAGTTGAAGACCCTTCTTTAATCATTTACTCTGCAGTTAAGAGTTTTGAAAATAAACTTATTGTAACAAACGGCGACCAAACTGATACTATTTATGATTTTTTAGTAGATGGTAAGTGTTTTACAAAAGCGCTTAAAACAAGGGCTTTTGAGCCGGATGCTCCTAACTTTACGCCAAGAATTAGCGGTATGGTTACCTTTGAAAACGGCAACTTTAACTATAAAATGAGTATTTTAAAAAGTATTGACGAGGTTGGTTCAGATACCGCGCGTTACACTTTTGATTATCCATCTAAAAACGGTTTAGGTCATTTTATTCATACATACGTTACTGATGGCAATCCTATTCCAACTTTCCAAGGCGAGCCAGAAAGAGTTAGTATTCCTAATGATATTAACGAATTTAGTGCTGATATTTGGAATAACTTAAACGAAAACAATAAAATTTCCTTATACGTTAGATACACTAATTTAGAAACTAGCGAATATAGCGAAGTTTTAATTAACAAGCACGAATTATAATCATTTGGAGATAAAAATGAAAGAGTTTGAATTAAAATACGGTTGTAACCCTAACCAAAAACCATCTAGAATTTTTATGGAAAACGGCGAACTTCCAATTAAAATTTTAAACGGTAAACCAGGCTATATCAACTTTTTAGATGCATTTAACGCTTGGCAACTTGTTAAAGAGTTGAAAGAAGCGCTTAATTTACCTGCAGCAACTTCATTTAAGCACGTTTCGCCAACTTCTGCGGCAGTAGGCATTAAATTAAGCGATAACTTAAAAAAAGCTTGCTTTGTTAGTGACGTTGAAGGTCTTGATGATAGTCCTCTTGCGTGCGCTTATGCAAGGGCTAGAGGCACTGATAGGCAATGTTCGTTTGGCGATTTTATTGCACTTTCTGACGTGTGCGACAAAACAACTGCTAAACTTATTTCTCGCGAAGTTAGTGACGGTGTTATTGCTCCAGGCTATACTGACGAAGCGCTTGAAATTTTAAAGAAAAAGCGTAAAGGCACTTACAATATTATTGAGATTGACGAAAATTACGTTCCTGAAGTTGTTGAACGTAAACAAGTTTTTGGTATTACGTTTGAGCAAGGTAGAAACAACTTTAAAGTTGATGAAAGTTTACTAAAAAATATTGTAACTGAAAATAAAACTTTGCCTGAAAGCGCAGTTCGTGACCTTATAATTTCGCTTATTACCCTTAAATATACGCAATCTAACTCAGTTTGCTATGCTTATGACGGACAAGCTATTGGCGTTGGCGCTGGTCAACAATCACGTATTCACTGTACTCGCTTGGCTGGCGGCAAGGCTGACACGTGGTTCTTACGTCAACACGAAAAAGTTTTAAATCTTCCATTTTTACCAACGCTTGGTAGACCTGAAAGAGATAACATTATTGACGGCTATATAAATAAAAACGAGGAAGATGTATGTAGTGACGGTATTTGGCAAAAATACTTTACAAGTCGCCCAGAACCATTAACAAATGAAGAAATTAAAGATTATCTTTCTAAAATTAGCGGTGTTTCTCTTGGTTCTGACGCCTTCTTCCCATTTGACGATAATATTGAAAGAGCACATTTAAGTGGTGTTTCTTATATCGCTGAGCCAGGTGGCTCTATAAGAGATGACGTTGTTATTGACACGTCAAACAAATATAATATGGTGCTTTGCTTTACAGGCTTAAGGCTTTTCCACCATTAAAAAGGAGAAAAATATGTTTTTTAACAAATTAGAACAATTTGACAGTGAAGTTTATGCTTCTTGTAATAGGGAATTAAAAAGACAAGAGCACAATATTGAACTTATTGCATCAGAAAATATTGTTTCACCAGCGGTTTTACTTGCTGCTGGCACGGTATTAACAAATAAGTATGCAGAAGGCTATCCGGGTAAAAGATATTACGGCGGTTGTGTTTACGTTGATGAAGTTGAAGAAATTGCAAGAGAAAGAGCTAAAAAACTTTTTGGTGCTGAATATGCTAACGTTCAACCACATAGCGGTGCAAACGCAAACCTTGCGGTATTCTTTGCGCTTTTAAACCCTGGCGACACAGTGCTTTCAATGAGCCTTGCTAACGGCGGTCACTTATCTCACGGTTCTCCTGTTAATATTTCTGGCAAATATTTTAACATTGTATCTTATGCGGTAAGTAACGATACTCAAGTAATTGATTATAATGAAGTTAGAAGGCTTGCTTTAGAACATAAGCCAAAGCTAATTTTAGCTGGTGCATCTGCTTATGCTAGGGCAATTGACTTTAAAAAGTTTAAAGAAATTGCGGACGAAGTTGGCGCTTACTATATGGTAGATATGGCGCATATTGCTGGTTTGGTGGCGGCTGGTTTACATGAAAGTCCTGTTCCTTATGCTGACGTGGTTACTACTACAACTCACAAAACTTTACGTGGTCCACGCGGTGGTTTAATTTTATGTAAAGAAAAGTTTGGTAAAATGATAGATAAAGCAGTATTCCCAGGTATTCAAGGCGGACCTTTAATGCACATTATTGCTGCAAAAGCCGTTGCTTTAGGTGAAGCGCTTACTGAAGAATTTAAGCAATATCAAACTCAAATCGTTAAAAACGCTAAAGTTTTAGCTGATGAACTTATGAAAAACGGTGTTAAGCTTGTTTCTAACGGTACGGACAATCACTTAATGCTCTTAGACCTTACAAGCGCTAATATTACTGGTAAAGAACTTGAAAAACGTTTAGATGAAGTTCATATTACAGCAAATAAGAACGCTATTCCTAACGACCCTCAAAGTCCGTTTATTACAAGCGGTTTAAGAATTGGCACTCCTGCCGTAACTTCAAGAGGATTTAAGGAAGAAGAAATGGTTAAAATTGCTAAATTCATAAGTGATATTATTTATGACTATGAAAATAGCAAAGAAAGAGTTACAAGCGAAGTTATAGAACTTTGCAAAAAATTCCCAATTTACAATAAGGAAGTATAAATGAATATTTTAGTTGTTGGTAGCGGTGGTAGAGAACACGCTATTGTTAAAAAAATTAAAGAAAATAAAGACGTAAAAAATATTTACGCTTTGCCAGGTAACGGCGGTATTGCATTAGATGCTACTTGCGTAAATATTGGTGCAAAAGAAATTGATAAAATTGTAGAGTTTGCGCTTGAAAACAAAATTGATTACGCTATCGTTGCGCCAGACGACCCTCTTGTTTTAGGTTGCGTTGATGCGCTTAATAAAGTTGGTATTGACTGTTTTGGTCCAAATAAAGATGCTGCTATAATTGAAGGTAGTAAAGTATTTTCAAAAAACTTAATGAAGAAATACGGAATTCCTACAGCAAGCTATAACGTGTTTAACGATGCAAGTAAAGCGTTAGAATTTGTTAAAACTTGTGATATTCCTATCGTTATTAAGGCTGACGGTTTGGCACTTGGTAAGGGCGTTATAATAGCTACTGAGCGCGAGCAAGCAGTTGAGGCAATTAACTCTATTATGCTTGATAAAATTTTTGGTAACAGTGGTAATGAAATTGTTATTGAAGAATATTTAGAAGGTCCAGAAGTGTCCGTTTTAGCGTTTACTGACGGTAAAACGCTTGTTCCAATGGTCTCTTCTATGGACCATAAACGTATTGGCGACTATGATACTGGTTTAAATACGGGCGGTATGGGTACGATTGCTCCAAACCCATATTACACAGAAGAAGTTGCTAAAAAGTGTATGGAAACTATCTTTATTCCTACTATAAACGCTATGAATAGTGAAAATAGAACGTTTAAAGGTTGTTTATACTTTGGCTTAATGCTTACTAAAAACGGGCCTAAAGTTATTGAATATAACTGCCGTTTTGGCGACCCTGAAACTCAAGTAGTTCTTCCACTTTTAAAAACTGACCTTTTAGAAGTTATGAAAGCAACAACTTACGGCACTTTAGATAAGTGTAACGTTGAATTTAATAATGGTAGTGCCTGCTGTGTTATTTTAGCTTCAAACGGCTATCCTCAAAAGTATGAAACTGGCTACGAAATAACACTTCCAACCGGCGTTGACGGCCAAGTTTATGTTGCTGGCGCTAAATTAGATGGTGGTGTATTGAAAACTTCTGGTGGTAGAGTTTTAGGCGCAACTGCTATTGGTGCTACGCTTGAAGACGCTATTAAAGGCGCTTACGAATTAGCAAATAAAATTGAATTTAAAAACAAGTATTCAAGAACTGATATTGGTCAAAAGGCGTTAAAAGCAAAGGAGTTAATTAAATAATGGTTTATCGTTTATACGTTGAAAAGAAAGCTGGGTTTACGCACGAAGCAAATTCATTATTTAGCGATATTATTACGTTTTTAGGCATAAACAGCTTAAAAGGCGTTCGCGTTTTAAATAGGTATGACGTTGAAAATATTGATGAAGATTTGTTTAATTATGCAATCAACACAGTTTTTAGCGAGCCACAAGTAGATAATTATTATTTAGATTTTGATTTTTCAAATAAAATTGTTTTTGCCGTTGAATATTTGCCAGGTCAATTTGACCAAAGGGCAGATTCTTGCTCACAATGCTTACAAATTATTTCTCAAAAAGAAAGGTCTACAGTAAAAACTGCTAAAATTTATTTGTTAGAAGGCGATTTAACAAGTGAAGAAATAGACAGGATTAAAAAATATGTTATTAACCCTGTTGAAAGCCGTGAAGCAACGCTTGAAAAGTTTGAAACGCTTAAAACTGAATATGAAATTCCAACGTCTGTTAAAACGTTAAACGGATTTAACAGTTTAGATAAAGACGGTTTAAAAGCATTTATTAAAGAATATGGACTTGCAATGGATGAAGATGATATTGCTTTTTGCCAAAAATACTTTATAAGTGAAAATAGAAATCCAACCATTACTGAAATTAAAATGATAGATACGTATTGGTCGGACCACTGCCGTCATACAACTTTCTTAACAACAATTGATAGCGTTAAGTTTGATGATGAGCTTTTACAAGAAACATATAATGACTATATTGCAACACGTAAAGAGTTAAATAGAACAAAGCCTATAAACCTTATGGACGTTGCTACTATTGCCGTTAGATACCTTAAAAAAGAGGGCAAACTTGAAAAACTTGATGAAAGCGAAGAAATTAATGCTTGTACGGTAAACGTTAAAGTTACAGTTGACGGCAAGGAAGAAGATTGGCTTTTACTCTTTAAAAACGAAACACACAATCACCCTACGGAAATTGAACCGTTTGGCGGTGCCGCTACTTGTATTGGTGGCGCTATTCGTGACCCACTTTCTGGACGTTCTTACGTTTACGGAGCAATGCGCGTTACTGGTGCGGGTAATCCTTTAAAACCTGTTAGTGAAACCTTAAAAGGTAAACTTCCACAACGTAAAATTGTTACGACTGCGGCGGAGGGATATTCTTCATACGGTAACCAAATTGGTCTCGCAACTGGCTTAGTTGATGAAATTTATCACGATGGCTATACTGCAAAGCGTATGGAAATTGGCGCGGTTATTGCAGCTGCTCCTAAAGCAAACGTAAGGCGTGAAAGACCTGCTGCTGGTGACGTTGTTATATTGCTTGGCGGTAGAACTGGACGTGACGGATGCGGTGGTGCAACTGGCTCTTCAAAGTCACATACTTTAAGTTCGCTTGAAAGTTGTGGTGCGGAAGTTCAAAAGGGTAACGCTCCTGAAGAAAGAAAACTTCAAAGATTGTTTAGAAACCCAATTGCAAGTAAAATGATTAAACGTTGCAACGACTTTGGTGCAGGCGGTGTATCCGTTGCTATTGGCGAACTTGCTGACGGTTTAGTAATAAATTTAAATAAAGTTCCTAAAAAGTACGAAGGCTTAGACGGAACTGAACTTGCAATAAGTGAATCTCAAGAAAGAATGGCTGTTGTTGTTGAAAAACAAGATGCTGAAGCATTTGTTAAATTAGCTGAAAGTGAAAATTTGGAAGCTACTCAAGTTGCAACGGTAACTGATAACGCAAGGCTTACAATGCTTTGGAACAACGTTGTAATTTGCGATATTTCACGCGAGTTTTTAAATTCTAACGGCGCAGAAAAACATATTGACGTTGCTTGTGCTAAACCACAAGACTATGCAAAAAACGTTGGCTCTGACTTTAAAACAAACTATTTTGATTTAGTTAAGGACCTTAACGTTGCATCAAAACGCGGTTTAAGTGAAAGATTTGACTCTACTATTGGCGCCGGTACGGTTTTAATGCCGTTTGGTGGCAAACGCCAATTAACGCCTATTCAAGCAATGGTACATAAAGTTTCCGTTGAAAAGGGTTCTACTGACACTTGCTCACTTATGGCTTACGGCTACAATCCGTTTATAACGGAAAAAAGCCCATATCACGGTGCATATTTAGCGGTAATTGAGTCCGTTTCTAAACTTATTGCAACAGGTGCTTCTTTTGATGACGTTTATTTAACTTTCCAAGAATATTTTGAACGCCCAAATAAAGATGCGTACCGTTGGGGCAAACCACTTTCCGCATTGCTTGGTGCGTACAAGGCTCAAAAAGACCTTTCAATAGGCTCTATTGGCGGAAAGGATAGTATGAGTGGTTCGTTTGAAAATTTAGACGTTCCACCAACGCTTTGCTCATTTGCCGTTACTACGGATAAGGTGCAAAATATAATTTCGCCTGAATTTAAAAAGGCTAATAGCAAAGTAGTTTTACTTACTTGTGAATATGACGACAATAACTTGCCAAACGCAAAATCTTTAATTAAAAACTTTAATATTGTAAACGGTTTAGTTAAAGAGGGTAAAGTTCTTGCTTGTTATACGCCTTGCTACGGCGGTATTGCTGAAGCGGTTTACAAAATGTGTATTGGTAACGGTTTAGGCTTTAAATATGATAGCGCTATTACAACTCAAGAAATGTTTAATTATAACTACGGTGCTTTCGTTATTGAAGTTAGTGAAGACTTAAACGTTGGTAAAGTTTTAGGCTATACGCAAGAAGCTCAAAATATTGAATATAATACCCAAGTTTTATCGCTTAGCGAACTTGAAAACGTATATGAAAACGTTTTAGAAAGTGTATATCCAATGAACGCTAAAACCGATAAGGCTATTATTGAAAATTTACGTTTTGAAACAGACAAAACGTTTAAATGTAATTATAGCGTAGCAAAACCTAAAGTTTTAATTCCAGTATTCCCAGGTACTAACTGTGAATATGATAGCGCTAAGGCTATGGAATTTGCTGGCGCGGAAGCAGATATTTTTGTAATAAACAACTTAACTTCACAAAACGTTGCTAAGAGTGTTGAAGACTTTGCTAAGAAGATTAAAGAAAGTCAAATGATATTTATTCCGGGCGGTTTCTCTGGTGGTGACGAACCTGACGGTTCCGGCAAGTTTATTACCGCGTTCTTTAGAAATGAAGTTATTAAAGAAAACGTAACTGAACTTTTAGAAAAGCGTGACGGCTTAATGTGTGGTATTTGTAACGGCTTCCAAGCTCTTATTAAACTCGGTTTAGTTCCATATGGTAAAATTGTTGACACTAATGAAGCTTATCCTACTTTAACGTTTAACAGCATTGGCAGACACCAATCAAAAATTGTTAGAACAAAAGTTGTTTCAAACAATTCTCCATGGCTTAAAAACGTAAACGTTGGCGACATTATAAACGTTGCAATTTCACACGGTGAAGGTAGGTTTATTGCAAGCAATGAAGTTGTTAATAACTTAATTAAAAACGGTCAAGTTATCACTCAATACGTTGACGAGCTTGGCAATGCAACTTCAAATATTCAATATAATCCAAACAACAGCGTTTACGCTATTGAAGGTATAGTTTCGCCTGACGGTAGAGTTTTAGGTAAAATGGGCCATAGCGAAAGATGGAACAACGGTTTATACAAAAACGTTTACGGCGAATATGATTTAAAACTCTTTAAATCGGCTGTTGAATATTTTAAATAAATCGTAAAAATTTAAGAAAACATCTTAAAATTTAACAAAATTTCTATAATAAGTTAAAAGCGCTTTTATTAGCGCTTTTTTCTTATAAAAAAATATTTTTAAAAATTTTAATTTTGGTATTGACAATAAAAAATTGCGGTGCTAAAATAAAAGCGACCTATAAAAAGGTTAATATTTCGACGAGGTAAAAGCGCTTTTAAAAGCGTTAAAATTGTTATGTCGAAGCATATATCGGTAAGTGAAGGTAAACAACTAGCTAACTTAGAACACACTAAACACGAAAATAAAATTCCTGATTTAGAGTATCTTTTTCGTCCAAGCAAGGATGGAAATAAAAAAGGTGAAAAATCGCAAGATTCGTTCATGAGCCGAATTATAAAAAAAGATTTTTGGCGCATGTTATATCTATGCGCCATTCATATTATATGCGATTCTCCAACTTGGGTATTTTCATTAGTTACAAGTGACGTAATAAATTTAATAACGTATAAACCTGAAGGTTTTGTGTTGCGAATAGTTTTAGAGGCGTTAATTTTATTCATTTTAATACTTTTTAATGTTCCAACAAACGTTTTATACTCTAAAATATTAAACGGTACAATTCGCTCTAACACAGCGCGAATTAAAAGCGCACTTATTCGTAAACTTCAACGCCTTTCAATAACTTATCATAAAGAAATGGAAGAAGGCCGCATAAGTTCAAAATTTATTCGTGACGTAGATAACGTTGGTATGTATCATAGAATATTTTTATCAACCATTATTACGCTTATCGTAGATTTACTTATTGCCATAGGAATAGCGCTTTATAGAAGCCCTTTGGTAACGCTATTTTTCGTGTTAATTATACCTTTAAACGTTCTATTTACTTTTGTTTTTAGGAAGAAAATTAGAAAACAAAGTTTTGAATTCCGCGTTCATAATGAAGAATTGTCTGCAAAGCTTACAACAACGCTTCAAATGATGAACATTGTTAAAGCGCACGGTTTAGCAAACGTTGAAGGCGAAATTGTTGATAATAAAATTCACGAAGTTAAAGACGCGGCTTTAAAACTTGATAATACCAACGCATATTTTGCGGCTTTAATTTGGTCGTCAAGTAAAATAATGGCGGGCGTTTGCTTGTTCTTTTGCGTGTATTTAGCGCTTAACAACGTAATAAAACCTGGCGACGTTGTTTTATTCCAAACTTTATTTAATTCAATTAGCGCCTACGTATTGCAACTTATAAACGTTATGCCAAACATTATAACGGGGCAAGAAGCAGTGCGCTCACTTAGTGAAATTATGAGTGCGGAAGATATTGAAAACGATAATGGTAAAAAGCACGTAAACGCAATAAAAGGTAAAATTTTGTTTGAAAACGTTTGTTATAGATATCCAAACGAAAGTAAAAACGTAATAAACAACTTTAACCTAAGCGTAAACGAAGGCGAAAGAATAGCGGTTGTAGGCTCTTCGGGGTCTGGTAAAACTACAATAATGAATTTAATAATCGGGCTTCTTTCACCAACAAGCGGTAGAATTTATTTGGACGGAAAACCTCTTGATGAAATTTCAATGCAGGAATATAGGCATTTTATTTCCGTTGTTCCGCAAAATAGTATGCTATTTTCTGGCACTATTAAGGAAAATATTACTTATGGTTTGCCTCATTATACTGAAAAAGAGTTTAACGATGCAATAGAAGACTCGTTTATTACCGAATTCTTACCGTCCTTTCCAAACGGCATAAACACAATGGTGGGCGAGCACGGCGATAAACTTTCAGGCGGGCAAAAACAGCGTATTTCAATAGCGCGTGCACTTATTCGTAACCCTAAAATTTTAATTTTAGACGAAGCAACTTCCGCGCTTGATAACGTTTCAGAATACCACGTTCAAAAGGCTATTGACAAACTTGTTAATAAGCGTACAACGTTTATAGTTGCACACAGGCTTTCAACAATAAGAAATGCGGATAGAATTGTAGTTATGGAAAACGGCGAGATTGTAGAAGTTGGAACGTATAGTGAACTTGTTGAGTTAAACGGTAAGTTTGCCGAACTTGAAAAGTTAAGCAAAATGCGCGAAGATGCTATAAAAAAAGAGATGGCAGTATAATTAAAAAATAAAACTCGGCTTTAATTAGCCGAGTTTTTTATTTTGCGTATTTTTCAATTTGTTCTAATAAGTATTTATGAGCGGTAGGCGAGCCGCAAACAATTGAAGATTTTTTGTCAAATTGTAATTTGTTACCGTCAAAGTCGGTTACAATGCCGCCGCACTCGCTTAAAATTAAATATGCTGCTGCATAGTCCCAAGGGTAAAGGCTTCGTTCAAAGTAGCCGTTAAGTTTACCGCTTGCAATATAGGAAATGGCAAGTGCGCTTGAACACATACGCCTTAAGTCCAAACAGTCAACAAAAACTTGTTTTGCAAGTTCAAAAGTTTGAGTAGCATATTGCTTTATACTTGTTCCTGCACCAAACTCAATTAAACACTCTTTAAGCGGTCTATCTTTAACGTTTTCAAGTTTTTTACCGTTATAAAAAGCGCCTTCGCCTCTAATTGCGTAGAAAAGCTCGTTTGTAAATGGATTGTAAACTACGCCAAATTTAACGTTAATACCGTCATAGTAGGCAAGTGATACTGAACTTAAATTATAGTTATAAACAAGGTTTGTTGTGCCGTCTATCGGGTCTAAAATCCACTTTTTTCCTTCAATTTTGCCGTTATTGTCTTCTTCGCTCATGAATGAAACGGTAGCGTCAATTTTATAAAGTTCTTCTTTTAAATAGTTGCTTATGCTTACGTCAACAGCTGTCAAATAATCGCAGTCACCTTTAATCATTACGCTATTTTGTAATTCTTTATTAAAAACTATTTCATTTGTTTTTAAAACTATATCAATAATTTTATTGTAGTCCATATTACACCTTATTTGCTTGTTAAAGCTTCTATACAAAAATCTTTAATATATTCGTCTCTTTCTGCTTTTTCTCTAAATACTAAAATTACGCCGCATTTTGGAGACGGAGCTTCGTCGTGGAAATTGCCGTTGAATTGAGTAGGGGCTTCATTGCTTGCTAAGTTAATGCTAAAATCGTGTATGCCACGCCTTATACCTTTTTCTATTTTTACTTCTCCAAAAGTTCCAACACATTCTCTATGCGCTATAAATATGCCAAAAATAGAGCCGTCAGCCTTTAATTTATAATCTCCACTCCAATGTGTATAGGTAAGTATATTTTCCTTTAAAACGTCTTTTTCGGCATCGTATTTAACGTTGTAGTTTTTGCCTTCAATATAAAGGTTAGAGTAGGCTTCCTTTGTAAAGTTTTGTTTAATTGTTATTGTGCCTGTTCTAATATAATACGGGTCGTCAGGCGTTAAATGTACGTGATACCAAAGCCCGTTTAAATTAAATTGCGGATAGTCTTTTGCAAATTCCTCGTTTTCTTTTTGTATATCGTATGCGGTTTTACACCTTGTCCAACCTGCAAAACTATCAAAATTGCAACTGCCAAAAAATTGGCTTATAATTTTTGAAATTGTAACAGTTTCCGTTTGAACTCTTGCAAAGGATACTTTATTTGCAAATTCTATTTGATTTAACGTATCAAGAGAGAGTTTTTGTTTTTCTTCATCGTCAAGTTTTAAAATTTTTGAAAGTTCGCTTGTAATAATGGCAATTATAGGCTTATTAGTTGAAAGGGCATAGTCGTATTCTTTTTCAGTCCAACTAATATCGTCAATATCAGTTGAGCCGTATTTTTTACCTAATATTAGAACGAATACGTCACAATCGTCTATAAATGCAGTTATATCGTTAAAGCGCGTAGTTGCAGAAGCAGTAAAATGTTCCATGCAAACAGGGAACACTCTATAATCAAGCATGCAGTTAATTGCTTCGCTTCTTTCATCTAGTAAACTTTCGTAAACTGAAGATATAAAAGCCGAATACATTTTTTTATTTTTCATAATAATCTCTCGTAAAATTATTTTTTTTAAATTATATCACAACGTAAAAATCAATGCAAGTGTAATTTTAAATTTAATTTATATTATAAATTAAAACCACTTTATTAGTATTTTATAAAAAATGTTAAAATATTAGATATTATCGCATTTTTTATATGTTTTTATATTTGCAATTAAATAGAAGTTGTAAGGCAAAAAATCCTATTCTTCCTCTCTAATTTTAACGCTTTTTATAGCCTTTCTTCTTACGTCTTCACTCATTGCTGCGTAATGTTTTTTAGTTGTGTTAACGTCACTGTGTCCTAAAAAATCAGCAACTAAATATATATCGTTAGTTTCGTGGTAGAGGTTTGTGCCAAACGTGCTACGCAATTTATGTGGTGTAATTTTTTTAAGCGGAGTAATAATTTTTGCGTATTTTTTAACAAGTTCTTGTATTGTTCTTACGCTAATACGCTTATTTTGCAAGCTTAAGAATAACGCTTTTTCGCTTTTGTCTAAATCTTTTATTGAATTTCTATATATTATCCATTGATGAAGCGCGTTGTAAACCTCTTCATTAAAATATAATATAGTTCGGTTGCCACCTTTGCGTGTTACAACAAATGAGTAATCGTCAAAATTTACGTCATCAACGTTTAAACCTACAAGTTCGCTATTTCTTATTCCTGTGCCTAAAAATAGGGTAATTATAGCAACGTCTCTTATTTTTGTGTTTTGATGGTATGCTTTTTGCCTGTCTGTTAAACTGTTTCCGCTTTCAGCAAGTTCAACAAGTTTAACCATTTCGTTAACGTCAAGTCTAACAATTTCTTTATCGTGGAGTTTTGGTAGTGAAATTTTAGACGAAGTGTTTTTCGTTAGCTTGCCTTTGTTAAAAAAGTATTTAAAAAATGCGCGTACAGTGGCAAGTTTACGCGCTTTTGCACGTTCATTGCAAACTTCTTCTTTGCCGTTTATTGTGTAGTGGCTTAAATATGCTAAAAAGTTCTCATAATGGTCTATTTCAAGCGTTTCTAGGTCTTTTAACGACAAATCTTTTATATTTTTACCTATAAAATAGTATTTTATTAAGTAATCAAAGAAAATTCGCATATCGTAAACGTAGTTTAAACGTGTTAAAGGAGACGTGTATTCGCTAATTCCAAGTGCAAATTCACTTAAAATTGACGGCATATCTTTGCAAACCTCATCAATTTTGTTTAAACAATTTATTTCACGTTGTTTGTAGTAATTATTACTGTATTTCATTATAAATGTTCCTTAAATTTAGTTTTAATCCGCAGTTTTTAAGCTTTTGAGCAATTTGTTTATAGTCAAATTTCTCATTTGTCCATATTGTTACTAATGGAATTTTTGCAAGTTTTAATATGTTTTTTACTTTTTTATCTCGTTCAATTCTTTGTTTTAATAGATGTGAGCTATCATTAATTTCAATACAAATTAAAGGGCTAAATTCAGGAGAAAATATGCAAAAATCAACAACTCTATTAAGTTCGCTTTGAAATTTATGCTTATTTACGCGTGTTACAATGCTTGAAAGGGGAATTTGAGGCAATAAAACGTAAGGCGTTCTAAACAAAATGCTTTTTAACGCATTAAAATATTTTAATTCGGTATTTGTCATTAAAGAGTTAATTTTTTTATATTTATAGCGTGTTTTGCAGTCTTTGCTAAAAATATTTTTAAAAATTATTATAACAACTAAAATAGATATTGAAATTAAAAGTATAAAACCTACATATTTCATAATATAACTATAGCAAATCTTTGCGTAAAATGCAAGGGTTTTGCGAAAAGATGTTTAATGAAAATTTTTTAAAAAAGATGTTTAAATAAATTATTATAATATAGTAATACAAATAGATTTAAGTAAAAAATAAAATTTTGCAATAATTTATGAAATAATTTTAAAAAGTTTTAAAATGTTAGATAAAAAGCGAGATTTTAAATTTTTATCAATTTTAACAAAACTGTGTTTTACACCTATATCTTTGCGTAAAACTACACTTTTGCGCATAGATATATGGCTGTATAAAATTTAAATTTGATTTGATTTTTAATCAAATTTTTACTATTTTTTACTGTTGTTCCCTATTTTATAATTTTAATAAAAAAAATAAGCGCTTATATAAATTATAAAGCGCTTAATATTTTAATAAAAAACCTACTTCTTTTAACCTATTCTTATAAATTGTAGGATTTCCAATTAGTTTTTTTAATTCGATTTTAAAGGCTTGGCCGTGATTTAAATATAAAGTATGTAAAAGTTCGTGAATTATAACGCATTTGATGGTATATTCATCTAACATATACAATTTATAGTTTAAAATAATGTTCTTTTTAATATCGCAACAGCCCCAACGTGACCTATAGTGTTTAAAAGACAAGGAATTATATTTTAAGCCTAAAAATTGCGATATCTCCTGTGTTTTTTGGGTTAAATAATTGACTGCTAACCTATCAAATTGAGTTTTGTTTACATAAGAAACAAATTTTCCTAGTACTAAGCTTTGAGTTTTATTTAATATGGTTAAAAATTTACTGTTTTTTAACCTTATTTGCTCTATTTTGCTTGAAATCCAGTGTTGTTTTTTATTTAAAAAATTTAAAGCTTCCCTATCACTTAACCTTTTTGGGCATTTAATTAAAATGCTTTCATCTTCAAGCACTGTTATAGATATTGTTTTGCGGTTTTGTTTTACAATTTTAACGTTGCTCATATTTACATTTTAGCATATAAAAACAATTGATACAAGTGATTTTTTAATAAAAAATTGACAAGTAAATAATTTAGTGGTATAATAATTAAAAACATATTTTGTAAAAATATAATTTTTGTTAAAATTTACGATTTTATCGGAGAAATTATGGAAAATACCAAATCGTTTAAAGGTCAAACTGAAGGTTTAATTTATTTTGTGTTATTAAGCGGAAGTCGCCACACTGATGAAATTAAGGAACTTATTGAAACGCGTTTTGCTTCCGTAAAGCTTGGAACGCTTTATGCTCAAATTTCTAAAATGACTACGAATAAAACAATTAAGGAATTTCGTGCAAGTTCTAGCGATGGCTCTAGGCGTAAATACTATCAAATTACCCCGCTTGGATTAAAAACTTATAACCAAAAGTACGCTGCCCTATTTGAAGGCGAAGAACTTATTCCTTCATCTAATTATGATTTTGAAAACACTGCATTTAATAATATTGCAAGTAAGAGGTCTAAAAAGAAGGTTGAGGCTCAAAAAGAAGTTGAAAATGAAGTAAAAAACGAAACTTATAATGATTTTACTCATGACGTTGACAAAGAAATTGATTTTTCTATGTTTGAAACGGATTTAAACAACGACAATGCTCCTAATTTAGCCCTTCAAAACGATATTAGTTTAGATGACGTTCCTTCTATAGAAACACCTTATAACGCTATTTTAAACGATAATTTTGGCGGTTTAAGCGAAGAATTTGAAGAAAGTGATAGCGCTTACCTATTAGACAGTGATGAGACCTCTAAACCTATTGTAAATGATGAGCCTGTTCAACGTGCGCCAATGTTTTCTAGAAGCGAAATTGAAGAAAGTGCCGTTGAAAGTGCTAAAAATTCGTATAACAAAGTTGATTATGATAGTTTTGCAAGTTTGCAATACGAATATTCTGGCGTTTTAAATAAAATTTTCCCTAAACCACAAAGCGCAGAGCAAACAACTAGCCAAAATGAAGTTATAGAAGAAGAAAAACAACCTATTAACGCCGTACATAACAATGACTGGTCAGATATTTATGCTATGAGTGAAAAAGATGGTATAAAAGTTAGAACCTCTTCAGACACAAATAGATACCGTGGCAACAAAATTTCTGTAACAAAACTTATTTTCTTTACTTGCCTTACCCTTTTTGGAGTTGCAATGCTTGAATTTTTACTTTTTAACCTTATTTTTAAAGGTCAAATTGAGTATAGTCAAAGCTCGCTTATAACAATTGCTTTAATATTTGGAACGGCTGTTTTAGTTTCGCTTATTGTGTTTATATTAAACCCGTCATACTCTAAAAAAGACTTGCCTAGATTTATAAATTCTTTTGAAATTGCGCTTATTTTAGCAATATCTTCAATAATAATTATATTTGCACTTACTGCAATTAAAGGAATTGATTTTTATAATTTTAACGACATGTTTTATAATTTAATTTTACCGTCTGTTATGGTTATAAATATGCCTATTTTTGTTGTTATTGAATATGCTTTTTCAAAACTTGAATTCTTTCAAACATTATGAAATTTAAAATGTTTCGCTGTTATAGTTTGATATAATGGCGAAATTTTTTGTATTGAAAATATTGTACGTAAAATATATAATATTTTAAATTGCAAAGGAGATTTATTATGGCTAAACTTCCAATGATTATTTATGGCGAAAGAGAAACCGAACTTCAAAAAAAAGCAATAGAGCTTTTAAGTGAATATTTGCTTGACTACACTATTGAATATACGCCTTGCTATAAGTACGGTGCATTTGAAAATACGCAAAATTTCTATACTATATATATAGGAACTAAACAAAATAACCCATATATTGCTAAAAATTCTACCGCAAATCTTACAAACGCGGAAGAATATTACATAAAAGCTAATAAAGACGGTGCTATTATTGAAGGTTTTGACGATTTAGGCGTTTTATACGGTATTGTTGACTATTATAATAGATATTTAGTTGACCAAGAATATATGAAAGGTAGCGTTTTTGGCACTGAAAAAGCCGTTATGGGCGACTTTGAGCTTCAATCTGCCCCAGCTATTAAAAACCGCGGTCTTTGGACTTGGGGTCACGTTATTTACGACTATAAGGGTTACATTAACAATATGCTAAAACTTAAAATGAATACCCTTATTATCTGGAATGAATTTGCGCCTTTAAACGCAAAAGAAATTTACGAATATGCACACTCTTGTGGTGTAAAACTTATTTGGGGTTTCACTTGGCTTTACAATTTTAATAAGCCTATGGATTTATCTACTATTTATGATAAAGTTGACGGTATTATAGAAGAATTCGAGCGCGATTATAAAGATATTAGTGGTGACGGTATTTATTTCCAAACCTTTACTGAATATCAAGGTGAAAACGCTAACGGCGTAAATATTCCTAAAACTGCAACTGATTTTGTTAACCACGTTGCGGGTAGATTTTATGAAAAATACCCTACTCTTAATATTCAGTTCGGCTTACACGCTATTTGTTGTAAAAATGAAATGGAAGTTTTTAAAGCGGTTGACCCAAGAATTCAAATTGTTTGGGAAGATTGTGGAGCATTTCCTTTTGCATACTCATCTATGGCTATTGAAAACTTTGATGAAACTTATGATTTTGCTAAAAAAATTGCCACGTTGCGTGGCGAAAAGGAAAATTTTGGCGTTGTATTAAAAGGCGCACCATTTCTTGATTGGTCTGCGTTTAAACATCACGCTGGTCCATTTAATATTGGCGTTAGTTCAAGATTTATTAAGAAAAATCGTATAGCAAGAAAGTATAATTCTTGGAAATGGCATCAAACTTTTTGGGTTGCAAATGGCAAATATGCTCAAAAAATGATTTCTATGCTTGCAAAAGAAACAAACGGCAATATGTGTATGACTGACCTTGTTGAAGACAGTATGTTTGATGAAATTATATATGTTCCTACTGCAATACTCGGCGAACTTATGTGGGAGCCAAACATTGACTTTGATTACTTATTTAAACTTGTATCGTTACGTAAAAACGTAGAATATGTATAGAATTTTACAAAAAATCATAGTAAAAAGAGCACCGTAAAAGGTGCTCTTTTTAATAATATATCATATGTTTTTTGTTTTCATTTTACGCGCTATTAGTGTTAAAACAAGTAATATAACGTACAATACGCCAATTATTATAAATATTGATTCCCAGCCAAAATTATCCTTAACAAAACCAAATAATGATGCTTGAAGTGCGGCGCCCATATATACCGCCCAATCAAATATGCCAACTACGGTAGATGAATATGCCTTACCGCCAAT
The DNA here is from genome assembly GCA_017558825.1 of Clostridia bacterium. Classification (GTDB taxonomy): domain Bacteria; phylum Bacillota; class Clostridia; order Christensenellales; family Borkfalkiaceae; genus HGM11412. Next base: position 175,231 of record JAFYTO010000014.1, read on the forward strand.
ATCGCCTGCTATAGTCCAAATTACTCCAGTTACCATAGCAAATACACCAAGTACAAAAAGCATTAAAGAAGCAAGCGCTTGCTCTTTTATAAATGGAAACACTATCATTCCGGCACACGTTATTATAGAAGCTATAATAAGCATTGGTTCACGTTTACCCTTTAATAATTTGTCTGTTATTATTGGGAAAATAAACATTGCACAGGCTTGTCCAAACGGAAGTAATATTGAACTAAATATACCTTCTTTTATAGTAATTCCTAACTTTTCAACAAAATACGTTGGAACCCAGGTTAATAAGCCGTACCTTCCAATGCCCGCTATTGCAGAAATCAAACAGAATATTAAAACCTTTGGTTCGCTAAATAAAACTTTATAAGGATATATGAAGCCTTTATTTTGTATTTCATAAGTAGAATTACACTCTTCATCATTTAAAGGTGGAAAGCCTGCTTTTTCAGGACTGTCGTAAAAGAAGAATATTAGTGCAATTATCATTACAATCATTGGTATCATAGGAAATCTAAATGCAGCGCGCCAAGTCCATTCAGGGTTAAGCTCTAAACAAAGCAGTATTGTTAAATACGTTACAACTTGTGCCATACCCGAAAAGAACGTGGCAAGACCGGTTGAAAATCCTCTTTTATTCTTAGGCCACCATTTATTAATTACGCCAAGCCCGTTTGACCATAACATTGATTGAAAAAAGCCGTTTAAGCCCCATAAAACTGTAATTATAGGTATGCTAGATTGAAATGAAATTAAAACGTTTATTATAGCACTACCAATTATTCCAAATATAATAAAGCGCTTATAGCCAAATATTGCACCTAACCTGCCGTTTATAAGCTGACCAAAAGCATAGCACCAAAATAATGCTGAAGATACTACGCCTAGTGCAGCAGTTGTTGAATTTAAATCAGTTGCCATTTGCGTCATTACTAAATTTATATTTTGACGCCCGTTATAAAAGAATAAATATGTAAAACCAAAGCTAAGTAGCGTAAGCCAAGCTATTTTATTAAACTTTTTTGAATTGTTTGAAGTGCTCAAATGTTTGCCCTCATTATTTAATGTTTAATTTATAATTATTGGCAGTTTCAATAAGTTGATTTGCGTGCGTAATTGAACTGTCGCCTAAATTACCGCCTGTCAATCTAATAATTTCATTAACCTTACCATTATGGTCTTGGCTAGTAACGTTTGTTATGGTGTTAGTTCCATTATCAAATTTTTCAATTTTATATAAAGCGTCACTATACGCAACTATTTGCGGTAAATGTGAAATTGTAATAATTTGTATTTTTTTAGATAATATCGCAAATTTTTGCGAAATAATCTTTGCCACATCGCCTGAAATACCGGCATCAATTTCATCAAAAATATAGGTAAAATCATTAGTGTTTTCAACTAACTTTAACGCAAGCATAAACCTGCTCATTTCGCCGCCGCTTATTACCTTACTCATAGTTTTAAGCGGTTCGCCGGCGTTTGCGCTAAACAAGAATTCAACCTCGTTTACACCGTTTGTAGAAAGTGTTTCTAAATTGGTTTCGCTAACTAAAATTTCAAATTTAGCACTCCTCATTCCAAGTGTAGTTAACTCGTTTTGAAGTAAAATGGCAAATTTATTAGCGTTTACTTCTCTTGCTTTTGTAAGTTTTTTATATAGGTTTTGTAATTCTACTGTTGATTTTTCAAGTTTTTGAGAGATTATTTTAGAATTTTCTTCAAATTCTTCTAAATATTTGCACTCTTCCTTAATTTTTGTTAAATATTCGTTAATTTCTTCAATACTGCTACCGTATTTGCGTTTTAATTGTTTAATTAAGTCTAGCCTTTCTTCAATACGCGCGCTTTCAGCACCGTCAAAATCAAGTCCGTCTATTAAATTTTCAACCTCGCATAAAATATCGTCACTTTCAGCTTTTATTGAATATAACCTATCGTAAATACTTGAATACGTATCGCTAAAACTAGTAATACTTGAAGTTTCACGAATTGAGGCATTAATATGGTCTAAAACGCCGTTATCTTCGCCAAACCTATATTTTACAGCTTGAAGTGCGTTACCTATTTTTTCAATATTTAATAAAACTTTGCGCTTAGAAATTAAATCTTCTTCTTCGCCGTCAATTATGTTTGCACTTTCAATTTCGTTAATTTGAAATTTTAACAAATCTAGTTTGTATGCCCTTTGGCGCTCGTCTCCACCGCCTAACTCAAGTTGTTTTTTATACTCTTTAATATTTGCTATAATTGGCTTTATTTGAAGTTTAATAGGCTCTACGTCATTAACGCAAAAATTATCTAACACTTTTAATTGATTATTTTTGTTAAGTAATGAGTAGTGCTCGCTTTGTCCGTAAACGTCACATAAAACAGACGTTAAACTTTTAAGCATACTTAAAGTGACGGTATTGCCATTTATCTTAATATCGCCTCTTCCGTCACTAAAAAATCTTCTTTTTATAATAATTTGGTCGTCAATATCAATGCCTAAACTATCTAAAACGGCATTAACTTCGCTACTGTTAACGTTATCAAAAATAATTTCTGCTTGACAAAAATTTTCGCCAAATCGAATCATATTTTTATCGGCCTTAGAGCCTAAAGCAAAATTTATACCATTAATTATAACGCTTTTTCCGGCACCAGTTTCGCCAGATAACACGTTAAAGCCGTTAATAAAGTTTATTTCTGCACTTTCAATTAACGCAACGTTTTTGAGTTTTAATGATGTTATCATATACCCTCGTTATTTAACTAAATCGTTTATATAATTGGTTACGTATTCAGCATCTTTATTGTTGTGAGTTACAATTAATAAAGTGTCATCACCAGCAATACTGCCAATAACTCCGTTAATTTTAAGTTTATCAACTGCCATTCCGCAAGACGAGCCGTTACCAGTTAACGTTTTTACAACTACTAAGTTATTAGCGTATTCTACGTTGATTATAAATGCTTTTAATAAAGTAATAACTTTTTCGTGAGAAACGTCAATATGTCCGTCAATTTGTATAGCGTATTTAGATTTTATAGTATTACCCTTTACTTTGGTTAATTTTAATTCTTTAATATCACGTGAAACGGTTGCTTGAGTTACTTTATAACCTTCGGCTTGAAGTAATGAAACTAATTCTTCTTGACGGCCAATTTCCCTTTCCTTAATAATTTGCTTAATTCTATTGCGTCTATCAAGTGTAGCCATAATTAAACTTCACCCCATTTATTGAGTTTATAAGTTAATTTTTGAAAGAAATGGTTTTCAGTTGAATAAAATTTAACCATTTTTTTGCTTTTTAACACTTCAACTTTTTCACCAGCGTTTAAAATGCTAATTTTCTTACCGTCTATATAAAGTGTGCATTTATTAGAGTTTTCTAACACTTTAATAGTAGACGTGTTAGTATCGCTATAAACTATTGGTCTATTATGCAAAGAGTGTGAGCATATTGGTGTTGCAATAAACGCATTAATATCAGGAGTTAAAATTGAACCTCCTGCAGAAAGCGAATATGCCGTAGAACCCGTTGGTGTTGAAATTATTAAACCGTCAGCATAAATTTTATCAACAAAATTTGAGCCTATTTCAAGTGATAATTTACATACTCCACATTGGTTGCGTTGAACTAAAACTTCGTTTAAAGCATAATATTTTTCGCCATTGTAACGAATTTTTAAAACTGAACGCTTTTCAATAGAAGGCTTTTTATCAGTTATAATTTCAACTGCTTTATCAAGTTGGTCTGATTCTATGCAAGTTAAAAAACCAAGCGTGCCTGTATTTACTGCTAAAATAGGAATATCGTAACTAATAGCGTATTCTACAACGCGCAATATAGTTCCATCTCCACCAAATACAGCAATAAGGTCAACGTCCTTACAGTCTTCTTTTAAGTTTACAACCTTATATTCAATGCCCTTATTTAATAAAAGCGCACCAAATTGGTTTGCGTATTTATTAGCATCACTTTTCGTAGTATTTATAAAAATTCCTACTTTCATTATAATTCACTCCTTAACTGATTTTCAAATATTGTAAATAACGGATTTGCAACCGTGTTGTCTTTTTTCAAAACTATTAAATATTCAATGTTTTTACCTTGCCTTATTGGTGCTGGCGTAACGTATTTTGGCGTCAAGCCACAACTAATAGCAAATTCATAAATTTTATTTATAGCTCTTAATCTATCTTTTTTATTAAGGACTATGCCACTTTTTGTTAAGTGTTCTTTGCCCACCTCAAATTGAGGTTTAATAAGTAAAACCGCCGTGCCGTTAGGCGCTAAAATATCGGCTATGGCTGGTAAAATATAGGTTGCAGATATAAAACTAACGTCACAAGTAACACCGTCAATTTCATTAGAAAATTGCTGTTTTGTTAGGTGGCGGGCGTTAGTATTATCTAAAACCACAACCCTATTATCATCAAGCAAAACTTGTTCTAATTGAGTTTTTCCAACGTCAACGGCATAAACTAATTTAACGCCGTTTTGTAGTAAACAGTCGGTAAACCCACCGTTTGAAGCTCCAATATCAACAAAAATTTTGCCATTTAAATCTATTTTATATTCGTTTAAAACCTTTTCAAGTTTATATCCGCCGTTAGAAACGTATTTTGAATTAGCCGTTACAAACGTAACTAAACTCAAATCTTCCACTTCCTTAGAGGGTTTACAAGGCTTGCCTTGATACAATACATCGCCTTTTAAAACTGCTTCAGAGGCTTTAGTTCTAGAAGAATATTTTCCTATTTGATATAGGTAATTGTCAATTCTCATATTAATTCTTTCTTGTATAAACCATGTTGGCTAATTCTATAAGTATTTCGCCGTTATCTACGAGTGATGCGTAAGCAACAGCATTTTCAAACACGGTTTTAGCCTTAGTTTTTGCGCCTTCTAACCCATATAAAGTAACAAAGGTTAATTTATTAGAATTTTCATCTTTGTTAAGAGTTTTGCCTAAGTCGTTAAAATTTGCAGTAACGTCAAGCAAATCATCGGTAATTTGGAATAATAAACCTAAGTTTTCGCCGTAATTTTTCAACTCGTCAAAATAAGAGTTATCAGCAAAGCAAGACGGAATTATTACAGAAGCCATAATTAATTTGCCAGTTTTATTATAGTGAATATTTTTAAGTTCTTCTTCTGTTGCGCTATTGTTGTTTTCATTCAAAATGTCTAATGCTTGGCCAGATATCATACCACTCGAACCAGCATATAACGCTAAAATTCTACCTGCATTTATATCGCAAATTGATTTATTAGCTCTTAAAATTGTTTCATACGCTAAATTAAGAAGAGCATCGCCGGCAAGTATAGCCATAGCCTCGCCATAAACTTTGTGATTTGTTAACTTGCCACGCCTATAATCATCATTGTCCATTGCTGGTAAATCATCGTGAATTAGCGAGTAAGTGTGTATAAATTCAATTGCTATAGCATAAGGCATAATTGAACTAAAATCAACGCCTAAAGCTTTTGCCGTCAATAACATTAACACGGGCCTAAAGCGCTTTCCACCTGCTTGCACGCTGTATTTCATTGCGCTGTGAAGCGTTGGCTCAACACCTAATAAACCATCAATTTTTTTATATAATTCAGCTTCAAAAAGCTCTTTTATTTGTTGATATTCAGCATTAAAATTCATCAATGTTATTATTCCTTAAGCAAGCTGTAAATGCGTTAAACATAAGCATTGTAACAGTCATTGGTCCTACTCCGCCTGGAACTGGGGTAATGTATGAAGCCTTATCAAAAACGTTTTCATAATCAACGTCACCATAAAGTTTGCCGTCAACACGGTTAATTCCAACGTCAACTACAATAGCACCATCTTTAACCATATCGGCAGTAACGTAATTAGCCTTACCTATTGCCGCAACTAAAATATCGGCTTGTAAAGTGTAATTTTTAATATTTTGAGTTTTTGAATGGCACATTGTTACTGTGCAGTTTTCTTTTTGTAAAAGTGCAGAAACAGGCTTGCCAACCATATTACTTCTACCAATAACTACTGCGTGTTTTCCACTAAATTCAATGCCATAGCCTTTTAAAAGTTGAATAATGCCGTTTGGAGTGCAAGAAATTAAAGCGTCTTCGCCAACTAAAAGTTTTCCTAAATTTTCGGCGCATAAACCGTCAACGTCTTTTTCGGTTGGAATTTTGCTTAAAATTTTAGCAGAATCAAACTTTTTAGGAAGTGGAAGTTGAACAATAATTCCGTCTATATCTTGCCTAGAAGCAAGCTTATACACCTCGTTTTCCGCTTCTTCTTGTGAGATTTCTTCACTTAAACGAACTGTAACGGAATTTAAGCCAACGTCTTCACTAGCTTTAATTTTGTTTCTAACGTAAATTTGTGAAGCACTGTCTTCTCCAATAATAACTACGGCTAAACCGGGAACAATGCCGTGTTTTTCTTTTAAAATTGCTACTTTATCTTTTAATTGTTCTCTAAATTTTAAAGAATATTCTTTACCATTAAGTATAGTTGTCATAACTCACCTTCTAAGCGCTTTTTATATTCGGCTAAAATACCGTTCACAAAATTAGGGCTTTCAGAAGTGGAATACTTTCTTACAAGCTCTAAAGCTTCGTTAATTGATACTATATGCGGTATGTTTTTTAAATAGCCCATTTCAGTTATTGCAATTTGAATGGCGCATTTATCAGTAGTATAAATGCGTTCAAGTTTATAACCTTTTGAAAGATTAGAAATTGTATTGTTAATTTCTTCTTCATTAGAATAAAAAGCATCTAATATTTCATTTGCAAATAAAACGTCTGCATCATTTAAATTATCTTCTTGAAAAATAAATAATTTAAATTCATCGTTAAATTTATCGTTAAATTGATTGCTAAATAATAATTTATAAACAGATTCTCTCGCGTTTCTTCTCATAACCAAATAAAATTACAAATTGCCGTACCTGATGGTACGGCGAATTGCTTCCTTAAATATGACCTTCTTCGTTAAAAACTACGCCACTAATATGCACGTCAACACTGTCAACTTTATATTTAGACATAGATTCTAAGCTGTTTTTAATGCTTTGTTGAATGTTAAAAGCAACGTCAGGAACGTTGAAACCGTATAAAACTTCAACGGTTACGTCAATGCTAACAACGTCTTCATTAAAGTTAAGTTTTACAAGGTTTAAGTTGTCTTTATTTGATTTTTTAAGCGCAACACCTTGAACGTCAGAAACCGCCAAAACAACAATGCCTTTAACTATTCCTGCGTTATAAGTAACTTTACCTTTACCTTCGGATTTACCGCGTTTGTAGATAGCCATAAAACTCTCCTAATATATTAATATTAGTATAAGTATAGCATACTTTTTTATAAATACCAAAGCATTTTATGCAATTTTAGTTATAAATTATGCATATTTTTTATAAATACGGTATTATGCTAACGTTTTCAGAGTCCACGTTACTTTCAGTAACTAATAAATTAAAGATTTTTACAGCATCATCTTGGTTAAATTCAGCATCTTTTACAACTACGCTTACGTTTGGTGAAGAAATATTCATTGTAACAACAACTTCTTCATAGCCGTATGCTTTTATTAAAGTTTCTAACTTAAGTTCTTTTTCAGTAATTGCTGTTAGTTGAAGTTTTTGATTAAGCGCCTCTTCTTTAACTGCTAAATCTTCGCCACTTTCGGCAATAATTTTGTCAAGTTGTAAAATTTGCTCGTTTCTAGATGATGAGCGTTGTGACCTGTATTCCGTAAAATACGCTGCAGACGTTGAATCAACGTTAACTGAATTACCTGAAAGCACAAAATTAAGAACTGCAGTTGCTGCTAATAGTGCTATCATACAACTTAAAACTACTATTTTTTTCTTTTTAGACATTGTTTACACTCTCCTTTTAATCATTTCATTTTTAAAATTCTTATATTTTCACAATCAACGTTAAGCGTTGTTGTTAAAATTTCTGTTATTGCTAATTTTACGTTTAAATCATTTGCCCCTTCGCAAACTACTACAACTCCTACAACGTTAGGCGCGTACGTTTTAAGAACGTAAGGTTTTCCGTTAACCATTACCACGCTTTCTGTGGTGGTTTTGACACCGTTTTCATAAGTTGTAATGCTTTCTTTTAAAATCTCTTCCTTATTTGTTCCGTCAGTTGTTACTACAACGTTAGTTTTGCCGGCGCCCTGAACGTTTTTAATAGTTTTTGTTAGTTTTGCTTCTAATTCACTTTCAAAACTAGAAGAATTATTTGTGTTTGATGAGAATAAAGATAAATCTACGTTACCAAACAAGAATATAAAAGCAATTACAATAGTTATTATTACAGCAAAAACATATTCAATTTTATATTTTTTTATAACGTTTTTTGCATTAATTTTACTCTTCAATTAATACCTCTAATTCGCAGTTGTAACAATTATTTTTAAGCAACTCTTCAACTTGCTTTATTAAATGTATATGCTCGCCGTTTTCATTTATAACTTTACTACTAAGAAATACTTTTATTTTTTTTATTGAAACGTTACCGCTATCGTTATTTGCAGTTACAATAACGTTTTTTACCTCAATATTATTTTTATTAAGTAGATTTTTAACTTCAATTTTTACTGTATTTTCTTCAATATCAATTAATTCTTCAGTAAAATTTAAATTAAAATTTGCACCGCTTAAATTGATAGAGCCGTTAAAAACGTTTGCTATTGGATTAATAATAATTAAGATGCAAATTATAGAAAAGACGCTTCTTAGCATATTTTTTAGCTTGCCGTTTATTAATAAATTCTCTAATAAAGTAAAAAAAGTAATAGAAACCGTACAAATAATAAGGTAATTTTTCATTAAATAACCGCCCCTGTAACGCTAATAAAAGATAAAACTACAATAATAAAAATATAACCACAAATAAATATTAAAGAAGCTAGCAAATTAAAAACATCTGTTATTTTAGTAATGCAATTTAAAAATTTACTATCAATTATTGGTTCACATAGCGAAGTTGCAAATTTTACAATAAAAGAAAATAATAGTATAGAAACTGCCTTGCTTCCAACGTATAAAATTAAATAAACTATGGTTATTAGACCAACACTATTTTTAATTAGTATTACTGAAGATAAAAGAACGTCTACCCCTCCGCTTAAAAATCCGCCTACAATTGGAACAAGTGAGCCTGTTGCGTATTTTAAAACTTTTACCGATGCGCCGTTAAATTGCATATTAACAAAGCCTTGCGCTGTAACTAATGCTGAAAATATTAAAGTAAAAATACCTATAGACCATTTAAAAAGTGAAAACAGGTTTTTTGTAAGAGTGTTTAAGCTTAGGTTTTTACTTAAATTACTAGCTATAACAGTGGCTGAAATTATCATTATTAACGGCATAAAAAAGTTATTTACAATAGTTGACGTAAATAGTGACAATACCGCTGTAAACGGCTTAAATAAAGACACTCCAAAACTTCCCACTAAGCCTGAAAGTGAAAACATTATAGGAAATACTAATTCTACTAAATTAGATACGTTTTCTATTACGTTTATAGAGTAATTTACAACCTCATAAAGCAGTTTTGTTATTATTGCAACACATACAATATAACAAATATAAAAAACTGTATTATTTTCGATATTATCGTTATTTTTACCAATTATACTATTTGAAATATTTGATAAAATTCCTAAAAAAATCACATAGCAAAGTAGAGGGCCAAAGTTGCTAATAAACTTTGTTGCTCCACTAGTTAAAAAATTAATTAACGTATCAAAATTAAAAGTAATTTCTCCGTTAAAAAATTTAATAATCATTTCCTTTAGCGTTAAATTGCTGCCAAAAATTTCATTCAAAAAATTAGTTATATCGCTAAAACTGTTTTCATCAATACTTGTTAAAACGTCATTTATAATGCTGTCGTAATTGTTTGATGCATAAACGTAATTAAGTGGCATAAATTTAAAAAAAAATATAATTAAAACGGCTATAATTACTAATATTTTTTTCATGATATAAACGAAGTAATAACGTTAAACAACTCCTTATAAATTGGCAAAGAAATAACAAAAATTATAAGTTTTCCGGCAAAAGCAAGTTTAGTTTCTATTGATTTTACGTTTAAATCAGTGCAAAGTGAGGTTGCAAACTCTAAAACGTAAGAAATTGCCATTATTTTTAATACGGTTGTTAGCAAACTGCCGCTAATTTCCCCAATGCTTGCTAAATCTTTAAAAAAACTAATGCTTATAAATAAATAATTAACAACCTCAATAATTAATACAATTCCCGTTGCTAAAAGAACTAAAGGCGCAATTTCAGATTTTGTAGATAGTAAAAATACGTAACAAAACGCACCAACTAGCCCAATTGCAACAATTTTAAAAATTTCCATACCTAATATAACTGAAAAATATCTTTTATTTGTATAAATAGTTCGCTTATCATACTTATAACAAGCATTAAAACTATTATTAATCCTGCTAAACTTACTAAGGTAGCTATGTCGTCTCTATCTGATTTTTTAAGAACTTGACAAAGCACCGTAATTAAAATGCCTATTCCTGCTATTTTAAAAATAATATCTATATCAAAAGCCATTAAATCACCATAATTAACATAATTAAACCAACGTAAAAGCCTAATTTTTTATAAAAACTTTTATATTTTGTTAACTCGTTGTATTTTAAATTCTTTAAGTTTGTAAAATCTTCTAAAAAACTGCTTATTAATCCTTTTTGCGACTCGCTATCACCTTTTCCGATAATATTAAAAAATGAATTTAACTTATTCAACTCTATTTCACTTAAAAATAATGGAAAATATTGAATTTCATTGTTTTTTTTGCTAAAAAAAGAATTTAATGTTAAAAGAAATTCACTGCTTGCGTATTCTTTATTTAAAAGTGTTTTTAGCTGTTGCTTAGAAAATTTTAATTCGCTTATATAATAGTTGCAAAATATGCATAAATCAGAGTAATATATATAGATTTGTTCGTGAATTTTACTTCTATTTACCCCAATTTTAGTAAAAATTATGATAGCTAAAACCCCTATAATTAACCTTAATATTTGCATATTTCTTTTCCTTTGCCATCAAATATAGTTAATATCCTATTTGAGCCTGTATTTTCAATTAAAACGTAATAATTAAACAAGTTAATTGCCCCACGCATAAAATCTTTATTTAACGCATCGCTTAAACTTTTTGCGTGGATTGTAGCAGTAACGTTTACACCGCTTAAAATAGCCATTATAACGCCGTTTATATCTTCTACACTCATTAACTCATCTGTAATAATAACGTCAGGATTAAGCGTTCTTATTGCCTGATTAAAACCAAAATTCTTGTTGCAATATGTTAAAACGTCAACGTTAGTTCCAACGTCAAAACTAAAACTATCATTAAACGATGCAATTTCATTACGCTCGTCAATTATTATTGTATTTATGTTCTTTTTTTTGTTTAAGCAACGTGAAAAATCTCTAATAAAAGTAGTTTTACCCACTCCGCTTTTAGATATTACAAGTACGCTTCCGTCATTATATATTTCATTTACAAATTTGCTGGCAAAATTCATAATTTGATGAGGAAATCTAATGGAAAGCGATGTAAAGTTTTTTATTGTTTGAACACTGTTATTGTTTATAACAAATTCTCCAGAAAGCCCTACTCTTATACCGTTTTCAGTCGTAACGTAACCGCGTTTAATTTGTTCTTCAAATGAATAGATTGATTTTTTGCAAAGATTATAAACTATTTCTTCAATTTCTTCGTGTGTTACCAACGTGTTTATATAGTAAAGTTTTCCGTTTTCATTTATACTAATTGGTTTATTTTGCCTAAGCCTAAGTTCATAAACGTTATTAAAATTAACGTGTTTTAACGCTTTTAAAATTCGGCTTGGCAAATATCTTAACATACTAAATAATATTAAGAATTGTTAGCGTTTAGAACGTATAAGGACAACTTTTTATCAATAAAAAAAGGTAGGCTATTTGCCTACCTAAAATTCTAATTATTTTATCTTAAATTAGTAATTTTTTTATATTTTCAAGTGTAAATCCGTTTGAAATTAGTTGACTATGAATACTTGCGTGGTTAATAAAATCATCTTTAACGGCTACTATGTTAACGTTTGTATTATGGTTGTTTTCCTTATAAAAATTTAATACCATAGCGCCAAAACCACCCTGTTTTACGTTTTCTTCTAACGTGATAACGTTTGTGTTTTTAATTTCAAGTAAAATTTTGGCGTCAAGCGGTTTAATAGTTCTTGCGTTTATAACGTTTATGTCCTTAACTTCGTTTAATACTTTTAGCGCAAGTTCGTTCATACGTGGTCCTACGGCTAAAATTGTGTTATTTTTACCCTTATTAACGTATTCCCAACTAAGTTGCTCGTTAATTGTTTCAGTAGTTTCAAGGGCAATTTTTTCGCCGTTAGGATATCGTATGCAAACTGGAGAGTTTAATTTTATTGCTAGTTCTAGCATAACCTCAAATTCGCTTATGTTTTTAGGTGCAAAAATTGTTAAATTTGGAAGATGTGATAAAAATGAAACGTCAAATAGTCCTTGATGTGTTTTTCCGTCACTACCAACAAATCCTGCCCTATCTATACATATTACTACGGGTAAATTTTGCATGCAAATATCGTGTAAAATTTGGTCGTAGCCACGTTGCAAAAAGGTTGAGTATATAAAAACTATTGGTTTTAAACCGCCCTTAGCCATACCACCGGCAAGCGTAATAGAGCATTCTTCTGCTATGCCAACGTCAACAAAAGAAGATGCGTGAATTTTTGCAAAGTCAGTTAAACCTACACCATCTTTCATTCCAGCGGTAATTGCCACTAAATTAGGCGTTTTTTCCTTTAATTTACACATTATTTGGCTAACGTTGTTTGAAAAATAGTTGTTTGACTTTTCTAAATTGGCTGAAACACCGTGAAATTTAGAAGAGTTTTCTTCAGCTTCGTTATAACCTTTGCCCTTTTTAGTTTTTATATGTAAAAACGTAGCGTTTTTGCTTTGTTTAACGTTGTTTAGTATTTTAATAAGCGTTTTTATATCGTGCCCGTCAAAAACACCAACGTATTTTAAGCCTAAACTATCAATAAACGTATTAAGCGTAAGCGAACGCTTTAAAAAAAGTTTAAAGCGCATAAGCATTTTTCCAATAAAGCATTTGCCTATGGTTCTACCTAAAAAATTGTTAAATGAGTTGTATTTTTTAGTAGTGGTAACTTTTGATACTACTTTATAAAATGCATTAGTGTTTTTATCAATAGACATACCGTTATCATTAAAAATAACAATAAAGTCGTTCGGCTTTTTATCTGAATAAGTTATCGCTTCTAAATTTTCGCCGTTAAAAAACGATGCATCGCCAACCATATTAACAACGTAATAATTTTGGTTTAAATAATCTCGTGAAAAGCAGTAGCCTAAACTTGCTGAAATAGACGTGCCTGCGTGCCCAGAGGAAAACGCATCGTAATTACTTTCAAAACTGTCTGGAAAACCGCTAATGCCACCTTCAGTTCTAAGCGTGGAAAAGTTTTTAAATCTATCCGTCAAAATTTTATAGGCGTAGGATTGATGACCAACGTCAAATATGATTTTATCTTTATTAAAATCAAAAACGTAAAATAAAGCAACTATAAGGTCAACTGTACCTAAATTAGACGCTAAATGACCGCCGTTTAATCGCGTGGTTTCTATAATTAAATCACGAAGCTCGTTAGATAGCGTTTTTAACTCGTTAATATTAAGTTTTTTAATATCATTACAGTTGTTTATAGTTTCTAAAATTGACATATTATTTTACGTATTTATGTATTATTTTATTTATTTCATCCATTTTATTTAAAACGTCATTTGCTAGTGCAAGTTGACAACGTGCTCTAACTAAATTGTGAGTTTCGTGCTTAACTTTAAAATAAACGTTACCTTTTAAATGGTCTTCTAAGAACCTAGAAGCAAGTTCAAGAGTTATAATAAATACGCTTAAACCAAGGGTTTCAATTTCCTTTGGCTCTAAAATAAGACTCATTTTTTTAAGGTAACCTCTTGCAAACGCCTCAAATTTTTCCAGGTTGAAATATACTTTTGAAATATCTTCTTCGTCATCGGCAGTAGAAGAACAAATCGAGCGTGCACTGTCAGCAAAATCATAGGCTGTAATTCCAGGCATAATTGTGTCAAGGTCGATAACTGCAAGAGCTTTAAGAGTTTCTTTATGGAAAACAACGTTATTACTGCGAGTGTCGTTATGGGTAACTCTAAGCGGAAGTTTGCCTTTTTCAATTAAATCTACGAGAGTTGAAGCTAATTTTTTATGTGAAAGTATATAGTCAATTTCTTTTTTAGTTTCAATTTTTTTAGATTTTGTTGAAATTGCTATAGTTTTTTCTAAATCTTCTATGCGCTTTTTTGTATTATGGAAATTTGGTATAGTTTCATGTAGAATTGCGGTGTCAAAATTGCGTAAAGTATATATAAATTCACCAAAGGCATTACCAGCCTCTTCAATTACAAACAAGTTGTCAGTACTATCAAAGGTTGTGCAATTTATGTATAATGTTGAACGCCAAAAGTTGCCATTTTCATCAACAACAAACGGAATGCCATCTACAGTCTTATTAAAAACCAAATTGTAAAGTGAATATTTATCTTTGTGTTTTTCAATATAGTCAGTTACGTTAACTATATTCGCCATAACCTTAAAAGGTTCCTTAAAAACGAATTTGTTAATATTTTGAAGTAAGTATTCATAACGCTTATCTCCGTCAACACAGTTAACTTTATACGTTGTGTTAATATTACCACCTTTTAAAACTTCAAAATCAACAAGCTCGCCTTTTAATTGAAGTGCTTTGCAAATTGCGCTTAAATCCATAAAACTACCCTTTTGTGTGAATTTGTATTTATATTAATACTTATATATTATACTTTAATAATTTAATAAAATCAATACAAAATTAAATTTTTACTTAATAATATAAAAAAACCGCCTTAAAACGACTTGTTTTTCGCTTAAGACGGTCTATTTTTAATGCAAATATATTATTATTCTTCAGTTTTTAATGTTTCTACTTTATTCTTCTTTTTTTTAATAATTTTTTTGAAATCTTTAGAGAATAAGAAGCCAACACCCATAATTACTGCGTAAATGATAAGGTAGAATAATACAGGGAAAGAGAACTTACCTTCTGCTTGTGCTTTTAAGAAAGGAGTAATACCATGTGCATAAACTGCAACGAATACTAAGAATAAGCATGAAACAATTGCAAGTATTGGAAGAACAAATCTCTTAAATACGCCAAGGTCTTTTTCTTTAATAATCCACATAACAAGCATAGGAATATACATACCGTAAATTGTTATAATTGGAAGTTCAGAACTATCAAAACTGAATAAACCAAACCAAGGAGTACCATTATTCATAATTTCATATTTAATTAATTTATCAGTTATTGGGTCATAAATAGGTGTCCAGTTTGCAGTATTGAGGTTTGCACCATAGAAATATAAAAGCCAAATTGCACAAACTAATAAGCCAAAGATAGATGAGTTAGTTGGCATATTTGTTGAAGCGTCAATTTGTTTAAACATTTCAGGTTTAGGCCCTTCGTTTCTTGTGGCAATAGAATACATACCACGTGTACAACCAACCATTAAGCCATTAAGCGTTCCAAGGCAAGAAATAACGACAAATAGTGACAAGATAGCGCCGCCAACTGCACCAAAAATATTTGTAAAAGCAGTTGTAGCGCCTTTACCAATTAAAGTGCCAACATCTGCCCCACCAGCAACACCAATATTGTAAAGAATATAAATAGCAACAACGATTATAGAACCTAATAAAAGAGCAAGTGGCAAGTTTCTTTTAGCGTTTTTAATTTCACTATTGATAGAAGTTGCAATAATCCAACCTTCGTAAGCAAATGCAGTTGCGCAAACGCCTGCAAAAAGTTCAGGACCACCGGCAGATTTTGGGTCGACTTTGTCAAGTATAATGTCGACGTTGCCTGCAAAGTTGTCAGTTAACGTTCCAGTAGCAAAGCCTGCTATAACGCCAACAATTGCCATTAAAAGAAGTGGAATAAGTTTAATGACAGTTGTTGAAACTTGGAAATAACCAGCAATCTTTGGAGAGAAAGTGTTAAGTACATATGAACCAATAAGAAAGAAACCAGCAAGAGCTAAAACTTGAGGACCAGCCAAATTCCAACCAATAAGTTCACCAAAATATCTTGCAGAAACCCATGCTAAAACGGAAGTCATTGCAGGATAGTAAATAGTAGTTGCAAACCAACCAACGTAATAAGCGTATCTACTACCACAAGTTTCTTCAGCATAGTCAACTACGCCGTTTACTTTTGAATATTTAGTAGCCATAACAGCAAATTGCGATGCACAAATTACCATTACTATACCACCGATTGCCCAAGCAAGAACACTGAACCAAACGTTACCCTTTGTTGCTTCAAGTATGTTTTGTGCTTTAAAGAAAATACCAGAGCCAATAACAATACCAACAACCATACATATAGCCGTTATAAGACCATATTTTTTTGTAAGTTTATTTTCCATAAATTACAATTCCTCCTAATTTGTTTTGCATTTTACAAAACTTTATTTATTATATCATAATAAAATTTATATTGCAATACATAAATAAAAAAAATATAAATACTACAGTTGTTAAATTTATAATTTCTATTTTTGTCGTTTTAACCTACATATTAAATTTTGAAATAAATAGCCTACAATTAAAATGAGCGTTAAACCGCTAAAATAGATTAATGCGGAAATATATGAATTTTCAACTAAAATATTATTGTATATATTGTGTTTACCGTTTAATGATAAGCCAAAAAACGAAGTGTCAAAATAAATATTTAATAAAAGCATTAAAATTGCAACGAATATTATAATTGAACCGCCTATTACAACTTCCCTTTTGTTAAATTCAATTTGCTTACTTCTTATAAAATAGATGCCTAACAATGAAAGTGTTAGGTGTGATATATGGTCAAATATAAAATGAACGTGAAAAGCGTATTTAATAGATGAAAAATAGGTGCAATTAACAATAGTTGCTCCTAGCATGCCAAGCGACAGTAACGAAATTAAAGCAATATAATATTTTTTTATTTTTTTTGGTAAAATAAAAATTAACGGCAATGTAAAAAACATGAACGGACTAACGTTGGCTGTTGGCAATGTATTTTGAAAGTTCCAGTCGTAAAAGCCTACGTCAAAGTACACTGTTAACACAAGTAACAAGTAAAAACCGTAAATTATTAAAAATAATATAAAATTTGTTAGTTTTACGTTTTTCATTTTATTCATATATAATATGACTAAAACGTACGTAATTAACATAGGGATTAATGTTAACAAATACATTCTTCTTACTCTAAATAAACTTATAGCATTTTACTTCTTTTTTGCAACTGATACGAGCATTGTTTCTCCATACCAAAATGCAGGGCTACCAAAAACTTCTTGCAATTTATCAAGAGCGTAAGTCATCCACTCTAATTCGTTTTTAGCCTCAATACTATAAGGGTCTTTTTCAAGCGCTTTTTTATAATACATAGTTCTTAATGAAAATCTCATTTTGTATAAGTTTATACGTTCATCGTAATCCATACCCGAAGTAGTTATAAACGTGCCGAACATTTTAACGTCTTTATACCCTGTAGTTTCAAGAAAGTATGGCATTTTTCTACCAATAAATCTATCATCAATACCGGGTGCCTTTAAATATCTTTCGCATATTTTTTTAAGTAGGCCATCGTCACCGTAAGTCAAATAAGTTCCTTCATCGGATTGTCTAAAAATAACGTAGCCATCGTCACTTAAACAACAACGTAAATTTCTCAAAGTTTTTATAGGGTCTTTTACATGTTGAAGAATATATGCACCAAAACAAATATCGAACTTTTTAATACCATATTTATCCATGATAATTTCAATTTCTTCATCAAAATTTTCAGATAACAGGTCTAAACACTCGTAATGAGCGTTAGGGTCATCGTTAAGTTCGCGTGCTTTATTAATAACAGGCTCTAAAATATCAACACCTACAATAACCTTGTTAGGAAAATCTTTAAACCTATCTCTACCAACAACGCCGTAACCACAGCCAACGTCTAAAATATAAATTTTATCTTTATAATTAAGTTGTTCTTTAACGTAGTTAACGCCAGGCATATCGCAAGGGCGCAATGATTCGCCTTGAAGTTTTAAGCGTTTATATTCTCCCGCAAACGAAGAATCATAATACGAAGCAGTTTTTTTCTTAAATTCAATATTGTTTGAATTATTCAAAGTGTTATTTTGCAGTGTTTGCTCAATTTTTGGCGCTTGCGTTGCATTTAATTTTTTATTTAATGCATTTATAATAAAATCGCCTATGGTTTCAACGGATGTTGAATTTATATTGAACGATTGATAGTGGCGAATTGCAGTAGGAACGTCTGAAAGTTGCATTTCTCCTAAGTATGTAATAATAGAACCATCAACGATGTTAGTGAGTATGTTTTGTTGATAAGTATGCCATTCGTATTTACACCATTTTGACGTTAAATATTCTTGCTTACTTGCAATTACTACCATTAAGGTCACTTCATCTAAAGCATCGTCAATAACTTCTTTATACGCAGCCTCGCCAAATTCAAGCAAGGACATATTACTATAAAAAGTATTAATGCCCTTTTCAGTTAAGTATTTATATAATCTTTCGCTAAGAAATTTATCGTTAGTAAATTCATTATTTTCAGTATTTTTAAATGAGATAAATACTTGATAATTCATATGTACTCCAAAATTAAACGTTTTATTAAATGATATCTTAATTTTTAAAAATTTATTGAGATTTAGACTTTAAAATATCTATAGTAATACTTTATAATTATAGCATAAGCAAAATTGTTTAGCAAGTGTAAATTTTAATAATCTATTCAAGGTGGCTATGAGCGATAGATTTACTCCGTTTCGCGATACTATATTATAACGCCTAGGTAGCAAACAGTTGGAGAGCGTTGTTTGTTGGCAATCATAATAAAAAACTTTTTAAGTTGCCAATACCCACTGTTTAAATCTATAAAAATCTCTATAATGCAAAAACACTACCCAAACTTTGTAGTTTAGATAGTGTTTTTGATGGCGGAGGGCGAGGGATTCGCTCCGTAAAACAAAGTTTTACTATCACGCCTGGGTAGCAAATAGTGGGTGTCCACTATTTGTTGGCAACCATATTTAAAGTATAATCTTTTAGGTTGCCAATTCCTACCCGTTCAAATCCCTCATAAACTCACACAAAACAAAAAACCTAAACCAAAAATTTGGTTTAGGTTTTTGTTGGCGGAGGGCGAGGGATTCGAACCCCCGTGGGCTTTCACCCAAACGGTTTTCAAGACCGCCTCGTTATGACCGCTTCGATAGCCCTCCATACGCGTTAAATTTAATTTACTTTGCAATTATACAACAGGTTTTATAAATTTGCAAGTAAAATAACGCTATTTTATAAAAATTTTAAAGAAAAAACCGCTTAAATTGCGGTTTAACTTTTTAATTTTGACGTATTTTCCAAAACAACAACATCATCAACGCCGTCAACAGATATTAATTCAAGCTTAACTGAAGCATCTTGCACGGTGTTTTCGTTAATGCAATCGTTTTCAAACTTAGAAACAACGCTTATATCACCTAAAAATTCATCATCATACGGCATTTCTCGTTTATCAAGTGAAACAGCAAACGCCTCATTTAATTCTTTAAGTTCAAAATTGAATTGAGAAATAATTTCGCCTATATTTTTCTTAGTTTTTTGCTCTAACCTATCTTTTACGGCGGAAATCTCATCTTTTTTATTGCTAAAAAGTTGTTTTAATTCGCTTTTTAAGCTATCTATTTCTTCACGTTTTGACTTAAGAACGTTATTAAATTTAACGTTTAGCGTTGAAAGTTCGTTTAAAGTAACGTTAAACTCGCTTTGCAATTCTTCTTTCTCGTTTTCGTTTGAAGTTTCGTCAATTTTTTGCTTTAAATCTTTTAATTTTTGTTTGCCATTCAAATATTCGTCACTCTTTAAAAACTCGTTTCTTTCTTTTTTAATTTGAGTTTCTAATTGAGATAATTCTTTACGTTTAATAAGATATTCTTCGCCTAAAATTTCTTTTAAACTGTTATCAAACTCTAAACGTGTTTCTTCTATTGAATTAGCAAGTAGTTTGGCATATTTTTGTTTAAGAGTTGCCTTTAATTCGCCATAAGAAGATTCAAGTTTCATAGTTAACTCTGCCTTTTTATCAAAATTTGAAAATTTAAACGTACTTGCAGTAACGTTAACGTATCTTACTGCAACAAACATTACCGCACATAATATTACAAATAGTAATATAACTATCGGTTTATAGTATTTATTCTTCATAATTCCACCTATGTAGCGGAATAAATACTTACACTCTCTTTAAGTAATCAACCTCTTCGCTAGTAAGTTTTCTTACGTCACCACGCTTTAATCCAGACATTCCTAAATCGCCTATTTTTATGCGTTTTAAGAACTTAACTTCCTTACCAGCAGATAAAAACAATTTTCTTATTTCCCTATTTCTACCTTCGGTAACAATAACGTGATACTTAGTAAAGCTCTTAGTTTCTTCAACGACTCTTATACTACATTTTTTAGTTTTTACACCGTCAATAATAACGCCTTTTTTAAGCCTTTCAATAACGCTATCTTCAATAGAGCCTTCAATTTTTACTAGGTAAGTTTTAGGAATTTCGTTTGACGGGTGTAAAAGCCTATTGCAAAGGTCGCCGTCATTAGTAAATAAAAGTAAGCCTTCGCTATCATAGTCAAGCCTGCCAACGGGAAAAACTCTACCTACGCTTGGTGGAAGCAAATCCATAACAGTTTTTCTTTCTTTATCATCTTTTACGGTTGACACATAGCCTTTTGGCTTATTCATCATATAGTAAGAATATTTTTTAACAAGATTTACTTTTTTACCGTTAACTAAAATGCTATCGTTATGCTCGTCAATTTCTTGACCAAGTTTACATACTTTTCCGTTTACGGTTACTAAACCGTCTTTTATTAAATTATCGCAATTTCTTCTACTTGCAACGCCACATTCTGCAAGAAATTTGTTAATTCTCATAACTTTACCTTCAAATATAATTTATATATACATAGTAAAGATATTTTGAGAAAAAATCAACTCATTTTTATCAAAAATTTTAAATTTACCATTTTCTAACGGGTTTTTTATAAAATCTTCTAATAAAACATCGTTAATCATATATTTTATGTCACTTTCACAGCCGTTTTTTATTGGATAAACTAAACTGCCGCTACACTCTATTTTAAATTTTTTGTTGTTTTTATCGGTAAAAATAGTATTGTTTAACGTTTCACTATTAAACACTTCACGCATTGTGTAGTTATTTAATACGTTGTCGTATAATTCAGTAGAACGTTCCCACATTTCAGGGCTATTTATTACAACCGCAACAATTTCAAATCCGTTTTTCTTAACAGAAGATACGAGACATCTTCCTGCCTTTTTAGTATAGCCCGTTTTTACGCCAGTACAACCTTCGTAAAAAGAAAGCATTTTATTCTTATTTATAAGAACTCTATCGTAATCAAAACCGTCATTTGATATGGTTTGCTTCTTTGTAGAAACAATTTTACTAAACGTTTCATTTTTTAACGCGTGTTTTGTAATTAAACATAAATCTTTTGCAGTTGAGTAGTGATTTTCATCGTGTAATCCGTGAGAATTAACCAAATTTGTGTTAGTTGCACCTAAATTTTTAGCGGTTTTGTTCATTAGTTCAATAAAGTTTTGTTTAGTTGTTAACGTTGATGCAAGCGTTTCGGCTGAGTCGTTACCACTTCTAAGCATTAAGCCGTATAAAAGGTCTAAAACGCTTATTTTTTCGCCTGCACGCAAATATATGCTAGAGCCTTCAATGTTAGCGCAATTAGCTGGAACTGTTACAATTTTATTAAGGTCAAAATTTTCAATTACAGTAATAGCTGTTATAATTTTTGTTGTTGAAGCTATTGGCAATTTTTCATTTTCATTTACGGCGTTAAACACCTTTCCGCTGTTAACTTCTAAAACGTATTCCGCTTTAGAAGTTTGATAAGCTTCTACAGTGTTTACGGTTTTATTGTTAAATATAAAAATTTGTAAAATTACAGCAAATATCGCAAAATATATAACTTTTTTACTTTTGAGCATTAGTGTTACCATTAATAAAATTTATAGCGCTATCAAGCATTTTTTCTATAGGTTCTATTGGTATTTTTATAAAATTTGCCATACCATTTTTTAATTGTAAAAATCCTACCGGCTGAAAATTTATTATTGCACCACCACCGCCTAAAAACGGCTTATTTTTATTTACGTCAAACAATTTAACTTCGCCATATTCCCCACCGCCACTTAGATAGCCTATGACGGTTTTTGATACTGGAATTAATAAAGTGCCGTCATCACAATTTATAGGTTTTCCTATGTTATGATTTTCATTGGTAAGTTTAGATAGTTCATCAACTAAAGTTAAATTTAAATTTTCAACTTTTTTTCTGCCTAATTTTGCCACAATTTTCTCCTTTTTATAATAGAGTTTGCAATTAGTAGTCTTAATATGCAAAAAAGGTTAAAAGAAAAAGTAAAAGAGGCTTTAATTTCTATTTGTTTAGCCGTATTTGTTAAGTTAAAAGAATAATAATTATCAAAATAATACAATTCGTTATACGAGTAAGCGTTAAAAACGTTAGAAATTGCTTTTACGAGCATTAAAAAAGATAGTGCAAACTCATTTACTGCACTATCAACGTAAATATATAATGAAAGTGGCGTAATAAAATTGCCACCGGACCTATTTTTAGTTAAATTTATTAAATTATTAAGCGTTATAACGTATGCCTTGTTTTTTATATGCAAATATACGCTATAAGAATTTCTTACCGTTAAATATCCGCTTATTACTAATACGTATTTAAAGGCGTAAATTGCAAAATACAACTTTTGTTCACTTTTATTATAGTAAACGTAAATACTAACCGTAATTGGCATAAAAATTATTATTACGGTTAATAACAAAAAAAATATCACCATAATAAAAGTTTTGTTCTTTTTTTAATAAAAATACTAAACTATTCTTCAATTATTTCAGTTATTTTAATAGCTTTATATTCATTTCCGTCATCTTCAATACATTTACCGCAATTATCGCAAACCTTTAACGGATTAAGGTCACACATCATACATTCATTGCAATTAATACATTCTCTATCATATAATACGCATTGCTTAGCCATAATAAACTCCTTTGCATTTATTATATAACTATTTGCAAATTTTTGCAACGATTATTTATAAATTTTAAACAAATGTTTGCATTTTGCATATTTTTATGCTAAAATGTAGTTAATAAATAAAGGCGGAATTAAAAAATGTCTAAAATTGATGCTAAATTAGATGAATTATATTTATATATAATAAATTATAAAAAAGAAACTGGAATATCTCCAACCGTGCGTGATATTTGTAAAGATTTATCAATTAAATCTACGGCAACTGCCAAATATTATATTGACAAATTGATAGAACGTGGATTAATTGACAAGCAAGACGATAAAAAGCGCGCTCTTACAGTTAAAAATAATTTTTCAAGTGAAAGTTTAACCGTTCCCCTTATTGGAACTATAACGGCTGGCTCGCCTATTTTTGCGGTAGAAAATTTAGAAGGATATTACCAAATACCAAGTGAATATTCTACAGATAGTGACCTTTTTATGTTACGAGTTAAAGGCGATTCTATGATAAACGTAGGCATTTTAAACGGCGATAAAATTATTGTTAAAAAAAGCGACACTTGTTTAAATGGAGATATTGTTGTAGCCTTACTTGATGATAGCGCTACGGTTAAACGCTTTGTATTAAAGGACGGTGTTCCTACGCTTCATCCTGAAAACGATGCGTATAACGATATTGTTGGTTCATTTAAAATTTTGGGAATTGTTCGCGGTTTAATGCGTAAATTTTAATAATATAAAGCGTGCTAAAAAGCACGCTTTATATTTTTGAAATTTCTTTAAAATATTAGATAAAATCAATAAAATTAAGAATTGTAATTATTGTAAAGCTCAAGAACTTTATCTAATAATTCTTGCCTATTTCCACTAATATTAACTAGGCCTTGCATTCGCTTAAAAAAGGTAATTTGCCTTTTAGCATAATGGCGTGAATTTAGTTTAATTGTTTCTATAGCATCATCTAAATTACCGCCGTTTAAGCCTTCATATATTTCTTTATAGCCAATACCTTGCATACATTGGTTTTCAATGGTAATACCTTTTTTAATTAAGTTTTTTACTTCATCAACTAAGCCTAATTCAACCATTTTATCAACGCGCAAGTTAATGCGTTCGTATAAAACGTTTCGTGGCATATCTATTGACACCGCAATATAACTAAATCTAGGCGTTAAAGTATCGTTTAAATGCGATTTTTTCTTTCCTGTTGCATAATAAATTTCAAGCGCTCTAACTACCCTTACTACGTCATTTTTATGCAATTTGCTAGCCGTTTCACTATCAACCTTTTGCAATTCATTATACACAGCGTCAACACCTAAAGAGCTTGCCATTTCCATGTATTTTTGCCTTACTTCTTCATTTTTGGCAGTGTTACCATAACTCAATTTATATAAAATTGAATTAATATAAAAGCCAGTTCCGCCACATATAACAACTGGTTTATTTTGGCTTAAAATTTCATTTATAGCCGTAAGAGCGTGCATTTCATAGTCTGAAACACTAAATTCGCTTGTAGGAGGCACAAAATCAACTAAATAATGTTTTACCTCTTCCATTTCTTGTTTTGTTGGCTTAGCAGTTCCAATATCTAGGTCTTTATAAATGGCTAAAGAGTCAGCATAAACGATTGAGGTATTAAGTTTTTTAGCAACGTCTAAAGCAAGCTGTGATTTGCCTGAAGCCGTTGCACCACATATTATAATGAGTTCGGGCTTCATACTATCCTTTTAAACCACTTATCTATTTCATAGCGAGTTACTCTTATTGCAATAGGTCTACCGTGCGGGCATTTTAAATTAATATTGCCGTCAAGCAAACGCATTAAGGAATCAACTTCACTTTTATCAAGTTGCATTCCTGCTTTAATAGCAGATTTACACGCTTTCATTATTATCTTTTCATTAATAACGTTAGGAACTGTTAGATGTCTAAACGAATAATCTTCCATAATTTCAGCAAAGAAATCAACCAAATTTATATCTACAAATTCTAAAGGAACGCTATAAACGGTTAAAATCCCGTCTGTTATTGTGCAACTAAATCCAATTTCTTCTAAGAAAATAAGCTTATCTTTTAAGAAATTTTCTTCATTGCCGTTAAGCGACATTGTAAATGGAACAAGAAGGTCTTGAATTGTTACACTCTTTGTTGTTTGAAGCAAAATAAACTTGTTATACAATAATCTTTCGTGTGCGGCGTGTTGGTCAATAATATACATATCTTCGCTATTGTCAAAAATGAGATAAGAATTTAAAATTTGACCTCTATATTCAAGTTTATTAGGTTTTGCAAATTCTGCTTGTTCAGCTTCTTGTTTTTTACGTTCAAGTTCAGCAATATATCTTTTGTTCTCCGCAAAAATATCAACGTCATTTTTTGGAGATGTTTGATTTTGTGCCTCATCTAAAAATAAATCTTTATCTTCAAAAACCTTTTGGTTATTAAAGTTAAAATTATCGCGTTTATAAGGCGTATTTATAGTTATTTGGCTATTTTTTAGGCTACCGAGAACTACTTTTACCTCATCTTTTTCAGCCCTAAGAGTTTCTTCTTTAAGTTCTTGTGGGCTTTTATAAACGGTTTCTTGACCGCCTAAAACAATATTTACAGCGCTATCAGTTCCGTCTAAAACTTTTGAAATTGTTGAGTAAATTGCTCCGTAAACAATAGAATTATCTAAAAAACGCACGTCACTTTTATTTGGAGTAACGTTAACGTCAACAACCTCTTTAGGCATAGTTACGTACAACACGTAAAATGGATAACGTCTTTTCATTAAATAACTAGAATACGCATTATGTACGGCTGATTGAATAGTTGAATTTACAACGTATCTACCGTTTAAAATAGTTGTTTGATAAGTTCTATTAGGTTTAGTATAATTATGTTTGCCAACGTAACCTTCTATTTTTACTCCGTGTAAATAATTTGAAATTTTGAACGAATTTTTAACAGCTTCAAGCCCATAAACAGAAATTAAGCTATCTTCAACTCCATCGCCGTAACTTTCAGTTACAATTTCACCGTCAACGTAGTATTTAAACGATATTTCAGGGTTTGCAAGCACTAACCTAGCCATCATATCGGTCACGTCATTTTCTTCACTTTTATCACTTTTTAAAAATTTAAGACGTGCTGGAGTATTAAAAAATAAATTTGAAACCGTTATAAAAGTTCCCGTATTACATGGACACTCTTCAACTTCACTTTCATCTCCACCGTTGCTTATAATTGTATAACCAATTTCTTGCCCTTCAGGCTTACTACATATTTCAATTTTGGCAACAGATGCAATAGATGGCAAAGCTTCGCCTCTAAAACCTAAAGTGGTAATATGTTCTAAATCTTCACTATTTAAAATTTTTGACGTTGCGTGTGGCATTAACGCCTTTTTTAAGTTGTTTTTATCAATACCACAGCCATTATCACTTACTTCAATTGCTGTTTTACCGCCATTGTATATAGAAACGGTTATTTCCGTTGCTCCAGCGTCAATGCTATTTTCCACAAGTTCTTTAACAACGGAATATGGGCGCTCTACAACCTCACCAGCGGCTATTCTATTGTAAACTTTCTTGTCTAAAACGTTTATGTTTGCCATAGTTTATTCCTTTGCAATTTCCTTTAACTTATATAAAAATTCAAGCGCTTGACGTGGCGAATAATTATCAAAATCTTCAGCTAATATCACGTCTTTTAATTGGTTTTCTACATTATTTACAACCTCTACCGTTTCAATTTTAGTAGATTTGCCTATATCGTTTTGCTCAAGCTTCTTTAAAATTGTGCGTGCATTTAAAGTAACTTCTTTAGGAACACCAGCAAGTGATGCCACTTCAATACCAAAACTCTTGTTTGCGCTTCCTTCCTTAATTTTTCTAAGGAAAATTATATTGCCGTTATCTTCTTTAACGCAAATTTTATAGTTTTTAACACCATCTAACTTGCCTTCGAGTTCAGAAAGTTCGTGATAATGCGTAGCAAAAAGCGTTTTTGCTCCAATTTTTTTAACAATATATTCAATAACTGCCCAGGCAATAGACAAACCGTCAAACGTAGAGGTTCCACGACCAACTTCGTCTAAAATAAGTAAACTGTTTTCAGTTGCCTTGTTTAAAATTACTGCAACTTCATTCATTTCTACCATAAAAGTTGATTGGTCTGAAATTAAATTATCACTAGCGCCTACTCTTGTAAATATTTTATCAGTAAGCGGTATTATTGCCGATTTACAAGGCACGAACGAACCAATATGTGCAAGTATAGTAATAAGCGCTATTTGGCGCATATACGTTGATTTACCAGCCATATTAGGCCCTGTAATTATTAGCATATTATCAGTTTTATCATTCATATAACAATCGTTAGGAATAAACTGATTATCTAAAATTTCTTCAACAACAGGGTGCCTACTTTGAATTAAATTAAGTTCATTTTCATTTGTAATTGTTGGCATGCAGTAGTTATTTGCTTTAGCAACAGTTGCAAAGCTAAGCAATACGTCAAGCGTGGCAACAGCTTTTGAAGAACGCTTAATTTTTAAAAGATTATCATCTAAAACGCTCTTGATTTTAGCAAAAATTTCACTTTCAATTTTTAAGCAAGTTTGCTTACTTGTTAAAATTTCCTCTTCTAAATTTTTTAATTCTTCTGTTATAAAGCGCTCGCCAGTTGTTAAGG
Source organism: Clostridia bacterium (assembly GCA_017558825.1). Taxonomy (GTDB): domain Bacteria; phylum Bacillota; class Clostridia; order Christensenellales; family Borkfalkiaceae; genus HGM11412. The sequence goes on from JAFYTO010000014.1 coordinate 203,253, forward strand.
TTTGTTTTCTAATGTAGTGATATGGCACTTTGTCTTTAAAAGAATTTGAAACTTCAATGTAGTAGCCAAAAACTTTATTAAATCTAATTTTAAGCGTTTTTATTCCAGTTTCTTCTTTTTCACGCTCTTCCATTTCAAGTAAAATTTTATTAGAATTATCCGAAATTTCACGCAAGCGGTCAAGTTCTTTATCAAAACCCTCAGCAATATAGCCACCATCTTTTAAATTAAGTGGAGCATTGGGAGAAATTGCGTGTGAAATAAGATTTGTCAAGTCAGTAAAATCGTATATATTATCTTTAATATCATTTAAAATTTTACTGCTTGTGCCTGCTAGCGTAAATATAATTGACGGAAAAACTGACAATGAAGAAGATAATTGCAAACAATCTCTTGGAGTTATGTTATTATTTGAAATTTTACCCGATAGCCTTTCCGTATCTTTTACTGATGATAATAAATCTTTAACAGCATTGCGCATTAAAGCATCACAGTATAATTCGTTAACGCCGTTTTGCCTATATTCAATGCTAGAAACGTCTTGTAAAGGAGATAAAAGCCAATTATTTAAGCGCCTTGAACCCATTGCAGTGCGCGTTTTATCAATTACCCATTGGAGCGAACCGTAACGTTTTCCATCACGCATATTTTTAACTAATTCCAAGTTTTTTACTGCACTTTCATTTAAGTACATATACTCGCCACTTTCAACAATTTCAATAGTATTAAGGTTATTTATTGAACGCTTTTGAGTTTCGTTTAAGTATGAAATTAACGCTCCAGCGCAAGATATTATGCTTTTATTGTCTTCTAAACCAAATCCAGCTAAATTATGTACGCCAAATTGAGCAGTTAACGCTTTATACGCCCTTGAAACGCTATACTCCCAATCATTATAAGTTGAAAACCTTACAATTTGAGACCTTTTTACAGCCATTGTATTATTTGCTTTTTGGCAAATAGAATTGTAACTAATTATTTCAACAGGGTTAACGCGTTGAATAGCAGAAATAACTTCAAGTAATGAACCATCATCATTTACGTTCTGCGCGTAAAAATCGCCTGTTGTAATATCAGCCCAACAAATAGCGTATATTCCGTCAACCTCGCCAACGCTTAAAATATAGTTATTTTGTTTTTCATCAAGCATATTGTTTTCAGTAACAGTGCCAGCAGAAATTACCTTAATAACGTCTCTTTGAACTAATTTACCCTTTACGGCATCTTCAAGTTGCTCACAAATTGCAACTTTTTCGCCAAAACTAACTAATTTTGCTATATAATTATCTGCTGCGTGATATGGAACGCCGCACATAGGTGCACGCTCTCCATTACCACACTCTTTACCAGTTAACGTTAAATCAAGTATGCGAGATGCTTTTATGGCATCATCATCAAACATTTCGTAAAAATCGCCTAAACGATAAAACAAAATAGCATCTTGATATTTTTGTTTAGTTTTTCTATAATGTTCCATCATTGGTGATGGTCCATCTGTTTTTGCCATAGTTATTCTCCTATTTCTCCATAAAGCGACATTCCGCCAGCTTTTGTTATTTTAACCATAACGAACTCGCCTATAAGTGATTTTTCGCTTGAAAAATATATCATTTTTGAAAACTCGTCACGCCCTAAATAAAGACCGCGCTTTTCATCATAATCTTCACATAAAACTTCAACAGTTTTCCCTACGTATTCTGTTGATTTTTGGGCATTTATAGCGTTTTGCAGTTCTACTAAACGCATAATTCTATCTTTTTTAGTTGCATCATCTATTTGCCCGTCCATATCAAACGCTTTAGTCCCATTGCGCCTTGAATATACAAACGTAAACGCACCGTCAAATTTAATATCGTTTGTAGCGTTATACGTATCTAAAAAATCTTCTTCCGTTTCATTAGGAAATCCAACCATTATATCAGTTGTTATAGCACAGTTTGGAACGGCTGTTTTAAGCATTTTAACCTTATCATAATAATCTTCAAAGGTATATTTTCTATTCATTAGCCCTAAAATTTTTGTTGAAGCTGACTGCAGAGGAAGATGAATGCATTTGCAAGTTTTGTCGTTTTTACTAATAGCGTCAACCACCTTTTTTGTAATATCTTTAGGGTGATTAGACATAAAACGAAGCCTAAATTTACCATCAATTTTACAAATATCGGTTAATAAATCAGCAAAATCGTAGTCAAAATGCGCGGTTTTACCATATGAGTCAACGTTTTGACCAAGCAATGTAATTTCTTTGTAGCCACTTTTTACAAGTTCTTTAACCTCGTTTAAAATAACAGCTGGCTCTCTACTAATTTCGCGCCCTCTAACGTAAGGAACAATGCAGTAAGAACAAAAATTATTACAACCATACATAATATTAACCCAGGCGTTAGGATAGCTTGTTCTATATGGTTTAACCGTTTCGTCAATAGTATAATTGCCGTCTATAACTTCAACAACCTTTTTACCTGTTTTTAAACGTTTTTGTAAGTACTCTTTGAACATATTAAGGTTAGAAGTTCCAAAAATAACGTCAACAAAAGGAAAAGTATTTTTTAAATATTCGGCTTTGCCATTTTGTTGCGTCATACAACCGCCAACCGCAATAATAAGGTCTTTTTTCTTCTTTTTCAACGGTTTTAACGCACCTATATTGCCAATAGCGTGTTGCTCGGCATTTTCACGAATACAACAAGTGTTAAAAACTATAACGTCAGCTTTATTATCGTCTAACGTTTCTTCATAATTAAGTTGTTTAAGCATTCCGGCAAGTTTTTCAGACTCGTGCACGTTCATTTGACAGCCGTAAGTGTAAATCTTATAGTAATACATAATAAGTATATTATACATTTAATAACGCATTATTTCAAGCAAATTTTTTGTTTTAATATTAAAATTTATAAAATTTTAATTAAAAACTACAGTTAATACATAATAAATTGATATTGAATTAAACTTTTTGTATGAAAAAAGCTTTAAAAATACTTCTTTTTTGCTCTTTGATAGTGCTAACGTTATCGCTTTGCGCGTTGTTTTACGGTGCAATACTAGTTAAAAACGCTAATTTAGACTGCTCTAAACTTAAAACTAACACAGTTAAATATACGTTTTACGATAATCAAAACAACAAAATTGATGCGAATTTGTTAAAAAATGATAATTATGTGTTGTTAAGCGAACTAAACGAACATACAATAAATGCTTTTATTGCAATTGAAGATAGAAGGTTTTATAAACATAATGGCATTGATTATAAAAGAATACTAGGCGCAATGTTAAACAACGTAAAAAGTATGAGTTTGAAGGAAGGAGCTTCAACAATTTCACAACAATTAGTAAAAAACACGCATTTAAGCAGTGAAAAGACGTTTAAAAGGAAGCTTGCAGAAATTAAAATTACTCGCCAACTTGAAAAAGAATATACAAAAGGCCAAATTTTAGAAATGTACTTAAATACTATATATTTTGGTAGTGGTGCATATGGCATAAATAGCGCAAGTTTAACTTATTTTAACAAACCAGCTAAAGAATTAACGTTAAATGAGAGCGCAGTGCTTGCTGGTATAATAAAAGCACCGAGCAAATACTCCCCTTTGATAAATTACGATAATTGCTTTAATAGAAAAAACGTTGTTTTAAAATGTATGAATGAATGCGGATTTATAAGTGACTCTAATTATAAACTTGCAACGATTGAACAAATTACTTTGGCTGAAAAAAATAATAGTGCTGGTTTGCAAAATTATATTGATGCTTGCAAAAATGAATTTGATGAACTTTTACTAAATCCTTACCAAAATTTAGAAGTAAAAATATATACCGCTTTAGACGTAAAAGCTCAAAAATACCTTACAGAGCTAACTGTGGAAAACGAGCCAAATTACGATAGAAAACAAATTATAATAAACACTAAAAATAACGAAGTTATCGCATTTTATGGGAATAATTCAAATTTAAAAAGATGCCCCGCTTCTTGTGTAAAACCGTGGCTTGTTTACGCTCCAATATTAAATGAAAAATTTACAACTTTATCTACTGTTGTAAATGATGCAAAAAAGAATTTTAGTGGTTATATGCCCTCAAATTATAATGATAAATACTATGGAAACGTAACAGTAAAAACTGCAATTGAGAAAAGTTTAAACGTTCCTGCAGTTGAATTATTGAACGATTTTGGAATAGAAAAAGCGTGCAACTATGCTAAAAAAATGAACGTTAATATAGAGAATAAAGATTTGTCTATAGCGCTTGGAGCAATAAATAACGGCATGACGTTAAAAGAAATTTGTGACTGTTACTCGCCTTTTACAAACAACGGTAGTTATACAAAATCACATTTTATTAGAAAAGTTGTTGTTGGAAATAAAGAAGTTTATTCTTCGAATAATAAAAGCATAAGAGTTTTTGAAAAGGAAACGGCATTTTTAATAAGTGATGCACTAAAAAGCGCTGTTAAAAACGGAACCTCTAAAAAATTACGTTCATTTGACTTTGACGTTTGCGCAAAAACAGGCACTAACGGTATTAAAGATGGTAATTTAGACGCGTATTCCATTGCTTACACTACTAACCACATAATAGGAACTTGGATTGGCAATAACGATAATAGCTTAATGGACAACTCTGTTACAGGGGCTAATTACCCTACCATTTATACGGGTGAAACAATTAGTTATTTATATAAAAATTTTAAACCAAGTAATATAGAAATTCCAAACACAATTATAAAAGAATATATTGATGAAAATGCATTAATTAACAATGAAGAGCTGTTAATTGTTAAAGGTGGAACGCCTTATTACTATATTAGCGGAACTCAACCAACTAAGGTTAAAAACTTAAACCTAACTATAATCAACGATATAAGTTTAACGCTTAACAACAACGTTGTAACAATAAATTTAGACGTAGAAAATGCTACAACCATAAAGATAAATAGAGAATATAAAAACAAAATTGAAACAATTTATAATAATAGAAATTTAAATAAATTTACAGATAAAATCTACAATTTTGGAAAATATAATTACAATGTTTACGTTTATAATAATACGCAATTAATTAAGGAAATCAAACTGCCAACGGTTAATTACACAGTAAATAATTTATCAATTATTAAAGGCGACAGCTGGCTTAACGATTAAATTTTCACAAATAAAAAATCCACGGCTTTACCGTGGATTTTAATATTTAAATTATTTATTTAAAAGTTCAGCTATAGAGATGCCTGTTTCTTGAGAATCAGTCCAACCTCTCATTTCTTCATCTTCTTTTACTTTCTTTTCTTTTTTTGCTTTTTCTTCTTCAACTTTTTCTTCTTTTACAGGTGGAGTAAGTAATGCTTTTATAGATAAAGTAATCTTTTTCTTTTCAACGTCAATTGCCATAATTTTAGCTTCAACGTCTTGACCAACCTTTAATGCTGTAGCTGGGTTTTCAAGGAAGTCATATGAAATTTGAGAAACGTGAACTAAACCGTCAACACCCTTTTCAATTTCTACGAATGCGCCGAAGTTAACAATTCTAACAACTTTACCGTTTATAGTATCGCCAACAGCGTACTTTTCTTCAACTAAATCCCAAGGTTTTGGTTGTAATTGTTTATAACCGATAGAAACTTTTTTATTTTCTTTATCAACCTTTAATACAACAAAGTCATAAGCCTTGTTAAGTTCTAATACTTCTTCTGGAGTTTTAACGTTATTCCAAGAAAGGTCAGAAATGTGAGCTAAGCAGTCAAAACCATTAACAACAACGAATGCGCCAAAATTAGAAAATCTTGCAACTGTACCAGTTACGATGTCATTTTCTTGAATGCTTGCAAAGAACTCTTCTTCTTTCTTAAGTCTTTCAGCGTCTCTTGCTGCCTTTTCTTCTTCTAAAATAACTTTTTGAGAAGCAACAATTTCCTTCTTTCTATTATTGTATTCAACTTTTAAAGCTTTAACTCTTAAGTTTTTACCAATATATTTGTCAAGTTCTTTAACGAAACCAATTTTAATTTCTCTTGCAGGAACAAAAACGTCAAAATTTTCAAATTTACCAATAAGACCGCCCTTGTTTGAAGCTGAAATTGCTACGTTAAAGATTTTACCATCTTTAAGTTCTTTAACAAATTCTTGTTCTTTTTTAATAACTAAAATTTGTTTTTGTGAAATTTTAAGTGGCTTAGTTGCCATAACAACAACTTCAATTTCTTCACCAAGTTTATATTCTTCTTTATTATAAACTTCGCAAGCAAGTTCTTCTTTAGAAATAGTAATGTCAGTTTTACCATCAAAGTAAACTTTTAAGCCGTCATCTTCTACTTGTGAAATAACAACACTAATAATTTGCCCCTTTTTAAGATTTTGCTTTTCATCAAGCAAAGCAACTGCTTGTTCCATTGAATTTACTTCATTACTTCCCATACTTAAGAAAACCTCCATTGATTGCTCAAGTGGCGTGGACGCACCACTAACAATCCCTACGCTATTGTAGTTTTTAAATTTTTTATAATCTAACCCATCGGGTTTAGAAACAAGATAAGTGGCGTTACAGTTCTTTTTGCATATATCAAAAAGCCTTGCAGTATTTGAGCTGGTAGTTCCGCCAATAACCACCATTGCGTCACATTTTTTTGATAGCATTTCTGCTTCGCTTTGACGCTCCATTGTAGTATAACAAATTGTTTTAAAAATCTCAACTGTTTTTAACGATAAATTGTTAATTTTTTTTAATATTTCTTCAAATTTTTTTAAAGAATAGGTCGTTTGGCAAACTACACAAAGTTTTTCAAAGCTGTTAAGATTTTCGGTGAAATCAACACTGTCAATAATTATGGCTGAATTTTCACACCAGCCGTTAATTCCAATAACTTCTGGATGATTACTTTTGCCAATAATAACAATTTGATAGCCATTATTGTAATGTTCTTTTACTATATTTTGCGTCTTTTTAACAAACGGACAAGTACAGTCAATTACAGTAATATTATTTTTACTAAAATAATCAATTACGTTTTTACCAACGCCGTGCGAGCGTATAATTACAGTTTTGCCATTTTCAACTTGCGTTTCATTTTCTACTGTAATTAAGCCTTTTTCATTAAGCTCGCTTAAAACGCTTTCATTATGTATTATATTACCAAGTATATACGCGCCCTTGTTTTGAGGCATAAGTGCAGTATCAACCGCACGCTTAACCCCCATACAAAAGCCGGCGTTTTTTGCTAAATATACTTTCATTTTTTACCTTTTTTAGTCTTAATTTGCCTAACCTTTTCATTTACTTCTTTTTGAAGTTCTAACATCTTATTATATATAATTTGAGTTGCTTCGTTAGCAACCTCCTCAGTATATTTTTGACCATAAAATTGTGAAAGGTCTATAGGCTCGCCAACTATGGCATAATTTGTTTTAAAAAGTTTAACCCTATCTTGTAAAACAATAGGAACAATTTTAGCTTGACCTTTTATGGCAAACATAGCAACGCCTGATTTAAATGGCTGAATAGTTGTATCTTTTTTATTTCTCGTACCCTCTGGAAATATGCCTAACGTTTTTCCTTCTTTAAGCACTTTTAATGCTTCTCTTATTGAAGAAATGCTAGGATTATCTCTATCTATAGGAATTACGCCAAACTTTCTTAATACCCAAGCAGGAAATTTATGCTTAAACCACTCAACTTTAGCTAAATAGTGAACTTCATTTTTATAAAGTTCACTAACAACGCAAACGTCAGCTTTGCCTAAGTGGTTACATATAACTATACTTTTCTCATTCGTAATTACGCCTTTTCTATTAAAGACCTTTACTCTTAGTAAAAGTTTATAGAAAAACCACATTATTGGCCTTAAAATTTTATACAATAACATAATTATTCCTTATTAATTATTTATTTACGTAAGATAATACGGTATTTATAACCTCATCAGGCGTCATAAATGACGTGTCAAGTAAAATTGCATCATCTGCTTGCCTAAGCGGAGCAATTTCACGATGTGAGTCATTATAGTCACGTTTTTCAATTTCGGCTTTTAAAGTATCATAATCTACCGTTTGACCACGTTCAATAAGTTCTTTATAACGTCTATTAGTTCTTTCTTCTACAGATGCAGTAATATAAAACTTAAATTTTGCAAATGGTAAAACAAAAGTTCCTATATCTCTACCATCTAAAACACAGTCAGTATTTTGGGCAATTTCACGTTGTAAACTAACTAATTTTTCTCTAATTTTTTTATGAGCTGAAATATCTGACGCTTTCATTGAAATTTCATTTTGTCTAATTTCTTTAGAAACGTCATTTCCATCTAAATAAGTATGTTGCGTTCCGTCTTGATATTTAACCTTAATGTCAATTAAGTCAATTATTGAATTAACTTGCTCTTCGTTTTTACAGTCAATACCAAGATAGTGCGCTTTTAATGCACATGCGCGATACATTGCGCCTGTATCTAAATATAAAATACCAAGTTTATTTGAAAGTGCTTTTGCAATAGTTGACTTGCCACTTCCTGAAGGGCCGTCAAGTGCTATGTTTATCATATAGAGTTCTCCTTATATTTTTAGATTATATCGTATATTTTATAATTTTTTCTAAATTTAATTATTGCCCGCAACGTAACCGGTAGAAAATGCTATTTGTAAATTAAATCCACCAGTAAAAGCATCTAAATCTAACACTTCTCCAGCAAAATACAAACCTTTAACAACCTTACTTTCCATTGTTGAAGGGTTAACCTCTTTAACTGAAATGCCGCCGTTAGTAATAACCGCCTCGTTAAATCCACGCAAAGTTTCCAACTTAAATTCTAGAGATTTTAAAAGCGAAACTAATACTGCCCTTTCTTTTACAGTAATTTCATTATTCTTTTTATACTCATTTATACCGCTTCGCTTAATAATTAAAGGAATAAGCGCTTTTGGCAAAAGTAAATCAAGTGAGTTTTTTAGCGCCTTGTTTTTATTAATTTCAAAATCACGAAGCAAACGTTTATCAAGTTCTTTAGAGGTTAAAGCTGGCTTTAAGTCAATACTAAGAGTAATATCGTTAAAACTACGCTTAGTAGTTAATGCTGATGCCGTTAAAACTAACGGACCAGAAACGCCAAAATGAGTAAAAAGCATTTCGCCTTGCTCGCTATAATACTCTTTATTACCATCTTTGACGGCCAAATTGACGTTTTTTAGCGTTAAACCTTGCAATTCCTTATAATCATCACCCTTTAAATTAAAACCGCATAAAGACGGCGTTAACTTAGTTACCGTATGGCCAAGATTTTTAGCAAAATGATAACCGTCTCCTGTAGAGCCTGTTGACGGATATGAAATACCACCCGTTGCAATAACAACTTTATTAGCATCATAACTATTTAAGTCCGTTTTAACCATAGTAACTTTGCTGTCACTAGCCAAAACGTCTAAAACAGTTTCGTTTAATTTTATATCAACACCAAGGCTCTCAAGTGCGTTTTTTAGAACCTTAATTACGTCACTAGACTTGTCAGAAAGAGGAAAAACGCGATTCCCGCGTTCTACTTTTGTTTTTAAGCCAATACTTTCAAAGAAATTTACAGTATCTGTAGGAGTAAACGCATAAATTGAGCTCATCAAAAACTTTGGATTGCTTACAACGTTTGCTAAAAACGTTTGCACGTCACAATCATTTGTTAAATTGCATCTACCCTTGCCCGTAATATAAAGTTTTTTGCCTAGTTTTTCATTCTTTTCAATTAAAACTACGTCATTTCCATTTAAGCGCTCGTAATAAGCGCAAATCATGCCTGACGGGCCTCCTCCTATAACTACGGTTTTCATTTTAAACTTCCTTATAATTGATTAGCGAGAGCCAACTAAATATTCGCCCTCGCCAATTTATTATAACATATTAAACTAAATAATGTAAACGCTATTTTAATAAAAATTTTAAATTATACTGGATATACCGAGTTTTTTACTAAATCAGCGTCAATTTTTTTATCTCTTGCAAGCCTATATTTAAAGAAATTAATAGCAACTTGATTAAATAAAGCGTAAGAAAGCACGTCTTCTTCTTGAGTATAATACTCTTTAATTTCTTCCTTGAACTTATCATATTCAGGTTTTAAATCGTCAGCAGGTCTATGAGTAATGCGTTTTTCATCGCCAAGAACTTTTTTAAGAACTTCCTCGTTAACCTCGCCCAAAACCTTGCCGTATTCGCCTTTCATAAGCGCTTTAAACTCTTTTGTTACCATCTTATACCTTTCGCCTTGTAACACGTTTAAAACGGCTTGAGTGCCTACAATTTGAGATGATGGAGTAACAAGTGGAGGATAGCCACAGTCTTTTCTAACGTTAGGAACTTCTTTTAAGCATTCTTCAAAAAGTTCGAACTTGCCAGCTTGTTTTAATTGCGACATAAGGTTAGAAAGCATACCGCCTGGAACTTGATATAAAAGCGTATTAACGTCAATTTGGCGTACTTTAGGGTCTAATATACCATCATCTTCTAAACGTTTTGCAACGCCTTTAAAATAGTTGTTAATTGGAACTAGTTGCTCAATATTAATACCAGTATCGTATTCCGTACCTTTTAACGTTGCAACAAACGGTTCCGTTGCTGGTTGAGAAGTTCCGTTACCCATTGCTGAAAGTGCGCAGTCTACAATATCACAACCTGCTTCAATGGCTTTTAAATAAACCATATCACCTGTACCAGTTGTATTGTGAGTGTGTAAATGTATTTTAGTTTCAGGCTTTAACACCTTGCGCATACCGCTAATAATGTCATATACAGTATATGGAAGCAAAATATTAGCCATATCTTTTAAGCAAATATTGTCCGCGCCCATATCTTCTAATATTTTTGCTTTCTTAATAAAGGCTTCATTATTATGAACAGGGCTAGTTGTATAACAAATAGTTGCCTCGCAAATACCACCGTATTTCTTAATAGCCTTCATAGCAACTTCCATATTTCTTTCATCGTTAAGCGCATCAAACACTCTTATTACAGTAATGCCGTTTTCTATAGATTTTTGAATAAATTTTTCTACAACGTCATCAGAATAATGCCTATAACCTAAAAGGTTTTGACCTCTTAAAAGCATTTGGAGCGGAGTTTTTTTAATATGTTTTTTAAGAATGCGTAATCTTTCCCAAGGGTCTTCATTTAAAAATCTTAAACAGCTATCAAACGTTGCTCCACCCCAAGCTTCAATTGAGTAGTAGCCAACATCATCAAGTTTTTCAAGCATTGGAAGCATTTCGTCAAGCCTCATACGCGTTGCTGCTTGAGATTGGTGAGCATCTCTTAAAATTGTTTCTGTAATCATTACTTTTTTAGCCATAATTATCTCCTAAATTAACCAAATAATGCAAGTAAAACACCTGCTGCTATTGCAGAACCTATAACGCCTGCAACGTTAGGCCCCATTGCATGCATAAGCAAGTGGTTGTTCGGGTCAGCTTCCCTACCAACGTCTTGCGAAATACGCGCAGCCATAGGCACTGCTGAAACACCAGCCGAACCTATAAGCGGGTTGATTTGACCTTTTGATAATACGCACATAAGTTTAGCAACTAATATACCGCAAGACGTGCCTATAATAAACGCTGTTAAACCTAAAACGATAATTTCAAGCGTTTGAAGCGCAAGGAAAGTAGAGCCAACGGCTTTTGAACCAACCATTACGCCAAGGAATATTGTTACAGTATTCATTAAACCGTTCTTAGCAGTATCTACAAGCCTATCTGTAACGCCGCTTTCTTTAAGCAAGTTACCAAGCATAAGCATACCTAAAAGTGGCATTGCATCTGGCAAAATTAAACCAACAACAAGAGTTACTAAAATTGGAAAAACAACCTTTTCTGCTTTAGTAACACGTCTTAATTGCTTCATTTTAATTTTACGCTCTTTTTCCGTAGTCAATAAACGCATAATAGGTTTTTGAATAATAGGAATAAGCGCCATATAAGAGTATGCAGCAATTGCAATTGCAGGAAGTAAATCTTCTGCTAAAATTTTTGTAACATAAATTGCCGTAGGACCATCTGCACCGCCAATAATAGCTATTGCGCCAGCAGCAGCATTATCAAATCCTAATAAAATTGCTCCAAAGAACGTTAAGAATATGCCAATTTGCGCAGCAGCACCAATAAGCATACTTTTTGGGTTAGCAATTAGTGGACCAAAGTCTGTCATTGCGCCTATACCAAGGAATATAATTGGTGGGAAAATTACCCAATCTACACCCTTGTAGATATAATAGAATAAGCCATAGTTACCTATTATTGTTTGAGATGAAACTTCAACTGCATTAGCATTGCAAACGTAACCGTTTTGATGAACTACCGTAGAAGTTTGAAGCAATTCTTTTATTTCATCTAAAGAACTTACGCTTATTTGAGCGCCGTTTACAGTTGAACTGTTAAACAAAGCTAAAATTTCATCAAGCGTACCTCTTGCAACTTCAGTGTTTGTTATAACGTCAGTTAATATATAACCCTTTTCACCAAATAAAATAGCATAAGAGCCTGGAATATTAACAATGAACATACCAAATGCTATTGGTAAAAGTAGTAACGGTTCAAACTTTTTAACGATAGCCAAATAAAACAATACGAATGAAATTAAAAGCATTACAATATTTTGCCAACCGTCCGGATTGCTTACAAGAGCGTGTAAACCAGTACTCTTCCACAAGTTAACAAGCGAATTTAATAAATCTTGAAAAAATCCGCATATAGAATAAAGTGAAAACATTTAATACCCCTTAGTTAAGAAATAACAGCCATAATAGCGCCCGTATCAACGTTTGAGCCTACTTGCGCTTTAAAGGAAATAACACCGTCACAAGGTGAAGTAATATCGTTATCCATTTTCATTGCTTCTAAAACTAAAACAACGTCACCTTTTTTAACGGTAGCACCTTCACTAACCTTGTACGCTTTAATCATACCTGGCATTGGAGCTTCAAGTTTAGTTCCTTGAACGTTTGCACTTGCTTTTGGCATAGCTGGTGCTTGAGCAGGTGCTATATTAGTAACAACAGGAGTAACGGATTGACCGTTTACAACCTCTTCAACGTTTACATCATATCTTATACCATCAATTGTAACAATAAAATTACGCATACATATCTCCTTAAATTATCTTTTAATTTTTTTAACTGTAAAGTCGCATTTTTTACTTTCTTCATTATAGTAACAAGCAGTTACAGCAGCAATAATAGCAACTTTAATATTTTCTGGAATAGAACCGTCATCTAAAACAGTTTTTAGAGCTAGATTTTCAGGCTCCTTTGACGGTTTACTTGCCTTTTTATTTACAAACTTATCAAATAAAAAACCAAACAACGTAACAAATAATACGATTATTGCCATACCAAGGAAAACAACCGTTATTCCTAATAATATAGTTTTAAACCCATCACTTAATACGTTACTTGTAACAGCGAGTAGCAAATTCATAACTTACTCCTAAATAATAGATTGAAGCGCCATAATGATGTGTTGGCGAACAAATTGAGGCTCAATAATATTGTCAATACAGCCAAGTTTTGCACTGTTGAACGCATCTTGCATATCTTCATACTTTTGTTCAAGTTCACTAAGTTTATCTTGGTCAATTGTGCCGAACGTAGTGCTTGCACCAAGAGTTTTATCAAAAAGTGAAATTTTAGCATCTGCAAAAGCAAAAGTATAGCTATTACCAAACTCGCGTGAAGCAAAAGCCGTATAACCAAAACCAATAGCTTTACCGTAAACAACACTTAATCTTGTTAATGCTGTAAGGTTATATAACATATTAGAAATTTCAGCTAAAATTGGAGAAGTTGCCGTAAGCGCGTCTTGCTTAATTCCAACAGTATTTATTAAAGTTAAAAGTGGAAAACCGTTGTCATAACAATAATTAGCAAAATTCTTAATTTTTAAAACGTTGTTTAAATCAAGTTCAACACCTTTTTCTTCACCGTTAAACAAAACAACAGCAGTAGAAATACCGCCAATTCTACCAACACCCGTAATAACGTCATCAGCAAATTTAGCATTAAGTTCTACAAACGTGTTTTTATCATAAATAGCATCAATTAAAAGTTTTGCGTTCTTTGTAGTGTTAAGTTTTAATTGAGAACGATTTAATTCATCGTTACACTCACAATTTAAACCAGAATAATTAGGAAGAACGTTAAAAATTTTAACAATACTATCTTTAACTTCTTCAATAGCTTTAACTGCAAAAGTATTAACTCCGTTTTTACTGTCTTTACCACCTAAAACGTCTTTAGTAATTGACATATTTGCGCTGGCAATAGCAACCGCTGGGCTTGCGTAGCTAATACAAGAATTATTTACGCAATACACATAGTCACAGTTAGCCGCAAATAATGCAAAGGAACCAAAAACGTCACCTAAAGCAAGGGCGAATTGTGGTGCAACTTCCTTTAATTGATTAGAAAGTGCTAATACTTTAGCAATACCTTCAAGAACGGCAACACCTTCGCCAACTTGAACGCCTTTAGTATCTAAAAGATATAAAACCGCAGTTTGAGTTTCAATAGCCTTTTTTAAGCAGTTGCAAATTTTATCTAAATTAGCTTTGCTTAAACCGCCGTTTAATACTTGACCGTTTTGAGCTACAACGTAAACGGGATAACCATCAATAGTGGCAAAGCCTGTTACAACACCTAAACCTGTTTCATCTTCATTATAAAATTCATTTTTACCAAAAGAAAAAGCGTTTAATTCAACAAAACTGTCATCATCAATGATTTTTGAAACGTTTTTTCTAATATCAGCAGACTTTTTAAAAAGTTCTACTTTGCGCTTATTAAGCAAATCAAAAATATCCATTTTGAGCCTCCTGTAATTATTATACAATATCAGCCCTAAATTTGCAATTATTATTTAAAATTTATAAAATATTTTACTTTTTATAAAATTTTAGGACTATAAATTTTACAAAAATATAAAAAAAGCAAGAAAAATTTTATTCTTGCTTTTTTGTTTTTTTATTTTTTTATTTGCTAAGCGTTAAATTGCAGTAATTTAAAAATTTATTAAACGCAATTACACCTTGCTTATCATCTTTAAATACAGCGGTATTTCTTAAAATGGAAGCACAAGTTTCGTTAACGTATTCAGTAATAATAACAGTTGCCTTTTTAAAATCTTTTAGATTTTTATGCTTATTTTTAAGCGTTTCTATCATATTGCGGTGAATATATAAATCGTGGTCCTTTTTAGCAATTTCATCTTTATTATATTTTACTTGACCACATAATATTTGAGCAATATAGTTAAGTTGGCGGTTAAGCCTTGCAGGCAAAATATATAAGCCCATAGCTTCAATTAGACCAATGCCTTCGCTTTTAATATTGTGATATTCTTTGTGTGCGTGGAAAATACCGTCTGGATGCTCTTCACTAGTTTTATTATTCCTTAAAATAAGTTCAACACAGTACCTATTATCGTTTAAAAACCTAGCAATTGGAGTAACGGTGTTATGCCTACCTTCTTCATCACTTGCAATAATATTAACGGTTTCGTCACTGTAGCCTTTCCATTTTTCAATAATATCGCCGGCAAGTTCCTCAACAGCGTTGCGGTTGTAACCTGCAATTCTTATGACCGAATTGTAAAAATCTACAACTTGAATAGATACGCCTTGATAACTTTCACTTTCATAAGTTTTTAAAGCTTTGCACTTATGCAACGGCATTTCGTGCCTACCGCCCTGATAATGCTCGTGGTTAAGTATTGAACCACCAACAATTGGAAGGTCTGAGTTGGAGCCAATAAAATAATGAGGAAAGAGTTCAATAAAGTCAAATAATTTTTCAATTGTTTTAGCGTTTATAGCCATTGGAGTGTGAGTTTTGTTAAACACAATACAATGTTCGTCATAATAAAGATACGGCGAATATTGCATATACCAATTTTCCCCACCTAAATCAATTGAAATTGTTCTTAAATTCGAGCGTGCTGGTTGAGTAGCGTGTCCGTAATAACCTTCATTGTCAATACAAAGCATACAGTTTGGATACTTAACGTCTTGCTTTTGCGTTAAGAGTTTTGCTATATCTTTGTTATTTTTTTCCGGCTTACTTAAATTGATAGTAATTTCAAGAGGAATTTTGAGTTTATTAGCCTCCCACTTAACGTTCTTTTCAATATCAGTCTTTCTTATATAGTAATTCTTTTGGCTTAAATCATATAAATAATTGCAAGCAGTTTCAGCACCAAAATTTTCTTTAAGCATCGTAAAAGTTTTATTAACTTCCGATGGCCTTGGCGTAAGCAAACCAAAAACGTAATTTGCAAATAAGTCTGCATCAATTTCGTTTGAAGAAATACCGCTTTCTAACGTATATTCCTTAATTTCTTCAATTAAAACGTCAGGAACAGTAAAATCTTTAACTTCTTGAACGCAAACCGCTTCATTTGTAGGATTTGATAAATTAAATTGTTTTAAAAGCATATTCCTTGTATAAACAACGTCTAAATCGTTAAGCGACAAAAACTCTTGCGCGTACGAAATAAGTTTTTCAACAAGTATTTTAGCGTCTACCATATTCCACCTTTAAAATGTAATTTCATAGAGTATAGCACAACAAAAAATTAAATGCAAGCGTTTATCTTTTGTCAGGGTGCATAAGAGAGGTTTTTTCACTTTCAGTTTTCATAAGTTTTTTATCTGCAAGCAAATTACCCTTTATAACGGTTGTTGAGCCGTATTTTTGTCTTAATTTATCTATTTGACTATTCAGTTTTAATTTTTCATCGTATTTTTGGTCGTAAAAATTAAGCTGTTCTACAGTTTCAAAGCCCTTAACGGCAATACCAAGTGTTCTATAACTAACGTATTTGTTCCTATTTTTAATAAATAATTCTAACGCCTTTTTGTGAAAATCTTCAGGCAAAACGGAGGGGCTATCAAGCGCGCATTGGCGTGTTATTGAAAATAAATTTTCATCACGCATATAAACGGTAATACTCGTCGCCCTACCAACGTTATACGAAATTAAACGCTCTGAAACACTTTCTGCTAAAATTGTAAAAATCATACTAGCATCTTCAACAGTTTCTATATCTCTATACGAAGTCATTGAATTGCCTACAGACTTTATTTCATCTTCTTCGCCATCGTTTGAAACTTCACTATTATCAAGCCCATTAGCATAGTCGTGCAAAATTCCGCCCCACTTACCAAAATGGTCAAGCAAATAATTTTTATCAGTTAAAGCAAGCTCGCCAATAGTTTTGATATTAATTTTGTTTAGTTTGGAAACCATTGACTTGCCAACGTACAACATATCACCAACCGGCAAACTCCAAACTTTTTGCTTAAAGTTATCCGTATCTATAACGGTTGTTCCGTCAGGTTTTTTAAGGTCAGAGCCAAGTTTTGCAAAAACCTTGTTAAAACTAACGCCAACTGAAACCGTTAAGCCAAGTTCTTCTTTAACCCTACGCCTAATATCATCGGCAATAAATTTACCGTTTTTAAACATTTTTAGTGAGCTTGTACAGTCAAGCCAGCACTCATCAATGCCAAACGATTCAATTTTATCTGTATAATCTCTATAAATATTTCTAACGAGTTTTGAATACGCAACAAAACGCTTGTGATTTGCCTCTACAAATACAAGCTCTGGGCATAAACTTTCAGCCTCCCTAATAGTCATGCCTGTTTTTACACCTAATTGTTTAGCATTTTCACTTTTAGCAAGCACTATACCGTGCCTATTTTCCACACTGCCACAAACGGCAACGTATTTATCCTTTAGTGACGGATTAAGTAAAATTTCAACGCTGGCGTAAAAATTATTCAAATCTACGTGTAAAATAGTTCTCATTTTTGCTTTTGTTTTTTAAACAACCTTTTAAACTTTTTTTCTAAAACTTCGCCGTTTTTATAAACGTAGGTGGCAAGTAGGCACACTAGCGCAAAAAATACTATCCAAATTAATATGCCCCACCAAGTATTATATGGAATAATACTGCCGTTTATTGAAAACGCCGTTGCAAATGCCGAAATTAAACGGCAACAAAATATCATAATTATAAAATATAGCGTACTCATTGATGATAGCCCCGCTACAAAGCAAAGCAAATCATCTGGAAAAAGTGGAAATAAAAACATAAACGTTAAAATAACTTTATCTTTACGTTTTATTGACTTTATTCCCTTATCTAATTGCTCTTTGCCAACTAGCCAGCTAACAACCTTATAACCAAGCCTTCTACCAATAAAAAACGCAATTAACGAACCTAAAAATACGCCAAAAAACGAGTATATAGCCGTTTTAAGTGCGCCAAATAAAGCAACGCCAGTTCCTGCTAAAATAAAGCCCGGAATTGGCAATAAAACAACTTGCAAAACATTAATTAAAACATAAATTATAACGGCCAAATAACCAAAAGACGCCACGTAATTTCTAAGCGATTCCACACTGTCAATCTTGTCTAAAACGCCTGTAATTTTTAATATATATAACGCCGAAATTAATATGGCAAATATTCCAAGAGTAATAATTGTAAGTTTATAAATAAACTTGTTGCTTAAAAACGAGCAAATTAGTGCAACTATTACTAAAACGCATACAGCTGCCGTTACTAGCACTAAAATAACGTTTTTATTGCTTACTAAAAAACCACAATTAAAGGTGTTGACGTATAGCACCGTAAATACTATACTTGCAACACCTATTAAAAATAACAATATTACGTTTAAAATACTCTTTATTATATTAAGGCGCTTCATATATAATAAAGTATATGAATAATTATTAAATTTTAATCATTAATTAGCGCCAAGCTTAGTAATTTCCCCTCTTGCAAGCTCATCACACCTATTATTTTTAACGTTATCGGCATGGCCTTTAACTTTTATAAATTCAACAGAGTGAACACTTGTTAAATTGACAAGTTCTTTCCATAAATCTTCATTTTTAACGGGCTTTTTATCCGCCGTGCGCCAACCTGCCAATATCCAATTGTTAAGCCACCCCTCATTAAAGGCTGAAACTGCATACTGCGAGTCTGAATACACTTTAACAGCGCACCTTTCTTTAAGCATTTTAAGCCCGTTAATAATAGCCAAAAGTTCCATGCGGTTATTAGTTGTTTCTACTTCCCCTCCGCTAATTTCCTTTTCTACACCTTTGTAGCTTAAAATTGCCGCCCAACCGCCTACACCAGGGTTACCCGAGCAAGCGCCGTCAGTATAAATTTCAACTTGTTTTAACATAAAAACCCCAAAAATTAAACTATATTTATTATAATGCTTATAAATAAAATTGTCAATAATAAATTAGTTAGGCAAAAACACCAAAATTTTGCAAATTTTAATATAAGCGCAAGTTTTTTGTTGACTAAATTAAAATTCTTTTGTATAATTAGTAAGCAATTAAATTTAGGGGAGTGGCTCAACGGTAGAGTAGCGGTCTCCAAAACCGTAGGTTGCGTGTTCGAATCGCGTCTCCCCTGCCAACAAAAAAGAACGAAGTTTTTACTTCGTTCTTTTTTTAATCTATTAAAAGTGCTGCTGCACCAAGTAAACCTGCGGAATTTCCTAGCGTTGCTGTCAAAATTTTTACTTGCGGACCTTTTGAGCCAGCGAATATGTTTTTGTTTAAAATGTCTTGTAACGGCTTAACTAAACTTTCGCCTTGGGCACTTACGCCACCGCCAAGCATAATAACTTCGGGGCGGAAAACGTTTGCAATATTAGTTAGCCCTACCGCCAATGCGTTAATATAATTATCAACTATTTGTTTTGCAGTTTCGTCAATTTCCGCAAAATCAAACGCGGTTTTGCCATCAACATTTTCAAGTGAGCCAATTTGCCACATTTTGCTATCTTTATTATTGAACATTGCTCGCTTTGTATCGCGTATTAAAGCAGTTGCAGATGCATAAGCTTCTAAACAACCTTTTCTACCGCAAGTACACTCTTCGCCACCCGCCATAATAACGCTATGGCCAAGTTCCGCACCCGCACCGCGCGTACCTTCAAAGAGTTTGCCGTCTATAATAATTCCACCGCCAACACCCGTTCCAAGAGTAACTAAAACGGTATTGTTATAGTTTTTACCGCACCCAAATTTCGTTTCGCCAAGAGCGGCAACGTTAGCATCGTTTGCAATTTTTACAGGTAAACCTGTAAGAGCTTCAACTTCGCCTGCAATTTTAAAGTCGTACCAATCAAGATTATTTGAGTATATTACCAATCCGTTTTGGCTATCTATCATACCCGGTACGCCTATACCAACGCCAACCACGTCATTACTTGTTAAATTTGCGCTTTTAAAGAGAGATTTTACAAGATTTGCAATGTTTAAAGCAACGGACTTATCGCCCTTTTGGCTTTCTGTTGGAACTTTGCTACTACATAAAATATTGCCAAGGTCATCAACAATACCACCTTTAATAAACGTTCCACCAAGGTCTATGCCTACGTAATATTTACGAATTTCAGTTAACAAAATTTCTACGTTTCCTTTTATTATATATTCTTTTGAATTTGCGGGCACAAAATAACTGTCGCCCTTAGTTAAAACCTGCCCGTCAATTGTGCCACTACCACCAATGCAAGTTACGCATTGAAAACTGTTTTTAGGGGCTAAAACAAGGTCATTACCGCAAAGTTTTTTAACTGTAAAGTATTTGCTTGCGCCCACAGTTTGACCGCTTAAAACGGTGTTTACGTGCTTATTTAAATTAGTTACTTTTAAGGCTTTATCAATATGAAGTTCGCGTTGCTTGCCCGTTTTATCAACTCTGCCATAGTCGTAAACACGATACGTTAAATTGCTGTTTTGTTGAATTTCACAAATTAAACAACCCTTACCTATTGCGTGCACCGTTCCAGACGGAATAAAGTAACATTCCCCAGCTTTTACGGAATAAAAATTTAAAAGCTCAGTTAAGCGATTTTCTTTTATTGCGGTTTCATACTCACGTTTAGTTACATCATTTTTAAAGCCTAAGTAAATGCCAGCACCCTCTTCAGCTTCAACAATATACCACATTTCCGTTTTGCCAAACGAATTTTCATGTTTTAAAGCGTAATCATCGCTTGGGTGAACTTGAATAGATAAGTTTTGCTTAGCATCAATAAATTTTATAAGCACTGGAAAAAAAGGAAAACCTTTAACGTTTTCCCCTAATTCATTTTGAGTTACGGTTTCTAAAAGCGTTTTTCCGTTTTCAAGTTTTGTTAAACCATCATTGTGAAAAGAAAGTTCCCAACTTTCCGCACAAGGCAATTTGTCTGTTTTTTTGCCGTAATTTTTTATTAAGTTTTCGCCACCCCAAACATAATCTTTACATTCGGGATACAACTTACTAATTTGCATTTTTCCCTTTAACAATTTACTTAGTAAATTGAATTAATTAAATTTTAATAAATTTGACGTTATAACATAGTCAGCCGTAGCAATGTTCGTTGCAATAGGAACGTTATAAAGTACGGCAATTCTTAAAAGCGCCTTAACGTCTGGGTCGTGTGGTTGAGCAGTTAAAGGGTCACATAAGAAAATAATAAAACCTATTTCGCCTTCCGCTACTTTTGCGCCAATTTGTTGGTCGCCACCGAGTGGGCCAGACATAAAACCTTCAACTGTTAACCCTGTATATTCTTCAATTCTTTTTGCGGTTGTACCCGTACCGCAAAGTTTAAAATTCTTTAAAACGTCTTTATTTTTAAGCGCCCACTCAACAATTTCTTGCTTTTTACCATCATGGGCAATAAGCGCTATTTTTTTAAGTTTTTCCATTATTTAACTACCTTTTTTAATACTTTTAATATGGCTTTTGCAATATAGTAAAAGCCTAAATCGTTAGGGTGCACACCGTCAACAAAAGCGTTTTGTTTTTCACTAACGGGAATAATTTTTTGCCCGTCAATAAAGTAAACGTTTTTATCGCCGTTTGCTACTGCTTTCAAGTAAGTTTCTTTTATAATATCACGGCGCTTTAACCTATTAACGTAATCGCGCTCGTCAGTAGCGGAAACCAAAATTATAGGCGTTTCTTTATGAGTTGACCTAAACTCGCTATACAAATAGTAGTGAGTATCTTGTAAGTATTCAACGCTTGGTGCGTTATGGTCATAGTCACATACAAAAACGCTACAATCAACGGTTTTCATATACTCAACCATTTGCTTGCGTGCCTTACCGTTACCGCTATAACCTAAATTTAAAAAGTCAATATTAGTTTTCTTTTCAATTAAAGATTGATATGCGTTATCAGGCCTTGAAGCGCAACCGCCTTGGGTTACTGAACTACCGTAGTAAAGAATTGGTTTTAAATTTTTGTAAGGCTTGCCTTTGCCAAATTTTGAACCTTTATCAAAGGCAATATAAACTTCCGTAATAAAGTCTTGATAGCAAGGAAAATAAAGCGTAAAATACTTATACTTGCCGTCTTGCTCTTCTTTTACTTTGCGCGTGTCAGTATATGAAACGGAACAGTCTTTTGCAAAGCTTGGCGTAAACGTACAGTGATATTTTAACTTACCGCCTTTTTCGTGTTCCATTAAAACAAAACCGCAAGAGCCTGTAAGTGGCATGTGGCGCATTCTTGTAATTTGCCTATATTTAACAAAAATTGAAACTGTTGTAGAAGTTGTTTTAAACCTTAACCTACCGCCTGCCGTGTTAGTATTCAACACCTCAACGCCGTATGCAATGCTTTTAGCCACGTTATAAGGCGCGCGTACGAAAGTTTGATTTTCATTATCGTAAGAAACGCCGTAAAGGTCAAATTTAGGGTCTAAAACTGAATAAAGTTCTTTATTCGAAAAGTCAACTTCATTATCTTTAAAATTTTCATCTATTTGCGAAATATCAACTTTCTTAAATTCCATACTATTCCCCTCTATGCTCGTCTAAATAAGTTGCCTCAAGGTCGCTAACGTGAAGCAAAACAGTAAGTGGAAATTTAGCAAAAGCTTCGCTAATAGACCCGTCTCCACCCTTAAAGCGTGTATCAAAACCACCCATATGCCAGTTAATTGCAAGGGCTTCCTCACGCGTTAAACGGATAAAACCGTTTACAATGTAAACGGACTTTTCGCCATGGCCGTATGGTAAAACCTCATCTTTTACATAATATGGCTTTTGAACCCACACACCGTTTTCTTTAACGTTTTTAACGTCTTGTTTATAAAAATCAATTTTACATAAGTCGTGAAGCAGTGAAACAATAGCAATAGTTTCGTTAGAAAATACGCTTTCATAACTTGTTCCATACTCGTTTTTAATATTTTTTAAAAGCCTTTTGTAAACGTTAACACTATGTTCAACCAAACCGCCCTCGTAAGCACAATGATATTTTGTGCTTGCAGGGGTAGTAAAAAAATTGCTGTTTAATAAATATTGACGTAACTTATCAGCACCGTCACGCTTAATATTAGCGTCAAAAATTGACAAAAATTCTTCTTTAAAACTCATATTATTTAGAATACCTTTCAAAGTAATCAAGTTCTACGTTCATCATATAGTCCATTTGCTTAAGCTTCCAATTGACCATATCTACACCACCAACGTAAAGCATAGATGGTTCAAAACCAAGAGTGCTGTCTTTTTTAAGGTGTTTAATAGCCTTTAAGCAGTTAGCCTTTTCAGCCTCGGCAATAGCTCTAATTTTCTTACATAAATTAGCCATTTTCGCCTTTGTTTCAGCGTGGCGAAGATAGAATTTAAGGTTTGTAAACTTTTTAACGTTAATCGTAGTTTTAATACAGCAAACAAGGTATTCGCCAAGGTTAATAAGGCGGTTAAGTTCGCTATTTTTAAGCGCGCGCATTTTCTTAATACCGCTATTATATAAAACAACCATCTTTTCAAGCATTCTTAATTCTGCATGGTGGCGAAGTGAATATGGCCAACTTTCATCACTAATACCAAAGTTAATGTAGTTGCCAAATTCAGCGTATGTTGGAGCCCAAATGTTAATACCGTTAGCAGCACCTTCAAGTTTTGGTGGTTGAAGCGGTTTAATTAAGCAGAACGGATATGCAGGACCGTTTCTAAACGGACCGTATTGTTCTTCTACCGTTGGAGGCATAAGCGCAATAGCTTCGCTCCAATCGTTGAGCGCATCTTTAAGTTCGTCACAGTGGCAACCAAACGCCTCGTCAAGCGCCAAATTGAGATTTGCTTCGTAGTCATCACTCATAAAGCAAAGTTGGTTGAGCCTTGAAATAAAGCTTGGGAATAAGCCCATATGATGGCTTTCCATAAGACCTGATAAACCGTATTTTTTGCGTGCATCATTGATAGCATCACAACGTTTAATCCACGCTTGTGGAGCAGGAACGTAAGGAGCAGTACCATAGTCCCAAGTTCTACCGCAAGTGTTAGTCATAGCGTAAAGTTTAATACCGCGTTCTTTAGCAATTTCAGCCTCGCTTAAGAAATATTCGCCAGCGTTAGTTCTTGTTAAAGAATAGTCTGAAACGCCCTCTTCAATACCTTCAATTTCATAGTGTTGGAACATTTCAAAGGTAACCTCAAGCGTAACGTCAGTAGGCATATTTTTAATAAGTTCAATTCTCGCTTCTTTTGGACAATAACCCCAGTTGTATGTCCAGAAAATAATATCGGCATCTTCTTTAAACTTTCTAATGCTCTTCTTTACCGCTTCAATCCATTGTGGATAGTCACTGCAAGGGAACCAACCTGGAGTTGGAACGCCAACAGGAATATTATCTTCCGGCTCAACTTCTACAGGGTGATGAGCAACTCTAGGGTCTTTGCTATCAAATTCAACTGACTCACCAACTAAAATAATACCCTTAAAACCAGGACAGCTCTTAAATACTAAACCGTAAGTAGAATCCATTCTTTCATCACAGTCAGGAGCGGTAACGTCTACAAAGTTATTAAAATATGCAAAGGCATAAACGTCAATACCAAATTTTTCCGCACGTTTAACAAGGTCGTTAAAGTCAGTGTGGTTATTTGCAGAACGTGACGCGTCCGCACCGTTAGAATAAACTATAATAGCATCGTAACCGTGATGAGCAATATTAGAAAGGTATGCATCAGGAAAATCGTCCATAGCGTAACCAGAGTGCACCATTCTTGGTGAGAAAGGCAAGTCGTATTTAATAACGCCCTTTGTTAAAACAGGTGCACGTTTTGCAGTCATTAAAAGTTCTAAATGAAAAATACCTTGTTGGCAACTTTTATAAGTGTCACCTTTAACAATAATTTCATTATCTTTAATTTCTATTTCAAAAGAGCGTGCTTTTAAAGGCGCTAAAACAGCTTTAATAGCAAACCCTACAACGTCACTAGTTATTTCAGCACTAATACCCATAGCCTTTTTAAGATAGGTTTTAAGGTCTTTTAAAGCATTGTCTGCAACAACGTTGCCAGTTTGAATTAAATAAACGAGGTTTGGAAGTGAAATTTCATTTTCTTTAACCTCACACTCTTTTCTTATATTTTTAGGAAAATAATCTAAAAGTTCTTTTCTAAAATCAAAATCTGCCATAAATTTATCCTCTTGTTTTTTATTTTTACAAAAACCAACCTGCATAAACAAGTTGGTTTTTTATTTTATTTTGCGTATTCTACACTGCGCGATTCTCTTATAACGTTAACCTTAATTTGACCTGGATATTCCATAGATTCTTCAATCTTTTTAGCAATATCTTTAGCAAGGAACATAGCCTTACTATCGTCAATTTGTTCAGGTTTAACTATAACGCGCACTTCTCTACCCGCTTGGATAGCATAAGCTTTTTCAACGCCCTTAAAGTCAGTAGCAATGTCTTCAAGTTGTTCAAGACGTTTAACGTAGTTTGTCTCAATTTCTTTTCTTGCACCTGGTCTAACGCCAGAAATAGCGTCTGCCGCTTGAACTAAAACAGCTTCAATGCATCTTGGCTCAACGTCACCGTGGTGAGATTCAATACAGTTGATAACAAATCTATTTTCTTTATACTTTTTAGCGAGTTCCACACCCAAATGAATATGTGTGCCTTCGTTTTCAAAGTCAACGGCTTTACCAATATCGTGTAATAAACCACCGCGTTTAGCAAGGTTAACGTCAACTCCAAGTTCTTGAGCAAGCAAACCTGCAATATGCGCAACTTCAAGCGAGTGTTTTAAAACGTTTTGACCGTAACTAGTTCTAAACTTTAACTTACCTAAAATTTTAATAAGTTCAGGGTGAACGCCGAATAAGCCCATTTCAAACACTGCACTCTCGCCAGATTCTTTGATAATAGTATCTAATTCTTTTTTAACCTTATCAACGGTTTCCTCAATTCTTGTTGGTTGAATTCTACCGTCACTAATAAGTTTTTCAAGCGCTCTACGAGCAACTTCACGCCTTACAGGGTCGAAGCCAGAAGCTACTACAACTTCAGGCGTATCGTCAATAATTAAGCGAATACCAGTTGCATTTTCAAGTGCAGTAATGTTACGACCTTCCCTACCAATTAAACGAGCTTTCATATCATCGTTTGGTATTGAAATTGTTGTAACAGTAAGTTCATTACTTTGGTCAACGGCACAGCGTTGAATTGCAAGGCTTATAATTTCTTTAGCTTTTTTATCAGCCTCGTCTTTAGCTTGTTGTTCAGCGTTTCTCACATAGATTGACGCTTCTTTTCTAGCATCGTCTTTAACTTCTTCAATAATCATTGACTTTGCTTCTTCAGTAGTCATTTGCGCAACTTTTTCAAGTTCTTGAACAAATAATTCGTGTTGCGTTTCCAACTTTTCAACAAGCTCGTCAGCTTCACGTTGCTTCTTTTCTAAAGTTTTTGCAAGTTCTTCTACTTCTTCAGTTCTACGAAGTAACGTAGCGTCTTTTTTGTTTAAAGTTTCGTCTTTTTGATTAAGGCGTTGCTCCATACGTTGGAGTTCAGCTCTCTTTTCCTTTGATTCGCGTTCAAAGTCAGTTCTAAGTTTAAGTTCCTGTTCCTTTGCTTCAACTATAGCTTCTTTTTTAAGTGCTTTACATTCATTTTCGGCATCAGCCTTCATTTTATCAATGAGTTTTTTAGTTTGTGCAATTTTACCGTTGCGAACAACGTGTAATAAAACGTAAACGATTGCAGCGCCAACTAGTAAACCAATAGCACCTGCAATTATTGTGCCTAAATTCACTTGTGAAGAGAGTAACAGGAAGGTTGAATTTTGTAACATAAAATTACCCTCCATTTAATAAAAATAAATTATAGAAATAAGCCAACTTTTAATTGCTGTTTAAAAATATAAGCATAAAAGTCAACATTTTTTCACTATAATACATTTTATATTAAAAAAGCTTGATTGTCAATATAATTTTTAAAATAAATATATAAATATATTTAGCAAAAAAAATAAGCGTGTCACTTCACGCTTATTTTTTATATCCTAGTTATTTGAATTAAAAGCTACCCTTATTTTTTCTTCTAATTCTTTTTTGAATTCTACGTTTTCAGTAATATAATCTTTAGCCTTTTCTCTGCCTTGAGCAAATTTATCTCCATTATAACTAAACCAAGCACCAGACTTTTGAATAATATCAAATTCAACACCAAGGTCAAGTAAGCAACCTTCTTGAGAAATACCCTTACCGTAAATAATATCAAACTCAGCGGTTTTAAATGGTGGAGCAACTTTATTTTTTACAATTTTTGCTTTTGTTCTATTACCAATTAAACCTTCAGTATCTTTTAAAGCATCAGCCTTTCTAACGTCAATTCTAATACTTGCATAGAATTTAAGCGCCTTGCCGCCAGGTGTAACTTCAGGATTACCAAACATAATGCCAACCTTTTCACGGAGTTGGTTAATGAATATAACACAAGTTTTACTCTTATTTGTAATACCTGTAAGCTTTCTTAAAGCTTGTGACATAAGCCTTGCTTGTAAACCAACGTGTTGGTCGCCCATATCGCCCTCAATTTCAGCTTTAGGAGTGAGTGCTGCAACAGAGTCAATAACTAAAATATCTACCGCACCACTTCTAACTAAACTTTCAGTAATGTCAAGTGCTTGTTCGCCAGTATCTGGCTGAGAAACGTATAAATCTTCTAAATTAACGCCTAATTTTTGCGCATAAGAAGGGTCTAACGCATGCTCAGCATCAATAAACGCAGCTATACCGCCAGCCTTTTGAGTTTCAGCAATTATGTGAAGTGCTACCGTTGTTTTACCAGATGATTCAGGACCGTAAATTTCAACTATACGTCCACGTGGAACACCGCCAACACCAAGGGCAAGGTCAAGCGATAAACAGCCCGTTGGAATAACTTCAACGTTAATGTCTGCCGCGCCAGAGCCAAGCTTCATAATTGCGCCTTTGCCATATTGCTTTTCAATTTGGTTTAACACCTGTTCAAGTGCCTTTTGTTTTTCATCCATATTTATATCCTCTTAAAATTTTTTTTATAAATTATAAATGCCGTATTTTAGCGCTTTTATTGCTAAAAAGATGGCAGTTTCTACACCTTGACGACAAATTTCTTGCCTATTTCCTAAAAAATTATACTTGTGAACAACGGTATGTTCTTCAGTTGCAACACCTATATAACACAGCCCAACCGGCAAACCGCTTTTATCACTGTTTGGCCCAGCAAGGCCTGTTGTTGAAAGCGCTATAGTAGAATTGCCTTGCATAATTAAACCTTTACTCATTTGATATGCAACTTTACTACTAACCGCTCCCAACTCGTCTATAGATTGCTCGCTTACGCCAAGCCTATTAATTTTTGAGTTTTCATTATAACAAACTATCCCTTCGTAAAAAACGTTACTTGCTCCACTTTGCGAGGTTATCTCTTTTGAAATTCCACCGCCTGTAAACGATTCGGCTACGCTAATTATTCCTTTTTGCAAGGTTAATATTTTAACTAATTGCTCGCTTAAAGAAACGTCGTTTTCCGCATAGATATTAGATTGAAAATTGCTTAAAAATTCTTTTAAAAACCCATCTTTTTGAGTATCGGTAAACGATGACAAGTCTAAATTTAAGGTAACGTCTTTATAAGTTGTTTTTATTGTGAATTTACAATTCTTAACACTTAAAAATTCGTTCAATTTATTAACGTTAACCGCGTATAATTTAAAGCAAAATATTCCGTTGTTAAAACATAAACCAGTATTATTCATTGCTTAACCTACAACCGTTCCAAACAAGTCGTAATCGTTTGAATTAGTAATTAAAACTTCGTAATATTCGCCTTGATTTATACAATCGTTAGACGTTATGTAAACCCTACCGTCAATTTCAGGAGCATTAAAGTATGCCCTACCATAAAACGATTGATTTTCATAATCAACGCCGTCACATAAAACTTTTATAGTTTTACCAACAAAACTCTTTAAATTTTTTCTAGATATTTGACGTTGAACATTATATAACTTTTTAACTCTTTCTTCTTTAACTTTTTCTTCTATTTGACCAGCTAATTTATATGCAGGAGTGCCCTCTTCGCGCGAATAAGCAAAGAATCCACAGTTAAAGAATTTAGCTTTTTTAACAAACTCAAGTAAATTGTTAAAATCTTCTTCAGTCTCTCTTGGAAATCCTGCTATAAAAGTGCTTCTTAGCGCTATTTGAGGTATTTCACTTTTAAGTTTATTAACTAATGCTAAGTAACTTTCAAAACTGCCTTTTCTATTCATTAATTTTAATATTGGATTAGAAGCGTGTTGAAGTGGAATATCTAAATATTTTAAAACTTTATCGTTATTTTTAATTTCTTCAATAAGTTCATTAGTTATCATATCTGGATAAGCATATAAAATTCTTATTGAATTAACTTCATCAAGCGCTGAAAGCTCTTTTATAAGTTTAACAATTTGAGGCTCTCCGTATAAGTCAATTCCGTAGCGCGTTACGTCTTGCGCAACTAGAATGAGTTCGTTAACTTGACCTAAATTTTTAACTTCGCTTATTAAATCTTCAATTTTTTGAGACCTATACTTACCACGAATTGATGGAATAAGGCAATATGTACACTTATTATTACACCCATCTGCTATTTTAAGGTAATAATAATGACAAGGGGTTGTCAAAACTCTATTTTTTTCTAATAAAAATTCATTTTTATTTACAAAATTTACTCTTTTACCCTCATAGCAAAGTTTAACAGCTTCAAAAAGCAAATCATAATCGTTAATACCTAAAAAAGCATCAACCTCAACAAACTCTTCAAAAATTTCTTGAATAAACTTTTGTGGCAAGCAACCGCAAACAATAATTTTCTCTAATTTTCCAGTTTGCTTCAACTCGTTTATTTCAAAAATAGTATCAATAGCCTCTTTGCGTGCACTTTCTAAAAACGCACAGGTGTTAACAACTATTATTTGTGCATCCGTAACGCTTGAAGTTATTGTAAAATGCTTACTTGCAACAGCTAAAATACGTTCACTATCTACCCTATTTTTATCACAACCAAGCGAAATTAATCCTAATTTTTTATTTTGCATCATAAGTATTAACTTTCACCACCAAATTTTTCTTCAAATTCTTCTAATGGCATTATCATTTGATGTTTTTTATCTATAACGTTTGGCGTAATATAGCCATTATCAGTAAGCCAATCTATAATTTTTGCCGCTCTTGGATAGCCTACGCCTAGTTTGCGTTGTAAAAGTGAAACTGAAAGCCCACCATAATCATACCCTGTTTTAATTGCTTTAACATAAAGAGGGTCGTTAGCCAAATTATCACCGTTTGGTTGAGCAGAAGACTGTCCTGAATTTTGCCTTTCTTCTTGAGAATTTTCACTTGCAGAAACGCTTGCTTTTATTTTAGCCCAATTGTTATGGTCAAAGTATTTTTCGTTATTGTTAGAAACGTAATCAATAACGTCATACATTTCCTCATCAGACACGTACGCACCCATAACACGCTCAACGGCATACATACCGTTAGTTTTATATAAACAGTCACCTCTACCCAAAAGCTTTTCTGCGCCAATTTCACCTAAACTTGTCATAGAATCGTATTGAGATGATGCTTTAAACACAATTCTTGACGGTAAGTTAGACTTAATAGGACCTTCTATAATATCAACTGACGGCCTTTGCGCAGCCAATACAAGATGGATTCCCGCAGCACGAGCCTTTTGAGCAATAGCTCACACTTTAACGCCAACACCTTTTTTATCTTGAAGCATAATGTCGGCAAATTCATCGATAATAATTACAATTCTTGGCATAATTTTAGTGCCGTTAGCTCTTGCCTTAGTATTGTAATCTTTTATGTTTTTAGCACGCATTTTAGCAAGTTCACGATACCTATTTTCCATCTCGTCAACTGCCCACGTAAGCATAGCGTTAGTTGTAGGCACGTCTTCAATAATTTCGTCAAACATCATATGAGGAACGTCCTTAAACGGTTCTAAATCAACACGCTTAGGGTCAACAATAACAAATCTCAACTCATCTGGACCGTATTTAACCATTAAACTAATAATAAGTGAGTTTAAGCATACGCTCTTACCAGAACCAGTTGTACCTGTAACTAGCAAGTGAGGCATATCGGCAATGTCAAGCGATACAGGCTTACCTATAACGTCTTTACCAAGGGCAAAAGTAAGAGAGAACGGTTTAGAATTTATAAAGTCGTCACTAGAAATTATGTCTTTTATACTAACGCTATCCATAGTGCTATTAGGCACTTCAATGCCCACGTAAGAAGTGTTAGGTATTGGCGCTATCATACGAATAGCACTTTTTGCAGCAATTCTTAAATTGAGGTCGTTTTGCTTACTAGTAACCTTGCTTAAAGGTACGTCAGGCGGAATTTCAATATCAAATCTTGTAACGGCCGGACCACGGTATATACGTGCGATAGTCGTATCTACGCCAAAACGTGAAAGCGTAGACAATATTCGTTCTTTAACCTCTGCTTTAAACACTTCAATTTCATAATTGTTTTGGGTATTGTCAATAGTTTTAAATAATGAAATTGGTGGAGCGTTATACTTATAGTCTAAAGGCATATTCTCTATAATACGTTTTTGACTATTGTCTATAGGCTCTAAAATAGCAGTTTCTTCATCTTCTTCAATAGCATCACAAAAATCGTTGTCATCATTTTCAAAATTAGACTGCTCTTCATATTGGTTTTCAAAGTATGAAGAAATGTTTTGAGCTGAATTCAACTCTTCGCTATCAAACTCATCATCAAAAGTATTATCATTTTCAAATAATGACGATGCTGGAACTTCAGTATTATACGAATTATCAACCTCTGTAAATTCAGGTGGTGTAAAACTTTTTTTAATAGGTTCAGAAACCATATTACCTTCTACACTTGGCTTAGGAATATTAGTTTGAGGCGGATAATGCGATTGACCGTTTTGGAATGAATTATTATAAGTTTGAGAATAAGTAGGCGGAGTACCATACAAAATGCGCATTGCATTTTCACGGTCTATATTATACCTTTCAACGTCAGCCTCATTAACATTTGGCACGTTATAATTGTTGCCGTTATTATAATTATTGCCTACATTATTATAACCAAAATTAGTGTTTTGAGGTTGATATGGATTTTGATTAGCATTATTAAAGCCGTAATTATTTAAATTTGGTTGAGCATAATTAGGCGTATCAACTTGAACGAATTTAGGTTCTTCAGGTTGTTTTGGCTCATTACCGCTATTTTGGTTAAATTGGCCGTTATTTACAGGATAATCACGTACGCCACTAATTTTAACGTACAAGCTTGAACGGAATTTAACAGCAAAATATAGTATTAAAATTGTTACAAGTGCAAAAACAATAATTGCACCTAGTTTAGTTAAGTATTTTACAAACGGATAAGTTACAAGTGAAATTAAAACGCCGCCGGCGCACACGCCAGATAAACCGTTTTTACCGCTATTATATGCATTTAACAAATACTCACTATAAGTGGACGCAGTTGTTTTAGTTGTAATAACGTTAAGTAAACTTAAAAAAGAAATTAAAAAGAAAATTACGGTTATAAGCGGTTTAACAGCATTTTTATTTATTGGCTTTTTGCCAAAAAACGCCATAAAACCAAGGTAATTTATAGTTAATAAGAAAGGATATGAAAAATAGCCGAATACACCAAGTAAAAACGACTGAACTTCACCGCCAATTAAATAAATAACGTTATTGCCAAACAATAAACAAACGGCAAGCAAAAAAGATGAAATAATTAGCGTTACGCCAAAAAATTCCATTGTAAAAAATTTATTATCGTTTGTATTGCCCTTAACACCGTTGTTCAACGCCATAAACCTACCTTAATTTAAATAATCTTTAATAAATTAAAGATTGCTTGTTTTATTATAACATACGTTTTATGCTTTTGCAATGCTTATTTTTAATTATAAGAAATATTTTTTTAATATGAAGTAAAATTGACGTAAAATACTAAATAAATACATTATTTTACATTTTTTATAACAAAAAAAATTAGCCTAAAACGGCATAGACCGAATTAGGCTAATAATTTATTATTTAGTTATTTTAGTTTTTTTCAATAATGTCAACTATATCTTTAACAGTTTTAATATTTTCTGTTTCATCATCAGAAATAGTAATGCCAAAATTTTCCTCCATTGCTAAAAGCATTTCAACAAGGTCAAGCGAGTCAGCACCAAGATCTTTAATAATTTCACTTTCTAATGTAATCTTTTCTTCTGCCACGCCAAGATTTTCAACGAGTAAATTTTTAACTTTTTCAAAATTAGACATTTAACATATCCTCCTTAGTTTTCTAGTAGATTATATCAAAATTTTAAAGTGTTGTCAATTATATAATTAAAATTTATGCCTTTTTGTCTTAATTTATACCTTTAAGCGTTAAAGCAATTCTATTTTTCTTAACGTCAACACCCTTAATTTTAACTTTCAATTGCTGTCCAACCTTTAAAACGTCAGACGGATGCTTTATATAAGAATCACTAATTTCAGATATATGAACTAATCCGTCTTGATGTACGCCAAGGTCTATAAAGGCGCCAAAATCAACAACATTTCTAACCGTGCCGTTAATAATCATACCTTCTTTAAGGTCGTTTATATCCAAAATATCGCTTCTTAATACAGGCTTTGGCAAATCGTCACGCACATCTCTACCCGGCTTTAAAAGTTCTAAAATAACGTCTTTTAAAGTGTCTTCGCCTAGCCCGCATTTTTTGCTAATAACGTCATAGCCAGCGTCTTTAACTTGAGCTGGAAGATTTGAAAGTTTAAAGTTTTTAACGTCATCACTAGTATAGCCAAAAATATCTAAAAGCTTATTTACGCCATCATATGACTCTGGGTGCACAGCAGTGTTATCAAGAATATTTTTACCACCTAAAATTCTTAAGAATCCAGCACACTGTGTATACGCAGATTTTCCAAGTTTGCTTACTTTTAAAAGCTCTTTTCTGTCTTTAAACTTACCGTTTACCTCACGATATTCAACTATATTTTTTGCTACGCCCGAATTTAACCCCGCAACGTAAGAAAGTAATGATACGCTTGCAGTATTTAAGTCAACGCCAACGCTATTTACACAGTCTTCAACAGTTCCGCCTAAAACTTTATCTAGCCTAGATTTTTGCATATCGTGTTGATATTGACCAACGCCTATTGATTTCGGGTCTATTTTAATAAGTTCAGCAAGAGGGTCTTGAAGCCTTCTTGCTATAGAAACGGCAGACCTTTCAGAAACGTCATAATCAGGAAATTCTTTTGCTCCTAATTCTGAGGCCGAGTAAACCGAAGCACCAGCCTCACTAACAACGATATATGAAACGCTTTCATTAATTTCCTTAATAAGGTCGGCAATAAAAATTTCACTTTCTTTTGACGCAGTTCCATTTCCAATAGAAATTACGTTAATTTTGTATTTTTTAATTAAATTTTTAACTATTACTTTAGCATTTTCTATTTGTTTTTCATTTTGTAAAGTTGGATAAATAACAGCTTTATCTAAAACCTTGCCCGTTTCATCTACAACAGCAAGTTTACATCCTGTTCTATAACCCGGGTCATAGCCTAAAACAATTTTATTTTTAAGCGGTGGCTGCATTAAAAGTGGCCTTAGATTAGTTTCAAAAGTTTTAATGGCTTTTTCTTGCGCATTTTCAGTAAGCAACGCACGAACTTCCCTTTCAATAGAAGGCTCAATTAACCTAGTATAAGCATCGCTAGCACTATCTTTTAAAATTTGAGCATATGCACTTTCACATTTAATAATAGAATTTTCACAAATGGCAACGCCAAGCGCTTTGTCAATAACAAGTTTAACTTTTAAAGCTTCATCACTCTCACCACGATTAAGAGCTAAAACTCTATGACCTTTTAAATTTGATATAGGTTCGGAAAAGTTATTGTACATTTCATAAACGCTATACCTCTTATCTTCTTCATTAAGCCCTTTAACAAATACGGAAGATATAACGCCTATTTTTAAAAACATTTTTCTTAATTTCTTTCTAAGCTCAGCATCATCGCTAATCTTTTCCGCTATAATATCTTTTGCACCGTCAAGCGCATCTTTAGTAGAATTTACTTCAAGCTCACTATTTATATAAGGCGCGCAAAGCTTATCAAAATCAACTAGTTTTTCTTTTTGTAAAATTATAGTTTCAGCAAGCGGTAACAAGCCTTTAGAGATAGCAACGGTTGCACGAGTTTTCTTCTTTTGTTTAAAAGGCCTATAAACGTCCTCAACTTCAGTTAAAGTTACTGCATTTTGAAGCGCAACTTCTATTTCTTCAGTCAATTTACCTTGCTCTTCTATCGAACGTTTTACGTCATCTTTACGTTTTTCTAAGTTCCTTAAATACTCAAGCCTGTCGGCAAAAGAACGCAATACTTGGTCATCAATGTGGCCGGTAAGTTCTTTTCTATATCTTGCTATAAAAGGAATAGTATTACCTTCGTCTAATAAAGAAACTATGTTGTTTAAGTGTTCTAACGTTAAATTAAATTCTTGCTGCAATTGATTAATTAAGTTCATAAATAAAAAATATAACCGCCTTAAATAATTTTTAGTTATTAATAACTAAACTAATGATATTATACACTAAAAATTAAGATAATTCAATAGTTTTTTAATTAAAATTTTTTCCAAAAAATTCCATCGCATTTTTATAAAATATACTTTCAATTACATATTTATTATAACCATAACTGTCCAATTTTTTTGCTAATTTAATTAAACTTTTATAGTTTGCAATACCCTTGCAAAAACTATCACTCCCATAAAAATCTGTACCTAAACAAAGCCTTTTATACCCAAACTTTTGAACAAAATAATCTATATGTTTAACGGCAGTTTCCACCGTAGGACTTTCACCTAAAAAATAACTTACTAAGGTAAAACCAACAACGCCACCACTATCAATAATTGCACTAATTGTTTGGCTATCAATATTTCTTTTATGATTATAAATACTAGTAAAGGCAGTGTGAGTATCTATAACTTTTACACCATTATCAACTAAACTTAATATGCCTCTTTTTGATAGATGAGCAACATCAACGAAAACGCCGTTTTCATTAAGAATTTTGCCAACTTTTACACCTTCATCTTTTATAGGAAAATTTAAGTTTACACCATAACCAAATTTATTTTCATCATTATAGGTTAGCGAACAATATAGAGGTTTTAATGATAATAATTTAGATAAATCCAAGTCAAAATAACCTATATTTTCAAAGGCAACAACTCCGTTTTTGTTAAAATTTAAATAACTTTTTGCAAGCAAAAAAGCCTCGTTAAAGTTCAAATTTCCACTATACACCACTGCTGGCAAAACAACGTTTTTGCTAAACTTTTTATAGGCTTTTTTATAGTTTTTTTCACTTGTTAAAAAATCGTTATGCAAATCAAAAATCTTCATATTTAACAATATGAAGACTTTTATAATTATGTTATTCAGTTATATCTTTAGTAACATCTATCCAGCCACTAAAATTTTGGCTATACTTTTCAAGTTCTTCCGCAGTTAATTCTATTGCACTATTTGATGAACCGCAAGCAGGAAAAATTGTTGCGTATTTTTTTAATGAATTATCTAAATATACTAAAACGTTTTCCTTTATAGCAAACGGACAAACACCTCCGGCAGCGTGCCCTACTAAATCTTCAACGGCGTCATAAGGCACCATTTTAGCCTTTGTGTGAAACTCTGCTTTATATTTTGAATTATCAATTTTAACGTCACCAGTCATTACTATTATCGCAACGTTTTCGCCTTGAATAAAAGCCATAGATTTAGCAATTCTACCCTCACTTGTATTAAGGGCTTTTGCAGCAAGCTCAACGGTTGCAGAAGACAGGTCAAACTCTAAAATTTTATTTTCAACGCCAAATTTTTTTAAATAATCTCTCACGTTTTCAATCATTGTGCCACCTATACAAAAAGATAATAACAAGCACCTAAAAGTGCTGGCATCATATTTGCAATACTAATTTTTTTAATTTCCAACAAGTTTATACCTATCATCATTACAAAAACACCACCTATAGCGGAAAGTTCTTGTTTAAATAACAGTTCATCAAGTAAAAAATCGCCAAAGAAACTTGAACCTAGTGCAATAGCGCCTTGTACGATAAATACAGGAATTGCCGCACAAGTTACGCCAAAACCGTATTTTACGGCTAAAATAAGAGCCAAAGTGCCGTCTAGCACGGCTTTTATGTAAAGAGTTTTATTGTCGCCAAGCCCAGCTTGAATGCTGCCATATATTACCATTGCGCCAATACAATAAACCATTGTTGCTTGAACAAAACCTTCGCTAAACTTGCCTTTGTTTTCTTCCTTAACGCCGTTTTTATAAAACAATTTGTTAAAGCCTTCTTCAAATTTTTCACCAACGAAAACAAAGCCTCTTTCTATATTTAAAATAGACCCAATTAAAGAACCAATAGACATACTTATAATTAAAACTAAAATTCCAGTTGTTCCTTGAACAGGGTTTATAGCATCAATAATACCTACTATTAAAACGCTTACGCCAAGCGCTTGCATTAACACCTTTTCAACACGCTCACTTAAAACTTTTTCAAGCGCCATACCAATGAACGAGCATACTACTATTGCCAATGCATTAACTAAAACACCTAACATAACTCACCTTATCCTTTTAGTTTTAAATTCGCCGTTTTCGTATATAATTTCAACAACTTCGTTTATAGTGTTGTTAAAATTAACCGCCCTAACGGTAACGCCACTATTTTGTTTTAAAAATTCTATTAAACCGTTTCGAGCGGTTTCATTATCTAAACAGTAACAATTAAGTATTCCTTCAATACTATTAAAATCTACAGTAGAAGAAAGGCGTGAACCACCAAACAAGTCCTTAGCCTTTTGAAAAAATTCTACTGAAGCATATTCACTATTTAAATATTTTGAACTATGAACAATAACGGAATTAGTATCATCAAGCGCAAAGTGTGCATTTTGATATCCAAAAGTCATAACAATTTCAGTATCACAAACGTAAATAACTAAGTCATTATTATTTATATCGTTAGGAAAGCCTACAACCCAATCTTTACCATACTCGATAACTGCAGGCGAAAACTCTTTTAAACCTTCTCCAATTAAATTTGCAAGTTGTTCTTTATTTTGCATAAAAACCGCTCCAAAATATAGTGAAATTTACCTTTTTAGTTTAACACTTTTAAAAATAAAATACAAGTATTTTAACAAAAAAAACCTGCCTAAAAGGCAGGTTTAAAAATATATAACTTAAAATTATAATGATTCGTGAATAGTACGAGAAATAACGTCATCTTGTTGTTGTTTAGTAAGCTTATTGAAGTTTACTGCATAACCAGATACACGAATTGTGAGTTGTGGATATTTTTCAGGGTGTGCTTGTGCATCAAGTAACGTTTCACGACTAAACACGTTAACGTTAAGGTGGTGGCCACCGTCAGCACAGTAAGCATCTAACATATTAACTAAATTGTCAACTTTTTGAGACATAATTGTTACCTCCTAATATATTATATTTCAACTAAAATTAATCGTCTTTACCAAGTGAACTTGGAGTGATTGAGAAAGTATTAGAAATACCGTCTCTTGAATATTCGTAAGGGATTTTAGCAACTGATTCAAGTGAAGCAAGTGCGCCGTGAGTATCTCTACCGTGCATTGGGTTAGCACCTGGAGCAAGTGGCATACCTGCGCGTCTACCGTCAGGAGTGTTACCAGTTTTTTGACCGTAAACTACGTTTGAAGTAATTGTTAAAATTGACATTGTAGGCACAGATTCTCTATAAGTGTAGTGTGACCTTATTTTGTTCATAAATGACTTAACAAGGTTAACAGCAAGTTCGTCAACTCTATCATCGTTGTTACCATATTTAGGGAAATCACCTTCAATTCTAAAGTCAACTACGATACCGTCTTCATTTCTAATTGGGTAAACTTTAGCATATTTAATAGCAGAAAGTGAGTCAGCAACGCAAGAAAGACCAGCAATACCTGTTGCAAAGAATCTTCTAACTTCTGAATCGTGTAATGCCATTTCAATTGCTTCGTAAGCATATTTATCGTGCATGTAGTGGATAAGGTTTAATACGTTAACGTATAAGCCTGCAAGCCAATCCATCATTTGATTGTATTTATCCATAACTTCGTTGAAGTCAAGAGCATCGTTAGATAAAATAGCTTCGTATTTTGGTGAAACTTGAAGTGGTTTGTTTGTAACTTTATCTTTTAAGAGTTCATCTTTACCACCGTTGATTGCGTAGAGTAAGCATTTTGCAAGGTTAGCACGAGCGCCAAAGAATTGCATATCTTTACCAACGCGCATACAAGATACGCAGCAAGCAATACAGTAGTCGTCACCCATTTCAGGTCTCATAAGGTCGTCACTTTCGTATTGGATAGAAGAAGTTTTAATAGAAATTTCAGCACAGAAACGCTTGAAGTTTAATGGAAGGTTCTTAGACCATAAAACTGTAAGGTTTGGTTCTGGAGCTGGACCAAGGTTAATAAGAGTGTGAAGAACACGGAAAGAGTTCTTTGTAACAAGAGGTCTACCGTCAACACCCATACCTCCGATAACTTCAGTAACCCAAGTAGGGTCGCCAGAGAAAAGTTCGTTGTATGATTGAATTCTCATAAACTTAACCATACGGCACTTCATAATGAAGTGGTCGATAAGTTCTTGAGCCTCAACTTCGTTAATTACGCCGTTCTTAAGGTCACGTTCAATGTAAATATCAAGGAAAGTAGAAGTTCTACCAAGTGACATTGCAGCGCCGTTTTGGTCTTTAATAGCGCCTAAGTAACCAAAGTAAAGAGCTTGAATAGCTTCTTGAGCAGTTGTAGCAGGTTCACTAATGTCAAAACCGTAAGAATTTGCCATGAGTTTAAGTTGCTTTAACGCTTTAATTTGTTCAGAAATTTCTTCCCTATTTCTAATCTTGTCAGGAGTCATTTCACCGCTAATAATAGCCTTATCTTCTTCCTTCTTTCTAATAAGGTAGTCAACACCGTAAAGCGCAACACGTCTATAGTCGCCAACAATTCTACCACGACCATAAGTATCAGGCAAACCTGTTAAAATGTGTGATGAACGAGCAAGACGCATCTCTGGCGTGTAAGCATCAAATACGCCGTCATTGTGAGTTTTGCGATATTTTGTGAAAATTTCTTTTACTTCAGGGTCAATTTCATAGCCGTACATAGAAAGTGCTTCTGCAGCCATCTTAATACCGCCGAATGGTTGAAGTGAACGCTTTAAAGGCTTGTCTGTTTGGAAACCAACGATTTTTTCAAGGTCTTTGTTAATATAACCAGGACCGTGGCTTGTTAAAGTTGAAACAACTTTAGTGTCAGCGTCAAGAACGCCACCGTTTGCTCTTTCTTCTTCGTAAAGCGCCATAACGTTTTTCCACAATTCTTTAGTAGCTTCAGTAGCAGGTGCTAAGAAAGATGAATCGCCTTCGTAAACAGTGTAGTTTCTTTGAATAAAGTCTCTAACGTTTACTTCGTCATTACTCCATTTGCCGGGAATAAAACCTTCCCAACCTTTGTAATTTTTCATTGTTAATACTCCTTTAAATTTATGTAAATTTAATTATTAATTATATTACGGCTTAGCCGTTATTTACTGCTTAAATGTTCTTCTACTTTAGCGTCAAGCCAAAGTTCGAAAATTTCTTCTGGTTGATAGCCTATTGCCCTAGCATATTCTATGCCATCGTCTAATAAAAGTACGGTTGGAACTCTATCAACTTTATAATGTTCTATAATTTTAGTGGTTTGCTCGCTTGCCTCAACGTGAACTAAACTTAAGTTTGGGCGCGCGCTTACAACGTTATATAAAAGTGGCATAAGCGTTAAGCAGTTAGCACAAGATTCGCCACTAATTTCCACAACTTGCAAACCTTTAAGTTGTTCTTTAAAATTTTCATTATTTATCATAATTAACCTTTTAATATGTTCTTAACTTCAATAATTCTTTCTTTAGATGGCGGATTTACACCTTCAAGTGCGTATTTTATACCCATTTTTTGATATTTTACAGTACCCATTGTGTGATACGGCAAAACCTCAATTTTTTCAACGTTGTTAAGAGTTTTAATAAAGGCTGAAAGTTTTAAAAGCTGCTCGTTATCATCAGTATAACCGTCAACAACAACGTGCCTTATCCACATTTTTTTACCCAACTTGTCAAGCCATTTAGCAAAATTTAACGTGTTTTTATTGCTAACACCAGTTAATTCTTTATGTTTATTGTCATCAATATGCTTAATATCTAGCAAATAAAGGTCAACGTATTTAGAAAGTTCTTCGTGCTTTTTAACACTTTCTTCACTATTTTCATTAAAAGTAAAACCAGACGTATCTACCGCCGTATTGATACCGTATGATTTAACCGACTTTAAAAGCTCTGTAACAAAATCTATTTGAACTAAAGGCTCGCCACCACTTACGGTTACTCCGCCTTGAGTTCCAAAATAATTCTTATATTTTATAATTTCTTGAGTTAAGTCTTTTACAGAACGTTCCTCGCCAACACCAAACTCCCAAGAATCTGGATTATGGCAATATTTACATCTTAACGGACAACCTTGCATAAACACAACGAAACGTATGCCCGGCCCGTCAACCGTACCGCCTGAAAACACCGAGTGAATATTACCTATCATATAGCCTCAAAATTGAAGTTTTTCTTTCGCACTAATCATTTTAACACAAAATATTGTGCTTGTAAATAGTTTTTATGGAACATTTAGTAAAATTATTATATTTTATATAATACAATTCTTTTACGCTGATATGCGATGTTCATCTCTTTCTTTACTTTTAGACTTTTCATAATAAATTACCGCAAGCTCTTTGCCAGCAATGTCTATAAGCGAGGTTGACAATAATGAAGATAAACTACTACCAAGCGCACTACTTACAATATACTTACTCATGCCCGCTGGCGAAATAAATTTGCTAAACCATAAAAAGAAATCTAAAATAGAAGCAATTAACAATAAAAACGGTCTATTTTTAATTTTTATTGCTCCATCATAAATGTTCCAGCATTCTATAATAAAAGAAATTTTTAACCCTTTAAGCCATATTACTTTTGAAGAGTCTATAATATCAACTAGGCGCAATCTAAACTCGTCAAGTACGGCAAATATTTCCCTTTCAGTAAAACTTAAATAACCCCTATCAATATTTTCATAATGCGAAAATGGGTCAGACATATTTTTTGCTAGGTCTATAAAAATTTGAGATGCACTTAGTTTTAAACTAGGTTCTACTTTTCTTTTAGCCTTTTTAGAAAAAAGCGACAATATTTTATTTTTATTATTAATTTTTTGACACTTGTTACACTCGTCTAAATACGCTACGTATTCGTTTTGAGCTTGTTTTATAGAAGCCAAACACAAATTTTTACCTTCCATATTTTCTATAGCGTTAAATCTTGCGTTTGTGTTTTTATTTATGCGCCTAATTACGCTTTTGACGTAAAAATTAACGCCAATAGATATTCCGTAAAAAATACAACCAACTATAAAAAATATATAAGCAAAGTTAGTAAAAAACGTTAAAAATTCACGCATTTGTAGCCTCCTTAACGTCTTCTATCGGCACTTCTTCTGGCTTGTAAGCAAATTCTTTATTTTGCTTAGAAAACACCCTAAAAGCCTCAAAACCAACATACTCTATAATTTCGTTAACCAATGAAGAAATTTTGCCTTTAAGCGCAAATAACGCAACCTTACTAGCAACGTTTTTTACACCGCTGTTAATTTTAGAAAATACTGTTTCCGGCTTTTCTTCTTCAATAATTGGCTGCCCTTCTATAATATCTGTCAATTTCTTTTCAAGCAAAGATATTGGCTTATCTTGAAGCCTTAATAAACTAAAAATAGCGTCAGCTTTTACTTTTACAACATCAACGGCATTACCAAAAATTTCCAATGCATCATACAACGTGTAATCTAAATAAACGTATTTTCCGCTATTTCCATAGCCGTTTGCTATCTCTTTAACTACTTGATAAGAAATATTAACTCCGTCTCTTAAATTTTCATTAACCGACTTTCTTAAATCATAATTAAATTTAAAGTTATTTTCAGTTATAAGTTCCGTCAATAAACTATCACAATTAACCGTATTATCTTTTTTACGCTTACTCCTTATAGAATATTTTATTGCAGTTATAGCGTATAAAATGATGTATATAATAAAGAATAATGCAATACCTAAAAACGTGCAAACAACTAAAATTATAAGCCTTTCGTTAGTTTTAGTTAATCCGTGCAAATAGGCTGATGCAAAATATGAAAAAACAGCTATCAATAAAAATACGGTGTATTTAACAACGTTTAATAACCGCTTTTTTCTTGAATATGTATTCACATTTTTAACTTCGCCTAAATTTTTCATATTATATCCACAAATTTTCCGTTAACGTAATTTAGCAAATCGTTTGGCTCAATTTCAATTTGAACGCCTTTCCTACCTGCAGAAACACACATAGTGTCAACAAGGCAAGCAGTTTCATCTATAACTGTTGTAAATTGTTTTTTCATTCCTATTGGAGAACAACCGCCGTGAACGTAACCTGTAAGAGGCAACAAATCCTTTTGCTTTATCATCTCAACAAACTTTTCGCCTACGCTCTTAGCCGCTTTTTTAAGATTTAAAGTAGCATAAACAGGCACAACAAATACGTAATTAGTATTGCTAGCGCCAACAGTTACCAACGTTTTAAAAACTTCGTATTCATTTTTATTTACTAATTTTGCAACCTTTTGCCCGTCCGTTTCTTCGCTAGAATACAAATGATATTTATACTCCATATTCGCAACGTCTAAAAGGCGCATTACGTTAGTTTTATCCATCTATCCTAAGTTTAAATACGAATTTTTTAACTTTTTGAGTATCTTGAACG
Source organism: Clostridia bacterium (assembly GCA_017558825.1). GTDB lineage: Bacteria > Bacillota > Clostridia > Christensenellales > Borkfalkiaceae > HGM11412. The sequence goes on from JAFYTO010000014.1 coordinate 247,582, forward strand.
GTAAAGCTTCCAGCGTGTAAATCATTAGGGAAAATAAGAGCAAAGTTAGTGCCGTTTAAAACAACTGTGTTATACCAAGGCGCTGTAAAAAACTCAACGTCTTTAACAGTGTTATACGGCGTGTGAGGCTCGCCTAAATCAATTGCCTGATAAACAAAGTTTTCTTCTCCACTAACCGTAAGTTGAATATCTAAATATTCTCTATGAGCTTCTAAAACAACTTCATCTGGAGTTTCTTTAGTTTCATATTCACTAATATTTACTTTACAACCATCACCAAGGTCGTATTTGCCGTTTTCAACCGTATTTACGTCAATAGAAGCTAAAAAGTCAACTGCTTTTTGAACGTTAGGAATGTATGCGTACCTAGATAAATTTTTAATGCTGTCAATAATCATAATAACACCTTCAAACAAAAATTCAAATACTTAGTATTTGTACTAATATAATACCACATTATTTATGGCATTTCAATAATAAAATAAATTATTTTAAAATAAATTTATTAAGCTGGTTATCGTAATGGTAACCTATGCTATTTAAAGCATTTATTATATCGCTAACGGCAACGTTATTCTCATAAGCAAAATCATCTAAACTGCCGTTGTTATTTCTTAAATACGTGTTTATTACACTCAATAATATATTTGCGTCTTTAATCATAATTATAAAAATAAATATCCGACTAAAAAGCCGGATATTTTTAAAATTAGTAATTTTCTTTTCTAACTTCAAAGTAACTTTCTGGGTGAGCACATACTGGGCAAACCTTAGGTGCTTTTACACCTATGTGAAGGTGACCACAATTTCTGCATTCCCAAACTACAACGTCCGTCTTTTCAAATACTTTTAAGTCTTGAACGTTCTTTAAAAGAGCTTGATATCTTTCTTCGTGTGTTTTTTCAATATTAGCAACTGCACGGAATTGAGCGGCTAAAACAGTAAAGCCTTCTTCTTCAGCATCTTTAGCCATTCTTTGATACATTTCAGTCCACTCTTCATTTTCGCCTGCAGCAGCAGCGGCAAGGTTTTGTGCAGTATCGCCAAGCCCACCAAGAGCTTTAAACCAAAGTTTTGCGTGCTCTTTTTCGTTTTCAGCAGTCTTTAAGAAGATTTCAGCAATTTGTTCAAAGCCTTGTTTCTTTGCAACGCTTGCAAAATATGTGTATTTGTTACGCGCTTGGCTTTCACCAGCAAAAGCTTCCCATAAATTTTTTTCGGTCTTGCTACCTTTAAGTTCCATAATTATTCTCCTTATTAAATAAATAATTTATTATATTAATTGCGGTTCTACCGCTTTTTAACTATTTTTAGCACAACTTAGGCAAACGCCGTTCACCGTTAAATCTATGCCTAAAACGGTATTTACATTACCCTTTGCATTTTCTATTATATCACTAATATTTACATTGTCAATATCAAAAACGCAATGACAGTTAACACATTTAAAATGAGCATGGCTGTGAAGCGTTTTATCAAACCTATCTCCGCCTGAAATTGCTAAACGCCTTATTTTATTTTCAAGTGATAGCGCATTTAAATTCCTATAAACAGTTGCCAAATTTACAGATGGTAATTCAGCCTTACAGCGCATTAGAATAGTTTCCGCCGTTGGATGATCACAACTATTTAATACTGCATTTAAAACCACTTGTTTCTGCTTGGTTTCTCTCATATTAAAATTCCTTATTGATAATGATTATCATTATTATAAAGTATAAAAATTATATTGTCAATAGTTTTTTTAAATTTTTTTTAATTTTTTTAACAAAAAATTGGCATAGAAGTAATTAAAAGTTAAAATTAGGTTAAATTAGTTGATATTCTTAAAAAAATAATATAAAATATATTTATTACAATTACGTAAGAGTAAGTGAGTTATGAAGCATATATTTATTATTAACCCAAACGCGGGCATTGTTAGTACTTTTGATAAAACGTATAACGCAATCAAAGAGTACGAAAACAAATATGACATTTTAATACATAGAACTACAGGCGAAAGAGAAGCTACACAATTTATTAAGGATTACGCTAAACAAAATAAAGGCGAACATTTACGCTTTTATGCTTGCGGTGGTGACGGAACTATAAATGAAGTTGCAAACGGAGTTATGGGGCTTGAAAATGCAAGCATGTCGGTTTATCCTTGCGGTAGTGGCAACGACTTTGTTAAAGCTATTGGTGGTAGCGAAAAATATTTGGATTTAGAAAAATTATTAAACGCTAAAACTAAAAAAATCGACCTTATCCACATCAAAAATCACTGCTATTGCGTAAACGTATGTAATTTTGGTTTTGACGCATTAGTTGCAAAAATAGCAAACTCATTAAAAGGCTCTAAAATTAAGCGCCCTTACGAAGTTGGCAAAGTTCTAGCAATTTTTTGCGGTATGAGAAATAAAATTACTTTGGAAGCAGATGGCAAGATTTTAAATAAAGATGGTTTAATGCTCTTAACTACCCTAGCCAACGGCGATTACGTTGGTGGCAAATACCAATGTGCACCACGCTACAAAGTTGACGATGGCTTAATGGAAATTTGCCTTGTTAAACCCGTTTCGGTGTTCACTTTCTTAAAACTTGCTAAGCAATATGAAAAAGGCAACCATTTAGATGATAAGCGTTTTGAAAAATACATAACTTACACTCAAGCTAAAAACGTTAAAATTTATTCTAAAAAACCATTTAATATTTGCATTGACGGCGAAATAATAAATGGCAATGAATTTGAAATTGAAATAATTGAAAAGGCAATTGATTTTGCTGTTATTGAATAAGGATAAATTATGGAAAACATTAACAAAACTGTAGTTATAATACCATGCTACGAACCGCCTTTCGTTGTAAACGACTACGTTAAAGAATTAACTAGCCATGAAAACGTAGAGGTTGTAGCCGTAAACGATGGTAGTGCTAAAGAATTTGACAGAGTATTTGAAGCTCTTAAAACTATTGAAAAATGCACTGTAATTTCATATGAAGTTAATCAAGGCAAAGGCCACGCATTAAAAGTTGCACTTGAATACTGCAAGCAAAACTACTCTGAAAATGATAACTTTGTAACTGCTGACTGTGACGGCCAACACTACGTTAAAGACGTGCTTAGTTGTGCCAAAAGCGCAAATGAAAACAAAAACAGCTTAATTTTAGGCGTGCGTGACTTTTCACTACCACAAGTTCCTGCTCGCAGTAAATTTGGAAATATAAACACAAGAAGAATGTTTGCCTTTTTATACGGCATACAAATTAGCGACACACAAACTGGCTTACGCGCATTTAACTACAGCTTAATAGACCACCTTTTAGCTGTTAAAGGCGAAAGATTTGAATATGAAATGAGCATGCTTATTCAAATGCCTCGCAACGGCCACAATATTGTTGAAGTTCCTATTGACACGGTTTATGAAAAAAAGCAAGAAGACGTAAATACTCGTTCTCATTTTAAAACTTTTGAAGATAGCGTTAAGGTTTGGGGCGTTTTACTTGGCAATATGGCAAACTTTATATTTGCTGGTTTAATTGCAACACTTATTGACCTTGGCATATTTGCACTTCTCTATTACATAGGCTTTAAGAATTTAAGCGATAACGCTGAAACCCGCACACTTCTTTCTTCAGTTATTGCAAGAGTTTGCTCATCAACAGTAAACTTCTTGATGTGTAAAAAAGTTGTGTTCCATAGTAGCAATAAATTCTCATCACTTAAATATTACGCACTTTGGATTATGCAATTGGGCGCATCTTACTTATTTACATACCTTATAGGCAACTTGCTTCTTGGAACGTTAATAGTATTAGTAAAAGCTGTATTTGATACGATTATAAGCTTACTTAGCTACAAAATTCAGCAAATTTGGGTATTTAAAAAGAATAAATAACGAAATAAAAAAACTCCTTTATAGGAGTTTTTATTTTTTATAAATATTTAATAAGCATTGCTGAAAGTTCCGCTTTCCCAGTTAAGCCAACACTCTTTTCTTTTAAAGCACCGTCTTTAAAAACCATCAAACAAGGAATGCTCATAACTCCGTGCTCAACAGCTAATTTTTCACATTCGTCAACGTTTACTTTAGCAATTATTACTTTATCATTTAATTCGCCGGCAAGTTCATCTAATATTGGACCTTGCATTCTACAAGGACTGCACCAAGGTGCCCAAAAATCAACTAAAACAGGAACTTTGCTTTCTTTAATAGTAGAATTAAAATCAAAGTCAGTAAGGTGTTTTACATTACTCATATTATCCCCCTTCAAATATTGTGCTACAATATTCGACAAAATATTCTTTAGAATTTAAAATTTACAATTTCATCAACTTTACACTCAACTTGAGTAAAGTCAGCCATCTTTTTAACGTTTACAATACCGCTTTCAAGTTCATTATCGCCAAGAGCAATAACATATTTTGCATTAATTTTATCAGCATATTTAAATTGTGCTTTAAAACTTCTTTGCATGTGGTCAGTTTCAGCTTTAACGCCTTTTTGCCTTAAAGCATTACATAATTCAAATGCCTTAAAGTTAGCATTGGCGCCTGAAGAAGCAATAAATACGTCAACGTTATCTTCATTAGGAATTAACACGTTTTCAGCTTCCATTAGCATTAAAACGCGTTCTAAACCCATGCCAAAACCAACGCCCGGAACGCTATCCCCACCAATTTGACTAATTAAACCGTCATATCTGCCACCACCGCACACCGTGCCTTGCGAGCCAAGTGAAGTTGTAACAAATTCAAATACAGTTCTTGTATAGTAATCAAGACCACGAACTATTTTAGGGTTTACGTTAAACTTTAAGTTAGATATGTTTAAATATGTTTTCAAATTTTCAAAATGCTCGCTACAATCTTGGCATAAATAGTCAGTAATTTTAGGAGCATCTAAGCAAATTTGCTTACAAGCATCTTCTTTACAATCTAAAATTCTAAGCGGATTTTTTTCATATCTTTGCTTACAAGTTGGGCACATAGCATCAACCTTACTTGATAAAAATGCTTTTAACGCCTTGTTATATTCTGCTCTACATTTACTACAGCCCATACTGTTAATATTAAGTTCAACTTTTAAACCAAGTTTGGTTAATAAAGTATAGGCAAGTAAAATTACTTCAGCATCAAGGTCAGCACCTACACCGCCATAAAACTCTACGCCAAATTGGTGGTGTTCACGAAGCCTGCCAGCTTGAGGTCTTTCATATCTAAAGACAGGTGTAATATAATACATTTTAAGCGGCATAGCTCCGTTTTGAAGTCCATTTTGAATAAATGCACGAGCAACGCCAGCCGTACCTTCAGGCTTTAACGTAATACTTCTTTCGCCCTTGTCTAAAAATGTATACATTTCTTTATTTACAATATCAGTAGTATCTCCAACGCCTCTTAAAAACAACTCGGTATGCTCAAAAGTTGGCGTTCTAATTTCTTTTACTGCAAACGCCCTTGCAACTTCCCTTGCCATATTTTCAACGTAGTGCCACTTGTAGCTTTCACTTGGTAAAACGTCTTTCGTTCCCTTTGGAATTGTTATCATAATGCTCCTTATAAAATATACTTGCGTAAATTTCTAGATTCGTTACCGTTTAAGTGTTCTTCAACGTATTTTTTATCAATAGTAACGGTGGTAAGAGGAATTTCTCCACCTGCGTTAAACGATATATCTTCAAGTAAGTTCTCCATAACGGTATGAAGCCTACGAGCGCCTATATCTTCGTTAGTTTCGTTCATTTCTACCGCTATAGAAGCTATTTCTTCAATAGCATCACTAGTAAATACTAAATCAATGTTATCAACTAATAAAAGCGTTTTATATTGTTTAGTAATGGCGTTTTGTGGAAGAGTTAAAATATTTATAAAATCTTCCTTAGAAAGTGAAGAAAGCTCAACTTTAATAGGAAATCTACCTTGCAACTCAGGTATTAAATCTTCTATTTTTGCAATGTGGAATGCGCCAGCGGCAATAAACAAAATATAGTCTGTTTTAACAGCACCGTATTTAGTCATAACAGTTGAGCCTTCAACTATTGGTAAAATGTCACGCTGAACACCTTCTCTAGATACGTCTGCACCGCCTTTATTCGCTCTAGAAGCAATTTTATCTATTTCATCAATAAATATTATACCTTCTTGTTCGGCACGCCTAACAGCTTCAGTATTAACGGCGTCAGCATCAATAAGCTTATCGCTCTCTTCGTTAATAATCATTTGCATTGCTTCTTTAACGGTTAATTTACGTTTCTTTTTACGCTTTGGCAAAACGTCACCAAAAATTGAACCAATATTTATTTCAGCGCCCATACCAGGCATAATTTCAAGTTGTTTAGGAGCGTCAACAACTTCCATTTCAATAACAAATTTGTCAAGCTTACCTTCTCTAAAATCATCAACAATTTGCCTTTCAAAAACTTCTGTTGGAGTTTCGCCCTTTTCATTTTGTTTAGCATCAATTAAATATTTAACAACGCGTTTTTCAGCTATTGCAGTTGCTTTTGAAGAAACAACGCGCATTTGCTCTTCTTTAACAAGCCTTACGCTACACTCAACTAAATCACGCACCATTGACTCAACGTCTCTACCTACGTAACCAACTTCAGTGTATTTTGTCGCTTCAACTTTTACAAAAGGTGCGTTTACAAGCTTAGCAAGCCTCCTGGCAATTTCCGTTTTACCAACGCCTGTTGGACCTTTCATAATAATGTTTTTTGGAGTTATTTCTTCTCTTAATTCTTTAGTTAATTGACTTCTTCTATAACGATTGCGAAGCGCAACTGCAACGGCACGCTTTGCCGAATTTTGACCTATAATATATTTGTCAAGTTGATTGACAATTTCTCTTGGCGATAAATTCATAACTTCTCCTTAAATCTTTTCAACAACAATATTATCGTTTGTAAATATGCAAATTTTACTTGCAACTAATAAAGCCTTTTTTGCAATAACGTCTGCATCATAATCAGTTTCTTCAATAAGTGCGCGCGCTGCGGCTAAAGCATAGTTTCCGCCACTGCCAATAGCACAAACTCCACCGTCTGGCTCTATTACTTCGCCTCCGCCGGACAATACTAGTAGATTGTCTTTATCAGCACATATCATCATTGCTTCAAGTTTTCTTGCAACTTTATCTTCACGCCAAAGTTCTGCAAGTTCAACCGCACTGCGCATTAAATTGCCTGAATATTTATTTAACATTCCTTCAAACCTTTCAGTTAAAGTAAACGCATCTGAAACAGAACCAGCAAAGCCAACAATAACTTTACCTCCAAATATTCTTCTTACTTTAACGGCGTTATTTTTAAACACTACAGACTCGCCCATGGTAACTTGACCGTCACCAGCAATTGCAGTTATATTGCCTTTTTTTACAGCACAAATAGTAGTACCTCTAAATTCTATACTCATATTTTACTTCTCCTTTTTTGCCTCAACGTAATTACAATCTTTTTGAGAGCATTTAACCGCACCATCTTTCATTACCAAGAAATTTCCACATACTGGGCACGATTTCCCGGTTGGCACGTCCCAACTTCTAAAGTTGCAGTTAGGATAGCCAGAACAACCGTAATAAACCGTTCCCTTTTTAGAAATCATTTTTTGTGCAGGTTTTCCGCAAGTTGGGCAAACGCCAACTTGTTCCGTTAAACTTTTAGTAACGTTACATTTCGTACATTTAACGTATTTTCCAAATTTACCGTTTTTAACAAGCATAACTGCTCCGCAAGAGCATTTTTCTTTGGAAATTTCATCGCCTTGTTGCATTTTTGTTCCACAGCTACTGCTTGGACAAGATAAATACTTGCCGTATTTACCCTCTCTTAATATCATTAGCTCGCCACAATTAGGGCAAATAACTTCACTGACCTTATCATCAGGATTTTTAGTTTTTTTGCAAGACGTACAATATAAAAACTCGCCAAATCTACCTTTCTTTTTAACGTATAAGTTACCGCAGTTTTCACAAGGTATATCAGTTTGTTCGCTATTGTCGCTAGTTGCAACTTTAAGTTCGCTAATAAACGGATTGTAGAAATCTGCAACTACTTTGCGCCAATCTTTATTTCCATCGGCAACGTCATCGAGTTTATCCTCCATTTTAGCCGTAAAACCAACGTCCATAATGTCAGAGAAATATTTAACAAGTAAGTCAGTTGCATCAAAGGCAATTTGAGTAGGAACTAAATACTTGCCTTTTCTTGCAATAAACTTACGCTTTGTAAGCGTGCCAATAATAGTGGCATAAGTTGAAGGACGGCCAATTCCGTTATCTTCTATTGCCTTAACCAAAGTAGAGTCCGTATATCTAACTGGTGGTTTTGTAAACTTTTGTTCTTTTTCAAGTTTCTTTAAAAGCAAAACGTCACCAACTTTCATATCAGGAAGTAATTTGCCGTTATCATCTTCATCATCGTTATTTACAATGGTTGAAAAATCATAAACTGCAGTATAACCTTTAAACTTAACACTTTTACCACTAGCCTTAAAAGTGTAATCTCCTGCATTAACCGCCACTTTCATAGAATTGTATTGAGCCTCAGCCATTTGAGAAGCTAAATATCTTTCATAAATTAACTTGTATAAGTTGTAGTGGTTTTTGTCTAAAATGTTTTTAACGCTTTCAGGCGTAACGCTAATATCAATTGGCCTAATTGCCTCGTGTGCGTCTTGAGCGTTCTTTTTAGATGCGTAAACGTTTGGTTTTGAAGGTAAATACTCTTGACCAAAATTATTCTTAATATATTGCAAGCACTCGTTTTGAGCTTCTTGTGCAATGCGCGTAGAGTCCGTTCTAATATAAGTAACAAGTGCCAAATGTCCTTTTTGAGTTTCAACGCCTTCGTAAAGATGTTGAGCAAGTTGCATAATTTGCGGAGCAGATAATCCAAGTTTGCTAGCACCGTCTTGTTGCATAGTCGAGGTAGTAAACGGTGGAAGTGCGTGCGCTTTAACAACGCTCTTTTTAACGTCACTAACAACTAATTGGCTGTTCAATACGCTGTTGTAAACTTCAACGGCTTCAGCTTCGTTAGACGGTTTAAATTTTTTACCATTCTTTTCATTAAGTGCAATTTTAAATTCACTGCCACTGCCGTTAGTTTTAACTTTTGCCGTCACGTTCCAATATTCTTGTGGAACGAAATTTAAAATTTTACGTTCAAGTTCTACCGCCAATCTTACTGCTACAGATTGCACTCTTCCTGCAGATTCACCGTCTTTAACACGTGTTCTAACAAACGGAGACAATTTATAGCCCACAATTCTATCAAGAATTCTTCTAGCTTGCTGAGAATCAACTAAATTATAGTCTATTCTTTCAGGTTTAGAAATTGCAGTTTTAACCGCCTTTTCACTAATTTCATTAAATTTAATACGATGAGTTTTTCCCTTTATGCCTAAAACCTCGTATAAATGCCACGCAATAGCCTCGCCTTCTCTATCAGGGTCGGTTGCAAGATATACAAGTTCCGCTTTATCTGCATATTCTTTTAATTCATCTACTTTTTTCTTTTGTTTAGGTTCAATTACGTAGGTTGGTTCAAAATTATTGTCAACGTCAACGGCAAAACGTTTTTCAGGCAAGCCCCTAACGTGACCGTTACTACCTAAAACTTTAAATTTACTACCTAAAAACCTTTCAATAGTTTTTGCTTTTTTTGGTGATTCTACTATTACTAATTGCATAAGTCTCCTATAAGTTCGTAGATTTTGCTAAAATAACTTACTTTATTGGCAAATATTCACTTGCCGTGCCCTTTGTTATAACACCTTTAATTTCAAGCGATGAAATTATTGGCATAAGCGCAAAAATTTTTACGTCTAATTCCGCGCATATATCATCAACTTTTGTAACGCCGTTTTTAATGACATTATAAACTTGCTCTTCCCTTTCTGTTAAATCAATTATATTATTAACTTTCGTTTCAAAACGTAAAACTTGTGAAATATCTTCTTCGTTTGTAACTAAAACTGCACCATCTTTAATTAAAGAATTACAAAGTTTGCCACCCTCATACGTTGGAGAGTAAGGAAAACAAAACACGTCTTTACCATAATCAAGTGCATAAGACGCCGTATGTCTAGTTCCACTTGTTAATGTACCGCTCACAATTAAAACTCCGTCACCCAAACCGGCAATAATGCGATTTCTAACAGGGTATCTAAAATTTCTTGGCGCTACGTCAAGCGGATATTCGCTTATGAGTAAGCCTTTTTTAACAACTTTATTAATTAACTCGCGATTTGCTTCTATATCTAAATAATTAAATCCACTTGCCAACACGCAAATAACATTACCACTTTCAAGCGCGCCGTTAATAACCGCAGTATCTCCACCAGGAGCAACACCCGTTATTATTACAACTCCGCTTTTTGAAAAAGTATTTGAAAAGTTCGCCGTCATTTTTGCGTATTCTGTAAGAGTTTTGCGCGAACCTACTATAGAAAGCGTGTTTTTAGCGTTTAATAACTCTAAATTACCTTTGGCATATATACAAAGAGGATTAAACGGCAAGTCTAAAAGCCTTTTTGGATAGTTACTATCATAAATTGTTACCACGCTTACGCCTGAATTATTATAACTTTCAAGCAAAGTGTTAACGTAATTATTATTTATAGCAGTAATTAAAGCGTTGCTTGTTAAACCGCAATCTACGCTATTCAAATAAGTTATTGCAGGTTGTAAATTGCTAAAAATTTCACCAACGTTTTCATAAAGCTCTATAATTTTAACTTTATGTTTATATTCAAAATTTAAAAACCCATCAAGTAAAATTATAGCATTTCTATTTAAAGACGTCATCTGCTACTATTACTCCTATAACCAACCGCTTCTAAAATATGCTCTGGCAAAATATGTTCGCTAAACGCAAGGTCTGCAATAGTTCTTGCTACTTTTATTATTCTGCTTCTTGCCCTTGCAGAAAGGTTAAGGCTTTCAAAAGAAGATTTTAAAATATTTTCACACTCAGCGTTTAATTTGCAATATTTTTTAATGTGAATTTCTTTCATTTCAGCATTTGTTTTAATGCTATCTTCTTTAAATCTTTCAAACTGAATTTTGCGAGCAAATTCAACGCGTTTTCTTACGTCTAAACTGCTCTCTTCTTCTTTTGTAGAAACAAGGTCACTATAAACAACGCCTTCAACGCCAACTTGAATATCAATTCTATCAAGCAACGGCTCAGACAAGCGTGCACGATATTTTCTAATTTCGCTAACAGTACATTTACAAACTTTGTTTTTAGAACCGTAGTTACCGCAAGGACAAGGGTTTAAACTACCGCAAAGCATGAAGCTTGCAGGATATTCAACACTCGCTTTTGCTCTAGTTACAGTTATAACTCTATCTTCAAGAGGTTGGCGCAAGCATTCTAAAACTTTTCTAGGATATTCCGGCATCTCATCTAAATACAAAACACCGTTGTGTGCAAGGCTAATAACGCCTGGCATTGCATTAGAACCACCGCCAACGATGGCAACGTGTGAAGCGGTATGGTGTGGAGTCATAAACGGGCGATATTTAATAATGCCCTCATCATTTCTTAAAACGCCTGCAACGCTGTGAATTTTTGTAGTTTCAAGCGCCTCTTCAAACGACATTTTAGGCATAATAGACGGTATGCATTTAGCCATCATAGACTTGCCTGCTCCTGGAGGGCCTTCAAAAAGTATATTATGTCCACCTGCTACGGCAACTTCTAACGCTCGCTTAGCAAACGCTTGACCTTTTACAAAAGATAGGTCGTTTACAAGTGAACTTTCATATAAAGCAGTATCGTAGTTAGAAGATTTAACTGGCTCAAACTCGCCTTTGCCTTGTAAAAGCGCAACTGCTTCCGTTAAATTTTTTAACGCATAAACTTCAGTTCCTAAAACGTAACTTGCCTCAACAGCATTTTCGTATGGAACAATAAACTTAGTTGAACCGTTATTTTTAGCACTTATAAGCATTGGTAATAACCCGGAAATAGCACGAATCGTACCGTCAAGCGAAAGTTCGCCAATTAAAACGTAACTATCGTCTAACCTTTCAGCCTCACTATTTGAAGCAGTTAATATTCCAATGGCAATTGCTAAATCTAAATATGAACCTTGCTTTTTCACGTCAGCAGGGGCAAGGTTTACCGTCACTTTAACGTTAGGATATTTTTTACCGCTATTTCTTATTGCTGAACGCACTCTTTCTTTTGCCTCTTTAACTGAAGCGTCAGGCAAGCCCACAATTTCAAACGATGGTAAGCCGTTTGAAACGTCAACTTCAACGTCAACAGGAAAACCCGTTAAGCCTATTAGTGCGTAACTTTTAACTTTTGCAAGCATCAAAAATACTCCTTTGAATAAAAAAATTAGCCATTATACCTAATTTATTTTAAACCACAAATTAAAAAAAGTAAACAATTTTCACTAAATTTTCATATCTTTATATAGTTATATATAGAAAGCGCGCGCGCATTTTATGCTTTAAATATTATATATTTAATATAAATAAAAATTTTTAAATATTTTTTTATTACTATTTACAAATTAACTTGCATTGTGTTAAAATTTACGTATGGTACACATAGGAAACGATTGGGACGGCGTATTACTCCCTCTATTTGAAAGTGAAAATTATAAAAAAATTCGCTCGTTTTTAAAAAGCGAATATCAAAACTATACAATTTACCCCAATATGTACGATATATTTAATTGTTTTAAATTAACGCCATATAGTAAGGTAAAAGTTGTTATACTTGGTCAAGACCCTTATCACGAAGTTGGGCAAGCACAAGGAGTTTGCTTCTCTGTGCCAAACGGCATTAAACTACCGCCCTCACTTCAAAATATTTTTAAGGAACTAAAAAGCGACCTAGGTTATACTGCGCCTAATTGTGGAGATTTAACAAAATGGGCTAAAGAAGGCGTATTGCTTCTTAACACTGTTTTAACCGTGCGTGAAGGTCAAGCAAATTCGCATAAAAACTGCGGCTGGATGACATTTACTGATGAGGTCATTAAACTTATATCAAACAAAAAAGAACCCGTTGTGTTCATTTTATGGGGCGGAAACGCAAGAAGCAAAAAACAACTTATTGCAAAGCATCATCATATAATAGAAAGTGCACACCCTTCCCCACTATCTGCTTATAACGGCTTTTTTGGTTCAAAACCATTTTCAAAAGCTAACGAATATTTAATTAAAGAAAATTTGGCGCCTATAGATTGGCAGTTATAAAAATAAAAATTCCGCAAAAATGCGGAATTTTTTATTTTTAGAATTCAGTTCTTGAACTGCGTGAAAATAAAGTGTTAAAAGTTTCTATAGGTTCTTTATTTTCATATAAAATACTGTAAACAGCATTAGTTATTGGCAATTCTTCGCCGTAAATTTCGCCCAGTTTTTTAAGCGCTTTTACAGTTTCAACGCCTTCAGCGCTCTTTTCAAACTTTTGGCCTTTAATATACGCTTCACCAAACGTTCTGTTGTGGCTATAACTTGAAAATAAAGTTGTTTCATAATCGCCTAAGTGACAAAGCCCGTAAGCCGAATGTTCGTTACCGCCCATACGTTTTATAAGCCTACTAATTTCCCTGGCGCCACGAGCCATAAGCGAGCCTTTAAGCGTAGTATATCCACCGCCGTCAAGCATTCCTGCCGCTATACCAAAAACGTTCTTTGCAGCAGCGCCAATTTCGTTACCAATAATATCATCGCCATAATAAAATCTAATTAAATTACTGCGGAAATTATCGGCTAAAAATTTGGTTAATTCTTCATTGTAAGCGTCAATTACCATACAATTTGGTTTGCCTAAAACAAATTCTTCAATATGCCCAGGCCCAAGCCAAACTGCAATGTTATTTTTATTAACGCCGCACTCAATAGCTACTTCTGAAAGCCTTTTACCACTTTCAACTTCCAAGCCTTTCATAGATAAAACTACTTTTTGCTCTTTTAAACCAAGTTTAACAAGGTCTAAAAGCACTTGGCGTAGAGATTGGCTTAAAATAGAAATTATAATAATTTCGCTTTTTAAAACGTCGTTTAAATCTGAAGTAAGCGTTACGCTTTTTTCAAGCGTAACGTACTTATTTTTACCAGTAGTTTTTAAAATTTGATAAGAAGCACCGTCTCCCCTACCATATTCAATTACGTTATGACCAAGCTTTGATAGATACCAAGTAATAAAACTACCCCATCTACCACAGCCTACAACCGAAATATTCATAATACTCCTAAATTATTCAGTTAAAATTGCTAATAAAACAATACCTATAAGCGTTGCAAAAATAGCAATATAGTGTTTAATTGATAATTTTTCTTTTAAGAATAACCTACTCCAAACAACGGAAAGTACGCAGTAAGAAGAAATCATTGGTAAAAATTGTACGTATGGAGATGCAACTACTGCCATATAGAAAATTTGACCAATAGTTTCACAAACACCGCCTATTATTAAGAATTTGCTAAATGGTACGGCTTTTTTAACGATAGTGCCATCTTCTAAAACTTCTTCTTTATTAATTTTAAAGAAGGCTTGTTTTTTAACGAATTTAACCCAAATAAATGCAAATATTGCAAAGCAAAGTGAAGTAAATTCAAAAGCAGTATTAGCAGAATAGTCGCTTACAAAAATTTCTAAATCGTAAACAATTTCATCGCCAACGGTTGCAATAGCGTCTAAGAATAAGTATATGATTGGAATTAAAATTGCAATTAAACTACTTGTATACTTAAAGTCTTTACCTTGCGTTCTTATCTTTTTAATTTCATCATCTTCGTGATATTCAACGTAGCCAAGCCAAATAATACCAAAAGTAATTAAAACAACGGCTATAATTTCAAATACACCAAGTGAAACTGGCTCGCTAAATACGCCAAAAGCACCTAAAATTGCAATAAGTAAAAGTGCAAGTGAGCCTGATGCGTTACAAATTGGGCTTGAAATTGAAAGTTCAATGTATCTTAAACCAACGTAACCAATAACCATTGCAAGTAAGTATAAAAACGCTACCGGCAAGTAGTATAAAAAGTCCATTGGCTTAAAGTCAGTATAGAAAAAGCTTAACAAGAAAGCATTGTCTAATTCTAAAAGTTTATCTCCTGCAAAATATGTAACAATAAGCGTAATGATAGCGTGTAAACCCATAATTGCGCCAACGGCAAAAATTACACGCCAATGGCTACTATTATCTTTTTGAACAGTGCCTTTTTTTGAAAAAAGGTCTGAACCACTCCAACAAACAAGCGCAATAAGCGCAAAAACAAAATAAATCATAAATAAATCCTCCGTAAATTAATTAAAATTGTTAAAATTTAGGAAAATTTATTAAATATCAATTAAATGTTCGTTAAGAAGCTCTTGAACTGAGCGCAAAATGCCAAGTTTTGCGTGGTAGAAAGTTAAACCGCCTTGGAAATATACCGCGTAAGGTGGTCTAATAGGTCCGTCTGCCGAAAGTTCTATTGACGAGCCTTGTACAAACGCGCCTGCAGCCATAATAACGTTATGCTCATAGCCTGGCATATATCCCGGAATTGGAGTAACGTAACTATCAACTGGCGCTGCAGATTGAATACCTTTACAAAAAGCACACATTGCCTTTTCACTATTAAGTTCAACGGCTTGAATAATGTCGTGCCTACTTTCAGTTGCATTAGGAATTGCTTTAAACCCCAACTTTTGGTAGTAGTTAGCGGCAAAAATTGCCCCTTTAAGCGCACCGGCTGTAACGGTTGGAGCCATAAAAAAGCCTTGATAGAACTTTTGCATTACACCAAGCGTTGCACCAACCTCTTGCCCAAGACCTGGGGCAGAAAGCCTATACGCGCACCTTTTAACAAGTTCGTCTTTACCGCAAATATAACCGCCGATAGGTGCTAAACCACCGCCTGGATTTTTAATGAGTGAGCCAACGGTAAGGTCAGCGCCAACGTCACTTGGTTCAATAGTTTCAACGAACTCGCCGTAGCAATTGTCAACCATAACTATGAGTTCGGGTTTAATTGACTTAACAAAGGCAATAAGTTCACCTATTTGTTTAACGGAAAATGTTGGCCTTGTGCTATAACCTTTTGAACGTTGAATAGTTACCATTTTGGTTTTAGCGTTAATTGCTTTTTTAATTCCGTCATAGTCAAAAGTGCCGTCTTGTAAAAGGTCTACTTGGCTATAAGTAACGCCGTACTCTTTAAGTGAACAAGTTGATTCGCGTATGCCAATAACTTCTTCTAAAGTGTCATAAGGAGCGCCAACCGGCGACAATAATTCGTCCCCCGGAAGTAAATTGGCTGAAAGCGCAACCGTTAAAGCGTGAGTTCCACAAGTAATTTGCGGCCTAACAAGGGCACTCTCCGTATGAAAAACGTCACTATAAACTTTTTCAAGTTTATCTCTACCAATATCGTCATAGCCATAGCCGGTAGTTGTTTGAAAACAAGAAACGTCAACACGGTTTTTTTGCATAGCAAGCAAAACTTTGTTTTGGTTATACTCCGCAATTTTGTCAATTTCTTCAAAACGTGGCTTTAATTCGTTTAAAATGGTTTCGCCCATTTCGTAAACTTTATTTGACACGTTAAGGTCTAAATACATTTGTTTGTTCATAATTCACCTTGGAGTTATTTTAGCATAAATTTGACTTTTTAGTCAAATATATATAAGACATAATAAAAAAAAGCCACTCTAGGTGGCAAATTTTAATTATTTTTTATAAAAATTTTAATTATAGCACGAATAAAGCGCGGTGGTTTAAAACAAAAAATATGCATAACATTACCTACCTTTTACTTTATTATATGAAACGCATAGTTATAAAGTTCTTAATGCTTCAATAGCCTCTTTCATATCTGGAGCATTAAAAACGGTAGAACCAGCAACTATAACGTTTGCGCCCGCTCTTTTTACTTCGCCTACGTTTTCAATAGTAATACCGCCGTCAACTTCCAAGTCTATATCTAAACCGCTTTCGTCAATATATTTTTTAACTTGTGCTATTCTTTCAAGTGAGTTAGGAATAAATTTTTGACCGCCAAAACCTGGGTAAACGGACATAATTAAAATCATATCGCAATATGGCAATAATTCTTTTAAAACGCTAACGTCCGTATCAGGCTTAATTGAAAGACCACTCTTTACGCCAAAACTTCTAATTTTTTGAAGCAAAGTAGCAATATCTTCACTTGTTGCTTCATAGTGAATTGTAATGTAATCAGAACCTGCTTTTGCAAATTGCTCAATATATTTTTCTGGGTTAACAATCATTAAGTGAACGTCTAAAACGCCCGTTGTACCCTTGCGTAAATCACTTACCATTTTAATGCCAAAGTTTAAATTTGGAACAAAACTACCGTCCATAACGTCAACGTGAACAAGGTCGGCACCGGCACTTTGCAAGTCTTCAATCGCTTTGCCCATATACATATAGTTTGCTGATAAAATTGATGGTGCAATTTTAATATTTTTAGCCATAAAACACTCCTTTAATATATTTGATATTTTTAGAATTTATCGTAAATTTTACTATTTTTTCAATTCAATATAATTACGCCTTAATTGACCGCATGCACCGTCAATATCAGCGCCGTTTAAACGCCTTACAGTAGCAGACAATCCACCCTTTTCAAGTAAGCCAACAAAAGAATATGCCTCCTTTTCCGTTGTAGATTTTAAACCACTTTCCTTAACCTCGTTAAGCCTTATAACGTTAACGTGGCAAGGCTTGCCTTTAAGCAATTTTATAAGTTCGTTTGCACACTCTTTAGTGTCATTTTCCCCTTTAACAAGCGAGTATTCAAATATGTAACGCCTGCCTGTTTTTTCAAAATAATAAGCACACGCTTTTAAAATTTCCTGTAACGAATAAGCCTTTGCTATAGGCATAAGTTCTTTGCGCTTTTCATCAAATGGTTGATGTAGCGATATGGTTAAATTTACTGGCAATCCCTCTTCACTAAACTTGTAAATTTGAGGAACTAAACCACAAGTAGAAAGACTAATATTTCTTAAACTAACGTTAAGCCCTTTATCGCTTGAAACAAGTTTTAAAAATTTAATAGTATTTTCATAGTTGTCAAAAGGCTCTCCACTGCCCATTAAAACAATGTTTGTTACCGCCCTATTCTTAATTGTTCCGCCATTAATTCTATTAACTTTTGCAACGGTAGCAAGCATTTCGCCACTAGTTAAATTTCTAACTAAACCACCTATTCCAGAAGCGCAAAATTTACAACCCATGCGGCAACCAACTTGCGTTGACAAGCATTGAGTATTGCCGTAATTATTTTTCATATATACGCCTTCAACAATATTGCCGTCACTTAATAAAAACAAATATTTTTCAGTTCCGTCAACGGAAACTAATTTTTGTTCAACTTTTACGGCACAATTTTCATATTCTAATAAAAGCTTTTCTTTTAAGGCGTTTGAAATGTTGGAAATTTCACTAATATCAAGTCCACTTGCAAGCGCAGTGTAAATTTGAGAGGCTCTAAACGGTTTTTCACCCAAGCTTTCCATTAAAGCGCACAATTCGTTATATGATAAATCTTGTAAAATTTTCATTATTTTATCCTTTTAAACTTTGCAACGTAAAAACCTGCACCACTTGATAAGTTTGGTAAAAATTGCAAGCCAACGTCTTGTTTAATATTTGCAAGTGGAGAAGCAATTTCCTCCATTTTAAAATTTTGGTTATCTTTTAAAAATTTTAAAGCAATTTGAACGTTTTCTCGCTTTAAAATTGAGCATGTTGAGTAGTAAAGCGAACCACCAACCTTTACGTACTTACAAACGTTATTAAGTATTTTTGTTTGCAAGGCATTTAGTTCGTTAAGCGAGTTTTTATCTCTATTAAGCTTAATGTCAGGATTATCTTTAATAACCCCCAACCCACTGCACGGCGCATCGCACAAAACAGCGTCAAACGCGCTATCGTACTCACTTAAATAAATTGAGCTATCCATACACTTTACAGTTATGTTTTGTTTATTCATACGCTTTGCGTATGAGTTTATAAGCTCAGCACGGTGCTCGTGAAGTTCACAGGCTGTAACGCTTTCAAATTTATTCGAGAGTAATACCGACTTACCGCCCGGCGCAGCGCAAGCGTCTAACAACTTACCTCCGCCTTCAACAACGTTACAAATAGCAACGCTACCAATAGACTGAAAAGTGTAAGTGCCGTTATAAAAATCTTCGTTCATTTTAAAGTTTTTAACTTCAAAACAGTTGCTAAAAGGCGTTCTTTGATATTCTTTATTTACATTTTTTAAATATTCTTCGCCATTTTCGCCCTCATTAAAGGTTAAAAAAGTGCGTGAAAAATCTTCGCTCATAATACTTTCAGCCATTTCTAAACCATAGTCTTTAACAAGTTCATTTACAACAAAAAGTGGATATGAATACTTAATTGACAAGCCTAAATTGCCCTTTTCATCTAAATTTACGCCGTTTCTTACGTAATTCCTTAGTATTGCATTTACAAAGCCGGAAGTTCCGCCCTTGCCAAGTTTTTTTATGAGTTCAACACAAGTATCCGTAACTAAATACGGAGGAGTATTTAAATAAATTATTGAATATAGCCCAATTTTTAATATTACTTTTATTTTTTGCTTTGGCATTTTTAAGCAAAGTTTAGAAATAATATATTCTAAGGTTATATCTTTATCGAGAACACCGTAGCAGATTTTAGTAGTTTGAGCACGGCTAGCCTCCCTTATAGGCGTGTCTAAAAACGCTTGTTTAACAAACGCCTTTTCTCCATAAACCTTATTCAAAATATTATAACTATCGTAAAAAGTAATAACCATTATATAAATTTATACCCTACAGGAATTTTTTTACCTAATAAAAATTGTTTAACGTCTAAACGCTTGCTCCCCTCAAGTTGCAATTCTTTTACTAATACAGCACTGTTTTTAGCAGCTATTACAAGACCGTTACTTATATCGCTTGCTAAAACTGTACCTACTTCGCCTTGCTTATCTGCAACTTCAGCTTTAAATATTTTAAGCATTTTTCCGTCCAAATAGGTAAAAGCACAAGGCCAAGGGTTTAGTCCGTGAATTTTATTAACAATGTCTTTTGCAAATTTATTAAAGTCAAGCAAACCATCTTGCTTAGAAAGCATTTTAACGTGCGTTGCTTTTGCCTCGTCTTGCTTAACTGGCGTTATTTTGCCACTTTCAAGCAAGTCAAGCGTTTTAACTATAAGGTTTGCTCCCATTTTAGAAAGTCTTTCAAAAAGTTCGCCTGCCGTTTCATATTTGTTAATAGCAGTTTTTTCACACGTTAAAATATCGCCCGTATCAACGCCAAGCGCTGTTTGCATAATAGTTACGCCAGTTTCCTCTTCTCCGTTAATAATTGCCCATTGTATAGGCGAAGAGCCGCGATATTTAGGCAATAGCGAAGCGTGTATATTAATAACGCCATACTTAGGAATATCTAAAATTTCATTTGATAAAATTTGACCGTAAGCGCAAGTAACTATAACGTCTGGCGCTAAGGCTTTTAAATCTTGAACGCCGTCTCTACTAATTTTCTCGTAAGAAAGCACGTTTAATGAAAGGCTTAATGCTTCAACTTTTACTGCGCAAGGCGTAATTATAGCCTTTCTACCAACGGGCTTATCCGTCTGTGTAACTACCGCTAATATTTTATGGTTTGAGTTGTATATAGCCCTTAATGCTTCTACAGCAAAGTCAGGCGTTCCCATAAAGACTATATTCATATTAAACCTCAGTTCTTAAATTATCAGCTTTATCTACGTATAAAACACCGTTTAGGTGGTCGTTTTCGTGGCAAATTGCTTTAGCCAAAAAATCTTCTGCAACAAGCGTTTTATAATTGCCGTTTCTATCTTGATACTTAACCTTTAATTTTTTAGGACGCTCAACGTCACCCCATTTACCAACAACGCTTAAACAACCTTCAACACCATATTGCTTGCCACTTTGTTCTAAAATAACGGGGTTGAGCATTTCATAATACTCACCGTCAACGTCAACAATAAAAATTCGCCTTAATACACCAACTTGTGGAGCAGCTAAGCCTGCACCTTCAGCCTTAATTAAGGTGTCACGCATGTCGTCTAAAAGCTGCTTCGTTTTTTCACCAAAATCGCTTACTTCAAAGCATCTTTTCCTTAAAACTTCATCGCCAATTTGTACAATTTTTCTTATAGCCATAATAACCTCAACTTAAACTATTTGGATTTACTTCCAAATAACAGCGCACTTTAGCGCCATCAAACTCTGTAGCAACTCTATAAAAACTATCTACAATTTCATCGTTACCCGTTTTAATTCTTGCTAAAACTTGATAACGGTATTTGTTGTTTATGCGTTTTACAGGACTTTTCATTTTGTTAAAATAAATAAATTCACTCGCATTTTCATCGCGAATTTCTTTACATTTATAAAAAACGTTTTTAAGCGTTTCTAGAGCCTTTTCATCGTTATCGCTTTCAACCATAAGCCTTAAAATTAAAGCAAACGGAGGAAAATGCGAAGCTTTTCTTAAAGAACATTCTTTATTAAAAAAGCCGTTATAATCGTATTCTATAGCGTGGTTTAAAACGGTGTTTTTAGGGCTAAACGTTTGCAATACAACTTTACCCTTTTTATCAGCTCTACCACTACGGCCAGCAACCTGCGTAATTAATTGGAAAGTTCTTTCACTTGCGCGATAGTCTGAAAAATATAAACTCATATCGCCATCAAGAATACCAACGAGCGTAACTTTAGGAAAGTCATGCCCCTTTGCAATCATTTGCGTTCCAACTAAAATATCGGCCTTTTTGTCGCCAAATTCTTTTAGAATTTTATAGTGACCTTCTTTATTTTGCGTAGTATCATTATCCATACGCAAAATTTTAGCGTTAGGAAATAATTTATTTAAATCTTCTACTACTTTTTGCGTTCCAGTTCCGCTATAATTTATATTTACACTTCCGCAATCCGGACAACCGCTTGGCATTTTATACGTTGCACCACAATAATGACACTTTAAAGTATCTTCGTATCTGTGGTACGTTAATGAAACGTCACAATAAGCACATTTAGCAACGTATCCGCATTCTCTGCATATAATTTTTTGCGAATATCCACGTCTATTTAAAAATATTATTGCTTGATTACCGCTATTAAGCGTTTCTTCAAGTTCGTATTTAAGCGCCTTTGAAAAAGCCGTAACGTTACCGCTCTTTATTTCATTGCGCATATCTGCAATTATAATTTCAGGCATTGGCTTTTTATTAACCCTACCCGTAAGCGTTGCCAAACTAAATTCGCCGTTAACAGCGCTTAAATAACTTTCTATTTTAGGCGTAGCACTGCCTAAAACAAGCTTAGCATTGTTATATTTAGCCCTAAAAAGCGCAAGTTCGCTAGTAACGTAGCGTGGAGACGTTTCACTTTCATAGCTTTGCTCGTGCTCTTCATCAATAATGATAACGCCTATATTTTCAAGCGGTGCAAAAATAGCGCTTCTTGCTCCAATAGCAACTTTAGCCTCGCCACTTCTTAAACGCCACCATTCGTCAAATTTTTCGCCAGCAGATAATCCACTATGTAAAATTGCGCATAAATTACCAAATCTACCGCGCAAACGTGAAAACATTTGCGGTGTGAGCGCAATTTCAGGAACAAGCATTATAGCGGTTTTACCATCGTTTATACACTCTTCAATAAGGCTTAAATAGATTTCAGTTTTACCACTACCTGTAACGCCGTGAATAAGTGTTGGCTTGCTAGAATTTTTAACGATTTCTATAGCATTTTTTTGCTCGCTTGTAAGTTCAACCTTGTTTTTAGTTTCTAATACGCCTTTATAAGGAGTACGGTTAAGCCTAACCTTTTTAACAGTAGCATAGCCTTTTTTTATAAGAGTAGAAACTGTAGAAGGAGAAAACTTTTCACCTAATTCACTTTGCAACGCCTCGCCGTTTGCTTTTAAATAATTAAGAACTTCTTTTTGCTTTTCTGCATTCTTTTTTAAAGAGTAAACAACTTCATTAAAAGCAATTTCATCTAAATTTAACGAAATAAAATTATGAAACTTCTCTCTAACTTTACCCTTGCGCATTTCAGCAGTTAAAAAGAGCCTTAGTGTTAAAGACTTTGAAATATGATACTTAGTAGATATGTAATTTGCAAGGTCTAAACATTCTTTGGTTAATGCTGGAATGTCTTCAACAAGTCTAATAATTGGTTTGAGTTTACTGTTAGGTAGCGTTGATTCTTCTTTAATATTTATTACAAAGCCTAAAATTTTGCGATTGCCAAAAGGCACAATAACTCTGCTACCTATTTTAACAGGAACAGAGTTTATCGTGTAATCAAAAATTCTATCAAGTTCACTAGTGGCAATATCCACAATAACTTCAGCTATCATACGCACCTAAAAAAGTAAAATGAGTAAAAAAGCCAACGGCAAAATAATGCCGTAGGCTTAAAATTAGTTGTTTACAACTGAAATTTTATTTTCAAGTATTTCGCAAGCAGCGGCACTAAGTGGTTTTTGATTGTTTAATACAGCCGTACTATTTTGTGATTTAGAAATATCAATGAGTTGCCTTGCACGCTTTGATGCAACTACGCATAAAACGTACTTAGAACCGTCATATTTCTCTCCTAAATTTTTAATAAGTTCATCAGTAGAAGGTTCGTTAATCATATATGTAGCTCCTTTTTAAAAAATTATTCAACGTTTTGAATTTGCTCGCGCAATTTCTCAATTTCACATTTTAATGCAAGCGCGGTATCCGTAACAACAATGTCGTTAGACTTACTGCAAACAGTATTTGCTTCACGGTTAAACTCTTGTATTAAAAAGTCTAAACGCTTGCCTGCTTCTTTATCATCATCACATATTTTTCTAAACTGTGATATATGGCTATTAAGCCTTGTAAGTTCTTCATCAATATTGCTTTTATCTGCAAAAATGGCAACCTCTTGAAGTAATCTTGACTCGTCAACTTGTACGTTTGACAATATTTCACTAACCCTGTCACTTAACTTTTTAGCATATTCTTGCTTAATAAGTGGCGCACGCGTTGCAATTTTATTAACTAACGTTTCAACAACGTCAATCCTACTAAGCATATCCGCTTTTAATTTTTGACCTTCAAATTCGCGCATTTCATTTAAATTCTTGCACGCATCGTTAATTACAAGTTCAAAAATTTTAGACATTTCCTCAAGTTTTACTTCTGCTTGAGTTTGTTTGACAACGTCTGGCGATTTTAATAGCGTATTTAAAGTAAAATCATTTTTAAGTTCAATAAATTCTTCGCTTAAAATTTTACTTGCATTATAGTAAGATTTTGCAAGTGCCAAATCTACCTCTACTTGCACGTCACTTTCCGCTTCATTTTTGTAATTTAAAAATAGGTCTAATTTACCGCGTTTAACGTTGTTTTGAACGGTTTTTCTAATAACGTCATCTAATGCAATAAACGAGCGTGGATATTTCGCATTAAGGTCTAAAAACCTATTATTCACCGTGCGAAGTTCTACGCTTACTGTTATTCCATTCTCTTTATATTCGGCTTTTCCATAGCCTGTCATACTTTTCATATATCACCATTTATTTTGGACTTATTCAGTAGCTTTAGTTTATTATAATTATAAACTAATAATATATTATCATAGTTTTTTTTATTTATCAAGCCTTATAAGGTCAATAAATTCATTTTCATCAATAATTTTTACACCTAAAGCTTTAGCTTTATCTAATTTAGAGCCTGCTTCTTCTCCTGCAAGCACAACGTTTGTAAGTTTTGACACTGAAGACATTATTTCCCCGCCAAAACTTTCAATTATTGCCCCAGCCTCACTGCGCTTATAGTTTTTAAGCGTGCCTGTTAATACAAATTTTAAACCTTTAAATATTTGCTCTTTTCCATTATTTTTTTCTAAAGATTGTGGCTTTACTCCTAACAAGAACAACTCGTTTATTTCATTTAAGTTATTTTCATTACTGAAATAATTACATAAATCTTGCGCTGTAATTTCACCCACGTCTTTAATGGAAACAAATTCTAAGTAAGTAGCATTTTTAAGTTCTTCAATGGTTGGATAAAGTTTTGCAAGGTCTTTTGCAGTTTTCTTACCAATTCCGTCAATGCCTAGCGCTAAAATAAACGAGGCAAATTGTGGATTTTTAGAATTTGTTATAGCATCAATTATATTTTGAGCCTTTTTAATTTTAAAGCCTTCAAGCGTTAATAAATCTTCAACTGTAAGTTTGTATAAATCCGAAAAAGTTTTAACGTTTAACTCATCATAAAGCTGCACAGCAGTCATTTCCGAAAAGCCTTCAATATTCATTGCATCTTTAGATGCAAAGTGGCAAAGCGCGCCAACAACACGAGGCTTACAGTCTAAGTTAGGACAAAAAATATTTGCGCCGTCCTCATAAATTGTTGTTCCGCAATACGGGCAAACGGTAGGTTTTTGAATATCTATGCAATTTTCGCCACTTTCCGTTGCTCCTAATATTTCAGGAATAACCTCATTACTGCGCCTAATTAAAACACGACTGCCTATTTTTACTTTTTTTCTTAAAATATCGCCATAGTTATTAAGTGTTGCCTTTCTAACTGTAGCACCAGCAAGTTCAACGGGGCTAACAAGCGCAAGCGGAGTAAGCTTGCCCGTTCTGCCAACCTGCCAAACAACGTTTTCAACAATGGTAGTTGTTTCTTCAGCTTCAAATTTAAATGCCATTGCAAAACGTGGAAATTTATCAGTGTAGCCAAGTTGTTCACGAAGTGAATAATCATTTACTTTTATTACCACACCGTCAGTTAAATAATCAATTTCCTTTCTTGCAACTTCAATTTCTTTAATAAACTCTTCAATTTGCTCAAGCGAAGAAGCCACTTTTAAAAATCCATATACTTTAAAGCCGTTTTTCACTAAGAAATCAAAACATTCCGTTTGAGAATGAATAATATTTTCAGATATATAATTTACGTTATAAAACAATATTTCCGGTTTACGTTTCTCCGTTTCTGTAGGGTCTAAATTCCTTATAGCTCCAGCCACGGCGTTGCGCGCGTTTTTCAATACTTCCGTTGCGGTTTCATTATATTTTTTAAGGTTGGAAAGTTTTATAACAGCCTCGCCTTGAACTTCAACAACACCTTTAAAACTAATTTGAAGTGGAAAAGTTTTAATGGTTAATACTTGTGCTGTAACGTCTTCGCCAACTACACCATTACCACGAGTTGTTGCCCTAACGAATTTGCCGTTTTCATAAGTTAATGAAATTGTTAAACCGTCATACTTATATTCAACCGTATATTCAGGTTTGATGCTAGACAACTTTTCAACTTTATCTGTAAAATTTTTAAGTTCTTCGTGCGTTAAACTTTTATCTAAACTGTAAAGCCTGTTAATATGAGTGTGCTTTTTAAATGCTGAAATTGGTTCTCCTCCAACACGCCTTGTTGGAGAGTTAAAAAGCACCCTGTTTTCAGTTTTTTCTAATTTTAATAATTCGTCATACAACTTGTCGTATTCGCCGTCTGAAATTGACGGATTGTCAAGCACGTAATATTCGTGCGCATACTTATTTAAAAGAGTAACAAGTTCTTCCATTCTAGACATATACTTACACCTTAAAACTTTAATTTTTTAGATATTATCTTACTTTTTAATTAATTTTCTATCTCAAGCGGAGCAATTTCTACCGCAAGAGTTTTAATACCAGTACTAGTAAACGAAACGTCTATAAACTTACCTTCATTTTTAACGGCAATAACAATTCCTCTGCCAAATTTTTTATGGAAAACTTTAGTTCCAACGTTAAACTTTCCAATATTTTGAGTCTTTTTTGGAATGTTAAAATTGTAGCCGGTTGAAAAACTTTTTGTTTTGCCATAACTATTAGAAGAAGGCTCGTCAGGATAATATCCATAGTCGTTACCGTCTTTATTATAGCCGTTATAACTTTTATAAGGGCTATTATTATAACCGTTATTATAGCCATAGTTTGAGTATCTACTATAACCGTTATCCGTGCATTTTAAAAGAGGGTTTATTTCCTTTAAAAATCTACTTTCGCTAGTTATACTGCGTGTGCCGTATAAGTATCTACTACGCGCACGCGTCAAATATAATTGCTTTTTTGCACGTGTTATAGCAACGTACATAAGCCTGCGCTCTTCCTCAAGTTCTTCTTCACTATTTACCGAGCGTGAAATTGGAAAAATAGTTTCATCAAGCCCAACAACAAACACGGTATTAAACTCCAAACCTTTTACAGAGTGAACGGTTGCTATAGAAACGTAGTTGGACTCGTCCATTTCGTCAGTATCAGAACTAAGAGTTATAGAACTTAAATAGTCGGCAACAGTTGCATCTTTATTAGCTTTTTCAAATTCAGTTGCCGAGTTTACAAGTTCGTTAATATTCATTAACTTTTCGTGATTTTCCTCAGTGTTTTCTTCGTATTGCGAATTGAAATTAGTTTTAGTAATTATTTCTTTTAACAACTGTGAAATTGAAAGATTTGTGCTTGATAAAACCAAATTATATATTAGGTCTTTAAATTCTTTAATACGTTCGATGGCACCTTTGTTAAGCGGTAACGATTCTGCATCTAAAATAGCTTCATAAACCGACATTTCCTCTTCAGCGCATTTTCTTAAAATAGCATCAATAGACTTGTCACCAATACCCCTACGCGGAACGTTTATAACTCTTAAAATAGCCTCGCTGTCAAGCGGATTTGAAATTATACGCAAATATGCAGTTAAATCTTTAATTTCTTTTCTATCAAAGAACTTAAAACCACCAAAAACCTTATAAGGAATATTGTATTTTAAAAATTCTTGTTCAAATGAACGCGAAAGAGCGTTTATACGCATTAAAACGGCAAAATCGCTTGCTTTTGCTCCACGATTTATTGCTGTTTTTACTTTCATTGCAACGTTTTGAGCCTCATCAGATTCTTCGTTAGCGGTAAACAATTCTACTTGAGAACCGGCATCATTTTCAGTCCACAATGTTTTACTTTTACGTGCCGTATTATTTTTTATTATTAGGTTTGCAACGTTTAATATGTTTTTTGTTGAACGATAATTTTGCTCAAGTTTATATACTTTTGCGCCTTTAAAATCGTACTCAAAATCTAAAATATTACTTATTTTAGCACCGCGCCAGCCGTAAATACTTTGGTCATCGTCACCAACAACAAAAATATTTCTGTGCCCACTAGCAAGTATTTTAATAATTTTATATTGAACAGTGTTCGTGTCTTGAAACTCGTCAACGTGAACATATTTAAAACGGTGGCTATAATATTCCCTAACCTCATCGTTCTCCATAAATAAATTGAGGGTTTTTATAAGCAAGTCATCAAAGTCAAGCGCATTGCTTTCTTTTAACTGTTTTTCATATTTAACAAAAATTTCAGTTATTTCTCCAACGTTTTTAAGCTTAAAATTTTCCTCTTTAAATTCACGAGGAGTCAAACCGTCATTTTTAGCCATTGAAATGCAGTTTTTAGCAAGTTTTAAGAACTTTTCAGGCTCTAATTCCATATCGCTAATAATACGCTTTAAAACACGTTCTTTATCATCTTCACTGTATATAGAAAAGTTTTTTTCATAACCAAGTGCACCAATAGCTGAACGCAATATTTTAACGCACATAGAGTGAATTGTAGAAACCCACATTCCGTTTAAAGAACCTATCATACGCTCTAAACGTTGCTTCATTTCATCGCTAGCTTTATTTGTGAAAGTAATTGCTAAAATGTCTTGTGGGTTAACGTATTTTTGCATAACTAAATACGCAATTCTATTAGTTAAAACGCGTGTTTTACCACTGCCTGCACCAGCAATAACAAGTATTGCGCCCTCAGTATCTTTTACCGGCAAAATTTGAGCATTGTTAAGTTGTTGAATTGAATAATTTTCCATAATAAAAACCTAAGTTTATTATAACATAATAAACGCCAATTTTCAAGTGTTAATTGTTATTAAAATAGCATATTTTTATTTTTTTAAATACCACTTAAAATCATTTGCAAAAATTGTTATTATGTGTTAATATTTAATTACTTCAAATTTCGGCCTCATGGTCAAGAGGTTAAGACGTTGCCCTCTCAAGGCAAAATCAGGGGTTCAATTCCCCTTGGGGCTACCAGAAAAAGACTCAGGATTGGATACAATCTTGAGTCTTTTTCAATTAAATCCGCCTTCGTCGGAACAAATCCACTTTGTGGATGAAATTGCTATGCGATGAAATCCCGCTTACGCGGGGTTAGAGATGGCGGATTTAATTTCATCTGAGGTGGCACACCGAAGATTTCATCCAAACTCGTTTGGATTTCATCCTGCAAAGCAGAATTTCATTAGAAGTGCTTTTTTATTTAGTTTAATTGGGAATTGAACGGGTGGGAATTGGCAACTTACAATTTTATGCTTTAAATTAGTTGCCAACAAACAGTAGTCACCTACTGTTTGCCACACAGGCGTGATAGCGTTAGCGGAGCAATTCCCCTTGGGGCTACCAGAAAAAAGCACACATTTGTATACCAAGACAAATGTGTGCTTTTTTCAACTAAATCCGACCTCACTCGGAATAAATCCACTATCGTGGATGAAATTGCTATGCGATGAAATCCCGCTTACGCGGGGTTAGAGATGGCGGATTTAATTTCATCTGAGGTGGCACACCGAAGATTTCATCCTGCAAAGCAGGATTTCATTAGAAGTGCTTTTTTATTTTGTTTAATTGGGAATTGAACGGGTGGTCAATATTTTTAAATTTAACATTTGTTAAAATTAAAATTTAATCGTTTTACTATTTACAAACGCGTTTATATATAGTAAAATAATTTTATATTGTTTTACAAAGGACGTATTATGAAAAAGAATTTAACTATTGCAGAAAAACTTGCTAAACGCAAATATGCACCTCCTTCAAAACTTGTTTCATTCTTATACAAAACCATAATGGTTGATATTTGCGGTAAAAAGTATAATCCTAAATTTCACATTATTGATAGCGTAGCAGACTATGACGGCCCATGCTTTGTAATTTTCAACCACCTTTCACGCATTGACCACTTATACGTTTGCGGCGCATGCTATCCAAGAATAACAAATATGATGGCTGGATATTGTGAGTTTTATAGAAAGAAATTCTCACTTATATTCAACTTAAACAAAGTTATTCCTAAGAAGCAATATACAGCAGACTCTTTACCAATAAGAGCCGTTAGTAAAGTATTAAAGAAAGGCGGATGCGTAACTTTTGCGCCCGAAGGATTAGCAAGTGATTTTGGCGGAAATAAACCTATAGTTCCTGGCACAAGTAAAATGTTTAAACATTTTAAAGTTCCTGTGTTTTTATGCTATTTAGAAGGTCAATATCTTCAAAGCACAAAAGTTTGTTTAGATGAACGCCTTGGCGAAACTCACGCTACTCTTTCCCTTTTATTTTCTAAAGATGACGTTCAAAACCTTTCTGTTGAAGAAATGGATGATATTATAAATGAAAAGTTTAGGCGCAACGAATACGAGTGGAACAAAGAAAAGAAAATTAAGTGGAAAACTTATGATAGAATTTGCCACCGCCTTGAGGACATTTGCTATAAATGCCCTAAATGCAAACAAGAGTTTACAATGAAAGGCGAAGGCAACAAAATTGAGTGTTTAAACTGTGGCAACGGCGCAACTATGGACGACTATTACGTGTTCCACCCATATAAAGATGCCGTTATTCCTGAATCTCCACACGATTGGTTCCAACAACAAAGAGTTGATATTATTAAAGAAATTCGTGAAAACCCTAATTACGTATTTGAAGATGATTGCAAAATTGGTAATTTAGACGAGTATAAACTTTTAAAAGGTAAAAATACTAGCAACATTGTTGGCGAAGGCAAACTTAGAATTGACCATAATGGAATGCACTATGTTGGCACTAGAAATGGCAAGCCTTACGAATTCCACGCCGACTATAAGCAACTTTACACGCTTATTACGGAAGTTGACTCAAGTTACTTTAACTTCTACTTAAACGGCGAGTATTTTGACGTATTCCCTAAACACCAAACTGTTGGCAAAATTATTTTACTTGTTGAAGAAATGCACCGTTATCACGTAAACTTCTACAAAAACTTTAAGTGGAACGACTATATGTACGAAGGTTTAGAACTTGGTATAGACAATAAATAATTATGAAACTTAACCTTAATCAAATTAAAAGTATAACGCAAGGTGCGGTCAACGTTTTTGAAAAAGACGGATATTTTGAATTTCACCGCTTTACACCCGAGCAAGAAGATTTATATTCTAACCCTATAATAAATAGGCCCGTAGTAGTAGGAAACTTAAAAGTTTTAACAACTGCAAGCGTAAAACTACGTTTTTTAACAAACAGTAACACTTTAACCTTTACTGCTAAACTTATAAACGGTACTTATAGAGAAATTTATTCTATTGACGTGTTCGTTAACGGCAAATTATTTGAGTCTATTTGCTCGCACGAAACAATGCCAGAAAATTATGGCGAAAGAATTGAAGATAAGGAAGTTACAAAAATCTTTAATTTTGACAATGGCGAAAAAGAAATTACTATATATTTACCTTTTTCAACCATTACCCTACTTAAAGACTTTTGTTTAGACGACAATTCTACTATTACACCTATTAAGCCAACTAAAAAACTACTTGCTTTTGGCGATTCTATAACTCACGGCTACGACTGTTTGCATTCGCATAAAAGTTATATAAATTTAGTTGCCACTGCACTTGACTACGAAGTTTATAATAAAGCAATTGGCGGTGAAAGATTTTTTCCTGAATTTGCGCTTTGTAGCGACAGTTTTACGCCCGACCTTATAACCATAGCATACGGCACTAATGATTGGTCAAACAATAATACTAAACCTAACGATTTAATAAATTCAAGTAGCCAATTTATAGGCAACTTAAGAAAGGTTTACAAAAGTAGCAAAATAGTAGTAATTGGACCAATTTGGCGTAAAGACCTTGAAGAAGAAAAACCTTGTGGAAAGTTTAGAGACGTTGCTAAAATGTTAGAACAGCAATCTAAAAAATTTGAGAACGTTTATTTTATTGACGGATTTAATTTTGTTCCGCACGACCCAATTTATTATGCAGATAAACGCTTGCATCCAAACAATAAGGGCTTTGAGCATTACGCAAAAAATTTACTTAAAGAACTTAATAAAATAATATAAAAAAGTAGGCAAAATTGCCTACTTTTTTAATTGTTATTTATATAATTTTCTAGTTCTTTAAAATCTAAATTTTTAGATAAAACCTTAAAAAATTCTTTAAACTCAAAAAGCAATTTTTTAGTAATATCTTTATTAAGCTTTTTATCATACCAAGTAGAAAGTTTAATGATATACGGAACGAAAGGCTCGTTAATTTTAGAAATATCAACACTGTCAAACGCCAACTCAAACTCTTGTTTAGCATTAACCGTGCTACACTTATAGCCTAAATACATAAGAGCGTTTTTAATAGTTTCATCAAAGGTTGGCCTAAATTGAGCATTTTTAGAAAATACGTTATCATACATTTCCTTACACAAAATTTCAACCTTGCTAAACACGTTTTTTAAACCTAAAGTATAGTCAACTTTTTTAGGTTCTTCTAATATTATTTTAGGCTCTTTTACGGCTACTTTTTTAGGCTCTTCCTTAATAGTTTTCGGTTCAATATTAGGTTTAACTTCAACTTGTTTTACAGGTTCTTTAACAGGCGTTTTAACTTCCTTTTTAGGCTCATTTAATACTTCCGTTTGAACTGTTTTTGGTTTAGTTTGAGCGTTATTATCGCCTGGCATAGTAGACAACAAGCGGTTGGCAAGCGCCAATTTTTGGAACTATTCTACCCTTAGTTGTCCTGCTATCTTGGCTAACGTCATCAGTTGAAATATGATATATAGCACCAATTCTATCAACCACGGTAAGCAACGCTTTATCTATTTGTTTTAAGCATTTAGCAAACACTATACACTCATTAAGTTTTTCATCTCCAAGGTCGGCAACCTTAACGCCTTTTCTTGCTCTTGAAGTTTTAGTAATTGTACCCGTAAGAACTTTTTTAAACGTGCCAAAACTTGTTGCAATTAACACTTCCGTATCAAGGTCATCATCAATTAAAGTTGCATAAACAACAGCGTCACCATCAGCCAAATCAATACCTTTAACGCCTCCGGCTACTCTACCTTGAACAGGAACCTCATTTTCAGCACGTAAAGTAATACCCTTTTCAGTAACAAAGAATAAATCTTTGCTTTCATCTTGCGCTTTAACGGTTAACACTTCATCGCCGTCTTTAAGCTTAATTGCTTGACAGCTTGCCTTAGAATAAGCAAAGTCTTGCCAATCTGTTGCTTTTATTGCGCCCTGTTTTGTAAACATTAATGCAGTACCTTGAATTTCGCCGTTTTCAGCCACAAAGAAGGCTACAGGAATTTCATCTTTAAGTGCTTGACTAAACAACGCGTTAAACGTTACCCCACCTTGCCCTGCTCCACGAGCCTCTGGAATATTGTCTGGCAAAATGCGGAACAAGTTACCTTTATTGGTGAACGCATACAACACGTCTTTATTAGTAGCGCGAACTGAGAAAATAAAGTTTTCTGCAGGGGTTGGCGTATCTGTTTTACTACGAGAATAAGACATTACCGCAACTTTTCTAACTAAACCTTTGCCACTATAGCCAACAATTAAGTTTTCAACAGGTTTTTCATCGTCAAAGCGCTCAACCTTAGTTTCTTCAATAGAAGATAAAATGGTTGTTCTTCTAGTATCTTTAAACTTTTTCTTTGTTGCTAGCATTTCACTAACAACAACTTCGTTGAGACGTTTTTTACTTTCAATAATAGCAGTTAATTCCTTAATCAACTGTTCAAGTTGCCTTAATTCTTCTTTTAAATTCTCAATTTCAAGTTTAGTAAGCCTACTTAACTTTAAATCTAAAATTGCTTGAGCTTGAACGTCACTTAAGTCGTATTGCTTTCTTAAATTTTGTTTAGCAGTTGCCGTATCTGGCGACTTTTTAATTATTTGAATGACTTTATCAATATCGGTAACTGCAATAATTAAGCCACTAACAATTTCGTGCCTTAATTTAGCTTTAGAAAGGTCGAATTTAGTACGCCTTAACACAACTTGCTTTTGATATTCAGTATAATATCTAAAAATATCTAGCAAACCTAATTGTTGCGGCTTACCGTCAGCAATCATAACAAGGTTAATACCGTATGAAACTTGTAAACTTGTATTCTTATACAAAAGGTCTAAAACGTCATTAGCATCAACGTCTTTTCTAAGCTTAATAACAATGCGCATACCGTGCCTATCAGACTCGTCAACAACGTCACTTATACCGCCAAATTCTTCTTTTTTATCGACCATAAGTTGACCGATTTTTTGTATCAATGACGCTTTATTAACTTGGAACGGAATTTCATCTACAACTATACATTGTTTAGTTGGACTTTCTTGTTCAACTCTTAATTTTGAGCGAATAACAATTTTGCCTTTACCTGTTTCGTACGCTTTTTCAAGTTCATCACCAGCAATGATATAACCTCCTGTAGGAAAATCAGGTCCAGGAACGTATTTCATCATTTCACTTAATTTAATGCGTGGATTGTTAATATACGCAACGGCACCGTCAATAACTTCGCCTAAATTGTGCGGAGGAATATTTGTTGCTAAACCAACGGCAATACCCATACCGCCGTTAACTAAAACGTTAGGAAAACGGCTTGGAAGCGTTTTTGGTTCTTTTAAAGTATCATCAAAGTTATTTTCCCAATCAACAGTATCTTTATCAAGGTCTTTTAGCATTTCAAGCGCTAAATTATTAAGTTTTGCTTCGGTGTAACGCATTGCAGCAGCACCGTCACCGTCAACAGAACCGAAGTTACCTTGACCATCAACAAGCGTCATACGCATATTGAAAGGTTGCGCAAGCCTTACCATTGCTTCGTAAACGGAACTGTCGCCGTGTGGGTGGTATTTTGCCAAACACTCACCTACTACACGAGCGCTCTTTTTATGAGGCTTGTCCGGCATTAAGCCAAGCTCGTGCATTGCATAAAGTATTCTTCTTTGAACGGGTTTTAAACCATCTTCTACACGAGGCAAAGCTCTTTCTAAAATAACGTGCTCTGCATAAGGCATCATGGAGTTGTGTAATACGTTTTCTATATTGCCAATAACAATATTTTCTTTTCTTTCTTCCATTATTACACCTCCTTTACCTTAATTTCAAACTCGTCAACTCTATTAAAGTTGGCGTGTTCTTGTATATATTTCTTTCTGCTTTCAACCTCATCACCCATAAGTGTGGTTATAAGCATTTCAGCTTTTGCAGCCTCGTCAATAGTAACCCTCATAAGCATACGCGTTTCAGGGTTAAGGGTAGTTTCCCAAAGTTGTGAAGGGTTCATTTCGCCTAAGCCTTTGTAACGGCTTACTTCAGCACCACGCCCAAGTTTGCTTTTGGCAATTTCTCTTTCCTTTTCATCGTAAGCATATTCAATAGCATCTTTTTTATATACTTTATAAAGCGGAGGCATACCAACGTAAACGTGGCCTTGCTTAATAAGTTCAGGCATATGCCTATAAAAAAACGTTAAAAGTATGCAACGAATATGGTAACCGTCATAGTCGGCATCTGATAAAATTATAACTTTATTGTAATTAAGGTCCTCTATATCAAAATCAGCGCCAATACCTGTGCCAAGTGCGGAAATTATTGTTTTTATTTCTTCGTTTTTCAAAACGTCTATAAGTGATTTTTTCTCGCAATTTATAGGTTTGCCACGAAGTGGTAAAATTGCTTGATGCTTTCTATCTCTACCTTCTTTTGCACTACCGCCTGCAGAATCGCCCTCAACTATGAATATTTCATTAAGCTTGCTATCTTTACTAGAACAATTTGCAAGTTTGCCAAGAAGCCTTGTAGAGTCTGCGCCAGATTTAGCACGGTTAAGTTCTTTAGTATGCCTAATAGCTTCTCTTTCTTTTGCAGCAGATACGGCTTTTTCTAAAATAGCGTCAAAAATCTTAACGGTTTTTTTGTTTTTAGAAACGTCATATAAACCATCGTAGGTAACGCCTTCAACAGCAGGTTTTGCTTCAGCATTACCAAGTTTACCTTTAGTTTGACCTTCAAATTGCGCGTTTTTAATTTTAATAGAAACAACTGCAACCATACCAACTCTAAAATCTTCGCCGTTAAATGAAACGTTTTTAGTTTTAGATGATGAATTTTCTTTTAAATAGTCGTTTAAAAACCTTGTTAATCCAGATTTAAAGCCCACGTCATGCGTGCCACCGTAAATAGTAGGAATATTGTTTACAAATGAGAATACGTTTTCAGTATAACCGTCAGTATGTTGAAGAGAAACTTCTACTAATATATCGTTTACAGTTGAAGAAATGTAAATTGGTTCGCTATAAAGAGTGTTTTTACTTGAGGTTATGTACGAAACGTAATCTTTAATGCCGTTTTCACTCATAAACACTTTTTCTTCGTTGTTTTTGCCTGTTCTATTATCTTTAAACACAAGTCTAACGCCTTTATTTAAAAACGATGTATCTCTCAACCTTGAAATTATTGTATCAGCATCAAATTCAACAGTATCAAATACTCTTGCATCAGGTTTAAACCTAACCATTGTACCGTGTTTAATAGTTTTAATACCCGTGTTAAAAAGAGGGGCTTTAGGAATTCCTGAAAGAACCTTTTTTTGTTCTTTATCTTCATAAGAGCTAAATTCCATTTTATAAACGGTTTTGTTATAAACCTCAACTTTAAGCCATTCTGAAAGAGCGTTTGTAACCGATGCGCCAACGCCGTGCAAACCGCCAGAATAAGCATAGTTTTCACTATTAAACTTACCGCCTGCGTGAAGTTGAGTGAATATAACTTGTACACCACTAACACCAGCGTCAGGGTGAATATCTACAGGCATACCTCTACCATCGTCTTCAACGGAAGCCGAACCATCGTCATACAAACAAACTTTAACTTCTTTTGCAAAGCCGTTTGCAGCCTCGTCAACAGCGTTATCTATAATTTCCCATAAAATGTGATGAAGACCGCGCGCGTCAGTAGAACCTATGTACATACCAGGCCTTACACGAACGGCTTCAAGCTCTTTTAATATTGTAATGTTTTGAGAACTGTATGATGTTTTTGCCAAAATTAAACTCTCCTACAAATTGTGATAAATATGGTATTAGTATACCATATATTGTAAAAAAATTCAATACTTTTTTATAATTAAATTACACTTTTTGAATATTTAATACAGCTCTCTTTTTACAAAAAATTACACTTTTTACTTCATCTTTATTGCATTTTTTATTTTCCAATACAAGTTGCCCGCACCTAGTATAACCACGTTAGAAGCGTTTGTTTTTTTAGTAATTTCTAGCAAATTTTTAAAGTTTTTAACATAAGTAGCGCCCTTTATATTTTTTGCCAGATAGCATGCACTGCCGTAATAATCATACTTTTCACGAGCTGAAAACGTCTTGTAAATTATAACGTTTTCATTGTTAAACACATTTATAAAATCTTTAAATAAAAGTTTGGTTCTAGAATATGTATGAGGCTCAAAAATTAACAAATAATCGCCCTTATAAAGCTGTTTTAGCGTTTCTATTGTACACTTAATTTCCGTAGGATGATGAGAATAATCTGCAATAAATTTAGTTTCCCCTATTTTGCCCAGCGTTTCAAATCTTCTTCCCACTCCTTTAAAACTTTTTAACCCTTCTAAAATATGTTTGTTTTGAACGTTAAGTTGTTTAGCAACAACTATAGCTGAAAGAGCGTTTAAAACGTTATGCTTACCAAAAACACTTAAGTTAACCTTAAATAGTTTTTTACCCTTTAACATTAAGTCAAAGGAATATCTTCCAGATTTTTCATGCAAGTTTACAGCTTTAAAATCGGCGTCATTTTCTATTCCATAAGTTATTTTTTTGCCATTATAATTATCTAATATCTTATCGTCTGCGCATACAATTTTTACACTAGCCCTATCTAAATAATCATAAAAAGCCGTGCATAAATTTTCAATGTTTTTATATGTGTCTAAATGGTCGTTATCCACGTTTAAAACAACGGCTATACTAGCATTAAAATCATATATATTTTTATCGTACTCACACACTTCACTTAGAACGATTTTTGAATTAGGCTTATAATAAAAATTTCCAAAAGCGCTATCCATACCACCTATAAAAGCAGTAAAATCTAAACCGCCACAATGTAAAACATTTGCCAACATTGCTGTAGTCGTAGTTTTACCATGACTTCCAGCAATGCCAATACTCAAATCAAAACATGCAGTTATAATTTTTAATAATTGAGAACGCTTGTAAATTGGTTTTTTTAATTTTTTAGCAAGAATTAAACTTTTATTCTCTTCTTTTATAGCCGAAGAAATTACAACCACGTCACAATTTTCAACTAATTTATCTTCATCATCTTTTGCAATTTTAACACCTAATCTTTCAAGCTCTTTAACTAATAAACTATAAGTTGAATCGCTACCACTAACACAAAAACCCTTAGAAATTAAATATTTTGCAAGGCTACTATTTCCTATACCGCCAACCCCAATAAAATGAACGTGCATTTTTTCACCATATAACTTTATATCGTATTATATGTTTTTATTTGCCTTTTTTTGACTTTTTGATAGAAAA
>JAFYTO010000002.1 GCA_017558825.1 Clostridia bacterium
ACGACTTCGTTCGCGGTCTTCACGCTAAAGGTGAACTTGACCCTGAAAAGAGATATATTTTACACTTCCCACAAGATAATACTATCTGGTCTGTTAACTCTGGTTACGGCGGTAACGTATTACTTGGTAAAAAGTGCTTTGCACTTCGTATTGCTTCTTACCAAGGCAAGAAAGAAGGTTGGATGGCTGAACACATGCTTATTTTAGGCGTTCAAAATCCAAACGGCGAAATCAACTACGTATCTGCAGCATTCCCATCTGCTTGTGGTAAAACAAACCTTGCAATGCTTATTCCTCCTGCTCTTTATAGAGAAAAGGGTTATAAAGTATGGTGCGTTGGTGACGATATTGCTTGGATAAGAGTTGGTAAAGATGGTAGACTTTGGGCTATTAACCCAGAAAACGGCTTCTTTGGCGTTGCACCTGGTACAAATATGCACTCTAACCCTAACGCATTATTATCTACTAAAAAGAACGCAATTTTCACAAACGTTGCTCTTGATGAAACTGACAACACTGTTTGGTGGGAAGGTATGGAAAAAGACGTTCCTGGCAAAGTTAAGCCAGCAAACCTTATTGACTGGAAGGGCAATCCTTGGACTCCTGACACTGTTGACGCTAACGGCAACGCTGTAAAAGCTGCTCACCCTAACAGCAGATTTACTGCTCCTGCAATTAACTGTCCTTGCATTTCAAGTGAATTTGAAGCTCCAGAAGGCGTTCCTCTTACAGCAATTGTATTCGGTGGTAGACGTGCTAAAACTGCTCCACTCGTTTACGAAGCAAGAGATTGGAACAGCGGTGTATTCGTAGGCTCTATTATGGCTTCTGAAACTACTGCTGCTGCAACAGGCGCTGTTGGTGTTGTTAGACGTGACCCTATGGCTATGCGTCCATTCGTTGGTTACAATATGGCTGACTATTTTGCGCACTGGATTGATATGGGCAAAAAGACTGATAAATTACCAAAAATCTTTAACGTTAACTGGTTTAGAACTGATGATAACGGCAACTTCATTTGGCCGGGCTTTGGTGACAACTTACGCGTTTTAGAATGGATTTTAAAGAGATGCAAAGGCGAAGTTGAAGCTAGAGACGTTGCTATTGGTTACATTCCATACGCTAAAGATATCAACGTAGAAGACTTAGACATTGACGTTAACGTTGTTGAAGACCTTTTATCTGTTGATAAAGACACTTGGCTTGAAGAAGTTAAGGGCATTAAAGAATTCTACGCTCAATTCGGTGATAGAATTCCAAGCGAACTCATTGAAAAACTCAATGAACTTGAAGCAAACCTTAACAAATAAGGCTCTGACAAATTAAAACAAAATGCCGTTTTTTAACGGCATTTTTTTTACGCTTAAAATTTGGCATTAAAGTTGAAATTTTAAAAATTTAGGTCTATAATATAAGTATACGATAATTTGGGAGTTATTTATGGCTAAAAAGTTATGTTTTTTATTGGGCTCTGGCGGTGCGCGTGGTATTGCTCACGTCGGGTTTTTAAAAGCAATGGAAGAAGAGGGTATTAAGCCCGATTGTATTGCCGGCTGTTCAATGGGCGCAGTAGTAGGGGCTTGTTATAGTAAAGGCGTTTCTCTTGACAAAATGAAAAGCGTTATAGACACTATTAAAATGAAAGACATAGTTGACCTTAACTTTATACCGTTTAATAAAAAAAGTTTATTCCGCTCTTTAAAAATGCGTCAACGCATAATTGAACTTTTAGGTGAGGGAAATATTGAAGATTTAGAAATTCCTTTTGAGTGTGTTGCAGTTGATATTGTTAAAGGAAGGGTAGTAACGCTTAATAAAGGCTGCTTAATTAACGCCGTATGTGCTAGTTCAGCAATACCTATGGTATTTAAGCCTGTTGAAATTGACGATATGGAGCTTGTTGACGGTGGAATTTTAATGCGTATTCCTTTTGCAAGTGCAAAGCATTTTAAGGCTGACGTTACGGTTGCTGTTGACGTTATAGGAGGCTTAAAGGAGTTTAAGCCAAACAAAAACATTTTTTCACAAGCAATGCGAGTAATGGAAGTTGCCGATACGTTTATCGCACATAAAAACGCAGCCTATCATAAGCCGGATTTACTCATTACTCCCGATATGGGAGACATGAGCCAATTTAAAGCGCAAAACCTTGACGTTGCCTACGAGGCAGGCTATAAAGCCGGAAAAGAAAACGCTCAAAAAATTAAAGACTTATTAAAATAATTTATAAAAAACCAAAAAACAACTTATAAAAGCCCATTAGGGCTTTTTGTTATTTTCATCTATTTTTTTAGAAAGTTCTTCGTGTTTTTTTAAAACTTCTAAAATTGCGCTTTGCGAATATTTAGGTTTTTTAGCGTGGTCGTTTTTTTGTATAGTCTTATTTTCGCCACTTTTTAGCTCTTCGTTTTTGTGTGTTTTAAGATTGTTAGATATGTTTTTAACTGCGTCAATAACACCGTCTGTTGCAGTTTTATTGCTACTTAGTTTTGTTAAAATGTCAAATATGCCGAATTTATCCAAAATTTTCCCCTTTAAAACTAAAATATATTAGGTATTTTTAAAAAAACCGTTGATTATTATATAAAATTAGTGTATAATATCAAAGTGTATACGCTTATATGTATGCGCCCAAATTTTAGGTTATTCACAATTTAACTTGGAGTGATATAAATGAAAAAACTTATTGTTTTAATGCTTACGGTAATACTTGCTTTGTGTTCCTTTACAGGTTGTGCAAATTCTGTAAAGCCTCTTGCCAATGTTGATGAAGAAGCTATTTCTAATTCAAACGGCTCGTTTTTAGTTGAAACGGAAACTTACGTTTACTTTATTAACGGTAAAGACGATGTTTCTGCTAATAACAAATTCAACGAAGTTGAAAAGGGTTCTCTTCTTCGCGTTAAAAAAGACGATATAGGTAAGGTAGATGCAACAGTAGAAACTGTTATTCCAAAACTTTTAATTTCAGCCAACTACAATACGGGCTTTTATAAGTACGGTACTTGTATTTATTACGTAACGCCATCAACTGAAAAAGATAAGAATGGTAAAGTTTTAAATACTTACAATGAATTCTATTGCTTTGACTTAGAAAAAGGTAAAAACGTTGGCGGTGTTATTTTAAGACTTAAAAATAACAATTACGAATATAGGTTTATTGAAAAAGACGATGTTGTTTATTTAGCAACAACCGTTTCTGAAGACGTAGACGGCACAACTAAAACTAAACTTGCCGTATATAACACTAAAACTGGCAAAAACGTATTTACTTCAAACTATTATTCAAGTTTAATTATGCCTGAAGATAATTCTAGCGTTATTTTCTATACGCAAAAGGGCATTACTAAAGAGCTTGACGATGCTGAACAAGATTTTGAAGAATTATATAGATACGAGGTTGGTAATGAAGAAGCAACGCTAGAACTTAGTGGCGCTGGTTATGCTGATTTAAGCTTTGATGATAGAGCAAACACGTTAAAAGACAAACTTGTTGATGAATGCGGTACAAACGGTGTAACGTTTACTTTAATTAAGCACACGGGCACAATTTTTGTTTATAAAGTAACAAAACTTGATGCTGACAATACTGGTTCTTATTACTACGGTGCAACAAGTGAAAATAACTATGAGAAAGTTAAACTTGGTGCAGCAAACGAATATATTGGCCAAGCATTTGCTAAAACTTCATACTTTAAATCTTTAAACGAAGTTTACTACGTTGAAAGTGGTGAAGGTTTTATTTCTGCACTTATGAAGTTTGACTATACTAAACAAAACGAGCCTGATATGCTTAACGGTAGAAAAATTGTTTGCGAAGAAGTTGACGGATTCTCTATTGAATTTGTAAAAGATAATTTTATTTATCTTGCAAACGCATCAGAAGGTATTTACTATAGATGTGCTTTAGATGCAGAGAACGTTAAGCCAAATCAAATTAACGCT
This sequence comes from Clostridia bacterium, assembly GCA_017558825.1. Taxonomy (GTDB): domain Bacteria; phylum Bacillota; class Clostridia; order Christensenellales; family Borkfalkiaceae; genus HGM11412. The sequence continues at coordinate 3,946 of JAFYTO010000002.1, forward strand.
ATAGCAATGCAAACTTCAACTGATTGGTACAAGCCAGCCGTTGTAGGAAATTATTTTATAGGTTCATATTCAGCTAACTATTACGCTAAATACGTTTACGTTGTAGATATGACTGGTATTAGCAATGATGATTATAAAGAAAATTTAGAAAACATCAAAGTGGAAAGCAGGGAAAATATCCAAAAATTAAAGAAAACGCTTTTAGGCAAATATGCTTTAGAAGAAGGCAAAACTCTTCAAGAATTACTTGATACAAACTACCCTGAAGAAACTGAAGAAGAATAAAAAACACGTCCGCTACTAAATGGTGGCGGACTTTTTATTAAGTATGAGAATTTTATCTTTTGATATTGAAAGCACTACGGGAAGCCATAATGACGGCAGTATGTGCACGTTTGGCTATTGTTTAGCCGATTACAATTTTAATATAACCGAGCAAAAAGACATTGTTATGCGCCCACACACCAAGCGTATTGAAAGTAAAATTAAACTTCATTACGAAAAAGCGTATATTAAAAATAGTCCGCAATTTCCGGTATTTTATAATGAAATAAAAGAGTTGTTTAAAAATAGCTACTGCATAATTGGGTTTTCTATTATGAATGACGTGGAATTTTTAAACAACGCTTGTGAAATTTATATGCTAGATAAAATAGAATACGAGTTTTTAGACGTGCAACTTATTTATAAAACTGTTTATAAAAAGCCAACGCTTTCTGCTCTTTCTAGTATTGCGGAAGAATTGGGTATAGAATATCAAGCACACCGCTCAGATGAAGATGCAAGGGTAACGTTACTTGTGTTAAAGCATATTTTAAACGATACCAAGCTTTCACTTTCGGAATTGCTTAAAAAATATCATATTACTCACGGTGTTAACAGTAATACTGAAATTTCACCTTGCCAAAACGGCGTATTTACACATAAGGAAATAAATTATTTAATTTTAGAATTCGTTAAGGCAAACTATAAACACAAAAGGTATTATAGGGGTGGTTTATCTTCAAAAACCTTTGCTTTTAGCGATAATTTAAAATATGATGACGTTGATAGGTTTAGGCAAATAATAAAACGTATCTACGACCTTAACGGGCGCATAGGTTCTATAGAAAGTGCTAACGTTTTAGTGTGCGACAAAGAAAATATTACTGAAAAAATGAGCCGTCAACTTGCGGAAAGAAATAAAAATAAAGAGCGCATAAAAGTTATTTCTACCGCTGAATTTTTTGAAATGTTAGGCGAGCTTCCTATTATTGATTTTTCAGGTGACATTGCTCTTTTAAGGGCGCATAGAAATGAAGTTAAGCGTTTAAGGAAATTAAGAAAGCAAGAAGAATTAAAAATAATGGTAAACGCTAAAAAACAGTTTAATAACAAAAAAATAAAAAAGGATAGCCCTTAATTGCTATCCTTTTAATTTTTATAAAATTGTAACGCCGTTTTCTTCAGCTTCTTTTTCTAAGCCTTCAGGCCAAAGTGAAACTTGAACTTCACCAATGTGAGCCTTTTGAAGAATTAGCATACATAAGCGTGATTGACCTATGCCACCGCCAATAGTAAGCGGAAGTGTGCCGTTTACAATGCCTTTATGGTAGCCGTATTCAAGCCTATTTGTTAAACCGCTAATTTCAAGTTGTTTAATAAGCGAATCTTTGTTAACGCGTATGCCCATGCTTGAAATTTCAAGAGAATTATCTAAAACTTCGTTATAGAACAATATATCGCCATTAAGTTCCCAATCGTCATAGTCAGGCGCTCTACCATCGTGGCGATTGCCACTTTTGAGCGTTTTGCCAATTTGCATTAAAAATACCGTGCCGTATTCTTTTGCAATAGCGTGTTCACGCTCTTTTGAAGTTAAGTTAGGGTATAAATCTTCAAGTTCTTGTGAAGTTATAAATTTAACGTTTTTATTTACGTTAAGCGTTAAACCGTCAAATTCTTTTTTAGCAAGTTCATTAGTTTCGTACACTGCTAAAACTATTGCGCTAACCGTTTCTTTTAAATATTCAACCGTTCTATCACTTTCGTTAATAACTTTTTCCCAGTCCCATTGGTCAACGTAAATTGAGTGAATATTATCAATACTATCGTCACGCCTAATAGCGTTCATATCGGTGTATAAGCCGTGGCCAGCGCCAAATCCGTACTTTTTAAGTGCCGTTCTTTTCCATTTTGCAAGAGAGTGCACAATTTCCGCATCTTTACCGCCAAGTGCTTTAATATCAAACCTAACGGCTCTTTCAACGCCGTTAAGGTCATCGTTTAAGCCCGTGTTAGATAAAACTAAAAGAGGGGCAGAAACCCTAATTAAATTTAACTTTTCGGCTAAAATTCGTTCAAAATTGTCTTTTACGAACTTAATTGCCTTTTCAGTTGTAATTATATCGGTTTTGCTTTTATAACCTTTTGGTATGAATAATCCTTCCATTTTTCTTAAGCTCCGTAAAAGATTTTTGTTATATGATAAATAATATCAATTTTTTTTGTTTAAGTCAAGTAAACGAATACTCTTAATGAATATAAGTGTTAATAAAAAAGTATAATATAAGGGTATTAGTTATGGGATTTTATGAAAGTATTTGCAAAATTATAAACGGAACGGGTATTAGCGTTGCGCCTTATAGGATAACCTTAATTTCAAATTGCGGTGCGTATATAGAAGGTGCTTTAAAAGTTTTAGACGTTAACTCAAAGGAAGTTATTATATTAGTTAAGCAAGCCAAGATAGTTATTAGTGGCAAAAATTTAACGCTTGGTTCATATTCGGAAAAAGATGCCACGGTCTTGGGCGAAATTATAAAAATTGAAAAAAGGTAAATCGTAATGAAAACAGGGCTTTTAAGATGCGTTTATTTAGTAAACGGTAAAAATATTGATTATTTAGTAGAATTTTTACATAGAAAGGGCGTTTCAGTTTATTCTTTTAATAAAACAAGCCAAACCAGTGCAAAAATATGTATTGATTATAAACATAGAAATAAATTATTTGCCATTTGTAATAATATGAGTTATAATATAACAAAAGTATATTATAAAGGTTTGATTTCTCCGTTTAAAATCGCTTTATGTAATATTGGTTTTGTTATTGGTATAGCGCTGTTTATTGCAATATGCTATTTTAGCCAAGATTTTATTTTTAGTGTGGAAGTACAGGGTAGCGGGGCTTGTTTTTCTAGCCAAACGCTAGCGGTTGCTAGCAACGTTGGAGCAAAGCCTTTTAGTAGATTTAGCGCTTTAAATTTTAATGATATTGAAAGCCAAATATTAAAACAAAATAACTTGCTTTCATTTGTTTCTTTAAAAAAATCAGGTAATAAACTTGTTATTAACGCCGAACTAAATAGTAGTTACGTAGAGCCGTTTAACAAAGAAAGTGGCGACCTTGTTAGTAGTGTTGACGGTGTAATTGAAAACATAGTAGTTTTGCGTGGAACAAAATTAAAAAACGTTGGCGACACGGTAGCCAAAGGCGAAACTTTGGTAAAAGCGTACATAACTGATAGTAACGGTGTGGAATATCCAACGTACGCGCTAGCCAGAATAACTATTATTGAAAGTAAAAATTTCACTTTTACGTTAGAAAGTGTAGATGAAAATGCAGTAATGCTTGCCAAAAAAACGGCTGAGTTTAACGCTAGCGGTGAGGTTGTAAGAAGTGAGGCAAAAATAGAAAACTCAGTTATAACCGTTACCGTTTACGTAAGGCACGTTTTATACGGCGGATAATTATTTTAAAACATAAGACTAACTAATTAAAAAAAATAAGGAATTTAAAAATGAAAAACAGTAAAGAACTTCAATGGACAACCTCTGATTATTTTAGAACCATTGCCTTGTTTGTGGGACAAGCTTTAACGTTAGCCATTATCTTTTTAGGCGCGCTTGCCTTTAAACTGAACGGAACGGCGAACGTGCCGGCATTTTTTAGTGATAAAGCTAACATTATAGAAAGTGCGTATATAGTATTGGCGGTAGTTTTACTTTCAGTGCTTGTTTACGCATACTTTTATTCAGAAAAAAGAAGCTTTTTAAAAAGAACTTCAAACATATTAATGATGTTTTCAATACTTAACGTATCTATCATTTCATGCTTCTTGCTTGGTCAAATAAATATGTATTTAAGGCCTTTTGCTTTATGTGCATTATTGTCGCTAATATTAATTGACAAGCGCACGGCAGTATTTTTAAACTGCGTATTTTGTATAGTAATCCTTCTTTGCGATATGTTCGTATTGACTCATACTGAGTATAATAGAGAAATTTACATTACGCTTATAATTAATTTTATTTCAGGTATTTTAGCAGTGTTTATTGTAGATGGTAAAGGCTCTAGAGCAAAGGTTATTGCTAGCGCATTTTTAATTTCTTTACCAGTTATAGTTAGTGCAATTTGTCTTGAATTTACAACAGACGTTAATAAACTTGCAATTACTGCGCTTTGGGCACTCGGTAGCGGAATTTTGGCTGACGGATTAATGATGTTGCTTTTACCGTTCTTTGAATTGATTTTTGGCGTATTAACGAATTTTAGGCTTTCTGAACTTACTGACCATAAGTCAAAACTCGTTAAATGCTTAATTGAACTTGCTCCAGGCACGTTTAACCACACTATAATAGTTGCCATGCTTGCGGAAGCTTGTTCTAACGCTATAAACGAAAATCCGTTACTTGCAAGAGCGTGCGCATATTACCACGATATTGGCAAAATTAAAAAGCCTGAATATTTTACGGAAAATCAAAGTGGACGCAATCCTCACGATGAACTTTTACCTGAACTTTCAACAGATATTATTCGCGCTCACGCAAAAGACGGTTATGATTTAATTAAAAAATGGCGTTTACCTGAAGTTTTAGCTGATAGCGCAAGCCAACACCACGGAACAATGCCTATAAGATATTTCTATATGAAAGCTTCAAAGTTTACTGATGGAGATTTAAATATAGATCAATTTTGTTATTACGGTCCAAAACCTCAAACTAAAATTAACGCAATAATTATGATTTGCGATGCGTGTGAGGCAAAAGTAAGAACTGTTGGCAACCGCACTCACGAGAATGTTGACAAGGCGGTTAAAGAAATTATTGAAGAAAGAATGGATATGGACCAATTCACTGATTGCGATATTACGTTTAAAGAACTTGACGTTATTCGCAACACTATAACTAACACTTTAGCTGGAGTATATCACGAAAGAGTAAAATATCCCAAACTAAAAACTGGCAACAAAAATGGAAAAAACGCTTAAAATTATAGGAAAAAGTAAATATATAAATTTAACTGAACTTGCAAATGCAACCGCTGAAGTTTTAAAACAAAAGGAGTTGCTTTACGCTGAATTAAGTTTTGTTTCTAAGGAAAAAATTAGGCAATTAAACACTCAGTTTAGAAACGTTTTAAGCGTAACTGACGTGCTTTCCTTTCCCACTTTAGATGGTATTAGGGGAAAGGTTTTAAAGCATAAAGATTTTCCTTTAGACGTTGACGAGAACGGTTTGTTTTTAGGCTCTATAGTAGTATGTATGGCTAGAGCTAAAGAGCAAGCAAAAGAATATGGTCATTCAATAGAAAGGGAATTAACTTACCTTACGTTGCACGGCTTATTACACCTTTTTGGTTACGACCATATGGTAGAAGAAGATAAAGCCAGAATGCGCAAATTAGAAGATAAAATTTTAAAGAAGATAGAGGTTTTTAGATGAAAAGCGGAATAGTTGCCGTTGTGGGCAGGGCAAATGCGGGAAAATCAACGCTTATAAACGTGCTTGTTGGTGAAAAAGTTGCAATAGTTTCGCCAAAGCCACAAACAACAAGAGAAAAAATACTTGGCGTTTTAACAGAAAAAGATTATCAAATAGTTTTTGTAGATACGCCTGGTTTTTATAAGTCTAATACTGCACTTGGTAGAAAAATGCAAAGAGATGCCAAAAAAAGCGTTGAGGACGTTGACCTTGCGTTATTTGTTTTAGACTGTCATGACGGCGTTAAAGAAGAAGATATTAACTTATTAAAAAACGTTGTAAAAAGCGGAGTAAAAACCATTGCTCTTCTTTCTAAAATTGATATTATGCCAAAAGATAATATTCCAGAGGCGCTTGTAAAGGTTAGTGAAGTTAGCGAAGTTAGCGATATTATGCCAATATCTTCACGCAAAGGCAGAAATATTAAAGAGTTAAAAGAGCTTATTGTAAGTTATCTTCCAATGCAAGATAAAATTTTTAAGGAAGATATAGTTTCTAATAAATCTGAAAAATTTATGATAAGCGAAATAATGCGTGAAAAAATTCTTTTAGAATTTGACAAAGAAATTCCGCACGGCATAGCAATAATTGTAAATGAATTTGAAAAACAAAAAAATGGCGTTTACAATATAAATTTAGATATTATTTGTGAAAAGCAAAACCATAAGGCAATACTTATTGGAAAACAAGGCGCAGCTATTAAAAAAATTAGCAGTTATGCGCGTGAGAGTATGGAAAAGTTTTTAGATGCAAAAGTATTTTTAACTACTTACGTTAAAGTAAAAGAAAATTGGCGTGATAAACAAAACTTGCTTGAAGAATTTGGTTATGGAGATAATACTAGTTTATGAGAATGCGTAAAAAAAGCAACCTTGAGCCAAGGCTTGAAAATTGCAAGGGAGTTATTGCGGTGTGTAAATCTACAAGTATTTATAGAAAGCCAGAAAGTGAGCGCTACGAAATTGTTGATTTGCAAAACTTGTTTGAAAACGACAATCCCGTTTACCTTGAAATTGGCTGTGGTAAGGGTAGGTTTATTATTGAAAACGCAATAAAAAACCCACAATTTAACTATATTGGCGTTGAAATTATAAGCAACGTTTTAATATCTGCGGCGGAAGAAGTTAAAAGGCTCAATTTAAAAAACGTTAGATTTTTTAATATGGGTGCGGAACTTTTGCAATACACTTTACCTAAAAACAGTATTGCGGGCTTATACTTAAACTTTTCTTGCCCATACCCTAAAAAGCAATACGAAAACCATAGGCTAACCTATAAATACTTTTTAGAAATTTACAAGCACATTTTAGTTAGTGATGCGCTTATTACGTTAAAAACTGACAATGATGGTTTTTTTGATTATTCTTTAAATTCACTTAGAGAAAACGGTTTTGAAATATTAGAATACACGCGTGACCTTTATAAGAACTTGCCAAGTGATAATATTCAAACGGAATACGAGCAAAAATTCGTTTTAGAAAACAAAAATATAAACAGACTAAAAGCAAAAATAAAAGGAGAATAACTATGAAAATTTTTAAAGTTGACCTCTATAAAGAATTTAATATTGAACGCCCTGAAGGAGCAAGAGGCTACTTAAACTGCTACATAAAAGAACTTCCTGAAAGTATTGGCGCAAATAGAAAACTTCCTTCAATTTTAGTTATTGCGGGCGGTGCATACACTAACGTTAGCACGCGTGAAACTGAACCCGTTGCACTTCAATTTTTAGCAAACAACTATAACGCTTTTGTTATTGAATATTCTTGCGCTCCAAATAAATATCCGCTTGCTTTTAAGGAAACTAGTATGGCTATGTGCTATATTAGAAAAAATGCTGACGTATTACACGTTAACGAAAACTGCGTTTGCACGGTAGGTTTTTCTGCTGGCGGGCATTTAAACGGCTGTTTAAGCAATTTATTTGAAAGCCCTATTTTAGACTTTTTAGGCGAAGATAAACCGCTTGTTAGACCAAACGCAACGCTTTATTTATATCCAGTTGTAACTTGTTATGAAGAAAAAGGCGCACACACTTCTTCTTTTGAAATGCTTTGCGGTAACGACGAAAAGTTAAAAGAAAGCCTTTCTATTGAAAATTGCGTTACAAAAAATTCCCCACCTGCATTTATTTGCTCCACGCGTGAAGATACTTGCGTGCCTATTAAAAACACTCTTTTACTTGCAAACGCTTATGAAGAAAAGGGCATACCTTTTGCACTTCATATTTTTGCTAAAGGTCCACACGGTGGCTCGGTTGCTACAAAGTCAGTTTATAACGAGCAAGACTATCCTATAATGCAAAAAAGATTTTCAACGGACTTTACTTTATGGCCAAGTTTAGCACTTAACTGGCTTAAAGATTTAGGTTTTGATAGCGAAAACTAAAATGAAAACTCAAGCCGAAATACGCTCAAAAATGTTAAAAGAGCGTGCAAAATTAAGCGAAAGTGAAGTTTATTTAAAAAGCCAAATTATACAAAACAAGGTGCTTGCGCTTTTACAAATAAAAGACAAAACAACCTTTTTTGTGTACAACGCTTTTAGAAATGAAGTTGACACTTTAAAAATAATAAACGAACTTAAAAGCCAAAATAAAACCGTTTGTTTTCCACTTATAAAAGGCGAAACAATGCTTGCAGCGTTGCCAACATCCAATGAGTTTGTGCTTGATAAATACGGCATTAAAACGCCGAAAGAGTATGAACTTGTAAATAGCGTAGAAGTTGCCATAATTCCGCTTATAGCGTGCGATAACCTTAAAAATAGAATAGGTTTTGGCAAAGGCTATTACGATAAGTTTTTAAATGATAAAAACATTTTAAAAATAGGCATTTGCTACGACTTTCAAGTAGTAGAAAATTTTATAGTAAACGAGTGGGATATTCCGCTTGATATTATAATAACCGAAAATCAAACAATATAAAAAAGCGTTGCTTAACTAGCAACGCTTTTAATTTTTTTTATTTAAGCTTTCTTTTGTTTTTTAATGAAAGCAAAATAAGTGTAAACAAGTAATAACGCCATTATAACAATAGCAATAAGTGCCATTACTGGAATAGGGTAAAGCGTAAAGTTATTTCCTATTACAATACCGTTATCGCCAATAAATTTATAAAGCGGAGCAACTGCAAGAGTTGCTAAAAAGCCTGCAAATCCTGCCGTTGTGCGAGAAAGTGCATATGCGCTACTACGCTCGTGTTCTTCAACGCTATCATAAATTAAGTTAATTTGGCTACTTGAAGTACCTGCCGCGGCAATTTGAGAAAATACAGAGTATATTGCAAACATTACTATGCCGTTTGACGGAACTGTAAAGAATAGCGTAATGTATGAAAGTAAAAGGAAAATAGCGCAAATAAAGAACATTTTTGCAAAAGAGTATTTATCTGCAATTTTGCCAAGCGGACGCATAATTGGCAATCTTATTAAAGTTCCGCCTACTGAAAATATAGTCATTAAAAGTGGGCTAAAACCAAGAGTAATGTTTTGATATGCCGCAAGGTAAGAAAGCGTTATATAGTTTGCTACGTTGAAAATAATGAGTAGTGGAATTGTTTTCATAAGTTGTTTATTCTTAAATAAAGTAATAAACGAAACTTTTTGATGGACCTCATCGCTTTCTCTTTTTTTATCAACGAATAAAAGTGAAGTGATGTGGCCAGCGGAAACAAGTAAAATAATACCGCCAATAATAGTAAACGCAAGTTCAAGCTCGTTGCTAACTTCTAACGCGTCAATAATAGCGCCAAGTGCAAATGAAAACGCCATACCGCCAACAAGCGAAACAATTTCTTTATTAGCAGTAAATTTGCCTCTTATACTGTCGTCAACGTGAGACATGCACCAAGAAATTTTTGAAGCCTCAACGTAGTTGCGAATAATATGAGCGGGTAAAAGTGATAAAATAAACGCCATAACCTTAATTTCAAAAGGGAAGTTAAGTAATGGAGTAAAAAATACTAGAGAAAATAATATATTACCAATAGAAAGTAAAACCACAATATTTCGCTTAATAGACTTGTTTATTGGAAACAATATTGCAAAAAGTTGAAAGCCGTATCCAAGCGAAACTATAGAAGATATTATACCCTGAATTGACGAGTCTATACCAATATACGTCATAACGTGGGTAAGGTAAGTGCTACTTACTGCAATCGTTATAAAATATTCAAGCATAGCCTCAATAATGTATGCGTCATTACTGCGTTTAGTAGATATTGTAGCCATATTACACCTCTTACTAAATAGTCAATGTTATTATAGCAAATAAAAATTAAAAGCGTTAACGTTTTTTAATAAAAAACCAAATTTTCACAAAACGTTAACATATTCTATTATAACTTGAGCAACTGTACTTTTTATAATGTTTTGTTGCAAAGCCGTTTTTTTTGTGTTATAATTTAAAAATAGTAATTTGTGTTTAGCAAGTTGCACCCTTGTTAAAGAGGAGGTATTTATGGCACAATCAAAACAAATGGACGCAAAAATTAAATTTGGGCTTAAAAGTTTTATTACAGTTGTTATTATATTGGTTGCCGTTTTAATTTTTGTTGGCGCTCTTACTTATTTAATACCGGCTGGTCGCTATACTATTTATACTACAGATGCTAGCAAAATAGGTCAGGCTTTTTATGAGTTTACTACGGTAAAGTCTTTAAATAAGCAAATAGTAGAAGGCTCTTATCGCGTACTTACGGATTTAGAAAATACTTCACGCTTACCATTTTATCGCTGGTTAATAGCTCCGTTTGAAGCTCTTCTTTTTGGTAGTAGCAGTAGCAATATGATAATGATTATTGCGCTCTTACTTGTTTTAGGTGGCACTTTTAAAGTTTTAGAAGAGAGTGGTGGACTAGTTTCACTTGTAAGAATAATAATGGTTAAACTTCAATCAAAGCGCTTTATAGCAATTTGGGTTATAACTTTTGTTATTATGATACTTTCCGCTGTATTTGGGCTACAAGAACAATTGCTCATTTTATATCCTGTTTTTGCAATGTTATGCACTGCGCTTAACTGGTCGCGTTTTACGGCTATATCGTTTGTATTAATTGCATCTGGCGTAGGTTTTACAACTGCTATAACTAATCCGCTTACAATAGGAACGGCTTCTATTGCCGCTGGTGTTGACATTACTGATGGCATGTGGTATAGATGCATAATTTTTGCAGTAATGTACGTTGTAACTTCGCTTTTCTTAACTTTCTTGGCAAGGCGTGATGAAAAACTTGCAACAGACAAGTTTGACGTTCAAGGCTTTATAACCATTACGGAAGAAGAGAAAAAACAAGATGCTAGCAAGGCAAAAATGATAATTACGCTTTTCTCAATAGCGCTTTTATCTGTTATTATTACAACTTCAATAGCATCACTTCGCTCACTTGCAATGGTGTTTATGGCAGTTGCATTTATTGTTGGCACGGTTGTTATTGGTAGAATTTTATTAGGCTCATATAAGCGCCTTGGCACTTGTTTTATTAAAGGCGTTAAAGACGTGTTGCCGTCAATAGTAATAATAATGATAGCATTTGGTATTACTTATATTGCAGAAAAAGGCAATATTTTACATACAATTTTCTATTATTTTTATAATTCAGTAACTAATATTTCACCATACGTTGCGGTAATTATTTTGTATGCGTTTGTTCTTATTATAGAATTCTTTATTCCAAGCGCATCTGCAAAGGCTGTTTTAATTATACCAATGCTTACACTTGCTCCAATTGAAGGTATTAGCAAAACGGTTATTATTTTAACTTACTTGTTTGCAGACGGTTACACTAACGTTTTATATCCTACTTGCGGAACGCTCTTAGTTGGTTTAGGCTTAGCAGACGTAAGCTTTGCAGAGTGGTTTAAAAAGACTATTTTATTCCAACTTTTCCTTATGGCATTATCAATAGCGTTCTTAATGCTTGCGGTATTTATAGGTCTTTAATATTAAAACATTAAAAAGCACTTCGTAATGAAGTGCTTTTTTTGGTGCGGGTAGCAGGATTCGAACCTGTAAGGTTTCCCACATGAATCTGAATCATGCGCGTTTGCCAGTTTCGCCATACCCACTTACGTTAATATATTATCATAATTTTGGTAAAAAAACAACTTATAAAAGTAAAATTATCATATTTTTGCCCCTTTATAACTATATAATATAAGGGTAAACTATTATGAAAACAGACATTAAAAATTATACAACTAAATATTTTGGAACAGACGGTTTTAGAGGCGAGGTTAACGTAAACTTAACATCGTTAAACGCATATAAAGTGGGTAGGTTTTTAGGTTGGTATTATAAGTCGCATCTATACGGCTGTAATAAGGAAAATTACAGGCCAAAAATAGTTGTTGGCAAAGATACTCGCCGTTCTAGTTATATGCTTGAATATTCGCTTGTGGCTGGCATTACAGCCTCTGGAGCTGATGCGTATTTACTTCACGTTACAACTACTCCTAGCGTTTCTTTTATAACTAAGCAAGACGGATTTGATGCTGGTATTATGATAACCGCCTCACATAATCCATATTATGATAACGGCATAAAAATAATAAACAAAAAAGGCGAAAAATTAGATGATTTAACCACGTATTACGTTGAGCAATATCTTGATGGCAATTTTGAAAGTATAGGCGTTTTAGAAGAAGATTTGCCACTTGCAAAAAAAGACAAAATAGGTTTTATTGTAGATTACGTTGCAGGAAGAAATAGATATTTAGGCTATCTTATTTCGCTTGCTTCAAATTCTTATAAGAATTTGAGAATAGGGCTAGACTGTGCAAACGGCGCTAGTTGGAAATTGGCAAAAGGAGTGTTTCAAGCGCTTGGCGCACAAGTTTACGTTATAGGTGCTGAGCCTAACGGGCTAAACGTTAACGAAGAGTGTGGTTCTACTCATATTCAAAATTTATGTGAGTTGGTTAAAGAAAAACAGCTTGATATAGGCTTTGCTTTTGACGGTGATGCCGATAGATGTATAGCTGTTGACGAAAATGGAAGCGTAGTTGATGGAGATAAAATTTTATACCTTTTGGCAAAACGTTTAAAGCGACTTAATAATTTAAATGGCGATACTATCGTTACAACGGTAATGTCTAATAGCGGTTTAGAAAAATGCCTTAATGAAATACAAATTAAATGCGTTCAAACAAAGGTTGGCGACCGCTTTGTTTACGAATGTATTAAGCAAAGTGATTATTGCTTAGGTGGAGAGCAGTCTGGGCATATTATTTTAAAAAAATACGCTACTACTGGTGATGGTATTTTAACTGCCATTATGATAACTGAAGAAATTTGTGACCAAAAATTAAATTTGAGTAAGTTAGTTAGTAAGGTTGTGTTGTATCCGCAACACGTTAAAAGCATAAAAGTTATTAGTAAAAGTGCCGTAACTAGTGATGAAGAAATTATAAAGGCGGTAAATAACGTAAAAAAAGAGCTTTGTGGAGGCGGAAGAATATTGCTTAGAGAAAGCGGAACAGAGCCTGTAATTAGAATAATGATAGAATGTGAAAGTTTAAGTTTGGCAAAAAAATATGCTAACAGCCTTGCTGATTTAATTAAAGAAAGGGGGCATACAGTTGAGTAAGTCTATAAAAACTAGTGACCTTTTTAACGTAAAAACCCCATATTTGATAAACTTATTTTCATCGTATGAATACGCTTATGAAATAGTTAAAAATATAGGCGATTACATATTAAAAATAATTCCCACGCTAACAGAATTTACACAACTTAAAGAAGGCGTTTATATAGGCAAAAACGTTAAAATATATAGTGGGGTTATTATAGAGCCACCTGCCGTAATAGGGCACGGAACAGTTTTAAGGGTGGGAGCATTTATTAGAGGCAACGTTATAACGGGAGAAAACTGTGTGATAGGCAATTCTAGTGAACTAAAAAATTGCGTGCTTTTAAACAACGTGCAAGTTCCACATTATAATTACGTTGGAGATTCTGTTTTGGGTAATAACACACATTTGGGCGCTGGCACCGTATGCTCTAATTTAAAACTTGACGGCTCTAACGTTATATTAAGGCTTGATAAAGAATATTCTACTAATATGCGTAAACTAGGCGCAATATTAGGCGACAATGCTAACGTGGGTTCCTGTTCTATTTTAAACCCCGGAACAGTGTTGGGGAAAAACAGCGTTGCCTACTCAGGCTTAACGCTTCGTGGCATTTATGACAGTGACGTAATAATTAAACCTAATGAAATAATAAAAAAAGAGTGATTAAATCACTCTTTTTTGTATTTTATTCGTTATAAGTTTTTAAATAGTTAGAAAGCACGGTTGCAATTTGCAAGTGACCTGCATCGTTTGGGTGAATGCCATCGCCAAAATAAAGGCTTGTAGTATTGTCGCTTGCACTATTGTAATATATACCGCTTAGAGTATTCATATCAAAAACCTCAACGCCATAGTAATTGCAAGTTTCTATAATAGCTTCACAAATTTGGCGTAATGTTATGCCGTGAATATTAGTTTTAGATTGGTCAAAATTTCTTGAACCAGACGCAACGGAATTGTTCCAAGAAGTTATTGTTGGAGTGCATATAACAAAGCGCGTGTATTTATATTTTTCCATAGCCTTGTATTCTGTAATTTTTTCACACCAATATCTTGCAGAGCCGTAAATTGTAGTTGTGTCTGTAGAGTTAAAAGTGCCAAGAGTGTAGTAGGTAGTCGAGCCGTTTATAGAAGCTTTATCAAAGTCGTTTACACCTGCCATAATAACTGCAACGTCAACAACTTTACCGTCTTGTTTAAGTCTATCTTCATTTTTAAAACGGTCAAAAACCGAGCCTGTTGTACTAGTTAAGCAAAAAGTGGTGCTACTTTGGCCGTTATTAATGCAAGTTTCCAAGCCTAAAAGTTCATTTACTTTATTTACGTAACAGTTTTCAGTTTTAACATATCCGTCACCTATACCGTAAGTTATGCTATCGCCAAAAAATGCTATTGAATTATAGTCGTTTTCAAGTTGAGCGTAAAGTGAAGTGTTTTGAATATATTTTACTTCGTTTAAATCTACCAAATTTCCACTTTCATCTTTCCAGCCTAAGAATTTAATGGTTTGCCTATCAAACGTAGGGTCGTCTATACTAACTAAAGTATTTTGCTTAATGCTCTTTGTTTCTAAAAGGGTAGAACCTATATAAAAATTAACGTCTATAGTATTCCATTTGGCATAAAGAGTTAAGTCACTTTCTATAGGTGTCACACAAGTAACTTGTCCGTCATTTGCCGTAAAGCCTGTAACCCAGCCTAAAAATTCTTTTCCCTCTAGTGTAGGAACAGGTAAAGAAGACGCGTAGCTGTGTTGCTTAATGCTTAAAGAGCCTAAAAAATCTTGAGGCATTTGACCGCCAAGAGCATCAAAAGTAAGTGTAAACGTTTGGCTTTTTTCATAAGACGGAACGTTAGTGTCAACGCCGTCAATAAACCAATTTCCGTTTTCGCCTATAGTAACAACGGAAGATTGACCGTCATCACCTTTGTCGCCCTTATCACCTTTGTCGCCTTTTTCACCTTGGTCACCCTTATCGCCTTTAGCGCCAGCCTCGCCTTTAATTGAGTTAATAAATTCCTCAATAGTGCCTTCATAACCGTGCTCTACTGCTGATGCGTATACGTTTTCAATGGTAAAACTATCGTTTTCGTTATTACAGCTACTATTACATCCGGCTAAAACTAGCAAAAATAGAGAAAATAAAATGCAGATAATTCTTTTTAAATTTTTCATATGTAAAAACTCCTTTTAAAAAGATAGCATAATGATAGAATTGTGTCAATACTAATCAAAGTAATTTTCAAAAGCTTGGGCAACATTTTGCCCTGCGATATCTTTTATTAATGAAAAATCTTCGTAATTTGGAGTGTAACTAGAATTTTCAAACGGTTTATTTGCGTTTTTAGAAAATGAGGTAATTATAGGCATAATAATAGGAAGCAAAGTTTTAAAATCTAAATTTCCGTTTAAAAGTTGTTTAAAATTATCGTTGTTTAACGAGTTTAATATAGAAGCATCAACGTTTAAAAGTTCAAAAATAGGCGCTAGACCTTCAATATCTATTCCATTTAAAAGGGAAGATAGGTTTAGTTTATCTTTAAGTAGCATAAACAGTATAACAATTATTGGTAAAGTATTCATAAATCACCTTTATTTAACATTATATTTTATGTCAGCATACAATTTATTGTATCATAAGGAGATAAAAAATGCGTAATTTCAACAATTTTGAAGGTAACAAGCAAAACAATGGCGATGCTTTTAACGTTTTAAAAGGCTTTGCTAAACAATATGAAGGCGCAAGTGAGCAAGATATTATTAGCGCAATTTTGAAAGAAGCAGAAAAGGGCAAAAGAAATGGAACGCTGAAAGATAGCGACATTGATAATTTTGCCAATATGCTATATCCAATGTTAAACGCTGCCCAAAGAAAACAACTTGAAAAGGTTGTAAAAACCATAAAGCAAAAATAATTATTTTACCATATCGTTTATAGCGCTAATAAAGGTTAAAAGTTCTTGTTTAGTATTGTGCGGAGATAATGAAACTCTAATAACGCCACTGTCTTCCGTGCCTAAAAATTTATGCATAAGCGGTGCGCAGTGATAACCGCCGCGTACGCAAATGCCGTAATTACTTGAAAGTGTTTCGCTTGCTTCGCTTGAAGGCATGTTGCTTAGTAAAAAAGAAACTATTCCGCATTCGTTTTTACGGCTAAAAACTTTTACGCCGTTAATTTTTTCAAGCTCTAAAATTAAAAATTCAGTATAATCAAGTAGTGTTTTAGAAATGATTTCCAAACCGTTTTCAATATATTTAACACCCTCGTAAAGAGAGCAAATGGCAGGCAAATTTAGCGTTCCGTACTCCAATCGCTCTGGGTAAAAAGACGGTTGTAGGCTATTAAAAGTTTCCGTGCCCGTTCCACCTTGAAAGCTGTCTAAGATTTCGGTTTTTTCGTTAAAAATTAAAACTCCGCTACCTTGAATACCGTAAAGACCTTTGTGCCCGGCAAGGCAAAGCACGTCAATAAAATTGTTTTGCATATCAATTTTAATATGTCCGCCACTTTGTGCGCCGTCAACTAAAAACGTTACGTTTTTGTCTTTTAAAAATTCGCCAATGCCAATAACGTCATTTAACGTTCCGGTAACGTTGCTTGCGTGGTTTACTACAACTAATTTAGTGTTTGGCGTAATAACTCTTTCAATATCTAATTTTGTAATAAATTCCTTATTGCTTGGTTTAACAATAGAAAGAGTAATCAAGCCTTTTTTTTGCAAGTTAAAAAGAGGGCGCAACACGCTGTTATGCTCAAAAACGGTTGTAATAACGTGGTCGCCTTTTTTTAACAATCCATAAATTGCAGTATTTAACGCTTCTGAGCAGTTTTTAGTAAATACAACTCGCTCTATTTGTCCGTTATTAAAAAATTGAGAAAGTTTTTTTCTAGCATCGTAAATCATTTGCGCGCCAATTTTTGAAAGCTCGTGTCCGCTTCTGCCAGCATTAGCGTTTAAATTTTTAAGAGCATAAACTACTTTGTCTAAGACCAAATTCGGCTTGTATCCGCCCGTTGCGGCATTGTCAAAATAAATCATAAAATACACCTATTTAATTAATTTTTAATATATATAATATGGCGTAAGAGTTATTTTTACGCTATAACATTTTATTAAAGCGTTATTTTATTTATGATAGCAAAGGAGAAAATTTATGAGAGTTTGCATTGCCGTATTCCGTTCACGCACACAAGTAATGTCGTTTATTGATTATATGCAAAAAATAGGCGTTAACTGTCAGCCCGTTCCCACGCCTAAAGAAGCAAAAATAGGTTGTGGAATATCAGCAAAATTACCTTTTTCTAAGATGAAAGAAGCCAGTGCGATTATTCAAGGATATAAACTTACGGCGTTTTACGGTTTTTTTGTTATTACAAAAAGCGGAAATAGAACAACAACCGTTAGATTTTAGTTTTTAAACGTTTGATTTGTTTAAAGTTTTATGCTACAATAAAAAATGGTGTAAAACTAAAAGCACCAAAACTTATGCCACCTAAAAAGTGGCATAAAAGGTGTTAATTATGACTAAAAAGCAAGCGGACAAAATAATAGAAATTTTAAGCTCGTTATATGAGGGTGCTAAGCCTCAGCTAAATTTTACTAGCGAATACGAGCTTTTAGTTGCCGTAATGCTTTCCGCACAGTGTACGGACGAGCGTGTTAATAAGGTAACAAGCGTTTTATTTAAAGATTATAATACGCCAACTAAACTTGCAACGCTCACTCAAGAAGAACTTGCCAAAATAATTTTACCGTGCGGGCTAAATAATTCAAAAGCAAAAAATATTTTAAGCGCAACAAATTCAATTATTAATAATTTTAGCGGACAAGTTCCAAGCGATTTTGACGAACTAATTTCACTTGACGGTGTTGGAAGAAAGACTGCTGACGTTGTTTTGAGCGTTGCTTTTAATAAAGACGCTATAGCCGTTGACACGCACGTTTTTAGGGTTAGTAATCGCTTAGGGCTTTCAAACGGTTCAACACCGTATAAAGTTGAAATGCAGTTAATGCAAATTCTTAAAAAAGAAGTTTGGTCTAAGGCGCACCATTATTTAATATATCATGGGCGCAGAGTGTGTAAGGCACAAAAACCAAATTGTCAAAGTTGCGCTCTAAACGAGCATTGTAAATACTATAAGGTTAATAGGAAAACAAAAAATGATAAATGAAAATTTTACTGACAAAGAGAGTATATTAATAAAATCTGGCAACGGTGGCGATGGCGCCGTTTCTTTTATTCGTTATAAGGGCGTTTCAAACGGCGGTCCAGACGGTGGTGACGGCGGTAATGGTGGCAACGTATATTTTGTTGGTGACAGGCATAAAACTAGCCTTGCAGACTTTATGTACAAGCATAAATATATTGCTGAAAACGGAGAGAAGGGTGACAAGCAAAACAGCCACGGCAAAAATGGTAAAGACTTGCTTATTAGCGTTCCGCTCGGCACGGTTATAAGCGATGCTGAAACAGGCGAGTTTATTTGCGATATTTTTACTGATGGTGAAAAGCGCCTCATTATGACGGGCGGTAAAGGCGGTAAAGGTAACGCAAAATTTTGTACTTCTAGAAGGCATTGCCCACACTTTGCACAAAAGGGCGAAACAACTTTAATAAAAAGAGTTAATTTAGAGCTTAAAATTATAGCAGACGTTGGTTTGGTTGGATTTCCTAACGTAGGCAAATCAACTTTACTTTCAAAAATTTCTTCGGCTAAGCCAAAAATTGCAAATTATCACTTTACAACACTTTCGCCAAATTTAGGAGTTGTTAATTACTATGATAATACTTTTGTTGCAGCCGATATTCCAGGTTTAATTGAGGGAGCTTCGCAAGGTGCAGGTTTAGGACACGACTTTTTAAGGCATATTGAAAGAACGCGCATGCTTTGCCACGTTGTTGATATTAGTGGTATGGAAGGGCGTAATCCTATAGAAGATTATAGGCAAATAAATAAAGAAATTAGCGAATATAGTAAAAAATTAGGTGCATTAAAGCAAGTAATAGTTCTTAATAAATGTGACGTTTACGGCAGTGAAGAAAACGTTAAAGAATTTAGAAAACGCGTTAGAAAATATAAGATTTTTGAAGTGAGTGCAATAGATGGCACTGGAACGGAAGAACTTATTAAAGAGTTGTTTGAAAACTTGCAAGACCTTCCTAAAATTGAGCCTAAAGAAGATAGTGGCTTTATTTACGATATTAAAGAAAGCACTAATTTTGAAATTGAGCGTGATGAAGACGGAGCATACGTTGTGTTTGGCGACCTTGTTACAATGCTTACAAGAAACGTTGTTTTAAACGATATGGAAAGTATGGCGTATATGCAAAAAACGCTTCGTAACGTTGGGGTTATTAAAAAATTAAGGCAACTTGGAATTAAAGACGGCGATACCGTTGTAATAGGCGATATTGAATTCGACTTTATTGATTAAGGAGTAATTATGGATAAAAAATTTAGAACAAAACTTAGAAGTATGGCTCAAACTATAGATGCTATAGGTCAAGTTGGTAAAGGCGGAATAAGCGAAAATCAAATTGAATCGTTTAAGCAAGCTATAGAAAAACGCGAACTTATAAAAATAACCGTTCTTAACAACAGCGATGAAACTGCAAGCGAAATTTCTACTCAACTTGCTTCTTTAATGGGGGCTGAGGTTGTTTGTGTTATTGGACATAAAGTAGTTTTATATAAGCGTAGCACTAAAGAAAACGTTAAGCATATAGAACTCTAATTATATTTCACTGTTTTTATTACTTTCAAACGGTGCAAAGAACTTTAAAATTATTGAAATTATTATAAGCACGGCACCAAAAATTACGTAATAAAGCGAAAAAAACGTAAGAGTTGAAAATAGTAAAGTTAACACGCCAAAAAGCAGGAATTTTCCTGCTTTTTGTTTTTTAAACAAGTTTTTTAAAATTGGCTTTAATTTAATTTTTTGCTTGCCTACAATTTCTAATTTTGGCAATAGTTCTTGACTTTTTAGTGCAGAATACACGCCGTTTATATCGTATAGTTCAATCCTAATTTTTAACGAAGAACTTAATAATAAAACTTCGCTTGTTGCACTGTTATATAAAATTTTAGTTTTGTAGCCCTTTTTAGTTTGTTTATAAGCAGTTATAACTTCTTTTGTAGTTATTTTTTCAATAGTAAAGATAGGGAAAATACAAGTTTTTATTTTTGGTATAATTATTTTTTTATTATCAATTTTAACATCGCTGTAAATTGAAGAATAATATTTATAAAACAACTCTAAAACTTCGCCGTCATCTAAAAATGCTAAGTGATTTGAAAGCGCTTTTTTATATTCTTTTTCATAATAAGCACCTTCTTTTTTATCATTTTTGATAATAATAAATACTGCGTAAGCACAAGTTATAATAGCGCTAAAACTACTAGAAAGCAGTAGTGAGGCTAAAAAACTTAATCCGTTATACTTTGCTATTGCGTAAAAAGTAAAGAATAGTGCTATAAAAATAAAAAACGAGTCGGAAAGAACGTAAAATTTAATTTTTTTCATATGAAAAGTATTGCCTATATTTTTTTTGTATAAACTTGTAAAATTTAAAGTATTGTGTTAAAATATAACTATGAAAAGGGTAGGCATATTCGGTGGTTCGTTTGACCCCGTACACAAAGAACATTTTAATATGGCTAAAAGCGTTATTAACGAGCTTAATTTAGACCTTCTTTACGTTATTCCCACTTATAAAGCGCCACATAAAAAAGGCGCTTATGCAAGTGATAAAGATAGGTTTAATATGCTTTTAGAATGTTTTAAAGGCGAGCAAAAAATTTGCATTAGTCCTTTTGAAATAGAAAGTGAGGGCGTTAGTTTTTCTTACTTAACCGTTACTCATTTCAAAAATTTATATAAAGACGCTGAACTTTTCTTTTTAGTTGGAAGCGATATGCTATCATCTTTTTTAACGTGGAAAAATCCTGAAATTATTGCTAAAAACACTAAACTGGTTCTTATTTCAAGAAGTGGCGAAAGTGGTGATTTGCAAGCGTTAAAAACCGTTGAAACTGCGCTAAATATTAAAGTTAAAAAACTTGAATACGTTGGTAAAAATATTTCTAGTACGCAAATTAGAGTATATGCTGGTTTGGGTTTAGACGTGGGCGATTTCGTTTTTGACGGTGTTAAAAATTATATAAAAGAAAATAATTTATATTGCGGCAATTATTTGTATAGTTACGTTAGTAAAGCATTACCAGAAAAGCGCAAAATTCATACGGCCGGCGTAATTATTACTGCGTTAAAACTTGCAAAAAAACTTGGTGCTAATCTAGAAAAAGTGGAAACTTGTGCACTTTTACACGACATAGCTAAGTATTTAGATGCTAGCAATTATCCAAATTTTAAACTTGATAGTGACGTTCCTAAGGCAATAGAACATCAGTTTTTGGGCGCATATATTGCAAAGACTGAGTTAAAGATTGATGACGAAGAAATTTTAGATGCAATTCGTTATCATTCAACCGGCAAAAAAGATATGAGTTTAATTTCTAAAATTCTTTACGTTGCCGATTTAATAGAACCGAACCGCAAATATGAAGGCGTTGAACTTTTACGCCAAAAAATAGAAGAAAATTTTAACAGCGGTTTTGCTTTTGCAACTCAAGAAGTGTTAAAATTTTTAGAAAAAAACGGTCAACCAATTTATTATTTGGCAAATGAAGTTGCTAATTATTATAAAGGAGATATTATATGAATCCATTAGAACTTGTAAACGTATTATTAAATGCTTTAAAACAAAGAAAGGCTAGCGATATTGTTAAAATTGACGTTATGGACAAAACGTCTGTGGCAGATTATTTTGTTATAGCAAGCGCGCGCTCTTCAACTCAAGTAAAATCATTATGCGAATTTTGTGAGGCTGAAGCAGAAAAGAAAGGTGCTAAAATTTTAAGAAAAGAAGGTATTAGTGACGGCAGATGGGCTATAGTTGATTTTGGTGACGTAATACTCCACATTTTCAACGATGAAACAAGGCTTTTTTATCATTTAGAAAAACTTTGGGGTGAGGGCGAAAAAATAGAAAATCCAGACTAATTTTCAAAATCGTCTTTTTCTATAATAGTTCCCTTAATTTGTATTTTGGGGCTTGAAATTTTAGTTCTGCGCTTTTTTGGCGCTGAGTTTTCAATGTAATAAATTTTTTGAGTGGCGGGTGCGTCACTCTTTTTATTTTTTTTAACTAAACAAAATAGATATTTTGTAATAAAGCATAAAAAAACTACCGCACCATAAATAATAATTATAAATATAAAACCTTTCATAGTATAAGTGTAACAGCATAGAAATGTAGAAATTTAAAAAAATAAGTAAAATTTTTATAAAAAAAGGCGGTTTTTTTCATTTAGGTTTAAAAACTTTTAAAATTGCAATAATACTAGTAAAAAAGGTGGCAAAAAATGGAAGTTTTAAAAGAAATTGAAAATAATGAAATTATAAACGAAAGTCAAATAGAAGATGAAAGTCAAACTGCAAAAATATTAGAAGAAGAACTTGATAAAAGTCAAACCATTGGGATTATAAAAGAGTATTTTACGCCAAATCCATCGCCTCAAGAGTTAAAGGAAATGGCTGTTATTTTTGGGCAAACCGAGGGCGAAATTAAAAGGGAGTTTGGCTCGTATAAAGCAAAAAAACTCTATTTAAAAATGGACTACTTACTTTCAAATAACTGTTTAAATAAAAAAGAGTTAGATGCTAAAATAAAACTCGCTTTACGCTATGGTTTTAAAAGTGTAACCGTTATGCCTAATATGGTAGGGTTTGTTAAAAGTTCAACAGTTAACACAGAACTAGAATTGCGTGCATTAATTTCTTATCCTTTTGGCGAAGACGTTTTTAAAAGTAAGGTATATGCGGTAAAAAAAGCACTTTCATTAGGAGCTAATTCGGTAATAGTTTGCGTTTCTATTGGTGCAATTAAAAACGGCGAGTTTAAAACGGTTGCTAAAGAATTTAAAAAAATTGTAAAACTTGCTGGCAAAAGAAAAGTTTATGCCTTGCTAGATACTGATAGTTTAAATTTAGAAGAGATAGAAAAGGTTTCTAAAGAGATTGTGCAAGTGGCAAAAATTCACTCTATTATTTTATCTACTAAACTTTTTAAAGGTAAAATTAGTTTGCAAACACTTAAAAGTTTAGTTGACGTTGTTGACGGCAGATGTTTTGTTGACGGCGGTGGTGACGTTATAACACCAGAAGAAACAGTTGCGCTTATAAACGCCGGGGCAAACGTTGTTTCTACTGAAAATTGCGTTGAAATTGCTGAAAACTTAAATAGGCGAATAAGTGCTGAAACGTAGTTGACGGCACAGCCCGTACCGTTAACTAGGGCACTATTCGTTTGTTTTTAACGGCTATATAAAACTTAAAAAGTTTTAACAAGCCAAATAACTTGACAATATAAAAAGTATGCGTTAAAATAAAGCTAATTCTTTGAGGCAGAGTGAAATTCTCTACCGGCAGTTAAAGTCTGCTAACGTGCCAAATTTTTATGGCGCGCCGATGCGGTGAAATTCCGTAACCGACGGTATAGTCCGGATAGTAAAAGAAAAAGTACGCATACTTTTTTTGTTTCGGGAAATTTCCCGTTTTTTTTATTTTAAGAGGTATGAAAACAGTTAATTTTAATGGTAAAACAATAGCAAAACTTGGCATTTTTACAGGGCTTTCTTTCGTTCTTACGTTTTTAGAAATTCCAATATTTCCAGCAGCAAGCTTTTTAAAACTTGATTTTTCAAACGTGTTTGTTTTAATATGTGGGTTTGCGTTAGGTGCGCCTTACGGTTTAATAGTTTTAGTTCTTAAAGAACTTTTAACGCTCACCAAGTATTTTAATTACGTAGGTATGCTTGCAAACATTATAATGGGCGTGTTTATGATTATAATACCGCTTTACGCATACCAAAAAAAGCGTACTTTAAAAACCGCTATAGTAAGCCTTGTAATTGCTATAATATTACATACGATAGTGTCGCTCCCTGTAAATTATTTTATAAACTTTCCGTTTTACACGGGCAGTGCTCCGTTTTTTGTTAGTGAAACTTCTAAGAATATGTTTTTAGGGCTTTGGGGTTATATTTTAGCTTTTAACTTAATAAAGGGCGTTTTAGTTTCTTTAGTAACTTTACTTTTATATAAAAGGCTAAAAAATATACTTCACATTTTTATAGGGTAGGTATATAATAAAATTATGGAATACATATCTAATTCGGTTTACGAAACGCAAGAAATTGCTAAAAATTATGCCAAGACTTTAAATAAAGGTGACGTTGTTATATTAGACGGAGAAATGGGCGCAGGTAAAACTGCTTTTACAAAAGGCTTGGCTTTAGGTTTGGGAATAACTAGTGAAATTACAAGCCCAACCTATGCTTATTTAAACGAATATGACGGAAAGCTTTATCATTACGACTGTTATAGGCTTACAAGCGGAGAAGATGCTGAAGCGTTAGGACTTACAGACTATTTTTATTTAGACGGCATTTGCGTTATAGAGTGGGCTCAAAATATTGAAAGTGCGCTTCCTAAAAAAGTAAAAACGGTTACTATAGAAAAATTAAGTGAAAACACGAGGAAAATTATATTATGAAATGCTTAGCAATAGACACGTCTGGCTCGCATTTAACGGTAGCTTTAATAGATGGCAAGAACGTTAATTCAACGTTTATTGATAACTGCAATTTAAAGCATTCTGTCGTATTGATGCCACAAATTGAAAATTTGTTAAATTCATTAAACGTAATGTTAAATGAAATAGACGTTTTTGCTTGCTCTGTTGGTCCAGGTTCGTTCACTGGTATTAGAATTGGGGTTTCAGTAGTAAAAGCTTTTGCTTACGCTAACAATAAAAAGGTGTTAAGCGTAACTTCTTTTGATGCGCTTGCATATAATAGTCTTAGTGGAAACAACTTAGCTGTTATTGACGCGCGCCACGATAATTATTACGTTCAAAAATATAACGGAGTTACTCCTATAGGAGAGCCTGCATTTATTAGCGGCGAAGAGTTAAAAAAAGTCTCTTGCAATTTAGACGGCGTTTTGTCGTTTGAAAATAGCCAAACGCTCGTTAAAAACGCCGATATTAAAGAGGGTTTTATTAATGCCGTTATAGATAAGTTGAGTAGTGCTACTTTTGACGTTGAAAGTATAAATCCACTATACGTTAGAAAAAGTCAGGCGGAAGAAAATTTATGATGGTACGCAATTGGCTTTTTAGCGATATTAAAGACATTTTAGAAATAGAAAAAAAGAGTTTTAAAGACGCTTGGTCTATGGAAATGCTTGCCGACCTTTTTTTAAGTAACGGCTTTTACGGTCTAGTATGCACTAAAAACAATAAAGTTATTGGGTATATTGCCATAAAATATATTTTAGATGAAGGCGAAATAAACATTGTTGCCGTAGATGAAAATAATTTAAGGCAAGGCGTTGCAACTCTTTTGCTTGAAAGTGCTGAAAAGGAACTTTTAACAAAAGGCGTAAAAAAACTCTTTTTAGAAGTTCGCCGTTCCAATTTGAAAGCGCAAGCACTTTACGAAAAGTGTGGTTACAAATACGTTGCCGTGCGTGAAAATTATTATCAAGGCGAAGAAGACGCTTTAATTATGAGCAAAATTTTAAAGGAGTAATTATAAATTATTTTGTAAACGGGCTATCCGTATTAGATGAGGGCAAAGGAAAAGTTATAATATTGCTTCACGGCTTTATGTCTAATAAAGAAAGTTTTTTAAATCAAATTAATCGTTTAAAAAACTTTAGGCGCGTTATAGCGATAGACTTAACAGGTTTTGGAAATAGTAGAAAAATGAAATATGCCTATTCGCTAGACGATTACGTTTATGACGTTTTAGGAGTAATAAACGAATTAAACGTTAACGAGTATGACGTTTTAGCACACTCTTTCGGCGGAAGAATAGCTGTTAAATTAGCAGTTATTGATGATAGGCTAAACAAATTAATTTTAACGGGAAGTGCGGGGTTAAAACCTAGGCGAAGTTTAAAATATTACGCTAAAATTTACTCGTATAAAATTGTTAAAAAAGTTTTTAAGAATAGGCAATTTAGTGGTTTTGGGAGTGCTGAGTATAAAATGCTAAATGGTTTTGAAAGGCAAAGTTACGTAAAAATTGTAAACACCTTTTTAGACGTTTTACTCGGTAAAATAAAAAACAAAACGCTACTTATTTTTGGAGCTTTAGATAATCAAACTCCGCTTTATATGGCAAAGCGATTTAATAAAAAAATTACAAATTCATATCTTTACGTTATAAAAAATGCTGGGCATTTTTGCTTTGTAGAAAAGCCGCAAGAATTTAACGTAATTATGTGGGAATTCTTAAATGGAGATTAAATGTTACCGCTTAATTTAGAACAAATTTACGAATTATTTAAAATCGAACAACTGCTAGGCTTTGTGTTAATAGGTTTAATAAATGCGGGCGTAATGTTGCTTGTATCTTACAAGTTCTTTCAAATTGTGCAACAATGCGGTTATAATGGAGACGAGTATTTAAAATGGCTTGTAAACAAAGATAACGTTAGCACTACAAGGCTTTCAATGCTTTGCTTATTGTCTATTTTAGGATTTGTGCTTACGAATATGGCACTTTCAGTAATAGAGCATTCATTGATTTCATACACGGGCTTTTTAGTTAGTTTAATTTTTATGATAATCTATTTAAACGGCGAAAGAAAGCATAAAAGCAAGTTGCCTTTAGTTATTACTAAGCGAATGATTAGGCTATTTGTTACGTTTGTAATTTTAGTTGTAGTGCTTAGCTTACTTCTAATTATAGGTATAAACTTAATTGCAATACCGTTTAAAAATCATCTACTTTCAAACTTTAGATACGCAATTTTATGTATTTGTCCGTTACTTGTACCATATTTAGTTTTACTTGCATATTATATTAACGAGCCGTTTGAACGTGCAAATAATAGAAAGTATATAAACAGGTGTAAACAAAAACTTTTAGAACGACCAAATCTGATAAAAATTGGTATTACCGGCAGTTTTGCTAAAACGAGTGTTAAAGAAATTTTAAATACTATTCTTAGCGTAAAATACAAAGTTTTAGCAACTCCTAATTCGTATAATACTCCGCTTGGCATTGCTAAGACAGTTAAAAGGCTTGACGATAGCCACGAAGTGTTTATAGCTGAAATGGGCGCAAGACATATTGGCGATATAAAGGAACTTACTCATTTAGTAAACCCTAATATTGCCGTTGTTACAGGCGTAACTTATCAACACGTTGAAACTTTTAAATTTTTTGAAAACATTGCTAAAACGAAGTTTGAAATTATTGAAAATATGGACGGTGGCAAGGCGGTATTTTCAGCCGATAACAAAGCGTCTATAGATATGTATAAAAAGTGTAAGCTAGAAAAAACACTTGCAGGCGTTCAAAAAAATAAGTTTTCTTCTGTTTATGCTAGTGATATTGTAACATCTGAAAACGGCTGTACTTTTACTCTTAATATGCAAAATTCTAAAATAGAAACGTCTACTTGCTTAATTGGCAAACACAACGTGTCAAACATTTGCTTGGCGGTTGCCGTTGCTGAATATCTAGGTTTAAGCGAAAGCCAAATAGCTGAGGGCATTAGTAAAATTAAACCTATTAAACATAGGCTTGAAATTATAAAAAACGATAACGGAGTAACTATTATTGATGACAGTTACAACGCCAACGTTGAAGGTATTAAATGTGCGCTTGACGCCCTTAAGGCTTTTGAAGGTAAAAAGTATATTGTAACTCCAGGACTTGTAGAACTCGGCTTTCTTGAAGGCGAAGAAAATTATAAGCTGGGCGTTAGTATGGCAGAGGTAGTTGACGTTGCTATATTAGTAGGTAGGTCAAGGGCTTTAAGAATACGTGAAGGTTTATTAAGCCAAGGCGTAAAGGAAAACAACATCGTTATGGTTAAAGATTTAGCTGAAGCTAAAGAAGAACTTAAAAAACTATTAAAAAGCGGTGACGTAGTGTTGTTTGAAAACGACCTTCCTGACAAATATATATAAACTAATGTAAAAAATTAAAAAGCACCAAAGTTAAAACTATTAACGGAGGTGTTTTTATTTTGAAAAATATAGCGGTATTTTTTGGTGGCAAGTCGTGCGAACACGACATTTCAGTAATAACTGGCGTTTTAACTTTAAACTCTATAGACAAAGAAAAGTTTAACCCTATACCTATTTACGTTCATAATGATGGAACGTGGTTTACCGGCAAATTACTTTGCGATATATCAAACTATAAGAATTTAAACTTGAATAAACTTTCTAAAGTAACGTTTTTTGCTGGAAGTAATAATCTTTACGAATTGAGAAAAAACAGGAGTAAAAGGCTAACCAATATTGACTGTGCAGTAAACTGCATGCATGGTTTAAACGGTGAAGACGGCTCTTTAATAGGTTTATTAAAATTGTGCGGCGTGGCATTTTGTAGCCCGGATATTTTTGCAAGTTCATTTGCAATGGATAAAGATTTTACTAAAATAGTTTTGAACGGTTTAGGCGTTGAAAAATTGCCTTACGTTAGAATACATAAAACTTCGTTTTATTTAAAGCGAAAAACAGCAGTAAAAATGATTGAAAATAAATTCAAGTATCCCGTTATTATAAAACCAGCATCTCTTGGTAGTAGCATAGGTATAAGCACGGCTAAAAACGCCCGTGAATTAGAAAATGCGCTTGTTCTTGCTTTTAATTACGATAGCAAAGTTATTGTTGAAAAGGCTCTGGAAAATTTTAAAGAAATTAACTGTTCAGCGTTTAAAAAAGATGATGCTATTGTGGTGTCTAGCTGTGAAGAACCTATTTTAGCAAGCGAAATTTTAACTTTTAGTGATAAGTATTTAGGTTCTAAAACGGGAAATAATAAAAAATTCCCTGCAGATATTCCTATTGACGTTTCGTCTAAAATTCAATCTATTACTGAAAAAATATATAGAAAGTGTGATTTTTTAGGTGTAATTAGAATTGATTTTATTCTTCACAATTCAAAAATTTATGTTAATGAAATAAATACCGTGCCGGGCTCGCTTTCATATTACTTGCATTGCAAAACCTTAAAAGAGTTTACCGAGTTATTAACTCAACTAATATGCGAAGGTTTAAAGCAGTTCAATGAAGAAAACGGCAGAAATTACGTTTTTAAGTCAAGTGTACTTAATCAAAGCTGTTTAAACTGTACAAAGGGTAAAATGCTTTGACAAATAGCTAATGGCGGTGTTATAATACTTAAACAAGACGGTTGTACGGCTGCGGGAATTTTATTCACGAGGAAAGTCCGGACTTTTTACGACAGTGTGCTGGTTAACGGCCAGTGAAGGTGACTTTAAGGAAAGTGCAACAGAAAACTACCGCAACTTTTAGTTGTAAGGATGAAAAGGCGAGGTAAGAGCTCACCGCACTTACGGTGACGTAGGTGGCAGTGTAAACCCCACATGAAGCAAGATAGGAGCAAGTAACAAAGGTGTCGTACCTACTTGCTTGTTTTATTCGCTTGAACCGTGCGGTAACGTACGGTCTAGATAGATAGCCGTATTAAATGACAGAATCCGGCTTACAGGCCGTCTTGTAATTTTAATAAAAAACCACCGAATATTCGGTGGTTATTTTTTAGTTTTGATTTATAGTTTTACTCTCTAATTTTTGTTGTTCTAATTCCATTTTAAATTGCTTTTTTAATTTGCGTACCGTAGGGAAGAAGAAAAAACACAATACTATAGCAGACGATACCCAGCCTATAGGCCAAATTAAATATAAGTATGTAAGTGATGTAAAGTGTGGAAACACAAGATATACCCACGGAAACCTTATAGCGCACATAAATATCATAGTGCATACCATAGGTACGATAGGGCGCTTCATACCTTTTAACGAAACGCCTAAAATTTCGTTTATAGCAGTTAAGAAGTACGTGCTAGAAACAATAACCATTTTTTGGCGTGCATATTCTAAAACTTCAGGATTGTCAGACATAAGTGAGCATAACTCGTTAGAGAATATTGCCGAAAGTGAGCCGAGCACAACGCCAAACGATAACGTTATAAGCATGCCTTTCCAAACGGCTTCAAGCGCACGCTTCATATTTCTATTGCCAACGTTTTGGCTAACAAACGGCATTACTGCGTAAGTTGGCGCCATAACTATTTGGTACATAAGCCCGTCAAACGTGTTAGCAATAGCAACGCCTGAGGTTGCGTATTCGCCAAAAGTATTTACCGTTGAAACAATTATAACGTTTGCAACAGAATAAAGTGCTTGTTGCGCGCCCGTAGGAATACCAATAAATAATATTTCTTTAAGTTCGCTTGCGTAAAATCTTATTCTATTTAATTTTAACTTAACAACACCGCTATTTTTTAAAAGTGCCCTTACGCCTAAAAAGCACATAAGCACCCAAGAAATTATAGTTGCAATTCCAACGCCTAAAACACCTAAATTAAAAAACGCTACGAATACAAACGTTAAAATAACTTTAAGCGCACCGCCGGTAATGGCAAAGTACATAGGCCTTTTCGTATCGCCAGAAGCCCTTAAAATGCCCGCGGTAAAATTGTATACCAAAAGAAGTGGAACGCCTAAAAAGTAAAGCCTAAAATAAAGGGCGGCGGAACTTAATAAAACTTCAGAGCAGTTAAGCATTTTCATAAAAAGTTCGGCAAAACTTACGCCAATAACAAGTAATACCGCACCGCCTATCATAGCAAAGAGAATTGCCGTGCCTATACTTTTTTCAACGCGCTCATAGTCGCCTTTACCAATAAACCTTGCAACAACTACCGATGTACCCGAAGATATACCTATTAAAAGCCCCGTAATTAAACTAATTAACGTACTACTTACGCCAACCGCACCTGCAGAAAGCCCGTTAGCATCGTTAAGTTTGAGTATTGACATATCTATTATGTTGTAAAGCGACTGCAATACGTTCATTAGCATTATAGGCATTGCAATAGTAAGCAAGCCTTTAAATACCGAGCCGGACAACATATTTACGGAATTTTTAGCCATGGCGTTTCCCCTTAATAAAATAAACAATTAAATGATATCACTTTAAAAGTTTTTAAGCAACAAAAAACCACCGTTAAACGGTGGGTTTTTTTAAACGTTAAATCTAAACAATACTACGTCGCCGTCTTTCATAACGTATTCTTTACCTTCAAGCCTTACTTTGCCAAGTTCTTTAGCCTTTGAGTAACTGCCACATTCAAGTAACACTTGCCACTCTACAACTTCGGCTCTAATAAAGCCTTTTTCAAAGTCAGTATGAATTTTGCCGGCAGCTTGAGGAGCTTTCGTTCCGTTAGTAATTGTCCATGCGCGCGTTTCAGGCTCTCCAGAAGTCAAGTAACTAATTAAGCCTAAAAGTTTATAACTTGCTTTAACAAGCCTGTTAAGTCCGCTTTCTTCTAAACCAAGTTCATTTAAGAATAAAATTTGCTCGTCAGGCTCCAACTCGGAAATTTCCTCTTCCGTTTTAGCACAAATAACAAGCGTTTCGCTACCGTCTTTTTTAGCGTATTCTTTAACTTGATTAACAAGTTCTATTTCACTTTCATCTTTGCCCATATCGCTTTCAGCAATATTAGCGGCATAAATAACTGGCTTGTCAGTAATCAAAAACAAACCGTTAACGTACTTTCTTTCTTCTTCGTTAAATGTTAAGCTTCTAACGGGCTTTTCACTTTCTAACGTTTCAACAATTCTTTTTAAAAGAACAGCTTCTATTGCGTACTTTTTATCGCCTGTTTTTGTCATAGAAACGGCTTTGTCGTATCTTCTTTGAACGCTTTCAAGGTCGGAAAGAATAAGTTCTAGGTTTATTGTTTCAATATCTTTAACAGGGTTAACGGTATTATCAACGTGAATAACGTTTTCATCTTCAAAACATCTAACAACGTGAACGATAGCGTCAACTTCTCTAATATGAGATAAGAACTTGTTGCCTAAGCCTTCGCCCTTTGACGCGCCTTTAACTAAACCTGCAATGTCAACGAATTCTATTGTTGCAGGGGTAATTTTTTTACTGTTATAAAGAGCGGCAAGTTTAGTAAGCCTTTCATCTGGAACGGCAACTATGCCAACGTTTGGTTCAATGGTGCAAAACGGAAAGTTAGCCGCTTGTGCGCCTGCGTGAGTAATTGCATTAAATAATGTTGATTTGCCTACGTTTGGTAAGCCTACAACGCCTAATTTCATTTTTATTCCTCTAAATTTACGTATTAGTTTTTATTTTTCTACAATTATATACTATTTTTTAAATTCTTTCAAACTTTTTAAGGCTTTTTATATAAAATAATTGCGGTTAAATTTAAAGTATGTTAAAATTAAAAGGAAATCTAATTAAAAAGGTTAATTATGTATTACAAAAATCATATTGCAAAAAAAATGAATATACAAGGCATTAGTGAAAATGACGTTGTTTCACTTTTTACCACCCCGCCAGACACTAGCATTGGCGACTATGCTTTACCTTGCTTTAAGTTCGCTCAAATTTTTAGAACTTCGCCTGTAATTATTGCTAATAACTTGGCTTCTACTTTTGAGTGTGATGAACTTATTAGCAAATGTACGGCTTTAAACGGTTACTTAAACTTTACCGTTAACCGTGTAAATTTAGCAAGTAGCGTTTTAAGTGAAATTTTAGAAAAGAAGCAAAATTACGGTTCTTCTAACGTTGGTGAAAATAGAACCGTTGTTATTGACTATTCTTCTATAAACATAGCAAAGCCTTTCCATATTGGTCACTTATCTACAACCGTTATTGGCGGTGCGCTTTATAGAATATTTAAGTTTTTAGGCTTTAACGCAGTTGGTGTAAACCACCTTGGCGATTACGGCACGCAATTTGGTAAGCTTATTTATGCGTATAAAAATTACGGAAACAAAGAAGAAGTTGAAAAGGGCAGAGTAAAAGAACTTATGCGCCTTTACGTTAAATATCATGATGAAGCTGAAAAAGACGCATCTTTAGACGATAAAGCGAGAGAGTATTTTAAACTCATTGAAAATGGCGATAAGGAGTGCAACGAACTTTTTAATTGGTTTAAAGAACTCACTTTAAAAGACGTTAAAAAGGTTTATGAAGATTTAGACGTTACTTTTGACAGCTACGCAGGCGAAAGTTTTTATAATGATAAAATGGAGCCCGTAATTAAAGAACTTAACGAAAAGGGATTGCTTAAAGAAAGCGACGGGGCAAAAATTGTTGATTTAGAAGAATACAATATGCCACCTTGCTTAATACTTCGTTCAGACGGGGCATCACTTTACGCCACTCGTGACCTTGCAGCGGCAATTTATAGAAAACAACACTATGACTTTTACAAGTGCTTATACGTTGTTGCATATCAACAAAACTTACACTTTAAGCAATTCTTTAAAGTCTTAGACCTTATGCAAAAACCTTGGGCAAAAGATTTAGAACACGTTGCTTTTGGTATGGTTTCACTTGAAGATGGAACAATGTCAACAAGAAAGGGAAAAGTTGTATTTTTAGAAGACGTTATAAATAAATGCGTTGAAAAAGCGTACGATATTATTAACGAAAAGAACGCTAATTTAGAAAATAAAGAGCAAACTGCAAAAGAAATTGGCGTTGGAGCAGTTATATTTGGCGCTCTTTCAAGCAGTAGAATTAAAGACTTAGTATTCTCATACGATAAAGCGCTTAACTTTGACGGTGAAACAGGCCCTTACTGCCAATACACCTACGCAAGGTGTAAAAGCGTATTAAATAAGGCTGGCGAATACGGTGAGTATAGCGTTACCGAACTTAATGAAGACGAGTATAATTTAATTAACGAGCTTAAAAAATTTCCGTCTATCGTTATGAGTGCTATGGAAAAATACGAGCCAAGTATGATTACAAGATATACTGTTGACGTGGCTTCAAAATATAACAAATTCTATTTTGAGCATAAAATTTTAAACGAAACTGATAAGGTTAAAAACTTTAGGCTTGCTTTAACGGAAGCAACTAGCATCGTTATTAAAAACGCCTTATCACTTTTAGGAATAAAAACACCGGAAAAAATGTAATGAAAACAACTATTTTATTTGACTTAGACGGAACTTTACTTTACACAATTAAAGATATTAAACACTGCTTAAACCAAATTATTACTAAATACGGTTATACCGCCGTTGACGAGCAAACTACTTTAAAATGTATTGGCTACGGTGCAAAGGAACTTATAATTCGTTCAACTGGCGAAAAAGACGCTTTAAAAGTTGAAAGTATGCTTAAGGAGTATTTGGTTTTACAACAAGCGTGCGACAATTCTATGACGGAGTTATATCCAGGGCTTAACGAGCTTTTATATATGCTTAAAAAAGATGGTTATAAACTTGGAATTGTTTCAAACAAGCCAGACAGTGCAACCCAAGTAGTGTACAAGCAATTACTTTCAAAATACAATTTTGATTTTGTTACTGGTTGTGTTGACCATTTAAGCCCAAAACCAAGTGCTGACCTTGTTAATTTGTGTTTAGAAAAGTTAAATTCTACAAAGGAAGAAACTTTATACGTTGGCGATAGTGAAGTTGACGTTAAAACTTTTGTAAACGCTAATGTAGAAGGTATTGGCGTTTTATGGGGTTATAGGCAAAAGGAACTTTTAGTAAAAGAAGGTTGTAAACATTTTGCCGTTGACACAAACGAACTTTACTCAATAATAAAGAGTTTTTAGGTAGATTATGAAAGGATTTTTTAAAGATTTTAAAACTTTTATAGCCAAAGGCAATGTCGTAGATTTAGCAGTTGCCGTTATTATTGGTAATGCTTTTAACCAAATAGTAACAAGCCTTGTTTCAAACGTTATCACACCGCTCATATCACTTGCAACAGGAAACGTAGATTTTACTAATTTACACGTTGTTTTAAGACCTGCAAGTGACACGATGACGGCTTTAACTTTAGATTACGGCATATTCTTACAAAAAATAATTGACTTTTTAATTATTGGTTTAACCGTATTTTTAATGGTTAAAATATATGGAAAGGTAAGAAATAGCATTGATTTTAATGCAAATTTAACAAAAATTGTTCAAGCAAAACTTGATAAAGACGAGCCTTTAAACGACTTTGAGCAAAAATGGCTTAAAAGGTTTACTAAGCGCAACCCTGACTTAGCGCCTAAAAAGAAAACTGAAGAAGTTAAAGAAGAGGCTCAAGAACCAACTAAAACTGAAGCTTTGCTTAGTGAAATTTTAGTAGAGTTAAAAAAGCAAAATGAAAGTAACGATATTAAAAAGTAATCAATTTATTGCTTTTTTTGAAGGCTTCACGGGGGTTCCAGTAATAGCAAACTCTTTAAACGAGCTAAAAAAACAAGTTGTAAACGAAGTTTATAGAGTATGTAATTTTTTAGAGCAAAAACTACCAAAAGACGCAAATTCCGTTGAAGTTTTAAAAACAATAAGCGTAAAGGAAAGCGTTAAAGATTTAGATGAAAACTTGTTTTATATAGGCTTTAACAAAAGGGCGTATAGCGAGTTTAAATCACTTTTTATTCAAACTGCATTTTCATTTAAATGTATGGTTGATAGCCTTAAAAATGCGGAAGAGTATTTAGAAGGCGCTTGTAATTTAATTTGCGATACGGCAAAATGCGGGTGCGGTGGCATTATAGAAACTGCTTTTAACGCTACAAGCAATTTAGATAAGTTGTATAGCGAAAACGACCTTTTAGCCTATAAGCGAACTATAAAACTTTGTTACGTTTTAACAAACTACGCCTTAACCGTATATAATAAGGAAAAATTAAACAACAATATTCAGGATATATTTTATTTTGATTAATTTAAAACCCGATAGGAAAGCCTATCGGGTTTTGTTCTAACTATATAATTTTGCAACTTCGTTAGCAATGTTGGCAACTTGTTTTTTAAGTTCTAACGGTTTAATTACTTTTACGTTTTTACCAAACGAAAGAATTTTTGAGGCTAATACGTTGTCAATAGGAAGTTCGCAATTTGCCATTATTTTTCCGTCTTTTAAAGTATAAACGTTATCAATTCCAAGCCATTCTTCAACGTCAGCCTTTATAAGTTTTGAAATTTCAAGTTCAATAAATTCAGCTTTTAACTCATCGTACCAAACGTCTAAAATTTCTTTAACGTTAGGAGTTGTTCGCCTTTCAAAAACTTCGCCTGAGCTAATGGCGCGTTCAATTCTGCCAATTTTAAAAAGCCTAAATTCATTTCTTAACCTGCAATATGCATATATGTACCATAAGCCTTGTTTTAAAATTAGTATGTGAGGTTCTATAACACGCGTACTTTCTAAACCGTCCCTATTAACGTACACTACTGAAACGGCTTTTCTTTCTTCAATACATTTTTCTAAAAAGATTATAGACTGTTTAAAACTTTCAGTTGAGCCCCAAGGGCCTCCGTCAATAATTAAATTGCCAAAATCAAGCGTAAATTCGCCGTCTTTTTGTTTAGAAATTGCTTTTAACTTTTCAATGATTTTAGTTAAGAGGTCACTACTAATATCGTTGTTAACACCCGCTAAAACGTTGAGTAAAAACGCACTTTCTTCCTTAGTAAAAAAAGTTGCGGGTAGTTTAAACGTGTCTGCTATAGCAAAACCGCCGTTTCTTCCGCGAATGTTATAAATTGGAACGCATAACGAAAGTTCATCAATATACCTATAAGCAGTGCGCTCTGAAATTTCATAGCGCTGTGCAATATATTTTGCAGTTACTGTTTGGCGTGATAAAAGCAAGAATAAAAGTTCAATTAAAATTTGATTTTTCATAAGACACCTTTTGTAAGTATTATAATTATATAATACACTTTTGCCAAACGTGTGTCAATATTTACATAAAATTTTAGATATATTGTTATTTCCTATTACAATGTTTTGCTTTTTTATATTTTGCTTATAAAAACTTGAATTATTAAAAAGTTCGTAAACTTTTTTAATAAAATTTTCACTGCTAGCATTTTCCATAAATAAAACGCTGGCAACTTTTAACTCTTCAAAATACTTGGCGTTTTCAATTTGGTCCCCTCGTGAATTGCCTTTAGGAAGAGGCATAAATAACGTTGGAATTTTTAGTGCTAAAAGTTCAAAGGCAGTATTAGACCCCGCGCGTGAAACGCATAAATCAACAATAGGGTAAACCTTGCTCATATCGGCATATTCTACTTGTCTATAATGAGGGTGGGTATGGCTGGTTTTATTTCCTTTACCTACAATGTGAATAACGTTAAAATTTTTAACTATGTCGTCAAACGCTTTATAGAACACTTCGTTTAAACTTTTTGCTCCGCTAGAACCGCCTATAATTAAAAGCACTGGCAAACTACTATAAAATTTAAAGGTTTTAAAGCACTCTTCTTTGTTATTGTTAAAAAGTTCAAGCCTTACCGGTGCGCCAACGTACACTCCGTTTTTAACTAGGCTTGCCGTTTTTTCAAAAGTAGTTAAAACGTTTACGGTAAAGTGAGAGGCTATTTTATTTGCTAATCCCAAACTTAAATCAGACTCGTGAGTAATAACGGGAATACCTAACTGTTTAGAAGCAATAACAACTGGCAATGCAACAAAACCGCCTTTTGAAAAAACAACGTTAGGTTTTAATTTTTGCAAAATTATTTTAGCATCGTTAACACTTTTAATAAAGTTAAAAGGCAGCAAAGCGTTTTTTAACGTAAAAGAGCGTATAAGTTTTACTGGGTCTATTGAAAAATATTCTATTTCCTTATTTTTAACTAAGTCTTTTTCTATTCCAAATTGGCTGCCTATATAGTAAACGTTATCAAAATGGTTTTTAATATTGGGCAATATGGCAAAATGAGGCGTAACGTGCCCAGCGGTGCCTCCGCCAGTTAAAACAATGGTTTTCATATTACTATAGTATGCAAAAATTTTACTCTTATATAAAGAATAAATAAAAAAGGTTGAAATTATCTTTTGTTTGTGCTAAAATTACTGAAAAGGAGTATTTATGAAAAATATTTTAGTAGCAGGTGGGGCGGGCTACATTGGCTCTCACACCGTAATAGAACTAATAAACGCGGGCTATAACCCAATTATCGTAGATAATTTAAGCAATAGTAAAGAAGAATCTATTAAGCGTGTTGAAGGCATTGTTAATAAAAGCTTAACTTTTTATAAGGCTGACGTGTTAGATAAAGATGCTATGCGCAAAATTTTTACTACGCATAGTATTGACGCGGTTATAAATTTTGCAGGCTTTAAAGCGGTAGGCGAGTCTTGCCAAAAGCCTATTGAATACTATCATAATAATATTGGCGGTTTAATTGCTCTTGTTGAGGTTATGCGTGAGTTTAACTGTAAAAATTTAGTGTTTAGTTCTTCCGCAACCGTTTATGGCGACCCTGAAAGCGTGCCTATAAAGGAAGACGCTAAGCTTTCTACAACAAACCCATACGGCTCTACTAAATTATTTATTGAATACATTTTAAAAGATATTTGCAAAGCAGATAGCAGTTGGAACGTGGCTATTTTACGCTACTTTAATCCTGTTGGTGCGCACGAAAGTGGTTTGATTGGTGAAGACCCTAACGGCATACCAAACAACCTTTGCCCATACATTACTAAAGTTGCCGTTGGAAAACTTGAATGTTTGAACATTTTTGGCAACGATTACGACACGAAAGATGGAACGGGTGTTAGAGACTTTATTCACGTTGTTGACCTTTCTAAAGGTCATGTTTTAGCCGTTAATAAAATTCTTGAAAATAGCGGTTTAGTAATTGTAAATTTAGGAACTGGCACAGGGTATAGCGTGCTAGAAATGGTTAACACATTTAGCAAAGTTCTTGGTAAAGAAATTCCATACAAGTTTGCTCCTCGCCGTCCTGGCGACATTGGAACGTGCTATGCAGACACTACTAAAGCGCAAGAAGTTTTAGGTTTTAAAGCTACTAAAACGCTTGAAGATATGTGTAGAGACGCGCTTAATTTCCAACTCAAAAATCCAAACGGTTATAATTAAGGCTTTTCCAATTCGTCTGGTTGATTTTTGACGGAAAAATACTCTAAAATACTTCGCGTTTTGTATTAAAATTTTGGGAATTTTATTTTTCTAATGTTCGTATGTTTATAAAAAAATTTTTATCAATTATTTTTGTTTTATTACTTTCATTATTTTGTTGCTCTTGTTTTTTAAATTTAGATAATCAAGACGGTTCGAGTTCTACACCACCGCCAGAAGCCAACAACGTAGATTTTAGTAGTTTAACTTATATTGCTTATGGTGACAGTATTACATATGGTGCAGATTATACAAGGGCTTATGCTCAAATGGATGACCCGTATCCTGAATTAGTTTCAAACATTTTAGGACTAAAAAGCCATTCTAATTTAGCAGTTAGTGGCGCTACTTTATGTTCTAATAATTTGAATTTAGTTTGTATGACAGATAGAATTGTTGCTAATACAACAACTGCTGATATTGTAAGTGTTTTAATGGGCGTAAACGACTTTAATCGTAGTTTACCGCTTGGCAATATTGAAGATACAACTAATAGCACTGTTTATGGTTCTTTATATTTAATTGCAGAACATTTTAAAGCACATTACTCTAACTCATTTGTCTTTTTTATGACACCTTTTAAGCAATCTTATGGTGGTAAAGATAGTTATACTTTAAATTCTCAAAACTATACTTTGTTTGATGTGGCAACTGCTATTAAAGAAGTTGCTAATAAATATAACTTTCCAGTTTTAGATTTGTTTGAATATGGTCAATACGAGTTGGAAATGTATAATGCTAATAGTGACGGAATACACCCAAGCCAAGAGTTTTTTAGAACTTATACTGCTCCACAAATAGCGCAATTTATAAAAGATAATTATAACAAATAAAAAAATTGTTTTATAAAAATTAAAAGCCACGAATTTTCGTGGCTTTTTCTATCGCGTTGTTATACTTAATTTATATTCGTTTGGTGTTACTTTAGCGTATTTTTTAAACACACTATTAAAGTGAGAAGGCGAGTCAAAGCAGAGCTTTTCTGCAATTTCTTGAAGCGGAATACCGTTTCTTATTAACTTTTTAGCCTCGTCAACTTTAAATTTTAGATACGTTTGATATATGGTTTTGCCTGTTTTTTGCTTAAAGAAAGAGCATAAGAACGTTTTTCCGTAATATAAACTATCACAAAGCCCGTCAAGAGAAAATTTGCCATATAAATTATTTGATAAATAATTTGCAATTTCAAATTCTAAGTCTTTAATAGAGTTTGTTTTAGTAACAAAATATTTTTCTTGCTTGTTACTTTGAGCTTCATCTCTAAGCAAGTATATTAACAATAATTCAAGCGAGTTTTTAAGCGCTTGTTCTCCGCCTAAATTTGCATTTTGTAATAAGTTCAATTTATTTAGGTTGGGGTTAAAGTCAGGCACTATAAACGTATTGGTAGCCTCTTGCATTATGTTTTTTAAAAGATAGTGATATTTTTGGTTTAAAACCATTTTTTTATTGGCAAAAAAATGCATACTTTCAGAACGGCAGTCAAACGAAATTATAAAAATATTAGGTTCGTTATCGTTGGTTTTAACGGTGTGCGATGCGTTTGGCGAAATAACGAATAATTCGCCACGCTTAACGTTAAACTCAACACCGTCAATTTCAACTATAGCCTCGTTTTTATCAACGTAAATTAATTCCCAAAAGTTATGGCTTTCTAGCATTGCTGAATAGCCTTTTGAAAGTTCTTGATAGTGTATGGTAACTATTTTTTGAATGTTTATTAAGTTTGAAATTTTGTGCATGTAAAATTTTTTTGTGTTTGCCATAATTAAAGTTTAACACACTTTAAGCAAGTTGTAAATTGTTTCACTCAATTTTTTGTGAAATAATTTATAACAATGGCGAAATTATTTGTATAGTATTAGCCGTGCAATAAATATATAATATTTATAAAAGGAGAACAATTATGATTAAACCTACACTTGATAAAAATTATAAACCTATGATTCGCGTTCTTACTGATTATGAAAACGCGGTTAAGCAAGAAAATGAAAAACAAACTGTTGTAATAGCTGTTGAAAGAAACGGCGGTTATAACTACGTTTATAAATTTGAAGCTTTTAAAGACGGAACTGGTCATGATGAAGAGAACTGCCGTGTTGCAGAGCGTTTAGCAAAAACTATTTTATGGCTTGCAGGCGGTTACAAAATTATGATTGCAGGCAGTAAAGTTATTTATAACTACGTAAAAGATGCTTACACTTTGCAAGGAGCTAGAGCATTTGACGTTGACTTTATGAGCGGGGTGTACGAAAAACCTTTTGAAGTTGTTTACGTTGAAGATGCTAACACTATCGAGCCAAAGAGTTGCTCTCTTCGTGTTGGCGGTTATTTAGACGGTTGCCGCATTGGTTTTGACGCTGGCGGAAGTGATAGAAAAGTTAGTGCTGTAATTGACGGCGAAGTTGTTTATAGTGAAGAGGTTGTTTGGAACCCTAAAACTACTAGCGA
Source organism: Clostridia bacterium (assembly GCA_017558825.1). Classification (GTDB taxonomy): domain Bacteria; phylum Bacillota; class Clostridia; order Christensenellales; family Borkfalkiaceae; genus HGM11412. Next base: position 45,775 of record JAFYTO010000002.1, read on the forward strand.
CCCACAATATCACTACGATGAAATTTTAACGGCTATGAAAACTGCTGCATCTAAAATGCCAAGAGTTGATGCTATTGGCGTGTCTTCAGCAGGCGTTTACGTTGATAATAAGGCAATGGTTGCTTCTTTATTCATTAAAGTAGATAAAGAAAAATACGGCGACTTTACTAAAAATATTTACATTAACGTTGCAAAAGAAATGGGCGATATTCCGCTTGAAGTTGCAAACGATGGTGACGTTACTGCACTTGCAGGCAGTATTGACTTAAACGACAACGGCGTTTTAGGTATTGCAATGGGCACTAGTGAAGCTGTTGGTTATATAAATAAAGACGGTGGCTTAAACGGTTGGCTTAGTGAACTTGCGTTTGCCCCTGTAGATTTTAGTGAAGACGCTATGCAAGACGAGTGGAGTGGAGATATTGGCGTTGGTTGCAAATATTTCTCACAAGACGCGGTTATTAAACTTGCTAATTTGGGTGGATTTAAGTTTGAAGAGCCTACAACTCCAGCTCAAAAGCTTAAAGTTATTCAAAAATTAGTTGAAGAAGGCGATGAACTTGCTACGCAAGTATTTACAGATATTGGTATTTATTTAGCAAATACTTTACCGTTTTACGCTAAATTCTATGATATTAAGCACGTTTTACTTTTAGGTAGAGTTATGGGCGGTAAAGGCGGTAACATTATTTTTGAAACATGTAAAAAAGTTTTAAAAGAGGACTTTAAAGAATTTGCCGACCTTGACATCTCTCTTCCAGATGAAAGCAGTAGGCGTGTAGGTCAAAGTATTGCGGCAGCATCACTTGCAAAAAGTCGCTAATAAAAGGTGTTAATTATGAAAGCGTTTAAAAATGCTAACGTTTACGTTGAAGGTAAGGGTATAGTAAACACAAACCTTACTTTTGATAAAACTATTATTTCAACTACTGAACTTTACGATAACTGCGAAGTTATTTCTCTTCCACAAGATGCCATAGTTTTACCAGGTTTTATTGACCAACACATTCACGGCGCTGGTGGTTACGATGCTATGGACGGAACTGTTGACGCTCTTTCTACAATAGCAAATACTGTTGCTATGGAAGGTACAACTTTGTTTTTAGCAACAACTATGACGCAGTCAAAAGAAAATATTAACAATGCGTTAAGTGCAGTAAAAGAGTATGTTTCATTAAATAAAGAAGACGGTGCAGGCTTGCTTGGCGTTCATTTAGAAGGCCCTTACATAAGTGCAAAACATAAAGGTGCGCAACCTTTAGAGTTTATTCAAAAACCTAGCGTTGAACTTTTTGATGAATACAATAAAGAGAGTGGCAACAATATAAAAATAGTTTCACTTGCACCTGAAGAAGAAGGCTCGTTAGACTTAATTAAACATTTGAGCGAACAGGGTATTGTTTCATCTATCGGTCACAGCAGTTGCAAATATCAAGACGTGGTAAATGCGCTTGAAAACGGCGCAAGCAACGTTACTCATACTTTTAACGCGCAAAGCCCGCTTCATCATAGAGAAATTGGCGTTGTTGGCAGTGCATTGCTTCTTGACGACCTTTACGCTGAAGTTATTTGCGATACTATTCACGTTAGCGTTCCAGCGTTGAAACTTTTAGTTAAATCTAAACCGCTTAACAAGTTGGTTTTAATAACTGACGCAATGCGTGCTAAAGGTTTAAGTGACGGTGTTAGTGAACTTGGCGGTCAAACCGTTTACGTTAAAAACGGTGAAGCAAGGCTTGAAGACGGCACGCTTGCAGGTAGCGTTTTAAAAATGAATTTAGCCATTAAAAATATGGTGGAAAAAGTTGGAGTTCCGCTTACTCAAGCAGTGGACTATGCTACTATAAACAGTGCTAAACAACTTAAAATTGATAGTGAAGTAGGCTCTATTAAAGAAGGAAAATATGCTAACTTTGCAGTGTTAGACGGTAATTTTGAAGTGCTTTACACTATAAGAAACGGCAAAATAATTTACAGCAAATAAAATTAAAAACGCCTTGCTTAATTGCAAGGCGTTATTTTTTATCTATTATTAAATAAACGTTTTTGTCTAGCTTGCAAATGCCTTTATTTAAGCAAAAGCAAGCACCGCACAAATGGTCTAAAAAGCGTTGTTTATCTCTGTCTTTTACGCGCGTTATATCAACTAAAATTTCACAGTTAAGTAGAGCAGTTAAAATTTCTTCTACGTCATTTAATGTTTTGGGGTAATAAGTTAAAATATCTTTAGTGCCTTTTAAACCTTTTAGGTTTAATTTAGCAGTATTTATCAATATCTTCTACCAAAAATTTTAGTGCCTATTCTAACCATATTACTGCCGTGTTTAATAGCAAGCATATAGTCGTTAGACATACCAACAGATAAATATTTAAAGTTGTATAAGGTTTTTAATTCATCATAAAAAGCACGCAATTTTTCAAGTAGAGAAACCAGTAACGCTTCATCGTTACTGTCAGGAAGCATTGCCATTAAGCCTAAAACTTTTACGTTAGAGTAATTGCTTATCGTACTTAAAACTTCTTTAATTTCTTCAAAGTTAAGTCCGCCTTTTTGCTCCTCGCCTAAATTAACTTCTAGCAAAATATTTGTAGTAACTTGCTTGTTTAAACTTTGGCGGTTAATTTCTTCAATTAACTCTAAACTATCAACACTTTGAATAAGGTAACATTTAGCAATTAAGTATTTAACTTTATTCTTTTGTAAAGTTCCAAAAAAGTGGTAGTTTACGGGAAGAACGCTATCAAATTTATCTCTAAATTCCTGCGCTTTATTTTCGCCAATATCTTTAAGTCCGTTTTCTATAGCCTCGTTTATAAGTTCAACTGGCTGAAATTTTGTTGCACCAACAACCGTTATAGGTTCGCCAAGGTTGTTGCCGTTTTTAATTTCGTTAAAAATTGTTTGTAAATTGCTTTTTATCATAATCTATTAAAAAAGGTTTTGGCAAAAATTTAAATTCCAAAACCTATTCCTTTTAAAATACTGCGAGCCAATTTTGATATACTTTACCGAACCGCACTTAACGTAGTTAACTCCTATAAAGCTACCTTATGGCACATTGACTGGTCCGTTTAGTGCTGCTATATTCCTATCCTGACACGGTTCGCGGTAGTTAATTGCATAAGACCTTATAATCAACGTTACTTGCGTTACGCTGTATTCCATAAACTACACCTAGAAAGGTGTTCGGCCTTGCTATAGCGGATTGCAAGTTACAGGGCACCGCTAACTCCCCACCTATCGCAGTAATACAATTTTATAATAAAATTAATCAAATATCAAGCATTTTAATCAAAAATATTGCGTTTTTACTTTACTTAATATAATTTATTTGCTAAAATAATATAAAACGACAATAAAATACTTTTTAAAGGCAGTAATTAAAGACTGCTTTAGCCAAGAAATTGTTTTTTAGAGAGTACGATGTTGGTGAAATTCGGCAAGCAATAGGTTAAAGCACATCACTTTATAGCCGGCGCAGTGAACTAAAAGTAAGTGCGCCCGTACACGATGCGTTAAACGTTACGAGTTGCAAGATATATTTTTTTGCAAATTAGAGTGGTACCACGGTTTATTCGTCTCTAGCGAATAAGCCTTTTTATTTTGGCTCCGCCACAATATCTTTTGTGTCGTCGCTATTTTTAAACGTAATAGGGAAATCCTAAAATTAAAAGGAGTAGGCAATGTATAAGAAAGTAGAAACAAACCTTAACTTTTTAGAAAGAGAAAAAGAAATTATTAAGTTTTGGCAAGAAAATAACGTTTTTGAAGAAAGCGTTAAGAAAAACGAAGGCAACGAGGAATTTTGCTTCTATGACGGTCCTCCAACAGCAAACGGAAAGCCTCATATAGGCCACGTTTTAACGCGCGTTATGAAAGATATTATACCACGCTATCAAACAATGAAAGGCAAGCACGTTTTAAGAAAAGCGGGCTGGGATACACACGGTCTTCCAGTAGAACTTGAAGTTGAAAAGAAGCTCGGTCTTGACGGAAAGCAGGATATTGAAAATTATGGTATTGAACCTTTCATTAAAGAGTGTAAAGCTTCGGTTTTTAAATATACTAGTGAATGGAAAGAAATGTCTGACCGTTTAGGCTACTGGTGCGATATGGATAACCCTTACGTTACTTATCACGATGACTACATTGAGTCTGAGTGGTGGGCGCTTAAAGAAATTTGGAAAAAGGGTTTACTTTACAAGGGTTATAAAATTGTTCCTTATTGCCCTAGATGTGGAACGGCTCTTTCTTCACACGAAGTTGCTCAAGGTTATAAAGACGTAACTGAAAAATCCGTTTACGTTAAATTTAAGGTTAAAGGTGAAGAAAACCTTTATTTCCTTGCGTGGACTACCACTCCTTGGACTCTTCCTTCTAACGTTGCGCTTTGCTTTAACGCTAAAGAAAATTATGCAACAATTAAGGCTGAAGATGGAACTAGATACATTTTAGCTGAAAAATTAGTTGCTTCACTTTTTGAAAACTATGAAGTTTTAGAAGTTAAAAAAGGTATAGATTACGAATACGCTGAATACGAGCCACTTTATAGTTACGCTCAAATTCCTTCTTACGAAAAAGCATATCTTTGTGTTGTTGATGATTACGTTACTATGGACGATGGTACTGGTATAGTTCACAATGCTCCCGCATTTGGTGAAGATGACTCACGCGTGTGCAAAAAATACGGCATTGCATTTGTAAACCTTGTAGATAATCGTGGTAAAATGACTGAAGAATGCGGTGAAATAGCTGGCTACTTTGTAAAAGATGCCGACAAGCTTATTATTGCTGACCTTGAAAAGCGCGGTTTAATGTTTAAGGCTATGGATTTTACTCACAGCTATCCATTCTGCTGGCGCTGTAACACTCCGCTTATCTACTATGCTCGTAGTAGTTGGTTTATTAAAACTACGGCTATTAAAGATGAACTTATTGCATCAAACAATTCAGTAAATTGGATGCCTGAAACTATAAAATCAGGTAGAATGGGCAACTTCCTTGAAAACGTTATTGACTGGGGTCTTTCAAGAGAAAGATACTGGGGAACTCCGCTTCCTGTTTGGACTTGTGACAAGTGTGGCAAAGTTCACGTTATAGGCTCACGCCAAGAACTTAAAGAGCTTTGTGGAATAGAAGGAGATATTGAACTTCATAGACCATATATTGACGCTCCAAAATTTGCGTGCGAATGTGGTGGAACTATGTCTAGGGTGAAAGACGTTATTGACTGCTGGTTTGACTCTGGCTCAATGCCATTTGCTCAACTTCACTATCCGTTTGAAAATCAAGAACTTTTTGAAAAGCAATTCCCAGCAGACTTTATTAGTGAAGCTATTGACCAAACGAGAGGTTGGTTCTATACGTTACTCGTTATTTCAACTCTCTTATTTAAAAAATCTTCGTTCAAAAACTGCATAGTTTTAGGCCACGTTAACGATAAAAACGGCATAAAAATGTCTAAACATATAGGTAACGTTGTTGACCCTTGGACAGTTCTTGATAAACAAGGCTCTGATGCGGTTAGATGGTATTTCTACACCGGCTCATCTCCATGGCTTCCTTCAAGATTTTACGAAGAGGCTGTTTCTGAAGCGCAACGTAAATTTATGGGCACGCTTTGGAATACTTATGCGTTCTTTGTGCTCTATGCAAATATTGACAAATACGACCCAACTAACTATCGTTTAGAAGATTGCAAACTTTCTTTAATGGATAAATGGGCACTTTCTAAACTTAACACTTTAATTAAGGAAGTAGACAAAGGTTTAGATAATTATCAAATTTTTGAAACTTCAAGAATGCTTCAAGATTACGTAGACGACCTTTCAAATTGGTATGTTCGCCGTGGTAGAGAAAGGTATTGGGCTAAAGAAATGACTGATGATAAAGTGGCAGCTTACACAACGCTTTACACTATTTTAGTAACGCTTGCTAAGCTTTGTGCACCTTACGTTCCTTTTATGGCTGAAAGTATGTATTTGAACTTAGTGCCTAATTTCTTTAAGAGCGAACCTAAGTCCGTTCACCTTTGTTCTTTCCCTAAATACGATGAAAGCGCAATAGATTTAAAACTTGAAGAGGGTATGGCTGTAGTTTTAGATATAGTAGTTGCTGGCCGTGCGTGCAGAAATACTGCAAACGTTAAAAACCGCCAACCACTTTCTAAGGTTTACGTTGCAACTCAAAGAGTTGCAGATTTAAGCGAGGACCTTTTAAATATTGCTCGCGATGAATTAAACGTTAAAAATATTGAAATTTTAGCTGACACAAGTAATTTAGTTTCATACAAAGTTAAACCTCAACTTAAAACGTTAGGCCCTAAGTATGGCGCAAAACTTGGTGCTATTAGAAATTATTTAGAAACTTGCGATGCTACCGCTCTTGTAAATACGGTAAAAGCTGGCAACGTGTTTAGCGTAGAACTTCAAGGCACAACAATTGAATTTACTATTGACGACCTTTTAATTTCTTCTGAAAGTAAAGAGGGTTATATCTCTTCACAATTAAACGGCGTAACTGTTGTTTTAGACACCAATATTACAAAAGAGCTTTTACTTGAAGGTATTGAGCGTGAAATTGTTTCAAAAATTCAAACAATGCGCAAGGAAGCTGGTTTTGAAGTTGTAGATAGAATTAATCTTTATTACACGGCTAGCGGAAATGCAAAAGAAGTCTTAATAAATAATGCAACGGAAATTTGCAGTGACGTTTTAGCTTCTAATATTTATGAGGGAGAAGTTAAAGGTTATCAAAAAGAGTGGGATATTGCTGGCGATAAGGTTGTATTAGGCGTAGAAAAATTATAAGGTTTAAAATAAAATGGAACTAGCAAATAATTGGAAAGATTATAGCGTTATAGCTACGGGAGATGGTTATAAACTTGAAAATTGGCAAGGGGTAGTTTTACTTCGCCCAGACCCTCAAGTAATATGGCCGTCTTCTATAGATATGCAAAGTTATAAGGGTTTAAACGCTAAATACGTTCGCAGTGAAACCGGTGGCGGAAAATGGCAAACGTATAAAGATATGCCTAGTGAATGGGTTATTAGTTACGGCGAGCTTAAGTTCTTAATAAAACCTATGGGCTTTAAGCATACGGGATTGTTTCCAGAACAAGCTGTAAATTGGGATAAAATGAGCGCGCTTATCAAAAGTGCTAATAGACCTATAAACGTTCTTAACTTGTTTGCATATACTGGCGGTGCTACCGTTGCTTGCTTAAAGGCAGGCGCGTCAGTTTGCCACGTTGACGCTTCTAAGGGAATGGTTGAAAGGGCAGGCGAAAATTGCCGTCTTTCCGGCGTAAAAGATGCTGGAGTTAGGTTTATTATTGACGACTGCTTAAAGTTTGTTAAACGTGAAATTAGGCGTGGTAAAAAATACGATGCTATTATAATGGACCCACCTAGTTTTGGAAGAGGTCCAAACGGCGAAACTTGGAAGATTGAAAACGAGCTTTTTAACCTAGTTAAAACTTGCACTGAAGTGTTGAGTGACAATCCGTTGTTTTTTTTAATAAACAGTTACACAACGGGGCTTCAACCACAAGTTATAAAAAATATTTTAACTCTCAATATGAAGAATTTTAGCGGTAAAATAGACGCTTACGAAGTTGGCTTGCCAACAGGTGAAGGCATTGCGTTGCCTTGTGGCTGTTCGGGGCTTTGGACTGCTAATTAAAAAGGAGATTTTATATGGAAAATCCACTTATTATTTATGAAGACAACCATATAATTGTAGTATTAAAAGAGCAAAACGTGCCGTCTTGTAGTGATGAAACAAAAGACGAAGATATGCTTACACGCATTAAAGAATTTATAAAAGAGCGTGACAATAAGCCTGGTAACGTGTACGTAGGATTGGTTCATAGGCTTGATAGACCTACTGGCGGTGTTATGGTTTATGCTAAAACCTCAAAGGCTGCTTCAAGGCTTAGTGAGCAAATGAGAAACGGCGACTTTGAAAAGGAATACCACGCGGTATTAGTTGGCAGTTTAAAAACTAAAAAGCAAACTTTAAAGCACTATCTTAAAAAGAATGCAATTACTAATACGGTTTACGTTTGTGGTCAAACGGTAGAAGGTGCGAAATATGCTGAGCTCGTTTATGAAGTTTTAGAAGAGGTTAACGGTTTATCTTTTGTAAAAGTTAAGCTTCACACGGGTAGAAGCCACCAAATTCGCGTTCAGTTAAGTCACGTAGGTGCGCCAATTTATGGAGATATGCGTTATGGTGGAGCAAACGCGGTTAAAGGAAATTTAGCATTATTTGCTACTTCTTTAGCATTTAGCCATCCTGTAACAAAAGAAAGGCTTGTATTTAAAGTGGAACCTCCAAAAGACAAGGCTCCTTGGAAATTCTTTGATACTTCAGTAACTGTAAAAACAATTTAAAACAATTAACACGCTAATTAATTAGCGTGTTTTTTTTGTTTATTTTTTTAAATGATACACTTGCACTATTTAAAATGTAGCCAATATATGCTTGACTTATAGAGTCATAATATATTATATTATAATATATATTATTTACTTTGGGAGTTTGTATGCAGTTTACGTCTCTTTCCATTATATTTTTAATAATAATGGGTTTAACAATTTATAGATACGCTGTTAAAGGCTATAAAAAAGGTCTTTCAAGTTCAATTATTGAATTTGCAATTATTTTAACGTGCGTATTTTTATCAGCGTTAATTGCTATTCCAATAGTTGATGCTTGCTCTAATTTAATTATTCCATATTTAGTTGACTCTATTTTAGGTGGCAGTATGGGGGAATTAGGAAATTATATAGAGGTTGTTAACATTTTATTCAAAATGGTTGCTTCATTAATTTTTTACGTTCCTATATTCGTTATATTAAAATTCATTTTCAAAATTATAGTTGCAATTATTAAGAACTCAAAAAAATATAGGGTGGGCGACAATAATATTGACTATTATAAAGAAGGCGAAGAGTTGTATATAAGAAAGCAAAAAGCTATATCTGCATTTATTGGAGCGTTAACGGGTTTCGCAATGTTTATAATAACTTTTTCTCCGCTCTGTGGAACGTTAAAAACCACTTGCGAAATAATAGACCTTGCAAATAACGTTACTGAAGAAAAATTAATTAATGAAACTAGTGATATAGTTTCGTTAAAAAAATACAGCAATGATTTTGGCGTAAACTTAATTGCTTCTTGTGGTGGCGAAAGTATTTTTAATATGGCAACGTCAATTACCGTTGATGGCGACTATACTAATATAACGCAAGAATTAAATGCTTTAAAACTTATAAATTTTGAAGATATCAACTCTATTGTAGGTTCTATTCAACAAGGGGATATGGCATCTCAAGAAATTAAAGACTTGCTTAATAAAGTTAAAAAGTCTAAAGTGTTACAAGTCGTTTTAGCTGAAACTGTAAAAGGTATTTCTCAAGCGTGGCTCACAAACGATGAGTTTATGGGTATAGCAAGGCCAAGCCTTGGCGATTTTACAGAAATAGATTCGTTTATTAATGAAATTTTATACGTTTGTACGGAAACTGACACTAAAAACGTTTCAAAAGACCTTGAAACGTTAGTTAATATAAGTGGCATTTTAATGGAAAATCTTGAATTGTTCTCTAGTGGAGATTTTGATGACGTTTTAGCTGAACTTTCAAACAATAATCTTATAACTCAAATCAAAGAAGAACTTTTAAAGAATTCGAATATGGCGCCTGTTGCCGCTTCTATTGACGGTTTAATTATGAAAGTGGTAGCAACTGAAGTTCAAGATTTTTCAAAATATTCTAATGAACAACGTGAAATTTTATATGATGACGTTGTAAAAATAATGCAAGATACAAGTTCTCTTACGGGCTCAGTTAAGATAACTTCAATTTCATCAAGCATAGTTGAATGTTTAAATAGTTACGGCATAACGCTTCCTGGCGGAGTGTCTGAAAAAATTGCCGAGCAATTAGCAAGCGATTTAGGCGCTTACGGCGAAGATATTGATATAGGCGTAGTTCAAAGATACTTTGAAGCGTTTATAGATAGTAACCAAAATATAGAAGATTTAATACCACAACAATAAATCTGGAGTTTTTATGGAAAGAATTATTAAAATAATTTTACTTATAACAATTATGATGGCAAGCATTACTTTGTTTTTTGTATTGCTTAAAGTTATACTTCCAAAATTATTTTTAAAAATTGAATATTCCGTTGAAAGTCGCTTAGGTAGGGGAGTAAAAAAATACACCTACCCAAATGGTCGTGCAGTTTTATACGAGCCACATCCAAAATATAGGAAATTCGTTAACAAATATATGCTATTTACTAACGATGGTTATAAATATTTAAAATGCTGTTTAGATAAGGGTGTTAAAAATATAAAACTTAGCGTGGTAATGTTTGATAATCGTGGCAGAGCATTAGATAGCATAGTTGTAACGTGTGAGATGAAAGATAGCTTAGAAACGCAAGCAATTCTTCTTCATCAATCTACGTCTTACGTTTCCTTACAAGTTGACAACGTAAATAACGTAAATTTGGAAAATGATACTGTAAAACGTTGTTCGCTTAAAAACGTAATTTTCTATTCTATATTCGTTGCGTTAACGTTTTTTGCAGGAATAGCAGTGTTTAATATTTTGTCAGCAGATATTTTAGAATATTTTAACCTTACTTTTCTTGACTTTAGTATGAGTTTTGGCAGTGTTTTAGGCTGGTCGTTATTAGTGGCTATTTTAATATTTATGAGAACTATTAGGAGTGCTAAAAAAAGAGGCATTAAGGTGGTAAGAAATGCAAGAAAATAACGTTATTATTTTTAAAGGGACGTACGATTATTATCAACAAGGTGCTTTCTTTCGCGTAAAGGACTATATAGTTACTTTGATTGACGGTAAAAAATGTTTGCTTTTACGTTTTGCTAACAACTCGCATTTAACTGTTAATAAAGTTCAATTTAAACTTACGCAATATGACGTGCGCGGCAAGGTGATATCAACAAAAACGTGCGTTTACGATGATTTATGTATTAGAGGAGAAAAGGAGCACGCATTAAAATCGGGAATTATAGTAAGCGATGATTTTGCTGATTTTAGAATAGTTATAAACTACGTTACTAGCGGTGTTTATAAATTTATATTCCGCAACGGCTTGGCAATTCAAAAATACGACCCACGCGGATATAAAAAAGAGAAATATAACAAACAAAATAAGGGAGAAATGAGTGTTGTAAGAACTCCTAATGCTTCAAGAATGAAGGTAAAAGGAACGTCTTTAATAGTTATTTTAGCAATAATTATGGCACTTGCCGCAGCACTTATATCAAATCAATCTATTTTTGGAAAACAAGAGGGGGCGCAATTTAATAATTCAACACGCAGTCAAATTGAAATGATTAGCGAAAATGAATTATAATTTGCTTAGTTATGCTTAAACATCAAGAGTTAATATCAAAATTATCTGATTCACAAAAAGTTTATATACTAACTTCAGCTGGTAAACTTACGGGAAAGGATATGAAAATATTAGGTATTCCCGAAATAAAGAGTGGGGATATGAAAGATTACTGTAGAAATTTATTTCCTAATTCTACAGCGCTTTCGCATGCTTTTGATAGAAACGTTTGGCATGACGTTTCAATGCAAAAGTCTAAACAAATGCTTGAAGATAACGTCAACTTTGTTTTAACAAACGGACCAAAAATTAAAATATCGCCGTACAGGCGTGAAATTAGTGAAGATGCGTTTTTGGCATCTGAAATGTCAACTTCTATGTTAAAAGGTGCTAACGATGCCGGCGCTGTTGCAGGTGCGTTAGGAATGTATTTAACGGAAGCTGATACCGATTGGATGGATATAGCGCCAGATGAAAGAGTAATTAATGAAGCGCTCGTATATCCTTACTTAAAAACCGTTACTAAAAATAAAAATTCTTGTTTAGTTATGGATTTGCGCTCTATAAAAAGCGATTATCAAACGGTTTCTTACAGTGCTATTAAAACCTCTTTAGATAAAGTTCGATTTAAAGTTTGTAAAAAGGCTACTGACGAAAACACTGTAAAATTCATTACGAACGGCATCATTTGTTTAGAAGGCTCTAAAAACGCACTTGAAGCTTCAATTGCTAGATACAAAAAGTTAATGCGTTCAATTGAAAATAACGAAGGTGCTACGATAGAGCAACTTAACGATGAAATAGAAAAATTAACGGCTATTTCTACTGAAACTGTAGATTCGTCACTTGACGTGTTAATTGATTTTATTTACACTTGCGCTCAGTATAAGCAAAGTGCAAGTAAGCCAATTGGCTCGCTTGATGAAACGGCGTACGTGTCTACGGTAAAGTCATCTGTTTTACTTAAAAACAAAAACAGTTTGCCATTAAATAAAAAGGCACGTATTGCAGTAATAGGCGATATTTTCTATTCTCAAATTGACGGAGAGGCGCACGTTGAAAAGTTCTGTAACGGCTTAACTAGTAAAGGTTATAAATGCATTGGCCACGCGCGTGGTTATAGTATGGAAACGCCTTACGCTAACGAATACTTAACTGAGGCTATGAACCTTGCTGGCAGGGCAGATACGGTTATTGTATTTTTGGGCTTAGGTTACGAACAAGAAAAACTAGCTCATAAAACTAAATCGTTAACGTTACCTGCTAACCAATTGTATTTAATTAAAAACCTTTTAGGTTATGGAAAAAATGTTATAGCCGTAATATCTTCCGGCCTAACGGTAGACGTAGAGTTTTCAAGAAGTGTGAGTGCTTTAATATACGCTCCGTTAGAAGTTAAGTATTCGGCGGAAGCATTGCTTGGGCTTATGACGGGCGAAAACGATTTTGAAGGTAGGCTTGCTTATACTTTATATTCGGGAACTGACGTTGCTTTTGCTAAGCGTAACTATTATAAGCATAAGCAAAACGTAAAATCCGGCGTGTTTATAGGTTATAAATATTATGACACTGCTGGTTTAACGCTAGGATATCCTTTTGGTTACGGTTTATCTTATGCCAAGTTTAAATACAGCAACTTAACGGCTACTTCTACTGAAGTGTCGGTTTGGGTAGAGAACGTTAGTGCTTGTGCGGGAACTGAAACAGTTCAAGTATATGCAGGAATTGAAAATTCGAAGGTGGTTAGACCTAAAAAAGAACTTTGTGGTTTTAAAAAGGTGTATTTATTACCAGGGGAAAAGAAAAAGGTTTTAATCAATTACGAACTTCCAAAAATTTATACGGAAAATCAATTTGTAGTAGAGAGCGGTACATACGTTATAAGCGTAGGTTCAGCCGTTGACAATATTCACTTAACTACATCTTATAATAAAAAAGGTTTGAGCGTAAAACGCGATGGCAAAAACCTTGCAAATTATTTACAGTCGGTATCTAACGTAGTTTTAGATAACTACACTCTGGAGGCTAAGTATAGCGTTATGAAAATGTCAATACGAAACATTTTATTCGGCATATTATTCGTTTTAATAGCAATAAGTCTTGCCGTGTTTAATTCAACAATAAAAACTCCGTCAATGTTCGTTAGCATAGTGGCGGGCGTTATGTCTGTTATTTCTGTAATGTTCTTTGTATCTGAAGTAATTGAGCGAAACAAAGAGTATAAAGAAGAAAGAAAGAAAATTGACGAAGCTAATAAAGATAATTTTAAAGACGCGCAAGAATTACCGTTTTTATCTAGCGATGCTATTTTTGAAGAAGAATTCGTAGTTGAAGACGAAGATGAAAAAGTTGATGACGTTGTGGTTGAAACAGTTAGCGAAGGCGATATGCTTGAATTTGTTAATAAAGACTTTAAATTTATTAACGCTGTTGACGACCTTAAACTTTTCTTCTTAACGCGCGGTTATAAACTTAACGGTGCTACGGCAGAAAACCTTATTGCATCTTTAGCAACGTCAAAACTTTTGTTAACTCAAGGTGTTCCTTACGAAGATTTTAACAAGATAATTGCATTGCTTGCAGAGTATTTGGGAACCGATGCGTTTGTAGACGTTCACGGCGAGCATGAAAACTCGACTTCTTTCTATTCTATTGACTATCACGGAGACCATACTAAAAAGAACTTGCTTTTAGCTCTTGAATATGCTAGAGATAATCCTAACAAGTTGGTTGTTGCTAGTCTTGAAGGTGCTGACGTTAATGCTCTTGAAGATTACGTTCAATCTTTCTATAAATATTTAAATTATGCAAAATCTAACAACAAAATAGTTATTAAGTTGGAAAACGGAAGTACGGCAACTTATAACATAACTAACAACTTTAGGCTTTTTGTTAACGTTGATAATCAAACAAGTATTGACGCATTGCCTGAAAATATCGTTAGAATTTCAACTGTTAATTACTTAGATTACACTGTTACGCACATTGGCGAATTGCCATCTTCACACTTTGAGTTTAATAAGTATCAACTTGATTATATTCTTGAAAAAGAAGGTAAAGATGCTAACTTGCAAGAAAACAGTTGGAAAAAGATTGACAGGCTTGTTAAGTTTACTACCAATTACGCACCGTTTAAAATTGCAAATAAATCTTGGATTTTGCTTGAAAAGCACATTGCGCTTTTGATGTCGGCAGGTTTAAGTGTTGATGAAATTTTAGACGTGTCTGTGGGCAGTAAAATAATTCCTTCCATGTCAATAGTTTTAAAAGATAAAATTGACGAGGGAGATAAATCGTTTAGCGAATACGTTGAATTTGCTCTTGGTGAACAAAAAGCAGATTATTCTAAAAAATTATTAAAGAATTTAACTGTTAATCCAAACAAAGTGCAATATCAACAAAACGAAGAAACAATTTCTAAACAGTTAGAAGAACCTGTTGAAGAAAATGAGGTTTTAGAACAAGCTGTAGAGCAAGTTCAAGAAGAAATCACTGCTGTTGAAACCACTACCGAAACTGTAAACGAATAAGGAGAACTATTATGTTATATGAAGGTGGCGTTACAGCGTTACTTGCATTACCTGCATTTTTAACGTCTAATTACGCCGTTCTTGGATACATTTTAATAATTTTATTTTCATTGCTCGTTTTAATTATTACTCTTATGGTTAGAGAAGGAAGCAAATCTAATACTGAGTGTAAAATTATTGGCGAAATTGAAACTGACGTTAAAGTTGAGGCTAACTCTACTACAGTTCAAGAAACGCCTAATAAGAAAGAGAAGAAGAAATTAAACGAACAAAGATTTTGCATGCTCAACGATATAGAGAGGAACAAGAGTAAGTTAGAGCGTGTAAATTATGACAAAAACGTAACGCTTGATGAAATTTGCGATGATTTTAGGTCATACGCATCATCAAAGCTCAAACTTTATTACGACATATCAGATATTAGAAGATTTATAGCGGGAATGGCAGTATCGCATATTTTAATACTTCAAGGTATG
>JAFYTO010000015.1 GCA_017558825.1 Clostridia bacterium
ACAGCTAAAACTACTAACATAACTCTTGAGTTAGACGGTGGCGAATATACTGGTGACCTTACGTTTGTTGCTACTTATGGTCAAGCGTTTACTCTTGCAAAACCTACTAAAGTTGGTTATGCGTTTGCTGGCTGGACACTTAACGGTCAAGCTTATGACGTAGATTCTGCTTGGGCTCTTGAAGAAGCTACTGCAACGCTCGTTGCTACTTGGGATGTTAAAACTACTAACATAACTCTTGAGTTAGACGGTGGCGAATATACTGGTGACCTTACGTTTGTTGCTACTTATGGTCAAGCGTTTACTCTTGCAAAACCTACTAAAGTTGGTTTCGTGTTTGGCGGTTGGACGCTTAACGGTCAAGCTTATGACGTAACTTCGGCTTGGGCGCTTGAAGATAAAACGGCAACTTTAACAGCTGTTTGGACGCAAAATCCTACTACAATTACTATTGACGTAAACGGTGGCGATGAACTTCCTGAAAACGAAAGAAGCATATTAGGTGTGTTTGGCGAACAATTAAATCTTCCAACAGTTACAAGAACAGGATATGACCTTGCAGGCTGGAAGCTTGACGGCGAAGATTATGATGCAAAATCTCTTTGGAATAAAGACGGTGGCGAAGCTACTTTAGTTGCTCAATGGAAACTTAAAACAACTCAGGTAACTTTCAACGTAGATGGCGGTAGCGATGTTGACGGCGCTACGTTTAAGTTTGGTGAAGCACCATACGCAAATGCTGAAGACGTTCCTACAACTACTAAAGCAAATCATAATTTTGCAGGCTGGTTACTTAACGGTGAAGAAATTGACCTTACTGCAGCTTGGATGATTGAAGATAAAGCAGTAGAATTAGTTGCTAAGTGGACTGGTGCTAAGATAAACGTAACCATTAAATATCAAGGTGTTGATATTGAAGATAGCGTTCAAGAAGTAGAATTTGGTTCTTCTTATACACTTATTTCTACTCGCCCTTACCATAAACTTTCTAGATTGGTTGTAGAAACTACTGGCGAAGAAGTTCCTGTTAGTGGCGACGCTTGGTTATATAGTGAAGATTTAGTTCTTATTGCTGAAACGGTTCTTAAAACGTTCAACGTTACTGTAAAAGGTTGTTATGGTGAAACGATAGGCACGTTTAGTGTTGAATATGGTCAAGACTTTAGCTTAGATAGTTACAATCCTTCTACAGATGCTATTTACGTTGAAAAACAAGAAACAATTGACACATACGACCCTGAAACTGGAGAGGTTATTGGAAGCGTTACGTATACAGTTATTAAGGAAATGTTCTTTGACGGATTTAGAATTGAAGGTACTGAAACTAAGTATAGTATTGAAAATTCAAAGAATTTTGTTTGGAACTATGACGCAGATAGCGAAGACGTAACAATTATTGCAACATATGAATCTGAAGATATTTGGATTTAAAATTTAATTAAAGTAAAAGCGCATGGCAAAAGGCCGTGCGCTTTTTTATTTTTAAAGCAAAAATTACAATTTTTTTAAAATTATATAAATATAATTTAAAAAAGCGTAAAAATTTAACTTGATTTTTACCATTGTATGATAAATTATAATAGTAATAAAAAAAATGGCGAATTTTGCCGTAAATACAAAAGGTGAATTATGGGTAATTATACTGTTGACGGTAAAGTGTTTAAAAGCATGCTTTTAAGCGGTGCTGGAGCTTTACAAAACAACGCTCAAATAGTAAATGATTTAAACGTTTTTCCCGTTCCAGATGGAGATACGGGCGTAAATATGTTAAAAACTTTAAAGGGTGGAGTTCAAGCGTTTTTATCTAATGAAAGTGATTTTATTGGAGAAATTGCGTGTGACTTTGCTAGCGGTGCCGTCATGGGCGCAAGAGGAAATTCCGGCGTTATATTGTCGCAAATTATAAAGGGCATTCAAAAGGGATTAGAAGGTCTTAAAGTGGCTAGTCCATTAGACCTTGCAGTAGCATATCAAAAAGGCGTAGAATACGCTTATTCAGCTGTTGAAAAACCTGTTGAAGGTACTTTGTTAACAGTATTTAGAGAGGCTACTGAATATGCTTCTAATAACGTTAACGGAAATTCTACTATTGAAGATTTTTACACTTTACACCTTAAGCAAGCACGCAAGTCGTTACAAGAAACAAAAGAAATTTTACCTGTTTTAAAAGAGGCGGGCGTTGTTGATAGTGGTGGTGCTGGTTACGTTTACGTTGTAGAAGGAATGCTCAAAGCACTTGTTGGAGAAGAGTTGGCGGTTTCTTTTGATGAAGAAGTTAGTGAAAGTAATGCCGTTGATTTTTCATTATTCACTAGTGATAGCGAAATGGTTTACGGCTACTGTACAGAGTTTATTTTAAGGCTTCAAAATAAAAAAGTTGACGTTGACGGTTTTGACGTTGCCTTAATAAAAGATTACCTTAAATCTATTGGGGGCGACTCTATAGTTATATATAAGGAAAAGGACGCGGTTAAAGTTCACGTTCACACTTTAACTCCAGGATTAGTTATAAACGAGTGTCAAAAGTACGGTGAATTTTTAACTTTAAAAATAGAAAATATGACCGTTCAACACTCTGGTGTAGAGGAGAAAAAGGCTCCTCGCAAAAAACTGGCAGTTGTTGCAGTTGCTAGTGGAGACGGTATAACTGAATTATTTAAAGAACTTGGAGCAGACGAGGTTGTTGACGGCGGTCAAACTTCAAATCCGTCAGCAGGAGATTTTATTACTGCTTTTGATAAAGTTAATGCTGACAATATTATTGTTTTGCCTAACAATTCAAACGTTTTACTTGCTAGCAAACAAGCCAAGGAAATGTATGCTAATTCAAACGTTTACGTTGTTCCTACAAAAACAATTCAACAAGGCTACGTTGCGCTCTCAGTAATAAACACTGCTATGGACGATATTGACGACCAAATTTCCGACATAGAAGGCGCTATAAAAGACGTTTCTAGCATTGAGGTTACGTACGCTGTAAGAAACGCTACTTTAGATGGTTTAACCGTTCAAAAGGGCGAATTTATGGCTATATGTGACGGTCATTTAACAGCAGTTAATGCAAATGCTGTTGACACTGCTATTGATGCTCTTAAAGTGGTTGATGAAGACAAAGAAATTATTACCGTATTTTACGGTAAAGATTTAGATGAAGAAGAAAGGCAAAGGTTTGAAGAGGTTTTTGAAGAAACTTTTCCTGACTTTGAATTATCTGTTTACGACGGTGGGCAAGCAGTTTACAGTTTGCTTATTTCAGTAGAATAAAATTATATTAAGGAGAATATTATGAGTAATAAAAGATTGGTAGCTTGTACGTCAACAGGCTGTATTGAATACGCTCCAGAGCGTTATAGAAAATATGATATTGATTTTATTAGAGTACACATTTTGTTTGAAGGTAAAGAATATATTGAGGGTTTAGATTTTGACGCTGAAGCTTTTTATAAAAAATTAGAAACGTTAAAAGACCCTAAAAATAATCTTCCTAGAACTGCAATGCCTACAATTGAAGAATTACACACGTTTTTCAAAAGCGTAATTGAAAGGGGTTACGATGAGGTTTTAATTATAGCAATAAGCTCTGCTCTTGGTGGAACTTATAACCTTATAAGGCTTGTTTCTAAGGAGTATGAAGATAAGCTTAAAATAAACGTAATAGACTCTAAAATTACTTGTTTTGGCGAAGGTTTACTTGCTATTAAAGCTGCTGAACTTTTTGAGCAAGGCGTTCCTACAGAAACTGTTTTAAAAGAAATTAAATGGTGTATGGAAAGGCAAGAGTTTTTAGGTATTGACGGTAGGCTTGATTATTTAATTTATAACGGCAGGCTTAAGGGCGGTAAAGCTTTAATGGGCAAAATGCTTAATATTTGCCCTGTAATTCACTTTAGTAGAGAAGGTGAAATAGTTTCTATTGCAAGCGTTAGAACGCAAAAGAAAGCGCTTAAAAAGACTTGTGAAACGCTTTTAGAAATTATAGGCGATAGAAAGAGTGAAGACTATATTTTATTCCATATTTACACGGGCGATAGCGTTTTAAAAGAGCTTGTTGAAATTGAAAAAGAATACGGAATACAAACCAATCATGAAAAGGTTATTATGTCGCCTGTAAGCGGTTGCCATAACGGGCCTTGGCTTGCTGGTTACGGATACTTGCCAATAAGAAGAGAAGATGAAGAATTGGAATAAAATTATATGGTAGAAATTATAGAAGTTAAAACTAAAAAAGATATAAAAGAATTTATAGATTTTCCGCTTCAATTATACAAAAATAACCCTTACTTTGTTCCGCCTTTATACGATGATGAAAAATCTATTTTTACCGATAAAAACGTATATTTTAAAACTTGCGTTTCCAAGTTTTTCTTGGCTAAAAAAGACGGCAAGGTTGTTGGCAGAATACAAGGTATAATTCAAAAACAATATAACGAAATTCACAATGAAAAGCGCTTGCGCTTTACCCGTTTTGATGCAATTGACGACCAAGAAGTTGCCACCGCTCTTTTTAACGCGCTTGAAACTTTTGGTAAAGAACAAGGTATGGACACGTTTTGCGGTCCGCTTGGTTATAGCGATTTAGAGCGTGAGGGTTTGCTTATTGAGGGTTTTAACGAACTTTCTACTTTTGAAGAGCAATATAACTACGAATACTATGCGCGCTTAATTGAAAATTGCGGTTTTAAAAAGGAAGTGGACTGGGTAGAGTATAAACTCTATTTAAAAAAGGAAAGAGACGAGAGAATAGCAAAAATTGCTGAAAAGGCACTTAAAATAAACAAACTTAAAAGAGTTGAAGGGCTTTCAACAAGTCAAATTATTAAAAAATATGCAGACGGTATTTTTAAGTGTTTAGACGAGTGTTATAAAGAACTATACGGCACTGTTCCTTTTACAGAGGAAATGAAAAAGCAAATTCTTTCACAGTTTAAACTTTTAATTAACAGTAAGTATATTGCCGTTATAGTTGATGAAAACGATGAGGTTGCATATTTTGGCCTTGGAATGCCAAGTATAGCAAAAGCCGTTCAAAAAAGTGGCGGAAAGCTTACTTTGCCTACTATTTTTAGAATTTTAAAAGCTGTAAAAAATCCTAAAATATTAGACCTTGCGCTAGTTGGCGTTATGCCTAAATATCGTTCTATGGGCGTAAATGCGGTTGGTCTTGCCGCTTTAATAGAAATGATGCAAAATTCAAACATTGAATACTGCGAAACTAACTTAAATTTAGAAACGAACGATAAGGTTCAAGCACAATGGAAACGCTTTGATGCGGTTAATCACAAGCGTAGGCGTTCTTATGTAAAAACAATATAAAAAAGTGTGGCAAACCGCCACACTTTTTTGGTTTTTTAAAACGTTTTAGTGGTTGACTTAATCTAATATATGAATTATAATATATTATATAATTATAATAGGGGGAGTGTTTATGCGTATTCTAGGCATAGACCCTGGTCTTGCTACTGTAGGCTGGGGAGTTATAGATGTTATAAATGGAAAGCCAAAAGCTGTTGCTTACGGCGTAATTTTAACACCGAAAGAAAAAAAACTTCCCGAAAGGCTTTTAATTATTGAAGAAGATTTAAAAACGTTAATTGCAAAGTTTAATCCCGATGAAATTGCGCTTGAAGAATTATTCTTTAACAATAACGCAACAACCGCAATAAACGTTTCACACGCAAGGGGCGTAATACTTTTAACTTGCACTAAGGCATGTAAAAGTCTTTACGAATATACACCGCTCCAAATAAAACAAGCGCTTACGGGTTACGGCAGGGCGGAAAAGAAACAAATTCAAGAAATGACGCGCACTTTTTTAAACCTTGCTAAAATTCCAAAGCCAGATGACGCTGCAGATGCGTTAGCGGTTGCGCTCACTCACTCTCAAACAAACAGATTAAGCAGTTCATTTGCTATAAAATAGGAGTAATATGATAGGTTATTTAAACGGAAACGTAATAAGCCAAAATAACGGCGTAATAATTTTAGAAACGGGCGGAGTAGGCTTTGAAGTTACTTGCTCTGCATCGGCTTTTACTGTACTTTCATTAGAAAAGAAAGGCGGAATTTATACGTATATGCACGTTAAGGAAGATGCTATTAGTTTATATGGCTTTATTTCACAAGAAGAAAAGAGTATGTTTTTAAAACTCATTTCCGTTTCAGGCGTAGGACCTAAAATGGGTATTCTTATACTTTCGGCTATGCCTCTTAAAGACTTGGCTTACATCATTGCTTCAAGTGACGTTAAAGGGCTTTCTGCCGTTAAAGGTTTAGGTAAAAAGACTGCGGAACGCATTATTTTAGAACTTCGTGAAAATATTTCTTCATTAGACCTTCCAGAAGGTACTAAATCATCTAAAAAACAAAGCGAGCCTACAAGCCCGCTTGATGAAGACGGCGTTATTGCGCTTATGAGTTTAGGTTTTAGCCGTCAAGACAGTAAAAAGGCGGTTGAAGAAGCTAAATTGCGTGGGGCGGATACTATTGAAAGCATTATTACAATAGCGCTTCAAACTATTAAATAAAGGTGAGTTATGATAGACGAACAAGATATTTTTGGCGTAGAAAACGAACGAGTTTTAGACGTTGAAAAAACTAGCTATGATGAAGTTGAAAATATATTAAGACCAAAATCAATGGAAGGTTATGTTGGTCAAGAAAAGGTTAAAGACAACTTAGTTGTCTTTATGAAATCTGCTAAAATGCGCGGAGAGGCGCTTGACCACGTTTTACTTTACGGCCCTCCAGGTCTTGGTAAAACTACACTTGCACACATTATTGCAAGTGAAATGGGTTCGCAAATTAAAGTGACTAGTGGTCCGTCAATAGAAAAAGCGGGCGATTTAGCTGCAATTTTAACCAATTTAAACGATGGTGACGTGCTTTTTATTGACGAAATTCATAGGCTTAATCACAACATTGAAGAAATTTTATATCCTGCAATGGAAGACTTTTCCCTTGATTTTATCATAGGAAAAGGTCCGTCAGCAAGAAGCGTTCAAATACCACTTAAAAAGTTTACTTTAATAGGTGCAACTACAAAAGCGGGAATGCTTTCTTCTCCGCTTAGGGACCGCTTTGGCGTTCTTTTGCGTTTAGAACTTTATTCAACTGATGAACTTAAAGAAATAGCGTGCCGTTCTTCAAAAACTTTAGGTATAGATATTGAAGATGATGCCGCCAAAGAAATTGCTATGCGTAGCCGTGGAACGCCTAGAATTGTAAATAGATTATTAAAGCGCGTGCGTGACTTTTCGTTTGTATTAGGACACAATTCAATACTTTTAGATGATGCCAAATTAGCCCTTTCACGCTTAGAAATAGATGAATTAGGGCTTGATAGCATTGATAGAGCACTTTTAAAATCTATGATAGAAAAGTTTAACGGCGGTCCTGTTGGGCTTGAAACTTTAGCCGCAACTATTAATGAAGACGTTACTACTTTAGAAGACGTTTACGAGCCGTATTTATTACAACTTGGCTTTATTTCGCGTACTAATCGCGGTAGAGTTTGCACTAAAAAAGCCTACGAGCATTTAAATATTAAATGCCCTCATTTAGATATTCAAACGTCAATTTTTGATGAAAACTAATTATGCTAAAAACAAGTGATTTTTATTACAATTTACCCGAAGAGCTCATTGCTCAAACGCCTGTTTACCCGCGTGATAGTTCAAGGTTGCTCTTTTATAACAAGCAAACAAAAGAGATAAAAAACGGCATATTTTCTAATGTTTTAGACATTTTGCAAAAAGGCGATTTGCTTGTAGTAAATAACACGCGCGTTTTGCCAGCGCGTATGTTTGCATATACTGAGCACGGTGGAAAAATTGAAATTTTGCTTTTAAAAAGGCTTAATTTGACCGATTGGGAAGTAATGGTAAAACCGGGCAAAAAAGCAAAAGAAGGCATAAAGCTTACAATAAATGAAGAACTATCGTTAACAGTTTTAGGTCGTACTGAAAGCGGTGGTAGAGTTGTTAGGTTTTTATATGACGGCGTGTTTGAAGACATTATTTCACGCGTGGGTGAAATGCCACTTCCGCCGTATATTAAGGAAAAACTTTTAGACCAAGAAAGATACCAAACCGTGTATTCAAAAAATTTAGGTAGTTCCGCTGCTCCAACTGCGGGGCTCCATTTTACAAGCGAGCTTATTAACGCGTTAAAACAAAAGGGCGTTGAGTTTGCTAGCGTTGAATTAAAAGTAGGTTTAGGCACGTTTAGGCCTGTTAAAGTTGATGACGTAACTAGCCACGTTATGCATTCTGAGTGGTATGAAATTACTGAGGAAAATGCAGAGATTATAAATAGGGCAAAACGTGAAAATAGGCGAATAATAGCAGTTGGAACAACGTCTGTTAGAACGCTTGAAACGGTTGCCGATGTTAACGGCTTTGTTAGAGCTCAAAGTGGAGATACTAACATTTTTATTTATCCTCCGTACAAGTTTAAATGCGTTGACGGGTTAATAACTAACTTCCATCTTCCAGAATCAACCTTAATTATGCTTGTTTCAGCCTTTACTACAAAAGATGAAACTTTAGGCTTATACGAGTATGCAGTTGAGAACAAGTATCGCTTTTTCTCTTTCGGCGATAGCATGATTATTTTATAATCAACTTACAAAAAATAATAATAAACAAAACTATAAAACTATGCAAAAATTTTCTTATGAAGTAATTAAACAAGATAAACGCACGGGTGCAAGGGCGGGCATTTTACATACTCCGCACGGCGATATTAAAACCCCCGTTTATATGCCTGTTGGCACGCAAGCAACCGTAAAGGGCGTTTTTCCTAGAGATTTACACGAGGCTGGCGCTCAAATAATACTTGCAAATACTTACCACTTATTTATGCGTCCTGGCGACCAAATAGTTAAAAATGCCGGCGGTTTACATAAATTTATGAACTATGATAAGCCAATACTTACCGATAGCGGTGGCTTTCAAGTATTTTCGCTTGCAAAACTTAACGATATTAAAGATGACGGCGTAACTTTTCAATCTAACGTTGACGGTTCTAAACACTTTATAACTCCTGAAAGAGCTATTGAAATTGAAAACAATTTAGGCGCGGATATCATTATGGCATTTGACCAATGCTCAGCGTACGGAGTTGATAAAAATTATGCCAAAAAGGCAATGAAGCGCACGCTTGATTGGCTTGATAGATGCTACAATTATCATACTAATGAAGACCAAGCACTCTTTCCAATAGTGCAAGGCAATATGTTTAAAGACCTAAGACTTCAAAGTTTAAAAGAAACTCAACCGTATGCAAAATACGGTATAGGTATAGGCGGTTTATCCGTTGGCGAACCTAAAGAAATAATGTATGAAATTTTAGATGAAATGCTTCCTCATTATAGGCAAGATATACCTAGGTATTTAATGGGCGTTGGAAGTCCAGATTGTTTAATTGAGGGCGTAAGGCGCGGTATAGATATGTTTGACTGCGTTTTAGCAACTAGAATTGCTCGTAACGGTACGGCTATGACAAGTAGCGGTAAAGTGGTTGTTAGAAACGGAAAGTATAAAGAAGACTATACTCCGCTTGATTCTAAGTGTAATTGCTACTGCTGTAAAAATTACACTAAAGCGTATTTAAGGCATATGATAAATGTAAACGAAATGATGGGTGCAATGCTTATAAGTTTACATAACATAACTTTCTTAATTAAGCTTATGGAGGACATGCGCGAGGCTATTTTAAACGATTGTTTTACCGAATTTTGTCAAGAATTTTATGAAAACTACAAATAAGGCGTAAAAATTCAATATAAATTAGAATAACACTTGCAAAATTGCTTAAAAAATAGTATATTATAGAAAAAGGAGAATTTAACTATGTATTTATTTAATTTACTTGCAGGAGACAAGCAAAGCAACCTTGGAACTTATATCTTTTTGGGCGTAATTGTTGTTTTATTTGTTGTAATGATGGTATTTAACTCTAAACAACGCAAAAAACAAATGGCAGAAGACCAAAAGAGAAAAGATAGTTTATGCAAAGGCACTAAGGTTATAACAATTGGTGGCATAGTTGGAACGGTTGTTTCAGTTGACCACGAAGCATCAACTTTTGTTTTAGCTACAGGAAATGCAGAACTTGTTTTTGACAAGCGCGCAATTTACCAAATGACTTTACCTGAAAAGGTAGAAAAACAAAAGGAAGTTAAAGAAGATCAACCTAAGGAAAAGGCTGAAGAAGCTAAATAATAAAAATTAAATAGTAATTAAAATAAAAACCTTTGCATAATTTATAATACTGTGCAGAGGTTTTTTATTATGTTTGAAAGTAAAAACGTGTTTATATCTCTATTAAAAGCCGTGGTAATTGCATTGTTATTTTCTTTAATTGGCGTGTTAGTTTTTGCACTAATAATAAGCGTTTGTTCTCTTGATGATTTAGTTATAAAACCAGTCAATTATTTAATAAAATGTCTATCGGTTTTCTTGGGATGTTTTATGTCGGTTAAAGGCGAAAAAGGCTTAATAAAAGGTGCTTTTTTTGGTGCAGTGATATCTATAATTTGCTATGTGGTATTTTCCTTAATATCAGGCTCGTTTGTATTTAACGTAGCTTTAGTTTGGGAAATTTTGCTTGGAGTTGCAATAGGTGCGGTTGCAGGAGTTATAGCTGTAAATAAAAAATAATTTTTGCAAAAACATACTACGCTTAACTGAATAATTATAAATAAAAGAGTGCAAATTTAGCGTTTGCGCTTTTATTTTGCCGTTTTTTGTTAAATTTATATATAAATATATAAAAAGTATTAGTAAAAATGAAAAATTTTATTGACTTAATTAAGTTTTACATTTATAATAAAAAAGTATATATGTATTATGAAGTATAATGCTTAATTTTACTTCTATGCTACTTATGGGAGGCAGTAAATGAAAAAGACAAAATCTGGAATTGTGCTTTTTATCATCATTTTCTTTACGGCAATTTTAGCTGTTTTAGAATTTGCATCTTTTGCACTTCCATCGTTTATAGCGAATGGAACTAAAAAGTACGTTGGTATTGCAAACACTATTCCGTTAGGTATAGACCTTCAAGGTGGTTACTATGCCGTATTAACGCCAAAGGCTGACGGTTCAAACGATGAAGTTGACATTGACAAAGAGTTTGACAGTGCTGTTGACGTTTTAAGGCAACGTCTTGACAAAAAAGGTTATACAGAAGCAACTATTACAATTCAAGGCGTTGGCGCAGATAGAGAAATTAGAGTTGAAGTTCCAGCGTTAGATGAAAACTACGAAGAGGTTTTAGAAATTATTTGTAGTGCAGGTGTTTTAACTTTTGAAGTTGAAGATTCCGTTAAACTTGAAGGTTCACACGTTAAAACTAGTTACGCTGGTTATGATAATGACGGTTTGCCTGTAGTTTACTTAGAGTTTACAGATGAAGGCCGTTCGTTATTTTCACAAATAACAGGCGAACTTGCTGGAACTGGCAAAACGCTTGATATTAAGCTTGACGGCACGGTTTATTCTTCTGCAACGGTTAGCGAACAAATTACTAGCAATTCAGCAATAATTAGCGGTTTAAGCGACTTTGAAACGGCACAAAACATTGCGGCTGTAGTTGAAGGCGGTAGGCTTGAAATTAACTTTGAACTTGGCGAATCTAATAAGATTAGTGCATCACTTGGTGAAAATGCGCTTAAAGCGAGCGTTATTGCGGGTGCTATTGGTTTATTAGTTATTTTTGCAATAATGATTTTAAAATATCGCGGTTTAGGTATAGTTGCATCTATTTCACTTTCT
This sequence comes from Clostridia bacterium, assembly GCA_017558825.1. GTDB lineage: Bacteria > Bacillota > Clostridia > Christensenellales > Borkfalkiaceae > HGM11412. The sequence goes on from JAFYTO010000015.1 coordinate 11,778, forward strand.
ATTTACACTGTGCTTTTAATTGTTTTACTTGCGCTTATTCCTGTAGTTCAACTTACACTTCCAGGTATAGCGGGTATAATTTTATCTATAGGTATGGCGGTTGACGCAAACGTAATTATCTTTGAAAGAATAAGAGAAGAATACGTTGCGGGTAAAACGGTAATATCTTCAGTTAAAGCTGGTTATAGAAGAGCTTTCGTAACTATTTTTGACGGTAATATTACAACAATTTTAGCAGCTATAATTTTATGGATTTTATGTCCAGGTACAATTAAGGGCTTTGCTATTACGCTTCTTATAGGTGTAGTATTATCAATGATTACTGCTATTGTTTTATCAAGGTTTATATTAAAACTTTTAATGAATCTTTCTGAAAACAATAATAAGTTCCTTGGTCTTAAGAGGGAGGTTGTTTACGATGAAGAAGATTAATGATTTAAATTTAAAAGTAGCAGAATGGTTTAAATATTTTGGCTCGTTTGCAGTAGCTTTAATTTTAACGGGTATAATTTTACTTTTAACAATAGGAATGAACATCGGTCTTGACTTTGCAGGCGGTGCAACGGTAAACGTTTCACTCGGATCAGATTATAGTAACGGTGTATATGATAAAGAAGAAACTAAGGAACAAATTTTAAATCTTCTTAAAGAAGAGGGATTTAACGTTAGTGAGGGTAAAGAGCGTTGGTCTGGTGAAGACAATACTACTTTAGAAATTGGTATAGAATACGGCGATAAAAAAAGTGGTGACGATGCTGAATATCAAGAGCAATTCTTAAATTCTATTCAAGGCACTGAAGCTGAAAATTTTGAAGACGGTATACTTTTCAAGATAAGCGAGCTTGTAAAACAAACTGATAACACTTTTGTTAAAGACGATTGTTCAGCTCAAATAGTTGGCGCGTCAACAGCTCGCACACTTCTTAAAAACGCTATAATTGCAGCGTCAGTTGCCGTTGTTGTAATGCTTATTTACATTATGATAAGGTTTACGGTTGCATCTGGTTTGGCAGCAATTGTTTCACTTTGTCACGACGTGTTTATTATGATTACATTATGCACTATCTTCCAAGTGCAAATAAACACAACGTTTATTGCTGCTATCATTACGGTTATTGGTTACTCAATTAACGCTACTATCGTTATCTTTGACAGAGTAAGAGAACTCAAAAAATTAAACTCTCTTAAAGATGCTAGCGATAGCGAAATTGTTAACTTGGCAGTTAAGAACACTTTAACTAGAACAATTTACACAACAATAACAACGTTACTTGTAATTGTGGTTTTAGCGGTTGTTTGCTCTTTGATGGGCGTTTCTACAATGGCAGAATTTGCGCTCCCAATAATATTTGGTTTACTTGCAGGTACGTACTCGTCAGTATTCCTTGCAACTCCACTTTGGGTATATATAAGAAAGCTTGGCGCAAAAATGAAACAAACAAAAAAAAGTAAAAAAAGCATAAAAAATTTAAAGGTGGAGGACGGGATATAATATCCCGTCCCTTTATTTTAAAACGTAAGAAGGATAATTTGCTATGAAAATTTTACAAAAGCAATACACACAAGAAGAACTTAATAGCATAAAAAATCTTTCAGAAGCGTGCAATTTGCTTAATGAAACCACTGCTATTTTATATTCGCGCGGGTATGATACGCTAGAAAAGGTAGACGGCTTTTTAAACGCTGGCAAGCACAATTTTTTTAGTCCGTTTACTTTAAGTGGGGTAAAAGAAGCAGTAGAAAGAATTAATCAAGCAAAAGAGGGCGGAGAAACAGTTGTAATTTACGGCGATTATGATGCAGACGGTATTTGTGCGACCACCGTGTTATATAGAACGCTAATTGAATATGGCGTAAACGTGTATGCCGTCGTGCCAGAAAGGGAGGACGGTTACGGTCTTTCACAAAAAACCATTGATGACGTTTGTGAAAATCTTTTCCCCGACCTTTTAATAACCGTTGACTGTGGCATTAGTTCATATAATGAAGTTGAATATTTAAAAGATTTAGGGGTGGACGTTATTGTTACCGACCACCACGAATTACCTAGCGTTTTACCAGATTGCACGGTTATAAATTGTAAGTTAAAAAACCAAGACTATCCGTTTGATTTTCTTTGCGGTGCCGGCGTTGCGTACAAACTTTGCTACGCGCTAATTGGAGAAAAGGCAAATAAATATTTAGATATTGTTTCGCTTGCAACAGTGGCAGACAGTATGCCTCTTATTAGCGAAAATCGTGATATTGTTAGCGAAGGTATTAAAAACATAAAAAGTGGTAAGGTTTGCAAGGCAATAAAATCGCTTATTGAAATTTCTGGCATTAAAGAAATAACTGCGTCATCACTTGCATTTGGTGTAGCTCCAAGAGTAAACGCTGCTGGGCGTATGGGCGATGCAAACTCGGCATTAAAAACTTTTTTAAGCGACAGTGACGTTATAGTGAAAGAACTTTCTATGGCATTATCTAATTACAACATAGGTAGACAAGCAGAATGTGAGAATTTGTACGCTAAAGTTAAAGAAATGCTTAAAACGAAAGGCAACTACGATAGTGTTATAGTGCTTTACGGTAAAGATTTTATAAATGGAATTTTAGGCATTGTAAGCGCGCGTATTACGGAAGAATTTAATAAGCCTACAATATTGTTTTCTAAAATAGATGAATATTTACACGGCTCTGCACGCAGTATTGACGGTATAAATATTTTTGAAGCAATAGGTGCTTGTTCTAAAAGTTTAATAGATTACGGTGGGCATGCTCAAGCTGCCGGCGTAACTATAGAAGAAGAAAATTTAGAACGTTTTGCTTTGGAATTAAATTCTTATATAACAGAAAATTACAAAGATAAAACTCTTGAAAAAACCATTGAAATAGACTGCTACGTTAACGGAAGGTTTGGCGAAAGGCTTGCAAGTGAAATGTTGCTCTTTGAGCCTTGCGGTCAAGGCAATAAAAAGCCTGTATTTGCCGTTGATATAGATGCTGTTAATGCTGGTCCAATAAAAGAGGGTTCTAAGCACGTTTCATTTTCAACAAAGTATAATGACTTTATGTATTTTAACGGCTTAAATAACGTGGAATTTTTAAAAAGCAAAGAGGCAAAAACGGTTATTTTTGAGCCGAATTTATCTAACTTTAAAGGTAGAAATTATCTTAAAGGATACGTTAAGCAAGTTGTAAAAAGAGATGATAAAGAAATTTATGTAAAACTTGAATATTTAAAAAACTTGTTTTTTAACTTAAAAACAAGCAATGACGTTTCTTTAGTATTAAGCGAGGCAAAAGCCAATTTAAGCGAGCAAGAAAGTTTAGAAAATTTAAGTGTAGATAGGTTAATTTTTGCAAGCGTATATAAGGCTATTATTGGCAAGGTAAACGAAGGTGCAAAAACTATAAACGACTTATTTTTATTAAACGTGCAAGATTTACCTTTAATTCAGGTTGTTTTTGCGGTTTGCGTATTTATAGAACTTGGATTAGTAAAACTTGAAGATGGCTCAATTTTAATAAATAAAAGCGAAAAAAGCAGTTTAGAAAACTCTTTAATTTACAAAAACGTAAAAAGTTTAAAATAGGTGAAAAATGGAAAACGTTACACTTTTAGAGAAAATTAAAAGCATATATCCGCCTGATGAAGCGGACGCCATTATTCGCGCCTATTATTTTGCAAAAGAAGCGCATTTAAATCAAAAGCGTGCTTCAGGCGAAGAATATTTTACACACCCTTGCGCCGTGGTTGATATTTTAATTGGTTTGAGTATGGACGCTAATACTTTGACCGCCGCCTTTTTGCATGACGTTTTAGAGGATACGTCTTTTTCAGCAAGTGACATTAAAAAAGAGTTTGGCGAAGAAGTTTTAGAGCTTGTTGAGGGCGTTACAAAACTTGAAAAAATTGAATTTAAATCTCAAGAAGAAGAGCAAGCTGAAAATTTTAAAAAGATTTTCGTTTCTATGGCAAAAGACATAAGAGTAATTATTATTAAACTTGCCGATAGGCTTCATAATATGCGTTCGCTTAACTTCTTATCACACGAAAGGCAATTCCGTATGGCAAATGAAACACTTGAAATTTTTGCCCCACTTGCCGGCAGGCTTGGTATTTCGCAAATTAAGTGTGAACTTGAAGATTTGTGTCTTAAATATATAGACCCAGAAATGTATGAATACTTGTCTGTTAACATTAATCAAAAAATTGGTGAAAGGCAAGAATTTGTTAATTTAGTAGTTGCCGTATTAAAAGAAATTTTACAAGAAAGCAACATTAAAGGCGAGGTTTTTGGTAGAAAGAAGCACTTCTATAGCATTTATAAAAAAATGAAAAAGAAGGGCGTTGCGCTTGACCAAATTTACGATCTTACCGCCGTAAGAGTTTTGGTAAATACTGTTGACGAGTGCTATGAACTTTTAGGTAAAATTCACAAGCGTTGGAACCCAATGCCAGGTAGAATTAAAGACTATATTGCAATGCCTAAAGAAAATATGTACCAAAGTTTGCACACTACGGTAGTAACTACTTTCGGTCAAATTTTTGAAATTCAAATTAGAACTTATGAAATGAACAATACCGCTGAATACGGTATTGCTGCGCATTGGCAATATAAAGAACATAAAACGTCTGCTAACGAAATGGATAGGCGCCTTGCTTGGATAAGGGAAACTATGGACCTTCAAGGCGGTTTTAAAGACAGTAAAGAGTTTTTAGATTCCGTTAAAGACGTATATAACAGCGAGCTTTTAGTATTTACGCCAAAAGGAAAGGTTATAAGCTTAATAAAAGGTAGTACGGCTATTGACTTTGCTTATAGAATTCACACTGAAATAGGTAACAAGTGTACAGGCGTTAGAGTTAACGGTAAAATTGTTCCGTTAACCACCGTTTTAGAAACGGGTAACGTTGTTGAAATTATAACTTCTAACTCAAGTAAAGGTCCTTCTTGGGACTGGCTTAAGGTTGTTAAAACAACCAGCGCACGCGCTAAAATAAAGGCGTTCTTTAGGCGTGAAATGGCAGAAGACGCTATAAGAACAGGCAAGCAAATGCTTGAAATAGAAGCTAAAAACAGAGGTTATAACTTTGGCGAATTATTAACTTCGCAATGCTTTGAAAAGGTTGGAGCAAAGCTCTCGTTTGCTGGTGTTGATGAAATGTACGCCGCAGTTGGTTGTGGAGCGGTAACCGTAAACCAAGTTTTAATAAAAGTTCTTGATTTCCATAAAAAAGAAGCTCCGCCTGTTTATCGCTACCCAACTAGCGCAACTTCAAAAGTCGTTCACTCTACAGGAGACGTTTCTATAAAGGGTGTTGACGGTCTTTTAATCAGATTTGCAAGGTGCTGCAACCCTGTTCCAGGCGATAAAATAGTAGGTTTTGTATCTCGTGGTCGCGGAGCAATGGTGCATAGAGCAGACTGTCCTAACATGCGCTATGAGGACAAGGAAAGGCTTTTAGAAGCTTCTTGGACAGGAAAGAAAGGCGAGGCTGGTTACACTGTAAATCTTCGCATTAACGCTGAGGAAGACGCATCTTTACTTTCCATTGTTTCAAACGGTTGCAAAAAGAATAATTTGTTTATTTTAGCGGTTAACGGTAGAATTGATAATAAAAATCACGTTTCTATTCTTGATATAACTCTTAAAATCAACAAAAAAGAAGATATTGATAATCTTGTTAGAGATTTAAAAGCAGACCCTACTATTATAGACGTTTATAGGTTTACAAACTAATATGGAATTAAAAGTATATCACTTGGGCGCTTTGCAAACGAATTGTTACGTTTTAATTAACGAGTTGACGCGTGAAGCAGTTGCTATAGACGTTGGAGCAAATCCTGCCCTTTTACAACTTGAACAGTTAAAGCATAATTTTAAAATAAAACACGTTTTGCTAACTCACGGCCATTTTGACCATATTGGCGGAGCATACGCTTTGCAAAAAGCTGGTGCAAAAGTTTATATTGGCAAAGATGAAAGCGAGTTTATAAATGACGGCAACCTTAATTTAGGCTCAGTTTTTGGCGACCCCGTTACTCCTTTTGAAATAGAAGAGTATTTGACTGACGGGCAAAAAATTACGCTTTCCGGCATTGAGTTTTTAGTTATAAAAACTCCGGGGCACACAAAAGGCGGCGTTACCTATAAAGTAGGCGATATGCTCTTTTGCGGAGACGTTTTGTTTAAAGGAAGTTTTGGCAGAGTTGACTTTCCTACAGGAGACTATTTAGCGCTTAAAAATTCCGCAAAAAAACTCTTTGAAATTAGCGGCGCTACGCTTTATTCAGGGCACGGCGAATTAACTACTACTAACGAAGAAAAATTAACAAATCCAATAAATTTTTATGATTGAAACAAACAGATTAGATTATAAAAAAGATTTAGAAGAAGTTGCCGTTATGTTTGACGGGGGCGATGCCGTTAAGGTAGCGCATACTCAGCAAACTATTGGCAACACTTTTATTGACGAATATTTAGTTGACGGCACGTTATATCGCTTTAAAAACGAGCGTGTTACAAGTGGCTTACTTGAATTAAAACGCTTTGAAAAACGCTTTTCAAAACTTGGGCTTTACTCAATTTTTAAGCAAAGGTTTAACGCTCAATTCGAGTGGGGTGCGCTTACTGGCATAAGACCTGTAAAAATGGCGTATTCCGCTTTGGACTTTGAAAAAGAGTTTAAAGAAGTTTTTGACGTTATGCCTAAAAAGATAGAGCTTGTTAAAGATATTATTGAAACTCAACGCGGTTTAATTGATAAAAACAGCGAGTATGACGGGCTTTTTGTAGGTATTCCGTTTTGCCCTTCAAGGTGCACTTATTGCTCCTTTATTTCAAGTGAAATTGCCAAAGAAAAAAATATTGACGAGTATATAAATTGCTTAGTTAAAGAAATTAACGAAGGGTTAAAATTACTTAAAAATCCACGTTCAATTTACGTTGGTGGCGGAACGCCCGTTGCGCTTAAAAACGAGCACTTAATAGCCGTTTTGACGGCTTTAAAGCCACTTCTAAACTCTATTAAAGAGTTTACCGTTGAAGCGGGCAGACCAGATGCAATAAACAGTGAAAATCTTAAAATTTTAAAAGATTTTGGAGTTACTAGAATTTGCGTTAATCCACAAACTTTTTCTAATAAAACGCTTGAACTTATTGGTAGAAAGCATACGGCAGAAAGCGTTATTGAAAAGTATTATTTGGCTAAGTCTTATGGCTTTGATATCAACATGGATATTATTGCAGGTTTAACTAATGAAAGCTTTTTAGATTTTAAAAACACGGTTGACACCGTTATAAAACTTTCTCCAGACAACTTTACCGTGCATACGCTTTGCTTAAAAAACGGTTCCAAACTCAAAGAGCAAGAAAGCCGTTTAAGAGAGGGCGAAATTACTAAAATGATAGATTATGCTAGGTTAAAAGCGAGCGAAAACGGTTATAATCCGTATTACTTATACCGCCAAAAATATTCGGCTAGCAATTTAGAAAACGTAGGTTATAGCAAAAAGGGTAAAGAGTGTATATACAACATTGACGTTATGGAAGAAACATCTAATAACGTTGCGTGCGGTGCAAACGCCGTTTCTAAACTTGTAATTCCAAGCGAGAACCGTATAGAAAGGTATGGAAATCCTAAAAACATAGCAACTTATATTCAAAAAATTGATGAAATAATAAAAAGCAAGCGTGAACTTTATAATTAAGGCTAAAAAACGTTTGCGTTTTTAATAAATATATGTTAATATATTTACATACTTTAGGCAGGGTTTTGGCGAATACTCAACGCATTGCTCTGTTTAATAGCAAATATTTCCATAATGGAGGATAAATTAAAATGGAAAAAGTAACAAAATCACAAGTAATTGAAACTTACAAAACTCACGATGGTGACACAGGTTCTGCAGAAGTTCAAATCGCGCTTTTAACTACGCGCATTAACCACCTTAACGAGCACCTTAAAGCCAACAAGAACGACAATCACTCAAGGCGTGGCCTTATGAAAATGGTTGGTCGTAGAAAAGGTCTTCTTGACTACCTTAAATCTAAGGATATCGAAGCATACAGAGCACTCATTGCTAAACTCGGTCTTAGAAAATAAAAAAACAAGGAGTGGCAACAACCACTCCTTTTTTTCTATTTAAGAATTTCAAGAAGAACTTTTATATTTATCTTAAATGCGTTCCAATAAAGTATTTATTGGTGTTATAAATTAGAGTATAAAAGGAGAAAAAGATGTTAGAAAATTTTAAAACGTTTAAAACCGAAATCGGCGGTCGCGAAGTGATTGTTGAAGTAGGTAAATACGCTCAACAAGCAAACGGTTCTTGTCTTGTTCGTTGCGGTGAAACCGTTGTTATGGTAAACGTAACTATGGCTCCCGTTGCAAGAGAAGGTATGGACTTTTTTCCATTGAGCGTTGACTATGAAGAAAAGATGTATGCCGTTGGTAAAATTCCAGGCGGTTTCAAAAAGAGAGAAGGTAGAGCAAGCGATAAGGCCATTTTAGTTTCACGCCTTATTGATAGACCTATCCGTCCTCTCTTCCCTAAAGGTATTTTTAATGACGTAACGGTTATTGCAACAGCTCTTTCCGTTGACACAAACATTATGCCTGAACCACTTGCAATGCTTGGTAGCTCTATTGCTTTATCAATCTCTGATATTCCTTGGCAAGGTCCTACAGGCTCAGTTTTAGTTGGTATGGTTGACGATAAATATATCATTAACCCAGGTACTGAAGATAGAGAAAAGAGCTTATTAAGCTTATACCTTTCTGGCACGAAAGACGCTATTATGATGGTTGAAGCAGGTGCTAAGGAAATTGACGATGAACAAATGGTTAACGCAATTTTATTCGGCCACGAAGAAATTAAGCGTCAATGTGCGTTCATTGAAGAAATCGTTGCAGTTTGCGGCAAGCCAAAACTTGAAATGGATTTCTACAAAATCCCAGAAGATTTAGACGCGGAAGTTAGAAAATACGCTGGTGAAAAACTTGACTACGCGTTAGATACTTTTGATAGAGTAGTTCGTCAAGAACGTCAAGACGAAGTTGAAAAAGATTGTTTAGAACATTTTGCAACTATCTTCCCAGATATGGCAAGAGAAATTAAAGACTCTTTATACTACATTACAAAAGAAAAAGTTCGTGCAAAAATTACTAACTTAGGCGTTAGACCTGACGGCAGAACTTTAACTGAAATTAGACCTATTTGGTGTGAAAACGGCGTGTTACCAAGAGTACACGGCTCAGGCGTATTCACTCGTGGTCAAACTCAAGTATTAACAACTTGTACGCTTGGCACTATTTCTGAAGTTCAAAAACTTGAAGGTTTAGACGAAGAAGTAGCTAAACGCTATATGCACCACTACAATATGCCAGGCTATGCTTCAGGCGAAGCAAGAGCGTTAAAGAGCCCAGGCCGTCGTGAAATTGGCCACGGTGCACTTGCTGAACGCGCCCTTGAACCTGTTATTCCAAGTGAAGAAGAATTCCCATACGCTATAAGGCTTGTTAGTGAAGTTTTATCTTCAAACGGCTCTACTTCACAAGGTTCTGTATGTGGTTCAACTTTAGCCCTTATGGATGCGGGCGTTCCTATTAAGAGCCCTGTTGCAGGTATTGCAATGGGTTTAATAAAGGACGTTGAAAGCGGTAAAGTTTCCGTTATGAGTGATATTCAAGGCTTAGAAGACTTCCTTGGCGATATGGACTTTAAGGTTGCTGGTACTGAAAAGGGTATTACTGCAATTCAAATGGACATTAAGATTAAGGGTATTGACGAAGCTATTTTAAGAAAGGCTATTTCTCAAGCAAACGAAGGTAGACAACACATTTTAAATAAAATGCTTGAAGTATTACCAAGCGTTAAACCTGAACTTTCTAAATACGCTCCAAAAATTATTTCCTTTAACATTGACCCTGAAAAGATTAAAGACGTTATTGGCTCAGGCGGTAAAACAATCAACAAGATTATTGCTGAAACAGGCGTTAAAATTGATATTGACGAAACAGGTAAAGTATTCATTGCTACTTATGATGAAACTATGGATAGGGCAAACCAAGCAAAAGCAATTATCACTGCTATTGTAAAGGACCTTGAAGTTGGCGATATGTTCATTTCTACCGTAGTTAGAATTTTACCAAAAGTTGGTGCTTTCTGTGAGCTTGCCCCTGGTAAAGACGGTATGATTCACATTTCAAAAATGAGCAAAGAAAGAATTAACAGCGTTGAAGAAGTTTTATCTATCGGCGATACGGTTAAAGTAGAAATTATTAAAATTTCTGAAAAAGGCGTTGACCTTAAATTACTTGAAAAGGTTGAAGAATAATTAAATAAAATTAAGGCGGAATTAGTTTCCGCCTTTTTTATTTATATAGACGCGTGTGTGTATGCGCATTACACACGCACACACACGAGTACACGCATACGCTCGCGCTTATACATACGCCCGCGCGTACACGAGCACAAAATTATAAAAAAAACGGCTAAAAAAATTAGCCGTTTTTTATATGTCTGCTCTTCCTAATAAATAATCAACCGAAATGTTTAAAATATCTGCAATTTTTACTAAATTTTCAAGTGAAGGCTCGGCAGTACCGTTTTCGTACCTTATATACGAAGGTTGCGTTATGCCAAGTTTGTTTGCCATTTCGCGCTGTGTTAAATTAAAAGACTTTCTTTCTTCTTTTAGTCTATTTTGAAATATTTTCATTTATTTTCACCTTTCTATTGACAATTATAACAAACTGCTATATAATATATTCAAAATATAGCAAACCGCTATCAAAACAAAGGAGAAAAAGTTATGAAATGTAGTAGACATTTAAACAAAGAAGTAGTTGCAATGTGTGCAAAATGTAACGCAGGCGTATGTGAAGACTGCGCAACAGCCACTCAAAGTTTGCGTGACGAGTACGGCACGTTATGCGTATCGTGTTATCAAACGGCGTTAGGGGAAGCGATTAATTATTATAAGGAAGATAATTCAAGCAAATTAAAAAATATAATTATAAGCGCTTGTTTATACGTTTTTGGTATTTTTTTTGCTCTTGTAAATGGTACAGGTACTGATTATATTTCAATAATAGTAGGTATATTCTTCTGCGGATTTTATAACGCTATTGCAGGTTGGAAAAAAGGCGAAGAAGTGCACGAGGAACATGAAAGAAAGTATGGTGTTTCATATAACGTTGATAGCGAGGGTAACATTGAAAGGAATAACGGCTTCTTTAAAAAATTATTTATTGCTGCAATTTACACTGTTTTAGGTCTTGTTGTTACGCCTTTTACTATTATAAAGAACGCTATAATAATAAGTAAAAATAAAAAAGCCATTGAAAGTATTGAATTAGAAATGGAAGCAGTAAGCAAAATTTAACATATCGCAAAGAAGAAAAAACGGCAAAAAATTGCCGTTTTTTTGCTTTTTGGCAAAATTTTACTATTTTTAACTAAAAAAAGCGACTTGGTTGCAAAAATTATTTTTCCCAAAATTTGCGATATTTCCTTAAATTTTGAGCCTTGCTAAAAAAAATTAAAAAAATTTTTAAAAAAGTTGTTAAAAACACTTTACAACTTTAGCGTAATGAAGTATAATAACATCATTAAAATTACTTTAACACATTAAAGTGCTAAATTGAAAGGAGACTTTATTATGAAAAAATTATTAACATCAATTATCGCAACAATGCTTGCAATAGCAACATTATTTATGTTTACTGGTTGCTCAAAAGTAGATGACCTTAAAAAGGTTAAAGAAGCAGGAAAAATCGTAGTTGGTATTACTGACTATGCTCCAATGGACTATCAAGATGAAAACGGCAAATGGATTGGCTTTGATGCTGAACTTGCTGAAATGTTCGCTGCTGAACTTGGCGTAACTTGTGAATTCTTTGAAATTGCTGACTGGGGCGCAAAGGCTACTGAACTTCAAGCAAATCAATTCGACCTTATTTGGAATGGTATGACTGCTACTGATGAACTTGCTGCACAAATTGACCTTTCTGTTGCATACGCTAAAAACGCACAAGTTCTTATTATGAACAAGAACGCAACTGCTCCTGCAAAGGCAGACGTTAAGAATTTAACTATCGCAGTTGAAAGTGGTTCTGCTGGTGATAAAGTTGCCGCTGATGAAATTGGTGTTACTAACCTTAACGCAGTTGCTTCTCAAATGGCTGCTTTAATGGAAGTTGCTGCTGGTACTTCTCAAGGTGCTATCATTGACTTAACTATGGCTGAAAGCGTTGTTGGTAAAGGTCAATTTGCTGAGTTAAAAATCGTTGACGGTATCTCTTACGGTGATGAAGTATTCGCAGTTGGTTTAAGAAAGAACAGTAACTTAACTGCTAAACTTAACAAATTCTTAAAAGAAAAATATGCTGACGGCACTATGAATAGTTTACTTGAAAAATACCAAGTATCTCTCAACGCTGATGCTCTTAAATAAGAATTAAAAGGAATTTAATAAATGGAAGTCTTTTTAGAAGTTTCCTCAACACTTTTAACAGGCTTCATATCATCGGTTATGCTTTTTGCATTAACCTTGGTAATATCATTACCACTGGGGCTACTTATGGCATTTGGTTCAATGTCAAAGTTCGCCCCTTTAAGCATGTTTATGAAGGTTGTTGTTTGGGTGCTTAGGGGAACACCACTAATGTTACAAATATTTGCAATATTCTACTTGCCAGGTTTATTACATTTATTTAACTGGCCACCAATGAATACGGGTTGGGCTTGGTTTGATAAAACTTTTTCAACAAGGTTTATTGCGGCTCTCGTTGCCTTTGGTATTAACTACGCGGCATATTTTTCAGAAATTTTCCGCGGTGGTATTGAAAATATATCAAAAGGTCAATTTGAAGCTGGCTACGTTTTAGGAATGAGCAAAAGTCAAATCTTTTTTAAGGTAATTTTATTACAAGTTGTTAAACACATTTTAGCGCCTATGTCAAACGAAATTATTACTTTAATTAAAGATACCTCACTTGCAAATACAATAAGCGTTTACGAACTTATTTTCTATTCTAAAAAGTTTATGTTAGACGGTTTAATTTGGCCAATATTCTACGCTGGCGTGTTCTATCTTATATTCGTTGGCGCACTCACGCTACTCTTTGGCTGGTTAGAAAAAAAATTAAGTTATTTTAGGACGTAATTATGGCATTTTTAGAAGTTAAAAATTTAACAAAAAGTTTTGGTGACGTTGAAGTTTTAAAGGGTATTGACGTTGCTATTGAAAAGGGCGAAGTTTTATCCGTAATAGGCTCATCTGGCAATGGTAAAACTACCTTTTTAAGGTGCTTAAACAACCTTGAAACTCCTAACGGTGGCGAAATTATAGTTGACGGCGAAACAGTTTTTCCATCGCACGTAAAAGAAGGCGAATTTAGTGAAAAATTAACCTTTGGCTTGGTTTTTCAAGGCTTTAACCTTTTTCCGCAATACACGGCGCTTCAAAACCTTACACTCGCTCTTAACGCAAGGGCGGAAATTAGATTAAAAAAGCAAAAAGTTGGCTTTTTTGATAGAAAAAAGCAACTTAAACTAATAAAAAAGGAAAATGAAGAATACGCTTTAGACCTTTTAAATAGCGTTGGTTTAAGTGATAAAGTTAACTACTATCCTTGTCAACTTTCAGGCGGGCAATGCCAACGTGTTGCAATAGCTAGAGCTATGGCTTTAAAGCCAAAAATCTTATGTTTTGACGAGCCTACTTCGGCTTTAGACCCCGAACTTACAGGCGAAGTTTTAAAGGTTATTAAAGAGTTAAAAGAAAATTCCAAAATAACTATGGTTATAGTTACGCACGAAATGGAATTTGCTAAATCAATCTCTGACAAAGTGCTTTTTATGGCGGATGGCAAGGTTTGCGAATTTGGCACTCCAGAAGAAGTTTTTGATAACCCTAAAAACGAACTTACAAAACAATTCTTAAAAAATTATAACGAATAAGGTAAAAGTTATGGGAATAAACGATAACAGCATTAAAGAGTTTTATAACGTAATTTTAAAACTTAAAACAATGGAAGACTGCCGCAATTTATTTGACGACCTTTGCACCTTTAAAGAATTAGAGCAAATGGTACAAAGAATTGAGGCGGCAAAACTTTTGCTTGAAGGCAAAACTTATGAAGAAATTATTGCTTTAACAGACATTTCTTCCGCAACGCTTTCAAGAGTTTCAAAGTGTGTTAAATACGGTAAAGGTTATAAATCAGTTTTAAATGAAACAAAATAAAGTAAACTACCACTTGCTTTACGAAAAGCAAATTGAAAGCGTTAAAGCGTTAAACAGTAAGCCTACACTACTTTTACACAGTTGTTGCGCACCTTGCTCATCGCTTTGTTTAGAAAGGTTAACGCCGTATTTTGACGTTACGGTGCTATACTATAACCCTAACATTACAAATAGCGAAGAGTATTTTAAACGCTTAAACGAACAAATAGAGTTTTGCAAAAACGCCTACGGCAATACCGTTAAAGTTGTTGCAGGGGACTATAACGTAGTCGATTTTTACACTGCTATTAAAGGGCGTGAAGAAGACGAAGAAAGGGGTGAAAGGTGTAAACTTTGCTATGCTTTGCGTTTAGAAGAAACTGCAAAGTTTGCAAAAGAAAACGGCTTTAATTACTTTACTACAACGCTTTCCGTTAGCCCTTATAAAAACGAACAATGGCTTAACGAACTCTTAAACGAATATTCCTTATCGTACGGCGTAAACTGCCTTTTTACTGATTTTAAAAAGGACGGGGGTTACCTACGCTCTATTGAACTTTCAAAAGAATATAACCTATATAGGCAAAACTATTGCGGTTGTGAATTTTCAAAAAGATAATAAATAAAACGGCTATTTTTTAGCCGTTTTTTTGTTTTAAAAAAACCGCCAATAATAAAAATCTTACAAATATAATATATTTAGTATAATAAACGCTTCTAATTATCATAAAAACTTGCAAATTTAAAAATAGTATAGTATAATACTATATGTTTAAATTTTAGTAAAGAAGAGTGTTTTTATGAATTGTATTGAAAAAATGTACAAAGAAATAGAAGAAATTAAAGCAAAAGAGGCTTTAGAATTAACAAAAAGTATTAAGCCTGTAAAAGCTATAAATAACGCTTTTTTAGACACTAAAACTTTTGTGGAAGAGCCTGCGCTTATAAACTATTTAGAGAACGTTAAAATTGATGAAAGTTATGAAAAGAAGTATTTTTCAATAGAAAAAGCTAGAAACTTTATAGTTTTTATTTTTAAAAAATTCTTATGCTTTAACAAACACACTAATGCCGAAATAGAGTTTGTGGCAAATTTAGAAAAAGAGGTTTCAAGTAAAGAAGACTTAATTGATTATTTAACCGTTAAGCAAAATGAATTTGATAGCCTTATTAATAACGAAGAGTTAATTTCTTTTTATGAAAATCCATATAACGCTTTATTTAAAGATGATAAAGGTTACTACGCCGTAATTAAAGACGGTAGGTATAGTGATGTGCGCCGTCCACTTTCATACAACTTAAATCAATTAAAAAAGGTTGTTAAAGAAACGGTTAACGCTTATACTGAAGATTATGCTTCAACCTTTGCTTCCGAAAAGGAGCGCAGTGCGTTTATAAATTCATTTAACGCTAAAATGAACAAAGCTAGTGGTACTAGTTTAGAAGAAGTTCAAAATTTGGCTGAAGATGCACTTTTTGAATTCTTATCTAAAAAAGGCGTATCTAAACAAGAATATGAAACTTATTTAGAAAACAAGGGCTTGCGCTTAATTAAGCAAGGCAATTATTATTTCAATAAAAAACCGTACATAGAATACGGCGAATATAAAAAAATAGAATTCCGCTATTAAAAAAATATAAACGGAATTAAGGAGTTAACAAAACATTATGCCTGACGGCACACCGTCGCTACTAATAGCGATAATTATTTTAATTTTATTTTCAAGTTTCTTTTCTTCAACAGAAACGGCTTACACTAGTTTAAACGTAATTAAAGTTAAGAGTTTAGCATTAAAAAATAAAAATTATCAAAGAGTGCTTAACTTATACGAAAAATACGATAGACTTATTTCCACTATTTTAGTTGGCAACAACATAGTAAACATAACAGCGTCATCTTTAGCAGTATTATTTTTTCAAAAAATACTTAGTGAAGGCGCAAACTACTCTTTAGTTTCTACTGCGGTAGTAACGGTAGTAGTTTTAATTTTTGGCGAAATTACGCCTAAAATGCTTGCGAAGGCAATGCCTGAAAAAATGGCTAGTTTTTCATATCCGTTAATGATTTTATTCTACTACGTTCTTTATCCGCTCACTCTTATTTTTAGCGGTATTAGCACGTTAGTTGGTAAAATTTTTAAAGTTAAAAACGATGATACCATTACTGATGACGAGCTTATAACAATTGTAAACGAAGCTACTGAAGACGGAACTTTAAAAGAAGAAGAAAGTGACCTTATTCGTAGTGCAATTGAATTTGATGACCTTGAAGTGAAAGATATTTTAATTCCAAGAATAAACGTTTTATCCGTTTCTCTTGATGCTGAAAAAAGCGAAATTAAAAAACTTTTTGAAAACGAAAGATATTCACGTCTTCCTGTATATGATGGCAATATTGATAGTATAGTTGGTATAATACACCAAAAAGATTTTTATAAAAATTATACTAAAAAAGACTTTAATATTAAGAATATTATGCAAGAAGTTGTGTTTGTTGTAGAACATACTAAAATTTCAGTATTACTTAGAAAACTTCAACTTAAAAAAATGCACATGGCAGTTGTTTTAGATGAATACGGCGGAACTATGGGTATTGTTACAGTTGAAGACATTATTGAAGAATTAGTTGGCGAAATTTACGATGAGTATGATGAGTTTGATGAAGAAATAGTTAAAAATGACGATGATACTTATTTAGTAAATTGCAAAATGAGTTTAGATAACTTCTTTGAGCATTTCAACTTAATTGACGAGGTTGAAGAGTTTGATGCCAATACCGTTGGCGGTTGGGTAACCGAGCAGTTCGGAGAACTTCCTATTGCAGGTAAAGAGTTTAACTATCAAAACTTAACGGTTAAAGTTGTTAAGGCAACGCGCAAAAAGGTGATAGAAGTTAAAGTTACCGTAAATGAAACAGCAGTAGAAGAATTAGAAAAAGATGAATAAAAATACGCCCGTTTAGAAAGAACTAAACGGGCGTTTATTTTTTAATTTTCAATTTTAGAAATAAATTCTTTTAATGCGTTAAAAGTATTGTCACTAATAACGTGCTCTATTTTGCACGCATCGTTAAGTGCAGTTTCTTTATCAACGCCAATATGTTCAAGCATTTTTGTTAAAACGTTATGCCTTTCATATATTTTTTGCGCGTGTATTATACCGTCATCTGTTAGCGTTATGTAGCCTTTACTATCAATATTTATTAAACCGCCGTTTTTAAGCAGCCCCATAGCTCTGCTTACGCTTGGCTTTGAATAATTCATATACTCGCTTATATCAATAGCGCGCACGGCAGACATTTTTTTAGATAATACTAAAATTGTTTCTAAATACATTTGACCAGATTCTAAAAGTTTCATTTTTCACCTATTATTATAATTATATCACAATATTTAACGCGTTTCAACTATTTATTATTTTTTTTAATTTTGTAATTTTTTGTTGACAAAAGTCATAAATTTAGATATAATGACAGTAGTTAGCCACTGCTAACTATAATTTATGACATTAAGTTAGCATATGCTAACTAAAGGGGTTAAAATGGAAAAGACCTTAGATAAATTTTCAATAGGAGATAGGGGCGTTGTAGTTAACGTTATAGCAGAGCGCAAAATAAAAAGGCGCTTGTTTGACATGGGCATAACTCCTGGAGTAGAAATTTACTTAAGAAAGCGCGCTCCTTTAGGCGACCCTATTGAAATTACGTTGCGTGGATACGAATTAACGCTTCGTTTAAGTGAGGCTAGTTGCGTATTAATGGGGGTTAAGAATGCTTAAGTTTGCTCTTGTAGGAAATCCAAATTGTGGCAAAACAACGCTTTTTAATGCTCTAACGGGCTCAACTGCTCACGTAGGGAATTGGCCTGGCGTTACCGTTGACAAGCGTGAGGGCGTGTATAAAAAATTAGAAGAAGCGGTTAGTATTGTAGATTTGCCGGGTATATATTCGCTATCGCCATATACTCCAGAAGAAGTTGTTGCAAGAAACTTTGTATTAGATGAAGCTCCGTCTTGCGTAATTAATATAATTGACGCCACTAATTTAGAGCGCAATTTATATCTTACTACTCAGCTTATGGAAATTGACGTGCCTATAGTTATTGCGCTCAATATGATTGACGAAGTAGAAAAGGCAGGAGATAGTATAGATGAATTAGAACTTGAAAAGCGCATAGGATTACCTGTTGTTAAAGTTTCGGCGTTAAAAGGTAGTAACGTAGATGCGCTAATGCAAAGGGCTTATCTAGCAAGTAAGCAAGAGCGTAAAGGGTTAACCGTTTTATGTGAAACGGCTCTTGAACATGTTATAAACGACGTAAGAATTGCGTTAAAAGGGCATGGCGTACACAATCCGCTTTTTCACGCTATAAAGCTTATTGAAGGCGATGAAATTGAAGTGGAAATGCACAAGGAAACCGTTTCAATGGTTGACGACTTTAAGGAAGTTTACAAGCATCGTGTTTTTGGTACAGATTACGAGGCATTAGTTGCAGACGGTAGGTATAAATATATAGTAAAACATTTTTCTCCTGTTTATAAAAGGAGCAAAAGTAGAAGTTATGCAAGTGAAAAATCAAATAGAATAGATAAAGTTTTAACTCATAAATATTTTGGTTTACCTATATTTTTAGTTATTTTATTTTCAATGTTTCACTTAACGTTTTCAAACGACTTTTTATATTTAGGCGCAATTTTCAAATTACCTACGCTTGAAGATTTAGGTTTACTTACCAATGACGGCGAGTTTAGGAATTATTGGGTTAAACTGCTTTCTTGTTTTTACGATGGGGCAATATTCTCGTTTGGCTCGGCTCTAAATAATTTTTGGAACGAAATAATTATAAGTGAAATTTTTGGCTTAATTAAAAACACGGTTTTAAACAGTGGCTTGTCTGTATGGGCTGTGGGTTTAATAAACAACGGTATTATTGACGGTGTAATGGGCGTTTTATCGTTCTTGCCTTGGATATTAACTCTATTTTTGTTCTTCTCTCTTTTAGAAGATAGCGGTTATATGGCGCGCGTTGCTTTTATACTTGATAGAATTTTTAGAAAGTTTGGTCTTTCTGGTAGAGCTTTTATTCCAATGATTATGGGTTTTGGCTGTTCAGTTCCTGCTATTATAAACACAAGAACGCTCGCCGATGAAAAGGAAAAAGTTGCAACAATTAGGGTTATTCCGTTCTTTTCTTGCAGTGCAAAATTGCCTATTTTAACTGCAATTTCTGGCGGTATAGTTTCTTTTTATGGAGTTGGAAATGCAGATTTAATTACATACTCAATGTATTTGCTTGGCGTTTTAGTTGCTGGTGCGGCAGTTCTTTTAATGCGTTCTACTAGCCTTAAGGGCGAGGAGTCTCCTTTCATTATGGAACTTCCGTCATATAGAATGCCTAAATTTTCCAGCACAGTAATGCTACTTTGGGATAAAGCAAAGCACTTTATTAAAAAGGCGTTTACTATAATACTTGCTTCAACCATAGTTATTTGGGTGCTTACTCACTTTAATTTTAGTTGGCAATTTATTAGTGATGATAAAATAGATAAAAGTATATTGGCTGGCATAGGTCAAATTTTTGCGCCGTTGTTTACTCCGCTTGGCTTTGGAAGTCAACTTGGAACTTACGGTTGGGTTTTCGTTGTAGCTTCTGTTACAGGCCTTATTGCGAAAGAAAACGTTGTTGCAACGCTTTCAACGCTTGCCACTTGTTTAATAGCTGTTGCTGGCAAAGACGCTTTAGGGCTTGATTTATTGGCAGAAGACGGTGTTGATGCTGTTAAAGCTATGATTTTAGTGACGAACGTTTCGGTTCCAGCATTACTTTCGTTTATAGCGTTTAATATGACAACTATTCCTTGTTTTGCCACCGTTGCAACCGCAAAAGGCGAGTTAAAAAGAAGAAAGGCGTTTAAAGCAACAATGCTATTTTGGATAGTAACTTCGTATTTAGTAGCGTCAATGGTTTATTTAGTTGGGACTTATTGGTGGACGGCTTTTATATATTTATTTGCATTTACATTAACGGCTTTTATAATTAAATTTAGGAATAAAAGGAATAAAAAGGTATAATATGAGTTTATTTGAAATTTTTCTTATAGTTTTTTGCTCGGTTTTCGTTTTGGGAGTGATTGTAAAATCTATAATTGACAAGAAAAACGGAAAGAGTTCTTGTGGCTGTAACTGCGCAAATTGTAAAAGTAATTGCAGTTATAAAAAGTAATAATTAACAAAAAATATCCTTTTCTAAGGATATTTTTTTATTTTTTTTAAAAATAAAATTGAAATTATGGCAAAAATAGTATATAATATAAGGCATATATGGCAAAAACAAGAAAATTACTTACAATTTTAATACTTGTTATAGCGCTTTTAATTCCAACGTCTTGCATAACGCTTGTTGACAATGCCGAAAAAGAAATTATTAACGATATGGCTAGTAACGGCGTTATAACAGCTTCTTTTACGGTTGAGGTTTATAGGAAAATAGATTTTGAAGATGAAAAAATAGCGCAAGGTAGCGGAGTTGTATTTTCTAAGCAAGAAAATTTAGGTAGCAATACTTATTATATATTAACCAACAATCACGTTATATCAAGTGGAAATATTTACACGGTAAGCGATTGTTACGGAAATAAAATTAAGGCATCACTTGTTAAAAGTGACGCAAGTTATGACCTTGCAATTTTAAAATTTAATTCTAACGATGTTTATCAAGTTTTAGAATTTTCTAATACTGAAGCTGTTAGTGGAGATAAGGTAATTGCAATAGGAGCTCCAAACGGATTATTAAACACAATTACTTTTGGTAAAATTTTAAAATATTCTTACGTTGACGTTGAAGCGGATAGCTTAGAATCAAACGTTAAATTTAAAGTTATAGAGCATAGCGCGCCTTTATACGGTGGTTCATCGGGTGGCGTTTTGCTTAACTATTCATATCAAATTTGTGGTATTAATTATGCTACCTATGCTGAAGACGGTGAGTTCGTTTCAGGCTATGCAGTTAGCACAAGTAAAGTTTTAGAGTTTATAAACGGTTAACCGTTTAAATATATTTTTTAGGAGATATTATGACTAGTTCTCAAATTCAAATAATGATATCTATGATAGCGTATATGCTCATAGTAATAGGCATTGGCTTGTTTTTCTCTAAAAGGGCAAGAAAAAGTTCAAGTGAATATTTCTTGGGCGGTCGTTCTTTAGGTCCTTGGGTTGCAGCAATGAGCGCGGAAGCAAGCGATATGAGCGGTTGGCTTTTAATGGGCTTGCCAGGCTTAGCGTATTGGTGCGGTATTGCTGACGCTGCTTGGACGGCTATTGGCCTTGCAGTAGGAACTTACATAAACTGGCTTATAGTAGCAAAAAGGCTTCGTAACTATTCGGTAGTTTCTGGTAACGCCATTACTTTACCAGAGTTTTTTAGCAATCGTTTTAACGAGAAAAAGAAGGTTATTTTAAGTATTTCTGCAATGTTTATTTTGATTTTCTTCACAGTTTACGCGGCAAGCTGTTTTGTTACTTGTGGTAAATTATTTGGAACGCTTTTTGGTTTTGATTATCATATAATGATGCTTATTGGTGCGGCTTTCGTAATTTTCTACACGCTTATTGGTGGCTTCTTGGCTGAAAGTGCTTCAGACTTTATGCAAGCAATTGTAATGATTATTGCTTTAACGGTTGTAGTAACTATAGGCGTTGTAAACGTTGGTGATATTAATCAAGTTATTGAAAACGTTAAAAATATTCCAGGCTTTTTATCGCTTTTTGAACTTTCAAACCCAACAGTTGATGCTGACGGTGTTCAACAAGTAGTAAACGGCACTGCGGTATTCGGCGATGCTAAAAATTATAGTTTCTTAACTATTCTTTCTGCTCTTGCGTGGGGTCTTGGTTACTTTGGTATGCCACAAGTATTACTTCGCTTTATGGCAATTAGAAATCCAGGAGAACTTAAATCTTCAAGAAGAATTGCTACAGTTTGGGTAGTAATTTCACTTTTCGTTGCCGTTATGATTGGCGTTATTGGTAGGGCACTTTTCCCTTATAACGATGCTCTTAACAGTGCTTCAAATGCAGAAAGTATTTTCTTATTCATTTCACAAAGTTATTTGCCTCCGCTTTTAGCAGGTGTTATAATGGCAGGCGTTTTAGCAGCAACTATAAGTTCTTCTGACTCGTATCTTTTAATTGCCGCATCAGCTTTTTCTAAAAACATTTACGGTGGAATATTTAGGCGCAAGGCAAACGACAAAGAAATTATGCTTGTTTCACGCTTAATATTAGTTGCAATTTCTATTATTGGCATAATTATTGCTTGGGACGAAAATAGTGTTATATTTAAAATAGTTTCATTTGCTTGGGCAGGCTTTGGCGCAACGTTCGGTCCTTTAATGCTCTTCTCACTTTTCTGGAAGAGAACAAACCAAATTGGCGCAATTTCAGGTATGCTTGTTGGTGGTATAACGGTATTTGTTTGGAAACTTTTACTTAACCCACTTGGCGGTATCTTTGCAGTTTACGAACTTTTACCAGCTTTCATACTTTCTTCAATTACTATTGTAGTTGTTTCTCTTTTAACTAAAGCACCTGAAAAGGACGTACTTGATAAATTTGACGAAGCAAAAATGCTTTCAAAAATGAAGGGTTAATTTTATAAAAAATTTTAGCGTGGCGTAAAATCGCCACGCTTTTTTTTGCATATTATAAAGTTTTTTAACCAAACTTATAATTAGTAAGGAGTTTAATATGTCTGGAATAATACGAAGAATTGATGAACTAGGAAGAATTGTTTTGCCAAAAGAAATACGAAAAATTTTAAAATTGACTACTGGTGACGCACTTGAAATATATTTAGAAAACGGCGAAGTAAAAATGCTAAAATATTTGCCACTTTCTAAAAATTTAGGCGAAATTGAAAGTATAGCAAATAGCGTTTTAAATTCAATTAATAAAAGTGTAATTATAACCGATAATGAAAAAGTTATTGTGGCTAACGGCGAACTTTCACACTTAAAAAATGAAAAACTTAGTAAAAGCGCGCTTGAAATTATTGAAAAGCAAAGCAGTTTTAGCCTTTCAAAAAAAGACGGCGCAAGTCCTTTAAAAATTACCGAAAATAGTAAAGAAGACTGTTTTATGCAAATTATAATGCCAATTACAAGCGGGCAAAGTAAGGCGGTTGGGCTAATAGCCGTGTGCGGATTTAATGAAGGCGAGAATTTTGATGCAACAGATATTAAACTTTTAAACTTTGTTGCCCAAATGCTTTTTGGGTTTTACGGCAATGCTTAATTATTAGCCGTTACATAATGAAAAAAAGTGAAAATGGTTTAATTAAAGGTGCGTTTTTTTTGTCTATAGGCGGTTTTATAACTAAGGCAATAGGCGCAATATATAGAATTCCTTTAACAAATTTGCTTGGTGCCGAGGGCATAGGTTTATATCAAATGGTATTTCCGCTATATTCGCTGTTATTAACGGTTTCGTCAACGGGCGTGCCTAATGGTATGGCTAAATTAATAGCAGAAAAAAATGATGAAAACAAGGTGCTAAAATCAGCACTTTGTTTTTTCGTGCCTCTTGGGTTATTGGCCACCGTCTTTCTTATAGTATTTGGGTATCATTTAGCAGTTTTGCAAGGAAATTCCTTGGCAAAAAGTTGTTACGTTGCCATTGCGCCGTCAGTTTTATTAGTTAGCGTAATTAGCTGTTTTAGGGGCTATTTTCAAGGAAAGTTGGATATGAAGCCTACGGCAATTTCGCAAATATTAGAACAAGTAATTAAGCTAATATTCGGCTTAACCTTGTGCTATGTTTTTAAAGAAAACGTAGTTATTGGCGCTAGCGTGGCGGCGCTTGCCGTTTCAATTTCGGAACTAGTAACCGTTTTGTATTTTATATTTTTAAAAAAATATAAGGGCGGGGGATTTAACGGATTTTTAAAGGTAAATATAGACGTTAAACTCATTTTAAAAACGGTGCTTCCAGTTATGCTTTGTACCCTTATTTTGCCGTCTGCAAGGACTATAGAAAGTTTTTTAATTGTAAACATTTTAAATAAAAATTTTAGAAATGCTACTTCTTTATACGGGCTTTATTCGGGCGCAGTAGAATCTTTGGTAGGCGTGCCCGTTGCGCTTTTATACGGTATTGCAGTTAGTAGTGTTCCCGTAATAGCCTCAAAGAAAAAAGAAGGCTTAAATTATAAAAAAAAGATAGTAGAATCACTTGCTTTAACAATTGTGTTTTCGCTTTTATTTTCAGTGGCGTTTTTCTTTTTAAGTAGATTTGCCGTTGACTTATTATACAGGCGTTTTGATACCTTAGAAGTAGAAACAACGGTTAAAATGTTAAAAATAGCATCGCTCTCAGTGTTCTTTTTGCCGTTAATGCAAACTAGCGCGTCTATTTTAATTTCACTAGGAAGATATTATATTCCAACAATTTCAAGCGTAATTGCAATGATTATTAAAATACCGCTATCAATCTTTTTACTAAATTTGCCAAGCGTAAACATTTTTGCAGTAGTTATAACTGATATAGTTTGTTATTTGGTTGCTTGTTTTATAAATTTAGTATATATTATAAAAGACGGAGCAAGTAATAAGCATATAAAACCCGCTTTAACTTGAAAAAAATTATGAACAAATTAACTTTAATAGGGCTTGGCGTTGAAAGTGGCGACCTTTCTTTGAAAGCAGTTTCACTTTTAAAAAGCGCAAAAACGGTAGTTTTAAGAACAAAAAACGCACTTTCTTCAAAATCAATAGAAGATATTTGCAGTAGCGTTTTATATTTAGACGAAGTTTATAAGGCAAGCAGGAATTTTGATACTTTAAATAAAAATTTAGCAAGGCGCGTTATTGATTTATTAAAGAATGATGACGTTTGTTATGCGGTTGACGGTAGTGTTTATGAAGATAATTCTTGTAAAATTCTATTAAAGAAATATAAGAATGCCACTGTAATTAGCGGTGTTTCTATGGGCGCAAAATGTTTGGAAAGAGCAAAGGTGGTTTCGCCAAACTGTACTTTTAGCTCGGCTTACGATATTAAAAACGGCTTTAAGCCAAATCTCCCTTTAGTTGTTTATGCTCTTGACGGAAGGGCTATTGCAAGTGAAATTAAGTTAATTTTAAGTGACTATTTTGGCGAAGAATGTAGCGTTATTGTAACTAGCAATTCTAAAGTAAAAAAACTTAAACTTTATGAAATTGATAGAATTGGTAATTATGGCTACGATACCGCTTTCTATATTGAAAGTAAGTCTTTAGTAGAAAAATCTCGTTTTAACTACGATGATTTAATGCAAATATTAGAAGTTTTAAGGGGAGAGAACGGTTGTCCTTGGGATAGAGCTCAAACGGCAGAAACTATACAAAAAAACTTAATAGAAGAGTGTTACGAACTTATTGATGCCGTAAATTCTAACGATGACGAAGCTATTATTGAGGAAATTGGTGATTGTTTACTTCAATGCGCTTTTAATTTGCAAATATTTAAAGAGCAAAGGCGTTTTACTGTAAGTGACGTGTTTAGTGCAATTTGTTATAAACTCATTTCTCGCCACACGCACATTTTTGGTAATGACGTTGCTCGTGATGAAGAATCTGCATTAAGCACTTGGAATAGCAACAAGGCAAAAGAGAAAGGCTATAAAAACGCTTTTGAGTACGTTGATAGCGTGCCTCATGGCTTGCCTTCAGTTATGCGCGCTCAAAAAGTTGGTTCACGCGCGGGCAAATATGGCTTTGATTTTTTAAGTTATGAAGATGCTTTAACTGCGTTATATAACGAAATTGCAGAAATAAAACAAGCAATTAGTAGTAATAGTAAAGAAGAGTTAAATAGCGAGTGTGGAGACCTTTTGTTTAGTGCCGTAAACGTTGTTAGAAAACTTGGGGTTGACGGAGAAACTGCGCTTTACGCAACTGTAGATAAGTTTAGTAATAGATTTAAAAAACTTGAAGAAAAAATTATAAATGACGGCAAAAATTTTGGCGATTTAACTAGTGAAGAATTAGACGTTTATTATAAGAAAGTTAAGGAAGAAGAGTAAAGTGGAAATAAAGAGTATTAAAATAGGCAATATTGAAGTGCCAAACAACGTCTTTTTAGCTCCGCTTGCAGGCTATTCTAGTGCGGAAATGCGCGTTGTATGTACACTTTTGGGAGCTGGGTTAGCCTTTACTGAAATGGTAAGTGCAAAGGGGTTAAAATATAATCCAAAAGCAACTAACGAACTTTTATATACATATCCAGAAGAAAAGATTAAAGCAGTTCAGTTATTCGGCGAAGACAGTGAAGTTTTAAGCTGGGCAGTAAAAAGCGAGTATTTACAAAAGTTTGACATAGTAGATATTAATATGGGTTGTCCCGTTCCAAAAATTTTTAATAACGGAGAGGGGAGCGCGTTATTAAAAGATATGAACAAGGCATCTAAAATAATAGAGAGTCTAGCAAAATGCGGCAAGCCTGTTACTGTAAAATTTAGAATAGGTTTAGAAGAGGGTAATTACGTTACCAAAGAATTTGCAAAAATGTGTGAGGATAGCGGAGCTTCGCTTATAACTATACACGGGCGTGTTAGAACGGCAATATATTCTGGTGACGTAAATTTCAAAGAGATAGAAAGCGCAAAAAACGCTGTAAAAATACCCGTTATTGCAAACGGTGGGGTGTTTACTAAAGAAGATGCCAACGTTTTAATGGACAGAACTGGGGCAGACGGCGTTATGGTTGCGCGCGGAGCAATGAACAATCCTTTAATTTTTAGCGAGATTACAGAAAGTAAAAGCGCATTAACTTTTAAAGAAGCGGTGCTAATGCATCTTAACTTATTAGAAAAAAGGCTTGGAAGTGAAAGATGTGCAGTAATATTTAGAAAGCAAATGGCGTTTTATTTAAAGGGAGTAAGAGATAGCAAAAAACTAAAGGAAAAAGCGTTTAGTGCAACTAGTGCAAATGAAATGCGCCAAATAATTTTAAATTACGTTTAGAGTAACTATTGCTATAAGTTTTAAATATAATGTATAAGGGTATTTATGTTTAAAATTTATTGCAATTTAAAAGACGAGTGTAAAGAAACTAATAGCCAAAACTACCAAGGTGCAAACTTGGCAATATTTGGATTTAACGGAATTCCTAATATTAACTACAAGAGCGAATTAAGCGGTAAAACCAACGTTCTGCACGATTTTGCTTCTATTTCACGCAGTAGTCAAAAAGTTTTAATTTCCGGCGCTATAACCGACAATTACGGCATTATTAGAAAGTCTTGTGCGGTGGCGGATAAAGGCAAATTATTAGGCATTTCCGATATGTGTTTAAACTTTAATAAAAGTGAATATTCCTTAGGTTGTGGCTACAAGGTGTATTATACTAGTGCTGGCAAAATAGGGGTTATAGTTGGCAGTGATTTAATTGATGGAGATGGTATTAAGGCCATGGCTTTATGCGAGGCGGACGTCATTGTTAACGTAAGCGATTTTTGCTCAAAAGAGCAAGACCATTTTTTGTTGCGAGCATACTCGTATTTATATGGCGTTCCAATTATTTCCGTAACAGCAAACTGCGTTATGGCAAGTAATATAAACGGCGAAATATGCTCTAAAAGTCCGCTAAAAGATTTAGAAATTTCAATGCCTATAAGAAAGGTTTATAGGCTTGTAACAAATAAACGAAGAGGTGTAAAACCACAATGAAATTTAACATAGTTTTAGTTGAGCCCGAAATTCCGCAAAATACTGGAAATATTTCACGCACTTGTGCTGCAACAAATAGTTCCTTGTTTTTAATTCGCCCTTTGGGCTTTGAAATAACGGACAAGCATTTAAAAAGGGCTGGCCTTGATTATTGGCAGTTTTTAGATTTGCATTATTTAGATAGCATAGACGAGCTTTTTGAAAAATATTACAACGGCTCAAATTTTCATTTTATGTCAACAAAAGGCGCTAAGGTGTATAGCGAAGCAAATTTTAAAGACGGAGATTTTTTAATTTTTGGTAAAGAATCTCACGGACTTCCAGAGCCTCTTTTAGAAAAGTATTATGAGAACACGTTAAGAATTCCTATGTGGGGGAATTTAAGAAGTTTAAATTTATCTAACTCAGTTGCTATTACTTTGTATGAAGCATTTAGGCAACAGGGCTTTGAAGGACTTAACGAAATAGGTCATTTAACCGGTAGAAAGGACTAATTTTTACTTTGCTACTTGACACGGCATTATAAATAGTCTAGAATTTTAACTATAAAACCTGCGTTTTTTATCGCAAAAGGGTGGTAATTTATGAAACTTAATTTAAGAAGGGAAGATTTTAACATTGTAAAAACACAACTTTTAAAAAGTGGTAGCGTTACGGTTGAAGCGTTTAAATACGAATCAGGCGTTGAGGCATTAAAAGTTGATAACGGAATTTTATCTTTTATCATATTGCCTTATGAAGGTCAACAAATTTGGCGTTTAACGTATCGTGGGCGTGAAATTTCAATGCAAAGCAAATCTGTTACGATTCCTGTTTTAAGCGATAGTTTTGGTGATTGTTATTCTCCGTTTTTAATGCATTGTGGGTTCTCTGCAATGGGCGTTCCGCAAAGTGACGATACTCACGTTCCTCACGGCGAAATTACAATGGCAGTTTACGATAGCGCATACGTTGTCGGCGATAATGACGAAGGTGGAAACTATATTGCAGTTGGCGGTATTTTAGATAAAACTATTGAAGATAAACACTACGTGTTTAGCCCTGAAGTAAGGCTTTATGAAAATACGGGTGTTATAAAGGTTTATATCAATCTTAAAAACGTTAGTGACGCTCCGCTTGATTATATGTATCTTTGCCACCTTAACTTCCGTCCGTTTAACGGCGCAAAACTTATTTATAGCGCTGATTATAGTGAGGTTAAGCCGTATTATCTTAATACTTGCGACAAGCGTGATGAATATTACAAAGTGCTTGATAAAGACCCGTCTATTCATAACGAAGTTGGCAATTTAAGCGAGTGCTACGACCCTGAAATGTGTTTAAAAGTAAAATACGAAAGCGATGAAAATAATTACGCATATTCCCTTCAATACGAAGAAGGTAAAGGCGGTTGCTATATTGCTCACCCTACCAATTATTTGCCAGAAGGTATAAGATGGATTTCAAGAACGGAAAGCGTTGATGCGATGGGCTTGATACTTCCTGCAACGGCAGAGCATTTAGGTCGTGAAAGGGCAAAGCGCAACGGTCAAATTAAAGTTTTAGCGCCAAATGAAAGTATTTCGTTTAAAATTGAAACGGGTTACTTAAATAATGAAGAAGCTTTAAAAGTAATTGAAAAAATAAATAAAATAATGAAATAAAAATAAAAAGTCTAAAAACGCTACAAGTAATTTGTGGCGTTTTTTTCATACTTAAAAACGCTTTAGCATAGTTATATATAAATGGTTTTATTATGAAAAAAACGCTTTCTATTTTTTGCTTAATTGCTCTTTTGGCTTCTTTTATAGCACTGCCGTTTTTCACTAAAGAAATTACCAATAATTTGACGAGTAAAGAGTATGAAGCAATTTTAAGAATTTGGCATATAGATACTTTTGAAGGCGGTACGGGAAGTAGAGCTTCGTTCTTAAAGAACGTTGCTTCAAAATTTACTAAAAAAAACAGCGGAGTATTGTTTCTTGTTAGTATGCTTTCTGAAGATTTGGCGCGCTCTAAAATTGAAAATGGCGAATTGCCCGACCTTATATCGTTTGGCACCTCTTCAATAGACGTTTTAGGTAATTTATTTAGCCAATCTTCAATAAGCGTTAAAGACGGTGGGGAGTATTGCGGAAAAAGATATTTAACCGCTTGGTGTAAAGGCGGTTACTTTAAAATTACTAAAAATGATGCTTCGTACAGCAAACTTATTATAAGCCAAGGGGCAAACAATTTATCTACCGTAACTGCGTGCTTAGAAAATTTAACTGCTAAAACTGTGGCAATAAAAGAGCCGTTAGAAGCGTACAGTTTGTTTTTAAGTAGTAATGATGCCTGTCTTTTAGGAACTCAGCGCGATATAGTAAGGCTTAATTCTAAAGGAGTTAGTTTTACGGCTACTCCGCTATCTACTTTTAACGACCTTTTTCAGTATATTGGAGTGACGTCAGTTAGTGAAAATAAAAGATTTTACGCTTTCTCGTTCGTTGATTTTTTGCTTAGTGAAAGCGTGCAAAAAACGCTAGTAAACATTAAAATGCTATCGCCAACACTAAAAGGTCTTTATAATAGCAACAGTTATTTTACCGCGCTTGAAAACGTAAGCCAAACTTACACCGTTTCGCCATTTTTATCCAAAAACGACCTAATTGCCGTAAAAGATGAAGCTAAAGGTCAAATATTAAGCCAAAATTATAATGACGGTGTATTAAAATTTCTTAAACAGTTGTAAAAATTGCATAAATGTTTTATAATAAGGGGGAGTATATTTTGCTAAATGATTACAATCAATTATTAACGCTTTTAGGTAATATACCTAACGAGTTAAATTTTTCGCTTAAAACGCTCAGCAGTTTTGGAACTGGCGGGATGGCAAAATTGGCGGTTTTTCCACGTTCAACAGATGAACTTATAACTACTATTAATTTAGTAAAAGGCAATTATAATTACGTTGTAATTGGTTTGGGTAGTAACGTTTTGATTTCAGATAATGGATTTGACGGCGTGGTTATTTCAACCAAAAACGTAAATTCAATAACGGTAAAAAGCAACTTGCTAACTGCAGATTGTGGCGTAAAAATTTCTAGCGTTATTAAAGAGATGAGCGACAATTGTTTTAGCGGTTTAGAATTTTTAGTTGGTGTGCCTGCTAGTGTGGGTGGCGCAGTGGCTATGAACGCAGGATGTTATAACAAAAGTATTAGCGATGCTATTAAATACGTTACCACTGAAGTTAGAACGTATTCTAAAAGCGAGTGCGAGTTTTCATATAGGCACAGTAGGTTTTTAAACGGTGAAACGATAATAAAAGTTTGCTTTCTAATGGAAAATAGCGAAGAAGACGTTATTAATGAAAAGTTAAAGTCGTATAAAAGTGCAAGGCGTAATCCAAAAGGTAAAACTTGTGGCTCCGTATTTAAAAACGAGGGGTATTTTGCTGGCAAAATTATTGATGAGGTAGGTTTAAAAGGCTACAAAATTAACGGCGCGCAAATATCAAACGAGCATGCAAACTTTATAGTTGCTAGTGAAACGGCAACTTCAAAAGATATTTATAACCTTATAAAAACCGTCAAGGAAAAAGTTTATAAGGAAAAGCAAATACAATTAAGTGAAGAAGTAATTTATATTGGTGAATTTTAAATGAGTATTACGGTAGATTATCACACTCATACGCGTTATAGCCACGGAAAAAGCACTATTTTAGAAAATGCTATTGAGGCAAAAAACAAAGGGCTTAAAGAAATAGCTATAACCGACCACGGCTTTGGCCATAGAATGTTTAGTGTGAAGCCTAAAGAACTTAATAAGATGAAGCTCGAGTGTCAAGAAGCGTCTTTACAAACGGGCGTAAACGTTAAACTTGGCGTTGAGTGTAACATTTTGGGAATAAGTGGTAAACTCGGCTTAAATGTTTATGACGTGAATTATTTTGAGGTTTGTTTAGCAGGTATTCATAAATTTATTACTTATGATAAGTTCTATGAGTGGGATAGGCTACTTATCAAAAACTTACTTGTTTCTAAACTCAATTTTAAGCCCAGCAAAGCGCTAATAAAGCGTAATACTGAGATTTATATAAATGCAATAAAAAATAACCCTATAGACGTTTTGGCGCACCCTTGTTATGATTTAGTTGCAGATGCGGTTGAAATAGCAAAATGTTGCCGTGATTATGGCACGCTATTTGAAATTGACGCGCGCAAAACACAACTTAGTGACGAGGAGTGGACAAGCGTTTTTGATACGGGCGTAAACTTTATTATTAGCAGTGATGCTCACGTTAGTTCTAACGTTGGAAACGTTGAAAGCGCTCTAAGTATTGTTAAACGTTTAAACTTAAATGAAGAACAAATAGTAAATATAAACGGCAAAATACCTAATTTAACGCGATTTAAAGACTATAAAAACAAATTGTAAGGACAAGCTTATTTTTATGCAAAAAGTTTCTTTTTCAGAGCAAGTTAAAAGTCAAATATTAAAAAACAGTTTTGAGCAAACTTGTTGTAAAATCTCCGCACTTTCCGCATTTGTACGCGGTGCGGGAACTTTGTGTGTGGAAGGCGGACTTTTAGGGTTTGAAGCAGTTACTGAAAACAAGTTAGCGTGTTCATATTTTAATAATATAATTACAAGTGTTTACGGTGAGAGTGCAAAAATTAGCACGATAAATGATAAATTAACCAAACGCACAAAATATATATTAAGGCTTGTTAGCAAAAATTCATTTAACGTATTAGCCGATTTAGGCATTGTGGAAAGTGGTTTAAACGGAACTACAATTAATCTTTCAATAGACAAATATTTGATTGAAAATCAATGCTGTAAAAAAGCTTATATTATAGGTGCTTTTATAGGAAGTGGAAGCGTAACTGTGCCAGTCAGCAATTCTAAAAGTCAAACAAGATATCATCTTGAATACGTTTTTTCTAACTATCAAACTGCGCAAGACTTTTCCGTTTTAATGTCTAGTTTAGATTTTATGCCTAGGCAAATAGAGCGTAAAGAAAGCCATGTAGTTTACTTTAAAAACCGCCAAGAAGTTTGTGATTTACTCTTCTTTATGGGTGCAAAAAAAAGTTATTTTGACGTTAGTAATTTAATGATAGAAAAAGATATTAGGAACGAAACTAATAGGCGAATAAATTGCGAAATGGCTAATATGGAAAAGCAAATAAACGCATCGCTTAACAGTATTGCAAGTATCAATGCTATTGAAGATAGTGTTGGGCTTGACGTATTGCCATTGCCTTTAAAAACGGTTGCCTTAATGCGAAAAGAACATCAAGAGGCTACTTTAAGTGAACTTGCAACAATTTTAAATATTAGTAAAAGTTGTTTAAACCATAGACTTAGAAAGATTGCAGAAATAGCAAAAAATTTATAAATTTATAATTATGGAACTTTTAAAAGACAGTAAAATTCTAATAGACAGGTTAAATTCTTGCGGATATCAAGCATATGCCGTAGGTGGTGCCGTGCGCGATTTTTTAATGGGCGTTACTAATAGTGACATAGACCTTACAACTTCAGCCACGCCAAATGAGATGCTTGAAATTTTTAAAGATTATAAAGTCATTTTAACGGGAGCAAAACACGGAACTGTAACCGTTGTTTTAAACGGAAAAAATTATGAAATTACCACTTTTAGAAAAGAAGGTGGTTATTTAGATAACAGGCATCCAGACAGTGTAGAATATATAACTGATTTAAAAGAAGATTTAAAACGCCGTGATTTTACAATTAACGCAATGGCGTATAGCCAAAAAGACGGCGTTATTGATATTTTTAACGGAAAAAGAGATTTAGAAAATAAAATTATAAGGGCGGTAGGAAACGCCGACACGCGCTTTAAAGAAGACGCTTTAAGAATTTTACGTGCGCTTAGATTTGCCTCTACTTTAAATTTTAAAATTGAAGAGGCTACCGCTAAAGCAATTATTAAAAATGCGCCTTTACTTAAAAACGTTGCCGTAGAGCGTGTTTATAGCGAGCTTTGTGGCATATTACTTGGAAAGGGTGTAGAAGAAGTTCTTTTAAACTTTAAAGAAGTGTTCTTTGTTATTATTCCCGAACTTAAAAAATGCGATAGGTTTTTGCAAAAAAGCAAATATCACGCCTATGACGTTTATACTCATACCGTAAAAAGCGTTGCGCTATCTCAAAACGATTTAACGGTTAGATTAGCTTTGCTTTTTCACGATATTGAAAAACCTAATTGTTTTAGCATTTCTAGTGACGGTGCAGGGCATTTCTACGGTCACCAAGTTAAAAGTAGTAAAACAGCCGAGCTTATTTTAAAGCGTTTTAAAGCAGATAATAAAACTACTAATTTGGTTACCAAGCTAATTTATTTGCACGATACTAGAACGGAACTTTCACGCGCTCAAATCAAAAGGCAAATGGCAAAGTATGGCAGTGAATTTTTAGCGTATTTGACGCTTGTTAGAATTGGCGATGCCTTAGCGCATGCCGAGCCGTATATTGAGGGCAGAGTAAAAAGTGCAACCAAGTATTTTATGCAAGTAGACGATATTTTAAAAAAAGGCGAATGCTACACTTTAAAGCAGCTTGAAGTTAATGGGCAAGACGTAAAGAATTTGGGATATAAAGGCGAGCAAATTAGTCAAAAATTAAATTATTTGCTTGATGCGGTTATTGACGGAAAGGTTGAAAATAGCAAGGCAAAACTATTGGAGTATCTTAATGCAAAATGATATTTTAAAGCAAAAAATAGCGCTTTTACCTAAAGAACCTGGCGTTTATGTAATGCTAGATAAAGATGAAAAGGTCATTTATGTAGGTAAAGCTAAAGTGCTTAAAAATAGAGTTACGCAATATTTTCAAAATAGTTATAAAACTCAAAAAGTTATGGCTATGGTAAAAAATATTGAAGACTTTTATTATATTTTAACAAGCACTGAAACTGACGCGCTTTCGCTTGAAAACAATTTAATAAAAAAATACAAGCCAAAGTATAATATTTTGCTTAAAGATGATAAAAGTTACCCGTATATTAGGGTTAATTTAAAGGAAGATTATCCGCGTTTTTCCATTGTAAGAAAAGTAAAAAAAGACGGTGCTAAATATTTTGGCCCGTTTATGCTTGGCGTTAAAGCAAGCGACATTTTAGCAATTGCAATCGAGGCTTATAAACTTAGGCCTTGCGCTCATAAATTTAATAAAACCAAACAAAAAAAAGAGTGTTTAAATTATCATTTAGGCTTGTGCTTAGCCCCTTGCGCTAAAAAGTGTAGCCATAGCGAGTATTTAAAAAACGTAAAGGGAGCTATTGAGTTTCTAAACGGAGATATTGAAACGGCAGAAGAAATTTTAACCAATAAAATGATGCTTTTTGCTGAAAATCAAGAGTTTGAAAAGGCTACGGTTTGCCGTGACCGCTTAAAGATGATTGAAAATTTAAAAAATAAAAAAATCACTTCTTTAAGTAGGTTGCTTACTTGTGACGTTTTAGCCGTTGCTAGTGATGGAATTTACGCTTCCGTAAACCTTTTATTTATTCGTAACGGAAGAACTACCGCAGTTAAAAATTTTACTGCCGAAACTCTTTCTCAGGGCGATAGTGACAAGGTTGAAGAGTTTATAAACCGCTTTTATAGTGATAATAATGATATTCCTGACGAACTCATTATTGAAAATTGTGGTGTAGACACAGTTCTTTTAAGTAATTACTTGTCTAATAAAAAAGGCAAAAAGGTGAGCGTAATTACACCAGAAAAGGGTGTCAAACGCCAACTTTTAGATTTGGCTAATAAAAATGCTCAAGATTATTTAGATAGGCAAATAGATAAGGTTAAACATAAAGACGATATGACCATAATTGCCTCAGAGCGCTTAAAAGAGATATTAAATTTAAAAAATTACCCTAAACGCATAGAGTGTTTTGATATTTCGCACATAAGCGGTGTTGATAAAGTAGGCTCTATGGTGGTATTTATTGACGGCGTTCCGTCTAAAGACGATTATAGG
Source organism: Clostridia bacterium (assembly GCA_017558825.1). Classification (GTDB taxonomy): domain Bacteria; phylum Bacillota; class Clostridia; order Christensenellales; family Borkfalkiaceae; genus HGM11412. The sequence goes on from JAFYTO010000015.1 coordinate 47,676, forward strand.
CGTTTTAAAATAAAAACGGTTGAAGGCAATGATGACTATGCTTGCATGCGTGAAGTTTTAAAACGTAGGCTAGAAAGGCTTAAAGATGGCGATGAAAAATTTGCAATGCCAGATTTAGTTGTTATTGACGGTGGTAAAGGGCAACTTAGTGCCGTAAAAGAACTATTTATGGAATATGCGCCTAACGTTGATTTAATTTCACTTGCGGAAAGGCTTGAAGAAATTTTTACCGTTGACGGTAAAAATTCTATAATACTTCCTAAAACCGATTATTGTTTAAAAATGTTACAGCGTTTGCGTGATGAAGCTCACCGCTTTGCTATAACGTTTAATAGAAATTTAAGAAACAAGCACTCGCTTAATTCTACGCTTTTAAAAATTGACGGCATAGGCAAGGAAAAGCGAAACGCATTAATGAATAAATTTAAAGATTTGCCGTCAATAGCAAGCGCTAGCATTGAAGAAATTGCTAAAACGCAAGGTATAGGAATTAAATTAGCAACTAAAATAAAGGAGAACTTATAGATGAACGTAATTAATACGGAGAAATTTGACCTTAATTTACACAGTGAGACCGTTTCTGTTAAAAGCTTTGCAGAATCGCTCAGTTTAGAAATTGCTTATGAAGGTAGGGGAGAAATTTCACTCAATTCAATTTGCGTGGCAAGGCCTGGCCTTCAATTGACGGGTTATTTTACTCATTTTAGCCATAACAGAGTTCAAGTTATAGGCAGGGCGGAGCACGAGTATTTAAAGGCTATGCCAGAGAGCGCAAGGAAAAGAAATTTAAACGAACTTTTTAAAAGAGATATTCCGTGCGTAATTATTGCTAACGATTTAGAAGTTCCAGCGCCTTTATTAAAATATGCTCAAAAATATAAATGTCCTGTTTTATGCTCAAAGCAAATAAGCGCCGTAATAGTTCACGAACTTATAAACTATCAAAGTGAACTTTTATCGCCAACACAAGTTGTTCACGCCGTATTGGTTGAAGTTTTCGGTATAGGTATTTTAATTACAGGCGATGCTGGCATAGGTAAGAGTGAAACTGCACTTGAACTTATTACACGCGGTCACCGCCTTGTTGCTGACGACTCGGTTGTAGTTAAAAATATAGGCGAAAGTTTAATAGGAAAATCTCCAGCCAATATACAGTTTTTCTTAGAAGTAAGGGGCTTAGGCATTATTAACGTTCAAAAGACGTATGGTCCAGGCTCGGTAAGACTTTCAAAAACAGTAGATATGGTAGTAGAACTAGTAGATTGGGACAAATCGCGTGATTATAATCGTTTAGGAACTAAACAATACGAGGAAATTTTGGGTATTCAACTTCCTAAAATTACCATGCCTGTTAAACCGGGTAGAAATATTCCAGTTATTATTGAAACGGCTGCAAGAAAATATCGCTTAGACCAATCTGGTTACGATGCTACTGCCGAACTTATTTCAAAGGTATTTCCAAACGAAAAAAAGTAATTAAATAAAAGCAGAAACTACAAAGCCAAAATTGTTTATAAATGCTAAAATTATAAGGTAAATGTTTAAAACTATTAATATTGGCATTAAAACCATTAAAGGCAAGTTTTGCAAGCGGAAAGACAGGGCAAACATGGCAACGTAAACGCCAAGCGCCCCTCCTAAAAGGCCAGATATAAAAAGTTTTGAATCTCTAACACTACTTTTTAAATGCTCTTCCATTTGCTTTTTTTGTGTTAAAACTAGCATGTAAGAGTAAACGTTTATTGCTATTACGTAAGTAACTAGCGCAATTCTTAAAAAAATTAACATACTGTAAGTATGTTTAAAAGTTAAAAAATTATGTTTTTACCTATTTCTAAAAAAGAAACGGGCGACCAGGTATTAGACTTTGTTTTAATATCTTGTGACGCATACGTTGACCATCCAACTTACGGCCACGCGGTAATTTCACGCCTTATAGAAAGCGAGGGGTTTTCAATAGGAATTATTCCTCAACCCCTAAAAGATGAAGACTACCGCGCTTTTCCTGAGCCAAAATACGCATATTTAGTTAGTGGCGGTGTAGTTGACAGTATGGTAAATAATTATACGGTTGCAAAAAAAAGGCGTGATGAGGACGTGTATTCGCCAAAAAGCAAAGAGGGAAAACGCCCAGACAGGCAAGTAACAGTATACTCTCAAACGCTTAAAAGATTGTTTCCAGATAGTTTTGTTATTATTGGCGGTATTGAAGCTTCGCTTCGCCGTTTTTCTCATTACGATTATTGGGCTGATAAAGTAATGCCGTCTATTTTAACTGATAGCGGTGCGGATATGCTAATATATGGTATGGGCGAAAACGCTTTTTGGGATATTTGTAAACTGTTAAAAAAAGGTATTCCTATATCTAAAATTAAAGATGTTAACGGTACTTGTATTGCTTATTCAAGTGAAAAAGAAAGTGAGTTTATTAAAAAGGGCTACGTTAAACTTCCGTCTTATAGCGACATTTTAAGTGACAAAATCAATTACGCAAAATCGTTTAAAGAAGAGAGCCGTAATACTGATGCAAGAAACGCAAGCGTTTTATTCCAACTACAAAACAATGGGCAAATAGTGCTTCAAAACAAACCTGCATTTCCTTTAACGCAAAGCCAAATGGACAAAGTGTATTCCTTTAACTATATGCGCACCTATCACCCAAGTTACGAAAGCGAGGGTGGAATAAGGTCCATTAGTGAAGTAAAATTTTCAGTAACTAGCCATCGTGGTTGTTTTGGAAGTTGTTCTTTTTGCGCAATAAACTATCATCAAGGTAGAGCAATACAAACGCGCAGTGATGAAAGTATTTTAAATGAAATAGAACTTTTAACAAAAGACGCAGATTTTAAAGGTTATATACACGACCTTTCTGGTCCGTCCGCAAACTTTAGAAAGCCGTCTTGCAAATACCAAGAAAAGTGCGGTGTATGTAAGGATCGTTACTGCATAGGTACAACGCCTTGTAAAAACTTGGAAGTTGACCATTCGGATTTTCTTAATTTATTAAGAAAGGCTAGAGCGATAACGGGTGTTAAAAAAGTGTTTATAAGAAGTGGCATACGCTACGATTACATAATGTACGATAAAAACACTGCAGTATTAAACGAGCTTGTTAAGCATCATATTAGCGGACAGCTTAAAGTTGCCCCCGAACATATTGCAGACAACGTTTTAAAAGTGATGAACAAGCCTCCTTTTAAAGTGTATAAAGAGTTTGCAAAGAGATACGAGCAAATCAACTTAAAAGAAGGAAAGAAGCAATTTTTAGTACCTTATTTAATATCTTCGCATCCAGGCTGTACTTTAAACGATGCAATTCAACTTACTGAATATTTAAAAAGCATAAATTATATGCCAATGCAAGTTCAAGATTTTTACCCAACGCCGTCAACGCGTGCAACTTGTATGTACTATACGGGAATTGATCCGGACACGTTAAAAAGCGTATACGTTCCAACTTCTCCGCTAGAAAAACGTATGCAACGTGCACTTTTACAGTATAGATTGCCAAAAAATAAAGAAACTATTAAAAAGGCGTACGTTTTAGCTGGGCTTGAAAAACAAGAAAACAAAGCAAGTGTAAAAAAGCTGGCAAAAAAGTCAAAAAATACAAAAGCAAAAGAAGCTCAAAGTTTTGGCACTTTTAATAAAAAAGGCGTATATCACAACAAATTGTCTCAAAGTGGGCGCAAAAACACAAAATAATGTGTATTTTTTGTTAAAAAAGTGATTTTATGCTTGCAAAATTTAATAAATGTGTTAAAATTAAAAAAAAGGCTTTTGAGGTATATTTATGAAGTGTATGTATTGCGGATGTATAGAAAGCAAGGTTATAGACTCGCGTTCTACAGACGAAAACACAATGATACGCCGTAGGCGTGAATGTATTAAATGCGGCAGGCGTTTTACTACTTATGAAACTGTTGAAACTACGCCTATTTTGGTTATTAAAAGCGGTGGCAACCGTGAAGTTTTTGACCCTAGCAAAATTAAAAGCGGTATTATCAAGGCGTGTGAAAAACGCCCAGTTCCAATGTTTAAAATTGACAAACTTGTAGAAGACGTTCAAAAACAAGTTTACAATACTTTAGATCAAGAAGTTACTTCAAAAGAAATTGGCGAAATGGTTATGAACGGTCTTAAAGAGATTGATGAAGTTGCATACGTTAGGTTTGCTTCGGTATATCGCTCTTTTAAAGACATTTCTACCTTTATGCGTGAACTTGAAAAACTTGCAAAAGGATAATTATAATGAGTAGAAGACAAAAAAGAGAATTAGAAAAACAACAACAAGCACAAAAAAAGAAATTTAAATTTACCGGTTTACACATTAGAATAATAAGCGTTGTTTTAGCATCTTTAATGTTTTTGGTGTCAGTAGGATTTTTTATAGATTCTTTTGCTCCAGCAAACCCAAAATGTTATCATAGATGGGTATTGTCTGCTTTTAACGGTTCGTACAACTCTAAAGGAAGCCCAAAAACCTATATGCAGTTTAACACGCTTGCTGTTTCCGAAACGGGAGACCGTGCTACTTCATATATTTGGTCTAGAGTAACGGTAACGGAAGGTATGGGTATTAACGAGATTTGGATAAACGTTTCAGACCTTTATGAAGATTCGGTTTCAATTCAAGTTAGAACTGGTAAAAGTGAAAAAAATACAGACCTTTTAAAAAGATTAACTTTAACTAAAGATGATTTAAAAAAGAGCAAAGACGGCTGGTTTAAAATTTACGACCTTGACGATGGTGATAAGGCGCATTCATCAAAAACAAATCAAACTTTCTGTATAGGTTTTGAAGCTGAAATTAGGCTTCGTGAAATAGGCTACGTTAGCAACGGCGGATATGCTATAAAAGTTGAAGAGTGGGGTACAGCTACTGATGAAAGAGTGCACAATAACGCTTCTTCAAGTGTAGAAAGTGAAGGTTACAAAGTTTTTGATGAAAACGATACTTTCCCTTACGCTCCATTAAGTGACGAAGAACAAATGAATCAATAGACAAAAAAGAGTACAAATTTACAAAATGTACTCTTTTTTTATTGCATTTTTATTCTAAAATTATGCGTAATGGAAGTGTATGTTGAATACGTTATAATAGACAATTTAATAATAGATTTTTTGCTTTTAAAACTATCAACTAAAACTGTGCAAGTGCGCTCTTCATTTTTTAGGATTTTAATTTCAGCAATTTTAGGAACTGTGGTGGCGGTTATAATTCCACTTACAAAAGTGAGCAATAACTTTCAAGTGTTAATTAAATTATTACTTGCTTTGGCAATGTGTTTAATTAGCGCAAATACCGACAGTTTAAAAAAACACTTTTTTAACGTGTGCTTTTTTATTTTATATACGTCTTTACTGGGCGGGGCTATTATTGCCTTATTTTATTTGTCGGGCGTAGATTATAACGTGTATTTTACTATTCATTATAATTCGTTTGCTCCTATAGGAATAACTATTCTTTTAGTTTACGTTTTTTATTTATTGCTAACAAAACTTATAAAACGCCTTATTACAGTAAAAAACGTCTATCCTTTTTTTAGAAAATGCGCAGTAGTTGTTGGCGGTAAAAAATTTATTGTAAACGGGTATATTGATAGTGGTAATTTATTATTCGAGCCAAAATATAATCTTCCTATAATAGTGGCTTCAAAAAATTTATCAAATAAAATTTTTAATGGTAATCTAGTTGTAAAAAATAACGGCTTAATAAAGTATCAAACTGCTGGTGGAGAAGGCGTGATGAACGTTTACGTTTTAGATAAACTTTTAATTTACAACGGCGTTAGCGTTAGCACGGTTAAGAACGTGTTAATAGGCAAGAGCGAACAAAATTTTTATGGCGGAGAGTGTGACTTGCTTTTGCATCCGTCACTTTTTTAAGGAGAGTTTATGAAATTTATTAATCAAATTAAAAACCTAATAAAAACCCTACTTAAAGATAAGAATTGGCTTTATTACTTAAATGGTGGCGAAATCTTGCCAAAGGCATATACTACTAAAGAAGAACAGCAAAAAATAGAAGAGTTATTAGGCGGAAAAAGTTCGGTTAAAGGCGAACTTATAGAGCATAATTTGCGTTTGGTTGTGTATATTGCACGCAAATTTGATAATACGGGAGTTGACTTAGATGATTTAATTTCAGTTGGAACAATTGGTTTAATTAAGGCGGTAAATACGTTTAACTCTAATAAAAACATAAAACTTGCAACGTACGCTTCTAGATGTATTGAAAACGAAATTTTAATGCATTTACGCAAAGTTTCTAAATTAAAAGGCGAAGTTTCGCTTGACGAGCCTTTGAACGTTGATTACGAGGGCAACAAACTTCTTCTTTGCGATATTTTAGGCACTGACCCCGATATGGTATATAAAAAGAGCGAAGAAAGTGCGGAACAAAAAATTTTAAAACAAGCCATAAGCAAATTAAGCGAGCGAGAAAAGCAAATTATGAATTTACGTTTTGGTTTAGACGGCGAAGAAGAACTTACTCAAAAAGAAGTTGCAGATATGCTTTCTATTTCGCAGTCATACATATCACGCCTTGAAAAAAAGATTGTTGAAAGGCTTAAAAAAGAGTTTAAAAAATTGGGTATTTAACGTTTTAAAATTATTAAAAGTATTGACTTATGTTTAAGGGTGGAATATAATTATTTTACAAAGTAAAAAACGAAGGAATATTTTATGTTTAAATATAAAATTATAGATTTTCATACGCACCCTTTTATTAAAGATGAAACTAATATATGCAGGTATATTGAAAAGTCTAAAATGAACGCTGCCAACGTAAAAAAAGATTTACAATCGTTAGGCATTGAAAAAATATGCGGTTCGGTAGTAAAAGCGCTAGGAGGACCTGTAGGCGAAATTTTTGACGTAGAGTGGAGTGCTGTCAAAGAACTTAATGACGAGGCTTTAAAGTTAAAAGAAATTTACGATGATTTTTATATGCCGGGCTTCCATATCCATCCGTCTCACGTTAAAGATTCTATTTTAGAAATTGAAAGAATGCATAAAGCTGGCGTTAAAATTATAGGCGAGCTCGTTGCATATATGCAAGGCTGGAACGACTATGCTTCTAATAATATGTTTGAAATTTTAGAGTGCGCCGAACATTATGGTATGATTTTAAGTTTTCACGGCGCAGGTGGAGATTTTAGGCTTGATAGTATGGATAAAATGGTTAAGCGTTTTAAAAATCTTAAAATTGTTGGAGCGCACCCAAATAGCTGTGAAATTTTACAGCATCACTTGGACCGCTTTGAGTATAGCGATAATTATTACGTTGACGTTTCTGGCGGAGGTATGAGTGCGCACGGGCTTGTTAGATATTTAATTGACAAAGTCGGCAAGGAAAAAATTCTTTTTGGCTCAGATTTTCCAACCTTAAACGTAGGTATGTTTATAGGTGGAATTGCTAACGATTTTTTACTTAGCGAAGATGAAAAAGAGCATATTTTATATAAAAACGCTAAAAAATTATTACAAATATAAATACAAAAGCCTTGTTAAGTCAAGGCTTTTTATTTTTAACAGTATTCTTTTTACTTTACAAAAACGAGTTAAATATATATAATAATATATATGTTAAAAGTAAAAAGCGTTCAAAAAAACGGAATAGGCTATGAAATTGGCATTAAAAAGGGCGATCAAATTACCAAGTTTAACGGCTATGAAGTAAAAGATATTTTAGATTATTTGTATTATGATAGTTTAGAGTTTTTTACAATAGAAGTGTTAGATGCTAATGGAGTTTTATCTACTGCAGAAGTAGAAAAAGAAGAAAACGAAAGTTTAGGCTTAACTTTTGTTAGCGATGGTTTAGAAATTAAAAACTGCCACAATAAATGCATTTTTTGCTTTGTTGACCAAATGCCAAAGGGAATGCGTCCGTCTTTATATGTTAAAGATGACGACTATCGCCAAAGTTTTTTATGCGGAAACTTTGTAACGCTTACTAATTTAACAAATGAAGATATTGAAAGAATAATTCGTTTAAAATTAAGCCCACTTTACGTTTCAGTGCAAGTTACAGATGCTAAAACGCGTGCGTTTATGTTAAACAATCGTTTTGCCGGCGATATTATGGACAAGTTAGAAAGGCTTGCTAACGGCGGAATAAGTATTGAAACTCAAGTGGTTTTAGTTCCAAAAGTCAACGATGGAGCGTTGCTTGAAAAAACAATTTTAGACTTACATAGTTTAAGCCCATATGTAAAATCTGTTGCCGTTGTGCCTTGTGGAATTACGGCGTTTAGAGAAGGGCTTTATGAAATAGAAAACGCCACGAAAGAATACTGCAAATGCGTTATTGAACAGGTTAGAGAAATTAACTATAGGCTCAATGAAAATTTTGTAGTTTTAGGCGATGAGTTTTATTTTAAAGCAGGGTTAGAAGTTGAAAACTATGAAACGTACGGCAACTTTTCTCAACTTGGCAACGGTGTTGGAACTACTGCAAAATTTAAACAAGAAGTTTTGTCTAGTATAAAGAAGAAAAGGCACGAGGCAAAATATTTAATTATTTGTGGCGAAAGCGCAAGTGATTTTATTAAAGAAACCGTTCAAACAATTAAAAATTCAGTTGATGGTTTGATGGCGGACGTTATGCCTGTTAAAAACGACTTTTTTGGGCATACCGTAAACTGCACTGGGCTTTTAACTGGTGGAGATATTTTAAAAAATGCAATTAAAGTAATAGATAATTATGATGCTTTAATTTTGCCAGACGTGTGCTTAAAGCAAGATGAAGACGTTTTTTTAGACGGCGTTACGCTTAAAGAATTTAGAAAATCAATAAACAAAAAAATAATTATTACGCTTGGCACAGGTCAAAGTTTTTTTGATGCGTTAAGCGGTGGTAAAAACGTAAGGAAAGTATTATGAGTAAACCGATAGTTGCCGTTGTTGGCAGACCAAACGTTGGTAAATCAACCTTTTTTAATAAAGTTACGGGCAAAAAAATTTCTATAGTAGAAAATATGCCTGGCGTTACTAGAGATAGAATATATTGCGATGCTGAATGGTGTGGTAAAGAATTTACTTTGATAGACACTGGCGGCATTGAACTTAAATCGCAAGATGAAATGTGGGTTCACATTAAAAAGCAAGCCGAAATTGCAATAGAAACTGCTGACGTTATAATTTTTATGTGCGATATAAAAGGCGGATTAACCGCTGCCGACAGTGACGTTGCTTCAATTTTAAGAAAATCAAACAAGCCTATAGTTTTGGCTGTTAATAAGCTTGACAACTATAACGAAATGCTTTTAATGGAATATTACGAATTGGGTTTGGGCGTGCCTTTTGGTATTTCTTGCGAGCAAGGAAAAGGTCTTGGAGATTTGCTTGACGAAGTATGTTCAAATTTTGAAGAAATTGAAAGCACGGAAGAAAGTGAATGCTTAAAAATAGCAATAGTAGGAAAGCCAAACGCTGGTAAATCTAGTTTAACAAATAGGCTTTTGGGTTACGATAGAACAATAGTTTCAAACATTTCAGGCACAACTCGTGATGCTATTGATACGCCTTTTGAATATAACGGTCAAAAATATATATTAATTGACACGGCAGGTATAAGAAAGAAAAAAGCCGTTAATGAAGACGTTGAGTATTATAGCGTAGTTCGTGCGCTTGGCGCAATTCGCAGGGCAGACGTTTGCCTTGCAGTTATTGATAGCGTTGAAGGCTTAACTGAGCAAGACGTTAAAATTTTAGGATATATTCACGAACAAGGTAAGCCGTCATTAGTAATAATGAATAAATGGGATGCTGTTGAAAAAGACGCTTACACCGTTGAAGAGTTTAAGAAAAAACTTAATTGTGACCTTGCTTTTATGGACTATTTTAAGGCTCTTTTCGTTTCGGCAAAAACAGGTCAAAGAACGGAGAAGATTTTTAACGCTGTTAACGAGGTTTATCAAAATAGTCAAAAGCGTATTACAACAGGTATGCTTAATGACGTTATTAACGATGCCGTTAGGGCAACAGAGCCTCCAACAAAGAACGGCAGAAGGTTAAAAATTTACTACGCTGTACAAGATGGCGTTCAACCTCCAACTTTTGTAATTTTCGTTAACTCGCAAGATTTAATGCATTTTAGTTATAAGAGATTTTTAGAAAATACTTTAAGAAACACTTTTGACTTTACTGGAACTCCTATAAGAATTTTTGTAAGAGAAAAGACGGAGGAATAATTTTTATGCAAGAACTTAATTTTGCTTATGCGTGGTGGCAGTTTTTGCTACTTGCAATAGGCTCTTACTTACTTGGAAGCGTCAACTTTGCAGTTATTATTTCTAAACTTAAACATAAAGATATTCGCACGGCAGGTAGCGGAAATCCTGGAACGTTAAATATGAGCCGTACGTTTGGGCTCGGCATAGGCATATTAACACTTTTATTAGATATAGTTAAAGGTGCTGTGCCTGCGTTAGTAGGTTGGTATTTATACGATGGCTTTATATTTAAAGGCACGGAACTTAAAGCTTCAATGTTAACAGAAGTAATGTGTGGGTTTTTTGCTGTTTTAGGCCACGTATTTCCTATATTTATGAAATTTAAAGGCGGCAAAGGCATTGCCACTACTATTGGAGTATTTGCCGTATGTAATTGGAAAGTTGCGCTAATAAGCGGTGCTTTAGCTATAATCTTTATATTAATTACGGAAATTGGCTCAATGGGCTCGTTTATAGCAACAACTCCAGGTGCCATAGAAGCGTGTTTTTCCGTATACGTAAGATATATTGCAGTAGCTTCGGCAACAAGTGCAAAAATATTGGTTGCTGGCTTTAGTAATTTATTTATAGTTTTAATTATAGTTTTAACTTGGTATGCGCACCGCAAAAACATTCAGCGCCTTATAGCTGGCGAAGAGCACCCTACAAATTGGCTTCAAATGATACGCGAATCTATAATAAAACGTAGATTAAAAAAGAAAAATCAAAAAGACGCGGAAAAATAAACTAAATAATATCATATTTTTAATTTTCCTTCCATATACTTTAACAGTTTATGGGAGGAATTTTTATGGAAAAGTTCGATATCTATAAGGACATCGCCAAAAGGACGAACGGCGACATTTATATAGGTGTTGTAGGGCCTGTTAGAACGGGCAAATCGGCGTTCATCACAAAGTTAATGGACCTTATGGTAACGCCCAATATTTTAAACAAAACAAAGCGTCAAATTGCCATTGATGAAATGCCACAGTCCGGCGAAGGAAAAACTATTACCACAACCGAGCCTAAGTTTGTTCCTGGAGAAGCTGTTAAAATTTCAATAAAGGGTAAGGCTCAAGCAAAGGTTAGAATTATAGATTGCGTTGGCTTTATGGTTGACGGTGCTATCGGCGACAGTGAAAACGGCGAGCCACGTCTAGTAAAAACGCCTTGGAAAAACGAACCTATGCCTTTTGAAGAGGCTGCAAGTTTTGGCACGGAAAAAGTTATAACAGAGCATTCTACCGTTGGTATTTTAGTTACGACTGACGGTTCAATTTCGTCAATACCTCGCCAAAATTACGTCAAGGCAGAGGAAAAAGCTGTAAACAAATTAAAAGAATGTAAAAAGCCGTTTATTATAGTTTTAAACTGCAAAGACCCTACTAGCCAAAATTCAATTTCGCTTGCTGATGAAATTTCTAAAAAATATGGTGTAAAAGTATTATGTTTAAACGTTTTAGAGTTAGATGAAGATAAAACGTCTGCCATTTTAGAAAACTTGCTTATGGAATTTCCTCTACGCTCGTTTGACATTAAACTTCCTAAATGGATGCAAGTTTTGCCACCTTCCTGCGAGGTTATTAGCAATGTAATTTCCACTTTAAAAAACGTTTGCCAAGTAACTGAAAAAATGAAAGATTACTCTTTAATAGAGGAGGCGCTTTTAACCGTTGACGGCATTAAAGGCTTAAAAGAGCGCATGCTTAATCTTGGCGAAGGAAAAGCGGAATATTCGCTTGAATGTGAAAACGGATTATTTTATAAACTTATTTCCGACCTTTGCGGAGAAAGCGTTGAAGATGAGTTTAGGCTTATAAGTTACGTTAAAGAATTAAACACTGCTAAGCAAAATTACAAAAAACTTAAAGATGCGTTAACGCAAGTTAAAGAAAACGGTTATGGCATAGTTATTCCTGAAGAGGCGGATATGACGCTTTGTAAGCCTGAGGTGGTTAGACAGGGTGGTAGATACGGCGTTAAAATTAAGGCGGATACTTCTTGTATGCATTTACTTAATATTAACGTTGATGCGGAAGTTTCGCCAATTTCAGGAACTAAAAAACAATGTAACGACTTTGCTTCATTTTTAACCGAAGAATACGAGCGAAGTCCTGAAAACGTGTGGAAAACAAACGTGTTTGGCAAGCCTTTGTCAACGCTTATTAGTGAAGAAATAGTTAATAAAATAAGTTGTATGAAAGAGCAAACTAAATCAAAAATGCGCAAAACCGTTACCAGAATTGTTAACGAAGGCAGGGGTGGAGTTATTTGTATTCTTTTATAAAATACTACAAAATATCTTAAAAAACGTTGCTTCTCACTTGCCTAGTGAGAAGTAATTTTTGTTAAAAAATAAAAAAAATAAATTTGGCTATTGAAAAAGAGGTTAAATAATAGTATAATAATTATAGCGGTTATACGCAAAAATAAATTTATGGAAGGATATTATATGGATGTAGACAGATTGAGAAACGTAGCACTTATTGGACACGGTGGCGAGGGAAAAACTACTCTTGCCGAAGCAATTTTATTTAATTGCAATGCAGTGGATAGACAAGGTAAGGTTGAAGACGGTAATACCGTTATGGACTTTGACCCTGAAGAAATAGCAAAGAAATCGTCAATTAGTTTAGGTTGTGCTTATTGCGACTATAAAGGTTATAAGTTTAACTTAATTGACGTTCCAGGTTTTTCTGACTTTGAATGTGAAATGGCAGAGGCTTTAGCAGTGTGCGACTCTGCAATTATCGTTGCTGGCGCAAGCGGCAGTTTGACGGTTGGAACTGAAAAGGCTATTGACTATTGCGTTTCACGCCGTATTCCAGCTATGCTTTTTATCAATGGTCTTGATAAAGATAATTCTAACTTTATAAAAACAGTTGACGCAATTAAAGAAAAATACGGCCACAAAATTGCGCCAATGATAATTCCTAATATGGTTGACGGCAAAATGAAGGGTTTTGTAAAAGTTGCTTACGGCGTGCTTCGTGACTGGGAAAGAAACGAATACCCTATACCTGACTATTTACAATCCGCTTATGAAGATGCTAAACTTGCAGTTAGCGAAGCTGCTGCAGAAAACGATGAGGCATTGCTTGATAAATTCTTTAGCGAAGGCGAACTTTCGCCTGAAGAAATTGAAAAAGGTGTTAAGCTTGGAATAAATTCTTGCTCAACTATTACCGTTTTAGGCGGTAGTGCGCTAAAAAATCACGGCATATTCAATTTAATGGATAAAATTATTTCAACTCTTCCAAGCCCTAAAGACGCTGGTTTACAAAAGGCCATAGTTGAGGGCGAAAAGGTTGCTATTGCTCCAGATGAAAACGAGCAAACAATCGTTAGAGTGTTTAAAACTGTGGTTGACCCTTACGTTGGTAGGCTCAATTACATTAAAGTTGTTTCCGGTGTTTTAAATTCTGGTGACGTGTTAAAGATTGCGGGTAGTGGCGAAGAAGAAAAAATTGGTGGCATTTACCTTATTAAAGGTAAAAAGCAAGACGCCGTTTCAAGTTTAAAAGCTGGCGATATAGGCGCGGTTAATAAGCTTAATAACGTAAAAACTGGAGATACTTTATATCAAACTAAAGAAACAATATTTAAGGGTTTTGAAGTTCCGCCTGCAACGTATAAACGTGCCGTTTACGCAGTAAAGAAAGGCGAAGAAGATAAAATTTTTGCAGGACTTAGCAAACTTAAAGATGAAGATATTTCATTTAAAGTTGAAAAAAATAACGACACTGGCGAAATGCTTATTTTAGGCGTTGGCGCAACTCAACTTGAAATTATAAGAAAGAAACTTAAATCTAAATTCGGAGTTGAAGCTCTTTTAGAAAAACCAAAAGTTGCTTATAAAGAAACTATTAGAAAACAAGCCGAAGCCGAAGGTAAGCACAAAAAGCAATCTGGCGGAGCGGGACAATACGGCCACGTTAAAATTCGCTTTGAAAGTGGTGCGGAAGACGGTTATTATGAATTTGTTGACGCTGTAGTTGGCGGTGCGGTTCCAAAATCGTTTATTCCAGCAGTAGATAAAGGTTTAAGAGAAGCTATAAAAGAAGGCGTTTTAGCAGGCTATCCGCTCATCAATTTAAAGGCAACTTTATTTGACGGTAGTTCGCACCCTGTTGATAGTAAGGAAGTGGCTTTCGTATCTGCTGCTAAACTTGCTTATGCCGAAGGCATAAAAAATGCAGACCCTGTTATTTTAGAGCCTGTATTAACCGTAACTATAACTGCGCCAGACTCATTTATGGGCGATATTATGGGCGACCTTAACAAGAGGCGTGGCAGAATTTTAAGCACTGACCAAATTGATGATAAAACCGTAATAGTGGCTGACGTTCCTGAAAGTGAAGTTTTAGAATATTCAGTAGATTTACGCAGTTTCACTCAAGGTCGCGGTGTGTTTACTAGCGAATTTGCAAGGTACGAAGAAGTTCCTTACGATGCGCAACAAAAAATAATTGCAGAAGCAAATAAAAATAAAGCGTGATAAAATGATATTAAATATATGTCCTAACCCAAGTATTGACTGTACTGTGGAGTTGGAACAGTTAAACGTAGGTAGATTAAACAGAATAGCAAACAAAACGGTTACCTATTCGGGTAAGGCGTTAAATTCAGCAATAGGTATAAGTAGGCTCGGTGGCGATAGTTACGCCACCGGCTTTATGTACGAAAACGATGGCAACTTGTTTGTGCAAAGGCTTGATAATGAAGGTGTTAAAAACACTTTTGTATGGAATAAAGGAAGCGTGCGCATAAACTATAAAATAGTTGATAACAAGTCTATGCTAACTGAAATCAACGATATTGGCGAGCGCGTTTTAAAGACAAAACAGCAAGAGCTTATAAATCTTGTTTCTAACATTTCAAAGAATGCGTCCGTTGTAGTTGTAAGCGGTTCGCTTCCCCAAGGAGTTGACGATGCGTACTATCCAGCATTATTAAACGCAGTTAAAGGCAACGCTAAAAAAATAGTAGATACCGAGGGTGAAAAATTACTCTCTTCGCTTTCGTGTGGAGTTTATATGGCAAAGCCTAATTTGAGCGAGCTGGAAGGGGCGGTAAAATGTAAACTAGAAACTAAGCAAGATATGTTAAAAGCTTGTTGTAAGCTCATAGATTTAGGCTGTCAAAACGTTTTGCTTTCACTTGGGCGTGACGGGGCTATTTATACTAACGGCTCTACTTCATATTATTGCAAGAGTGCAAACGTTGCAGTTAACTCAACTGTTGGGGCAGGCGATAGTATGATAGCCGCCGCAAGCTTAATGATAGAAAATGGAGCTGAGGACGGCGAAATTTTAAGAAGTGCAGTTGCTGCTGGAACGGCTTCTATAACAACATCTGGCACGAACTTGTTTTATAGAGACAAGTTTGAAGAAATCTATGCTAAATTAAAAGTAGAAAAAATATAATAATTTTTGTTAAACAAATGTGAAAAAACCGTAAAAATTTACGGTTTTTTCTATTGTAGATATCGTTTTATTGACACGTTATATTTTATTTGTTAAAATATAAAGGTTATAATTAATTTTGAACTAATCAAAAGCGCAAAACATATTTTATGTGGCGCAAAAATGGTGAAATATGATAAAAAGACTACTAGGTTCTATAAGAGAATACAAAAAAGAGTCCATACTAACGCCAATTTTTATTATAATTGAAGTGGGTATGGAAGTTTTAATTCCTTTACTTATAAACTGGTTTGGCGGTTGCTTGCAAAACGGCGATGGTAAAGGTATGTTAATTTACGGCTTACTTATGGTTTTATCTGCTGGAATATCGCTTATTGCGGGTATGATTGCAGGTAGAACTTGTGCTAAGGCAGCAACAGGCTTTTCTAAAAACTTAAGGCATGATATGTTTGAAAACGTGCAAGGCTTTTCTTTTGCCAATATAGATAAGTTTTCTACTTCATCTTTAGTAACACGCTTAACTACTGACGTAAATAACGTTCAAATGGCGTATATGATGATTATTAGAACGGCAATTAGAAGCCCTTTAATGTTTATATTCTCAGTGGCAATGAGCTTTTATATTAGCCCTACGCTCCCTGCAATTTTCTGTGTAACTATTCCGGTATTGGCTTTTGGTATAATATTCATCATTAAAAACGCAATGCCAATATTTAAAAAAGTATTTAAAAAATACGATAACTTAAACGAATCTGTTCAAGAAAACATTAAAGGTATGCGCGTTGTTAAGGCGTACGTTAGAGAAGATTATGAAACTAAAAAGTTTAAAGACGTGTCTGGCGACCTTGCTAAAGACTTTATTAAGGCGGAAAAAATCCTTGCTTTAAACAATCCTTTAATGCAATTTTGCTTAAACATTTCTCTTCTTTTAATAGCGTTCTTTGGCTCACAAATAATAATTAGCCAAACTCAAAATTTAAACGTTTTTGGTTTAACAAGCTTGCTTACGTATTCGCTTCAAATTTTAATGTCGCTTCAAATGCTTTCAATGATTTTCGTTATGATAACGTTATCGCTTGAATCTGCTAGGCGTATTGTTGAAGTGTTAGATGAAAAGAGCACTTTAACTAATAAAGAAAATGCAATTACTACAGTTAATGACGGCACTATTGAATTTAACAACGTTAATTTTAGATACTACAAGAATGCGGAAAAGAACATTTTAACAAATATCAATTTAAAAATTGAAAGTGGTAAAACAGTTGGTATTATAGGTGGAACTGGTTCTGGTAAAACTTCACTTGTCAACTTAATTTCAAGGCTTTATGACGTTAGCGAAGGCGAAGTTAAAGTTGGTGGCATAAACGTTAAAGATTACGATATGGAAGTTTTAAGAGAGAAAGTTGCAGTCGTACTTCAAAAGAACGTTTTATTTAGCGGAACTATTAAAGAGAATTTAAGGTGGGGCGATAATAACGCTACAGATGAAGAGCTTATAAAAGCTTGTAAAATGGCATGCGCGCACGAATTTATTACTTCTTTCCCTAATGGTTACGACACGTTCATTGAACAAGGCGGTGCAAACGTTTCAGGCGGTCAAAAGCAAAGGCTTTGCATAGCGCGCGCTATTCTTAAAAAACCAAAAGTTATTATCTTTGACGACTCTACTTCCGCCGTTGATATGAAGACTGACGCAATGCTTCGCAAGGCTATTAAAACCGAACTTCCTTCAGTTACTAAAATTATAGTAGCGCAACGTATTGCTTCCGTTCAAGATGCAGACGTTATTGTGGTTATGGATGGTGGCGAAATTAAATCCGTTGGCACGCACGAAGAGCTTTTACAGTCTAGTGAGATTTACAAAGAAGTTTACACTTCTCAACATAAAATGGCTGACTTTGACGAAAACGGAGGTGAAAACTAATGGCTAAAATGAGTAATAGTTTTAAACCCCCTATGGGCAAAGGTTCAATGGGCAAAGGCCCTATGAAAAAGGGAATTAAAAATCTAGATTTCAAAGCACTTTTTAGAATTTTAGGCATACTTTTTAAAGAGTATAAAGCAAGCTATGTTATAGTATTGTGTAGCGTTATGATAAGCGCTGTTGCAAGTTCTGTTGGCGGGTTATTTTTAAACCAAGTTTACACTGCGTTAGAAAACTTTTTAGCAGGCACTCCGTATGAAGAAACATGGAAAATTATTATAACGGCTCTTGCAACGCTTGGATTTATTTACTTAATAAACATAGTTTTCTCATATACGTTTAACGTTTTGGGCGCAATATTAACTCAACGCTTTTTGCGTGATATGCGTATAAAATTATTCTCAAGAATGCAAAAATTGCCAATAAAGTATTTTGATACGCACACTCACGGCGATATAATGAGTACGTACACTAACGATATTGATGCGTTAAGGCAACTTGTTTCGCAAAGTATGCCACAATTACTTTCAACGGTTATAACGCTCGTAACGCTTACGTTCGTTATGCTTTACATTAGCGTAATACTTTTCTTGGTTGTTGTTTTAGGCTTAATATTTATTACGTTCGTTACAAAACTTGTCGGCGGTAACAGTGCTAAATACTTTATGGCTCAACAAAGGGCGGTAGCAAAAGCAGAGGGCTATATTGAAGAAAGTATGGCTGGTCAAAAAGTTATTAAAGTATTCTGCCACGAAGACGAAAGTTTAGAAAAGTTTGATGCGTTAAACGATGAGTTGTTTAACGTTTCTAACAAGGCAAACGCATTTTCAAATATTTTAATGCCAATAATACACAATATAGGCAATATCTTATACGTTGTTATTGCATTTTTAGGTGGTGGCATTGTAATTTTAACGCAAGGCACAGGCATTAATATAAGTATTCAAAACCTTGTTTTAAACGGAAGTCTTGTTGGCGTTATGAATATAGCAACAGTTGTTTCTTTCTTAGGTTTGGCAAGACGCTTTGCCAACACTACTGGCATGGTTTCTAACCAAATTAACTCTGTGGTTATGGCGGTTGCAGGCTCTAATAGAATTTTTGAGTTATTAGATGAAAAGCCTGAAGAAGATAACGGTTACGTTACCTTAGTAAAAGCCATTAAACTTGAAGACGGAACGTATCAAGAATCTACCGATGATACTGGTATTTGGGTATGGAAGCACCCTCATAAAGAAGACGGTAGCGTAACGTATACTGAACTTAAAGGTGACGTTCGCTTAACTGACGTTGATTTTGGATATGAAGAAAATCATATAGTTTTACACGGTGTAACGCTTTACGCAGAGCCTGGACAAAAAGTTGCCTTCGTTGGTGCAACTGGCGCTGGTAAAACCACCATAACAAATCTAATAAACCGTTTCTATGACATTGCTGACGGTAAAATTAGGTATGACGGTATAAATATTAACAAAATCAAAAAAGCCGATTTAAGAAGGTCGCTCGGCATAGTTTTACAAGACGTAAGCTTATTTAGCGGAACTATAATGGATAATATTAGGTATGGTAAGTTAGATGCTACTGATGAAGAGTGTATAAACGCCGCAAAGCTTGCTAACGCGCACGACTTTATTACTCGTTTGCCAGAAGGTTATAATACCTATATTACTGGTGATGGGGCTAACTTCTCTCAAGGACAACGCCAGCTTTTATCAATAGCGCGTGCGGCAGTTAAAAACGCACCTGCAATGATACTTGACGAAGCTACTTCTTCAATAGATACGCGTACCGAACTTTTAGTTCAAAAAGGCACGAATAGATTAATGGAAGGCAGAACTGTTTTTGTAATAGCACATAGGCTTTCAACCGTAAAAGATGCTGACGTTATTATGGTTTTAGACAAAGGCAGAATTATAGAACGTGGCTCACACGATGAACTTATTAAACAAAAGGGCACTTATTACCGCTTATACACTGGTAATTTTGCCGAATAATTAAAGCAAATATTAATTAAATGTGGTTTGTTATAAATGTATAGCAAACCACTTTTTTTAATTGTTTTACCTAAAAATTTGCCTTTTTTTGAAAATTAGTTTGTGCGCCACAGTCAATATAGTGTTTTTTGTACGCCGACAAAATATTTTTTGTTTTTTCTTCGCAAACAGTTGTCTTTTTTGCGATAATATATTATTATATTATCATTATTAAAATAGGGCTAAAAGGAGTAAGTTATGTACATAAGCACAAGGGGTGGCGAAAAGTTGACTGCAAGTAAGGCTATACTTAAAGGTTTGGCATGTGACGGCGGTTTATTTTTACCAGAAAGCATTAAAAAACTTAACTTAGACGACAAGTATTTTGACAAATCTTATCTTGAAATTGCAAAAGACGTATTTTCATTGTTTTTAGATGATTTTACTGAAGAGGAAATAGATTATTGCATAAACGGTGCATACAACAAAGAAAATTTTGCTAATTGTTTTACAAAATTAGCTTCGTTTAACAATTTGTCGTTTTTAGAACTTTATCACGGTCCTACGCTTGCCTTTAAAGATATGGCGCTTACGATTTTGCCATTTTTAATTGAGGTGGCAAAAAAGAAGAATAACGTTAATGACAAGTCGCTTATTTTAGTTGCAACAAGCGGTGATACGGGCGGTGCTGCTCTTTCAAGCTTTATGAAAAACGATGCGTTTGACACCGTTGTATTGTATCCTGACGGTGGCGTTAGTGAAATTCAAGAAAAACAAATGCTATATTACACTAACGAAAGGACGCACGCTTACGCAATTAAAGGAAATTTTGATGATTGTCAATCTTTTGTTAAGAGTGTTTTTGCTTCATATCCAAAAGATAACGGCATTTTACTTTCTTCAGCAAACTCTATAAATATAGGCAGACTAGTTCCGCAAATTATTTATTACGTTTACGCTTACTGCAAATTAGTTAAAAACGGCACGCTTAACAAGGGCGAAGATTTTGCAATTTGCGTTCCAACTGGAAACTTTGGCGATATTTTTGCAGGTTATCTTGCTTCTCTTATAGGCGTTCCAATTTCTAAATTTATATGCGCTTCTAACGTAAACAACGTTTTAACTGACTTTTTTAAGACTGGCGTTTACGATAAAAACAGAGAGTTTAAAAAGTCTAACTCGCCAGCTATGGATATTTTAATATCTTCAAACCTTGAACGACTTGTGTTTATGGCAACGGGTAATGATGGGGCAAGAGTTAAAGAGTTAATGCAAAGTTTAAACGAGACGGGCAAATACTCTCTTACTCAAAGTGAAATGCAAAATTTAAGCAACTTTGATGCAAGCTTTACAAATGAAGAAGATACTATTAAGGCAATAAAAAAAGCTTATGAAGAGTTGGGTTACTTAATAGACCCACACACAGCCGTTGCTTACGATTGTTACAACAAATTAAAAATCAATCAAAAAACGTTAATTGTTTCAACTGCAAGTCCTTTCAAATTCCCTTACACAATGGCAAAAGCACTTAATTTACCAAGTGATAAGAGTGAGTTTGAAATTATTAAAGATATAGCTACGTTTTCTAAAGTTAAAATTCCTTACGGTATTAAAAAACTTGAAAAGTGCAAAAAGAAAACTATTTTAAAAACAAAGCAAGATATTTTAGATATTGTAACTTATAGCACTAACAAATACGAAGTTATAGTGCCTTGCTCTTCGGCAAACTTAGGTTGTTCGTTTGACTGTAGCGGCGTAGCGTTAAGTTTATACAACTCTTTCTATTTTGAAAAGAGCGAAAAAGACCAAGTTGAATATGGCACTGTAGAAAACAATTTAATGCTAAAGGCGTACAAAATTGCTTTTGAAAAATCGGGCAAGCCATATATTCCTGTAAAAATTACGCAAGGCAAAAACGAAGTTCCGTCAGCGCGTGGTTTAGGTTCTTCTTCAACTTGCATAGTTGCAGGCGTGGTTGGTGCAAACTTAATGCTTAAAAACTACTTTAAAAAGCAAGAACTTTTAGAAATTATGACGGAAATTGAAGGCCATCCAGACAACGTTGCACCTGCATTTTTAGGCGGATTTGTAACGTCTTGTATGGCAGGCGGAAACGTGTTTACCGTTAAAAATCACGTTAGCCCTAAACTTGCAATTTACGCTCTTATTCCTGACTTTGAGTTGTCTACTAAAAAGGCAAGAGGAGTGTTGCCAGAAACAATTCCTCTTAAAGATGCTATTCATAATTTGTGCCGTAGCGCAATTACGGCTGAAGCGTTTTTAAAAGGCGACATGCAAATGATAAAGGCGGTGTTTGACGATAAGATACATCAGCCAGCACGATTCCCACTTATTAAAGGCTCACAAAAAATAATTGAAATTATGAAAGAAAAGGGCTATGCAGTAGCAATAAGTGGAGCGGGCTCAACTCTATTAGCAGTTGGATTAAAAAATAACGATGAAGTTTCTTCTATGAATATTGACGGAGTTAAGTGGACTGTAAAAAAACTTCGCGTAGATGATAAAGGAGCAACGTTTAAAAAATGTTAAAAGAGTTTTTAATGATACATAAAGACGTGTTGCCTCCGTGCTATGAGCAAGTTGTTAAGGCTTCAAAACTAGTAGAGCAAGAGGGTAAAAGCGTTAGTGACGTTTGTAAAGAGCTTGATATTAGCCGTTCTACTTTTTACAAATATAAAGATAAGGTTTTTGAACTTTCATCAAGTTATGCAAAAAAAGCTATAATATCGTTTAGAACTGAGCATGAAAAAGGTGTTTTATCAAACATTTTAAACACAATATCCAGTTTAAACGGCAACATATTAACAATTAACCAAGATATGCCACTACATAATATGGCATACATAACAATAGCTTTAGAAACGGCTGAATTAAGCGTGTCTGTATATGAACTTATAGCACAACTTAAAAAAATTCCAAAGATTAAAGAAGTTAATTTATTAGCATTTGAATAGGAGATAAAAATGAACGTAGGATTACTTGGATGCGGTGTAATAGGTGGCGGTGTTTTACAACTTATTGACAATTTGCCAAAAGAAAAAGGCTTTAAGGTTGTAAAAGTTTTCGACTTGCCTATTAAAAAAGATATATTAAAAGAAAGATTTGCTGAAAATGCAAGCGAAGTTTGTGAAAATAGCGAAGTTGACGTTGTTATTGAAGCAATGGGCGGAGATAAATTTCCTTACGAGTGCATTAAAACGGCACTGCTTAATAAAAAGCACGTTATAACTTCAAATAAAGAGGTTGTAAGCTTGCATATTGAAGAGTTTTATACTTTAGCAAAAGAAAACGGAGTGTTCTTTATGTGTGAAGCTTCTGTTGGCGGAGGAATTCCTTTAATTTGTTCGCTTATAGATAGCGCAAAGGTAGATAAAATAGACCACATTTACGGCATAATAAACGGCACAACGAATTACATTTTAACACGAATGCAAAAAGACGGGGTTAGTTTAGACGAGGCTCTTGACGATGCTAAGGCGTTAGGCTTTGCTGAAAGAGATGCAACTGCCGACCTTGAAGGCTTAGATATGACTAGAAAAATTTGCATACTTTCTTCTATTGCGTACGGCGGAGTTGTAAATTATAGTGACGTTTATCATTACGGTGTAACTAACCTTACAAAAGAAATTTTAAAAGATATAAATTCACTTGGTTACAATATAAAATTTATTGCTGAAAGTAAATTGGTAAACGATACTGTTAGGGTTTCAGTTGAACCTGTTTTAATAACAAATGAAAATTCGTTAAACGGTGTAAGTTACGAATTTAACGCTGTTTACTATAACTGCTTAAGCAACGGCTTACTTGGCTTTTACGGTAAGGGGGCGGGAAGATTTCCAACAGCTTCTGCAATGGTAAACGACCTTGTAAGAATAAACGACCTTAAAAATCCGTATTATTTCAAAAATGAAAAGTTGTTTAAGGTTGAGAATTTTAAAAATGAGTCTAAGTATTACGTTTATGACGGAATAAAGGGCAAAATTATAGATAAACTTATGGACGCGTCTAACTATAAGTTTGTAGCAAGAATATTTTAAGGCGAATAAATATTAGGAGAGAATGATTATGAAAAAATATAAAGTTGCAGTAGTTGGCGCTACGGGTTTAGTAGGTTCTACGTTTTTAAAAGTTTTAAAGGAATATGATTTTCCTATTAGCGAACTCACGTTATTCGCTTCTGAAAGAAGCGCAGGCAAAGTGCTTGAATATAATGGTAAAGAATACGTTTTACAAAAATTAGAAAAAGGCTGTTTTGAAGGTATTGAAATTGCACTTTTTAGCGCTGGTGGAAAAGTGAGTGAAGAATGGGCTGTAGAAGCAGAAAAGAGCGGTACGATTGTAATTGACAACTCTAGCGCTTGGCGTATGGTTAGCGATTGCGCGTTAATCGTTCCAGAAATTAACCTTAACGCATTTGACAATGCTCGCAAAATTGTTGCAAACCCTAACTGCAGTACAATTCAAAGCGTATTGCCACTTAAGCCATTACAAGAAAAATTTGGTCTTAAAAGGGTTGTTTACACTACTTACCAAGCAGTTTCAGGTAGCGGTCAAAAGGGTAAAAATGATTTAGAAAGAACTTTAAAAGGTGAAGAACCACAATTCTATCCTTACAACATTTCTAAAACTTGCATTCCTCACATTGATAGTTTTACAGATAATGGCTACACTAAAGAGGAACTTAAAATGGTTAACGAAACAAGAAAGATTTTAGGTTTACCTGACCTTAAAGTTTCCGCAACTTGCGTAAGAGTTCCTGTTGCCAATTCACACGCTGTTTCAATGATGGTTGAACTTGAAAAAGAATTTACTTTAGAAGAAGTTAGAAAAGCTTTTGAAGAGCAAGACGGCATTGTTTTAGTTGACGACCCACAAAATTTAAAATACCCTGTTGCTACTATGGCAAACGGAACTGACGCCGTATACGTTGGTAGAATTAGGCGTGACTTATCTTGCGATAACGGTTTACTTTTCTACGCCGTTAGCGACAATATTAGAAAAGGTGCTGCAGCAAATGCAGTTCAAATAGCAAAAGCATTAATAGAGGCAGATAAAATATGATAACAGTAGTAAAATTTGGCGGCTCGTCCGTTGCGAGCGCAACACAATTTAATAAAGTTAAAAACATTGTTAAGGGCGATGAAAAGCGTCAAGCGGTGGTAGTTTCTGCTCTTGGCAAAAGAAATAAACAAGATAGCAAAATTACGGACCTTTTGTACGTTTTATCTTCACACATTAAATACGCCGTTGACTATTCTAGCGTTTTTAACGAAATTTATTTTAGATACAACGAAGTAAAAAATGACTTAGGCTTAAAATACGATATTCAAGCGGATTTTGACGCGTTTAAGGCTAACCTTAAAAACGGTGCTACGGAAGAATATATCGTTAGCCGTGGCGAATATTTTTGCGCTAAGCTTATGGCTAATTATTTAGGCTATGCTTTTGTAGATGCTGCAGACGTTATTAAGTTTAACTATGATGGAACTCTTAACTATGAAAAAACTAAACAATTAGTTAAGGCTAAATACGAAGAAGTTGGCGCAATGGTAGTTCCAGGCTTTTACGGCAGTTACCCTACGGGCGAAATTAAATTATTCTCTCGTGGTGGCTCAGATATTACCGGCTCGCTTTTAGCAATGGCGCTTGAAGCTGAAAAATACGAAAACTGGACTGACGTTTCAGGCGTTTTAATGGCTGATCCGCGCATTGTAGAAAATCCAAAGAGAATTGCTGAAGTTACTTATGATGAATTAAGAGAACTTTCATATATGGGTGCAAGCGTTCTTCACGAAGAAACTATTTTCCCTATTCGTGAATTGAGCATTCCAATTTACATATTAAATACTAACGCTCCTAGTGACGAAGGTACTGCAATACTTCAATCTTCTTCAATAAGTGACGGTATTATTACCGGTATTTCAGGCAAAAAGAATTACAAGGCATTTACAATTGCAAAGGCTATTACTGCTAATAAGTCGGTTGTAATTAGAAAGTGTTTAGAAGTTTTTGAACACTTTAAAGTTGCGGTAGAACATATTCCAACTGCAATTGATAAGTTTAACGTTATTGTTGACGGTAAAAAAGTAGAAAAGAAACTTTACGACATTATTGGCAAGTTAAAAGAGGTTGAAGGCGTTGTTAACGTAGATGTAGACGGCGACCTTGCTTTAGTTGCCGTTGTTGGTAGAAATATGGCGTTAAAACCAGGTATGTCTGGCTTAATTTTCTCTATATTTGGCAAAAACAATATTAACATTAAAACTATAGCTCAATCTACGGAAGAAATTAGTATTATCGTAGGCGTTGCAGAAGCCGACTTTGAAAAGGCTATCAACGCAATTTACGATGGCATTGTAAGATAAAGGATATAATTAAGCAAGATATAAAAGAGTTTAGCAGGAGCTAAACTCTTTTTTATATATGCACATACGTTTACTATATTTTTTGCATTTTTTAATATATATGCGCACCTATTAAAATATATTTTGCGGTGCAAAGGTATACATTTTTGGTATTTGCTCGCTTAGTTCAATAACAACGTCTATTTTAGCAAGGGCGTCTAAAAACTCTTTATTTTCTACTAAGGTGCACGCTTCTGCTATCCAAAGTTCAACCTCTTTTATATCGTTGTGAGGAATAAAAAGGTGGAGCGTTTCTTTTTTTTGTAGCCATTGTTTTTGTAAAGATAAAACGTCTTCTTTAACAGCCGTTTCATCTTCAATTTTTTTATATACGCAAACGGCGCTTTCTTTAAATTCGCCAAAATTTTTTCTTAATAAGTATTGCTCGCCTATAGAAATTGAAAATAAAATTGCAATTACAATTATTGCGGAAATAAATGACCTTACCAATTAACGCCCTCCTTTAACTTATAGTTGCCAATAACGTATTTTTTATTGAATTGTTGAAAGTAATACCTGCCATTACCATCAATAGTAAAAACGCCAACCTCTTTAATTCCATTTGCGCCATGGCTTTTGGCTATGTCATTTAGGTCTTGCTCTGTAATAAGAGTTGCTTTTAAGTTTTTTTTAACGGTCTTGCCATTAGTTATTAAAAGTAGTGGCATATCTACAGGAGGGGTGTTTTCTTCTTCTTTTTTAATAGCGCTAAGCGTGCCGTTTGCCTCGTATATAGCGTATTCTACGGCATCAAGTGAAAAGTAACCTAAGTTGCGCATACTTTCTATTAAATCGCTAACGTCTAAATTATTTTTTTTAAGTTCTTTAAAATCTACGCCGTTTTTATTAATTACTACTGAAGGTTTTCCGCTTATAACAAGTTTAAAAAACGCGCCAGATTGCTCTAGAATTGTAATAAATTGATGTAATACAAATACTGCAAGCACGGCTAAAACGCCGTATAAAAGCGGAACTGATATGTCAGACATTGGTATGCAAGCAAGTTCACTAATTAAAAGTGTAACAATAAATTCAAAAGGTTGCATTTCGCCAATTTGGCGCTTGCCCATAAACCGCATTACAACAAGTAAAGTTATATAAATTATTAGCGAGCGAACAAATATTATAGCCATAAAGTTATTGTTTGTTAAAATAAAAAAATATACAAATAACTAATTGCAAAACTGGCAGTTATATGTTATTATATATGTAATTTATAAGCAGAGTAGCCCGAAAGCGTTAAGTGTCTTAAAATGGGATGTTGTTTAAGAACGAAAGCGTTATGCGTTGCGGTTTGAGGGCGCGTCCGTTGCTTTATGGTATTTATATCATTTTTTTGGCGGACCTCTATTTAGGAGGTTTTTTATGTTGAAGAAAAATTTTAATGGTTTAGGCTTGATATTTTCGCCTTTTTTGCAAGGAAAAAGCCACTCTAAAAAAGTGGCTTACATAGGCTTGTTTACGGCATTTTTAATTGTTTGTAACGGTTTTTTTTCCTTTCCAATAGGTGACGTGCAATTTTCTATAACCATATTTGCTTCTCTTATGGCAGGTGTAATTTTAGGCCCAATGGCAGGCTTTTTTGCTTATTTTATAGCAGATTTGCTTGGCTATTTTATCAGTTCTGGCGGATTGTTTTATTATTTTTGGGTAGGGCTTTCAACCTCTACGTTTGCGCTTATTGCAGGGCTTTTATTTATTAAACAAAGCCAATCAAAAAGCATAAAGTGCACCGCTATAAAAGTTACTTTAATTATTTTAATTTCATTTGTCGTTTGCACCGTTATAATAAACTCTACAGGTTTTTACATTTATAATAAAAACATAGGTTTTTTAACAAGCGCTATAGAATATGCTAAAGATACGTTTGGTAGCGAAGTTTCATTTTTTATATACCTTGTATATAGGCTTATTTTTAGAGGGCAAATATTTAATAGTTTGTTTAATTATGCGTTGTTTATAATTTCACTTCCAGCATTAAAAAGGCTTAAACTTTTATAATCACTTTTTAAAAAGCACTTTAATATTAAACAAGTTAAAAATTCTATAGAATAAATAAGTAAAAATTACAACCGCAACAGAAGACGTTAGTATAGCAATAAACGAAGGTAAAACTTTTAATAGAACACCTTTTAAAAAATATCCAAATAAAGACGAAGGTATTATAAACAATAAACTTACCAATATAAACCTTTTGTAATTTGGCTTAATTTTGCAAGTTCTTCTTATTAGTATTAAGTTTAATACTGCTGTTGTAACGTAACTTAACAAAAGCCCTAACACAAGTGAGTAAACGCTTAAATATTTAGGCAAAAAGTAAATACAAACTAGTAAAAAACTTGCGCCTATAAGATAATAAATTAGCGTATATTTTTCAAGGTTCAAACTGTTTAATATACTTGTTGTAATCATTGTTATACTCATAGGAAACATTATAATGCAGGCATTTTGAACGTAAACGCCTGCATTTACGTTATTGTAAAGTAAAAAGCCAAGTTCACTTCCCATACTCAAAAAAACGGGAATTATAAGCGAAGATATAAAAACCGAACATTTTATTGATTGTTCAATATTGTTTTTAAGCGTTAAATTGTTATGCTTGTAATAATTTTCCGAAAGTTCCGGAACTAGCACTAGAGCTATTGAGCCTATTAAGGTTGACGGTATGTATATAAGCGGTATGCTCATTCCTGAAAGCTCGCCAAAGCTAGCAAGGGCAACTTGGCTAGTCATTCCACTTAATACAAGCCTTGCGGGCAGTATTATTGCTATAAGAGTGTTTATAAGCGAAGTAGTAGTTCTCATTGCGGTAATTGGCGCACTTGAGGCTACTAGAGGCTTTAAAAGTTTGAACGGTTTATTTACTTTTCCGTCGTGTATAAAGTAAAAAATTGTTGCAACAATAAAAGATAATGCGTAAGAAATAAGAACGGCGTAAGACGCGCGCTTAACGCCGTCTAACGTATTTTTCATATTAAGAATTAAAGCTATGCCAAAAATTAACATAACTATTTCTTCAAAAAGCTCAATTAGGCTATAGGTTAAAAACCTTTTTTTGCCCCAAAAATATCCGCGAATTACAGCGTAAATTGAAGTTATAACAACTCCTGGCAAAATTATTTTTAGCACTTCAAAACAGCGTTTATCTGTAAAAATAAATGAGAATGCGTCAGGGAATAAAAATAATAAAAGCGTTATTGGCAGTGATATGGCAAGGCTTAAAAATATGCCTGCAAAAACTATGCTACCGTTACTATTTTTACCGTTTTCCGCATTGTTTTTAATCATTATTCTAGATACTGTTATTGGTATTCCTGAAGCCGTAATGGTAATTAATAATCCAACTACAGAAAGCGCTATTTGATATATTCCAACGCCTTCTGCACCAAGCGTTCTAGATAAAAACACTCTATAAACAAAACCAAGCGCTCTTTCTATTAATGAAAGTAACGTTACCGTTGCCATTGTTTTAACAAGTTTATTAATAATATCACCTCTAAAAATTTAGTCTATATTATTCTATTAAACAAAAGGTGCAATTAGAATATGTTTGCCAAAGCTCAAATATAATTAAGGTATGGAAAGGTTGAATTATTTATTAAACGAGGTAAAATCGGGCGCGTATTTAGTAGTTAAAGGCGACACTTTAGACAGTATAGCCACCAACTTTAACACTACTAAAAGGTTAATTATGCTAGACAATTTTTTGAGCGAAGAAGTAGAGGTTGGAAGCGTAATTTATGTAAAATGTTACAGCGTTATTCACGTTGTTAATCTAGGTGAAACAATAGAAGAAATAGCGTGTTTATACGGCGTAACAAAAGAAGAAATTTTAAGTTTGAATAAAACAAGTTTTATTCATCCGTATATGAAACTTGTAATTAAGTAGAAAATGAAAGAGAAAATAGTAAAGTTTTTAAAACAAAATATTTTTAATTTAAAATGGACGTGCAATGCTTGCAAAGAAGAAAATTTTAACGGCGAATATTTTTGTCCAACTTGTGAAAAGCAGTTTGTTTATATTTTAGAAAATAAGTGCGACCATTGCGGAAGGTTGACAAGTAAGCCGACCTTATTTTGCGATGATTGCACTGGCAAAAATATAGAGTTTGATACTGCGCGTAGTGTGTATGAATATCAAGAGCCTATAAGCAGTTTAATTAAAGGTTTTAAGTATGATGGCAAAAGATATTTGGGCGAAGTATTTGCAAGTAAAATGCTTAAAGTATTTTTGTCTAATTTTTCATCTGCTAACGTTTTAACTTACGTTCCAATGACCGAAACTAAGCTTAAGCAAAGAGGTTACAATCAGTCTAAACTGCTTGCAGAAGAACTCTCGCGATTAACGAGCGTTGAAGTTATGGAGCTTGCAATAAAAAAGAAAGACACTAAAGCACAAGCAACGTTGAGTGCAAAAGAAAGGAAGAAAAATTTAAAGACGTCATTTAAAATCAATAAGAAATTAGCAAAAGATAAAAACGTTGTTATTGTAGATGACGTATTAACAACTGGCTCTACTGCAGACGTTTTGGCTAAAGGATTTAAAGATGCCGGCGCAAAAAGTGTTAACGTAATAACTCTTTGCTCCGTTTCGTTTTTAAACAAAAAAAGGGTGTAATTTATAAAAAATTCAACAAAAAACGCCGTTTTACACAGTTGGGACATATAAAATAACTTAAAAAAAGTTTACTTAAAGTAAAAAATATTGTACAATATATAAAGTATATTGTAATAATAATTATAGTTTGGAGATTTTTTCATGGGACTTATTAGTTATATTTTAAACCACGATACAAGAGTTGGCCTTAGAAACATTGGCAAAATTGCCGATAAGGTTTTAGAACTTTCACCAATTTATGAACGAATGAGTGAAGAAGAGTTAAAAGGTCAAACTGCAGTATTAAAAGGTCGTTTACAAAACGGCGAGAGCCTTGATAAAATTTTACCAGAAGCATTTGCAACGGTAAGAGAAGCAAGTTTTAGAGTTTTAAATATGCGCCATTATAAAGTTCAAGTTATGGGTGGTGTTTGCGTGCACGAAGGTCGTGTTGCGGAACTTAAAACTGGTGAAGGTAAAACTTTAATGGCTACTCTCCCTGCATACCTTAACGCTTTAACAGGTAAGGGCGTTCACATTGTAACTGTTAACGACTATCTTGCTGAGCGTGACGCGGAATGGATGGGAAAAGTATATAGATATTTAGGCTTAACCGTTGGCGTCAACGTTCATAATATGACTGACGAGCAAAAGCGAGAGGCTTATAAATGCGATATCACTTACGGCACTAACAACGAGTTTGGTTTTGACTATTTGCGTGATAATTTAAAAGTTAATTTAAGTGATATGGTTCAACGCGGTCTTGAATTTGCAATCGTTGACGAAGTGGACTCTATTTTAATTGACGAAGCGCGTACTCCGCTTATTATTTCAGGTAGGGGTGTAAAATCTAGTGAGCTTTACATTAAGGCTAACAGATTTGTAAAAACTTTAAAAAAGGACGAAGACTTTACTGTTGATATTAAAGACAAAAGCGTTCAAATTACTGAAAGCGGTGCTGAAAAGGCGGAGAGATTTTTTGGCGTTCCTAACTTTGCCGACATTGAAAATGCAGATTTATCTCACCATATTCAACAGGCTTTAAAAGCGCATCACATTTTTAAGCGTGATAACGATTACGTTGTAAACGATGGCGAAATTTTAATTGTAGACGAATTTACAGGACGTTTAATGATTGGTAGGCGTTATTCTGATGGTTTACACCAAGCAATTGAAGCAAAAGAAAACGTGCCTATTAGAAACGAAAATAAGACGCACGCTACAATTACTTTCCAAAACTATTTTAGGCTTTATAATAAACTTTCTGGTATGACGGGTACGGCTAAAACTGAAGAAGAAGAGTTTAGAGCAATTTACGGACTTGACGTATTAGAAATTCCAACCAACAAGCCTGTTCAAAGAGTTGACGAGCCTGACGTTATTTACTCTACTGAAAAGGGCAAGCTTCGTGCAATAATAAAAGACATTATTGAAACTCACGAAAAGGGACAACCTATCTTAGTTGGTACGGTTACGGTTGAAAAGTCTGAAGAAATTTCTAGGCATTTAATTAAGAACAAAGTAAAACACAATATATTAAACGCTAAAAACCACTTAAAAGAAGCTCAAATTATAGCTCAAGCAGGTAAAAAAGGCGCAGTTACTATTGCAACGAATATGGCTGGTCGTGGTACGGATATTTTGCTTGGCGGTAACCCAGAATATCTTGCAAAGCAAGACTTAAAAAATAAAGGCGTTCCTACTGACGTTATTGAAAGTGCAACTTCTTACGTTCAAGACGTTAGTGAAGACGTTTTAAAAGTAAGAGAAGAGTATAGAGAACTTTTAAGCGAATATAGCGAAGAAACTGAAAGAGAAAAGAAAGAGGTAATGGCTCTTGGCGGACTTAGAATTATAGGTACGGAAAGGCATGAATCTCGCCGTATTGACAATCAGCTTCGTGGTCGTGCAGGCCGTCAGGGCGACCCTGGTTCAACGCTTTTCTATATTTCACTTGAAGATGATTTAGCTAAGCGTTTCGGTGGCGATAGGCTTATGTCTATTTACAACTTGTTCAAAGTTGATGAAGACACTCCTATGCAAGCAAAAATGCTTGCAAGGCAAATTGAAAACGCGCAACGTATGATAGAAGGTAGAAACTTTGGTATTAGACGTCAAATTATTGAATACGATGACGTTATGAATACGCAACGCCAAACAATTTACGAAGAGCGTATGCAAGTTTTAAAAGGTGACAATACTCACGAAAAGATTTTAAATTTAATTCCTGATATAGTTTACTCTATTATTTGCAATACCGTAAACGTAGCTGTTGAGCCTACTAAATGGGACGGTGAAAAACTTAATAAAGCTTTAGAAGATAGAGTTTTACCATTAGACACTAACTATTTAACTAAAGAAAGGCTTGAGAAGTGGGACGTTGAGGAAATTACTAGAAGAACAACTAAAAAAGTTATAGACGTTTACGAAGAAAAAATTGCAAGATATAAGGAAATGGGCGTTAATTTTGACGAGGTTGAAAAATTTGTATTGTTAAAGAACGTTGATACTAAGTGGATTGACCATATTGATGCTATGGACGCATTAAAACGAGGTATATCTCTTCGTGGTTACGCGCATGAAAACCCTATAAATGCTTTCAAGCGTGAGGGTTTGGATATGTTTAACGCTATGACAGACAGTATTCAAAACGACACCGTTTCACTTTTATTAAAAGCGGAAATTAAAACAAATACCGTAATGAAAAGGGAAGAAAATAAAGATTTAACCGAAGGAGGCGGTGGTGCTGAAACTGAAAAGAGGAGTGCTACTGTTGTAAAAGGTAAAAAGATAGGTAGAAACGACCCTTGTCCTTGCGGAAGCGGTAAAAAATATAAGAATTGTTGTGGTCAAAACCAATAAAAAATTATGTTAAGAACTGATTTATACTGGCAAAAAATAAGCGACCTTAAGGTTACTTTAAAAGAGGCGGGATACTCGCTTGATATTGCGCTTGCAAAAACGCAACTTGAAGAAATAGAAAAAGAGCTTGAAAAAGAAGAAGTTTACACAAACTTAAAACTTTCAACTGAGTATTCTAAAAAAGCACAAGCACTCCGCAATAAAATAGAAGTATTTGATAGGGCTGAAAAAGCTATTGTTGAAGCTGAGGAAATGGTTAAACTTTCTGAAGAATTCGGTGACGACTCTTTTATGGGCGAAGTTGAAAACGAACTTAAGGAAGCTGAAGAAGATATTGAAAAAATGCGTTTACAAGCTCTTCTTCGCGGCAAATACGATGCATCTAACGCTATAATGACGCTTCACGCAGGCGCTGGTGGCACGGAAGCGTGCGACTGGACTGAAATGCTTTATAGAATGTATATTTGCTATGCTGAAAAACACGGCTACACCATAACCGAGTTTGATAGGCTTGCTGGCGATGAGGCTGGCATTAAAAGCGTTTCATTTAAGGTTGAGGGAATAAATGCTTACGGTTATTTAAAGGCTGAAAAAGGCGTTCATAGGCTTGTAAGAATTTCTCCTTTTGACTCTAACGCAAGGCGTCATACTTCATTTTCTTCTGTTGAAGTTATGCCTGAAATTGACAATGATAATGAAATTGAAATTAGGCCAGACGAGTTAAAAGTAGATACTTTTAGAAGTAGCGGCGCTGGCGGTCAGCACGTTAATAAAACGGAGTCTGCAATAAGAATAACTCATATTCCAACAGGAATTATTGTTGCTTGTCAAAACGAAAGGTCGCAAATACAAAACCGTGAACAAGCAATGAAAATGCTTATTAGTAAACTCGTTGAAAAGCGTGAAGAAGAAAGAATGGCTGAAGCACAAGAAATTAAGGGCGAAATTAAAAAAATTGAATGGGGCAGTCAAATTCGTTCGTACGTTTTTTGCCCTTACACTTTGGTTAAAGACCATAGAACGGGTTCGGAAAATTCAAACGTTCAAGCTGTTATGGACGGCGAAATTGATTCGTTTATAATAGATTATTTAAAAAAATCATAATGACTTATTTTGAAAATTCGTTAAAAACACAAATTAAAAAAGACGCTATAATTTTGGCTATAGAATCAAGTTGTGATGAAACTGCTTGTTCCGTTATTAAGGGTGGCAGGCAAATTTTATCTTCCGAAATTATAAGTTCCGTTTCAAAGCATATTCCGTTTGGCGGGGTAGTGCCTGAAATTGCCTCGCGTGCGCATACGTCAGCTATATCTATAACGGTAGATAGGGCTGTTAAAAATGCGGGCATTTCATTAAGCGATTTAGATGCTATTGCCGTTACTTACGGCGCAGGTCTTTTAGGTGCGTTACTTGTTGGCGTATCTTACGCAAAAGCTCTTGCGTATTCGCTTGATATTCCGCTTGTTCCCGTTTCTCATATTCGTGGACATTTATCGGCGTCTTATTTAAATAATGAAAATTTAAAACCGCCTTTTATCAGCGTGTTATGTAGCGGTGGTCACACGGCTATAATAGAAGTGAAAGATTATTATACTTATAACGTTTTAGGTAAAACTTTAGACGATGCCGTTGGCGAAGCTTTTGACAAGGTGGCAAGGGTTTTAGGGCTTGAATATCCTGGTGGGCCGAACATTGAAAAACTTGCATTAAGCGGTAAAAATACTTACGATTTTCCTAAAATGCCAATGTCAAAATTTGGCTATAACTTTTCATATAGCGGTTTAAAAACCGCAGTAATAAACACCGTAAACACGGCTAAAATGAAAGGCGAAGAGTTAAATAAGGCAGACGTTGCTTGCTCGTTTCAAGAAACGGCAATAGATATGATTGTTACGCGTGCAATAAAAGCTGTTAAGGAGAGTGGATATAAAACTCTTACGGTTGGCGGTGGCGTTGGTGCAAACGGATGTTTAAGGGAAAAGCTTACTAAAGAGTGTGAAAAGTTAAACATTAATTTAGTTTTACCGCCAAAATCACTTTGTACAGATAACGCCGCTATGATAGGTGCGGAAGGTTACTTGCAGTATTTAAAAGGTAACTTTGCAAACCTTGATTTAAACGCAAGTGCCAACGTAAATTTACAGTAAAAATAACTAAAGCGTCTACAAAGGCGCTTTTTATATAGTAGGAATATATGTTTAATAAATTATTTTCAATTTTTATAAAAGATAATAACGTAGAATGTGAAGAGGTTAGGTCTAAATACGGCAAGGTTTCTAACGTGTTAGGCATAGCGTTTAACGTCTTACTTTGTGCATTGAAAATTTTAGTGGGAATTTTAACTGCTTCAGTTGCGGTTATTGCAGATGCGCTCAACAATTTAGCGGATGCGTCTTCAAATATAGTGGGCTTTATAGGCTTTAAACTTGCAGAGCGCCCTGCTGACGAAGAGCACCCTTACGGCCACGGTAGGTATGAATATATTGCCGGCTTAACCGTTGCGTTTTTTATAATGGTTATAGGTTTTGAACTTTTAGTTAGTGGCGTAGAAAAAATTATAACTCCAACAGCCGTTGACGTTACTGTTGTTTCAGCCGTAATTTTAGCAGTGTCTATATTAATTAAATTGTTTATGTGTGCAATGTATAAGTACGCTGGCAAAAAAATTAACTCAAATGCACTTGTGGCTTCTTCTATAGACAGTAGAAACGATGCTATTTCTACGTTGGCCGTTTTAGGCTCGCTTATAATTACAAAATATACAAGCGTTATTATTGACGGTTACGTTGGTGTGTTAATTGCCGCATTTATTTTAATTGGTGGTGTAAAAGTTGTTAAAGATATGATAACTCCACTTTTAGGTCAAGCGCCAGATAGGGAATACGTTGAAAATGTTAAAAATAAGCTTTTAAGTTACGAAGGTGTTTTAGGTGTTCACGACCTTATAGTGC
Source organism: Clostridia bacterium (assembly GCA_017558825.1). Lineage (GTDB taxonomy): Bacteria > Bacillota > Clostridia > Christensenellales > Borkfalkiaceae > HGM11412. The sequence continues at coordinate 84,063 of JAFYTO010000015.1, forward strand.
ACGACTACGGTCCTGTTAGAAAACTTGCAAGCGTGCATTTAGAAATGTCTTGCGAAGAAGATGTTTTTAAAAGTCATGAAATGATTGATGCAATAGAACGTGAGTTTAGTGAGCAAATGAACTTACATTTGGTTATACATTACGACCCTATTTCTGTAAATGACGAGCTTACCAATGAATTAAAAGAGTTTATATCAAACGCCGTTTTAACAATAAATAGTGAGTTTAGTATACACGACCTTAGAATAGTAAGGGGCATAGACGTAAACATTGTTTTATTTGATTTAGTTATACCTTTTAACGTAAAATTTAACGAAAAAGAATTAAAAGCAAATATTAACGCAATAATAAAAGAAAAATACCCATCTTTCACAAGCAATATAACTATTGATAGAAATTATTCGGCTTGCAATTAAAATTAACAAAAGACCGCTAAAACTTAGATTTTAGCGGTTTTTGTTTTTTTTAGCCCCGCCACTTCGCCTGCTTGATTTTTTTGGCCAAGCGCAAAAAAACGGTTTTTGCTAAAAGTAACCATTCTCTTTTGCGTGGACTTTTCCTATTAAAGTGCATAAAATGAATAAAGTTAGCGTTTTATGCACTAAAATTTGCATAAAAATGAATAAAAATAAAAAATATTAAAAAATTTTTAAATATTATGCAAAAACAGTTGACAATAAAAATTTAAAGGTGTAATATATGCGTATCAAAGTTGAAAAAGGCTTTGAAAATAAGTAAAAAATTATTTTTAGGAGATAAAAATTATGAAAAAGTTAATTACTCTTATTTTAACGTTAATGCTTGGTGTAACCGCTTGTTTAGGTTTTACCGGTTGTGCAAAAACTACTAAAATCGGTGTACAAGAAGGAACTACGAGTTTAATGTACACAGAGTGCTTAAAAGGCGTTTCTGTAAGTTCGTATACTACTTTCCCACTCGCAGCGGAAGCAATGAAAAACGGTAACGTTGACTATGTTGTTTGCGACAAGGCAACTGCAATGAGCATTTGCAACACTATGGGCGGCATTAAGTATATTGATATTGCTTTATCAACAGAATTCTACGGCATTGCTATGGATAAGGCTCAAACTCAACTCAATGCTTCAATCAATCAAGTATTAGCAGACAAAGCAGACGAAATTCAAGCAATTATCGACAAATACATGGCTGGCGATAGCGCAAATTACGTTGGCGTAACTTCGGCAGAAAAAGATATCAATAATAAAGAAGGTCAATTAGTAGTTGCAACTAACGCAGAATTTGCACCTTGGGAATACGTAAACGGTGATAAATACTACGGTATCGATATGGAAATTGCGCAAATTCTTGCCGATGAACTCGATTTAGAATTAGTAATTGATGATATGGCTTTTGAAAGCGTTGTATCTTCCGTTGGTAATCACGGTGTTGACATTGCTATGTCTGGTATCACTATCACGAACGAAAGAAAAGAAATAGTAAACTTCTCAACCAGTTACTATACAGAATCAATCGTTCTTCTTTGCAAAGAAGATTGCGACGTGTTTGCTTCTGCTGGTACGGTTGTTGATATGTTAAACGTTCTTTGCAAAAACAAATAATAAATAAAAAAACGTAAAAAAGGTTGTAAAGGCTTAGTTTGTTACTAAGCCTTTACTTTGGTAATAGACATGAATAATAATTACGCGTTGTTATGGGAAAAGTTTATAGATGCTCTCATATACAAAAACGGCTATAAAAAGGTCCTTGAAGGCTTATTTAATACTGCTCAAATTGCCGTAGTAGGTTTGTTGATAGGTATTGTTATCGGTACGTTTATAGCAATAATAAGGGTTATGCCTAAATATAAAGTTTTGCCAAGAATTTTAGATAAAATTTGCGGTTGCTACGTAGAACTTTTTAGGGGAACGCCAATGATGGTGCAACTTCTTATAGGTTATAACGTTTTACTTCCAATACTTGGCATAAGCGTTGATAGCGGTTTGCCGGTTGCTATAATAGTGTTCGGTTTAAATAGTGGTGCTTACGTTAGCGAAATTATGCGTAGCGGTATCAACTCAGTTGACCACGGTCAAATGGAAGCAGGTAGGGCAATGGGCTTAACTTATGCAACTACTATGCTTAAAATAGTTATTCCGCAAGCCGTTAAAAATATTTTGCCAACGCTTGGCAACGAGTTTATCGTTTTAGTAAAAGAAACGTCTATAACGGGTTACGTTGCCACTATCGACTTAACGAGAGCGTTTACTAAATTGGGTAGCGACAGTATGTCTTACGTAATACCATATTTAATGCTTGGCGTTGCTTATTTAGTTATAGTATTGCTTATTTCTTGGGGCGTTAGGTCGCTTGAAAAAAGATTGAAAAAAAGTGAGAGATAGTATGGAAAAGAAATTGGTTTTATCTGTTAAAAACTTAAAGAAAACGTTTAATAATCTTGAAGTTTTAAAAGGCGTTGATTTAGACGTTTATGAAGGTGACGTTGTTGCCATAGTCGGTCCGTCTGGTTGCGGAAAGTCAACTTTTTTAAGGTGTCTCAACTGTTTAGAAGACCCAACTGGCGGTTCAATTTTATTCAACGGTGAAGACCTTGCCGATATGAAAGTAGATATTAACGTTCACCGTCAAAAAATAGGAATGGTTTTCCAACAATTTAATCTTTTTAACAATTTGACGGTGCTTCAAAACATTACGCTTGCTCCAATAACTATTGCTAAAAAGAAAAGGTCAAAATTAAAAAATAAGAATTTCTTTATTAAAATAGCAAATCTTTTTAAAGGAAAAGACAATAAAAAACCTTTATACGATTTAGGTAAAAGTATTGCTCAAATTAAGCAAGAAGCCGAAAACAAGGCTATGGAACTTTTAAAAACGATAGGTCTTGAAGATAAGGCAAATTCTTATCCGTCTCAAATATCAGGCGGTCAAAAGCAACGTGTTGCTATAGTTAGAGCACTTGCTATGGAACCAGACGTTATGCTCTTTGACGAGCCAACTTCCGCATTAGACCCTGAAATGGTTGGCGAAGTTTTAAACGTTATGACAACGCTTGCCAAAGAAGGTATGACAATGATAGTTGTTACGCACGAAATGGGCTTTGCTAAAGAAGTTGCTAACCGCGTTATATTTATTGACGAAGGTATTATTGTTGAAGAAGCCGAGCCTAAAGAATTCTTTACTAACCCTAAAAACCCAAGACTTAAAGACTTTTTATCTAAAGTTTTGGTATAGGCTTTATAAATTTATATAGCCAAGTTTTATTGCTTAAATAGGTTTTATATTTTAATTTTTTAACCGCCCAATTAACGGGCGGTTTTTTCGTTTCCTAGCAAAATAAGTTTTATGCATAAAATTATGCATTATTTTAATATTATGCAAAAATAAATAAAAAGTTTTAAAAAATATTCAAAAAAAGTGAATAAAACGCTTGCAATAAAAATTTAAAAGTAGTATATTATATATACAATAAAAAATAAATAATTTTTAGGTGATTATTATGAATAAAAAAGACATTAAAAAAGTAGTTTTAGCGTACTCTGGCGGTTTAGACACGTCAATCATTATTCCTTGGCTCAAGGAAAATTACAACAACTGTGACGTTATTGCAGTTTCCGGCAACGTTGGCCAAGCGGACGAACTTGAAGGCTTAGAAGAAAAGGCTATTAAAACTGGCGCTTCTAAACTTTACATTGAAGATTTAACTGACGTTTTTGTTGACGAATACGTTATTCCAACAATGAAAGCAGGTGCTATGTATGAAGAATACTTACTTGGTACTTCATTTGCGCGCCCTATCATTGCAAAGAGAATTGTTGAAATTGCTATCAAAGAAGGTGCGGACGCTATTTGCCACGGTTGCACAGGTAAAGGTAACGACCAAGTTCGTTTTGAACTTGCTATTAAAGCACTTGCTCCTAATATGCAAATTATTGCCCCTTGGCGTGAATGGTCAATTAAGAGCCGTGAAGAAGAAATTGAATATGCGGAAAGCCACAACGTTCCATTAAAAATCAATAGGGAAACTAACTACTCTAAAGATAAAAACTTATGGCACTTATCACACGAAGGTTTAGATTTAGAAGATGCCGGTAACGAGCCACAATACGAAAAGAAAGGCTTTTTAGAAATGAGCGTTTCTCCTATTGATGCGCCAGATAAACCAACTTATATTACTCTTGACTTTGTTAAAGGCGTTCCTGTTAAATTAAACGATAAACAAATGAGCGCTAAAGAAATTATTTTAGAACTCAACAAATTTGGCGGTGAAAACGGCATTGGTTTATTAGACATTGTTGAAAACCGTTTAGTTGGTATGAAGTGTCGTGGTGTTTATGAAACTCCAGGCGGAACAATTTTATACTATGCGCACAACTACTTAGAAACTTTATGTTTAGATAAAATGACTGCGCATAAAAAACAAGAACTTGCTATTACTTTTGCTGACCTTGTTTACAATGGTCAATGGTTTACTCCACTTCGTGAAGCGTTAAGTGCGTTTGTTGATAAAACTCAAGAAACGGTAACAGGTAAAGTAAAACTTAAACTTTATAAAGGCAATATTATTAAAGCAGGTGCTTGGAGTGAATACTCACTTTACAGTGAAGAATATGCTACTTTTGGTGAAGATAGCGTTTATAACCAAGCTGATGCAACAGGCTTTATCAACTTATTTGGTTTACCATTAAAAGTTCAAGCCGAAGTATTAAGTAAAATTAAAAAATAAAGGATAAATATGGCAAAAATGTGGGCGGGAAGAACGTCTGGCGAAACAAGTAAAATTGCCGATGATTTCAATTCTTCCATTTCATTTGATAAAAAAATGTACAAACAAGACGTGTGTGGCTCTATAGCCCACGCGTCTATGCTTGCTTATAAGGGTATTATATCTAAAGAAGAAAGCGAGCTTATAATTGACACGTTAACCGAAATTTTAAGTGACGTTGAACTTGGCAAACTTGAAATTGCAAGCGATGCTGAAGACATACATATGTTTATTGAAAGCGAACTTACAAATAGGATTGGTGACGTTGGAAAAAAACTTCATACTGCAAGAAGTAGAAACGACCAAGTTGCACTAGACCTTAGGCTTTATATGCGTGATGAAACTGCCGTTATAGTTGAAAAACTTAAAGAGTTAATTTTAGTTATTGTAGAAAAGGCCGAAGAAAATCAAGATGCTATTATGCCAGGCTACACTCACTTGCAACGTGCTCAACCTATAACTTTTGCGCATCATTTATTAGCATATGCTATGATGTTTATGCGTGATATTGATAGGCTTAACGATGCGTCTAAAAGAATGAACTATTCTCCACTTGGCTCGTGCGCAATGAGTGGTACAACTTATCCAACCGACCGTGATTACGTTGCTAAAAAGTTGGGGTTTGACGGTGTAACTATGAACTCTATTGACGGCGTTTCAGATAGGGATTACTGCATTGAACTTTTATCTGCATTTTCGGTAATAATGATGCACTTATCAAGGTTTAGTGAAGAAATTATTTTATGGCAAAGTTGGGAATTTAAATTTATTGAACTTGACGATGCTTTTTCAACTGGTTCATCTATTATGCCACAAAAGAAAAATCCTGACATGGCAGAGTTAGTTCGTGGAAAAACGGGCAGGGTTTATGGCGATTTAATTGCAACTCTTACTATGCTTAAAGGGCTTCCTCTTGCGTATAACAAAGATATGCAAGAAGATAAAGAGGCTATTTTTGACGGTGTAGAAACAGTTATTAAATGCTTAGACGTATTTGCGCCTATGATTAAAACTTTAAAACCGTTAAAAGAAAATATGTATAAGGCTTGTACTCAAGGCTTTATAAACGCTACGGACCTTGCAGATTATCTTGCAAAAAAAGGCGTGCCGTTTAGGTCGGCTTATAAAATTGTTGGAACAATTGTTGGCGAATGCGTTAAAAAGGGAATTACCCTTGAAGAATATTCTTTAGAAGATTACAAAAAGTATTCCGCTGTTTTTGAAGAAGATTTATACCAAGAAATTTCAATGGAAACGTGCATTAAAAAGCGTATTTCAAAGGGTTCTACAGGTTATAGTTCCGTTAAAGAGCAACTTGAATACGTTAAAGAATTTTTAAACGAATAAACGCTGTGCGTTTAAGTTACTTAAAAGGAGACTAAAAAATGGGTTTTTTAAAAGGTAAAGATTTTTTAAAACTTTTAGATTTTACGCCTAGTGAAATTGAAAAACTTATTGATATTGCAATAGACTATAAACTAAAAAAGCAAAACGGTATTTTCCACGATGACTATAAGGGCAAAAATATAGCGCTTATTTTTGAAAAAACAAGCACTCGTACTCGTTGCAGTTTTGAAGTTGCCGCACACGACTTAGGTATGCACGTAACTTACTTAGACCCTACCGGCTCTCAAATTGGCAAAAAGGAAAGTATAGCAGATACAGCAAGAGTATTATCTAGTATTTATGACGGTATTGAATACCGTGGCTACGGTCAAGAAATTGTTGAAGAGCTTGCAAAATACTCTAAAGTTCCCGTTTGGAACGGTCTTACAAACGAATTTCACCCAACTCAAATTCTTGCAGACTTTATGACTATTAAAGAACAATTTGGCACTTTAAAAGGCATAAAACTCGTTTATATGGGCGATGCAAGATATAATATGGGCAACTCTTTAATGGTAGGCTGTGCAAAAATGGGTATGGAATTTGTAGCGTGCGCACCTAAAAAATATTTTCCAAACAAGGATTTAATTGATACTTGTGAAGAAATAGCAAAGCAAACGGGCGCTAAATTATCCTTTATTGAAAGCGTTGACGAGGCCGTTAAAGGTGCTAACGTTATTTATACTGACGTTTGGGTATCTATGGGCGAAGCAGACAGTGTTTGGGAAGAAAGAATTGAGGAATTAACGCCTTACCGTGTAACTACTTCCGTTATGGAAAAGGCTGATAAAAACGCTGTATTTATGCATTGCTTGCCAGCATTCCACGATTTAAAAACCGTGATAGGAAAAGAGATAAATAAAAAGTTTGGCATAACAGAAATGGAAGTTACAGATGAGGTCTTTGAAAGCGAGCGTTCAATAGTATTTAGAGAAGCAGAAAATAGAATGCACACTATAAAAGCAGTTATGGCATCTACCTTATAAATATATTATTTTGGCGATAGGTTTTACCTATCGCCATTTTTTTATAATTAGCACAACACTTTGTAAATTCCAAGCATAAAAATTAAGGCTGGCATACTTTTAACAATAGCCGAGTGTTTTAATAAAAATTCAGTAGAAATGCTTATAGAAACGTATAATAGCATAACGTGTAACACGGTTATTGTCAAAACTACCAAAAGCAGATTATACCCTAAAAGAGAAAGTGTAAAACTTCCAACAAGTCCGTCAAGTCCAACGGCTATTCCCACTAAAAAATAATCAAAAATTTTCTTTTGTTTTAAAGCCGTAATAAGCTCTTTACCATTGTGTTCAAAAACTTCAATTAGCCCTATTATCATAAGTAAAATACCGCCAATTAAGTTTGCGTATCTAGAAAATAATCGCCCTAAGTTTAAACCCAAAAATGCTCCTGTAAAGCAAAGAACTAACACTGATACGGCAATAATAATTACAGCCTTGTTTTTATCCTTTAGTGGAACGTATAACGAGAGGCCACATAAAAAGGAATCGGCAGAAACGGATAGTGCTGTGGAAATTAGAAATAAAACGTCCATTTTACTATCTCCATTACTTATAATACTAAAAAACAACAATTTTTGTGTGGAATATTGCATAATAAGGCTATTTTTTGCTTTATTGCTATTGACAATTTTTAATATTTATATTAAAATATAAAAAGTAATATGGCGTAGTATTGCATAAGAGTTTACGCTTTTATACAATTTACATATATGTGGGAGTTTTTTTATGCTAAATAGAATGGTTAAAAAATTACTTATATTTCTTCTTTGTTTTGCTTGTTCAGCGCCTTTCTTAGGCACGTCTATTCGAGTGGCTCAAGCCAACTCAAATTACGACCAAGCTGTTAAAGAAAAAACGGTTTTCGTTGGCACGGAATATAAGTTTGAGGTTGAAGGCAATAAGGAAGTTGTAATTTACGGAAAAAAATCAACTGAAAAAGATTATTCTGAAAAACCTATTTTCGAAAAAAATAATGATACGAATAAAGAAGATAATTACATTGTATCTTTCGCTTCTACAGGAAGTGTTTTGTCAATTACTTTTACAAAAACAGGTACTTACAACATTAAATTCCACTCTAAGTCTGACACTGCGGAAATTAATAAAGAATATACTTTTAACGTAACTGACAAAATTGAAAATATTAAACTTAACTACATCGCTAACGATGAAGATAAGGGAGATGACAGTGTTTATAAAAAATATAAAGATGAAATTCAAAAAGTAGTTGTAGGAACGGAAGAAGCCAACGCTCTTAAATTAGGCAAGAATTTTGAAATTCCAAATCTTGACAGTTTAATTTACACTCAAATTCCATACAACAGTTTAAACAAGCAAGTTTACTATTCTGCTCCTGGTAGTTCATCATACTCTACAGCATCTGCACTTTCTGGAACTCCTAAATTCAAAGTTTCAGCATATGGCACTTACGTTTATTACGTTTTATTCTCAACTGACAATTTAACTGATAATAATAAAGATTCTGTTAAAATGACTGTTGACTATTTAAGAGAAGAACTTGACGGTTTCTATCAATACGTAATTGAAAATACTGCTACTGAAGTATACTATTCTAAAGTAAGTGAAAAATTCTACGCTTCTAAAGAAGAGGCTGACGAAGGCGAGGGCGCAGCTATAGAAAACGCTGTTAAAGGCAGTTTAGTTATTCCTAAATTTACTTTTACTCTTGAAAACAAAGGCCCTGTTATTGAAATAACTTCTTCTTATCAAGAAAAAGGTTATATTGGTTCTTCTTACTCAATTACCTCTATTACGGTAAACGGCAGTGAAAATACTACTTACAAGTTGTTCTATAAAGAGAAGTTAGACTCAGCTGAAGAAGACGTTACAGATAGAGAAGAAGAAGGTTTTGATGCTAGCGCATTAACCTTTACTCCTGCAAAAGAAGGATTTTATTACGTTAAAGTTTTTGCTGTTGACTCTGTTGGTAATAGAGATGAAGACAAAACTGCTTATATTGAAGTTGCTTCTGAATTCGTTCACGTTTCATATAAAGTAGGTTTTGCAGATTGGCTTGAAAAGAATACTCTTCCTTTCATTCTCTTATGCATTTCTGGAGCCTGCTTAATTGCAATTGTTTGCTTGATATTTATTAAGCCAAAAGATGCTACTAGCAAAAAAGCAATTAAAAAAGTTGACGATAAAAATGCTGATAGATAATTAAATAAAAATAACGCCGTTTAAGAACTTTCTTTAACGGCTTTTATTTTACCGTATTTAGAGTTTATACGGCATTTAAAACTCTTGCTTTAACGCTAAAAAAGTTATATAATGATATATGTTAGGTTTACTGTATGAAAAGTTTTTTAGTTGAAAAAGAAATAAAGCTTTCAAAATTTCTTCTTGAAAAATATGATGGAGAAATTTCTTTTAGCACCGTTATGCGCCTTATACGCGGTAAAGAAGTTAAGGTGAACGGCGCGCGCGTTAATAGTGACGTAAAGCTTTTAATAGGCTCTAAAATTGACGTTTATTATGATGGTAACGGCACTTTTAGTAGTTATGATGTGCTTTTAAACGAGTGTGGCGTTTTGGTGGTTTTTAAGCCGGCTGGAATAACGGTAGAAAAGTTTGAGGAAATTATAAGGGAAAAGTACAGTTTCGCAAAACTTTGCCACCGCCTTGATAGAAACACTTCGGGGCTGTTAGTTTTAGCTACTACAGAGCAGGCTGAAAACGAGCTTTTAAAGGCGTTTAAAGACCGTACTATTAAAAAAGAATATTTGTGTGAAGTTTACGGTAAAATGAAAAAAAGTGAAGACGTTTTAACTGCTTTTTTAAGGAAAGATGAAAAACTTTCAAAAGTATTCATAACGCCAAATAAAGTAGACGGCTCAACAAAAATTATTACTGAATATAAGGTTAAAAAAGAACTTGAAACTTCTACCATATTAAGTGTAAACTTAATAACGGGCAAAACGCATCAAATAAGGGCGCATTTAGCTTACGTTGGCAACCAAATTGTTGGTGACGGCAAATACGGCCTAAACAGCGTAAATGACAAATTTAAAGCAAAAACACAGCGTTTAACTGCTTATAAACTTACTTTTAGTTTTGAAAAAAGCAGCCCGCTTTACAGCCTAGACGGTAGGGTGGTAGAAATAAATAAAGAGTTTTGGAAATAAAAAAAAGATGCAATTGTTATTGCATCTTTTTATATTGTTCGTTTTCATTTGGAGTAACTACAACCGTTTTAAAGTTGGTGTAGGTAACTGCGCCAAAACCTTTGCCTGCTTGCTTTTTAACGTGCTTTTTTAAAGTGTAGTCAACGCTAACTTTTTGCTCGTTTTTAGCTTTTGAGTAGTATGCGCAAATTTGGCTTACTGTTAAAATAATATTAGCTGGAACATCTTTATTTTTAGTAATAACGTATGCGTGGCAAGACGTGTAATTTTTAACGTGGAACCATAAATCTATGTTACTTAACTCTTTAAAAAGTTTATCGTTTTGTAAACTGTTTTTGCCAATTAACACGTCAAAACCGTCAATTTCATACCTTATATAATCGCTTTTTACAGCTTTTTTAGGCTGTTTTTTATCGTTTTTTTGAATTTTTGCGTTAGAATTTAATAAAAGTTCTTCTTCAAGTTCATTAAAATCAAGCTTTGTTTTAGATAGCGTAACGGAAAGTTTAACGCCTTCTAAATATTCGAGTTCTTCGTCAATTTTTTCAATTTGAGGTAAAGTTTTTATTGCTGTATTTTTAAGTTTTGAATATTTTTTATAATAACTTTGCGCGTTTTGAGTAGCCGTTAAGTTTTCATCAAGAGCAACGTTAATTTCTTTATTATTGTAATAATTTAGCAAAGTTGCGCTAGTTTGCCCCTTTTTAATAGAATAGGCATAAGACGTTAAAAGTTCGCCGTAAAGCTTAAAAATTTCGCTATTTTCACTCTCTTTAACCTTGCTTTCAAGCAAGGCTTTTTTCTTAATTAATTTCTTTTCTTGCGCATTTATTTTTTGCATTAGCGCATTTTGTTTAGAGGTAATAAAATCCAAATTTTCAGCATTTGAATAAGCGTAATTCATAGCCTCAATAACGCTTTCAAACTGCTTTTTTTGCCCGTTTAAACTTGTGTAATTAACTGCGTAAAATTCGCCTAATTTGCCGTTTATTATTACATTTGGAGCACTTGTTTCATTTATAAAATTTAGAGTTTCATTTACGGCAATTTTGCTATTAAAAACGCCGTTATTTTTAGATAAAATTCTATGTTCAAGTTCTTTAGCGGTAATAGGTGCAAACTCATTAAAATTGTTTAAAATAAAGGCAGATAAATTCTCGCCGTTATAGTTTTTAAAACATAGTTTTAAATTTTCCAAACTACTTGCACTTAATTTGTTTTGCTTTTCTGGCAAAGTGTATTTACTTTTTACTAGGTTTACACGCTTGTAGTCAAGTGTTTGAGAAGTGTTTTTAAGCGCGCCTAAAATAGTGCCGTTTTGAGTTAAAAATACGTTTGAATATTTGCCCATAACTTCGGTTATTAAGCAAAAAGTTTCGTTATCGCTAAACTCGCTTGAACTTTTAAAGTTTACGCAAATTATTCTATCTTCGTTTAAAACGTCAACGTTTAAAATTGTGCTTGAACCCAAATGCTTTCTAAGTAGCATACAAAAGTTAGGTGCAACCAAAGGGCTTTCCTTTAGAGTATTGGTTATGCAAACTCTACAAAACTTTGCTGAAGCGTTAAAAGTAAGGTTAAACACTTTGCCGTTGTATAAAGTTAAAATAACCTCATCATTATTAGGCTGTGTAACTTTATTGACTTTTGCGCCTGCAAGCAAATTATTAAGTTCTAACGCATAGCGTTTAATTGTAAATAAATCTTGTGGCATAACTAAAACCCTAAATATTTTGTACGTTTTTAAATAATTATATATATTTTTTTGCAGTTTGTAAATTAAAAAGTGCAAAATATTATAATAAAAGTATATTAAAACCTTTACATTAAGTATTATTTTTGCTAAAATAGATAGGCAACTTAAAAACTTAGTAGGAGATTAACTATGAAATACACATTTGAAAAGGCTGAAAAAAGCACAGTAAAAATTAACATTACACTCAATGCTCAAGAATGGGCTGAAGCTCAACTTAACGCATACCAAAAAACAAAAGGCAAATTTAGCGTTCCTGGTTTTAGAAAGGGCCACGTTCCAAAACACATTATTGAAAAACAATACGGCGCAGGCGTATTTTTTGAAGAAGCAATCAACCTTGCTTTCCCTAAATATTACTTCGATATTTTAGACAAAGAACCATCTATTGAAGCTATTGACCGCCCTGAACTTGAAATTGGTGGTTTAGATGAAAAGTCAATCACTTTAATTGCAGTAGTTCCTGTTAAACCTGAAGTTAAACTTGGCGAATACAAAGGTATAAAGTTTGACAAGGTTGAGTATAATGTAACTGATAAAGAAGTTGACGATGAACTTGATAGATTAGTTAAGAGAAACGCTAGGGAAATTGCAGTAACTGATAGACCTGCAAAACTTGGTGACGTTACGGTAATTGACTACACAGGCAAACTTGACGGCGTTAAATTTAACGGTGGTACGGCTGAAAAGCAAACTTTAGAACTTGGTTCTAATACGTTTATTCCTGGTTTTGAAGACGGTGTTGTTGGTATGTCTATTGGCGAAGAAAAGGACATTGACGTTACTTTCCCAGCTGACTATCACGCTGAAGACCTTAAGGGTAAGGCAGTAGTATTCACTGTTAAACTTCACGAAATTAAAGAAAAAGAATACCCTGAAGTAAACGATGACTTTATTAAGGATTCAACAGGCGAAGAAAGCGTTGAAGCCTTCAAAAAAGCTACTAAAGAAAGATTGCAACAAGCTAACGACAAGAGGGCTAAAACTGAACTTGAAGACAAAATGATTAAGAAAATTGCCGAAGGTTGCGAAGTTGAAGTTCCAGATTCATTAGTTGAAAGGCAAGTTGATGCAAACGTTCAAGATATGGAATATAGAATGATGTATCAAGGCTTAAAACTTGAAGACTACTTAAAGTACACTAACCAAACTATGGAAGCGTATAGAGAAGGCTTTAAGGCTCAAGCAAAAGAACAAGTTAAAATTCAACTTGTTATTGACAAAATTTTAAGCGTTGAAGAAATCAAAGCTACTGAAGAAGAAATTGACGCTAAAATTAGCGAGCAAGCAGTTGCAGTAGGTAAAGATGCAGAAGAATACAAAAAAACTTTAAATGAACGCCAAATTTCATACTTTGAAAACAACGTTCAAATTGACAAACTTTTTGCTTTCTTAACTGCAAACAATAAAATTGACTAATTTTTAAGGAGAATTTTATGGCTTTAATACCAATGGTTGTAGAACAAACCAATAAAGGTGAAAGGTCGTACGACATATATTCACGCTTACTTGAAGATAGGATTATTATGCTTTCTGGCGAAATTGACGATGCCGTTGCTAACACGGTTGTTGCCGAACTTTTATACTTAGAAGGCAAAGACCCAGACAAAGATATATGTTTATATATTAACAGTCCTGGCGGTTCAGTTTCTGCAGGTTTAGCAATTTACGATACTATGAACTATATTAAGTGTGACGTTTCTACTATTTGTATAGGCTTGGCAGCGTCTATGGGCGCCTTCTTGCTTTCAAGTGGTAAAAAGGGTAAAAGATTTTCACTTCCAAACAGTGAAATTATGATTCACCAACCTCTTGGCGGTGTGCAAGGTCAAGCTAGCGACATTAAAATTCAAGCCGAACAAATTCTTAAAATTAAAAACAAGCTTAATAAAATTTTGGCTGAAAACACCGGTAAATCTATTGAGGAAGTTGAAAAAGATACGGACAGAGATAATTACTTGTCTGCCGAAGATGCTTTAGAATACGGAATTATTGATAAAATTTATAAAAGCAGATAACAAAAAGGAGTGTTAATGGCTGTAAATAGCGAAAACAAAAATAACGGGCTATACTGTGCATTTTGCGGAAAGCCGAAAGAACTTGCAAAAAAATTAGTTGCTGGTCCTAACGGTTTATACATTTGTGACGAATGCTTGGATATTTGCAATATGATACTTGAAGAGGAAGAGGTTGAAGCGCAAGGCTTTAGCGTTGAGCTTAAAAAACCGCAAGAAATTAAAGCGGAACTCGACAAGTTTATTGTTGGCCAAGAAACCGCAAAAAAAGTATTATCTGTTGCCGTTTATAATCATTACAAAAGAATAAACGCCAAAGCTGACGCAAAAGCGCAAGATGATGACGTTGAAATTGAAAAGAGCAATATTTTACTTTTAGGTCCAACAGGCTCTGGTAAAACTTTGCTTGCAAGAACGCTTGCTAAAATTTTAAACGTGCCTTTCGCCGTTGCTGATGCCACAACGCTTACAGAAGCTGGCTACGTTGGCGAAGACGTTGAAAATATTTTATTAAAGCTTATTCAAAATGCAGATTACGATATTGAGCGTGCTGAACGCGGTATTGTATATATTGACGAAATTGACAAAATTGCAAGAAAGAGCGAAAACGTTTCCATCACGCGTGACGTTTCTGGCGAGGGCGTACAACAAGCGCTTTTAAAAATTATTGAAAGTACGGTTGCTTCAGTTCCACCACAAGGCGGAAGAAAGCACCCTCAACAAGAACTTTTGCATATTGACACAACTAATATTTTGTTCATTTGTGGCGGTGCGTTTGTTGGCCTTGATAAGATTATTGAAAAACGTAAGGACAGTTCTAGTTTAGGTTTTGGCGGTGGCGTAAATGGTAAAAACGCTAGTGAAAAAGTCGTTTTAACTGACGTTCAGCCTCAAGACTTAACAAAGTACGGTTTAATTCCTGAATTTGTTGGCCGTGTTCCAATAACCGTTTGTTTAGAAGCTCTTGATGAAACGGCTCTTGTTAAAATAATGACCGAACCTAAAAATGCACTTGTTAAACAATACAAAAAGTTAATTGGTATGGATAGTTGTGAATTGGAAGTTACCGAAGACGCTGTTTTAGAAATTGCGCGTAAAGCCATTTCATTAAAGACTGGTGCAAGAGGTTTAAGAACTATTTTTGAAAATCTAATGCTTGACAGTATGTACGATATTCCAAGCGTTGAAAATATTGAAAGAGTAGTAATTGATGCTGAAGTTGTTAAAGGTAATAAAAAGGCTCAAATTATAAATAAGCAAATAGCATAAATAGAGTGTGAGTAAACTTACTCACACTTTTTTATTATATTTTTTTAAGTTTTGGGCATACTTATCGTATGAGTTTTTTAGGTTTTAACATTTTTGAATATTTGCGCTTTTTACGCAGTAAAAAAAGTGCAACGCTGTCTGGTGCTATAGTGTATTTTACTTTGATAGGTTTAGTGCCAATGGCGTATCTTGCTAGTTTAACGCTTTCTATAATAGGTAAAGAACTTGGCGAGGTGTTAAGCCCTTTTGTTTATCCTGAGTTAAGCCAAGTATTTTTATACGTTATACAAACGGCTAAAAACTTGGGTGGCGTTGGTAATGCCGTTGTGGCAATTATTGCACTATATTCATCGGCAAACGTATTATTTCATTTAAAATCAAGTGGAGAAGTTATTTATAACTATTATACTAAAAACTCGTTTTTTAAAAGATTAATTTCTATTCTTTTAACTTTTATTATAATTTGTGCGCTATCATTGTTTTTTGCTATGTGCGTTGCTTTATTGCCACTGTTAAATAAGCATTTAAACCCTTATGCCTCATCAGCATTAAATATTTTGGCGTTGCTTATAGCAGTATTTTTATTGTCTATATTGCTTAATTTTTACGTTTGTCCATATAGAATTACGTTTAGTGAAGTTATATATGGTAGTACGTACACTTGCGCATTTAGCCTTTTGTCTAGCGCAGTATTCTTTATATATATAAAATATTTTGCAATATATTCTAAAATTTACGGTGCAATAGCCGTTATATTGGTGTTTTTAAGTTGGCTTTATTTGATTGTTAAAGCGTTTATTGACGGTATTGTTTTAAATGTGTATTTAATGGGCAAGTCTTTGCGCCGTAAAAAAACAACGTTAAAAAGGGCTAAATTACTTAAAGCTAATTAACATAAATAAAAAACCGCCTTCATATAGTAAAGTAAGGCGGTTAAATAAGTGATAAATTTTTTAGAAGATAGAATTGTAAACGAAGCGTTATATATAATAAGAAACAACGCCACAGTTAGAAGAACAGCAAAAGAATTTGGCGTAGGCAAATCTACCGTACATAAAGACGTAACTAAAACGCTAAAGGGTATAGATGCAAGCCTATATAACGCCGTAAAAGCAGTTTTAGAAACCAATTTAAAGGAAAGGCATATTCGCGGTGGCATAGCCACAAAAAACCGCTATAAAACTTTAAAAGAATTGACAAAAAAGTAAAAAAACACGCTACAAAACGATAGCGTGTTTTAATTTTTATTTAAAATAAATGCAAACAAAGTTGCAGTAATCAAGCAAGTGTTTTATTGTTATATGCCCGTCTGCTTTTTCAAAATCAACCTTAATAAAGCCGTCCGCCTTGCTGTAATAGTAAGGCGTTAAATTTTGCATTTCTTTTGGAAGACATAATGAAATTTCACTTAAATTGTCATCTCCAACGTTAATTAGAGAAAGCATATACTCAAATTGCGCTTCATTAGGGTCTTTTGCTTTATTACATATAAGGTGCACGTTAGGCTCAAAAAGCACCATAGGGAAATTGCAATTAAATTGCTTTAAAAGGTCTATAGTTAACGCCTTACGCCTATAATTAAAAAGTGCTTGCGAAATATTGCCTTTTAACGTCATGCCCATAACAACAATTTTTCCGCCAAGTTCATTTTCATAAAAAGTTGCGCCGTCTGTAACGTAGCAATCGTCAAAGGTAAATGTTTTTGTTATAGTTTTAACTTGCTCGCTATTCTTTTTTAATGAATATTGCTTGCCGTTTCTACCCACGCAAAACGCTTGCGTTGGTGGCATTTTTTTTGAAAGTGCGCTTATTGCAAATTCCGGCTCAATAACTTCTTTTGCGCCAAGGTCGTAATTAAATAAACCTTCGGTAACGTCTTCCCCTACGCTAACGCCTATATATTTACTTAAACCACGCTCGCAAAGTGCTTTTGCACCGTCACCATCTAAAAACAAAACTTTATTAAGATAATTTAAAAGTTCGCTTTCAGTTAAATGCTTTGCTTGACGCTCGTCAATAAACGCTATATTGCTATTTTTTGTTGTGTATGGAATTCCCAATAACGTTACAAAGCGCGTCCAATACGGGTTTTTATCGCCACTGTCAAGAGCGTTGTAAAAAGCGGTGTAGGGAAGTTCAACGCCTACTCTTTCGCACAAGCGTGAAGTTAAATAAGCATTGTTAAAACGTTCTTTTTCTTTTAAAAGCATTTTGCCGTAAGCACTTTCTTCTTTGCTTGACGCCAAAGTATCTAATGCGTTTACGTGAGTGAAAAAAGTGCCCTCAAAACCCGTAGAAAATGCAATTGCCATAATAGCGCGCATTTGCTTTGCCGAAGTGAAAAAGCGCGTTTGCGGATAAGAATCGGTTTCGTGATAAAATTTTATTTTGCTTTTAACGTGCTCTTTCATATACGTTGCGTGATAAAGCACGCCCGGAATACTTTTACTTTCTCCACCGTTATAAAACGTTCCGTGAAAGCGCACCATAGGCACGTTATTTTTGCCTGCAAGTGCCACGGCAACCGGCTCGGTCATTTCACCGTTACTATCCGTGCTACCAGGCTCGCACAAAACGATAGGAATATTAGAGTTTTCTTTATCTAACTCACTTCTTATTAGTTTAGAAATTTCCACCATGCTATCAAGCATAAGTGCTTTAAAGCGTTTTAAAAGCGAAAACCCGTTAGGCGTGTTACTGTTGAAAATTTCTAAAAGTTCTTCACGGCTATAATTTTTGCCTTCTCTTTTTGAAAATTCCGCAAGGTGTAACGGGCAAAAACAACCTAATTTGCCAGATGCGGAAGTAATTGAAAAGTCGTCTTCAATAAAAATAAATTCAGGTTTTGCTATTTTGGCAAATTGCGCTATATTTTGCGCCAAAGTGTTGGCAAAATTTTTGTCGTGCGGGCAGTTGGCAAAGGGGTGCTCTTCTCCGTTTGATTTTACTATGGCTTGAAAATCTTTGCTCCTACCTGATTTTAATGACGGCTGAACCCACCATCCGCATTGTATTCCTTTTTTTGAAACGGCTTGGCTAATTACCGAAAACGCCTTTGCAAGTTTTATAAAAAATTCTTTAGGTGGATGTCCTTTTGTACGAAAGCCAAGGGTATTACCACACAAAACGAACTTTTTAAATCCGTACGTTTCATATTGATATTCTATTGTTTTTATAGTCGCTTCTTCATTTGTAGTGTCAAACGCTACGTGAGTTATTACGTCAAGTTCTCTATTCATTTTTTTCTCCTTTTAATTTTCTACTTTCTCTAACGCCTATGCTATTAGCAATACTTATAACGTAAGCATTATCAAACGCCTTTGAATTTTGGCGTAAAAAGTTTAGCATTTTTAAGCCACCAAAAGGTAAATAATATCTTTACCATTTAGGCTAGAATTTAATTTAATGCCATCTTTTGTAATAGTAACGTTTGCACTTTCCCATTCGCCCTCTATATTTAGCGTGTAAAATTCTGAACCCGTTCGCCATTCTGGTGGCAAATGCAATGAAATAAAATCCAAACTATCATCACACAAATTAGTAATGGTTAAAAGCCCCTTAAACCCACTTTTTTCTGGTGAAATTGCTTGGTTCATTATGCAAAATACATCAGGCGCATCTTTAACGAAAGCAATTGAATCATCGCACCAAACTATTAATTCTTCAAATAAACGTTTACGACGATAGTTGAAAAGCGCTTGAGAAGAATTCCCAGCAAGAGTTAAGCCCATAACGACAATTTTTCCACCAAGTTTATTTACAAACCTTGTCATTGCAGGGCAAACGTGCTCGTTTTTGAAATTATAAGCATCCGAAATAATTTCGCAATCTTTATTGGCGACTGTAAGCCCAAGTAATTTTCCGTTTTTACCGCAAGCATACATATGTCCTATCGGCATATTTCTGCCCATGCTATCAGGAATAAATTTTGAGCGAATAACTTCTCTTGCACCTAAATCGTATACAAACGGAACAGTTGCAATATCATTACCAACATCAACACCAAGGTATTCACTAAAACCACGTTCGCACAATATTTTGGCAGATTCTCCATCTAACATAAGCCCTTTAGATAGATACTGCATAATCACATCTTTATCAAAAGTTTTTGCCTGCAATGGGTCTATAAAAGCAATTTGCGAAAGGTTTGTTGTATATGGAATACCAAAACGACTTAAAAAGTAAGCGCAATTTGGAACCCTAGGACTATCAATTAAACTATTATAATATGGGTCGTATGGGACGTTTACACCTTTAACGTTACAAGCGCGTGCTACACTGCTAGCAGCATTAAACCTTTTACGCTCTCTATTAAACATCAAGACGTAAACCTTTTCTTCTTTTGGATTATCGAGCCCTTGGTGTGTGTGAAAGATAGAACCATCAAGACCATACGAATAAGCTGTGGACATTATGATACGCATTTGCGCACCAGAAGTAAAATACCTTGTATGAGGAAAAGCATCCGACTCGTGAAGAAACTTAAAATTTTCACCCATATGTTGTTTTGTGTATAAAACGTGATGGAGTGTTTGTGGAATTCTAAGCGTTTCCCCACCACAATAAAAGGTTCCGTACAAGCGTGAACATGGTGTATGGCTTTCGCCAGCTAATGCGAGTGAAACTTCTTCGGTACAGTCGCCGTCTGTATCTGCCGCACCAGTTTGCATATAACCTATAGGAATTTCGGGTGAAAATTTATCAACTTCTTCACGAATTCTTTTTGACAATGCAACTAAAGAATCTTTTGCAAGTTTTCTCCATTGCTTGTGTAATTCAATAGATTCTGGGGTATTCGTTTGGAAAATAGAAACTAATTCTTCCCTTGTATATTCTTTGCCCGTTCGTTTTGCAAACTCTTGTAGGTGATACTTGCAAAAGCAACCAAGTTTCCCACTTGCTGCATGGACTGAATAGTCATCTTGTAAAAATATAAACGCTGGTTTTGCAATTTGAGAAAATGTAGCCATATCTTTAGCAAGACGTTGTTGAAAATTAGCATCTAACGGACAAGATGCAAATGGTGTTTGGCTTCCATCAAATTTAGTCATACGAACAAACTCATTTGATTGACCAGACTTGATTGTTAGCGTGTTCCACCACCCACAAATTATTCCGTGTGGTGCTACTTGTTTTTTTATTTCAGCAAACATCTTTGCTTTTTCAACATAATATTCTGGCGGTGGATAACCTATACTTCGCCAACCAGCGCTGGGAACAGATAGCAAAAATGTTGTAAAGCCATAAAGTTCTTTATGTTCAAGAATATTAGCCACGATAGATTCTATTGTTGGATTATCATATTCTAAAGAAATAGGAATTATCATTTCTAGTTCTTTATTATCAACGTTTAGTTTCACAAACTTCTCCTTAAATATAAATGACAAACTAGCAAGTGTTATTTTATGCGGGCGCCGTTTTCAATAAGTTTTTCTTGTAGCGCCCTAATATCAACGGTATGCGCGTTGGCATTTGTTTTACTAGCAATGGCAAATGCTGTTCCTGCCGCTTGCCCTAAACAAGCGCATATAGGCATTATGCGAACTGCAGAGTGAGCGGTATGTTCTGCCGAAAGACATCTTCCAACAACAAGCAAATTATCGTATTCTTTTGGCAAAAGACTGCGATATGGTATTTTATAATATTCGCCGTCTTCAAAATAGTGAATATGAGTGCCCGTTCCTTCGGGGTTGTGAATATCTATTTCGTAATTGCCAAGTGCAATAGTGTCTTCAAAATTTTTAAGCGATAAAATATCTTCGCCCGTAAGCACGTATTCGCCTTTTAGTTTACGGCTTTCCCTTATTCCTATTCCACTTGCAATATTCAATAAAAACGCATTTTTACACGCCGTTGAATTCTCTTTTAGAAATTTAAGCATTTCTACAATTTGCCTTCTTGCCAAAATTTCCGCTTGCGATAATTCAAACGCGTTTGTTGGGTCTTTTTTAATTACGCGCGTGGTATTAAAATGCAAAACGCCTTCTCCAAGCCCGAAAAACACTAAAATGTTTTCTCTTGGATTTTTAATTACGCCTTCTTCGCGTAGTTTTTTGTAAAGTTCTTGTAGGTGAGGTCTTTCTTCTTTAAATTTTTCAGTATCAACACCACCCACTCTAAAACAAGTGGTCATAGGCTGGCAAAGCCCGTCGCTTTCCCTGCCAACTTGAAATTCGCAACCACTCATTGCTATAAGTTCGCCGTCACCCGTTGCGTCAATAAAGAAATCGGCTTGAAATTCAAGTGTTTGCGCGTTAGCCGTAACAAAAACGCTTTTTACGTTACGCTCGTTTTTAGAAACGCTAAAAACGTTAGAGTGAAATAGCACGTCGACACCGGCTTCCGCAATCATATCGTCAAAAACAAATTTAAACGCTTCATAAGACGGCTCGTTATACGCTAAACGACGGTTTACAATTTCTTTAAAAATGCCCGCGTTTACAAGGTTATCCTTGTCGCCACCTATCCAATAACGCATAAACGGATATACTAAATTATTAGACATTGCTCCGCCAAGCGACCCTTCTTTTTCTATAAGCAAAACTTTAAGACCTTCTCTTGCTGCTGAAACTGCAGCCGCCACGCCGGATAACCCACCGCCAACAACTATCAAATCGTAATTTTTCATAATTTATCTCCTTGCGTTTATTATACTTTTTTTAAACGCGTTTTTCTTTAACTTTTTTTATGTAAACTTGAACAAATTATACTTTTTTATTATATTTTTTAATATTTGTCTAATTTTTTAAAAATAACTTGCACTACGCGTTATTTTAAAGTATAATAAAATTACAATTTTTAAGGTTGGAGTTTTATGGAAGATATAGGGTTATACGAACTTATAAAACATCTTGAATACGGAACGAACCTACACATTGGCGTATTTTTCGTTGGCGGAAAGCATAATAATAAATTTAATTTGCCTCATAGCCACACTATTCACACTAAAATGGTTTGTGAAAATTTTAAAAAACAGCCAGAACAACATAGCCGTTGTTATAGATGCCGAAATTACGCTTTGCAAAAGGCTATACGAACAAAAAAGCCTTTTGGCGCGCTTTGTATAAATGGTGTTTACGAGTACACAAAACCCGTTATAATAAACAATTTAGTTGTTGCAATAGTGTTTATAGGAAATATTTTAACAGAGCAAGGCAAACTAAAACTTGAACAAAAAGCCTTTCCTAAAACTATTCCTTTTGAAATTATGGAGCAAAATTATAACTATGAACTTTGTGATGAACTTGGCAAAATTATATCCTTTTATATAACAACTCAACTTGAAGAAAGCGACTTTACCGAGCAAAAAGAAAATCATATTATTAAAAACGTTAAATCTTACTTGTTGCAAAATTTAGAATACGATATAAAACTAACCGATATTGCAAAACTTTTTCATTACAACGAAGTGTATCTTGGTAGGTTATTTAAAACCCAAACGGGCGAAAGTGTAAATCAATATATATATAACGAGCGAATAAAACTTTCAAAAAAACTACTTAAAGAGCAAAAACCAATAGCCGAAGTATCTATTAAAACAGGCTTTAACTCAATTTCATATTTTAATAGAATTTTTAAAAAACTTGTTGGAATTACTCCAGGCGAATATCGTAAATATAAAATTTAGCAATAAAAAAATACGCTATCGGTTGATAGCGTATTTTAATTTTATTTTCAATTAGTTCATTGCTTTTTCAATAGCAACTGCAACAGCAACCGTAGCGCCTACCATTGGGTTGTTACCCATACCGATTAATCCCATCATTTCAACGTGTGCAGGAACTGAAGAGCTACCCGCAAATTGAGCATCACCGTGCATTCTACCCATAGTGTCAGTCATACCATAAGAAGCAGGGCCTGCAGCCATATTGTCTGGGTGAAGTGTTCTACCAGTACCGCCACCGCTAGCTACTGAGAAGTATTTAACGCCGTTTTCGTTACACCACTTTTTGTAAGTGCCTGCAACAGGGTGTTGGAAACGTGTTGGGTTAGTAGAGTTACCAGTAATAGAAACTGAAACGTTTTCAAGTTTCATAATAGCAACGCCTTCGTTAACGTTGTCAGCACCGTAGCATTTAACTTTTGCACGGTCGCCAGTTGAATATGGTTTTTCATATACAACTTTAACAGTTTCACTATATGGGTCGAATTCAGTTTCAACGTAAGTAAAGCCGTTAATTCTTGCAATAATCATAGCCGCGTCTTTACCAAGACCGTTTAAGATAACGCGTAAGTCCTTAGAACGAACTTTGTTAGCGTTAAGTGCAATTTTAATAGCGCCTTCAGCTGCTGCAAAAGATTCGTGACCTGCTAAGAAGCAGAAGCAGTCAGTAGCGTCGTTTAAAAGCATTGCGCCAAGTTCGCCGTGACCAATACCAACTTTACGGTTGTCAGCAACAGAGCCAGGAATACAGAAAGATTGTAAACCTACGCCGATAAGTGAAGCTGCTTCGTAAGCCTTTTTAACGCCTTTTTTAATAGCGATAGCCGCGCCTACAGTGTATGCCCAAACTGCGTTTTCAAAGCAGATTGGTTGAGTGCTTCTAACAATTTCATCACAGTCAACGCCTTTTGCAAGACAAATTTCTTTACATTCTTCAATTGAAGAAATGCCGTATTCGGCTAAAACTGCGTTAATTTTATCAATTCTTCTTGAATAACCTTCGAATAATGCCATAATTTAGTACCTCCTTATTCCTTGCGTGGGTCAATGTACTTGAACGCATTGTCGAATTGACCGTAGTGACCCATTGCCTTGTTGTATGCTTCGTTAGGGTCCATACCTTTTTTAATAAAGTCAGTCATTTTGCCAAGAGATACGAATTCATAGCCAACAACTTGCATATCTTCGTTAAGAGCCATTCTTGTAACGTAGCCTTCTGCCATTTCAAGATATCTTGTACCTTTTTCCTTAGTGCCGTACATTGTACCTACTTGTGAGCGTAAACCTTTACCAAGGTCTTCTAAACCTGCACCGATAACTAAACCGTCATCAGAGAAAGCAGATTGTGTACGACCGTAAACGATTTGTAAAAATAACTCTCTCATAGCGGTGTTAATAGCATCGCAAACAAGGTCGGTATTTAACGCTTCTAAAATAGTTTTGCCAGGTAAAATTTCAGATGCCATTGCAGCAGAGTGAGTCATACCAGAGCAACCTATAGTTTCAACTAACGCTTCTTCAATAATACCGTTTTTAACGTTGAGCGTAAGCTTGCAAGCGCCTTGTTGTGGTGCGCACCAGCCAACACCGTGTGTTAAACCGGAAATATCGCTAACTTCTTTGGATTTAATCCATTTACCTTCTTCGGGAATAGGTGCAGGGCCGTGGTTAGGGCCTTGTTTAACGCAAACCATATTCTCTACTTCGTGTGAATATTGCATATTGTTTCCTCCAATAATTTTTTTAAATACAAATTTATATAAGTATAACACACTTAAACTAAATTTTGCAAGCGTAGAAAGGCTATCTTTTTAAATAAAAGATAATCTTTTGTAATTAGCGTATTTATGTTGACTTTTTTACGGTGGTTTGTTAAACTAATTAAGTAGTAATTTAGTCGTTTAACAATTGTTAGCAAAAGGAGATTGTTATGAAAATATACGAAGAACTTGTAAAAAGAGGACTTATTGCACAAGTTACAGACGAAAATGAAATTAAAGAACTTTTAAACAACGGCAAGGCAAAATTCTATATTGGTTTTGACCCTACTGCCGATTCTTTACACGTTGGCCACTTTATGGCGCTTTGCTTAATGCGTAGGCTTCAACTTGCGGGCAACCAACCTGTAGTTTTAATTGGCGGTGGCACGGGCCACGTTGGCGACCCTTCTGGTAGAACCGATATGCGTTCTATGATGACAAAAGAACAAATTGACCATAACTGCAACTGTTTTAAAAAGCAAATGGAAAAATTTATTAAGTTTGACGGCGAAAATCCAGCTATTATGGTAAATAATGCGGATTGGCTTTTAAAACTCAACTATGTTGAACTTTTAAGAGAAGTTGGCGGTTGTTTCTCCGTAAACAATATGCTTAGGGCAGAGTGCTACAAGCAACGTATGGAAAAGGGCTTATCTTTCCTTGAATTTAACTATATGATTATGCAATCATACGACTTCTACCACTTGTATAAAGAGTATGGTTGCAATATGCAATTCGGTGGTGACGACCAATGGTCTAATATGCTTGGCGGTACGGAACTTATTAGAAAGAAGCTTCAAAAAGATGCGTACGCTATGACTATTACTCTTTTAATGAATAGCGAAGGTAAAAAAATGGGCAAAACTGCAAAGGTGCAGTTTGGCTTG
>JAFYTO010000016.1 GCA_017558825.1 Clostridia bacterium
AGAACGCGCGTCTTTTTTGTATTTTTCGCGTCAATCGTAAAAATTTATTTTTACTAAATCAATTATATTCTTCGGCTTAGCCTAATAAAAAACATATAAATTGGTTTTGCAAAAAAAATACTGCAAAATACTTTGCGTTTTAGCATAATAGCAATAAAACAATAAATACAAAAGGTAACTTATGAAAAAGGTTGAATTACTTGCGCCTGCGGGCAATTTTTCAAAATTAAAAACCGCGCTCTATTACGGTGCTGATGCCGTATACTTGGGCGGTAAAAGCTTTTCGCTTCGTGCATATTCTAATAATTTTACAAATGAAGAGCTTAAAAGTGCGGTGGAATACACACACGCGCTTAATAAAAAAGTTTACGTTACGGTAAATATTTTTGCGCGCAACAAAGATTTTGTTGAACTTGAAAACTATTTTAAATATTTACAAGAAATTAAGGTTGACGCCGTAATAATTTCAGACCCGGGCGTGCTTGCAATATGCAAAAAGGTAGCTCCAAATCTTCCAATTCATTTATCAACGCAAGCAAACACTTTAAATAAGTATTCGGCACAGTTTTGGGTTGAAAGTGGCGTTGAGCGCTTAATTTTAGCGCGTGAACTTTCGCTTAGTGAAATTAATGAAATTGCACTTTCCGTTAAAGACAAGGCGGAAATTGAAACCTTTATTCACGGTGCAATGTGCATAAGCTATAGCGGCAGATGCTTGCTTTCTAACTACTTTTCAAAGCGTGATAGCAACCGTGGCGAATGTGTGCAAGCGTGCAGATGGCAATATGACTTGCGTGAAAGTAGTAAGGGTGGCGAGTTTTATACTATTGAAGAAGATGACAAAGGCACTTACGTTTTAAACAGTAAAGACCTTAATATGGTTGAGTATATAGACAAAATGGTTAGTAGCGGTATAACCTCGTTCAAAATTGAAGGGCGTATGAAAGGCGAATACTATTTAGCAACCGTAATAAATGCGTATAGGCGTGCTATTGATGCTTATTATCAAGAGGGCGAAAGTTACAAACAAAACGAACTTTATTTAGCAGAACTTAAAAAGACTTTTCACCGTGCGTTTACTACAGCTTATATGCTTAACGATAGCGATGAAACCGTTAATTTAACGGGTAGCCAATCAAACGGCAATAGCAAGTTTATGGCTAACGTTTTAGGTTATGACGAAGAAAAGGCGCTATCATTTGCGAAATGCGCAACCGCTTTAAAGTAGGCGATGAATTAGAAGTTTTATCTCCAACAAATAATTTTAACAAAAAATTTATAGTGGAAAAAATGGAAGACGAAAACGGGCAAGAAGTGTTAGATGCTAAACTCGTTCAACAAAAACTTTATATATACTCTTCGCTTAAACTTAAAGACGGCGATATCTTACGTAAGGACATTTAAAATTTAGACAAAATTCCACATATTTTTACAAAATAAAACATACATTTGCTTTTAAGGAGTAAACGTATGTTTTTTGATTTTATTAACTTTATTATTTCAAAAGTGCTATTCTTTTGTGGTAGCGTTATTGGCGATAGTTTTCCTAAGCCATTGTCTAGCGAAGAGGAAGAGTATTGCTTAACTGAATACAAGCAAAACGGCAATAAATTATGTCGTGAAAAACTTATTAAGCATAATTTACGGCTTGTTGCTCACATCGTTAAAAAGTATCAATGCGCCGAAGATAGTGACGACTTAATTTCTACCGGCACAATAGGCTTAATTAAGGCAATAGACTCGTTTGATGCGTCTAAAGGAGTGCAACTTGCAACCTATACGGCTCGCTGTATTGAAAACGAAATTTTAATGCTACTACGCGCTAATAAAAAGTATTTAGGCACTATATCTCTTTCAGACGTAATTGGCGTTGACAAAGAGGGCAACGAACTCACTCTTTTAGACCTTTTAAGCGATGACGGCGAAAGCGTCTTTATGAAAGTTGAAAGAAAAACTGAGCGCAAAAAACTTTTAGAAATAATTAAAACTTGCCTTAGTGATAGGGAGTATAAAATTATATGCTTGCGCTATGGTTTAAAAGGTAGCGTTCCACTTCCTCAGCGTGAAGTTGCGTCATTTTTAAAAATATCACGCTCGTACATATCGCGCATAGAAAAGCGCGCAATAGAAAAAATAAGGGCAGAAATAAAAAAGAACGGCATTGTTTTTAACTAATTAATTTTAAAATAATATATTTCATATATTAACCTTTACAATTTAAAAATGTTGTGCTAAAATATAGCGTAAGGAGTAAAATTATGAGTTACGCAGATAAAGTGTTTATTGAAAACTGTAAAGATATTATTGAAAACGGTTTTTGGGACAAAGATTTGAACGTTCGCCCTCATTGGGAAGACGGTACGCCAGCACATACCGTTAAAAAGTTTTGCATAGTTAACCGCTATGATTTATCTAAAGAATTTCCTATTTTAACAATAAGAAAAACTTTCTTTAAATCTGCCGTTGATGAAATTTTGTGGATTTGGCAAAAAAAGAGCAACAACGTTAAAGACCTTAACTCTCATATTTGGGACAGTTGGGCAGACGAAACAGGCTCAATAGGTAAAGCTTATGGCTACCAACTTGGCGTTAAGCACAAATATAAAGAAGGCGAAATGGATCAAGTAGATAGAGTGCTTTATGACCTTAAACACAACCCTTATTCACGCAGAATAATGACAAATATTTATACTTTCCAAGACCTTCACGAAATGCACTTATATCCTTGCGCGTACTCTATGACCTTTAACGTGAGTGATGGAAAGCTTAACGGTATTTTAAACCAACGTTCAAACGATATGGTTGTAGCAAACAACTGGAACGTTGTTCAATATTCCGTTCTTTTAATGATGCTTGCGCAAGTGTCTAACCTTGAGGTTGGCGAACTTGTTCACGTTATAAGTGACGCGCACATTTACGATAGGCACATACCTGCGCTTGAAACAATGTTTAAAAACGAGCAATTTGAAGCGCCACGCCTTGAAATTAATAAAAACGTTAAGAATTTTTACGATTTTACGGTTGATGATTTTAAACTTGTTGATTATAAGTCGACTCCGCTCAATACTAAATTGGAGGTTGCTATATAATGAAAGCAATAGTTGCAGTAGATAAAAAATGGGGCATTGGCAAGCAAAACGACCTTTTGTTTAATATTCCTGAAGATATGAAGTTTTTTAGGCAAAAAACGGCTAACAAAACCGTTTGTATGGGCTACAATACTTTACTTTCTTTTCCTAATTCTAAACCACTAAAAAATAGGGTAAACATAGTTTTAGCGCCAGACGGCGTTGAGCGTGACGACTGCATAGTTGTGCATACTTTAGAAGAACTTTCTAAAGAACTTAAAAAGTATGATGACGTATTCGTTATAGGCGGTGCAATGTTTTATAGAACTATGCTTCCTTACTGTGAAGAAATTTACGTTACTAAAGTTGATGCGGACGGCGAGGCAACGGTATTCTATCCTAATTTAGATGAAAACGCTAATTTTGAAATGATTTTTGAAGGCGAAGAGTTGGAAAGCAACGGTTTAAAAATTAAATTTACAACGTATAAAAACAATGCGGTTTTAGAATTTTAAAAACAACCGCTTTAAAAGGAGAACTTTATGAAAAATTTAGTTGGGGCTTGTATGTTTGCGCAATCTGGCGGTCCTACTTCCGTTATTAACGCAAGTGCGGCAGGCGTATTTTACGAAGCGTTAAGGCAAAAAAACATTACCAAAGTTTATGGTGCTGCGTATGGTATTTCCGGCGTGTTAAACGAAAATTTTTACGACATTTCAAAGGAAGAAGATATTGAACTTGAAATGCTTAAATACACTCCGTCATCTGCACTTGGCTCAGTTAGGTATAAACTTAAAGATTATAAAAAAGACGATACGGACTATAAGCGTATTGTAGAAGTGTTTAAAAAATACAATATTCGTTATTTCTTCTATAACGGCGGTAACGATAGTATGGACACTTGCAATAAAATTTCTAAATACATTAAAAAGTCCGGTTGGGATTGCAACGTTATAGGCGTTCCAAAAACTATTGATAACGACCTTTACGGTACAGACCACTGCCCAGGTTTTGCTTCCGCTGCAAAATTTATTGCAACAACGGTTATGGAAATTAACATTGACTCTACCGTTTATCAAACTCCTGCAATTTGTATTATTGAAGCAATGGGTAGAAACGCAGGCTGGCTTACGGCATCAGCTGCTCTTGCAGGCACTACTGGCTACGGAGCTGACCTTATTTATTTACCAGAAGTTCCATTTGATATTGATAAATTTACAAATGACGTTTTAGAAGTTTGCAAGCGTAAAGATAACAAATGTATTGCGGTTGTTAGTGAAGGCGTTAGAAATAGCGAAGGCGTTTTAATTAGCGAATTATTTGCAAAAGGCGCGGTTGACAGTTTTGGCCACACTCAACTTGGTGGCGTTTCACACAACTTGGCAAACATTTTAAAACAAAAAACTGGCTTTAAAGTTAGGGCGTTTGAATTAAGCCTTTTACAAAGATGCGCATCTCACCTTGCTTCAAAAGTTGATATAGACGAAGCGTTTAAAGCAGGTAGAACGGCAGTTAAAGCAGCGGTTAGGGGCGTAACTGATAAAATGGTTGCTTACGAACGTGTTGAAGGCAAAGAATACAAAATCAAGTATAAAATGGCAAACCTTTCACTTGCCGCTAATACGGAAAAAACAGTTCCTATTGAGTGGATAAATAAGGACGGCAATTACGTAACGCAAGAATTTATTGACTACTGCATGCCACTTATTCAAGGCGAAACAAAAATGCAATACAAAAACGGCTTGCCAAGATTTGCTAACCTTAAAAAAGAACAAGCAGGTAAAAGATAATTTTTGCTAAAACAACTATCTTTTATGCTGTCGCTAAAATAAAAAAGACACTTTTAAAGTGTCTTTTTTTTATTTTTTTATAGTTTATAATTGAATTTTAATAGCGGGAACAACGCCGACTCTCGTGCTGTTCGTATAACCGCTTTCGCCTATATCTCCGCTCCATCCGGAAACTGTTCTTATATAAGCAGTTGCAGGTACTACCGAGCGAAGCCACCAACTTCCTATTTTACCGTGCCCCGAATCAATAATAAAGCCCGTATCATTATAGAAAACACCTTTTGCTATTGCGTAATCCGTTGCGTATTTTCTTCTTAATAAATCATTAGCATTATATTTGCTGTCAAATCCGTAATTTGGATTTGTTGCCTCTTCTACGCTTAATAAAAATACTTTATCGTAAGTGGTTATTAAATTGCCGTAGTTACCGCCGTTGTCAAACTCGTTAGGACTGCCGTAAGGGTTAGCCGATTTTGCGCTATTATCTACTTCCGTAGTAAGAATTTTTTGTTTTTCGGTAGTGCTAAACGCAATATTATAAAAATCGTTATTAAGCCAAGTTCTAATATTGCTTTCTTCATAGTCGTTAAGTTTAAGATTGTCAAATTTAGGGTTGTCTAATGCGTTTTCGCACAATAAGAATAAAGTTCCGTCTTCTTCACACAATATTCTCCATTTAATAGGTTCAACCTTAAATTGATATTTTACGCCAGATATTACTTGATGTCCGGAAGTAAAGTATTTGCGTCCAGAGTCGTATAAAGATGCAGTTATTTGAGCGTAATAGCAGTTGTTGCTTGCCAAATAATAACCGCGCTCATCTTTTGTTGAGCCTGCAAAGTCAACGTTAGTTTCGTGACCTACGTAGCGTTGCGGATATTCGCCAAAGTAAATGTAATTCTTTTTCCAAACCGCTTTAATCGTTTTGTTGCCGTAAGAGCCTGTTTTAATTTGCGTTATTTCTTGCCCGTCGCATTCCCAACGAACAAAAGTATAACCGTAAGTGTATCCAGATTCTTCACGCGTAACGTCGTCTTTAATATTTTTTAAAGTTAGCCTACTGCTTTTTATAGTGTAGGAAGTTGCGTTATCTTGGGGAACTTCCGCGTCAAACCCGTCTAAATCGTAAGTTATGGTGTAAGTTGCAAGTGTATATCTTGCGTAAATGTACGTGTCCCAAGTAATAGGAGTGTCAAAATCAAAGTTCCAACCTGTAAAATCATATCCGTTTTTAACGGGGTCTTCGGGTTTAGTTGCAAGATAGCCTTCGTCAACGTATTGCGTTTCTATTTGCGTTCCGCCATCAGTGCTAAATTCTACTTTATAAGCGTAAAGGCGTTTAACGTTAATAAAGTAGTATTTGCTAAATTCATCGTCATTTTCTTTCGTAACGTGAATTTCAAACGAATTGTTACCCGTTCTTAAATTTGCAATACCGTTTTCATAATTACTACAATAAGCACTAACAGTATATTTGTAGTTGCCTGTTGCTATTATTTCTTCGCCTAAATTAAATTGTTCAACGTTGCTTCTAACGGTTAACTCAACGGTGTTTCCGTCAAAAACCAAAGTTTTAAACCTGAACTCATCATTAGCAGAGCCTTCGTTGTTGCCGTTATCGGCTTCTTTCCATTTGGCGTAAACGGTTATGTCAACGTTAAACTTTTCTTCTATCATAGAGTTTTCTGTAAAGGGTCTTTGAAAAGTAATATCATCTACATACCAACCGTCAAAAGTACAGCCTTCCTTTGTCGGCTCTTGTGGAAGGGTAATAACTTGTTCCATTTTTACGTCAACAGTTTTATACGTTTCTCCATCAACCTTAAAAGTAACTTTTAAAACGGGCGTGCTATCGCATGCTATAAAACTAAAAGCCATAGTTAAGGTGCAAATAACACCAAGTAAAGTTACAAGAATTTTCCTAAACTTACTCATAACATCTCCTTGTAAAATAAAATTTTAACAAATGTACAAAATATGTACATTTAAACCAATTATAGTACAAGTTTTGTACAATGTCAATAAAAGGGGTGTATTAAAATGCAATTAGGCAAAAAATTAAAAGAATTGAGAGTAAGCCATAATTTAACGCAAGAATATTTGTCAAGTGTATTAGGAATAGGAAGAGTTAATTATACTCGTTATGAAAATGATAAAGTGCGCCCAGATTATGAAACGCTAATTAAAATTGCCGACTTTTATGATGTTAGTTTGGATGAACTATTTGATAGAAAATAACAAAATCCACGGAAAATTCCGTGGATTTTTTATTTTACTCATTTAAATCACTTTCAAATTTTGTTTTATGTATTGTGCCAACAGGGTGTTTTGGTGGTGCGTAAAACGAAAGTAATTTTAGTGGATATGCTTGCTCGTTAATAATATTGTGATAAGTTGAAGCGGGGATAATAATTGCGCATTCATTGTTAGCCGTGCCGTTAAAATTAACTGTGTTTTTAGTTTTACCACTGTAAACGGACGCTATGCCGTATTCAACCACTAAAATTTGGTCTAAATCATCGTGGAATTCAAGCCCTATTTCGCCACCTGGCGCTATTGACATAACTGTTATTTGTGAAAATTCGCCCGTCCAAATTTCTTTTCTATAAAAGTTGTTTAAGCAAGCAGTTTTTTTAGCGTTTATAATAGGGTTAAACGGCTTGCCTAAAACCCCCGAATTTTCTTCGTACATAGTATCTCCTTAATAAGTAATTCAATACTAATGTACGTAAACGTAACGATTTTTGTTAATTTAAAAAAAGCCGTAGGTTCAAGTCCTACGATTTTTAATAAAAAAACGACAAGAATAAACTTGTCGTTTTATGGTGCGGTCAACAGGACTTGAACCTGCACGAGAAAGTACTCATAAGATCCTTAGTCTTATGCGTCTGCCAATTCCGCCATGACCGCATCTATTTAAAGCATATGTATTTTATCATAAACTTAATAAAAGAGCAAATAAATTTAAGCCGTTTTTAATAATTTTTTGCAAAATTTTTAAATACGGCTTTTTTACGCTAATTTTTATATGAGTTGGCGCTTTTTTGTTTGCTTACTTGCATTGTCAAATTCTTGTTTTTGCTTTTCTTTTACTAAACTAATCATATCGTAGTTTGATTTTATCGCATTGCTTTTAGCAACAAAGAAAATAGCATATTTTTTAACGCCTAGTCTTATAGCAGTTTCAAGCGCGTCAATAACCATATCAATATTATTATAAACCACGTTAGTTTGTTTTTTTTCATTTTTATAAAACACGTCAAAACAGCCGTAGTAAATATTTTCAGGTTTTCTATTTTTTAATTCTTCAATAGCTTCAAAATCTAATTTGCCAACTTCGTAAGTAGGAATGTCTATTGTAACTTTTATAGAAGAAATTTCCTTAACGTTCAACGTTTTATTTTTAAATATTACAAGGTCGCCGTCAAAGGTAATGATAGGCTCGTTTTTAATAGGGTGAGCTTTAAAAGCTGACGGAACCGAAGTTATAGGAATAATTAAGCCAAGCGTAAACATTGCGCCTACTATGTAATTTTGTGAAGCAAAAAACACTGTAGCCGTACCGCTAAACAAAATAAAAGCTATTAAGCCAAGCGTTAATGCCTTGCGCCTTTTAAGGCGGTTATAGTCTAAATTTGCAAAATACTCTTTTTTCATAAATCACCTATATATTTTAATATTTGCATACATTAATTTTATAACTATATAAAAACTTTGTCAACCAAAATTCACTCGACTTTTTGTTCGGCTGTGCCCACTAAAATTTTTTGATTTATAGCTTTATAATTATCGCTTCTAATTTTAACGTTTTTAACTCGTGTTTCTCCATTGTAAACTATTAAATATCCCTCGCTTTTAACGCCGTTTTTAGCCTTTCTAACTTCAACGGTTTGTCCCTTTAGTAGCGTAGCATCTTCTTCTGTTTCTATAGTGGTGGGCGTAATTTCTCCTGTTATTACAGAAACTCTTTCATAGCGCTCAACCTGCTTTTTACCGTATATAGCAATAGATAGCGCATTGCCGTCAGCTTTAGCAACTATAAACATAGGGTAAGGCGTTTCATTTTTAAATTTAAGGTCGCTACTATACGAATTAACCATTGCATCAAATGAGGGTTCTACGTAACTAACCTCTAAACTATGGCTGTGATGCTCGGTAATTTTTAAGCCTGAAAGTAGTGCGGAATTATAAAGAGTTGTAGAAACTTGGCAAACGCCGCCGCCAACTCCGTCAATAAACTCTCCGTTAAGAATTATTTTGGCCATTTTAAAGCCGTTTTCTTCAGTTCTTGCGCCAACCGTTTGGTTAAAAGAAAATTCGTTATACGGCTCAATTTTAATTCCGTTAAGCTTGTTTGCGGCAACTAAAATGTTGTGCTTGCGGTTCTCTATAGAATTAGAGTAATAAGTTGTAAAGCGTGAGCGCATATTAGTTAAACTTTCAGCCTCAGTTTTTGTTAGGGCTGGCAAAGTTGTGTAAAGTTTAGCAGTAACTTTCTTAACGTTAGAATTTAATGCTTTTATAACTTCGCTTTTTAACTCGTTTTTATTTATTTCTAGCCCCGTTTTATCACTAGTAATATCAAACGAACAGCTTTCAACGTTATAAGTAACGCTAGCGTCAATAGGGTGAATAACGGTATCCAAATAAATTCCGTCAATAACGTCATCAATACATTTTAGTGTTTTTATGCCGTTAACGGTGGCAATTTCAGCCTCGCAAAATGAATAGCGCGCATTATTTGCTTGAATTTCAAAAACGCTTGAATTAGCATTTGCGGTAGTTATTTTAATAGGGCATAAAAAAAGAACGAGCACTAAAAAAATGGCCGTTCTTTTTAAATATTTAGTTTCAAAGTTAATTATTTTAGCCATTTACACAAAAAGTATGTATAAGTTTTAACTAAATATACTACTTTTCAATTATGGTAATTTGACGTTTATTACTTATAATAACGCCTTTGTCGTTAAGCTTTTTAAGTTCACGCATCATTGCAGAGCGGTCAACGCATAAATATTGCGCTAAATTGGTGTAAGACATTGGCACTAAAAAAGAGCTACTGTTATTGTTTTTAGCAAGCAAACTAAAATAACTTAAAATTTTATCTTTTATAGATTTATTAGACAAAATTTCTATGCGTTTGGAAAGTATTTTACTTTTTTCTATAGTATAAAGCAATAAATTATTTATAAAAGTTAAACGCTCTTCACTTGCAATTGGTTGGCGATTAAATATTATGCTTGTATCTAAAAATAAAACGGTGGTTGTTTCTAAAGCGTAAACACTAATATAGTTAACGTCAGTAGCTAAATAAGAAAGAGTGTCACTAAACACGCTATTTTTAGTAAGATTTTCTAAAATGAAAAAATTACCGTCTTCATCCATTTTTTTAACGTTTGCTTTACCATTTAGTATTACGCCAAATACGTTGTGCGCTTTGTTA
Source organism: Clostridia bacterium (assembly GCA_017558825.1). GTDB lineage: Bacteria > Bacillota > Clostridia > Christensenellales > Borkfalkiaceae > HGM11412. The sequence goes on from JAFYTO010000016.1 coordinate 10,302, forward strand.
TAAGAACAAATTTCTTCACCGCCACTATATTTAACTTCTTTTGCGTTAAGTGATAAAAGCAAATTTTTAATTTGCGCTTCGCTTAACCCTTCAAATAAAAAACAATTGTTATATTTCATTTTTTACACCTAAATTTTGTTGTAATAGCAACAAATTACTACTATATGGTATCATACAACTTGGCTTTTGTAAATAGTTTAATTTGATTTTTTATTTTTAAGATATAATGTTTTTTTGTTTGACAAATTAATATTCATATTATATAATGAAAAGGCTTAAAAATAAATAAATGCGCCGTTAGCTCAGCTGGATAGAGCGTTGGTCTACGGAACCAAAGGTCAGGAGTTCGAATCTCTTACGGCGCGCCAAAGAAGAACGAAGTGAAAGCTTCGTTCTTTTTATTGTGCGCACCGTAAGTATCTCGCAACAAGCGCCAAAGAAGAACGAAGTGAAAGCTTCGTTCTTTTTATTATGCGCACCGTAAGTATCTCGCAACAAGCGCCAAAGAAGAACGAAGTGAAAGCTTCGTTCTTTTTATTATGCGCACCATAAGCAT
>JAFYTO010000017.1 GCA_017558825.1 Clostridia bacterium
AAAAATTCAAAACAAACAAAAATTTAATGATTTATACTTTACTTCGTATTAACCTCTATATCTTTATATATATAGAATATTCTTCTTTGTTGCCTTCTGTACTTTATTTTACTCTCGCCAGTACATTTCTGTACTAACTTTACTATGCAGTTGTCAATCTACTAAACTTAACCACAGTTAAGTGCGCCCTTTTTACACGCGCTTTCTTATAATACAATATTCAAGTTTTTAAGTCAAGCATTTTTAACGGTTTTTTTGAATATTTTTAAAAATTTTTTTGGCGCTTTTTTTTGCAAAATAAAAGGCATTATCTAGCTATTTTCAATAATACAGATAACGCCGTTTTACCATATTTTCTATTTTAATAATTTATTGAAGTTGGTAGATAAAATTTCCAAAGCTTTACTAGCCAAATTATAATCTTTTCCTTTTACAGAATAATAAATTTTTACTTTTGGCTCAGTTCCACTTGGTCTTACACACACAAAACCACCAACCTCTAATTCGTAATAAAGGCAATTTACGTTTGAATATTCAAGGTCGCTTTCTGCTCCGCTTGCCGCAACTCTTTTTCCTATTAAATAGTCTCTTGTTGCAATAACTTTATAGCCACCTATATCTTCAATTTTAACGCCCCTCAACTTGCCTACAGCCCCTTCCATTTGCTCCATAGCAGTTACACCGCTATAGTTAATTGAAAACGTTTTATCTAAAACGTAGCCATATTTTTCGTATAAATCGTTAAGAACACTATAAATGCTTACACCTAAATAGTCATAATAACACGCCATTTCTGCAAAAAGCATACTTGCAACAACCGCATCTTTATCGCGCGAGTGAGTGCCACGAAGATAACCGCAACTTTCTTCAAAACCAAACAAGAACGTATTGGTTTTGCTTTTTTCAAAATTTGCTATTTTTTCGCCAATGTATTTAAAACCAACCGGAACGTCCATTATTTTAACGCCGTAATTGTCGCACAATAATTTTGCCATATCAGTTGAAACAAAACTTTTTACAACAACGCCGTTTTGTTTAAGCTTTCTTTCTTCTTGTAAACGTCTTAAAACGTAATCAGTTAATAAAATACCAACTTGATTTCCCGTCAACGAAACAAAATCTCCACTATCATTGCGTATTACAACGCCCAACCTATCACAGTCTGGGTCTGTTCCAAAAACTAAATTGGCATTTATTTTATTTGCAAGTTCTATGCCTAAATTAAGAGCTTCTTTATTTTCAGGGTTAGGCACTTCTACAGTGCTAAAATTAAAGTCTTTATTTGCCTGGCTTTCAACTAAAGAACAAGAAATTCCAAGTTTTTTAAGCACTGCCATAACGGGAGCGTAACCCGTACCGTGAAGCGGAGTATAAACAACCTTTATTTTTCTACCTTGTTTTCTAACCGCCTTTTTGGAAAGCGATAACTTAGATATTGTTTTTACGTATTTTTTTAAAAATGCACCTGCAATAATCTTTAAATATTTTTGATTTTTTAACGTGCTTATAGGCACGGTATCAATATTAAACCAATCTTCTATTTGAGATATGTATTCAACAACTTTTGCCGTTGCTTCGGGCGACATTTGAGCGCCGTCTTGCCCATAAACTTTATAACCGTTATACTCTTTTGGGTTATGGCTTGCAGTTATCATAATTCCAGCAGTAGCACCGTAATATCTAATAGCGTACGAAAGCATTGGAACTGGACTAGGCTCTTTAAAGAGCCTAACTTGTATGCCGTTTTTTATAAGAACGCCGGCGCAAGCCTTAGCAAAAACGTCACTATTTTTACGCGTGTCGTATGAAATAACCACGCCGTTTTCCATAGCCTTATAACCTAAACTTTCAATATATTCTGCAAGCCCTTTCGTTGCTCTTTTTACGGTATAAATATTCATCATATTCTTTCCGTAACCAATTAAACCACGCATTCCCGCAGTACCAAATTCAAGCTCTTTAGAAAAACGATATTTTAACTCTTGTTCATCGTCTTTTATAGCGCTTAATTCTTCATAACCCTCAGCGTTTAAAAGTGGATTGCATATCCAATTGTTATACTCTATTTTGTAATCCATAATTATTTTCCCACCCTATTTAACTTATTGTAAATAGCTTGTTGTTTTTGCATTTCCAATTTAGTAATTTCTGCAATTTTAGCCCTATATCTATCGTATTTTTTAATGAGTGCTTTTTTGATAAATAAAAACCATATTATAGCGTAAGTAAGCATTATAATAGGCGCAATAAACGATATCCACGCACCAGTGCTACCACCAATTTTTTTGAGTGATATTATATATAAAACAGTAACAGCTCCCATAATTGCGCTTAAAATTAAGCAAGTTATAGCAAAGGCGTTAAGCCCCTTTATACTTGATACAATTTTAGGTAAATTGCTGGTATAAAACGCCCTTTCGCCAAGTTCGCGTATGCCTGAAATTTCTTTTGCAGATAATTTTTCTTCTTTTTGTATTTTTTTAAATTCATCTCTTATCATAACGTGCCTTCATTATTAAAAATTTTATTTAAAAACTGCCCTGTAAAACTTTGCTCGTTCTTACTTACCTCTTCAGGCGTGCCTTGAGCAATAATTCTACCACCACCGTCACCACCCTCAGGACCAAGGTCAATTATATGGTCGGCAATTTTAATTACGTCTAAATTGTGTTCTATAATCACCACGGTATTGCCAGCATTTCTAAGTTCGTATAATATGTTTATAAGTTTAGAAACGTCATAAGAGTGTAAGCCCGTTGTAGGCTCGTCTAAAATATATAGCGTTCTACCAGTAGAGCGTTTAGAAAGCTCTGTTGCAAGCTTAACTCTTTGCGCCTCACCACCAGAAAGCGTTGGGGCTGGCTGACCAAGTTTGATATACCCTAAGCCCACGTCTTTAAGCCTCTTTATTTTATTGTAAATGCGCGGAACGTTTTGGAAGAATTCAACAGCCTCGTCTACAGTCATATCTAAAACGTCTGAAATATCTTTACCTTTATATTTTACGGAGAGAGTTTCCCTATTATATCTTTTTCCTTTACAAACTTCGCAAGGAACGTAAACGTCTGGCAAGAAATGCATTGAAATTGTAATAATACCGTCACCAGAACAATGTTCGCACCTGCCACCTTGAACGTTAAAACTAAAACGCCCAGCCGTGTATCCACGTTCTTTTGCATCAATTGTAGAAGCAAATATTTCACGAATAAACGTAAATACACCAGTATAGGTTGCAGGGTTAGACCTTGGCGTTCTTCCTATTGGAGATTGGTCTATTGCAATTACGTTGTCAAAATACTCTACACCCTCAATTCCATCACAGCTGCCAAGCCTCATTTTAGCTCCGTTTAGCTTGACGGCGCACTCAGGATATAAAATTTCGTTAACGAGCGAACTTTTGCCACTGCCAGAAACTCCAGTTACCGCAGTTATTAAACCAACAGGAAAAGACGCATCAATACCTTTTAAATTGTTTTGCTTAGCACCTTTAACGGTTAAAAACCTACCGTCACTAGCAACTCTAAACGGAGGGATTTCAATTTTGCGCCTACCGCTTAAATAATCACCTGTAATAGAGTTTTTACAGTCCATAACCTGTTGTAAATTTCCAGCAACCACAACTTCGCCACCGTGAACTCCGGCACGCCTGCCTATATCTACGATATAGTCTGCCTCACGCATCATATCTTCATCGTGTTCAACAACTATTAAAGTGTTGCCCAAATCTCTAAGCCTTTTTAACGCTGAAATAAGTTTTAAATTATCTCTTTGATGAAGCCCTATACTAGGTTCGTCTAAGATATATAAAACCCCGGTCAACCCACTGCCTATTTGAGTAGCAAGCCTAATTCTTTGCGCCTCACCGCCAGAAAGCGAGCCTGCCATTCTAGATAAATTTAAATACGATAAGCCAACTTCTTTTAAGAAGTTTAACCTTGCCTTAATTTCTTTTACTATGCTTTTTGCTATAATACCTTGAGTTTCCGTAAGAGTTAAATTTTCAATAAAATTATACGCATCACTAACGCTTAACGAGCAAACGTCATCAATATTTTTACCGTTAATAGTAACCGATAACGCTTCCTTTTTAAGCCTTTTTCCTCCGCACGTTTTGCAAGGCATAGTGTACATATACTTTTCAATTTCACTCTTTGTATAGTCACTTGTCGTTTCGCGATATCTTCTTTCAAGATTAGGAATAACCCCCTCGTAAGAAGAATTAAAACTACCGCTAAAAGTGCGCGTGCTATACTGCATTTGTATCTTTTCGCCACCGTTGCCGTAAAGTATTATGTTTAATATGTCTTTTGATAAATCGCAAATAGGCGTATCTAAACTAAAACCATAGGTTTTAGCAAGTGAAGAAAAGTACATTTGCGTCATACGTCCACTATCCAAATTCCAACCCGATATAGTCAGTGCGCCTTGCGATAAACTTTTAGACGTATCACCCAATATAAGTTTTTCGTCTATCGCCATCTTATGCCCCAAGCCCTTACAGTCTTCACACGCGCCGAATGGATTGTTAAATGAAAACAGCCTTGGCTCAATTTCCGGCATAGACGTTCCGCAATTTGGGCAAGAATATTTAGTTGAATACAAATGCTCTTCGCCATCAACGGAAATTACAACCAAACCGTCCGCAAGCTTTAAAGCACTTTCTACGCTGTCAGTTAAACGCTTTTCAATACCTTGTTTAATAATTAACCTATCAACGACTACGCTAATAGAGTGTTTAACGTTTTTATCAAGGCTAATTTGTTCAGACAAGTCTCGCACAACACCATCTATTTCAACCCTAACGTAACCAGCCTTTTTAAAGCCTAATATAAGTTTTTCAAATTCGCCTTTTTTACCGCGAACCACAGGAGCGTTTATTAGAATTTTACTATTTTCTTTAAACGATAAAACTTTATCAACAATTTCATCAATACTTTGCCTATCAATCAAATTTCCACAGTTGGGACAATGCGGAGTTCCAATTTTTGCAAATAAAAGCCTTAAATAGTCGTAAATTTCAGTAACCGTACCTACAGTAGAGCGTGGGTTGTTTGACGTTGTTTTTTGGTCTATTGAAATTGCTGGCGATAACCCCTCAATACTATCAACGTCAGGTTTTTCCATTTGCCCTAAGAATTGGCGCGCGTAACTAGATAAACTTTCCATATAACGCCTTTGACCTTCAGCAAAAATAGTATCGAACGCCAAAGTGGACTTTCCGCTACCAGAAAGCCCTGTAAATACCACGAGTTTATCTCTTGGAATTTCTACGTTTAAATTTTTTAAGTTGTTTTGCTTTGCGCCTTTAATAATTATTTTATCAAGCATTTTTTGTCCTTAATTTCTTTTTTAACGCGGTTATAGTATCTCTTAACTCAATGCATTTTTCAAAATCTAAGTTCTTTGAAGCAATTTTCATAAGAGCGTTTAACTTTTCTATTTCTTCTGGAATATCTTTGAGTTTTATATCTTTAGTCTTGTCAATTTTTTTAGTTATAACAAGAGTGTTTTTTACTTCTTTTATGATAGTTTTTGGCACTATTCCGTGCTCTTCATTATACTGCATTTGCACGGCTCTACGGCGATTAGTTTCATCAATTGCCCTTTGCATACTGCCGGTAATTACGTCAGCATACATAATAACCCTGCCCTCTGCATTACGTGCCGTTCTACCTATGGTTTGAATAAGCGAAGTGTCACTACGCAAAAAGCCCTCTTTGTCAGCATCAAGTATTGCAACCAACTTAACCTCTGGAATATCTAAACCCTCACGAAGAAGATTTATTCCAACCAAAACGTCAATTTCCCCTGTGCGAAGTTCTTGAATAATGTCTATTCGCTCAAGCGTGTCTATGTCACTGTGCATATAACGCACCTTAAAGCGCCTTTCTTTTAGATATTCGGTAAGGCTTTCAGCCATTTTTTTAGTCATAGTAGTAACTAAAATTCTACCGCCATTTGAAATCACTTTAGTGATTTCGCCTTCCAAATCATCTATTTGACCATCTATTTTTCTTACCTCTACAGGCGGGTCAACAAGCCCAGTTGGTCTAATTAGTTGCTCGGCAACGTTGTCAGCCAAATTTAATTCATAATCTGCCGGAGTTGCAGAAACGCATATAATCTGGTTTATACGCTTTTCAAATTCTTCAAACTTTAACGGCCTATTATCAAAAGCCGACTTTAACCTAAAACCATAATCTACAAGATTTGTTTTGCGCGCTTTATCTCCATTATACATAGCTCTTAATTGTGGAAGAGTCATATGACTTTCATCAACAAAAAGCAAGAAATCTTTTGGAAAGTAGTCAAGCAACGTAAATGGCGGCTCTCCGGGGCTTCTACCGTCAAAATATCTACTGTAATTTTCAACCCCACTACAATAGCCTATTTCATTCATCATTTCAACGTCATACATAGTGCGCTGTCTAAGCCTTTGCGCTTCTAAAATTTTGCCATCGTCTTCAAACGCCTTTACCTCGTTATCAAGGTCGCAAGTAATTGCTTTTAAAGCGTTCTGCATTTTTTCACTGCCAACCGCATAGTGGCTTGCTGGAAAAATAACGGCGTGTTTAAGAGTTGAAATAGGTTCACCTGTAACAAAATCAACTTCCTTAACACTTTCAATTTCATCTCCAAAAAATTCAACGCGAATAACAGTTTGACTGTTTGAAATTGGAAAAATATCTAAAATATCTCCCCTAACTCTAAAACTACCACGTTGAAAATCAATATCACGCCTTTCGTAATGAATAGAAACGAGTTTGCGCATAACTTGGTCTCTTTCACAACTTTCGCCTGGGCGAAGTGAAAGGGCGAGTTTGTAATATTCTTCAGGCGCACCTAGACCGTAAATACAACTTACTGACGCAACAACCAAAACGTCTCTTCTCTCACCAAGCGCGCTTGTGGCACTGTGGCGAAGCTTGTCTATTTCATCGTTTATAGACAAATCTTTTTCAATGTAAGTATCACTTGCAGGAAGATAAGATTCCGGCTGATAATAATCGTAATAAGAAACGAAGTATTCTACGGCGTTTTCAGGAAAAAACTCTCTAAACTCGTTGCAAAGTTGAGCTGCTAAAGTTTTATTGTGCGCTATGACCAAAGTAGGTCTTTGAACGTTTTCAATAACGTTAGCCATAGTAAAGGTTTTACCACTGCCCGTAACGCCTACCAACACCTGCGTTTTTAATCCGTCAAAAACGCCTTCGGTAAGCGAGTTAATAGCATTAGGCTGGTCACCAGTTGGCTTATATGAACTTTTTAAAACGAATTTTTTACTAGCGCTCAATTTGCCTTCTCCTAAAAAGCGGTATATTGTTTATAATAACATAAAAATTATATAAAACAAAGCGTTTTTTTAATTTTGATTATTTTATGCTCGCTTTTTTACTAAAAAGCGCTCATTTTTACAGCGTTTAACTAAAAAGCAACACTAAAATTCTGCCAACTAAAAAAGAAACACAAGCAGAAAGCAGCGCAAGTAATAGTCTAAATTTAATTACGCTTAGGCTTTTTTTGTACTCTTCTTTATAATTTCGCCCTTTATTTGTAATTGTTATGCAATACATATCACCATCTTTAGCAGTAGTTAAAATTAGGTCTATATAACCCGCGCTCTCTAAGCCTTTTAATATTTCAAAAACGTTATTTTCACTAACCTTTTTGCTTCCTACAAACGCAACTATTTTTGACGGTAATATTAAGCAAGAATCTCTATTTTGACAGTGGTCGTTTACAACCTTTAACACTGCTTTTTGAGTAGAATTTAGCATTTTACGCTCTCCAAATTATGCTTAAAAATATAGCAATTGCCGCTCCAACAAAACCGCCCACAAACGAAGCAAAAACGCACCAACCAACTAGCGAATTGCGCTTGACAACAACTTGAACGTCATTAGCAAAAGTTTGCTCTTTATAATTTAACCCTTTTTCAGTTGTCGACACGCAAAAAGTTTCGCCGTCATCATATTTTAATCGAATAAACCCACTTGAAAACAAATTGGCTACGGCTGTTTTTATTTGCACTTTGTCAACAGTTGACTGCACGCCTAAAAAAGTAAAAATTTCATCGATAGTTATAACGATAAAATTTCCGCTTTTACAATTTGAATTTATATAATTTAAAACGATTTTTTCGTATTTTTCAAGCATAAAACCCTTTTTTAGTAAGTATGCTCCATTATTAAAAAAATAAAACAAAAAAAGGCGTATTTTACCACGCCTTAATTTATTAATATTTTATACAACTTTTGTCGCCTTTTAACTTTAGTTAAATACGCTTTTGTTTCTTTATAGGTTATAGTTTTAATTTCTATAACGCCATTGCTGTCAATCCATTCTTTTACTTTAGTTTCGCCAGCGTTATATGCGCAAATTACAGTGTTTTCATCACTAAATTTATTTGCTAAATACTTCAAGTATTGCACGCCTAAATATATGTTAACACGACTATCAAAAAGGTCTATTTCTTCATTAAAACCAACTAAATTTGCAATATATTTTGCGGTTGAATTAGTTAATTGCATAAGCCCAACCGCACTTTTTTTTGATACGGCTTTTTCGTTAAAATTACTCTCGGTTTTTATTATAGCCAATACTAAATCAGTACCAATACCAGTACCATTACACTGCTTTTTTACTTCATTTAAAACTTTGCCGTATCCGCCAACGCCATATATAAAACTACACACAAAAAATAAGGTTATATTTATGGCAACAAAAAATATAATACTACGCTTTTTTAATAATTTCATTTACAACTGCCTTAACTTTTTGTTCTAATTCTAAAATTGAACTATCGTTATATATAACAGTATGCTTAAAAATTTTATTATTTTCGTAATCGAATTGATTTTTTATTCTATTTTCAATTTCTTCTTTAGTTAAATTATCTCTAATAGATACGCTTTCTACTCTTTTTTGCCTGTCTCTTAAAATAATTATAACTTTGTTATAAAAACTTTCATAACCGCCCTCAAACAAAAGAGGAACTTCGTTAAAAACAACGCCGCCTTGCCCCTTACTTAGTTCAAGCATTTTGCGCATAATTTTAGGATGAGTATATTCGTTTAACGCTTTTAACGCTTCTTTATTTGAAAAAACTATAGCCGAAACCTCTTTTAAACTCTGCTTTTTATCTCCGTTAAATTTAACGCCGACACTGCTTAATACGCCGTTAAAAAACTCGCTATCTTCAAGCAAAGTTTTATAAACTTCATCTGCACTAAATACGGCAAAACCTAGTTCTTTTATTATTTTTATAACGGTAGATTTTCCACTACCAATTCCACCCGTTACGGCAACTAAGTAATTACTCATTTTGTTTCAAACCAACTTTTTCCTACTTTAATATCGACAGTTAAAGGCACTTTGAGCGAAACGGCATTTTCCATTTCCTCTTTAACAATTTTAACAACTTTATCAACCTCGCTTTCAAGCGCATCAACTATAAGTTCATCGTGTACTTGAAGTATAAGTTTACTATCACTACACTCTTTTTTAAGCCTTTCACTAACCTTAACCATTGCCACTTTAATTATATCGGCACTACTGCCTTGAAGTGGCATATTTTTTGAAGCGCGCTCACCAAAACTGCGAAGATTAAAGTTTGGCGAATTTATCTCCTTTATATAGCGCCTTCTATTTAGAAGCGTTGAAACAAAGCCGTATTTTTTAGCAAACTCAACGTTACCGTCCATATACTCTTTAACACTTGGATACATTTCAAAATACTTTGAAATATATTCTCTTGCTTCTTTTGCACTAATTTTTAAGTTTTTAGAAAGCCCATACTCGCTTATACCGTAAATAATGCCAAAGTTAACGGCTTTTGCCTTACTGCGCATAGCTCCGGTAACTTCGCTAAGCGGAACGTTGAATACCTGGCTTGCAGTTAAAGCGTGAATATCTTTATCGCTGTTGTACGCATCAATTAATATTTGACACTCACTAAAATGCGCAAGTAGCCTTAACTCTATTTGCGAATAGTCCGCATCTACTAAAACCCTATTTTCTGCACGAGGAATAAAGAGTTTTCTAAGTTCTCTTCCCTGCTCGTCTCTAACTGGAATATTTTGCAAGTTTGGCTCTTTTGAAGAAAGCCTACCCGTTTGCGTTAACGTTTGGTTGAATGACGTGTGAACAAGCCCAGTTTCTTTATCTATTAAATTGCCCATTCCTTCTAAGTATGAAGAATATAATTTTTGCGCCGTTCTATGCTCTAAAATAAGCGGAATAATTGGATGCAAATCCGCAATTTCTTCAAGCGTTTCGGCATTAGTTGAATAGTTGCCATTTTTATTCTTTTTGCCAGCAGTTAAATTCAACTTTCCATATATTACTTCTCCTATTTGTTTAGGAGAATTAGGGTTGAGGTTTTGCCCAGCATACTCGTTTATCTTTTTCGCCAATTCATCTAACTTTGCCTTATATTGAGCCTTGATTTCTTGAAGCGCCGTAAGGTCAACTTTAAACCCGTCACGCTCCATTTCAGTTAAAACCTTTGATAAAGGAAGTTCAACTTCTCTATACAATTTTTGAACGCCGTGCTCAACTATTTTTTTAGAAAGTTCTAAATAGATTTCATATAAGGAATATGCTGGAGTTTGCTTTGATTTGCCATAATAATAAATGAGTTCATCAAGGCTTTCTTCGTAACCGTTAAAGTCAACAAGATAGCGCATAATATCAACGTCTTCAACTTGCGCATTTACGTTAATTCCAAACTCAAATAACAGGTCGCTTAGCCTTTTTACACTATGGCAAATTATTTTATTTTTAGGGTTTTCTACTAGAGTTTTTAATATCTTGACAGCCTCTTCAAACTCAAAACCTTGGTCAAAAAACGTTTCTTTAACCTTTAAAACGTACTCGTTTTCTTTACCTAAATATATGTGAACATCACTTCCAATTGAAAGCGTTATTTCGTTTTCTAGCGGAATAGAAAAAAAGTCATTTTCGCTTGTAATATCTACAATTTTAATTTCTTTTTGAACTAAATTTTCTTCACTTTCGCCGTCAAAAATATCACTGCGTTTTAAGAAAGTTCTAAAGTCTAACTCGCTAAAAAGGCGCTTAACTTCGCTTTTAAATGGATAGCCAAAAGTAGCATCTTCAACCTTTAAAGGAATTTCAACAAAGGTGTTAATTGTTGCAAGAGTTTTTGATAAAAATGCAAGTTCTTTACCGTTTTCAATTTTCTCTTTTAACTTGCCTTTAAAATCATCTAAATTTTGATATACGTTTTCTAAACTGCCGTACTTTGTAACAAGGTCTAACGCAGTTTTTTCGCCTACGCCAACTATGCCGGGAATATTATCGGAACTATCGCCCATGCAAGCCTTTAAATCAATGATTTGAAGCGGTTCGATTTGCGTTTTTTCTTTAAAATTTTCAATATTATAAATGTCGGTATCCGTTATGCCACGGCGAGTAAAATACACTGAAGTTGTTTCATCAACTAATTGAAAACTATCTTTATCGCCAGTGTAAATAATCGTTTCGCCCTTATAGCGCTTAGCAAGCGTGCCAATTATATCATCAGCCTCTATGCCCGCCTTTTCAAAAGTTTGAATACCCATCGTATTAAGCACTTTTTTAAGGAGTGGAATTTGTGGGCGTAAATCTTCAGGCATAGGCTTTCTTGTTGCCTTATAAGCGTCATACATATTATGTCTAAAAGTTTTGGCATGCACGTCAAACGCAACTACCATATACTTTGGCTTAACGTCAGTAATTATTTTAATAAGCATATTTACAAAGCCGTAAACAGCGTTTGTTGGTGCGCCGTTTTTATCGGTTAATGGTGGCGTTGCGTAAAACGCCCTATTTATTAAACTGTTACCGTCAATTAAAACAAGTTTTTCCATAAATTCCTAAATGTAGCATAAAACGTTTGCAATTTTTTTTATGCTGTGATATTATAATTGTGCTTTACTAATATAGTATGGCACAAATCGCTTAAAAAAGCAACACAATTTTACATTTTACGCCGGCGTGGTGGAATTGGCAGACGCGCGGGACTCAAAATCCCGTGGTAGCGATACCGTGTGGGTTCGACCCCCACCGCCGGCACCATAAAAACAAGTGATTTTTCACTTGTTTTTTTACTTTGTATTAGTTTAAGTGGGGGGCGAACGGGTGGGAATTGGCAACTTATAAATATTTTTAAAAAATATATAGATTTTTTACAGTTGTTGTGATATAATAACAACAAGGAAAAGGTGCAATATGATTAAAGAATTTGAAAAGAAAAACTTTACCGTTTTAGGCTTGGGCGAAGTTATGCTTAGGCTCTCCCCTACTGGCAAAGAAAGAATTTCTTATAGTGAAACTTTTGAAAAGAAAGCCGGCGGCTCTGAACTCAACGTAGTTGCTGGCATATCGTCACTTGGTTTAAGAACAGGTATTATCACTAAACTTCCACAAAACGAAATTGGCAAGTATATTAAACACGAAATACGCTTTACCGGCACTAGTGATGATTATATTGTATATGACACAAGCGAAAATAAACGCCTTGGTATTTATTATTACGAAAGTGGCGCATACCCAAGAACTCACGTTGTTTCTTACGACCGTCAAAATTCATCTTTTACAAACTTTAAAGAAGAAGATTTGCCTGAAAGTATTTATTCTGCGGCTAACGTATTTCACACATCTGGAATAACGCTTGCACTTAACGAAAATTTAAGAAAAAACGTTATTAAAATTATTAACAAATTCCACGAAAACGGCGCGCTCGTATCGTTTGACGTAAATTACCGCTCTTCGCTTTGGAGTGAGGAACTTGCAAAAGAAACTATTGAGCAAATTTTGCCTATAATCAATATTTTATTTATAAGTGAAGAAACTTTGCGAAGAATGTTTAAAATGTCCGGTTCTTTGAAAGAAATTCACAAAGAATTTAGCAAAAAATACCCTAATTTGCAAATTATAGCAAGCACTAAACGCACTGTAATTTCGCCACAAAAGCACAACTTTACTTCCCTAGTTTACGACTGCGTTGAAGGCGTGCATTATCAAGACGAGCCGTATTTAAACATTGACGTTATTGATAGAATAGGCTCTGGTGACGCGTACGTTGCAGGTGCATTATACGGGCTTTGCAAATATAAAAATATAGAACAAGCCGCTAAGTATGGCGATGCTATGGCAGCACTTAAAGAAACTATACACGGCGACATGACCGAGTGCGACCTTATTGACGTTGAGCGCATTATTAAAAGCCACTCAACAACCGGTCAAAAAGACGAAATGGTTAGATAACATTGTACAAAAACCGCTTTTTAAGGCGGTTTTTTTATTTTTTAATTAAAAATTTTGCTATTTATTTTTAATTTAAATTAAAGTATGATAAAAAAGTGTTGATTTTTAAAAAAACGAGTGATATAATAAATAAAGTTAGAATTAAAATACTTTTAATTCAATTAAAATTTTTTGGAGGAAATTATGATTAAAAAGATTATTGTTTTAGCAATATCTTTCGTACTTACACTCGGCTCTGTAGTTTATACTGAAACTTCTAATGCTGAATCTGTAACGTACGGTTCTGGTACTGGTGTATCAAGAACAATTGCGAGCGTTGACGAATTGACCGAGCTCATCAACTCACTTCCTGACGTTACGGTTTACGATGAACACGCCAACGTAACAAGTGCCGAAGGTTATGAAAACTTTAAAGGCATAACCATTATCGAAAACGGCGAAAACAGTAGATACTACTCTTATGAAGATAAGGTAAGGCTTGATGACAACCCTGACCTTGCTGAAGATGAAATCGAGTATTTCTATAGCCGTAAGCACGAATACTCTAACAAACGTTTAGAAATGTATTTTGATACAACTTGTATTTACTACCACTCTATCGGTACTACTTGGAACACTACTGAATACTACAAAACAAACGTTGAAGGATTCTTAAACGGCAACCTTAGCGACCTTGAAATTGCAAAAGGCTACGCTACTGATTTTGATATTGAAGTTTTCTATTCAAAAGATAAAGTGTTAATGAAAATTAACCAAAACGAACAATATTATCAAGAAGCTGTTTGGGACGGTAAATACCGCGTATCCCAATTCCCACAATACAAAAAAGCTGAAGAACCAGCTAGTGAAGAGGACGATGAGCCAAGCGATAGCGAAATTTATGCTGAAATCGGCTTAAAAGCTCTCAATGAAAATCTTGGCGTTTGGGTAGAACTTGACTTAAACGCAACTGGTGTTGACGGCATGGAACCAGATCAAGATGCATATGAAAATATGACGGATGAAGAAAAAGAAGAATATGCAATGAACTTTATGATTCAAGCTTTAATTTCTGAAATTTCTTACGTTCAAGTAGAAAGCATTAAACAAGCTAACGCTATTAACTACGCTTACCTTTCAAGGCTTTCTTCTTTCATAGTTGAAAATATTGAAAATAATAAATACTGGGAAGTAAGCGGCCCTAAATATAAATTAGTTCCTACTTATTCACTCGATTTTTGGAAATGTACACAATGCTCAAAAGTGTTTGAAACGTATACTACAAATTGCCCAGACTGCGAAGATGGTGGAAACGTTAACGAAATGTCAGAATGGATTTACGATGCTAGAAATTCTTACATTAACGCTTTAAGGCCAGACTGGAATGCAAGAGTTGATAGCACTAGCAAAAATACATTTGGTGGCGAACTTGAAATTGTTGTAGGTTCTAACTCAACAATAAATCAAAAACTTAGAAGAACTTATAGTTCAGGTAAGAGCGCATTTGGTAAATTTGAAGAAGAAATTAGGTCTTACTCTACTATATTTAATGTAGACAACACTGCCGTAAACGTTCTTAAAAACGCAAAAGTTAAAACTCTTGATGAAACTTACGGTAAATCTTTTAGAAAATCTTTTGAAGAACTTAGAGCTCAACAAGGAGGTAACAATTAATTATGGCTAAAAAACAAAAACGTGAAGTAGTTAGAATTAAATGGATGGGCCTTGCTTGTTTTGGCATTACCGTAGTTCTTTATGCCCTTGCAATTTGGGGTAGCAATTTAGTAGGCGCTACTACTAACAATATTTTTGGTTACACTATTGAGCACTTCTCAAATCCAGACAACATTGCCGCTGTATTTGAAGATGCTATAATGGTAAGAATAATTTCATTCTTTGCCATTATGTTCATTTCAGTGCTTAGTTTATTAGCATCATTTAAGCTTATATTTATGTTCTTTAACATTTTAGGCTTTATTGGTAAAAAAGACGCGTATAAAACTGCAAAGAAATTTTCTAAATTTGTAAAAAGAGCTTTTGCTGCTGTAGGTCTTGAAATTACTGCACTCATCTTCTTCTCTCTTGATGACGGTGTTTTTGCTAAAGACGTAACTACTTTCTTTACAGTAGTTGGCATTGCATTTGCGGTATTATATTTAGGCACGCGCGCGTATAGATGGTTACTTGTTGAAAGAATGCCTCTTGCAGACATGATTTTCATTTTGATTAAAGACGTTATGTTTGTTGGTTGCCTCATATTCATGGCTTCTCTTATTGATACAAGGTTACTTACAAATATTGTTTTACTTGAAACTATGTTCAACTTGCCTCAAACGTCATCAACTCTTGCAGAAATGCCATACCTTCAATTAATGGACGTTATTATTGGCTTTATTCAATTCCTTGTTGTTACAAGCCTTATAAGAAACACTTTAAGACGCTTTACGTTAAACAACTACAAGAAACCTGCTTACAAGAAACATATTAGCGCTTATATAACCTTATTTATATTCGTTACTATATTTGCAGCATTAAAGGAAATTCTTTACCCTATAATCGTTTCTCAAAACACTGCTGGTATTGACGTTGTAGCTACAATACTTGCCGTATTACCTACTATCATTCCATACTTTGCTGTGATTTTAGCAATTGCATTTGCAGGCGCTGTTGAAGGCGGATACGTTAAAGAAATTCAACTTTACGTTCCTTGCGCTAAACCAGTTTATGACCCAGCTGAAGAAATTGATGAGGCTGAAAAAGAAGACGTTTCAAATGAAACTGAATCTAAAATAGAAACTGAAGAAGCAGAAGAAAATATTGCTGAATAATAATCTAAAAAATAAAAATGCACCTTGTTAGGTGCATTTTTTTTGTGCATTAAAAAAGCGCTGGCTCATAGCCAACGCTTTTATTTGTTATTTTTTAATTGCGTTTAAGTATTCTTCAACTAATTTAGGGTCTGGCGTATAGTCAGGGTGAGAACAACAAGGTAACGTTGGTTCTTCTCCATTAGGGCCGTAGAAAGGCGTTAAATTATCGTTTTCATACTTAACTCTATCTTCTTCTTTTCTAAAGTCAGGAATATCATAAGGAACTCCGCGCTCTAATACACTTCTATGTGCAAGTATTGCAACGGAAGCCATAGTAGTTGCACGGTACACGTCAAAGAACGGAGCCTTGCCAGTTCTTATGCTTTCTAAAAACTCACGCATAACAATAAAGTCCGCCCCGCCATGCGTTGATGCTTCAATTAAAGCACGGTCTTTATCGTTCCACTCTGGAGTATAAGTTGAAACTCTATTTGCGCCACTAGGAGTATCCCACTCATTATAAGAAAGTAAAATTCTATTAGTGCTGTCTCTTAAATTTTCAACTTGACCTTTAACGCCGCATACGCGGAAAGAATTGCCGTGCGCGCCGTAACCAGCACAACCCGTTACGCGGTAAACGGAATCATCATCGTTTAAACAAGTAATAACTGCCGACCTATCGCCAACGTTTAAACCCATAAGTGAATCACTTGGAGTTGGAGCAAATACAGGCATTGCAGTAACACGCTTTGGCATAGCGCCCGTAATAAGCATAAGTGGGCCAAGTGAGTGAGTTATATAGTAAGTTCTTGGTAAAAAGTTACGCCAATGTTTTGGGTTTGGCCTATACCTACGCATAACGTCGTCATCGCCGGGCATTTCAGGGTGGTTATACTCGCCTTCAGCGTAAAGCAATTTGCCTAAACTGCCGGCCTCAAAAACCCTTTTCATTTCTAAGTTGAATTTCATATAAGGCGTGTTTTCGGCAAGCATATAAGTTGCCTTGCTCTTTTCAACCGCCCTAACAAGCGCTACGCCTTCCGCCATTGTTGAGTTTGAAGCGCACTCGCTTAATACGTGAATATTTTTTTCAAGAGCCTTAATAGCATAAGGTGTGTGTTGATTAAAAAGATTTGCTAAAACAACGGCTTCTAAACCTTTGTGGTTTATAAACTCATCAAAATCAGTGTAACAAGCAACTTTTCCGCCTAAAAGTTTTTTTACTTCCTCTAATTTTGTTTCATCTCTATCACAAACAGCAACTACGTCACAGTTATTTTCAAGAATTGATTTAACGTGGGCAGAGCCTCTAAAAAGACCGAACACACCGCATTTAATTGACTTACTCATATTTTATTTCCTCTTTTTATATTCTTCCAACTTTTCATTAACGATTTTAATTGCTCTTTCGTTGTAAACCTTAAATTCTTCGTCACTTAAACCTTGAACAACGGACGTTTTGCCCGTGTATTCTATAAAACCAAACTTTCTATAGATGCTAATTGCAGGATAGTACCAAGTTTCCGTGCCTAAAAAGATAAAATCTTTATAGCCAAGTTCGTTATATAAGTCTAAAAGGCGCGTCATTAACGCTTTTGCAATGCCTTTGCCTGCACACTTATCACTAACAGCCATCCAGTGAAGCCTTTGATGATATTCACCTAAAAACGTACCGTCCCACAAAGATAAAGTTGCAACGTATTCGCCATTTGGGTCAACAACGAAAACAGTTCTATCTTCAGGTTTTAAATTTTGGTTTACTAAAAAGTCGTTTCTAAAAGCTTCAACAGCCTTTTCAAGTTCCTTGAATTGACCAAGTTCCACTTCAAGTTGAGCCCATTTATATTCATCGCCCTTTTTATAAAACGTGAACGAATACCCCTCTGGAAGGTCGCATCGTGGATAATTTTTAGTGTCTGTTTTACATAAAATTAAATTTAAATCTTCTACGCTTTTATCAATCATTTTAATGCTCCTTTTAAATTTATTTACTTTATTATAACTAAAATAATACGCATTGTATATAGATAAATTCCATTTTTTTATGTTTTTTATCCTTTTAATTGACAAAAATTATAGTAAAAAGTATAATTATTATATGAAACAAGAATTTAAAACAAACGTAAACGATATATGTAAAATTAGCATTGTTAGGTCAAGTGATTTAGTTTGCTCTAACTTTGTTTATGAAGTTACGGACATACAGTCTAAAAACACTCGCACGGAAAATTATGTTTTTGGCTACGTTGTTGAGGGAAATGGAACTATTGTAAACTTTAACAATTCGCTACCACTTAGTGAGGGCGATGCTTTTTTTATACAAAAAAACACTACGTTTAGCATTTTACAAGACGGAAATCTTAAATATTTCTACATTTCATTTGACGGTAGGCGTGCAGACGAACTTGTTGACCGTTTAGAACTTAATAACGGCGCACAAGTTTTTAATTTTAAGTCTAATTACAAAGAAATTACATCCTTTGCATTTGACTGTTTAAAAAAGGCAACCGACCATAATACCGACCTTTTTGCCGAATCTACGCTACTTTACTTATTTGCTCACTTAGAAAATAAAAAGACGGAATATAACGACCTCCTTTCAAAAATTATTACTATAACTAACAGCGAATTTACTAGTTTAGACTTTACTTTAGGAATGCTTGCGCAGTATTTAAACTACGACCCTAAATATATATCGTTTTTCTTTAAGAAAAGCAAAGGTATTTGTTATACCGATTATTTAAGAGATTTGCGCATAAAACGCGCCGTATTTTTAATGGAACAAGGAATGACGAGTATTAAAAATATTGCTCTTCTTTCAGGCTTTAAAGACGCGCTTTACTTTTCAAAAATATTTAAGCAAGAAATAGGCAAAAGCCCAAAAGACTATATAAATTATTTAGAACAAACAAGTAAGGAGTAAAAACTACATATATGTACTTATTAGGCGTTGACATTGGCAGTAGTTCATTAAAATGCGTAGTATTTGATGAACTTGGCAATTTGATTACCAGTATAAAAACTAATTACAACATAATTGAAAACGGCGATTTTGTTGAGCAAAACCCGCACGATTACTATAACGCGTTTATTAAAAACCTTAAACAGATAGATAAAGAAACTCTTTCAAAAATAGAAGTGCTTTGTGTTTGTGGACAAGCGCCTACGGACATTTTTGTTGATAAAAACGGTATTGTTTTACGCAACGCTATTATGTGGAAAGATAGGCGTGCTAAAAAACAATTGGAGCGTCAAAAGAAAGCATACACTTTTACTCAACTTGAAAATTTTGCAGGTTGCCCTATTTCAAAAACGGAAAATTGGACGCCTTTACGTATGGCTTGGATTAAAGATAACGAGCCAGAAATTGCAAATAACATTTATAAAGTGTTGCAACCAAAGGACTATTTAATTTATAGGCTTTCAAACAAATTTGTTACAGACTTGTGGAGTGCGCGTGCATTTGTAAACATTAACACGGGCGTTATAAATGAAGAATTACTTTCTTTTTACGGCTATAACAAAAACGTTTTGCCTAAAATTTTTAAACCTACTGACGTTTGCGCTACCCTTAACAACGAAGAAGTTGTAAGTTTAGGTTTAGGTAACAACTTAAAAATAGTATGCGGTTGTAGCGACGGGTTTGCATCAGTTTTATCTGCAGGCGTATTTTCAAAAGGCAATGTGGCGTTTAATAGCACGGGGACTTCCGAAATAGCGGGCGTTGTTAAGCAAAACGATAAAAGTTTTGAAGGCTTGCATATATTCCCAAAATCGCTTACCAATGAAAAAGGCGTTATTTTTGGGCCAACGCAAAGTGGCGGGTCATCACTTATTTGGCTTGCAAAAAACTTGTTAAACGTATCGTTTGACGAAATGATTTCTCTTGCAAGCAACTCCCCTGCGGGTAGCAACGGGCTTGTATTTTTGCCATATATTAGCGGAGAGCGTGCGCCTATTTGGGATAGCAATGCAAAAGGTTCGTTTTTTGGTGTAAAAAGTTCACATACTGCAAGCGATTTTGCAAGGAGCGTTTTAGAAGGCGTTGCTTTTTCTATAAGAAATATTATGGAAAGTTCTAATCAAGACATAGACGAATTAAGGATACTTGGCGGTGGCAGTAAAATACCGCTTTGGTGCCAAATTAGAGCCGACGTACTTAATGCTAACGTGAACGTTATTGACTGCGACGAAGCTTGCGCACAAGGCGCAACAATACTTGCAGGCGTGGGTATAGGGCTTTATAAATCATTTGCCGACGCAACCGAAAAAGTTTGCAAAATAAGCAAAACTTACAATCCTAATAAGGAAACTGAAAGCGTTTACAACAAAAACTATTACGTTTATAAAACGTTATATAAAAACACAAAAGACTTAATGAAACAAATGTAGTTTAAAGGAGTAACTTATGAAACAATCTGAAATTTTAAATTATTCCGTTCAAATTAACAACGGCTTAAAAGAAACGAGTGGCGATGGCGCATCACTTGTATTTGACTCAAAATACGGAATAACTTTTTGCGCATATATGCCTGGGCATCAAGGTTGCTACGGCGAATCAAGGGGTAGAATTAGCCTTTCATACTTCCCTGCTTCTCAACCAACAAATATTAAATTTGTGGAAGTTTCAACCGACCACGACGTTTATTGCCAAAACGCTTTTGGGCTTGGCGACGGAAAAATTAGAGTTATTTATGAAAAAGATAGCCGTAAAGACGGCGACCACGATATGTGCTATAAAGATTTTGACTTTTTAACGGAAACGCTTTCCGAAGAAAAAGTAATGATGCTTAAAAAAGATAACGGCGATATAGTAAAACTTACAACGTCCGAACAATTTAAGTATCTTGAAGAGCGTGGATTTAACAATCATACGTTTTTAAAAACGGAACAAATTTCATTTGGTAGCCACACTATTTTCCGCGCGGAAGACGGTTACGTTTACGGTGTTATAACAAGTTACCTTGCAGAGCCTATTTTATATAGGTCAAGCGATAACCTTGCAACGTTAGAATTTTTTGCAGTTTGCCCATACACCGCTCAATATGAAATGGACTACAAGTTCTTAAACGGCAAAATTTACGCAATTTTTAGAACCCCACCAGAAAGAAATTCTATTTTTTACACAACGTCAAACGATATGGGCAAAACTTGGAGTGAACCGCAAGTTATTGAAGATAGCGTTTCTTGTAGGTCACGTGTTATAAACTACGGCGAACATATTTTAATGGTAGTAAACCACTATAACGAAGATACTGGTAACCGCCCAGACATTCAACAAGGAAGAACAAGTTTAAGGTTTTATTTTGCCGAAAACGGCACACCTTGCAAAGAAAATATGGTTTTAGAACTTTACTCAAAATGCGGTATGGTAAACGCTTGTGCTTTAAATATTTTAGGCGACGTGTATATTGCATACAGCACGTCTGAACTTGCATTAGAGTATCACAACGGCAATCCAAAAGTTCGCGGAAAAGACGCCGTTAGATTTGTTAAGATAGGCGATTTAGAACAAAAATAAAATATAAAATATATAAAAAACCACTTGTATTCAAGTGGTTTTTTTGAGTTAATTATCTTCCGTAATTAAAACTTCTTCAAGTTTGCCGTTTGCAATTTTAACCGTTTTAATTTCAAATGGTTTAATTGTAAAGTTAAATTCATTATCGAACACTTTTAAGTTTACGGCTTCTTCATTTGTTGAAAGGCTATTAAGCCTTACAATAACGTCATTATTAAACTCACACTTTTTAACTGCCGCAATTTGTACGCCTGCGCCTTTAACGCTAATAAAGCCGTAAGTGCTTGGCAATTTGCCGTTATGGTTAGGCTCGCAAACTGTGAACGGTGGATTGTTTAATTCCCTTGCCTTTTTAGGAATTTCATTTTCAATAAAGTTGCCAACGTATGGAATTATTGAAAGTTTACCGCTTGTAACACCTTGTTCCATAATAGGATAATCTCTACCGTCGTTTTCGCTATCGTCACGCATATCGGCGTAAATTGGTGCGCGAAGTATCGTTAATCCTAAGTCGCAACCCGTTTTATTGTAACCAAAAATTGAGTTTGCTATATAGCCAATACCTTCGGTATTGTTATGTAAACATATCCACTCGCCCATAGGCATATCGGTTACGCTATCAACCCTATTTTCATAAGCAAATGGAGAAGATGCGCTAACGGTTGAATAGCCCGCGTTTGTCATAAATTTTAAAACAACGTGCTCTTCGTGCCAATTTATGCTGTAGTCAATTTCTAAATGGTCGGCTTCGTTATAGAACCTATAGTAAACCGTTAAGAAAGACGTGCGGAATTTATAGGTTACTTTAATAACTTTTCTAATTTCGTTATCTTCAACAACTTTAAACTCGTTAAGAGTAAAATCTTCAAGCATTTCACCGTATTCAGTAAAGTTAAAGCACTCGCTATCCGCCATATCTTTAAAGCATTTTGGCGTAAATATATTAGTGTAGTTTTTGTTTGTTACGGCTGAATATAAGTTCTTAATTAAGCCTGTTTTAGCGTCAAATTCGCAAGTTAAGCCTTTTGTTTTAACTACGTTAAAGTTAGTAAGTTTTGGAAGTTCTTTTTCCGTTTTAACAACCTTAAATACTTTATAACCAACTGCAGGAATTTTTGCCTTAAACACTACCCTTGACCTAAAGCCAGGAATTGAGGAACACTCTAAAATTACACCGCACTCGTAAAGGTTGCCGTCCTCATCTTGAAGAGCAACGCCCTTTTGATATTTAGGGAATTCGTGTTGCCATTGCATTTCCGCTTCAACGTAGCCATCATAATCGGTTTCATTAAAATTGAATACAAAAATATTCCAAGGGTCAGGGTTAACGCCAACCGTTTTAATATTTTTAACAAGTGAAATAAGGTTAAGCCTTAAACTCTCTTCACTATTTGCTATGGCACGCTTATATTGCCTATAAGCATCTCTATAAACGTCAACGGAACTTGCACCGCCTAAAATATCGTGGAAAGTGTTAAATAAAAGGTCTTTCCAGCAATTTTCAAACTTTTCCGCATCGTATTCGTGGCCTAAAACCTGCTTTGTTATAAGGTTTAATTTTTCAGCGTTTAATACGGAATATTCGCCTACTCTATTAAGCGTTTTTGTTTTTCTATCGTTAACGTATGGGCCAAAGTTTTTAGTAAGCATTTCGCCTTCGTGAGTAATAGGCGCTTCGTCTTGCGCTTCAAAATAACCCTCAACAGAAGAACATTTTACGGTGTACGGCTTTTTCTCACTCATCATTTTAATTTCTTCAATGGCTTGTTTTGTAGGTGCGCCACCGTGGTTTGAAACGCCGTAAATAATCATTTCATCACTAACCGCGTCTTGCATTTTTGCTTCGGCCCTTTCAATGTTTGCGCCTACGTCACGTGCAAAAAAGTCACCATAATGGCCAAATCTAAAGGCTCTTACCTTTGTTCCGTCCTTACCTTTCCAAGTAAAATAAGGGTTTTTAAGTTCAAAAAACCATTTTTCAGGGCGATAGAAGCAGTAATATTTCATACGGCTTTTTTCAAGTATTTGCGGAGTTTGAGAATTGTGACCAAAAGAGTCTATATTAAACAAACATTTAGAATATTTGTTAAAGTTTTGCTTTAAATATTTTTGTCCGTAAAGTGATTGACGTGCGTAACTTTCGCCACTTGCACTAAAAGTGTCTGGCTGAACCCACCAACCTTCGTTTAAATCCCATCTTCCTTCTTCAATGCGTTTAGAAATTTCGCTAAACATTTGAGGGTCAATTTTCTTAATCCATTCAAAAATTTGCGGATTAGAAAACGAATAAATAAAGTCAGGCGATTCGTTCATTCTATCAAGCGCACTTCTAAACGTTGAGTGAATAGAAGTTAAGCCTTCGTCCCAAGTCCAAGTCCAAACGGGGTCGTAGTGAGTGTTGCCTATCATATAAATGTTTTTCATAATAATTTCTCCTTGTTTTAATTTTAACATTAAACCATTTGATTTTCTACTTTTAAAGTGATATAATTAATATACTATTGTGATATTTAGGTGTTTTTATGAATGATTTTATTATTGCAAAAGAAAAAAATAACGTTGATAAAGATAGGGGATATCTTTTAAGTTTCGTTTACGGCAAAAGCAAAGGCTGTAAACTTCATTTGCACGAATATTACGAGTTGTTTTTAATTTTAAAAGGCTGTATAACGCACTACGTTAACGAAGAAAAACAAACTTTAAGCGAGGGGGCTTTAGCTCTTATTAGACCTAAAGATATTCACACCCAAATTTGTAAAAACGAGAACACGTCTTTTGTAAACCTTGCCTTTACCAAGCAAATTGCACTATCTGCCTTTGATTATTTATTTAATACTAGCGTTCAACAAAAGTTACTTGACAGTAAAATGCCAACGGTAGTTTATTTAAGTGCAGCAAATAAGCAACGCATTTTAGATAGGCTTAATGAATTAAATGCGTTAAAGCGTGATGATATAGCTACCTCAAACGTATTAATTAGGTCTATTCTTGCAGAAATTTTACCAATACTCACAACTAATTTAAGCGAATATGAAAATAACAGTATTCCATTATGGCTTAAAGAATTAACGTATAAAATGTCATTGCCTGAAAATTTTACGCTAGGTATAGACAGAATGGTAGAACTTTCTAAAAAAACGCGCGAACATCTATCTCGCTTAGTTAAAAAGCATTACAACGTAACTTTAAGTGATTTTATTAACGATTTAAAAATTAACTACGCAACAAACCTATTAATAACTACTAATATGCCTATAATTGACGTATGTTTTACTTGCGGTTTTCAAAACGTAAGCCATTTTTACAGCGTGTTTAAACAAAAAAATAAACTTACCCCAAAAGAGTTTAGAAACGAACATTTAATGCAAATCAATATATAAAAAAGCGTTAGCAATGCTAACGCTTTTTTTACGCATTTATTTAATTGCGTATTCCTTACAATATTCTAAACATTTTTCTACCTCTTCTCTACCAATCGCAACGTCTGAATTCCAAGGCTCGTACGAGTGAGAAAATAAAATATTTTTTATTCGTTTATTTTTACTGATTTTTTCTATGGTTTTTAGATACTCTTGTTTGTTTTCAATACAGCAACGATATTTCCCCACACCCGCGCCTTGCAAAGCATCTGCCGAAATTAAAGTTCCACTGCGCTCATCAAACACTCCAATACAGTCTATTGTATGCCCCTTCAGCTCGCAAACAGTTAAACAATTAAAAATATTATCAATACTTTTATCTATAATTTTTACGTTAGGCGCAATCTCTAATATTCTATTTTTTCCACCAGCGTGGTCGCAATGGCTATGCGTAACGACTAAATATTCAACGCCTGTTAAGCATAACCCCAAGTTTTGCAGTGCAGGAACTAAATACTTATCTATGTCGCTATCGTAAGTGGCGCAATCTACAAGCATATTGCCATAATCAGTTTTCAGTAAAAATATTGAAGTATATAAATCTTCAAATGGAACTTTTAAGCGATATATACCTTCTACTTGTTTGGCGAAGTTCATATTTTAACCTTACTTTTTTGTTACCACGTTTAAGTATTCTTCAACTAATTTAGGGTCCGGTTTATAATCTGGGCGAGAGCAACAAGGAAGTGTTGGCTCTTTGCCGTCTGGACCGTAGAAAGGTGTTAAATAATCGTTTTCATACTTAATTTTGTCTTCTTCTTTTCTAAAATCAGGAACTTCGTAAGGCTTGCTTCCATTTAATATACTTCTCCAAGCAAGTATGCCTACGGAAGCCATAGTAGTGGCAAGGTAAACGTTTAATACAGGCTCTTTATTTTCTCTAATGCAAGTTAAAAATTCTCTTGCTACTAAGAAGTCTCCGCCACCGTGGCCGGACGCTTCAATAAGCGCACTGTCTTTATCATTCCACTCTGGAACGTAACAACTTTGCCTATTAACACCTTGTGGAGTATCCCACTCGTTATAAGAAAGTAAAATTCTATCCGTTCCATCTCTTAAATTTTCAACTTGACCTTTTACACCGCAAATACGATATGATTGACCGTGTGCGCCAAACGCTGCACAGCCCGTAAGTTTAAATACGCTATCATCATCATTTAAAGTAGTTATAATGGCTGCCCTATCGCCAACGTCAAGCCCCATAAGAGAATCGCTAGGATTTGGCGCAAATACAGGCATAGCAGTTACTCTAATAGGTTTAGCACCAGTAATATACATAAGTGGTCCAAGTGAGTGCGTAATGTAATACGACCTTGGCAAATAATTGCGCCAATGTTTAGGGAAAGGTCTATACCTACGCATAACGTCATCATCGCCAGGCATTTCAGGGTGATTATATTCGCCCTCTGCGTACAATAATTTACCTAACGTTCCACCTTGATAAACTTTTTTAATTTCCCAATTGAATTTCATAAAGGCAAAATTTTCATCAACCATATAAATTGCCTTGCTCTTTTCAACTGCTCTAACAAGCGCCACGCCTTCAGCCATTGTTCCGTTAGAAATACACTCGCTTAAAACGTGAATGTCTTTTTCAAGTGCTTTAATAGCAAAAGGAACGTGCCCGTCAAAAGCGTTTGCTAAAACCACCGCTTCTAAACCAGGGTGATTTATAAACTCATCAAAATCTTTATAGCATGCTACTTTATCGCCTAAAAGTTTTCTGGCATTTTCAAGCTTTTCTTCATCTCTATCGCAAACGGCAACCACGTCACCGTCATTTTGAAGTATAGAGGTTATGTGTGCAGCACCTCTAAAAAGACCAAATACACCACATTTAATAGCTTTTTTCATAATTTATCTCCTTTTATATTGCTCTAATTTTTCATTTACTATTTTAATTGCTTTTTGGTTATATTCTTTAAAATCGCTATCACTCATACCTTTAACTGATGAACGCTCACCACAATATTCCGTAAAACCAAATTTTTTATAAATGTTTATTGCAGGATAATACCAAGTACCTGTGTATAAGAATAGGTAATTAGAATAGCCAAGTTCGTTATAAAGGTCAAGCAAACGTGTAATTAACGCCTTTGCAATACCTTTGCCAGCGCACCTATCGCTTACCGCTATCCAATGCAAATTTTGCTCAATTTTGCCTAAAAATTCAAAATTCCACAGCGTACCTGTTGCCACGTAATTGCCGCTTGGGTCTATAACAAACAACATTCTATCTTCAGGTTTTAAAATAGGGTCTTTTAAAAAATCTTTTGTAAAATGCTCCACGCCCTTTTCAACACTTTCAAATTGACCAAGCTCAACCTCTAATTCTGCCCACTTTACTTCATCGCCTTTTTTATAAAACGAAAAAGAATAGCCACTAGGCAAAGCGTATTTAGGATAATTATTTGTGTCAAATTTTTCGTACGCTAGGCACATATCTTCTACACTTTTATCTATCATCGTTTTCTCCCATTTTGTTTTGTCAACTACATTATATCAAATAATATTTATGTTGTATATAGAAAAATTCCATTTATTTATGTGTTTTATCTATTTATACATTTTATAAAAACTAAATTTTTAATATGGTTTTATCTTTTTGCTAATTTGATTGACAATAATTAAATACATATATATAATTCTTTTTATAAAGAGGTAAATTATATGACAGTTGACGTTTTACTTTTATTTATTTTTAATATAATAGCAATATCTCTTACGTTTGTTTTTGTTAAAGAGTATAAAAAGGACGCTCCAATATTCTACTCTGCCGTAAGAATGCTTTTTACTAGTATTGTTTTTGTGATAGCCTTTTTCTTGCTAGGCGGAGCGCAAAAAGGTATTCACTTTACAAAATTTTGGCTACTAATTTTACTTGTTATTTTATTTGTTCTTTGCTATTTCTTTACGGTGCTGGCACTTAAAGAAGGCCCAATGTCTATATCAAGCCTAATCTTTGCATTTGCCTTACTTATTCCTGCCGTTTATGGAATAATATTCCAAAATAATTCCGTAGGTTTATTCTTTTATATAGGCATTGCCCTATTTGTTCTTTCTATAATATTTATTAACGTAGAACCAAAAAAGAAAGGCGAGCAAAAAACCAAAATTACGTTAAAATGGTTAATTTACGTTTTAATTGCCGCTATAACAGACGGGGTTGCATCAATTATAATATCAATTGCAGGTCAAGATGCAGTGGGTAGCCAAGAAAACGTTATTTATGAAGGCGTTTCATTTTTAATGCTTGGCTTTTTAGTAACAACGGTTGTTTTGTTTATAATTTCATTTATAATGGAAAAATCAAAATTAAAGCCAAACCTTAAAAGCGTTACGGTTTGGGGTGGATTGTGCGGTATATTTACAGGCATTGCCTTTGTTTTAATGATGTACTTTACTAACCTTGGTCTTATTTCTAACGCTATTTACTTTCCAGTTTACTCTGGCGGGCAACTAATACTTTGCTCACTAATTGGCATACTTTGGTACAAGGAAAAGTTTATGCCGATACAATATGTTGGAATTATTATAGGCATAGCCTCGGTAATATTTTTAAACTTATAAAAGAAAGTGCAAGCTGTAGTAGCTTGCACTTTTTAATTTTTATACCTTTTTAACTTCGGAAGGGGAATATCCGTATTTTTGCTTAAATATACGTGAAAAGAACTTTTCATCGCTAAATCCACATAAAAACGCTATTTCTTTAACGCTTTTTGCACATTGCATTAGTAGCTCAAACGCCTTGTTTAATCTTACTTTAATTAAATACGCCTTTGGCGATACCCCTAAATAATTATTGAACGCACGCTGAAGCGTTGATTTACTCATATAGCCAACGTTAGCAATTTCTTGAACGTCAAGCATAGCATTTTGATAATTATTTTCTAAATAATTTAAACATTTTTGAAACGCTGAATTTTGATACGTTCTTTTTTGCTCCTCTTCAATTCTATCTAAAATTTCGTAAACAATAGCCTTTACTTTATTAACCGAGCCGTATTGGCTGTAAGTTTCAACAGCTTTTAAAAATAGACTTTTTAAAACCGCGGTATTTTCTATTGAAAAATTTTCAGGTTCATCATAATTGCAGTTATGTAAATGTATAACAATTATAATACTGCCTTTAGAATTTAACTTATAGCCTAAATTTGCTGGAATAAATGAAACGTTATTAGCCATTGCAGTAATAGTTTTGTTTGAAAACGTAAAAACGCTTTCGCCTTCTAATCTAAAAGCCAACGCTCCATAAGGGCGCGGTTGCACGTTAAAAACACCGTCTTTATGCCGTGAACGGAATACTGAAACCGAAGAAAAACTTAAATTTTCAAAATTGTAAACCATAAATTTTAACCCCTTGTTTCAATTTTAACACATAAAGACTAAAAAGTCCACTATTATATAAAAAATGCACGCAATTTTAAGCGTGCATTTATATTAATCTAAAAATACTGTTATTACTTCGTAAGGGTGAATAGGCTCAATATTAACTGTAATTTCTCTTTCGTTACCGCTATAACTAAACTTATAAGCATCGTGCCTTGTTCCCATAACCGTAACGTTTTTACCGCGAGGATTACGCACCTTTAAGGTGATTTCATTAGTACCGCTTTGTGAAGCGCTATGAATAGTAACTGCAGTAGTTTTACCATTTTTATCTACTGACGGAATAACAACAGCAATATCGTCACTTAAAAGCCTTGCAGGCATAGAAGCAATTTCATCAAGAATAGCAAGAATTTGATTTCTTTTAGCGGAACTTGTAATGTCTGACCAAATACTATATCCAAAAATTGCCCATTTTGCGTTAGAGCCGTTAATTTTTGTGGCAATAGTTGTTGCACCAAGGCGTTTATTGTCGCCAAGGTGGTATCCGTTATGCGCATATCCGTAAATAGTTGAATTATCTTCGTTAGCGCCTTCAAACACGTAGCGGTTCATAAACTTATGCGCGTAAGGGTTTTCTCTAAGGAAAGCGCCGTCGTGCTCTTTGCCGTAAACGCCCGTAAAGTATTCCATAGTGTTAAGCCCAATTTGTTTAGGCGTAAAGTTAAACCTATTTGCAAAGCCCCTTTCACAAAGTTTTTTAATACACTCGCCGTCAGTTATAACAGGTTTTGCAAGTAAAAACTCAATATCGTTATCCGTCATACCGTCTATCATTTTAGTATGAAGCAAATATGCCGTATCACTGCGAGCATCGTAACTTAATGGAACGCCTAAACGCATTAAGTTCACGTCAGCCTCGTTCATAACGTAGTCCCAACTAAAAGGCTTATCTTCCCTTTTAAGCGGTTTAAGGTGCGGAGCCTCGCCCCAATAAATTGCAACTGTTCCGCGATAGTCGTTTCGGCTTATTTTTGACAAGCGCTCCCAGTAAGGACGCATTTTAGCAAGCCCTGCAAAAATCTTTTCATAATAAGTAATTGGCTCGTGGCAAGACTGAACGTCTGTGAACGATAAGCCTGTGCAACCAATGGCAAGGTCTAAAGTTCCTTCATTTAAAATACCTCCAATACTTTTACCAAAAGCAACGCCTGGCAAGTTTTCAAGTTCAGCAACCGTATTTTTAACGTAGCTTGGAATTATTGAGTTAGGCGAAGAAAGCGTTAAAAGTTTATAAACTTGGCTATAAGGGTCTTTATCGTTATAGTTGCCGCCACCCGGCCTTGTTTCAATTTCACAACCGCTAGCATCGTAAAGCGCACCTAAAATATGGTCGTCATTAGGTCCTAAATAGTTGTGTTGATGCTCGTATTCAAGCGCAAAAGTAGTTTCAGGCGAAACTTTAATAGCCTCTTTTGTAACGTAGTAAACAAAATCGTAAACGCCTTTTCTAATAAAATCAATATACGCTTTTCTTAAATTAGTATCTTCATAGTTGATTTTATCAACTAACTCCTCACGAGTGTAGTTTGTACCTTGCTCTTTATTAAACGTAGAAACACACCTTTCACAAAAACAAGGGAATTTGTTAGGACTATGGCTATGCGCACGAAGGTCGTCATCATACCAAATGGTAGCAGGCTTTAAAATTTTAGCATAAGTTTGAACCATTTTAGCAATATAATTTTTAAATTTTTCACCACGCCAACAAAAACAACCGTAGTTCTTAGTTCCGTCATGCCCAACTAAATAAGGGTCTTCTTCGCCATCTTTTGGAAGCATTCCTAAACAAAATTCGCCCTTGTCTTCAGGTTTTAAAATCGGAGTATCACAATGCCCAATAGTGTTATTTATTTGAAGTGAAACTTTAATTCCAGCATCTTTAAAAATTTTAGCTGAAGTAACCCACTCGCTCGCGTATTGAACGTGCTTTTCAATGGTAGGATAATAGCCCATAGTGCAAAGCCAAACAGTATCACACGAGCCGGGATTACGCTTAATTGCGTCAACAAGCTCACGCGCGTATTTTTCTTCTTTTTGATATAAACCAAGTCTATACGTTAACATAAATTTCTCCTTTCATTATAAGAATAAGCAAGTACCTATTATGCAAAGAACAATGCCAAACCACTCTATTTTAGTAGGCTTTTCTCTAAAAAATATAAATGCAAATATGCCTGTGAGTGCAATAGTACCACCTGTTATTATAGGATAAAGTACGCTTGCAGGCAAGTTTTTTGCGCCTTCAAGTTGAAGCACGTTAGAAATTGTTCCTATAAAACTATATAAAATAACTAAAAGTATTGGGAATATTTTAACAAATTTATTTGTTTTAGGTTTAAATGTAACTTCGCCTACTTCTTGCTCTATGTTAGTAGTTTCAACAGCAACTTCTTGTTTAGTAGCGTTAAGTATTGCCAAGCGCTTGTTTTTAAGCGATATAAAGAGTTTAAGTGCAAAATTCAAACCAAAAGAACAATAGCAACCAATCAATGCGTAACTAATCGTGTCAACAGCGTTAGCTTCCGGCCCTGCTACTTGGTGAAGTTTTGTAAATACACTTAAAAAACCATTGAGCATAAATACCGCCACGCACATTACAATTAACGTTTTATCAAGTTTTTTAACGTTTGAATTTGAAAGGAATATTGCAATTATCATAACAATTATACCTAAAATTCTTAAAACGGTAGCAGGCTCGCCTAAAAATACCCAACCCCAAACGGCAGGCACAATCATACCGCCGCTCATTAAAAATAGCATATAGGTAGCAACGTTTGCACGCTTTAAAATTTTAAAGCCGATAATCGTGTATAAAAAGCCGCATATACCTTTTAATAGTGAGTTGAAAAACGAGTACCAAGAAAATTCAATATGTAAGCCTTCCGCCGTAGTATTTCTTAAAATTAAAATTACTATTGAGCATATAGAAGACACCATACTGAATATAGTGCTACTTACTGTTGTACCGCCCGTACACTTATGATAAAATTTTTGTACCGTAAATGCCGCCGCTAAAAGCACTACGGATAAAAATACTAATAAATAATCTATCATACTTTCCCCTTGTTGACAAGTTTATTTTGTTATGTTACAATTATAGCACTTTAATTTTCATAAAAATATGTATTTTAGTGCTAATAATATGAAAATTCGCTCATAAGGAGTTTTATGGCTATTCAACCCACGCTTGACGTTTTATTTCCCAATTTAAACGATATTCAGTTTAAAATTGCGCACG
Source organism: Clostridia bacterium (assembly GCA_017558825.1). Classification (GTDB taxonomy): domain Bacteria; phylum Bacillota; class Clostridia; order Christensenellales; family Borkfalkiaceae; genus HGM11412. The sequence goes on from JAFYTO010000017.1 coordinate 32,632, forward strand.
GCGCGAACTATTATGACGTGCTTTCTAATACTGCAGACGATGCTCATATTCACAGCGTTTTTGAAATTTACATAAACGTTTCTGGAAACGTTTCATTTTTGCATGGAAGTAACGTTACTCCAATTACTAATGGTGACGTGGTTGTTTCCTACCCGTCTGACGTACACCACTGCATTTACCACACCTCTTGCGTACACGAACATTTTTGCATTTGGCTAATTGGTGACGTCGTTGGCAATTTTTTATATTCACGCGGGGTGCGTGGCAGAATTAGGTTAAATGAAGATTGCAAAAAGAAGATTATAACGCTTGCAACAAAACTTGCAAATACTAATAATGATAATTTTGTTAAAACAACTTGTCTATTTGAACTAATTTCTATGCTTGCAAGCGAAAATTATGAAGAAGATAACAGTTTAGAAATACAATCTTTGCCAGATAAACTGCGTGAAATTCTTGCGTATATTGACACAGCCTACTTAACTATAACTTGCAGTGAAGATATTGCCAAACGCTTTTATATTTCTCAAGCAACGCTAAACAGGCTATTTAAAAATCACGTTGGTATTTCAGTTGGGCGTTTAATTGAGGCTAAAAAACTTTCCCACGCTGAAAGAATGCTTAGAGGCAATGCAAGTGTTACAGATGCGTGTTACGGCTCTGGTTTTAACGATTGCTCTCGATTTATAGAGCGTTTTAAAAACAAGTTTGGCGCAACGCCTTTAAAATATAAACAACGTTTATTTAACACATAATAATTAACTAACCACTTTCATTGACTAAAAAGTCCACCTTTATGAATAAAAAAGTGGTTTTTTTATTGGTTTATAAGTTGTAAAATAAAATTACAAACTAAGGTGGTAAGAAAAATGAATTTAACAGTTGTATATCCAAAAAATGCTCACAGCGCTTATGAAATTTCAGCAAACGAGTTTATTAAATTATATTCTAAAATCACACAAAATTCCGCTTTAAAATTAACCGACCAAGACTTTTGCGCTTTGTCTAACAAGCCTGCATGCGTAGTGTTAATTGGCAACGATAGCGTTAATAATATTGTTGGAAAGTTTTATTTAGAAGGTAAAATTGCTCCGTTCAATTTTAGTTACGGCACAGACGCTTACGTTATAAGAACTGTACAAATAGACGGTACAAATTATCTTATTTTAGCAGGTGCACGCCCACGCGCAACGCTTTACGCTGTTTATTTATATTTTGAAAAGTTTTGTAACTGCCATTATTTTTGGGACGGAGATAGAATTCCACAACGTACCACAATTGTATTAGATGGAATTGACGTTTGTGAAAACCCACGTTTTGAATACCGTGGCATTAGATATTTTGCTCATAGAAGTTTACACCGCTTTCAAGCCGAGCATTGGGGCTATGAAGATTGGAAAAATGAAATTGATTGGCTTATAAAGTCAAGGCTTAATTTATTTATGCTTAGAACAGGCATGGATGACGTATGGCAAAAAGCCTTTCCAAACATAGTTCCATACCCTTCTTTAACTGATAAAGCAGAGAACTCTGGTTACGGCTACGATGATAGAAGTTTATTTTGGCCACTTGAATACAAAGGCGAACTTAGAAAAAAAATTCTTTCTTACGCCTTCGAGCGTGACCTTATTCACCCTGAAGATACAGGCACAATGACGCATTGGTATTCTCGCACGCCTAAAGAGTTTATTGAAAACGTTAAGCCTACTTTTTTAAGCCAAAGCACGCATAGTTACGCCGAGCAAACAGGGCTAGTTTTTGACGTGAGAGATAATAAAAATATGGAATATTACGCTCACCTAACCGACACTCACGTTAAAGAATACGGTCAAGGTCAAATATTCCATACCATAGGGCTTGCCGAGCGCAAATTTTCACAAGATAAAGAAGAGAACGCGCGTTTAAAACTTTATACTTACCGTAAAATTAGTGAAAATATTAAAGAAAAGTATCCAAACGCCCCACTTTTAATTGCAAGTTGGGATTTATGGATGTATTACACGCCTCAAGAAGTTGAAGCATTACTTAACGAGCTAGATAAAAACCAAGCAATTTTATTTGACTACACAAGCGAAGTTCAAGATAAAAACAACTTTACTAATTGGAACGTGGTAGGAAAATTTCCTTGGATTTTCGGCATATTTGGCGGTCTTGAAAAACACCATGACGTAAGGGGCAATTTTAGTTTAATGAACGAAAGACTTAAAATTGCTAAGAGAGATAATATGTGTAAAGGTATGGTATTTTGGCCCGAATTTTCACACGGGAGCGCGCTATACTTACACTACTTAACAAAAAACGCGTGGGAAGAAGAAGTTTTAAGCGTTGAAGATTTTATTAATAATTTTTGTTCCGCTCGCTATAGTGAAAGCAACTTTAACGTAATGGCTACGGCGTGGAAAAATTTAATGCCGGTATCAAAACTTATGACTTGGGGCACTTATGACGATGACGAAGTTATTTTATTTGACGACCTTTATGAAAATATTAAAGCGCGTGCTTGTTTTAACGAAAGTGAACTTGAGCGCAACATTACCCTTTTAAAACCTTTTAACAATGCTAAAAACAGCGCAATTACAGTGTTAAAAACACTTAAAAACTTAAGCGGGTACGACAGCCAACTTGAGCGTGACTTATACGATATTATTCGCACTATTATTGGTCGCTATATAAACGCATGTATTTTAAAAGCTCAAATTGCCTATGCTAAAAAAGATTTAAACGAAGTAAAACACGCATCAAATTCGGCTATTAAATTGCTTAAAAACCTTGCACTTTTGCTTGGCGGACACAACGACTATTCTCTTTATAACTCGCTTAAAAAACTTGAAGAAGAAACAACTTTTAATCCTAACTTTGAACAAACGCTTAAAAACAATTCGGAATGCCAATATTGTAGAGCGCATATTTATGAAAACGCAGAATACTTATATCTTCCTGAAGTTGAAATTTGGCTTAATGAAGCGGTTAATTCACTGTGCGAAAATAGGGATTTTAATAAGGAAAACGCCCTTGAAAAAATTAACGAAAATAGAGAGGTTTACTTTAAAACTCCGCTTAAAGATTTAGAGGTTAAAAATTTAGAAGTTTTAAAAATTATTGACAACTGCTTAGATATTTTAAATAATATAAACTTAAACGTATAAAATAAAAAAAGACGCCTTGAAGGCGTCTTTTAAATTAGTTCTAAAAAATAGTTATAGATAACTTCCGGCGTTTGTTTCATTTTTGTTTCTATCCACCACCTTAAAGTTTCAATAAAGGTTGAAGTTATATGATTAAGCCAAAATTCTTGAGGAATTGAAGCGGGCTTTTTATCTATAAAATCAAGTAAACGCTCTTTAAAAAGTTTGGTTACCTCGCCCTTAAAATACTCTACAAATAATTCATTATTTTTAGAAGTTAATAACTTTCTTATATTATTGTCGTTTTCCTTAACGTGCTTAAATAAGTGCAAAAATACGTTGCCGTGAATATCACAGTTAAAAATACCGTCATTATCACCATCGTTTTCAGCGTTAAATAGGTGCGAAAAGAGTTCAATACACAATTCTTTAAGCAAAAAATCTTTTGTTTCAAAGTGAGAGTAAAAAGTAGCCCTGCCAACGTTAGCTAGTTCTATAATTTCGCCAACGGTTATAGCGTTATAATGCTTTTTTGAAAGTAATAAAATAAAAGCGTTAAATATAAGTTCCCTTGTTTTTCTTTGACGCCTATCCATACAAATTCTCCTTTTTGTTCAGTATTGAATTTTTACAGCATATTGTATAGCACAAAACTTTATATAATATGGTAAAATATTATTGAACAAAGTGTTCAGTATTAAACTTATTATACGATATTTTCTAAAATTTGTCAATGGAGAAAAAATGAGAACAAAGCAAAAAATTTTTATAGCGTTTATATTAAACTTCTTCTTTTCAATATTTGAAATGATTGGAGGATTTATAACAGGTAGCGTTGCAATAACTAGCGATGCCGTGCACGATTTTGGAGATGCGTTAAGCATTGGCATTTCTTACTTTTTAGAAAAGTTTTCTAATAAAAAGCCTAACAAAAAGTATAATTACGGTTATTTAAGGTTTTCCGTTTTAGGCGGACTTATTACTACCGTTATTTTACTTATAAGCTCTATAATAGTTATTTACAGCGCAATTTTAAAATTTATTAATCCTGCAACGGTAAACTATAACGGTATGCTCATATTTGCAATTATTGGTTTTACCGTAAACGTTATAGCCACGTATTTCACTCACGGCGGAAGTTCAATTAATCAAAAGGCCGTTAACTTGCATATGATTGAAGATGCGCTTGGCTGGCTTATAGTTTTAATTGGAGCAATTGTTATTAAGTTTACAAAATTTTATATAATAGACCCAATATTATCAATTATTCTTGCCCTGGTCATTATTATTAACGCCGTTAAAAATTTAAAAGAAATTACCAATATTTTCCTTGTAAAAACACCTAAAAGCGTTAAAATTGATGAAATTCTAGAGCATTTAAAGCATATTGACGGGGTTGTTAACGCGCATCATTTACACGTTTTTACGCTTGACGGCGAAGTTAACGCTGGCAGTGTTTGCATTACTGTAAACGAGTATTGTAGTCATATAAAAGAAAACGTTAAAGAAGAACTTTACGAACACGGAATAAAACACGCAACAGTTGAGTTAGAACTTAGTAGCGAGCAAATAAAGGAGTGTAACTTAATAGATGAAAAAGGCGCACGTTCGTGTTGCCACCGCCATCATCACCATTAAAAAAAAAGGAGCAAACTTGATTGTTTGCTCCTTTATATTAAACTAAAAACAGCATTGATACTGTAGTTAATACTATTAAAAATCCAAAATTAAAAAGCGAGAATAAAAGTAAGTAACTTTTAGTTTTGCCGGGATTTTTAGTAGTATATTCTCTAAAAGTAATTAAACTTGCAAGTGATGAAATTAGCGTTCCGCAACCGCCTATATTTACGCCTATTAAAAGCGGAACGTAGTTGGTTGTAAATTGTGAAAGTAGTATTGCAGACGGAACGTTGCTTATTACTTGACAACTTAAAACTGAAACAAGTAAAGGACTTTGCTCCATTAAAAAGCCAAAAACCGTTTTTACTACACTAATTCTTGCCATATTGCCTGCAAAAATAAAGAACGCAACAAAGGTAAAAAGCAAGCCGTAATCAACTTGTTTAAGAGCCTTTCTATCCATAAAAAGTAATACAAGAGGAATAACAACAAGACCTATTTGATATGGAATTACCCTAAACACAATAATAATAGAAAGCGCAAACAGAATTAAATAAATTATCGTTTTTAATATTGGCAAGCGTTGTAATGAGCTTTCTACTAAAAGTTCTTCTTTTTTAATAAATAAACAGCAAATTGTTATTAATGAAACTGCTAGTAAAAACGGCGGTAACATAATTAAAGTAAATTCGCCAGTTGGAATATTAAATTTTGAATATAAATAAAGGTTTTGCGGATTGCCAAAAGGCGTAAGCATACCGCCTAAATTTGCTGCTATATTTTGCATAATAAAGGTAAAAGCCATTAACTTTTGCTTATTTGTACTTGTTAAAATTATGTAGCCAAGCGGTAAGAAAGTTAAAAGCGCCATATCGTTAGCAATAAACATTGAGCCTATAAAAGTTATATAAACAAGCGCTAAAATCGTTGAGCGTGTATTTTTAAACACTTTTACAATTTGAGTTGCTAAAACTGTAAAAAAGCGTACGTTTTTAAGCGCACACACAACCGCCAAAACACAAAACAAACAAGTTAGGGTTTTAAAATCAAAATAGCCTAAATACTCTTTATCTATTGGAACAAAAAACGAAGTAATTACAGCGCAAATAACAGCAATGCAAAGCACGGCGTTTGCCTTAACAAATGCCGAAATTGCGTGCATAACATGCAAAATATTAAAATGATGTTTTTTTGCTATAGTGCTCATAATATTTACCAACTTTTATAAAACCGAAAAAAATTATATCACTAATGCCTAAAAAAATAAAGCAAAAAATTGCAAAATTATAATTTTTTTTATTCAAATAGCGCATTGAAAATTATTAAATTTTATGTTACAATTAAACTATATAAATTTTACTTTAAAATTTAAGGAGTAATAATGACTACTACTAATGAAAATAAGCGTGGTGGCCTTACGCTTAAACATTGGACGGGTTATATGTTTGGCGACTTTGGCGGCTGTATGACCTTTGCGCTTATGTCAAGCATTTTTTCTATTTACTGCACCAACGTTTTAAAAATAGATTTAACCGTAATGGGTATTTTAACCATTATTTGGACTATTTGGGACGCTGTTAACGACCCTTTAATGGGCGCGCTTATGGACAAGGCGTTTGCAAAAAGCAAAAGTAAAAGGGGCAAATTCCGCCCTTGGCTTTTACGCGCAACTCCATTACTTGCAATAAGCGCTATTGCTATGTGGACTGTGCCAACTTTTCTTGAAGGAATTCCGCTTTTAGTTTGCCTTTTCTCTTTTAAGATATTATACGAAGGCTTTTATACAATGTTTAATATTCCAATGGGCTCGCTACTTTCTGCAATGTCAACAAACGATATTGAACGTGCTTCGCTTTCTTCTGCACGTGGCGTAGGCTCTATGTTTGGCAATATGTTACCTGGCATGATTGGCCCTGCCATTATTGGCTTATACGGCGAAAACACTTCAACTGGCTATATGATAGTTGGTAGTGCGTGCGCTATTGTTGGCTTTGCGCTATGCCTTGTGCATTATTTCTTAACCGAAGAACGCAGAGTTGTTTTAGAAAAAAGCAATGCAGACGAAATTAAACTTGCAGATATTGTTAACGTATTTAAAAAGAATCGTGCGTTCGTTGCACTTTGCTTGCACGGCGTTTGCATTTGCACTATGCAATACCTTACTGAAAATATTAGTATGTATATGTACTCCGCAGTATATAATAACGTTACTTACAAAACGCTTGCCTCAATGATATCAATGCCGTTTATAGGCGTTGCTATGGCTGCAGTGCCTTTCCTTTGTAAGAAGTTCGACCTTGAAAAAGTTATTAGATGGTGTTTGCTTATTGGCGGTCTTGTTTGCACGGCGTTATTTGTAATGCACTTATTATTTAACGTTCACCCACTTTTACACGGCGCAATTTTGGGCGTAGGCTCTGGCATGGCAATGGTTTCCATACAAATGCAATGGGGATTAGTTGGCGAGGCTATAGACTATAACGAATACGTTACAAACAAGCGTACGGAAGGCTCTATTTACGGCACGTTTAACCTTGCACGCCGTATAGGTCAAACAGTTGGACTTGGCTTTAGCTTTTTTGCACTTGACTGGATTAATTACAATCCAGACTTATTAGTACAATCCAGCTCAACAATTTTTGGTTTTAAAATACTTTGCGTGCTTATTCCTGCCCTATTTATTCTTGGCTCATGGGCGGCGTTTAAGTTCATTTGGAATATCACTCCAAAAATTCGTAAAGAAATGGCTGCTTCAAAACAGAAACTTGAAAATTGCGAAGAAACCAACACTACAGAAATTATATTGTAATATAAAGGAATAAATATGAGTTATATAATTGAAACAAATTGCGGTAAAATTCAAGGCGCTTTACTTGAAAACGGCACTATAGCCTATAAAGGCATAAGGTACGCAACGGCAAACCGCTTTGAATACCCCGTAGAAGTTACTAAATTTGACGGCGTTTATGACGCTACTAATTACGGCGCGTGCGCTTATCAACCACGCTCTTTTATAGACGAAGAGCATAGCAAGGAAAAGGCTTTTTACTATAATGAATTTAGGCGTGGTGGAAAGTACACTTATAGTGAAGACTGTTTATTTTTAAATATATTTACGCCCGAAGTTAAAGGCGAAAATTTGCCCGTTTTACTCTATATTCACGGCGGCGGCTATACTGGAGGATGTGGGCACGAAAAGCACTTTGACGGCCCAATTTGGGCTACTAAAGGCGTTGTTGCGGTTACAATAAACTACCGCTTAGGCCCACTTGGCTTTGCCGTTATTGAAGAATTAAAAAATACGGTTGGGCACACGGGCAACTACGGGCTTTACGACCAACTTACCGCTATAAATTGGGTTAAACACAATATTAGCGCATTTGGTGGCAACCCGCAAAATATTACTATAATGGGTCAAAGCGCGGGTGCAATGAGCGTTCAACATCTTTCACTTTGCCCGCTTGCAAAAGGCGCGTTTCAAAAGGCGGTTATGTGTAGCGGTGGTGGCGTAAGTTCACTTATGCAACCTGCTAAACAAAATAAGCAGTACGCATATTGGAATATGATTATGGAAAAATGCGGGGCTAAAAACGTAGAAGAGTTTAAAAAAGTTCCCGTAGAAACGCTTTTTAGGGTTTGGAAAGAGAATAAAAAATATTCGCTTGGCGGTGGCTGCGCTCCGTCTATTGACGGCAAATTCATATTAGACGCTTCACACAAACTTGTAAAACAAGGCAAGCAACATAATATTCCTTACCTTATAGGCACAACCAGCCACGACGTTGTTCCGCCTATTTTATACTCTATGGCAGTTGATTGGTGCAAGAAAAACAAGAATTCTTACGCGTGGTTTTTTGAGCGCAACTTACCTGGCGATAATCACGGCGCTTGGCACTCTAGTGACCTTTGGTATTGGTTTGGCACACTTAAAAACTGTTGGCGCCCTTTTACTAAAAAGGACTATGACTTATCAAATGAAATGAGCGATAGGCTTGTTAATTTTGCAAAAAATGGCAACCCTAATATTGAAAACGGAGTTTTATGGGAAAAAGGTAGCGTTATAACCTTTGGAGATAACGAAACTAAAATTAAAAAACCTAACCGTTTAAAACTTTGGAAAACAATGTTTACAAACAAAGCCCCTGGCGAATAAAAAAATAAAGACTAACGATAGTTCGTTAGTCTTTTTTAATGTTTTTAAAGTTATTAAACCATTTTTCAAAACGCCATTTATTAAATATAATAAATTTATAAATTTCGCCGTTTTCCATTGTAAGCGTTGCTATTGGTAAAATAAACCATTTCCAAGTAAGGCTTGCAACTTTATTAAGAGGCAATTCAAGGTTCCTAATTTTTCTATCAACAGTGAGCTTGTTTGTTTTGTAGGTAATTAAATTTTCTTGCATAAAAATTGCACCGCCAACTACGCCACAGTCACAAATTATACTACATATAAAAAACTTTTTCATTTTAATTCCCCTTTTGCTCTTTTTTCTTTTTAGGTATAGGTATTTCTACTTGCGCAAGTATTACGGCAATAAATACAAGTAAGCAACCAAAAAGCTCTTTGAGTGATAAAGTTTCGCCTAAAACTATCCAACCGGAAAGCACGGCAAAAACAGATTCTAAACTCATTAAAAGCGTTGCGCTTGTTGGGTCTGCGTCCTTTTGAGCTATTATTTGTAAAGTGTACGCTATACCGCTTGATAAAAAGCCTGCGTACATAATTTCTAACTTAGCGTTCCAAATATTTGTAAAGTCAGGTTTTTCAAAAATAAACGCTAAAATAAGTGAAAGTATGCCAACCACTAAAAATTGAATACAAGAAGTTTTAACCGGGTCTGCGCCCTTTTCCATAAAATAGTCAATAACTAAAATGTGGAAAGAAAAGAATATTGCGCAAAGCAACGTTAAAAGGTCGCCAATTTCTACGGTAAAATCACTCTTAATGCAAAGAAGATAAAAACCAATCGTTGCAATTGGCACGCAAAGCGCAATAATTTTTGGAACTTTTCTTTTTAAAATTATGCCAAAAATTGGCGTAAAAACTATGTATAAAGCGGTTATAAAGCCGGCTTTGCCGGAAGCATTGTCCGTCATAAGGGAAATGCCAATTTGTTGTGAATAACTTGCAATAGTAAGAGCCACACCACAAACAATGCCCGCAATTAGCGTTATTTTGTTTGGTTTTAAGGTGGCTTTTTGCTGGTCTATTGACAAATTTTTGTTAGCATTTAAATTGAATATACAAATAATTGGTATTAAAAATAAAAAGCCTAAAAAACTGCGTGAAAATAAAAAGGTAAACGGCTCAACCGTATCACTTGCAGTGGTTTGAGCAACAAAAGTGCTACCCCAAATAAGCGCAGCAAGCAAAAGCATTAAGTTGGCTCTAATTTTTTTTGACATAACTAACCTTTCCTTTATAACTAAAAGTATTATACTTTTAGCACCGCCTTTTGTCAAGAAAAAAAGCACCGCCGTGAGTTTATATAGTTTTTAATTTATATGTAGGGGGCCAATACGCCAAAAATAGCATAAAAAAAGGTGCTAAAAGCACCTTTTTGCATAATTATTTTTTCTTTTTAAATTCCTTCATACCATAAGTTGAGCCACCGTCACAAAGCACGTCAACACCTGCTAAATAGCCGTTTCTTTCATCGGCAACAGTTGCTAAAGCGTAGCCAAGTTCTTCAGGCGTACCCATACGTTCTTCACAAGAGAAAGGTATAAGCATACCGCCGTCTTTCTTTTCAAGGTTGCCCATTTCAGTAGCAATAAGACCTGGGCTTAACGATACTACACGAATACCTTTTAAGCCATATTCAAAAGCACACTTTTTAGCATACCATACTACGAAATTTTTAGAAAGTGAGTAAGCAAAACCTTTTTGTTGATATTCGCCTTTTGCTAATTTAGCCCTTTTAACAAGAGCGGAAACAAACTTTTCTTCATTAGTTTCAGCAAGTGGGTAAACCTTTTTAGGAATAATAAAACTAGGTAAAATATAAGCGGAATTTGAAGATACGTCAACAATAACGCTACCTGGCTTCATAACTTTTGAAAATTCTTGGTTGATATAAACAGTGCCAAGTGCATTGATTTTTAAGATACCTTCAGGAGTTCCCTTCATTGCAGGAGAAACACCCGCTGAATTTATAACGTTTTTAACTTCGCCAAGTGAAAGAGCAAAGTTAACAAGTTCTTTAACGCTTTCTCTTGAAGACGTGTCACACGCCTTTGCATAAGCATTATATCCAAGTTCTTTAAGTTCGTTAACAGCACCTTCAAGTTTTGATAAAGTTCTGCCTGAAATTACAATAATTTTGTCTTTTGGCATAAACTTTGCAGCAGCAAGACCCATACCGCTACCGCCACCTGTAATTACACATACATTTGCCATAAAAAAATCTCCTTTTTTTGTTGATTTTATTATAAAATAAAAGTCGTAAATTGTGAAGTTTTAAGGAATATTTTACACCTCAAACGCCTTAAAATTGTAAATATGAAGCACCCTTTAATTAGGGTGCTTTGGTATTATAAAGCGAACGCATCACTCATCTTCTAAACCAATTAAATAATCTGCTGAACAAGAAAAGAAATTGCAAAGAATAATTATACTATCAATATTTGGCACTCTTAAATTCTTTTCCCAACGATTAATACAAGCAGTGCTTATATTAAGTATTTTAGATAATTCATATTGTGTAAGATTTTTTTCTTCCCTTAATTCTTTTAATCTTTCTGCAAACTTATTCATATTAACTCCTTATTTTTAATAATTATATACCAATTGGTAATAAAATGCTTGACATTTACCAAATGGTAAATATATAATATATACCAAATGGTAATTGGGGGAATGAATATGAAAAACACTATAAAAATTGAAATTATTGAAAAGTATATGTTAAAAAATAATATAAGTAAAACAAAATTTTGTAAAATATGCAAAATAAGTCCTAACACCTTAAACAAAATTATGGCTAATGATTTCAACTTTGAAATAGTAGCACTTTTTAAAATAGCAAGAATAATTAAAATTGAAGTTTACCAAATGTTTAATTAAAGGGTAGCCCTAAGGGCAAATGCCCCGAACGAAGCCACGCAAAAAGCACCCTTTAATTAGGGTGCTTTAGCGTGGCGGAGAGAGGGGGATTTGCTCCGCAATTTTGCTAAAAGCAAAACTTACGCACCTTACGGTGTTGCTATCACGCCTGGGCAACAAACGATTATCAATCGTTTGCCCGCAAGCAAAAATAATAACTTAAACTGTATGCTTGCGGTACTTGCCCGTTCAAATCCCCCAACCTACAACATGTTAAAAGCCCTACTTGAACCACGTGGGTTCAAATAGGGCTTTTAATGGCGGAGAGAGGGGGATTTGAACCCCCGATACGCTTATGGCGTATACACGATTTCCAATCGTGCTCGTTCGACCACTCCGACATCTCTCCAAACAAATCACATTATACATAATATTTTTAAATTTGGCAACAGTTTAACAAACATATAATAAAATGTTAGACAAATTTAATTTTATATGTTATTATAATTAAGCAAAACGCTTCTATGGCTCAGTAGGTAGAGCGCATCCATGGTAAGGATGAGGTCACCGGTTCGATTCCGGTTAGAAGCTCCATTTTTTAGCAGTTGCATTTTGTCAACTGCTTTTTATATATTGAAAAGTATTGTTTTATACCTATAATAATTATACACTAAGTTTAGAGGGGTTAATTATGAGTAAACCATTAAAAGTTTTTAAAATTTTAACAAATGCGCTTTTTGTAATTTGTGCAGTTATATTTACTTATCTTATAGTTGACGTTACTAGCGGTATTTTAAATAACCCTAGTAATGAGTGGGGCATAGTTGCATTACTTCTATTTTTTATTTTCGCAATTCCCGTTACCATTTACCTTGCAATTTACAGCATAATTATGATTGTTAAAAAAAGATATAGATTATACGACCTAATTTTTGGTTTGATTTATATAATATGCTACGCATCACTAATTTTAGTGCCTTTAATTTTAAATTTAATATAAAAGGGCTTAACCACAATGGTTAAGCCTTTTTTAATTGTTAAAACAATCCGTCAACAAAATCTTCGGCATTAAATTCAACTAGGTCGTCAAGTTTTTCGCCAACACCGGCAAACACAATAGGCAAACCTTTATCTTCACAAAGCGAAACAACAAAGCCACCTTTTGCAGTTCCATCTAGCTTTGTTAAAACTACACCGTCAAGAGAAATTGCCTCATCAAACGCGTCAACTTGTGAAATAGCGTTTTGACCAGTAGTTGCATCTAACACTATGAGTTTATAGAAATTAGCATTGCCGTATTCCCTTTCTACAACCCTAGTCATTTTTTTAAGTTCTTCCATTAAATTACTCTTAACGTGAAGCCTACCAGCGGTATCAATAATTAAAACGTCAGTATTCTTTGCCTTTGCAGAAGCTATGGCATCATAAACAACTGCTGACGGGTCTGCGCCTTCATTATGCTTAATAACCCTAACGTTAGCCCTTTCAGCCCAAACGGTTAATTGGTCACTTGCGGCTGCTCTAAACGTATCGCCAGCAACTATTGTTACGCTCTTTTTTTGTGAAGTAAAATACGCGGAAAGTTTACCAATACTTGTTGTTTTACCAACGCCGTTTACACCAACAACCATTATAACACAAGGATATTCAAATTCTACGTTATCAACCTCTAACAACTTATTAGTAATAACGTTTTTTAACGCAGTTATAACCTCGTTTTTATCTTTTACGCTACCCTCAATCATTTCATCACGCAAGTTTTCAACAATGTCACTTGCAACAGAATACGATATATCGGAAGCAACTAACGCATCGGTCAATTCATCGTAAAACTCTTCGCCAATTCTATCAATAGAAAAAACTCTAGCAAACGTATCGGCAATTCTATTTTTGGTTTTTTGTAGCGACTTGGCTATTTTAGAAAAAATACTCATTTTTCACCTTAACTTTGTTCAATATCTTTAATATCGCTAAGCTTTACTGATACGATGCTTGAAACGCCCTTTTCTGGCATTGTTACACCGAATAAGCCGTCAGCATTTTCCATAGTAACTTTTTTGTGCGTAATACAAATAAATTGCGTTTCTTTAGAGAAGTTGCGTAAGTATTTAGCAAATCTTTCAACGTTGGCATCGTCAAGAGCGGCTTCAATTTCGTCAAGCACGCAGAATGGCATTGGTCTAAGCTTAAGTATTGCAAATAAAATTGCAATTGCAGTAAGAGCCATTTCACCACCGGATAAAAGCGATATTTTTTGAAGTTTCTTTCCAGGTGGCTCGGCAACAATTTCTATGCCTGCATCTAACGGGTCCCCTGTTTCACTTTCTTCAACAACTAAATCGGCTGTACCGCCGCCAAACAACTCTTTAAATATTTTAGTAAAGTTGCTTCTAATAGTTTTAAAGCCCTCGTTAAAGGTTAAAGTCATTTCCTTAGTTAAATCATCAATAACCTTTTGCAAGTCTTCTTGCGCCTTATACAAATCATCACGTTGAACTAAAAGTTCATTGTAAGCAACGCTTAATTCATTATACTCATCAATAGCGTTAGGGTTAATGCTACCAAGGCTAGAGATTTTGCGCTTTAACGTTGCAATGTCTTGATAGCTCATAGAAACGTCATAGTTCTCATCTCTAAATTCTTGGCAAGTTTCATAAGTAAGTTGATATTCGTTAAATAAGTTTTGGCTCATAAACGAAAGTTCAGTATCAACCTTAGCAAAGTTAATTTCTTCTTGCTCTCTCTTTTGTGAGTTTTTATTGATATCTGCTTGTAAAACGTCACGCTTCAAGTTGTCTTGAACAATCATTTCATTGAGCTTAAGCTTTTTATCGTCAAACTCTTGAAGTTTTAAGCGGAGTGCTTTAAGTTTTAATTGTTCATCTTCAGTTAAAGCAACTTTTTCAGCTTGAAGTTTTAACTCTTTAATAATATTTGCGTCACTATTTATAGTTTGCTCGCCCTTAACAGCACTTTCATTAATTTGAGTAATTTCACCGTTAATTCTTTCAATATCACTTTCAGAGGCACTAATTTCAGCTCGCAAATATGAAAGTTTAGCTTGCACTTCCGTATTTTCTTTTAAAACCTCATCACGAGTTTGCCTTAATTTTATAAACTTCTCACGCCTTACAGACTGTTCTTTTGACGCATCTTCTTTTTCTTTATTTATCTTTTCGTTACCAATAGAAATGTCTGTAAATTCGGTTTTAATTTGTTCAAGTCTTGCGCCAATAATTGCGATTTCATCTTTATTTTTATCAATTTCGGCTTGAATATTTGAAAGCGCGTTTTCGTTTGCATTTTTCTTTTCACGAAGAAGAACAACGCTTTGTTTTGCTTCAACCAAATTAGTTTTTAACGCATCAAGTTCTGTAACTTCTTGATTAACTTGCTTTAATAAATTTTGCTTGTTTTGCTCAAGTCTAACAAGTTCGTTTTTGTCGTTATTTACGGCAGTTTGATACTCGTTAACCGACCTGTCAATAGAAAGCAAGTTGACGTCATTAGCCTTTTTAGAGCCACCAGTCATAGAACCGTTTTGCGCTAAAATATCGCCGTCAAGCGTAACTATTTTAAAGTTAAATTTGTACTTTTTAGCAATTTCCGTTGCACACTTTAAATCCTTGCAAATAAGCGTTCCGCCAAGCAAGAAAGATACAACGTTTTCATAGTAAGCGTCATATTTAACAATGTCAGTTGCTAAGCCTATAGCACCACTTTCTTTTAAAGCGGAAACAATATCACTGTCGTTATACCTAGGTTTAACTGACGTAACAGGCAAGAAAGTAACTCTACCGCCGTCACATTTTTTAAGATAGTTAATTAAATATTCAGCATCACTAGGGTTATCAGTAACAACGTTTTGCATTGCACCGCCAATAGCCGTTTGTATAGCCGTTTCATAATCTTTTTCAGTAGTAATTATGCTTGCAACTACGCCTTTAATTTTAGAATTTAATTCAGCATTGTCCTTAGCGTCAACCATAAGGCGTTTAACAGCAGAATTATACCCGTCAAAAGAGTCTTTTAACCCCAAATAGAATTTAAGGCTGGTTTCTAAACTTGCGAGCCTATTTTTAACGGCGTATGCCTTATTATCAATTTTACTAATAAATTCGTTCGTTGAAGAAACAGAACTAGACTTATCTTTAATTTCTTCGTTAAATTTAACTATATTTTTTTCAGTTTCCTCAAGCTTAACTTTTATATCTTCAGTTTCGCCGTAAATATTAGTGTATCTATCTACAAGAGCGTTAACTTTATCTACTATGCCTTTTTGGTTTTGAGTAATAACGCTTTCTTCTTGTGAAAGAGCACCTAAATTTTTGTTGATATCTGCAAGAGATTCAACACTTTTTAAAACCTTAGATTGAATAGATTGCTCTATATCTTCATCACGGTTAATTTCTTCAGTTAATTCGTTAATTTTTGTTGCAATTTCTTGAGCTTTTTTTGTTAAAGCATCAATTTCTATATTGCATTTTTTGCCGTATTCACGCTTAAATTTAAGAGTGTTTTCATACTCTTTAATCTTTTCCTTGCCGCTTTCAATTTCAGCTTTAATACGCTCAATTTCACTGTTAAAATACGAGATTTTTTCAGCGTAAAGCTTAGATTCGCCCGTTTGCTTTTCAATGCCAACGGCGTGTTCGGTAATTTCAGCGTTTAACGAACGTATGTACTCGTCTGCCGAATTAATTTCGGCTTGATGCTCGTTATAAACTCTTATTGTTTCTTCAAGTTCTACTTGACGTGCTTCAATTTCTTCGCTCAAGCCCTTAATTCTATCGCCAATTTTTGTTTTTGTTTCATTAGCGTGGTCGTATTTATATAAATAAGCGTTAATTTCGTGGTGTTTTAACTCGCCTGAAAGAGACCTATACGCACGCGTTTTTTCCGCTTGCTTTGCAAGTGGTTCCAATTGGCGTTCTCTTTCAGTTAAAATATCGCTAACACGAGTAATATTATCGTTAGTGCGGGCAAGTTTATTTATACTTTCCTTTCTATCACGCTTAGTTTTAGCAATACCAACCGCTTCTTCAAAAATAGCGCGTCTATCCTCTGGCTTAGATGAAAGAATTTCACTAACTTTACCTTGTCCTATAATAGTGTAGCCGTCCTTACTAACGCCACATTCGTGAAGCGCGTCAACAATGTCTTTCATTCTGCAAGGTTGACGGTTAATAAAGTATTCGCTTTCACCGCTTCTATACAATTTTCTAGTAAATACAACTTCGCTGTATTCAAGGTTAGAAAAGAGTTTTTCGGTATTGTTAAAGTATAACGATACTTCACAATAAGAAAGAGACTTTCTTGCTTGTGTACCGTTAAAGATAACGTCTTGCATAGACGTACCACGCATTGTTTTTGCCGATTGTTCGCCAAGAACCCATTTAACCGCATCCGCTACGTTTGACTTTCCGCAACCGTTAGGACCAACGATAGCAGTAATACCGTCTAAAAGGTCTATTTTAACTTTGTCTGCAAAGGATTTAAAACCTAGCAGTTCAATTCTTTCAAAATTTAACATATTACTTTCCGCTTTTTGTAATTTTTTTATTTTTCAATTTATCAAGTGCTTTTTTAGCGCAAGCCTGTTCAGCCTTTTTTTTGCTTTTTCCACTTGCAGTTACAAGTTTTTCGCCGTTTAGTAAAACTTGCATTTTAAACTGAGGATTGTGGTCTTGACCAATTTTTGAAACTTCTTGATATTCAATTTGACCAAGCTTCTTTTTTGCAATGTATTCGTTAAGCTTACCCTTATAATTTACGTCACTTTTACTTTCTAAAATAATTTTTGTTTTAGTAAGCAAGTTTTGATATATAAAGGCGCGCGCTTTTTCTAAACCGCCGTCTAAATAAATTCCGCCAACAATAGACTCGAATAAATTTTCACGAATATTGTCTGAAACTTCGTTCATGCTACTATTTTTTAGCATATATTCTTCTATTTTAAGTTTCTTTATAGCGTTTGCAAGCGGTTTACACGAAACAAACTGTTGTTTTAAATTAGTCATACTGCCTTCGTTTTGCTTACTACTTTTATACAAATACTCAGTAACTACTAACCCTAAAACACTGTCGCCTAAAAACTCAAGACGTTCGTTATTTAATTCGCCTTTAGCCTCGTCAGAATAAGACTTATGCGTAAAGCATTGGCGCAAAAGTTCGGCATCTTTAAAAGAATAACCCAACTTTTTTTGCACTTCATCTAAATAAAATATCATATTATTCTAAAACTAAATTTTTAACTTCATCAGCTTGAAGTCTTTCAAAAATTTCTTCGTTTACATTGCGTGAAACTGCTTCTTCAGCTTGGAAAAGCGTTGCCTTAAACGAAGTTGCTTTAGACGCCCCGTGAGATTTTGCCACAATGCCGTTTACGCCTAAGAATACCGCACCACCGCGCTTAGTGTAATCAAGTTTTGCCATAGTCTTTTTAAACGCTTTTTTCATAAATAAGAAACCAAATTTAGCAGAATTTGATTCCATAATATTCTCTTTTAAAGTGCCAAGCATAACGTTTACCGCACCTTCGATAGCCTTTAACGAACAGTTACCACTAAACCCGTCTGCCACAACAACGTCACACACGCCAGATAAAATATCGCGACCTTCAACGTTGCCAACGAAGTTAAGGCTTGGAATTTGTTTTAAAAGAGCGAATACCGCGTGAGTTAACTCGTTGCCCTTTTTATCTTCCGTGCCGTTGCAAAGCAAACCTATTTTAGGTCTTTTAATGCCAAAAATTTTCTTCATATACACATCTGCCATAATAGCAAAGTGCACAAGTTGAATAGGCTTACAGTCTGCATTAGCGCCACAGTCTAAAAACATACAAAGCCCGCCGTCTGGCTTAGGCATAAGAGTAGAAAGTGCTGGGCGAGAAACGCCTTTAATTCTACCTAATTTTAAAACGCAAGCCGTTAAAAGCGCACCCGTTGAGCCCGCGGAAACAAAAGCATCGTATTCCTTTGCCTTTAAAGCGTTTAATGCAACGGTTATAGTTGAGTCAGGCTTTCTTTTAAACGCGTCGGTAGGAGATTCTTCGTTAGTGATAACCTCTGTAGCGTTCATAAAAGAAATGTTTTTATCACTAAACTTATTATCAGCCATTATTTGCTTAATTTCATCAACCTTACCAACAAGGCAAATTTCGCTTTGACCGCCGTCAGCAACGTATTCAACAGCACCTTTTATAGCCTCAAGTGGAGCGTGGTCTCCACCGTAAGCGTCCATTAAAATTTTCATAATTTTCTCCTTTGTAAAAAATTAGTATTCAAGGTTAGAAACTGTTCTTGGGAATGGTATTACGTCTCTAATATTAGAAATGCCAGTTAAGTACATTATCATTCTTTCAAAGCCCAAACCAAATCCCGCGTGCTTTGTGCCACCGTATTTTCTTAAATTGATATACCAATCGTAATCGCTTTCTTTAAGACCAAAGTCAGCCATACGCGCCTTTAATATGTCTTCTCTTTCTTCTCTTTGAGAACCGCCAACAAGTTCGCCAATGCCTGGAACTAAAAGGTCGGCAGCGGCAACGGTTTTACCGTCATCGTTTAAGCGCATATAGAACGCTTTAATTTCCTTTGGATAGTCGGTTAAAAATACCGGTTTTTTGTAAACGACTTCAGTAATATATCTTTCGTGTTCAGACTGAAGGTCGCAACCCCAATAAATTGGGAATTCAAATTTGTCTTTTATAGGTTCTAAAATTTTAATTGCTTCCGTATAAGTAAGCCTTACAAACTCGTTATTTACAACGTTGTTAAGCCTATCTTTTAAGCCGTTATCTACAAAGTTATTTAAGAACTCAATTTCTTCCTTGCAAGTTTCTAAAACGTGGCTAATAACAGCTTTAACCATACCTTCGGCACAGTCCATATCATCGCTCAAATCAGCAAAAGCCATTTCAGGCTCAATCATCCAAAATTCAGCGGCGTGACGAACTGTATTAGATTTTTCTGCTCTAAAAGTAGGTCCAAAAGTATAAACCTTTGAAAACGCCATAGCGTATGCCTCTGCAGAAAGTTGACCGGAAACCGTTAAACTTGCAGGCTTTTCAAAAAAGTCTTGCTTGTAATCAACTTCGCCGTTTTCAGTTTTAGGAACGTTATTTAAGTCAAGCGTGGTTACTTGGAACATTGCGCCCGCACCCTCACAGTCAGAACCAGTAATGAGTGGAGTGTTAACGTAAACAAAACCGTTTTTATTAAAGTATTGGTGAATTGCAAAAGCCGCTTCGCTTCTAATTCTAAACACTGCGTTAAAAGTGTTAGTGCGTGGTCTTAAATATGCAATTTCTCTCAAATATTCAAAAGAGTGCCTTTTCTTTTGAAGTGGATAATCTGGCGTAGAAGCGCCTTCTACTTCAATTTTTGTAGCCTTAATTTCAAAAGGTTGTTTTGCGTTTGGCGTTAAAACGAGTTTACCCTCAACTACGAGAGCAGCGCCAACGTTTTGTTTAGCAATTTCATCATAGTTAGAAATAATATCTCTTTCAAAAACTACTTGTACACTTTTAAAATAAGTGCCGTCATTAAGTTCAATAAAGCCAAAAGCCTTACTGTCTCTTATAGTTTTTGCCCAACCTTTAACAACCACGATTTTGTCGCTAAAGTCGCTTGTAAATTTAAATAAACTTTTTACTTCTGTTTTAGTACACATAAAATCTCCAAATTAACTAAGTTTTACTTAGCATATAATACTGCATTATGTTATAGTATAACATAACTAAGAATTTTTTGCTACAAATTTTTTATTTTTTTTAATGTTTTTACGTTATTTTTTTAAAAAAGCAACAAAAAAACCGCAATTTTACGTTTGTAGTTGCGGTTTTTAATATTTTTATATTTTAAAATATAAAAAATCTAATTAATCTTTTTTAATTTCAGCAATTTCAGGCACGTTTGCCGTTTCGCCGTTCGTTATACTTTTAATGTATTCTTCATACTCTTTTTCGTTGAGTTTTGTTACTTTGTTTTTGTTTTTCATAATCCTTTACCAAACCTTAAAGCATAAGTTCTCTTGGAAGCGGAATTTCTAAAGTTTCCATTTTAGCTTGACAAAGCGGACAAATTTCAAATGCTTCTTTATCCATGCTTTCATAACCGCAAGACGGACATGTCCAACGCTTAGAAGTTTGGCTTTTAAAGAGTGTGCCGTCCTTTAATTTTTCGTATAAATAATTAAATATTTTTTGATGTTTAAGTTCTACTTGCCTAATCATTTTAAATAAATTTGCTATATCTAAAAAACCCTCTTCTTCCGCCGTTTTTTGTGCTTCTAAATAAAATACTGCCTCATCGCCCTCATCACTTGCGGAAAGGCGTAAATTTTCTTCCATATTCCATCTTTGTCTAAACGGAAGCGATACGCAAACCTCTTCATTATTGATAGTTTTTTCCGTAACTTTTTCAATATGAGTGTAAAGCATACGAGCGTGATTAAACTCTTGGTACGCAATTTCATCTGTAATTTTTGCTAAACTTTCATAACCTTTTGCCCTTTGACCATACTCAACAAATTCGTAACGTGTACGCGCACTACACTCGGCTATAAATGCCTTTTTTAAATTTTCAAACGTCTTACTATTTCTTAATTCCATATTAAGCCTCCTGCATATATTATTGACGGTTTTAAAAATTTAAAACAAAAAAAATAAAGCCTTGCTAAAAAGCAAGGCAATATATGAGTTTTTAATTGTGGTTACACGCCACTGTATGCAGAGAAACCGCCGTCAACAGGAATAACCGTGCCTGTTACAAAGCCACTTGCGCTATCGTCAGCGAGCCATAAAAGCGCACCAATAAGGTCGGAAATTTCGCCAAACTTCTTCATAGGAGTTGCGTTTAAAATTTTGCCTGTTCTTGCTGTTGGAGTGCCGTCTTCATTATAAAGTAATGCCCTATTTTGATTAGTTACAAAGAAGCCAGGAGCAATTGCGTTACAACGAATATTGCAAGGCGCAAAGTGAACTGCAAGCCATTGTGTAAAGTTAGAAATACCTGCTTTTGCTGAAGAGTATGCAGGAATTTTAGTAAGCGGTCTATAAGCGTTCATTGAAGAAACGTTAATAATGTTACCACCCGTTTTAACCATATCAGTTGCAAAAACTTGAGTTACTAAGAAAGCAGAAGTAATGTTTAAATCAAATACGAATTTAAATCCTTGCTCGTCAATGTCAAAGAAAGTTTTTACACCTTCTACGTCTGGCGTCATAGTTTCAATATCAGTGCTAGCTTTAGGGCTGTTACCACCAGCACCGTTAATTAAGAAGTTTACAGCACCAAAACTTTCGTTTACAGTTCTTTTTGCTTCTTCAATACTAGCTTTGTCTAAGCAGTTACATCTTACTGCAACGGCATTATCACCAATTTCGTCTGCCATTTTTTTAGCAGCGTCATAGTTAATATCTAAGAGAGCAACTTTTGCTCCGCATTCTGCAAGCGCTTTTGCAAATTCGCCACAAATAATACCGCCTGCACCAGTAATAGCAACAACTTTATTAGTTAAATCTACGTTAAAAGGTAATTTCATTTTTAATTCTCCTTATTTTTCTATATCTTTTTTAAATGCTTTTATCCACTCTTTTGCTATAACAGTTGCGCCCGAAAGTGTTGGGTGCACACCGTCAACCGAATAGTATTTAGCATCGTATTTCTTTATTTTTTCATTAAATACACTTTGAAGCGGAACAAAGGTTAAGTTAAACTCATTTGCCACTTCTTTTGCTACGCTAGCATACTTATAAACGTCTTCAAAAATCCAGTCTTTTTTAGTAATGGTTTCCGTGCCTTCTAATATAAACGGTTCTAAAATCATTATTTTTGCGTTAGGAAGATTTTTAATAGTATCTTCAATAAGCATTTTGTATATTTGCCTATATCTTTCTATTTCAATACCATTGCCGCTTTGCTTATGCCACACGTCGTTTACGCCAACTAAAATTGAAACAACGTCAGGTTCGTAAGCCCACACGTCACGGCTTACGCGTGCGTAAAGGTCAACACTCCTATTACCGCTTATACCAAGATTAAAAACTTCGTATTTAGTTGGGTCTTCAAATAGCAATTCACTTGCAACTTGATTTACGTAACCGCTACCAAGCTTAGCGTAATAGTGGTAAACTTGATGATCTCTATTCCTAAACGCGTCCGTAATACTGTCGCCAAAAAATAGTATTTTCATAACTACTCCTTAAACTTTTTATTTAGAAAACCTATCAAGCATATCCCAAACGCCAAGCATATACATAATGCCAAGCGCTCTATCGTACAAACCGTAACCAGGTCTAACCGTGCCTGCCTTTTCGCCCCATAAATGTCTGCCGTGGTCTGGGCGGATATAGCCATCAAAACCGCAGTCGTGATAAGCTTTTAAAATATTTAAAATGCCGGTATCACCATCGCAATCTCTATGGCTTGCTTCAGAGAAATCTCCATTTTCAAAGTGTTTAACGTTTCTAATGTGAGCAAATGCAATTCTATCACAATGCTTTCTAACAATTTCAGCAACGTTATTTTCAGGGTTAGCGTTTAAACTACCTGAGCAAAGCGTTAAGCAGTTGTACGGATTATCTACCATTTTTAAGAACCTATCAATGCTCTTTTCGTCCACTAAAAGCCTTGGTAAACCAAAAATATCCCAAGGTGGATCGTCCATATGTATAGCCATTTTAATGCCGGTTTCTTCACATACAGGCATTAACTTTTCTAAGAAATATTTAAGGTTTGCCCATAATTTTTCGTGGTCAACGCCCTCGTAAGCTTTAAAGAGCTCATCTAACTTAGCCATTCTTTCAGGTTCCCAACCAGGGAAAGACATATTATACTTTTCAGTAAAATCTAAAATGTATTTTGCCATTTGGTTGTAGTCGTCTTGAATCATATTCTTTTCGTAGAAAAGCGCAGTAGAACCATCGCCAACTTCGTGGAATAAGTTACTTCTTGTCCAGTCAAAGATAGGCATAAAGTTATAACAAATTACTTTAACGCCAAACTTAGATAAATTGCGGATTGTTTGAATATAATTTTCAATATACTTGTCCCTTGTAGGAAGACCGATTTTAATATCGTCATGAACGTTAACAGACTCAACAACGTCAATATTAAAGCCGTACTTATCACATTGAGCTTTAACCTTTGCAATTTCTTCTTCTTGCCAAATTTCGCCCGGCATTTTATCGTGAAGTGCCCAAACAATGCCTTCAACGCCAGGTATTTGTTTAATATCTTGAAGGCTTATTTTATCGTTGCCCTCGCCATACCAACGAAAAGTCATTTTCATAGTAAAAATCTCCTTAGCATACTTTATTTAGTATTATATACTAACATTATAACACAATTTTTAGTAAAAGCAATATTTTTTTGAATAATACTTATAATATTTTGTGCAAAAGAGCAAACAAAAAGAGCAAGCATTGCTATAATACTTGCTCTCGTTTTATTTAGTTTTTATATGCCTTAACGTGCAATTCGTTTAATTGCTTTTCATCAACTAAGTCAGGTGCACCAGTCATTAAGCAAGACGCCGTTTGCACTTTAGGAAAAGCAATAACGTCTTTAATAGAATCACTCTTTGTTATAAGCATTACCAATCTATCAAGACCAAGTGCCAAACCGCCGTGTGGAGGAGCACCGTATTTAAATGCGTCAACAAAGAAGCCGAATTTATTTTGAATATCTTCAGGAGTAAATCCTAAAATTTCAAACATTTTTTGCTGAATATCACGCCTATGAATTCTTATTGAACCACCGCCTGCTTCTTGACCGTTAATAACAATGTCATAAGCCTTTGCCCTTGCCTTTTGTGGAGCAGTTTGGCAAAGCTCTAAATCTTCATCCATTGGTGCAGTAAACGGATGGTGTACGGCAACAAACCTATCTTCTTCTTCGCTATATTCAAACATAGGGAATTCAGTTACCCATAAAATATCGTAGCTATTTTTATCAATTAAGCCGTACTTTTCGCCAAGGTAAAGCCTTAAACCGCCAAGAGTGTTGTAAACAACAGTGTCTTTGTCAGCGGCAAAAAACAACACGTCACCCTCTTCAAAGTTAAGTCTTTCTTTAATGTCTTGAATATTTTGTTCAGTTAAGAACTTAACGATAGAACCTTTAATTTCACCGCCTTGTGGGTAAGAAAGCCAAGCAAGACCTTTTGCACCAAGAGTTTTAACGTATTCAACTAATCCGTCAATGTCCTTTCTTGAAAGTTTTGAAGCAAAGCCCTTTGCGTTAATAGCGCGTACGCTACCCTTAATTACACCGTCTATTTGAAGTGCGCTTTGGAATACTTGGAAATCAATATTTTTAGCAATGTCGGAAACGTCACAAAGTTCTAAGCCAAACCTAGTGTCAGGCTTATCTGAACCATAGCGAGACATAGCTTCTTTATAACTTAAACGCTTAAAGTGCTCAGCACCCAAATCAATGCCAGCAGCTTCTTTAAAAATATTTTTAATAAGACCTTCAACAGGATATAACACGTCTTCCACTTGTTCAACAAAACTCATTTCAAGGTCTATTTGCGTAAATTCTGGTTGACGGTTTGCACGCAAGTCTTCATCTCTAAAACATTTTGTAATTTGATAGTACCTGTCAAAGCCGGAAATCATTAAGAGTTGTTTAAAGAGTTGTGGAGATTGTGGCAACGCATAAAAACAAGTAGGATGCACGCGTGATGGAACTAAATATTCCCTTGCGCCTTCTGGCGAAGATTTGCCAAGCATAGGCGTTTCAATTTCCATAAAGCCGTTACCGTCAAGATAATGGCGAGCGGCGCTAGAAATTTTAAAGCGAGTATATAAATTGTTTTGAAGTGTAGGACGCCTTAAATCTAAATACCTATATTTAAGCCTTAGGTTTTCATTTACTGAAGTTTCATCTACAATTTCAAAAGGTGTAACGTCTGACTCAGATAAAACGTTTAACTTGTCCGCAACAATTTCAACGGCACCCGTTGCAATTTTGTCAGTTTTACTTTGACGTTCTCTAACCGTACCGCTTACCGCAAGCACGAATTCCGAACGCACGCTTTCCGCCTTACTAAACAAGTCAGGTGTAACGGACTGGTCTAAAACTATTTGAACCAAACCCGTTCTATCACGCAAGTCAATAAACATTAAACTGCCTAAATTTCTCTTTTTTTGAACCCAACCCATTACGGTAACGACACTACCAGCATCTGCAATTCTAAATGCGCCACAGTAATGCGTTCTTTTAAGTCCACCCATATTTTCTAGCATAAAAAACTCTCCAACCAAAAGTAATAAGTATATTTTATACTTTTAGTTAAAAAAAGTCAATGTTTTAACGCTACTTTTTTATATTAGGAACGCTTCCGCCTGATGGTTTTTCGCCACCTTCTATATTAAACGTTGTCTCGCCTTCAAACACTTTAATTATTGGACATAAAGGCAAGCGTATTTGCTTATACGCCGTTGGATAAACTATTACGATAGGAAACGCACCTTCGTCAAAAGCCCTGTAAGTGCCAAAATAGTCTCTTTTAAACTCTAAATACTTTGCGTTGTTTATATTTAAGCACTCTAAACTTTCCGCTTCAGTTCTTCCGTGAATCCACACTTTTCTAAAGTGTGAAGCAATTGCAGGAAAGTTTTCATTGTACCTTATAATTGCAGTTGCGTCATCGCTATCATTTAAAGGTTCAAGTTGGCTTTTATCATGAATTACCCTTGCCGCCACGCCTTTTGAAATATAGCCTTCTTTCAAATAAAATTTATCACAATTGCCTCCGTATAAAAGCAAAGGCTCGTCTATTACAACGCTAGATACGGAAACTATAGACGGCTCATATTCTAACATTGGCTCGTTTTTTGAAACAGTTACACCTATTAAAGTGTCAAATTGCGTTTCTATAGCCCTTTCTAAAACTTTAATTTTTAAATATTTTATATCTTCCGTAATATAGCCACTGCTTGAATAGCCTTCTACCGCACAAGGATTGCCCATATAGTCAATACCCAATTTTAAAATATCGGCAGTATCGCTTGAAAGCGTAAACTCAAGTAATCGTCCGTTTGTTAAAGAAGTGCTAGTATAGTTTAAAAAACTAAACGCGTTTAAACAAATAGTTGTGTTTTTTTCAATAACAGCGTTTAATGGAAAAATGGTTTCGTATTCCATATAGGTCATTCCGTAAAAGCGGAATTTATTTTCATACTCATCATAAGCAACGGAATAACTATCAACGCCGTCACTAAAAAACGGCACGTCAAGTAAATTGGCGTTACGCGTTACAATGTCAATTTTGTATTTTTGATTGCCATTTTCATCTATAAACGGCTCGCCAACACCGCTCACAGGGTAAGCAACTGTATTAACCCCGTTTACCACTTCTGTTTTTAAAGCGCCGTTAATAGTAACGTTGTTAACGTAATCTACGCCACTTTCGTAATTAACAACGGCAGGAAAACCTTGAACTAAACTATAGTTCCAAGTTTTATTTTCCAACTTTTTAACTTCAACGTGAATCTTGCTATTTTTTTCAATTGAATAAAAACGCAAGTAGTAATTGCCCATAACCGGCTTAAACATTCCCATATAGCAACTGTCGCCGTAAAAATAAAATTTTGAACTTACGCTAATGAGAGGCTCGCTATTAATTGTGAAATATATTTCACAAAAACATCCGTCTAAACCTTCAAGTTTATCGCTATACAAACTTAACTTTTCTACGTTTTTAATGAACACGCAACTTTGATTTTCTAAATGCAATTCATAATCTTGCGCTGAAATAACTTGATAATTTTTACTATCATTAACGTTAATATTAACTTGGCTTGAGCCATCGTAAGTAACCCCGTTAATTATTAACGGCTCAAGAGAAACTGATTCAAGCCCTTCAATATCGCTAGCATGCAATACAACGTCTCCCCTTTTATTGTTAATGGAAGTAACGTAACTACCTTGAACAACATTGTCATAAAAATTAATGGCGCTTTGGCAAGCATCTTGTGACTGCACAGCATAGCTATATGCATCGTCTCTTAAAATTGCTGTATTATCTCTGACGTTAAATACTTCGCTTTTTATAGATAGACAATCATCCTTTATGGCTTCAACAGCTGCTTTATAGCTAGACACTTGAGATGCTACTGCTTCAACTCCTCCTATTGCGCCTTGAACACTTGAAACAGCATCTTCTTTAGATACTTGAATAGCCCCTATAGCATCGGTTGCTGCTCCTTGAACTGCCCCTGTAGCATCGGTTGCTGCTCCTTGAACTGCACCTATAGCACCGGTTGCCGCTCCTTGAATTTCGCCAACCACTTCTTCTTTAACAATTTGTAAATCTTCAACTGCTTTAGTAGCCAACTTTGCACTTTCCACAGCTTCATTTTTAGCCTCAATAACGCCGTCTTTTTCTTGTAAAACTTGTGCTTTAAAAGCTTCGTTGTTAGCCTCTAAATTTTCAGCCTGACTTTTCACTTGTGCCAAATCGGTGCTTAAAGATAAAACTTCCCCCTTTAAATTTTCAACTTCAACCTCAATTTTGTCATCAGCACTTTCAAGTTCATTAATTTTTCCTTGTAAAAAGCCTATGCTACTGTCTAGCACTACAGTGTTATTTAGCGCAAGGGTAGCATCACTTTTAAACTCCTCTAAGCCAACAAGCGCTTCAAACACTTCGCTTTTATAAGCACTAGTTTCATCTCTTAAGTCGTTACAAGCAACAAGCGCCTGCTCCATTCTTTCCTCTAGTTCGTTTACTACAGACGGAACAAGATTTTCAAACGCTAAATTACCGTCTATAGACTCGCAAACAACATAGTAAAAAATGCAGGTTTTGTAGATGATAGTTAAATCGTCTTTTTCAAACGATAGTTGAATTCTATGCCTACCCTCTTCGCCTGTTATTGCCTTAGTTATTGGAAGTTCGTAAATGATATATTCACCGTCAACAGTTTTGTTAAGTAGAGCCCTGTCAGTTTTGCCACTTTCAAAATCTATATGAGCATAACCGTCTATCTCTTCAAAATTAATGCCATCATTTAATTTATTAACGCTAAACTTTATACTGTTTGTACCAACGTCTTTTTCGTAAACCTCAAAAACGTCTGGCACTACGCGTTTTCCAATTATTTTGCCTGTCATTTATTCTCCTTTAACCGCTATTTCCCCTAACGCTATTATAACCCTAAACCCTGCTATAAAAAAGTTTTTGTGACATTACTTTTTTATGAACAAATGTTTGACTTTTACATTTATCCGTGTTAAAATATAAACAAATGTTCGTATATGAGGTTTGAAAGTATGGAACTAGAAGAGAAGTTAAAAATTTTAACCGAAAGTGCAAAGTATGACGTTTCTTGCTCGTCATCTGGAAGCAATAGAAAAAACAGGCAAGGAATTGGAAGCGGTGCGCATGGCGGTATATGCCACTCTTTTACAAAGGACGGACGTTGCGTTTCTCTTTTGAAAATTTTAATGACTAACGTTTGCTGTTTCGACTGTTTATACTGCCAAAGTAGGCGGAGTAACGATATTCCACGCGCTATAATGACGCCTACTGAAATTTGCGAAATAACTATGGAATTTTATAAAAGAAATTACATTGAGGGGCTATTTTTATCTTCCGCCGTATATAAAAATGCAAACTACACTATGGAACTATTACTAGACACTGTTGTTCGGCTTAGAAAATTATACAATTTTAACGGTTATATTCACCTTAAAGGCATACCGGGAGCAGACAACCTTTTAATTATGCGCGCCGGCGAATACGCAGACCGTATGAGTTTTAACTTGGAACTTCCAAGTGAGCAAAGTTTGCGCCTGCTTGCACCGCAAAAGTCAAAAAAGAGTATTTTGTCTCCAATTACAATGATAAGCGGAGAAAAACAAGCCGATAAATCTATAAAAAGCAAGTTTTTGCCAGCTGGTCAAACTACGCAAATTATAGTTGGGGCAAGCCCAGAGCGTGACGGAAAAATTTTAAGGCTGACTAGTGCGCTATACAACAAATACGAGTTAAAGCGCGTTTATTACTCTTCGTACGCACCGCTAAATTTAAATGAAGATTTATTGCCAAAAACTCCTGCGGGGCTGCTTAGAGAACATAGGCTATATCAAGCAGATTGGCTACTTAGGTTTTATGGGTTTAGTGTTGAAGAACTAGTTGACGAAAACGAAAACTTGCTTATGGAATACGACCCTAAGTGTGCTTGGGCACTTAAGCATCAAGAACTGTTTCCAATAGAGATAAACACAGCCCCGGTTGAAATGCTTGTAAAAGTTCCGGGCATAGGCTTAAAAGGCGCATATAAAATAATAAGCGCAAGGCGTTTTGGCGCGTTGAGTTTTGAAGATTTAAAAAATATGAAAATTAGTTTAAAGCGTGCGCGTCACTTTATAACGGCAAACGGATTTTATAGCGGTTTAAAAAAAGAAATAGAAATTAAAAATTCATTACTGCAAATTGAAAACGAAAGTCAAATTGAGCAGTTAAGTATGTTTTCAAATTTAGAAAATTCGCTTGCAGTAATAACTGGAGAACTATGAAATGTTACTTATATGACGGCAGTTTTGAGGGTATTTTTTGCGTAGCTTATCACGCTTTAAAAAACAAAGAAACGCCAAAAATTTATAGCAAAACAAACTATCAGCCATCGTTTTTGTTGGAACATACTGAGATAGATAGCAATGAGCAAATTTTTAAAAAAGTAAAAAATGCACTTATTAAAATAAGTGCAAAAACTTATAATTATTTAGAAATTGCTTTTAAAAGTAGCAATATTGAAAAAGATGAGGTTATTTTTAACTGTATTATAAAAACAATTTTATCTAAACAAAACGAGCTAGAAAATTTTAGTAACGAGCATTTTTTTAACCTTAATAAAATAGTAGAAGCCGTAAAATACGAGGCCCATAGATTTTTAGGTTTTATAAGATTTTCCAAAAGTGAAAAAGGCGTTTTTTACGCTTGTTTTGAACCAGACGGAGACATAATAGACCTTATACTTAATCACTTTTTAAAGCGTTTTTACGCTATTCCTTTTGTTTTGCACGACATAAATCACGGCAAACTATACGCATGTTATAAAGGAAAAACACAAAAGTTTTTTAATATTTATAAAAAAGTAAAAATTAGCGATAATTACGCCAAATTATTTAAAACTTATTACGACACTATTTTTATAAAAAGTAGAAAAAACGAAAGGCAAATGCTTAATTATATGCCTAAACGCTACCATAAAAATATGCCTGAAAAAAACGAACTTTTATAAAAAAATGCGTCTTGCAAAATTTGCAAAGCGCTTTTTAAATTAAATAAATTTATACTTAGACGCATCTCCCTTTTCGCTTGTATAATTTTCAATATAGTCAAGCGCATCGTTTACGCTAGTAGTAACGTAAAAGAGGTCGTAAACAGTTTCTTTTACCGCTTTATCTTTAATAAATCCGTCTAAAAGAGCTATTAACTTATCGTAAAAACCATCAATGTTTAAAATAACCATAGCTTTATCTGTTCTGCCAAGTTGTTTAAGAGTTAAAACTTCAAAAAATTCATCCATAGTACCTATACCACCTGGCGTTACAATATAAGCATCGGCAAAGTCACGAAGAAGAGTTTTTCTATCCCACATAGTTTCCGGCCTTATAAGTTCATCACATTTATCATAAATAATGCCGTCAACCTCAAAAAAGCTTGGGGCAATACCAGTCATATGTCCGCCACCTTTAGTTATGCCACGCGCAACCGCACCCATCATGCCGTTTGCACCTGCACCAAAAATAAGGGGTATTCCACGTTTAGCCATTTCAACGCCTAGTTCTTCGCCCACTTTAATTAAGTTTTTATCTATTTGGTTGCTAGAAGCACCATAAACACAAATTTTCATATTCCACCTTTCCTATTATATAGTAATTTATGTAAAGACAAGAAAAAAGGTTATTCAAGTTCATCTAAAGTTAAGCTATAAACAGGCAAAACTTCTTTTATAAAATACTTAACCTCTTCTCTATCTATTTTTAAAAGTTTATTATAAATACTTTCTTGCGCCTTTTTAAATTCAGTATTGCCAAGTTTAAGTTCTTCCTCACATTTAATATACGCACAAATAGTATCGGCACATTTCATTATTTTATATTCTTCACTTTCTTCATTAGGAATAACGTATTGCTCGTATTCGCCCTTTATTTCATTAGGCAAAGAATTTAAAAGTTTAACGCAAGCACCCCTTTCAATATCTTTGTACGCACTATTTATTTGAGCGTTAAAATACTTTATTGGAGTTGGCATATCGCCAGTTATTACCTCGCCCGTTTCGTGATATTCAGCATATAATACCGCCTTTAACACGTCAACGTTGCCACCAAACAATTTATTTTTAATAGTTGCCAAAGCGTGCGTTACTATAACAACTTGGCTAGTATGCTCTAAAACGTTTTCTTCATAATTTGAGCGCATAAGCGACCAACGTTTAATGTATTTTAACCTATTTATATATGCAAAAAAGTCGTATTTCATAACTTCTCCTAATTATTAACACATTTTATCACATATTTTAATTTTTTACAATACATTATGAAATATTATTGACAATTTCTAATTTTTTTAGTAAACTATTTACAACAAAATTAAACGCAGGGGTGCTGTAATGGCTGAGATTATACCCTTTGAACCTGTCAAGGTAATGCTTGAATGGAAGTAATCTTTTTGCGTGTGTAAAACCCCTAAGAGTTTAAACTTTTAGGGGTTATTTTGTTAAAGGAGATTTTTATGTTTAATTTATTATCAGTTTTTGGTGTTATTGATGACACCGCAAGCAAACCGCTTATTATAGTAAGCGCAATAGTAATAGCAATTTCAATTTTAATATTGATTGCCTTTTCATTTAGAAAAAAGACTTTTGAAACTAAAACACTAGTATTTGCAGGGCTCACAATTGCAACTAGTTTTGTGCTTTCATTTATAAAAGTTAAGCCTGTTACGTACGGAGGTAGCATAACGCTTTGCAGTATGTTTGCAATTTCTCTTTTTGCCTACTGCTTTGGCTTTTTACCTGCACTTTTAGTAGGTATTATATATGGCTTTTTACAATTTTTTGAAGGTGGGGCGTACATATTTAACTTAGCAACTTTCTTCTTAGACTATATTTTTGCTTTCTCTTCAATTGTTATGATGCCACTTGCACGCAAGTTGTTTAAAGGTAACAAAGCGTTCATAATAGGCTTATCATTAACCTTTTTACTGCGCTTTATATTCCACTTTACAAGCGGAATATTATACTTTGTAAACGGCGGTATTTGGGCTAATTTGCCTCAAGACAACGCTTTTATATACTCGTTACTTTATCAAGTTACTTATTTAGTGCCAGACTATTTACTTTGCTTAATTGTAACGCTAGTATTAAGTAAAACTAAAACTTTAAACAAACTTGTTTGTTTAATAGAAAAATAATTTTGCAAATTAAAAACAACGCTCAAAAGGTTCAAGCGTTGTTTTTTTATTATTATTTATTTTCATCTTTCAATTCATCTTTTACTTCTTCTTTATCTTCTTTTTTAGTAACTTTCTTTTTAGCTTTACGAACAGGCTGTTTTAAAAACCCTAAAATAATAGATATAACGCCACATAAAGCAATAATACTAGTTACCGCCCAAAGCACCGCCCTATCACTTAACAAGTTGCTAAACATAGAATAGGTTCCAACGCTTATTAATAAAATAGTTACAAAAAGTTGCCATACAGGATATTTAGAATGGCTTTCACTGTCTTTATAATAATACGCCCTAAACACTTCTATTGCGCCACGTATCCATAACACAAAACCTAAAATTTGACCAACGGTTCCAACGTTAAATGATATAAACTGATTTAATAAGCAAGCAGCAGCAATTAAAATAAGCAATATAAACTCAATAATTCCTAAAACTTTAACTACGTTATTAGTTCTTTTTTTAAGTTGCTTAATTAAATATAAAAACACGTATAAAAGCAATGCGACTGCCACAACGGTTTTAACTATTGAATAGCCCCAAGGCGCAAAGAAAATATCAATATTCGCATCTTTCCAAAAAGGCATAAGTATTACGGCAAGAACTGTAAAAAGTGCGCCGAAAACAATGTAAAGCCAAAACAGTTTTGATTTAGTAGTGTTGAATAATTTTTTTAATTTCATAGCCATAATAACCCTCCAAATAATTTACTTATTTATACTATTATTATACTTAAAAATGATAAAAGTGTCAATACGAATAAAAAAATTAAAATAAAAAAACGCGTTTATGAAAAACGCGTTTTTCTTTATTTAAAAATTAATTTTCTGTTTTTTCAGCTTTAGCTTCTTTTTTGCTTTTAAGGTTAAGCAATAAGTTAGCAACAATACCTAAAACAAGAGCAACCGCAACTGCAGTAAGCTTAATTTTACCAAACGTAAGGCTCATTCCGCCAATACCAGTTATTAAAATAACGCTAACTACGAATAAGTTATTGCTTTCATTAAGGTCTACTTTTTGTATCATTTTAAGACCAGATACAGCAATGAAACCGTAAAGAGAAATACATACGCCACCCATTACGCAAGATGGAATTGTAGAAAGGAACGTTACGAAAGGTGCAAAGAATGAAGCTGCTATAGCTATAAGTGCAGTAAGGAAAATAGTATAAACTGAAGCGTTTCCTGTAATTGCCACGCAACCAACAGATTCGCCGTAAGTAGTGTTAGGACAACCGCCAAAGAATGCACCGGCAATAGAACCAATACCATCACCAAGTAAAGTTCTATGAAGACCTGGGTCTTCTAAAAGTTCATTTTCAATAACAGTAGAAAGGTTTTTGTGGTCGGCAATGTGTTCAGCAAATACAACAAAAGCAACTGGAACGTATGCAACTGCAATAGTTAATAAATAAGTTCCAAAGTTAGATTTGCCAAAATCAAACGGTTGATTAAAGAATGCTTTTATAAACGTAAAATCTGGGAACCATTTCATATCGTTAAACTTAGTAAAGTCAATAATAACCATAGCCTCAACTTTAGCAGCTAAGCCAATTACAGTAAATATAGTAGCTAAAACATAACCTGCTAAAATACCAATAACAAATGGGAAAAGTTTTAAGTTTTTACCGCCGTATACTGAACAAGCCATAACCGTAGCAAGAGTAACAAGCGCACAAATTAAGCCTAAAATAGCCTTTAAGTCCATAACGTAAGTTGAATTTACTGCATCGTATATTGGGTGGAAATCATTGTTATGAGTAACTGCATCGCCAACAGCGTTAACCGCAAGTGATAAACCTATAATTGCAACAGTAGGTCCAATTACAACGGCAGGCATAAGTTTATTAATCCAGCTTACGCCGAATTTTTTAACAATTACTGCAATAATAACGTAAACAAGACCAGCAAATAAAGCACCCAAAATTAATCCTAAGTAGCCAACAGACATCGATACGCCACCAGCAAACGCTGCAAACATAGAACCGATAAACGCAAACGAACTACCTAAGAATACAGGGCTTTTAAACCTTGTAAATAAAAGGTAAACGAGTGTACCAATACCCGCACCAAAAAGTGCTGCTGATTGGCTCATACCGTTCTTAATAATTGCAGGAACTGCAATTGTTGCTGCTAAAATAGAAAGCAACTGTTGAAAAGACGCTATTATCCATTTGGATACAGGAGGCTTTTCTTTAACATTGTAAACGAGTTTCATAGTTTTATATCTCCTTGGTATAAAATATTATTTTTAACGGTTTGTAAAGCAAACTCTACTTATCGTAAAGCTTAACAATATTTTCACCGTCAACTTCTTTAAATCTAACCGCCACAACTTCACTTATGGATGTTGGAATATTTTTTCCAACGTAATCTGCACGAATTGGAAGTTCTCTATGCCCGCGGTCAATTAAAACTGCAAGTTGAATGCTTTGCGGTCTTCCTGCTTTTAACACCGCCTCAATTGCTGCGCGCACAGTTCTGCCAGTATATAAAACGTCATCGCATAAAACAACGTTTTTACCCTTAACTTCCACCTTTAACGGCTCGCCACTTGAATAAGGCGCACTTGCAATTTCGCTAAGGTCATCTCTATAAAGAGTGATGTCAATAGTGTCCATAGGAACGCTGACGTTTTCTATATTATATATATTATTTTTAAGCCTTTCAGCCATAGGAATTCCGCGCGTACGAATGCCTAAAAGCACCAAATTTTCCGCGCCTTTATTCTTTTCTATTATTTCGTGAGATATTCTGTATAAGGCGCGGTTTTGCGCCATTTCGTCCATCAATATAGTTTTCTCTTTCATAATTACCTACAAAAAAACGCCTTGTTGACTAACAAGGCGCAAGTATAAAACGTTTTAGTATGGCTTGCCTTGAAAGTATCACGGTACTTTACTTAAAGACTTTTCCATTAGATTATACAACACGCTATGAGGCGTGTCAATACTCATTTTAAATTTTCTTTATCTTTTTTAGAACTTCTTCAAAATAGTTTGGAAGAGGAGCGGTAAAGGTTACTAATTCGTTAGTAGTTGGATGCACAAAGGAAAGTTCTTTTGCGTGTAAAAGTTGGCCGTTTAGTTTAAACTTGTTTGATTTAAAGCCGTAAACCATATCGCCAACAACTGGGTGACCTAAATGCTTTGCGTGCACGCGTATTTGATGCGTTCTACCCGTTTTTAAACTAAATTCGCATAAAGTATAGCCTTCAAACCTTTTTAAAACTTTATATTCCGTTACGGCGTTTCTACCGCTATTTGAAACTGCCATCATCGTTCTATTTTTTGTTGAGCGGTCAATAAAAGTATCAACTACCCCGCTATCACTTTTTAAATTGCCCTCTAAAAGAGCAACGTAAACTCTTTTACAAGTTTTGCTTGAAATTTGGTTTGCCAAACTTAAATGTGCTTTATCGTTTTTAGCAACGACTAGTAAGCCAGACGTATCTTTATCTATTCTATGCACAATTCCTGGGCGAATAACTCCGTTAATACCACTTAAACTATCAAGCCTATATAAAAGCGCGTTTACAAGCGTGTTATCATCAGTTCCGCTACCAGCGTGAACAGTTAAGCCTTGCTGTTTATTTATAACGGCAACGTCACCGTCCTCATAAACTATATCAAGCGGAATATCAACTGCCTTAACCTCTAAATTCGTAGGTTCGTTTATTTGAACTAAAACAACCTCGCCCTGCTTTAAAATATCACGCGGTTTTACGGCTTTACCGTCAATAGTGGCAAACCCTTCATCAAGCAATTTTTTAATGCGTGAACGCGTGAAATCTAAGGCGGAAGCAAGATACACGTCCGCCCGTTCGCCGTTTTTTTCAACGGTAATTTGCTTAATTTCCATCTTGCTTATCCTTTCTTTTAAAAACAGCGTCTTTTTCTAAAAATAAGAGATACACTATTACCATAATAACGCCTATTACAAGCGCACTATCTGCAACGTTAAATATATACGGAAAAATTCTAGTGTTATAAAAAAACAATATAAAATCACGAACTTTTCCTAAAAAAATTCTATCGTACAAATTGCCAATTGCGCCAGAGAATATAAGCGTTAAAGCAACGCCAAGCCATTTTGAAATTCTTCTTTTTTTAACTATGTTAAAAACAAAGTAAGCAATTATGAAAAGGCAAGCTAAAATTGTAAAAACTATAAAAAGGTATTTAGCCCAAGCCTTATCGCCAAGCATTCCAAAAGCAGCACCCGTGTTATACGTTTGAATAAATTTTAAAACGTTAGGTATTACAACAAAATTAAATTCAAGCGTAACTGATAAATATTTACTAACAAAGTCAAGTGCTAACACGGCAGTTGCAATAATAGCCAAAACTATAAAAAACATTATTCAGTCACTCCTAATTCTTTGCAAAGCTCCATAAGGTCTAAGTTGCCTTTAGGATTTAAAACGTCCTCCATATTAAATCCGTTTTCACTTTCACCATATAATGAACGGCTTTGAACTTTAAAACCTTCCGTAAGCTTGTAAATTTCCTGGATTTTTTGCTTGCTTGAAACGTTTGCCGCATCATCATTTTGCAAAATTTCCTTTATCATATCAGAAACCGCAACCAACTTACGCGTTTTATCGCTTGGATAACTTTTTACCGTTTTATTAACAAAAGAGTTCCACCTTTCTATAAAAAGCTTTAAAACGTCAACTTCCGTATTATATTGCTCACGAGCTGAACTCGTTATAATTTTTGCACGCATTTTTGCGTTTTCTACTATTTGAGCGTCAGCACTTTTAACACTCTTTTTAACTTCTTTCATTTTTTACCGTTCCTTTTTTAACGTTTGAGAGCATCTCCGTCTTTAAAGCTAAAAGTTTATCAGACAAGTCAACTTTATATATATGAGGACTGTCAATTCTCAAATACTCGTCCCAAAAAGTTGACATTTCGCTTCTTGCGTAGTTTGCTATTTCTTTGAGTTTAGGCATAGAGTAAACAACCTTGCCTTTTGAAATAATTTGAGTGGTAAGCGTTTTAATTTCGTAGTTTGTAAAAGTAATTTTTT
Organism: Clostridia bacterium; assembly: GCA_017558825.1. GTDB lineage: Bacteria > Bacillota > Clostridia > Christensenellales > Borkfalkiaceae > HGM11412. The sequence goes on from JAFYTO010000017.1 coordinate 70,931, forward strand.
TCCAAGTATCAATAGGGTGAGTAATTGTAAGAGGTTTACTTTCGTCAATTTGCTCGTCAAAAAGCATAATTAAATCTGCTTCTGCCTTACCGCTCTCTTTATCGTAAATTCTAATAACTTTTTTAAATCCTGGGTTAGTAATTTTAACCGCGCTTTCAGAAACTTTAATTTTAGGCGTAATAGAACCGTCTTTATTAACAACGCCAGCAAGTTTATAAACACCGCCAAGAGCAGGCATATCTGCACTTGTAATAAGTTTAGTGCCAATACCCCAAGAATTTATTTTTGCGCCTTGAACTTTTAATGATTGTATAAGTTTTTCATCTAAGTCGCCACTGGCGCAAATAATAACGTCTTCAAACCCAGCCTCATCAAGCATTTGGCGTGCCTTTTTAGTTAAATAAGCAAGGTCGCCACTGTCTAACCTTATACCAACGGGCTTGCCACCCTTTTCTTTAACTTCTTTAAACACTTTTATTGCGTTTGGAATACCGCTTCTTAACGTATCGTAAGTATCAACTAAAAGCAAAACTGAATTAGGATAGCACTCTGCATACGCTTTAAACGCTTCGTATTCGCTGTCAAAATTCATTACCCAGCTGTGAGCGTGAGTTCCAGCAACAGGCACGTCAAACATTTTACCTGCTAAAACGTTGCTTGTAGAATTACAACCGCCAATAATTGCGGCACGCGCACCGTAAATGCCGGCATCTGGACCTTGCGCACGCCTTAATCCAAATTCCATAACCGTGTCGCCTTTAGCTGAATAGCAAACTTTTGCAGCCTTACTTGCAATTAACGTTTGGTGATTTAAAATATTTAAAATTGCAGTTTCTATAAACTGAGCTTCCATTATAGGCGCTTTTACCGTTAATATAGGCTCGCCAGGAAATACCATTGTGCCCTCTTCAACAGCGTACACGTCACCTGTGAATTTCATATTAGATAAGTAATCTAAAAAGTCTTGATTAAACAAATTTAAACCCTTTAAATACTCAATATCTTCACTGCTAAATGAAATGTTGGTAATGTAATTTACGGCTTGTTCAAGCCCGGCAAAAAGCGAATAGGTTATAAGTTCGTTTTGTCTAAAAAACACGTCAAAAACAACCCACTCGTCACATTTATTCTTCTTTAAATAGCCGTTCATCATAGTAAGTTGATAAAGGTCAGTAAGTAAAGTTAAGTTACGTTTATCCATAAATCTCGTCCTTCAAAATAACACTTTTAAAAATAAATTTTTAATTATCGTCTTTAAACGATTTTAAAGTAGGAGCTTCGCCCTCTTGCGCCTTTTCGTTTTCCTTTTCTTGCTTAATGCGCTCCATATAAGGAACAAAGCCTTCTTTTTCATTAGTTCTTTCAATGCTTAACGGCACGCTTTTTAACAAAAGTAAACCTAAAATTATTAAAGCAAACAATGTTAATCCAACAATTAAAGTAATTGCCCAAAACACTTTTAAAACTATAAGTAAAACTACCACGCCAATAGCAAGTAAAGTTGAACCTATTGCAAATTCATAACCGCCGTTTAAAATAAGTGAGTACACCGTAAGATATAAGCCCGTGCCTAATAAAAGCACGCAAAACATAACGTTAAATGAAGATATTTCCGTTTTAATAACGCCTGCTTCTATCAAGACTCCTAACGTTCCAGCCAATGCAACCACCAATATAAGAGCTATTGCAGTTATAGCAATTTTAAGACCTTTATAGTTTTTCATATTAAGCCTCCTTTAAGAAAAATAGCCATAATACGCCATCTTACTTTTATAGCATTATAGCACACTATTTTTTAAAAAACAATGTTTTAAAA
>JAFYTO010000018.1 GCA_017558825.1 Clostridia bacterium
AACTAAAGAAGAAGGTGGTAGACATACTCCATTCTTCAACAACTACCGTCCACAATTCTACTTCAGAACAACTGACGTTACTGGTACAATCAAACTCCCTGCAGGTGTTGAAATGGTTATGCCTGGTGACCACGTTACTATTGACGTAGAACTCATCACTCCTATCGCTATGGAAGAAGGTCTTAAATTCGCTATCCGTGAAGGTGGCAGAACTGTAGGTTCAGGCGTAGTTTCTAAAATTATTAAATAATTTTAACAAATAAATTTGTCCGATGCTTTTTTAGCATCGGACTTTTGTTAAATTATAAGAACTTTACTTTTCAAGTAAAAAACACGCATAAAATGCGTAAAATGTTAAATTTTGTAATTAAACAAATTGACTTTTAAAAAAGTTTTTGTTACAATAGTTGAAATATAAAATTGTTACTAAAAATAACAACTTAGAGGTGTTATATGGCATATTTATCAGACATTGAAATAGCACAAAGCGTTGAGGCTAAGCCTATTAGCCAAATTGCTAATAATGCTGGCATTGACAATAGTTATTTAGAACCTTATGGCAATTATAAAGCAAAGGTCAATTTAGATTATTTAAACAACGCTAATAAAGAGGGTAAACTTATATTGGTTACCGCCATAACCCCAACATCTGCTGGCGAAGGCAAAACAACTACTACTATCGGCCTTGCTGACGGACTTAAAAAAATAGGCAAAAGCGTTGCGGTTGCTCTTCGTGAACCATCGCTTGGACCTGTTTTTGGCGTTAAAGGTGGAGCAACGGGCGGTGGCTACGCTCAAGTAGTACCTATGGAAGATATCAACCTTCACTTTACTGGTGACTTCCACGCTATTACAAGTGCGAACAACTTACTTTGCGCTATGATAGATAACCATATTCATCAAGGCAACGCTCTTCAAATTGATGCGCGCAATATAACTTTTAAACGTTGCGTTGATATGAACGATAGGCAACTTCGCTCTATTGTAAACGGTCTTGGGGGCAAGGCAAATGGCGTTCCAAGAGAAGACGGTTTTGACATTACCGTTGCTAGCGAAATTATGGCAGTGTTATGCCTTTCAACTTCCGTTAGCGATTTAAAAGATAAACTTTCAAAAATTATAATTGGTTATAACTTTGCTGGTGCTCCAGTTACAGCAGGCGATTTAAAGGCTCAAGGCGCAATGACAGCTCTTTTAAAAGACGCTTTAAAGCCAAACCTTGTTCAAACGCTTGAAGGCACTCCTGCGTTCATTCACGGCGGTCCTTTTGCAAATATCGCTCACGGTTGCAACTCGTTCTTGGCAACAAAAATGGCGCTTAAAACTGCAGACTATGCTGTTACTGAAGCAGGTTTTGGCGGAGATTTAGGTGCTGAAAAATTCTTAGATATTAAATGTAGAAAAACAGGCTTAAGACCATCTGCAGTTGTTTTAGTTGCTACTGTAAGAGCAATTAAAATGCACGGAGGCGTGTTAAAAGCCGATTTGGCAAACGAAAACGTTGGTGCTATTAAATTAGGTTTACCAAACCTTTTAAGGCACGTTAACAATATTAAAACGGTGTTCAACCTTCCTTGCGTTGTTGCCGTTAACAAATTCCCAACCGATACGGAGCTTGAGGTTGAAACAATTATAAGTGCTTGCAAAGAGCTTAACGTAAACGTTGTTTTATCTAACGTTTGGGCTGAAGGTGGCGAAGGTGGTAAAGAACTTGCTGAAGAAGTAGTAAGGCTTTGCGAAGAAGAAAACAACTTCTCTTTTGCTTATGACGTTGAAGATAGTATAGAGCAAAAAATTAACGCAATTGTTAAAAAAGTTTACGGTGGCACTGGCGCAGTTATTACACCTGCCGCTAAAAAGCAAATAAAAAAACTTAACGAACTTGGTTTTGCTAATTTGCCTATTTGTATGGCTAAAACTCAATACAGTTTCTCTGACGATGCTAAAAAGTTAGGCGCTCCAAGTGGTTTTGAAATTACTATTAAAAACGTAAAAGTTTCTGCTGGTGCGGGCTTTATAGTAGTCTTAACCGGAGATATTATGACTATGCCGGGCTTGCCAAAAGTTCCGTCTGCCGAAAATATTGACGTTGATGAAAACGGCGTAATTTCGGGTTTATTTTAAAAATTAAAGGAGGCATTTATGGCTATATACATTAACGAACCATCACATACGTTTAACGAATACCTTTTAATTCCAGGATATTCTTCAAGTCAAGCAATACCTGCAAACGTTTCACTTAAAACTCCGCTTGTAAAATTTAAAAAAGGCGAAGAACCAAAAATTTCAATGAACATACCAATGGTTTCAGCAATAATGCAATCAGTTTCAGGCGATAAGCTTGCTATTGCGCTTGCTATGGAAGGTGGCGTGTCATTTATTTACGGCTCTCAATCTATTGAAGATGAAGCTAATATGGTAGCACGCGCTAAAAACTACAAAGCTGGCTTTGTAAAAAGCGACAGTAACCTTTCTCCAAGCAGCACGCTTAAAGAAGTTATTGAGCTTAAAGAAAAAACTGGTCACTCAACCGTAGCAGTTACTGAAGATGGAACTAGTGAAGGTAAACTTGTTGGCATTGTAACTAGTAGAGATTACCGTGTAAGCCGTATGAGTTTAGACGAAAAAGTTGAAACTTTTATGACTCCGTTTGATAAGCTTATTACTGCAAAAGAGGGAACTACTTTAAAAGAAGCAAACGACATTATTTGGGATAACAAGTTAAACTCTTTACCTATTATTACTGACGACCAAAAACTTTGCTACTTTGTTTTCCGTAAAGACTATGACAGTCACAAGCAAAACCCTAACGAACTTTTAGACAGTGAAAAGCGTTACGTTGTGGGTGCTGGTATTAACACTCGTGACTATAAAGAAAGAGTTCCTGCGCTTGTTAATGCGGGTGCTGACGTATTATGTATTGACAGTAGTGAAGGTTTTAGCGAATGGCAAAAACTTACTATTGAATGGATTAGAAAAGAATATGGCGATACAGTTAAAGTTGGTGCTGGTAACGTGGTTGATGCTGAAGGTTTTAGATTTTTAGCAAACTGTGGTGCTGACTTTATTAAAGTTGGTATTGGTGGCGGTTCTATTTGTATTACAAGAGAAACCAAGGGTATTGGTCGCGGTCAAGCTACAGCGTTAATAGAAGTTTGCAAAGAAAGAGATAAATACTTTGAAGAAACAGGTATTTACGTTCCTGTTTGCTCAGACGGTGGTATCGTTTACGACCATCACATCACTTTAGCTCTTGCCATGGGTGCTGACTTTGTTATGCTTGGTAGATATTTTGCTCGTTTTGATGAAAGCCCTACAAATAAAGTAGTTATTGGTGGTAACTACTATAAAGAATATTGGGGCGAAGGTTCTGCAAGAGCAAGAAACTGGCAACGTTACGATATGGGTGGCGATAAAAAATTATCTTTTGAAGAAGGTGTTGATAGTTACGTTCCATACGCTGGTAAACTTAAAGATAACGTTGCATTAAGCTTAAGCAAAGTAAAATCTACAATGTGTAACTGTGGCGCTCTTTCTATTAAGGAGCTTCAACAAAACGCTAAACTTACTTTAGTTTCCGCTACAAGTATTGTTGAAGGTGGCGCGCATGACGTTATCTTAAAAGAAAAAACTCAAACAATTAAGTAATAGTCTTTGCCAATACATTGGCAAAGCCTAAAAGAAAAAGTGTAATATAACCGCAAACAAAAGTTTGCGGTTTTATTTTTGTTCAACTTTGTGTGTTTAGGCAATTTGCACAACAAATTATTGACATTAGGTCTTACAAATGCTATACTTTAACTATATTTTAGTTAAATTGCACAAAAGGAACTATTATGGAAAAAGAACTTTTAGGAATTTTAAACACTATAAAAAACAAAACTGGCATTGACGTTGCCGTTATTTCAGATAACGGGCTTATTGAGGCAAATACGTACGGCGAATACGTAAAATTGCCCAGCGTAACTTTTAACGAGCGTAAAGACCCAGTGGTTTTGCAAGAAGAAAACCTAACTTGTTTTTATTTTTCGTTTAATGGCACAAATTTTACAGGCGCAATAGAAGGTGTAAGCGCTATAGAGTTAAATTACGCAATATTCATATCTTCATTTATAGAAAATAGCCAAATTAAAAATTTGGAACTCACTTTTAGTGAGCAGTATTTATCAATAATTTTAGGTGACTTTACTAAAAGTAGGACACTTCACTTTCAAGAAAAATACAGCGTTCCTAAAAAGCCTTGTGCGTGCATATTGTTTAAATTGCTAAAGGGCAACGCAAGCGACTTTGTGTCCTTCTTAAACGATTACGCATCAAGTGGCGATACGGCTGTTATAATAGATGAAGAATTTGTGTGTCTAGTAAAGTTTAACGAATACGACTATGACGGGAATTCTACCTCTAACATAGAGTATAGCGAGTATATAGTAAAAAGTGTTTTTGAAGAGTTGGGCTATGAGGTTTTAGCTTACGTTGGTAGCACTGTTACTAGTTTTGTTGAACTTCCTTTATCTTATAAACAAGCGGTAGAAACTGTTAAAATGAGTAATTTATTCAACGTTTCAAGTAGTGTAAACGCATATAAATACTATTTGCTTTTAAAAATGGCAGAAGATTTGCCTACAGGTAAAATTCAAGAATTTTTATCAATGCTGTTAGAACCATCAGCAGTAGAAATTTTAAAAGATGAAGAAATTATGACCACTGCCGAAGCATTTTTAAATAACGACCTTAACGTTTCCGAAACGGCAAGAGCACTTTACGTTCATAGAAACACTTTAATATATAGAATAGAAAAAATTAAAAAAATTACCGGAATGGATATAAGAACGTTTAACGATGCACTTGCGTTTAAAATAATTTCCGTACTTGCAAAAATAAAATAAAAAGGGTAATAATAAGAGTATGACTAGTAAAGCAAAAAAAGTTATAGTAATAGTAGCGTTAATAATAAGCGTTATGTTTTCATTTGCCCTTGGTTTTATTGTAAGGACGTTAACGCTTGATAGCGACTTAAAAAATGCATACACTTTACTTCAAAAATATAAACAACATTATTATTTTGATGACGGCGACATTGTAACCGATATAGAAAACGCTCTTTTAGATAAATATTCCACCTTTTATTCAAAAGAGGAATACGATGCGGTTAAGCAAAGGGCAAAAGGCGAAAGTGTTGGAATTGGTATTGCGGTAGTTTCTAATACTACTAGAATTGATTATATAGTAATCAATTCGCCTTGTGATAGGGCTGGTGTTAAGGCTGGCGGTAATATCGTATCGGTTTTAGACGGTAATGAATATAAACCAGTTTCTACTTATAGCGAATTTATTTCCGTTGTAAATGCTACTAGCCTTGGAAATAGCGTTTCCTTTAAAGTTGACTATGATGGAGATATACAAGAGTTTACGGTAGTTAAGCAAAAATATAGCACGAGTTACGTTGTTTATCAAGATAGTGAAAATTGTTATAGTTACAGTGATATAAACGGTGATATGGAGCGTACGTTAAAAGATAATTACTGTACTATTTTTGGCGATGACGTGGCATATATTAAATACACGGCATTTAATGGTACAAAGAGCGGTTTATACGGCTCAAGCGGACAATTAGCTGACGCCTTAAAAATCTTTAAAGAAAATGGTAAAACAAAGCTTATTTTAGACCTTCGCGATAATGGTGGCGGTTATATGGACATTTTAAGCGAGGTTGCCAGTCATTTTATTAACGTTGAAGACGGTAGAAAAGCGGTTGTTTCCGTAGCGGTTGACAAAAACGGTAAAAGGCAAGAATTTGTTTCTGCTAAAAGCGTTTATAATTCTTACGGTTTTGAAAAAATAGTTGTTATGTGTGATGAGGGTACAGCATCTGCTTCCGAAGCGTTAATTGGCGCAATGCTTGATTATGACGCTAATAATATTGTAAGCGTGGTTGTGTCTTCTTGTACGCTAAACAATGAAACCGTTTATAGAAGTTACGGTAAGGGCATAATGCAATCTACGTTCGCTAATCTTGACGGTAGCGCTGTAAAACTTACTACCGCTCAAATTTATTGGCCAATTTCAAATACAACGATACACAATAAAGGCATTACTACGGAAATTTCAAATAAAGTAGTAAACGCTCAAAAAGAAACGGCACTTGAAACTGCACTTTCTTTAATGAACTAAAATTGTAAAAGCCTCCCTTGTGTAAAGGGAGGTGGCACGTAAGTGACGGAGGGATTGAGTATTATATATAAATTTACAATCCCCCACCGCTAAAGCGGAGCCCCCTTTGCACAAAGGGGCCGTTATAAAAATAAAAAAGAACTTGGGTATTTTACTCAAGTTCTTTTAATATTCGGTAATTCCTAATAAATAGTCGGCAGACACGTCCAAAATTTTGCAAAGGGCATAAAGCGTTTGTAGTGATGGCACGGTTTTGCCTGTTTTATAGTCGTTTACGCACTGTTTTGAAACGTTAAGTTCTTTAGCAATTTGCGTTTGACTTTTATTGCAAGTTTTTAACACTTCATTAAATCTTTTTGTGAATTCCATAATCTCATTATATACTGAATAGTCAGTTTTTACTTGACAGTCAGTTAAAAACTGACTATAATTTAAATATAAGACCTATAAAGGAGGCTTGTTTATGAAAAAGAAGTTATTAACAATTTTAATTTGCGCATTTTTAGCGTGCTTTTCAGCATTTGTTTTAACTGCGTGCAAACCAAATGATAACGACAGCGATAGTGAAATTAGGTTGATATACAATATGTACGTTGCTGAAATGGAAGAAGACGGCAAAACTCCGCTTTCATACGATGATTGGCTTGCAAGCATCAAAGGCGAAAAAGGCGATAAAGGTGATAAGGGTGACAAGGGTGACAAAGGCGATACCGGAGCCCCTGGTAAAGATGGTACTAACGGTCAAGACGGTAAGGACGGTGTTGACGGTAAAGACGGCGTTACACCAACTATTGAAATTAGTGCAGATGGTTACTGGGTTATTAACGGAAGTAAAACTCAATATAAAGCAATTGGCACAAATGGTACAAACGGCGTTACTCCTACTATTGAAATTAATGAAGACGGCTATTGGGTAATTAATGGCGTTGTTACTGAATACAAGGCTATTGGTAAAGACGGTGTTGACGGTACAAATGGTACTAATGGTACAACAATATCAATAAAGTCCGTTGAATTTGATGAGCAAGGTAGGTTGGTTATAACTTTAACTAACGGCACCGTGTTAGACCCCGTTGAACTCCCTAAAAAAGATGAGCATATCCACGATTATGGCGATTTAATTGTATATACTACAGGCGATATGAGTTGTGAAGATAGAATATTCTATCGTGTGTGTAAATCTTGCAACCAAATTGAGTGGAAAAAAGGTAGCGTTAATGACCACAACTTTAACACAACTATTATAGAGCCTACTTGTAAAGAACAAGGCTATACGCATAAAGTTTGCTCTATTTGTAATAAAGAAGAAGACGTTGACTTTACCCCTATTTCAAGCCATAGATGGCAAGATGATTATACAACAGACAACTCTTTCCATTGGGTAAAATGCAATGATTGTGATGAAATTAAAGATAAAGCAGAACATACGGTAGATGATTCTGGCTACTGCACAATTTGTAACGGAGCAGTAGGCTCAACGGTTGGCATACATTACGATTTAAGTGCTGACGGCACTTATTATGAAGTTATAGGTTATGAAGGCACTGCTAAAAATATAATTATAGCAAGTGAATATAATAATAAACCTGTAAAATCTATTTGCAAGGAAGCTTTTAAAAATACCACTATAACAAGCGTTATTATTCCAGATAGCGTAACAAGTATAGGTGATAAAGCGTTCTCTTATTGCAGCTCGTTAACAAGCGTAACAATAGGAAACGGCGTAACAAGTATAGGTGATGATGCGTTCTATGTTTGTAATAGTGCGTTATATACTACAGAAAATAACTTAAAATACGTTAAAGCTAACGGTAATAATTATTGCATTTTAATTGATGCAACAAACAAAAACTTATCAACTTATCAAATAAATGAAAATACTAAATATATTGCTTCCAGTGTATTTTGGGGTTGCGAAAGGCTTACAACTATAACAATACCAAATAGCGTAACAAGTATAGGTGATAAAGCGTTCTATAATTGCGACTCGTTAACAAGCGTAACAATACCTAATAGCGTAACAAGTATAGGTGATGATGCATTTGCTCAATGCGATAATTTAACAAATATAACAATACCAAATAGTGTATTAAGTATAGGTTCTTCTGCGTTCTCTGGTTGCACCTCGTTAACAAGCGTAACAATAGGCGATAGCGTAACAAGTATAGGTACTGGTGTGTTCTATGCTTGCAACTCGTTAACAAGCGTAACATTTGAAGATACTTCAACTTGGTATATAACTAAAAATTATGAGAATTGGAAAAGTAAAATTGACGGGACTGAATTTGATGTAACAAACCCAAGCACTAACGCTAATCATATTGATGATGGTAATTATTATTGGTACAAAATTTAATAATAAGTTAAAAAGCGGACTATGCAGTCCGCTTTTTGTTTTTGCAAAAAACATATAAAAACTCCACCGCATTGGTGGAGTTTTAAATTAAATTTCGTTAATATCGTATGGTGTAATTTGATATACGTAGTAGTTAAGCCAGTTAACGTAAATAAGGTTAGCAACACTTGTCCAACACATATTTATTTCGCCTTTGCCGTCTTTATAGCCGTTTACAAAGTAATTTTCCGGCGCTTTGATAGGTAAACCCTTATTTAAGTCACGCTCGTATTCAAGTTTTAAAGTTTCTCTATCGTATTCTAAATGGCCCATTATAAAAATGTATTTATCGTCTTTACTCTTTACAATAGACGCGCCCGCTTTTTTAGAATAGCATAAAACTTCTAAATCGCTAACGGCGTCAATATCTTTTTTATAAATGGTTGTATGGCGTGAGTGTGGCATATAAAACTTATCGTCAACGCCCTTAAGTAAACTTTCGTAAGCGGTAGTTTTAACGTGCTTAAATACGCCAAAAAGTTTTTCTTTAAGCGGATGCTTTTTAATGCCGTAAAAATAGTTAAGTGCGGCTTGTGCGCCCCAGCAAATAAAGATTGTGCTCGTTACGTTAGTTTTAGTAAACTCTAAAATTTCCGTAAGTTCTTTCCAATACGCAACGTCACTAAACTCCATTGTTTCAACGGGTGCGCCAGTAATAATCATACCGTCAAACTTCTTGTTTTTAATCTTTGAAAAAGGTTTATAAAACTTTTGTAAATGTTCAAGCGGTGTGTGTGAGCCTGTGTAAGTATCAAGCCCAACAAGCGTTACGTTTATTTGGAGTGGAGAGTTAGATAAAAGGCGCATAAGTTGAGTTTCCGTAACAACCTTTGTAGGCATTAAGTTTAAAATGGCAATCTCAATTGGTCTTATATCTTGGTTTATAGAGCGTTGTTTGCTCATTATAAAGATATTCTCTTTAATAAGCGTATTAAACGCGGGAATATCTTTTGGAATTACTATAGGCATTTTTAACCTCCACAAACAGCGTCTAATGCTTGTTTAATATCTTCAATAAGGTCGTTAACGTCTTCAATGCCAACGGAAAGTCTAACAAGGTCAGGGTAAACGCCTGCCTTAATAAGTTCTTCATCAGTCATTTGTCTATGAGTTGCACTTGCAGGGTGTAAACAGCAAGATTTAGCGTCCGCTACGTGAGTTTCAATAGCAATATATTTTAATTGCTTCATAAACTCTTCACATACTTTTCTACCACCTTTAACGCCAAAGCTTACAACGCCACAAGAGCCGTTAGGTAAGTATTTAAGCGCTAACTTATGGTATTTATCATTTTCTAAACCGCAGTAGTTAACGTAACTAATGCGCTCATCGCTTTGTAAAAATTCGGCAATTTTTAATGCGTTAGAGCAGTGTCTTTCCATTCTAACGTGTAAACTTTCTAAGCCTAAGTTTAAAATAAATGCGCTTTGTGGAGCTGGTGTAGAACCAAAATCACGCATAAGTTGGGCAGTTGCCTTAGTAATAAATGCGCCGCCTAAACCAAATTTTTCTGCATAAACAATGCCGTGATAGCTATCATCAGGAGTAGTTAAACCAGGGAATTTATCAGCATACTTAAACCAGTCAAATTTACCGCCGTCAATAATGGCGCCGCCTACAGCCGAGCCGTGTCCGTCCATATACTTAGTTGTTGAGTGTGTAACAATGTCAGCACCAAATTCTAATGGACGACAGTTGATTGGAGTTGCAAAAGTATTGTCAACAATTAAAGGAACGCCGTTTTCGTGAGCCACTTTTGCAAAGAGCTCAATATCTAAAACGGTAAGGGCAGGGTTAGCAATAGTTTCGCCAAATACGGCCTTTGTGTTAGGTTTAAAAGCACTTCTTAACTCTTCTTCACTGCAGTCAGGGCTAACAAAGGTAAAGTCAATACCCATTTTGCGCATTGTAACGTTAAAAAGGTTAAAAGTTCCGCCGTAAATTGCGGAGCATGCAACTATATGGTCGCCACAGTTTGCAATATTAAATACTGCGTAGAAGTTTGCTGCTTGACCAGATGACGTAAGCATACCGGCAACGCCACCTTCAAGTTCACATATTTTTTTAGCAACGGTATCGCAAGTTGGATTTTGTAAGCGTGAGTAAAAATAACCGCTAGCCTCTAGGTCAAAAAGTTTGCCCATATCTTCGCTAGTATCATACTTAAAAGTAGTGCTTTGAATAATGGGAACTTGCCTTGGCTCGCCGTTTTTTGGAGTGTATCCACCTTGAACGCATATCGTGTTTTTTCTCATAATAAATCTCCTTATAGACGCAAAAAATAACTAAAATTTTAAATAATTTGCACCTTTTATTAGTTTAACACTAATAAACTACGTTGTCAATAATTTTGCCGTTAAAATATACGCTACAAAAGTCCAAAAAAATAAGTGTAACAAACGTTACACTTAAATTTTTTAATTAGATGTTTTATTTTTTACAAAACGACTTGCAAAAATGTGGTGTTGCAACAACGTCATCCATAGTTTTTTCGTGAGTAATTTCAATAGTATCTAAGTTACAAGTGTTACAATTTGAGTTATGCACGCATTCGCATACGTTACATTTAACTCTGCAATTACAATTATTCATTATAATATCCTCCTATTTTTAGTATTGCCACAACGCAAAAAAATTATGCTTATAAAAACTTTTTAAGTTTTTGTTCGTAAGTTTCTTGTAATTCTTTTAACTTTTTAGCGTACTCAATTATTTCTTTATCGGTAACAACTTTTGCGTTATTTATAAGCGCACAAAGTTCGGTAATGCCCATAACCGTGCCTTTAATCATAAGTTCGGCTATATGATGCTCGCTGTTATCAAAGGCGGTGTTCATTTTTACGGCTGAAGCCATCATAAGTTTTTTCATTGCGCCAACTTCCTTTTTTTCATAGCCTTTTTCTAGCATATAGGCGGAAATTTCGCCAACAAACTTTTCGTAGTATTCGTATTGAGTAGTCATTTCCTTTTTTAACGGACAGTCTTCAAACTCGTCAATAACGTTGCTAATAGACAAAAGTGCAATGCTTGCGTTGCGGTAAACTTCGTTTATAGCATCTAAATTCATATCGTTTTTAAACATTTTAATCTCCTTTAAAAGTAGTTTAGGTAGTTATAAAAAAAGTATGCTTAAACAGTTGACAAAATTGTTAAAAAAATGTAAAATCATTAGGAACCGCTCGAAAAAGGCTTTAAGATTGCTATGCAACGCCTTTAACCAAAGGGTAAAATTCGGCGAGATTAGACAGGAGGTACAATATTGATGTACGCAATTATTGAAAACGGCAACAAGCAATACAAGGTTGTTGAAGGCGACGTTGTTAAGTTTGAAAAGCTTGATGCTGAAGTTGGCGCTAGCGTAGAATTCAACGCATTATTGGTGTCTGACGAAAATGGTATTAAGGTAGGCAAGGACGCGGAAGCGTTCAAAGTAACTGGCGAAGTAGTTAAACAAGATAAACTTAAAAAAGTTATCGTATTTAAGTACAAAGCAAAGAAGAACGAAAGAAAGAAAAAGGGTCATAGACAACCTTTCACTTCCGTTAAAATTACAGCGATTGCATCTAAATAAGGGGGATAGTAAATTATGTTTTTAATTAGATTATTTGCTCATAAAAAGGGTGTAGGTAGTTCTAGAAACGGTCGTGACAGTGCGGCTAAACGTCTTGGCATTAAACGTGCTGACGGTCAAAAGGTTTCTGCAGGTTCTATTTTAGTTAGACAACGTGGAACAAAATTCTATCCAGGTAACGGCGTTCAAATTGGTAAAGATGATACTTTATTTGCAACCGTTAGCGGTGTAGTAAAATTTGAAAGACTTGGTAAAGATAAAAAACAAGTTTCAGTTTACGAAGCATAATTAAAAAACATAGCCTTTTGGCTATGTTTTTTTTAACGGAAAAATACTGCAAAATACTTCGCGTTTTGCTTGGTTACATACGCTTTAGTATGCGCCCTTACAAGAACGCTGGTCTTTTTTGTATTTTTCTCGTTAAATTGTAAAAACCCTGCAAAATACTTCGCGTTTTGCTTGGTTACACATATAAAAAGCCCTTTTTTAGGGCTTTTTTTATACTAAATTTCCGCTATTAGCGCATTGAAAAACCAGGTAATAACCACTTTTAAAATCTTGCGTAGTTGGTATAAATTTGCAGTATTTTTCTAGATTTTTAGGTGGCGCTTCACTCATTTTAGGAACTCCGTAACACACGTATTTTACAATTTCGTTTTCGCATATTATTCCAACAATATAGTGGTGGTTTTGATTATAGTTAACACGTGCAAATTTGCCGTTTGGAATAATGCTGTTCAATTCGTAAAACGGCTCGTATTTATTAAAAATTTCATCTAATTTACTCTTATTTTTTAAGTAAAATTCTTGGCTTTTGAAAGTGCTTGAGCTCTCTTCATTTTCAAAAGTAAAAGCTTTTTTTTGTCGTTCTTCTTTTTGTTGTATATTGCTTTTAAATTGGTAGTCATTTTGAGTAGGTAACACGTTTTCATCTTCACTTTTTCCATAATAATTTTCTAATGCAAGTTGCTCGTCATCATATATAAAAAGTTCTTCGTTTTCGCCCAAATTTTTAATGCAAGGTTCTTTTAAAAGGTCGTTTAACGCAAGGGTAGGGTTACCGCTTTCGCCGTATAATATGGGCTTATTGTCCCCTTTAATTAAAACGCTAACTCCGTTGTCTAAAGAACAACTTCCATTAAATTCACATTCGAACACGGCTTTTTTGTCAACAACAACGTTTAAAATTTTATTACCTAAACCAATAACCAAAGTAAACTTTTTATATGGCATAGAAATTGCCAACATCACTTCAGCGTGGACTTTTACCTGACAATTCAAAACTTCAAGTTTTACAACTGCTTTATAACTATTGTCTATTCCGTTTAAAATTACAATTTTTTTAAAAGTGCTCATACAGTGCCTTTAGTAACAAAAAATTGTTACCTCAATTATATATATTAGAACGTAAAGTAAAATATGTTTTTTAGCCGACATTTGGCTTTTTTTGACATAAAAGACTATTTGCTAAAATTATTGTATAAAACTATTTACAAGTTGACAAATTTATGTTAGAATAATATAGGCGAATTTTTGGATTTATTTTTTGACCGTACTTTTTTACTAAAAATCGGCAAAAAATACTAAAATCTTTCAAAAGTTTAGTAAAATATTTCAAAAATTGCGTAAAAATTTGAAATTTTGTAAACGATAGTTTAAAATTAACTTATAATTATATAAATGGAGGCAAAAAAATGACTAATAACAAACAAGTTTTAAAGTTTGTAGATGACGCAGTTCAATTATGCAAACCTGAGAAAGTGGTTTGGATTACAGGCGAAGAAGCACAACTTGAAGAATTAAGGCAAGAAGCTCTTAAAACGGGTGAACTTATCAAGTTAAACGAAGAAAAACTTCCAGGTTGCTACCTTCACCGTTCAGACGTTAATGACGTTGCTCGTGTAGAAGGCAGAACTTTTATTTGTTGCAAAAACAAAGAAGATGCAGGTCCAATTAACAACTGGATGGATCCTCAAGAAGCTTACTCAAAAGTAGGCGCAATTTTTGACGGTAGTATGAAAGGTAAAACAATGTACGTTATTCCTTATTCTATGGGTGCCGTTGGTTCAACTTTCAGTAAAGTAGGTATTGAAGTTACTGACTCTATCTACGTTGTTGTAAGTATGAAAATTATGACTAGAATTGGTAAGGCTGTTTTAGACGTTTTAGGCGATAGTAACGACTTTGTTCGTGGTCTTCACTCAAAAGCAGATCTTGACGCTGAAAAGAGATATATTTTACACTTCCCAGAAGATAACACAATTTGGTCTGTAAACTCTGGTTACGGCGGAAACGTTTTACTTGGTAAAAAGTGCTTTGCACTTCGTATTGCTTCTTACCAAGGCAAGAAAGAAGGCTGGATGGCAGAACATATGCTTATCCTCGGCGTAAAGAGACCCCAAGATAAAGAAATGAAGTACGTTGCAGCTGCGTTCCCTTCCGCTTGCGGTAAAACCAACCTTGCAATGCTTATCCCTCCCAAGCAATACCTTGACGCTGGCTACGAAGTACAATGCGTAGGCGACGATATCGCTTGGATCAGA
>JAFYTO010000003.1 GCA_017558825.1 Clostridia bacterium
GCGAAAGCAGTTATATAACCATTGCGGTGACGATAGCGTTGAGGTCCCACCTGTTCTCATTCCGAACACAGAAGTTAAGCTCAATTGCGCTAAAAGTACTTGGCTGGACACGGCCTGGGAGGATAGGGAGTTGCCGCATTTCATTATTCCTCGTTAGCTCAGCGGTAGAGCAATCGGCTGTTAACCGATGGGTCGCAAGTTCAAATCTTGCACGGGGAGCCAAAAAGACTTGTGTAAACAAGTCTTTTTTTTATATCAAATTCGCAAGAATTTGATTATAATTCGAGCCAAAGGCGAGTTATCATGTTGCGTTAGCAATTATCATTTTAGCGTTAGCGAATTTGAATTATAACTCACTAACGTTCGCATGATAACGCCTAACGGTGCATTATAATTCGTTTCACTCACATGATAGCAACTATCGTTGCGTTTTTTGTTTTCGTATGATATAATTTGTTTATGAAGGAAAATAAGTTGTTAACAATATCGCAAGAATTTGCAGTAGATATAATAAAAATATCACAAGAACTAAAACGTAAAAAAGAGCATGTTTTAAGCGACCAAATTAAACGTTCAGGCACAAGCATTAGCGCTAATATAGCGGAGGGGAATAATCCGCAAAGCCGAGCCGATATGATTTCGAAATTTGAAATAGCCTTAAAGGAAGCGAGCGAAACTGAAAACTGGTTGACTGTATTAAAAGATGCGGAACTTATAACAGCCGAGGCTTTTCAATTATTGTATAAAAAAGTCGTTAAAATTAAAATTTTACTCATCAAATCAATTAAAACATTAAAAAGCAAGTAAAAAAGAAGACCTATAATAGCAAAAGTGCTACTATATGTCTTTTTTTAATCTTCTAATTCTAAAATATAATCGGTCGAAACTTTGTAAAATCTTGAAAGTTTAATTAAAACGTCAATAGGTAATTGGCGTTTTTCATTTTCGTACTGCGAGTAAGTGTTTTGCTTAATATTTAAATATTCTGCAATTTGACTTTGTGTAAAATTGTTTTCTTCTCTTAAGTCTTTTAATTTCATATAAATATTATATGATATCTCGTGTTGAGATATTGACATATATCTCAAATTGTGATATAATTCTTAAAGATAGTGAGAGTCACTTAAAAACAAAGGAGAAAATGCGATGTGTCCATATTATGACAAGGATAGAAAAATTTGCAAAATTTACAAAACAACACAAAACGATTATAACGAAAGAGCATATTGTCAAGAATGTTCTTATTCCTATACGGATTGCCCGAATTATAAGCAATTATGTAGAACATATAACGACAATCCACCTCCGCCTTACAAATTTTAAAATTAAGGAGAAAGATAATGTCAAGAGTACAATTAACGAAAAAAGAAGCAATCGAAAAAATTGATGCAATTCTTGAAAAAGAATTTGCGTGGTGTGTAAGCGAAACGTATAATGATTTAATTAAAACAGTAAACGAAAATGCCCGAGCAGGAAAGAAAAAATTAAAAGGCTCTCTTGTTGTAGGATTTAATCCAAAATACAAAGACAGTGAAGATATTCGTTTTGACATAGCAAGTAAGGACGTTGTTCATTTATGGATTGCAACGTTAGGTGGGAAAAGAGCGAGCTTAAAGAAGATTGAAAAATTTACTGATAAATACGACCTTTTCGCTTGGGATTATGAAGACTATTATACATTTGCGTTTAAGTTATTTAGTGATAGTTTGTTTGGTGGAATGACAAAGACGGGAAAAATGTTTGCCCAGCAACTAAACGCCTTGCTTGTCGGTACGGGAATGAAACTATCATTTAAATCTGACGTATTGGTTTCAAGGTGTAGAATTAATTACGTTTGCAAAATCCCTGACGGATATAAACCAAAACAAGAATTAAGCTCTGAAAATATAAATAATAAAGAAAGCGATATAGATGAAGTTGCTGACGTTTATCATAAATTAGCAAAAATCTTTGAAAAACTTCTTATGACCTATTGTAATAATGTATCATCTGAAGTTTCAGAAGAGAATATAGTTTATGTAAAAGGCGTCCTAAATGATGTAAAGTTGGGAGGTTTAGAAACACCTAACAAACCGATATCAGTATCGTTTTCTTGTAATAATGAGGATGGAACAAATTATGCATGTGCAATTTGTGCTACAATAGGGAAGAAGCCAAACGTGACATCAGATGAGTTTGAAAGTAAGTTGCAAAATATTTCTCTAACTTTTGACGCGTTTGGTTTTGAACAAGTAAAAATATCAGGGAAAAGTATAATATTTGGTACCAGTGCAGTTTATGATTTTTCTCAAGAAGATGTTGCAAAAAAGATTCAGGATAGATTGGCGGCTATTAGAGCGACAGTAATGCTTGATAATGTAAAAGATTTTATTGAGCAAATATTAGATTAAACAAAAAGGTTCACACTAATGAAATTTGAAGAAGTTTTATCAAAAGATTTTGAAATAAAAAATGGGAAAATTTATATAAGAAACGGTGATTATACTTGGTTTGATGCAAGAAGATTTGGATTTGGAGAGCCTATAGAGTATTATATTGATGGACCTGGAGTATACAGTAGATATTTTATCAAACAAGATGCATATAAAGATTGGTATATATATGATAATTATATGCCAATAAAAAAACTAAAGCATTTAGGCGAAGAAAATTGGAATTCATGGTTTTATTAAACAAAATTGAAATGGCGTTAAACAGGAAAAATAATAGCAAAAAATAAATTTTATTGTCTAGCAAAGGATGCTTGCCGTGCGGTAGTTTTGAATAATACTATACCAACTTGTTCATCTGTTTCAGAATTTGATGATGCGATGTTGGTTGAATTTATCGAAAATACTAAGCTACTTGTAAATACTTTAGGCTATAAAGTTTTTGATAAAGTGGAATTGAAAAACATAGACCATGCTAATGATGAGATTTTTTATATTAACGCGGCAAGGGGGCAGATGCTAAAGGATTAATCGTATCGGATGGCTTTATGGTTATGAAAGGTTCTAGAGTGGCGTATGACGTTACTCAAAGTGCTGCAGATTGGATAAAAAATATAAGGAATAAGCTAATAGAAAAAGGGATAATTGATCAAAACTTTATATTTAATTCGGATTATATCTTTACTAGTCCATCTGTATCAGCCGCTGTTGTTATGGGTAGAAATGCGAATGGAAGAACGGAGTGGCGAAATAGTAAAGGGAAGTCTATAAAAGATATTGAAGAAAGATTATAAACAAAAAATAGCTCTATTTAAGATGACAGCTATTTTGTAAGTGAAAGACAAAAAAGACTTACACACGTAAGTCTTTTTTTATGTTAAATTCTCAAATTTTAATTGTGCGTTATTATTAAACAACATTGACAATAAAAGTTGTTTTTGATATAATTAAAAACAAAAAAACAACAAGTCAAACTGGTAAAAAAGGCGTTTTTTATTAAAAAATGCTTGGGAGATATAAAATGAGAAGTGACGTTATAAAACAAATTGAACAAAACAAAATAATAGCAATAATGCGCGGTATTGAAACAGATGATGCAGTACGCGTTGCCGAAGCGTTATATAAGGGCGGAATTAAACTTGTTGAAGTTACTTTTAATCAAAGTGATAAAAATTCTTTTATTCAAACTGCTAACGCAATTAAAGCGATAAAAACGGCTATGGAAGGCAAAATGTGCGTAGGTGCAGGCACGGTTATTACAGTAGAGCAGTTACAACTTGCCCGCGATGCAGGTGCGGAATACATTATATCTCCTGATACTGACGAAGATATTATTAAAAAAACAGTTGAAATGGGCTTAGTTTCTATTCCGGGCGCATACACGGCAACGGAAGCAAAAAAAGCGTATAACGCAGGTGCGGATTTTGTTAAACTTTTCCCTTGCGCGTCAGTAAGTTACTTAAAAGCGCTTAAAGCACCACTTTCTCATATTAAATATTTAGCGGTAGGTGGCGTTGATTTAAGCAATGCTAAAGAATATATGCAAGCGGGAGCATCGGGCATTGGCGTTGGTAGTCTTTTAATTAACAAAGACTGGATAAATGCGGGCAAGTTTGATAAAATTACTGAAACTGCAACTGCACTTGCAAATCAATTATAGGAAGATTATAATGTTTGAAAGAAGGAAGATTGAAAACCCTTGGGAAGGGAAAATTGAGCCGTTTAAAATTATAGGAAACGTGTATTTTGTAGGCACTTTTCAAGCATCGGCACATATTATTGACACGGGTGACGGTCTAATTTTTATAGACCCTGGTTATAGCAACACGCTGTATTTAATTGTTGACGGGATTTATAAACTTGGCTTTAAACCAACGGATATTAAGTACATCATAAACACGCATTGGCACGGCGACCATACTGAAGCAACTGCCGCACTTAGAGACCTTTCTGGCGCAAAAACCTTACTTGGTAAAGATGACGTGGAAAAGGCGAAAAAGCACTTTATTCCCGACATTTTAGTTGGAGATGGCTATACTCTTACCCTTGGTAATACCACCGTTGAATTTATGGAAACGCCAGGGCATACTAAGGGAACAATTTCTTTCTTTTTTAACACGGTTGAAAACGGAAAGATTTACCGTGTTGGAATGTTTGGTGGAGCTGGCGCAAACACAATGCAGAAAGAAAGATTTGATTTTGAAGGGTGTAGGGAGGCTTACCGTAATTCACTACACAGGCTAATGAAAGAAAAAGTAGACGTGTTTATAGGTAACCACACTTGGAATAACGACACGTTTAATAAGGCAAAAGTCTTAAAAGAAACGGGTGTAAACTTGTTTATTGACGATAAACTTTTTATCAAGTTTTTAACCTTTTGCGAAAGTCGCCTTGACGAAGTAATTAAAGCTGATAGCAATTAAAATAGCATATAAAAAGAGTTGTTAATCGTCTTAATTTTAGATAAAAAAACATTTAAATATTAAAAATAGTGTTTCAAATACAAAAAAGCCTTGCCGTACAGAGCAAGGTTTTTTTGCTGTTCAAAACAATTTTTTAATTGTGTAAAATGTGTTAACAGATTTTGTTAATAGCTTAAAACTCGGTGAATAAATTCAATTTATGCAAAACTAAAAAATAGTAATTTTAAGTAAATTTTGACAAAAAAACATATAAAAAAGAGGCAAAAACGGGGCTTTTTTAGCAATTTTATTAAAAAGTGGGGGTTGACAACGCAAAAATAAATTTGTATAATATATAATATTATACACTTTAAAATGGGGATAGTATATGCTCTAAAATAGTGTAATCAAAAAAATTGGTGGTTGATGTATTGATATGAACATTCTCTTTCTTTCAATTTACGAAATAAAAGATTCAAATTCAAAATATATTTATGCGGATTTAATTAAGGAATTTGCTAGGCATAATCATAAGATTTTTGTTGTAACGCCAGTTACAAATGGTAAAGCGGAAGATTATGTTGATAATAATGGTGTTCATATTATTAGGGTTGAAAGTGGAACGATTCAAAAAACCAACAAAATAAAAAAAGCATTGAACTTAATGCTTTTTGACAATAAAGTTATAAACGCTGTTAATAAGTGCGCTAAAGGTGTTAAGTTTGACTTGATTTTTACAATGGTTGCTAACTTGTCGCTTTACAAAACCACTAAATATTTTAAAAAGAAGCATAAGGCTTTAGTTTATATGTCTATAAAAGATATTCTTCCTCATAACGCTTTAGATATGGGAATGTTAACAAAAAAAGGGCTTTATGGTTTAATTTATCATTATTACAGAAGGCAAGAAATAGCGTACTATAAGCTAGTAGATAAAATTGGGTGTATGAGCGAGGCTAATTGTGAGTTTATAAGAAAGCTTAATCCATATTTACCTAAAGATAAGATTGAAGTGCAATATAATAGCATTGAACCTATAGACTTTAATTTAACGCAAGAAGACAAAGAGACAATGCGTAAAAAATACGGAATTCCGCTTGACAAAAAAGTTTTTGTTTACGGCGGGAATTTAGGAAAGCCTCAAGGTATTCCGTTTATTATCAACTGCTTAAATGCAAATAAGGATAATAGGGACGTTTTCTTTTTGATTGTTGGTAGCGGAACTGAATATGGAAAGCTTGAAGAATTTTGCAACAATTCAAACTGTAGTAACGTAAAACTTATGAAAGCACTCCCACGTGAAGATTACGATAAGATGATAGGAGCGTGTGACGTTGGCTTAATTTTCCTTGACTATAGTTTTACCGTTCCCAATTTTCCATCAAGGTTACTTGCATATATGCAGGCAAAACTTCCGGTACTTGCTTGTACTGATATTAACACTGACGTTGGCAAGTTTATTGAAAGCAGGAATTTTGGTTGGTGGTGTGCAAGTAACAGCGTTGAAGATTTTAACAAATGCGTACAACTTGCATTAAATAGCGACTGTAAAGCGATGGGACAAGTTGGCTATGAGTGCATGCTAACTGAATTTTCAACTTTATCTAGTTATGAGGTTATTTTAAAAGGTTTAAACTTGTAAGGAAGCGTTATATGAAAATATTAATGATAAATTCCGTTTGTGGAATTAATCTATGGAGATAAATTGTATGAGTAAAGTTAAAATTTGTGAAAGATGTGTAATGGATTCTACAGACACTTTATTGAAATTTAATAAAGATGGAGTGTGTGAGCGTTGCATTGAATTTGACAATAGGATTGCAAACTGGTGGGATTTTGGAAATGGTCATGAGCAAGAGCTTAACGCTATATTAGAAACAATAAAAAAAGCTGGAAAGGGAAAAAAATATGACAGTATACTTGGTTTAAGTGGAGGTTTAGACAGTAGTTATTTACTACATATGGCTGTTGCTAAATGGGGATTAAGGCCATTTATTTTTCATGTAGATGCCGGATGGAATTTGCCAGTGGCAGAAGAAAATATACGAAAAATTTGCGACAAACTTAATTTGGAACTTCATGTTGAAAAGATTGATTTTGAAGATATGAGACAAATGCAAATCGCATTTTTCAAAACTGGACATGCTGGGTTAGATGCTCCTCAAGACCATGCGTTTATAGCGCAAGTAGATAAGTTTGCGCAAAAATTAGGAGTAAAGTATATTTTAAACGGCTATAATATTTCAAGCGAAATAGTAGCAAACCCTACTTCTTGGTATGAAGGAGCAGGGCAAACTGCAGATGATGTTTACATCAAAGATGTATTAAGAAAACATGGTGGATACAAGACAAAGAATTATATTTACACTTCAGGCTTTAAACATAAATTTTGGTTGCCATATGTAAAAGGAGTGAAAACTGTACATTTATTAAACTATGTTCCGTGTGCAAAGTCAAAAATGATAGAAACGCTTGTTAGTGAATATGGGTACATTCCATATCCGCAAAAGCATTTTGAGAACTTATTAACCAAGTTTATTGAGGGTTGGTGGCTTCCATCGAGGTTTGGTTTAGATATTCGCAAGGCACAATTATCCAGTTTAATACTAACTGGGCAAATGACGCGAGAAGAGGCTTTAAAAATTTTAGAGCAGCCTCCGTTAACGGAAGAAGAATCTAAACAACTATTTTCTATGGTTGCAGAAAAATTGCAAATATCAGAGGAAGAGTTGATGCAATATCACGATCAACCTAAAGTTTATAAGAAATATAAAAACAAAAGCTGGGCTTTTGATATTGGGATTAAGATTTTTACGTTGTTAGGACTAGATAAAAGAATTCGCAAATAGATAATGGGTGGAAAATGAAAGTATTATTAATTGATGTGAATTGCAAGCAAAGTAGTACTGGAAAAATTGTTTATGACTTATATACAGGTATTAACAATGATGGTGATGAAGCAGCAGTTTGCTATGGTCGCGGAGTGAAAATAAAAGAAAAAAACATTTTTAAATTTGGATTAAATTTTGAAACATTAACGCACGCCATATTAACTCGTATAACAGGTTACACCGGATATTTTTCTTTTTTTTCAACAATGCGTTTGCTTAACTATATAAAAAAATTTAAGCCGGATATTGTTCATATTCATGAGTTGCATGCATATTTTGTAAACATTCGCCCTTTAATAAATTATTTAAAAAATAATAATATTAAAACAGTGTTTTCTATGCATTGTGATTTTATGTATACGGGTAAATGCGGATGCGCCCTTAATTGTGAAAAATGGAAAAATGGATGCGGGAACTGTTCTAACATAAAAGAATACCCCAGCACTTTGTTTTTTGATAAAACTGCAAAAATGTATAAAGATAAAAGAGATTTGTTTGACGGGTGGGATAATTTGTTGATAGTTTCCGCATCTAAATGGTTAAAAGAAAGGGCAAAGCAATCTTTTTTACACGATAAAATGTTTGAAGTTGTGCACAATGGAATAGATACTGATATTTTTTATCCAAGGGAAGTTAAACTGCTTCGCAGGGAACTTGGAATAGCAGATGATGAAAAAGTAGTTTTGTCTTTAGCTCCCAACTTAATGAGTGAGAATAAAGGCGGAAGGCATGTATTAAAAATTGCTCAAACATTACATTCTGAAAAAATCAAGTTTATTTTAATTGGTATTGAAGGAAAACTTGATTTTAGTTTACCAAATGTTATTGCATTAGGAAAAATTAAAGATAAAGATTTACTTGCTCAATATTATTCTCTTGCTGACACCTTCATTATTTGTAGCAAGCAAGAAACATTTCCTACAACTTGTTTAGAGGCTCAATGTTGTGGCACGCCGATTTTAGGTTTTGACGTGGGAGGTGTACGGGAAACTGCAATAGAGAATATGGGAAATTCTTTTGTGCCATATGGAAATGTAGAACAGTTAGAAAAATCTTTAGAAAGCATGTTGCAATTAAAACCTAAAATATCTAAAACACTTTCTGAAAAGGCAAGAAGTAAATATTCTAAAGGTGTTATGATAGAAAATTATAAAAGATTATATAAACGGGAATGGAAAAAATGAAAATTTTATTTATAGCGAATATACCTTCTCCTTATAATGTTGAATATTTAAATGAACTTGGTAAACTTGCTGAAGTAACGGCTGTTTTTGAAATGGGAAGTGCAACTGATAGAGACAATAGTTGGAAAACTCTAAATGTAAAGAATTTTAGTTGCATCATTTTAAACGGAATAAAATTCAGTGCGGAAACAGCATTGTCTTTGCAAGTTAAAAAACATATAAAGAAGTTTCGAAAAGAAAAAATTATTATAGGAAATCCCACTACGCCTACTGGCATTATAGCGATATTATATTGCAAAAAGCATAAAATCCCATATATTTTACAAAGTGAAGGTGGTTTTCAAGGTAGCGGCAAAGGAGTTAAAGAAAAATTTAAAAAATATTTAATGAAAGATGCTATTTTATATTTGAGTGGCATGAAAATAGAAAATGAGTATTTTTTAAGATATGGAGCGACACCAAGAAAAATTGCGCATTTTCCTTTTACTTCTTTTTACGCGTCAGATATTAGACAAGACATAGTTTCTGTGGAAGAAAAAGCGAATTATCGTAAAGAATTGGGAATTTATGAAGAAATAGTTTTTATATCTGTGGGGCAATTTATATATAGAAAAGCATTCGATATATTGCTAAAGGCCTATAAAGGAATGCCTAACAATGCTGGCTTATATATAATAGGCGGCACACCTACTGAAGAATATTTAAAAATTGTTTCAAACTTAAATTTAAAAAATGTTCACTTTTTAAATTTTATGGATAAAAAAACATTAAAAAAATATTATTGTGCCTCTGACATATTTGTTTTGCCAACAAGAGAAGATACCTGGGGTTTAGTTGTAAACGAGGCAATGGCTTGTGGATTACCAGTCATTACGACAGATAGGTGTATCGCTGGAATTTCACTAATTAATGATGGTGAAAATGGCTATATTGTTCCAGTTAATAATGTTTCTGCCTTACAAGAAAAAATGGAATTACTGGCAAACAATAATGAATTGAAAATGTCAATGTCTAAAAATAATATAGAAAAAATAAGTTCTTATTCTTACGAAGAAATGGCTAAGGCTATTTACAATGCTTTAAAAGAAAACTAAAAACAGAAAAATAAACTTAAAAGGAGGTATGCTTATGGTTCAACTAAATAGTAAAAATGCTACAACAATGGGTAAAGCGATTGCTATAGTTTGCTTTTTATCTAACCTTACTCAATTGCCGTTTCTTGTTGATTTACAATTATCAAGCACCCTCTCAATTATAATTTGGATATGTTTTACAGTGTACATATTGCTTAAAAATGGAACGCTAAAAGTTATTAAAGAATTTTTGCCGTATCTTATTACAATGCTAATTTATTTGGCATTTTTGGGTATAGGCGAATTGTTTTCGGACAATAAATATTTAAATACTGCAATTATGTATCCATTTGTATTATCAATGTTTATTATGTGTTTAGGCAATAACTTAGGCAATCGCATTAACGAAAAAGACTTGTTTAATATGTTTTTTGCATATATTTTAAGCGCTTTGGTGGTAGGATTGAATATTTACTTTGAATATTTAATTGGCGCTGATATCAACGATCGTATTTATGCGTATGATTCAAAAAACTCAATTTCTCAAATATTATTAACGGGTATAATCCTATCACTTTTTTATATGGTGCCTAACTTTACTAAACTAAAAAGGCTTTTAAGTTTTGGAGTGGCGTTATTTTTAGGCGTAACGGTAGCGCTATTAAAAAGTAGGGCAACGATAATTTCAGTGCCGGTTATTGTGCTATTTGCTTTTATTTTTGGCAGTGAAGCAGATAAGAATTTTAGAAAAAAGATAATATTTTTAGTTTTGGCTATAGTTATATATTTTTTATTAAACCCTCAAATCTTTCAAACGTTGGTTGATGCTATAATATATGGTGGTAGAGATAGTGACTCGCTTGATGATATATCGTCGGGCCGTTGGTCCGAATGGGTAAATTTCCCAAAAGACTTGGGCGAAGGGTGGTTTTTTGGTAACGGCAGAATGAAAAGAGAGTCTTTAATATTAACGGCAATTTTGGAATACGGCATTCCTATGGGCTTAGTTATTATAGGCGTTGCTTTTTCTCCGTTAAAGTTTGCTATTAAACATTTAAAAAGCAAAAATAGAGTGGTAGTAGTTTTATTCTACGTTGCACTTTGTTACTTTATAAATAGTGTGTTTGAGCAATTAGCGCCGTTTGGCCCAGGCGTAAAATGCTACTTTTTATGGTTGTTATTTGGTATTATGCTTACTCAAAAGGATAGGCTAAAAACAAAGTCTACGGAGGCTTTCAATGACAAGAATGACAAGTGATGAAATTAGAAAAGTGCAACTTGATATGCTTTCGGCATTTCACACTTTTTGCTTGGAAAATGGATTGCGTTATTTTTTAGACGCAGGCAGTTTACTTGGCGCAATTAGGCATAACGGATTTATTCCGTGGGATGACGATATAGATTTAGGCATGCCTCGTGTAGACTATGAACGCGCTATATCTTTAGGCAAAAACGGCTTTGGCGGACATTATAAAATAATGACTGCGGAAGAGGGGATTTATCCTTTTGCAAAAGTTATAGATACGCGTACTCTTATGATAGAGTTTCCTAATACGCACAGAAATGAGATAGGCGTGTATATAGACCTATTCCCAAAAGACGGCGTTCAAGATTTTTCTAAAAAATGGTTTAAGAAGTGTAAAAAAGTTGAGTTTTTAGGAAAAATTTATTGGTTTAATAAACTTTCAATTTATACTTGGAAAAAACACGGTAATTTTATAAAAAAGGTTATTGCTTTTTTAGGCAGAACTTTTATAACTGAAAAAATGCGCTATAAGCCTTTAAAAAAGATAGATAAAATAGCAAAGGAATTGCCGTTTGACGATGCTCCATATTGCGCAACTATTGTTGCAGGGGGTATGGCAAATTGCGTTCCTACTACTTGCATGAATAAGTACGAACTACACAAGTTTGAAAATTTAGAAGTAAATATTCCCGTTGGTTACGACGAGTATTTGCGCAAATTATATTCTCACATAAACGGTGGTGATTATATGGTTTTACCGCCAGAAGAAAAACGAATAAAGCACGATAACGAAGCGTATTGGCTTTAAAAGGAGAAGTTTAGTGAAAAATATTGCATTGATATTTGCAGGTGGGCACGGAACGCGCATGACTATGGCGGACCGCCCTAAACAATTTTTAGAAATTGACAATAAAGCAATTTTATGTTATACGGTAGAGCATTTTGAAAAACACGCTTTAATCGACGGAATAGTTGTAGTCACAACGGGTGCTTGGCTTGACTATACTAAAAACATTTTAAAAGACTATAAAAAAGTTTTTGCTATTATTCCAGGTGGAGATACTGCGCTTAATTCTCAATACCTTGGTTTACAAGAAGCTGAAAAATTTGCAAACGGCGAAAGTGCAATAGTTCTTATTCACGATGGTGTTAGACCTTTAATTGATGAAGATATAATTACCAACTGCATTAAGTCCGTTAAGGAAAAAGGTAACGGCATTACAACTGCTCCTGCTATTGAAACTATTATTCAAGTTGACGATAGCGGAAATATTGTTGAAACGCTTGATAGGCAGTATTGCCAATTAGCAAGAGCACCGCAAGCGTTTTATCTTAAAGATATTTTATCGCTTCATAACAAATCTCTTGAAGAAGGTACGCATAATTTTATAGATTCTGCGTCAATGATGAGATATTACGGTTATAAATTAAATTCCGTATTAGGCTCTGCGGATAATATTAAGGTTACAACAATAACCGATTATTACATTTGCGAAGCAATGTTATTAAAAAGGAAAAATAAATAATGACTTATTTAGAACAAGATTTAAACGTTTTAGCCGACTATTTAAAAGAAAACAAGTTTAACAATTCAACTTTTTTAATAACGGGCGCAACAGGGTTGATTGGCTCGCTTGCAGTTAAAGCAATACTTAAAGCAAATGAAAAATATTGTTTAAACTTAAACGTTATAGCGTTGGCAAGAAGTGAAAGTAAAGCTAAAGATGTTTTTAAAGAGCAGTTTAATAACAAGAACTTAAAATTTGTTTACCAAGATATTGTAGAGCTTATTAAGGTCAATGATAGCGTTGACTTTATTATACATACTGCAAATTCTACGGTTTCAAAATATTTTATAACTAATCCTGTTGAAACAATGGATTCTATATATACGGGTAGTCGTAACATATTAGAATTTGCAAAAGAAAAAAAGGTACAAGGCTTAGTTTATTTATCTTCTATGGAAGTTTTTGGCACTACCGACCCTAATAAAGAAGTTATAGAAGAAAAAGACTTGGGTTACGTAGATATAGCAAACGTTCGTTCTTGCTATCCTGAGGGCAAACGTTTAGTAGAAAATATGTGCAAGTGCTATCAAGAAGAGTACGGAGTTCCCGTTAAAATAGCACGTTTATCACAAACTTTTGGTGCGGGTATTTCAAAGGAAGAAAATAGAGTATTTGCTCAATTTGCAAGAAGTGCAATGAACAAAACTGATATAGTTCTTCACACAAAAGGTGATTCCGTTGGAAATTATTGCTACACGGCAGACGCTTTAAAGGCAATATTCTTATTATTAGTTGACGGGCAAAATGGCGAAGCGTACACGGTTGTGAATGAATCTACCGCTACAACTATAGCGGATATGGCCAAAATGGTTGCAAGAGAACTTGCAAACAATGAAATTAAAGTAGTTTTTGATATTCCTGAAGGCAACACTTTTGGATATGCTGCAAAAACCACTATGAGATTATCTTCTAAAAAATTGCAAGCGCTTGGCTGGGAGCCAACCGTTAGTTTAAAAGAAAGTTATATAAGGCTTATGGAGAGTTTATAAAAATGGTAAGTGTTATAGTTCCCGTTTACAACGTAAAACCTTATTTATTAAGGTGTTTAACGTCACTTGATAATCAAACTGAAAAAGATGTAGAAATAATTATCGTAAATGACGGTTCTACAGACGGCTCTGATTTAATTTGTCAAGATTTTATAAAAGACAAGCCTAAATTTACTTACGTTTCAAAGGAAAACGGTGGGCTTATGTCTGCTTGGATGGAAGGGGTAAAGCACGTTAGTGGCGATTATATCGGCTTTATTGATAGTGATGATTATGCCGAACATGATATGTTTGAAAAACTATATTCAAAGGCAAAGCAATATAATGCCGATATAGTTATGTGTGACAGATATAACGTTTACGGCGAAAAGATTAATATTGATTCTTGTAAATGTATCAAATCGGGCTTTTATCAAAATGAGCAAATGGATGAGATTTATGAAAATGTCCTTCCTAAATTTAGTGGCGATCATATAACTAATGCAAGGTGGAACAAAATTTTTAAAACGGAATTGTTTTTAAGTAATACAAAATATTGTGAACATAGGAGCCGTATATGTGAAGACCGTTTTATTACTCCGTCGTGTATGTTTGGGGCTAAATCTTTTTATTATTTAAACGAACCTTTATATTATTACGTAAATAGAGAAGGTTCTAACCACAGTATGCCATCACCTAAATTGCAAGATGCTTTAGAACTTTTATATAATATACAATACCAAATGCTTAATAATTATGGATTGTATGACAAATATGGTGTTTTATTAGAAAGAGCCAATTTAAATTATTTAAGGCTTTTATTATCTCGTAATTTTGCAGGAAAGGGCGATAAGAAGATGCGAAAAGAATTAGCAAAACGAGTTTTACAAAGTAAAGAGTATAATTATTGCGTTAAAAAACACAAAAAAGATTTAGTAGATAAAGCAGGGTTGGCAGTTAAACTTTCATTTACGGTAAAAAGCCCAAGTTTATTTGTGTTTATTTTTTCAATGATGGGGAGGTGAGTTTTTTATGAACAATTTAATTTCTGTAATAGTTCCAGTATACAACGTGCAAAAATATTTGCCACGCTGTATAGAAAGCGTTTTAAATCAAACGTATAAAAATTTTGAACTAATTTTGGTAGATGACGGTTCGCCTGATAATTGCGGTGCTATTTGTGATGAATATGCAAAAAAAGATGACCGCATAAAAGTTATACATAAACAAAACGGTGGCGTATCATCGGCAAGAAACGCTGGCATTAAAATTGCACAAGGCGAATTTATAAACTTTATTGATAGTGATGACTGGATACCTAACGACAGTTTGGAAAATATGATAAATTTGCAAAAAGAAAATAATGTTGATTTAGTTTGTTGTACTTATGAAAGGCATCTTCCAAACAACAAAATAGTTTCCGTGAAATTTTGCGATAAATTTTTGAATATTGAAAAGGTTGACCATGAAGAAATAAATATACTGTTATCTGATTTATTTAGGGGTCCATGGACTAAATTATATAAAAGTTCTATTATAAAAGTAAACAATATTCTATTTGAAGAAAATGTAAAAATTGGTGAAGACACTATTTTTGTATATTCATATTTAAATAAGTCAAAAAGTATAAGGTGTTCTAATTTAATTGCTTATAAGTACATGATTAACGAAACAAGTGCAATGAGAAGTAAGCATGAAGATTTTTATAAATATATTATTGCCGTTACACAAGCCAAAATTAAATTTTTTAGTTTTTTAAATATAAGCGAAACTATTAAAAAAGGTCTTTATTGGCGGTGCATTATTGGGGGGATTGACGACGCTTCTCATCACTATTTAGAGGGATTTAATTACAAAAAAACAATTGAAGTAGTAAGTCAATTTTTAAAATTTTTTGAATCTTTTTATATTAAAAATGATAAAGACACAGAAACTGTTTTAGTAACTTTACCTAATGGTAGAACTTGCTTGACAATTTATAAATTATTGTGGTCTTTTAATGGTGTAAAAAAGTATTGTACATATACAAAGTTTAAAATAATGCTAAAAAAAGTTAAATTAATTAATAAGTTAAATAACTTTATAAAGGGTCGCAAATAAATTCAAGTTTAAAGGGTTTTATGAAAATAGGAATAACTACGCTTTTTAATAGAAGTAATAATTACGGAGGCGTTTTGCAAGCGTATGCTTTAACAAAAAAACTTAATAATTTAGGGTATGATGCAAAGCAGATTGCTTATTATGCAAGTTGTAAAAATCTTAATAGCTCAGCAACCACCACTGAAATAAAGCCTTTAAAAAAATGGGCTGTAAGGCGAATTTTGGGTGCCATAAAGAGAAGGTTTAAAAGGCTTATATTTTATAAGCGCATAAAAAACGAACAAATAGCAATAACTGAAAAGCAAAATTGCTTTAAATTATGGACGGACAAGAACGTGAAAAGTTCAAAAGATGTTTATAACCAAAGTAATATTGCGGAGTGCAATAATTTGTACGATGCGTTTATTACGGGTAGTGACCAAGTTTGGAATTATACTTGGTATGATAAAAACTATTTTTTAGACTTTGCAAGTAATTCTAAAATTAAACTTTCATACGGTGCAAGTTTAGGGCATAGTGAAATTCCTAACGTCATAAAAGAAGTTTATAAAAACCATTTAAAATCTTTTAACGCCGTTTCCGTTAGGGAGCAAAATATGGTTGAGTTATTTAATCCTATTTCGCCTGTAAACGTTGAATGGGTTGTTGATCCTGTTTTCTTGCTTGGAAAAGAAGAGTGGAACGATGCCATATCAAACACTATAAGCATTAACGAGAAATATGTTTTTTGTTATTTCTTTGGGAACAATAAAAAAGAGCGTGAAATTGTAAAAGAGTACGCTTGTAAAAAAGGCTTAAAGGTTGTAACTATACAAGGCTTATTAGTAGAATATCACGCGCAACTTGATGAAACATTTGCAGATATAAAATTAAAAAACGTAAACCCTGGTGAATTTTTATACTTAATTAAAAATGCCGAATACGTGTTTACAGATAGCTTTCACGCAACGGCGTTTAGCTTAATTTTTGAAAAACAATTTTTCGTGTTTAACCGTTATAGTAACGGCGGTATGAGTGATAGAATTACAAGTGTTACAAATTTATTTAACGTAAGCGAGCGTTTTTGTGCTGGCAAAAACGAGAGTTTAGAGTACGTAAACTCTTTAAAAAATATTGATTATAGTAATAATCAAAACGAGGTTAATTCTTTAAAGGAAAAGTCGCTTAAATTTTTAAAAAATAATCTTAGCTAGGAGGCGTGCTTAATGGCAGGCAAAAGTCAAATAAAACTTGGAATAATACTTTCTTATGGGCAAATGTTTTTACATATCATTATAAGCTTATTATATACGCCTATTATGATACGCTTGCTTGGTCAAAGCGAGTATGGCCTATATAATACCGTATCTTCAACGATAACAATGTTATCAGTTTTAAGTTTAGGGTTTAATTCCGGTTATATTAGATATTATGCCAAATACAAAAAGAATAGCGATACTGAGTCTATTTATAAACTTAACGGCTTATTTTTTACAATATTCTTAGTTATAGGCTTAATTGCACTTTTATGTGGTTTATTTTTAACTTTTAATTTAAATTTAGTTTTTGATAAAGGCTTAACTCAAAACGAGTATGAAACGGCAAAAGTTTTAATGTTTATTTTAACAATAAATCTTACAATTTCATTTCTTATGAGTGTTTTTAAAAATATAATTTCTGCTCACGAAAGATTTGTTTTTTTAAAAATATTAAGTATTTTAACAACCGTTTTAAATCCTTTAGTAATGCTTCCATTATTATTGCTAGGGTATAGGTCTATAACGATGGTTGCCGTGTCGCTAGGCGTAAACGTTATAGTTGATATTATATATATATATTACGTGCTTGTAAAATTAAAAAATAAATTTGTTTTTAAAGATTATGAAAAAGGTCTTTTTAAAAGCTTATTTGCTTATATCAGTTTTATAGCAATAAATCTGATTGTAGACCAATTAAATTCTAATGTTGACAAATTGTTGCTTGGTAGACTTGCTGGAACTTCTGCAGTTGCCGTGTATTCAGTTGGCTATGCGTTATATTCTTATTACAATGCGTTTATATCTGCGATATCGGGCATTTTTGCGCCAAGAATACATAGAATTGTAAACGAGACGAGCGCTAATCAGTTAAGAGAAAATCTTACCGCCTTATTTATAAAAGTTGGAAGGCTTCAATTTTTATTGCTTGGTTTACTTGCCACGGGCATCGTATTTTTTGGAAAGCCTTTTATTTATTTTTGGGCAGGCGAAGGTTATGAAGATTCGTATTACGTAACAATTTTGCTTGCATTGCCATCTACAATACCGTTTATTCAAACTATTGGCAGAGAAATGCAACAAGCTCAAAACAAGCACAAGTTTAGAAGTTTAGTATATTTAGGTATGGCTTTATTAAATTTGGTAGCGTCAATCTTTTTAATAAAATTATACGGCGTTATCGGTGCGGTTATAGGAACGGCAATATCTTTACTAATTGCAAATTGTTTAGTAATGAATATTTATTATCATAAGAAGTGTAACATTAACGTTTTAGCGTTTTGGAAAGAAATTTTAAAAATATTATTTGCGATGATTATTCCTATTGCTTGTGGAATTTTAATAAACTTATTTATAAATTTATATTCAATGTTAAACTTAATTTTGTTTATTGTAATTTATACGGCAATATATGTAGTTAGCATGTGGCTTTTTGGTATGAATAATTATGAAAAAGATTTAATTAAAAAACCGCTTGCTAAAATATTTAAAAGGAAACAAGCAAATGCAAATAATTGATAAAGTGTTATGTAACGGTTGTTCAGCGTGTTTGCACGCGTGTCCTAAAAACTGTATAAGTATGGCACCCGATAAAAACGGTTTTTTGCGTCCTGTAATAGATGAAACTAAATGCACGAATTGCGGTTTATGTAAAAAAACTTGCCCCGTTCTTAATAAAAAAGAACAACAAGGAAAAGTCGTTCAAGCGTACGTGATTATAAACAAGAATGAAAGTGTTAGAAAAAACAGTTCTTCAGGCGGTGTTTTTACTCGAATTGCAAAACATGTTTTAAGTAAAAACGGCGTGGTTTTTGGCGCGTTGTTTGATGAAAATTTTAAAGTAAAACACGCTTATATTGAAAGTGAAAACGATTTAATAAAACTACAAAAGTCTAAATACGTTCAAAGCGAAATAGGAAATACCTATAAAGAAGCAAAAAACTTTTTAGACGAAGGCCGATTAGTTTTATTTACGGGAACGCCTTGCCAAATAGGCGGTTTACAAGCGTATTTAAAAAAGCCTTATGATAATTTAATAACGCAAGATTTTATATGCCACGGCGTGCCGTCGCCAAAAGTTTGGCAAAAATATGTTGCAAAAAAGCAAGAAAAAGGCACAATTAAAAATATTTCTTTTAAGGATAAGCGTACGGGCTGGAATAAATACTCTATAAGTTTTGAGTATGAAAATAGTACCGAAAGCGAGCTTGCAAGCAAAAACTCATACATGCTTTTATTCTTAAGGGATATAATTTTGAGGGAGTCTTGCTATAATTGCGCTTTTAAAGATAAGTTTAGAAATAGCGATATAACGCTTGCAGATTACTGGGGTGTTGAAAACGTGCATCCAGAGTTTAGCGATGATAAAGGAGTTTCGTTAGTTGTTATCAATTCTAAAAAAGCAGATGAAACATTAAATGAAATAAAGCAAGACTTTACTTGCGAGCAAACGGATTTAGATATGGCAATAAAATACAATTCTTGCATGGTAAAAAGCGTTAACGTAAACAAAAACAGAGAAGATTTTTTTAAAAGACTTGATAAATGTGACGTAGAAAAACTTGCTAAAAAATATACGCGTTTTTCGATTTTTAAAAGATTAGAGATTAAAATTAAAAATATAATTAAAAAACACTTAAATAGAGGGGAATATGGACAAAAATAGTTACGTTGTGTTTGGCAGTGGCTTTGATTATTGTGAATATATGTGTAAAGATATGCTGTCTTTTAAAAATTGTCAATTTATAAACAAAAATAGTGGCGTTGGTTATTCAATTTACAAGATATTTCATAATAGATATGCAAATAAAATTTTAAAAACAAATATAGGATATGGTTGTTTGTTTGACAAGAAAAAATTAACAAAAATAGGCTTTAACCATTTTGTGTTTTTCGATTCAAATCCTCTTTTGTATGATGAAAAATTCTTGCAATATATTCGTAAAAAAATAAAGAATAGTAAAATAACTATAATTTTTGTTAATACTATGGCAACAAGAAACATGCGCGACATACAGTACTTTAAATCAAACAGTGATTTAATTTTTACTATTGACGCTAACGATGCGCGCTTATATGACTTTATTTTTTTAGAGGGAATACACTCTAAAGTGGACTGCGAAGTTGTGCCTGAAGTTGAGTTTGACGTTACTTTTGCGGGAGCAGATAAAAAACGCGGGAATATTGTTAAAAAGGCAAGAGACGTTTGTTTAAAAAATAACTTAACTTATGCTTTTACGGTTGTTGGGATGAAAGATGCTCCTTCCGATATAAAAACAATTAGAATTCCATACGAAAAAGTTTTAGAGCAAGAATTAAAATCAAAATGTATTTTAGAAGTTTGTGTTGGCGAGCAAAACGCATTAACGCTACGCGCAATTGAAGCGATAATGTATGACAAATTTTTAATTACCAACAACAAAAATATAGTAAATTGTACTTATTACAACGAAGACAAAATGAAGATATTTGAAAGTGAGCAAGATTTGGAAAAACGTCTTTTAGAGATAAAGTCTAAAACAGTTCGCTTTGAATATAAAGGAGAGTTTTCTCCTATTACATTATTTAAAAAAATTAGGGAAGAAATTCAAAAGGAGAGTTAAAAAATGAGCACAGCATTTACAAACAAAACGTTACTTATAACAGGTGGTACGGGCAGTTTTGGTAACGCCGTACTAAATAGATTTTTACAAACCGACATTGGCGAAATTCGCATTTTCTCACGCGATGAGAAAAAACAAGACGATATGCGTCACGAATTCCAAGCCAAAATGCCTGAAGTTGCAGAAAAAATCAAGTTTTATATTGGCGACGTTAGAGATATTGCAAGTGTAAAAAACGCTATGCACGGTGTTGATTACATATTCCACGCAGCAGCGTTAAAACAAGTTCCATCTTGTGAATTTTTTCCAATAGAAGCGGTAAAAACTAACGTTTTAGGTACTGAAAACGTTTTAACTGCGGCTATTGAAGCGGGCGTAAAGAACATTGTGTGTCTTTCAACAGATAAGGCGGCTTATCCAATAAACGCAATGGGTACAAGCAAGGCAATGATGGAGAAGGTTATTGTTGCAAAATCACGCACGGTTGCTCCTGAAAAAACAAAAATTTGTTGCACTCGTTACGGCAACGTTATGTGCAGTCGTGGTAGCGTTATTCCGCTTTGGATTGAACAAATTAAAAACGGACAACCTATCACGTTAACTGATGGAACAATGACTCGTTTTATTATGTCGCTTGACGAAGCAGTAGACCTCGTATTATTTGCGTTTGAGCACGGTAAGAGCGGTGATATTTTAGTGCAAAAAGCTCCTGCTTGCACAATGCAAACTCAAGCGGAAGCTGTTTGCGAACTTTTTGGTGGCGACAAGTCTAAAATTAAAACAATAGGTATTCGCCACGGCGAAAAGATGTACGAAACGCTACTCACTAACGAAGAGTGTGCAAAATCGGAAGATATGGGCAATTTCTATCGTGTTATTGCCGATAATCGTGGTTTAAACTATGATAAATATTTTAGCAAAGGCGATGCTAAGCGCAACACTTTAACAGAATTTAACTCTAACAACACTACACGCTTAAACGTAGAGCAAGTTAAGGCTAAATTATTAACGCTTTCTTATATAAGAGAAGAATTAGAAAAAATGGGAATTAAATATTAAAAATTATGAAAATTCTTGTAACAGGCGCAAAGGGTTTTGTTGGTAAAAACCTTGTAGAAAGCCTTAAAAATATTAGGGACGGCAAAGATAAAACACGCCCACAACTAAATATTGAAGAAATTTTTGCTTACGATATAGACGGCACTTTAGAAGAATTAGAAACTTACTGCAGAGGAGCAGACTTTGTTTTTAACTTGGCAGGTGTAAATCGTCCTCAAAATCAAGAGGAGTTTATGCAAGGCAATTTTGGGTTTGCTTCAACTTTGCTTAACACTTTAAAAAAATATAACAATACTTGCCCCGTAATGCTTTCATCTTCTATTCAAGCAACGCTTATCGGTCGCTACGGCGAAGGTGAGTATGGTAAAAGTAAAAAAGCGGGCGAAGAATTGTTCTTTGACTATCAAGCAGAAACGGGTGCAAAGGTTTGCGTTTATCGTTTTCCTAACTTGTTTGGTAAGTGGTGCAAGCCTAATTATAATAGTGCGGTTGCTACTTTTTGCAATAATATAGCAAACGATTTGCCTATAACCGTTAACGATAGAGCTATACAACTTGAGTTGTTGTATATTGATGATTTAATAGAAGAAATGCTCAACCTTTTACAAGGGGTAGGTCGCCGTTGTGAGTACGACGGGTTAACTCCCGTTGATAGCGAAAACGGCAAATATTATTATGTTCCAACAACGCACAAAGTTACTCTTGGCGAAATAGTTGACTTATTGCAAGAATTTTATAATCAAACAAAAACTTTAGTTATTCCAGAAATTCCAAACGGAAGTTTTGCAAAAAAATTATATTCAACTTATTTAAGTTATTTGCCAAAAGAAAAGGTTGCGTTTGACTTAAAAATGAACGAAGACGTGCGTGGAAGCTTTACCGAACTTTTAAAATCTAAAAATTGCGGTCAAGTATCAATAAACGTATCTAAACCTGGCGTTACAAAAGGCCAACATTGGCACAATACCAAGTGGGAATTTTTTATAGTTGTTGCAGGCAATGGGCTTATACAACAACGTAAAATAGGCAGTAACGAAGTTCTTAATTTTGAAGTTAGTGGGCAAAAAATTCAAGCAGTACATATGCTTCCAGGATATACTCACAACATAATAAACTTATCTAAAACGGAAAATTTAGTAACGGTTATGTGGGCTAACGAGCAGTTTGATCCAAACCATCCTGATACGTTTTTTGAGGAAGTGTAAAAGTTTAAAAATTGCGCAAAAGGAAAATAAAATGAGTGACAAGTATAATAAGCAAGAAGAAAAAATATTATTATCAATAATTGTCCCCGTATATAACGTTGAAAAATATTTGGGTGATTGTTTGGATTCTTTAACAAGGCAAAATTTTAATTCTATGCAATATGAAGTTATAGTTATTAACGATGGGTCTACGGATAATACGGCTAAAGTTGCTTTAGAATATGCTAATAAATACGACTATATTAAGTTCTTTAATCAAGAAAATAGGGGCGTTGCCGAAACAAGAAATAGAGGTATTAAGTTGGCACAAGGTAAATATGTCACTTTTGTTGATTCGGACGATTTTGTTGTTGACAACATTTACGTTGACATTATTAGCGTTATGGAGCGTGATGGCTTAGAGGGATTATACTTCGGACAAACAACGGATTTAAAAAAACTTCAAAAGTTTAATGGAAGCTATTATTTCCCTAAAAAAGAAGACTCTTGCAAAATGAGTTCTTGCAGGGTGATTTTTCTTAAAAAAATAATCGATGAAAACAATATAAGTTTTGAAAAAGGTATATATTACAATGAAGACTTTTTATTTAATTATAAATTTATTCAATGCATGAGCAAAGGTATGGCCGGCTCTGCCGAATGCTTGTATTATATAAGAATGAGAGGTGATTCTTCAACGGCAAGGATACGCCTTTTAAAAGAAAACACGTGGGAAGGCTATTATAATTGCTTAATATGTGTGGCGCGTGAAATCAAGCGTTTTAATGAAGAAAAAAACTTGCCTTGTGATAATTTGTATTACAATTCGATGTCTTCTGTATTACAGTCGTTGCTATGGGGAGCAATGATATATAAAAAATCTCCGAGCAAAACATTAATAGGTTTAAAGGAAAACGATTTAAGTTTAAAAGATATAAAATATAAGCAACGATATGGCAATTCGTTTAAAAATAAAATTAAAATATGGCTTGCATACAATTTCAAACATAAAATAATTTTTAAATTAAGCTGTTATATATATAAAATTTTTAAAAGGTAATTAAATAGCAAAGGTGTAAAAATGTTTAAAAACAATGGCAAATTAAAGTTATTAATAATAGTTGGCACTCGCCCAGAAGTTATTCGCTTAGGTGCGGTTATTAAAAAATGTAGAGAATATTTTGACTGCGTTTTAGCACACACAGGTCAAAATTACGACTATAATTTAAACGGTGTATTCTTTAAAGATTTAAAGCTTGCTGACCCTGAAGTGTATTTAAACGCCGTAGGCGATGATTTAGGTGCAACTATTGGCAACATTATAAATTATTCTTATAAGTTAATGGTGGAAATTAAGCCGGACGCTCTTTTAATTTTGGGCGACACGAATAGTTGCTTATCTGCAATTTCTGCAAAGCGCTTGCATATTCCAATTTTCCATATGGAAGCAGGCAATAGGTGTAAAGACGAATGCTTGCCTGAAGAAACCAACCGCCGTATTGTAGATATTATTTCCGACGTAAATTTGGCATATTCCGAACACGCAAGAAGATATTTGGCAGATTGCGGTTTGCCTAAGGAAAGAACTTTTGTTACAGGTTCGCCTATGGCTGAAGTTTTACGCCAAAACTTAACTGAAATAGAAAATAGCGATATTTTAGCAAGGCTTAAATTAGAGCCTAAAAAATACATTTTACTTTCTGCTCATAGAGAAGAAAATATTGACACGGAAAAGAATTTTATTTCTTTATTTACGGCAATAAACAAATTGGCGGAAAAATACGATATGCCAATTTTATATAGTTGCCACCCAAGAAGTAGAAGCCGCATTGAGTCAACGGGCTTTAAATTAGATAAGCGTGTAATTCCACACGAGCCTTTAGGCTTCCACGATTACAACAATTTGCAAATAAATGCGTTTGCAGTAGTGTCCGATAGCGGAACGCTTCCTGAAGAAAGTTCTTTCTATACAAGTATAGGCAAGGCTTTCCCTGCGGTTTGTATTCGCACTTCAACGGAGCGCCCAGAAGCACTTGACAAGGCTTGTTTTGTTTTAGCCGGCATTGATGAAAATCACTTATTGCAAGCAGTAGAAACTGCAGTAGAATTAGTAAAAGACGGAAACAACGGTATCCCCGTACCTGATTATATAGATGAAAACGTTTCAACAAAA
Source organism: Clostridia bacterium (assembly GCA_017558825.1). Classification (GTDB taxonomy): domain Bacteria; phylum Bacillota; class Clostridia; order Christensenellales; family Borkfalkiaceae; genus HGM11412. The sequence continues at coordinate 25,115 of JAFYTO010000003.1, forward strand.
GTAGTAAAAATTATTCAAAGCTACACGGGAGTTGTTGATAAAATGGTTTGGAGAAAATTTTAATGCGTTGTGTAGAAAAGTTTAAAAAAACTTACAAGAGAGAGCCTGAAATAGCGTTCTGTCCTTATAGAATTTGTCCTATTGGCGCGCATGTTGACCACCAAGACGGCAAAACTACGGGCTTTGCCATAGATAAAGGCATATATATTGCATATGCTCCTAAGCAAAACGGCGTAATTGAATTAAGTTCGTTGCAATTTGACAAGCGTGCTCAATGGCACGTTAAAGGCGTTCCTGAGCAAAAGGAAAACGATTGGGCGGACTACTTGCGTGGTGCAACTTTAATGCTTTCTAAAAAGCACGATATTAGAATTGGCCTTTGTGGCGTAATTGAAGGAACTTTGCCTATAGGCGGTCTTTCTTCTTCCGCAGCAATTACTTTGGCGTTTTTAACGGCGCTTTGCAAGGTTAACGATATTTGCTTGACGGAACTTGAAACTATCCTTATGGCGCAATCTTCAGAAAATAATTACGTTGGCATTTCTTGTGGCAAATTAGACCAATCTTGTGAAGTGTATTCTAGAAAGAGCAGTCTTTTATATTTGGACACAAAAGATGATAGCCACGAGCTTATTTATGCTCCTAAAAATATGAAGCCTTATAAATTTGTAATTTTCTTTTCAGGTATAGAGCGCTCGCTTTCTGGCAGTAAATATAATTTGCGCGTTGATGAAAGCCGTAGTGCAGCGTACGCATTAAAGGCGTTTAGTGGTATGGAGTATGGTAAAATTAGTAAAACCACTCTTAGGGACGTTCCGTATGAAGTTTATTTAGAGCATAAAGATAAACTTCCTGAGCCTTGGCGAAAACGCGCTGAACATTACTACACGGAAATAGAAAGAGTAGAAAAGGGTGTTGAGGCTTGGCGTAACGGCGATATAGAAACGTTTGGAAAACTTTCTTTTGAAAGTGGATATTCTTCTATTTATAATTATGAAACCGGCTCTAAAGAACTTAAGGCTCTTTACGAAATCATGCTTAACACAAAAGGCATTTATGGAGGCCGTTTTAGCGGAGCGGGATTTAAAGGTTGCTGTATGGCAATTATTGACCCAGACTATGAAGAAAGTATTATAGAAAACGTTACGTGCGAATATTTAAAAGCATTTCCGCGCCTTAAAGGCAAGTTTTCTGCACACGTTTGTCAAACAGCAGACGGAGTTCATATATGAAATGTTTAATTTTGGCGGCGGGATATGCTACAAGGCTATATCCTTTAACTGAAAATTTTCCAAAACCGCTATTAAAAGTGCAAAGTAAACCAATTTTAGATTGGCTTATTGAAGATATAAACAGTTTAGGCTTAGTTAATGAATTTATAGTTATTTCTAATCAAAAATTCTATCAAATTTTTAAAGATTGGGCAAAAACCAAAAGGCAAAATGTAACAATTTTAAATGATTTAACAACCTCTAACGAAACGCGCCTTGGTGCGGTTAAAGATATTCAATTTGCAATAGATGCTTTAAAAATAGATGAGGAGTTATTGGTTATCGCAGGCGATAATTTATTAGATTTTAGCTTAACAAAATTTATTGTTTACGCAAAAAACAAAGGTACTTCTTGTATAATGCGTTACTATGAGCCAAATATTGAAAAACTTAAAAAAACAGGCGTTGCAGAAGTTGACCAAAACGATAAAGTACTTTGTTTAACAGAAAAACCATTAGAGCCAAAATCTAATTATGCTTGCCCTCCATTTTACTTTTATAAAAAAGATGACGTAAAACTTGTAAAACAAGGCATTGAAGAAGGTTGTGGGGTTGATGCTCCTGGCAGTTTTATTGCTTGGCTTTGCACAAAAACTATCGTGCACGCAATGGAAATGCCAGGCAAACGTTATGATATTGGCAATTTAGAAAGTTACGAGAAAGTTAAGGAAGAATTTAACGGGATAAATTAAAAAGGGAAAAGGTATGGAGCAAAAAATATCAACTATATTTTTTGAATTGATTCGCCACACAATAATTGGCGAAGATATTAATAATGACGTTATAGCTTTAATAACGCCTGATATTTTGCCTGCTTTATTTACGCTTTCTAAGCGACACGACCTTGCACACCTTATAGGTGATGCTTTAGACAAGAACGGATTGCTTCCTAAAAAATCTAAAGAAGAAAAGTTGTTTTTAAATGAAAGAAATATGGCGTTTTACCGCCTTGCTTCTATAAATTACGAATATGAGCGCTTATGCTCTGTTTTAGAAAAATTGCACGTTAATTATTTGCCGTTAAAGGGCTTGGCTATTCGCTATTTATATCCGCAAAAATGGATGCGTACAAGTGCTGATATTGACGTTTTGCTTAATAAAAGCGACTTGGAGTTGGTTGTTAACGAATTGGTAAAAACACTAAATTACACAAGTCAAGAAACGGATGCGTATAACACGATTATGGTTTCTCCTAACGGCGTTCACGTAGAACTTCACTTTGATTTAATTGCCAAGTGTGATAGTTTGTCGTCAAACAAAATATTAAGCAACGTTTGGAAAAATGTCACAAAGCAAGAAAATTCTTATTGCTATAAAATGAGTGGAGAGTATTTTTATTTCTACCACGTTGCTCATATGGCACGCCATATGTTTAAAGGCGGATGCGGCATAAAGCCGTTTATAGATTTATGGCTAATAAATGAAAAGTATGAGTTTAACAAAGAAAAGGCAAACGCTTTACTTGAAGAAGGCGGTTTAATTAAGTTTGAAAACGCTTGTTATACGCTTTCTAAAATTTGGCTTGAAAATGAAGAGTATACAAAAGAAGCCACAATGCTTAAAAACTTTGTTATTGACGGCGGAGTTTTTGGCAGTAGCCAAAACGAAGTGTTAATTAATCAAGGCAAAAAGGGCGGAAGGGCAAAATATATATTATCACGCATATTTATGCCCGTTGAAGAAATGCAGCACCGCTACAACGTGTTGAAAAAACATAAGTGGTTATACCCAATTTTTGTGGTGCTTAGGTGTTTTGAAGTTGTGTTTAAAGGCGATAGCAAGCGCATTAAAAACGAACTTAAAACAAGTGCTCAAATAACGAGCGATAAACAGCAAAATATAGAAAATCTTATAGACTATTTAGGTCTAAAAAATTAAAAGGAGCATATTATGAGCAGTTTTGAAAATTTAAGAATTGTAGATAACTTTTACCAAACGTCATTGTTTTTTCCAATGCCAACGGTTATAATTTCAACTTTGTGTGAAGACGGCACTACAAATTTGGGCCCTTATTCTCTCGTTCAACCTTACTACGTTGCGGGCAAAGACTATTATGCAATGCTTTTATGTTGCCGCAACTCGTCAAACACGGCTCAAAACATTTTAAGAAACGGTAAATGTGCAATAAACTTTATTGATGATAACCCTAAAACTTTTAAAGAAGCCGTTAAACTTTCTTGGCCGGGCGACAAGCCAAGCGACAAAATGCCAAAATGCAAATTCCGTTTAGAAAAAAGCATTATTGAAGAAGAAACAGGCGAGGCTCGCCCAATGGTTTTAACTGATGCTATTGAGGCTATTGAATGTACTTGGATGCGCAGTTTAGACGGGGCGGACAAAGATTTGCCTGGTGAACTTAACGGCTATGAACCACCATATCACGACTTTAATGGTATTACAAGCAAGTTTGGCGCACATTTTATTTTAAAAATTGACAAAATTTTAATGAAGAAAAAATATCGTGATGCAATTGTAAACGGCGTTAGAGCAAAAGATTTTCCACCGCTTCCTGTTGATTATGGCTATCGCGATAGCAAAAATTTCTGGTTCCATAAAAAAGCAAAAATGCGCGCGGAACTTTTACAAGTGCGTGAAGCATCGCTTGAATCTGTACGCTACGCAGCAGACCGCGTAGATGACGTTGTTAAGTTTACTGACGATGCTTTAAAAACCGTTCTTGGCGTTCCAAGAGTATTTTTACCACTCGTATTAAAAGGCTGTGTAAAATGGGCTAAAGAAGAAGGCGTTACGCTTATTACCGCAGAGCATATGAAAATAATTAACGATAAACGCTCAAAAGAAAAAAATAAATAATAGATTACAAAAAGAACGATTGCAAAATCGTTCTTTTTTATGTAAAAATATTTTATACGTATTTACAAAATGCCAATAAAGATGTATAATTTAAATACTTATTTAATAATTTAAATATTAGAACTACGTAATTTTTTAAATTTAAAAAGCAACTTGTAGTTGCTAAAACTTGCAACACTTAATTAGTTGTTGTATGGCGCAAAATGATATATAATAATATAAAATTAAACTGTTAAGGAGTATATTATGAAACTTATTATTAAAGACAATTATGATTTAGTTAGCGCTTGGGGCGCAGAGCATATTGCAAACGCAATAAACAACCATAAAGAAAATAGGCCTTTCGTTTTAGGTTTACCAACTGGTTCTTCTCCACTTGGCGTTTACAAAAAGTTAATTGAAATGAATAAAGCGGGTAAAGTTACTTTTAAAAACGTTGTAACTTTTAATATGGACGAATACGTTGGCTTACCAAGAGAGCACGACCAAAGTTATTGGTACTTTATGCACGATAACTTCTTTAACCACATTGATATTCCAAGAGAAAACATCAACATTTTAAACGGTATGGCCAAAGATTTAGAAGCAGAGTGCAAACGCTATGAAGAAAAAATTGCTTCATACGGCGGTATTGATTTATTTATGGGCGGTTCTGGTGTTGACGGTCACATTGCCTTTAACGAACCTTTCACTTCATTAACTTCAAGAACGGGCGTTCGCGCTTTAACGGAAGATACTTTAATTGTTAACTCACGCTTCTTTGGCGGAGACGTTAATAAAGTTCCAAAAACTGCACTTTCTGTTGGTGTTGGCACGGTTTGTGATTCTAAACAAGTTATGCTTATTATCACAGGCCACAACAAAGCACGCGCACTTCGCCATTGTGTAGAAGGCGGTGTTGACCACGCTTGGACAATAAGCGCACTTCAAATGCATAAAGACGGCATTATTATTTGTGACGAGCCTGCTTGTGGCGAATTAAAAGTTGATACGTATAAATACTTTAAAGAAATTTACAAAAACGAAAAATAATTTTGCCTAATCAATAATAATTAGGAGTTTAAAATGAAAGAGATAATTTTAACCTTTATATTAGGTATAATTTTAATAGTTATAGGAATTATGAATATGTGCGGCAACGTTAAAATGCTACACTCATATCATAGAAAGCGCGTTAAGGAAGAAGACTTAAAACCTTTTGGCAAATTAGTTGGCATAGGCACAATTATTATAGGTTTAGGCTTAATAATAGCAGGTGTATTCTTTACGGTGTTTTATATAACTAAAACCGACTTATTTAATCTGCTAGGCGGAATAGTTCTTGGTGTAGGCTTTATTGTAGGTTTAATAATTAGTTTTTACGCTATGAAAAAGTACAATAAAGGAATTTTTTAAAAATAGTATGGCTACAAAAACTTGTAGCCATATTTTATTGTAAAAAAACGGGCAATACTATATAATATAGCAAGGAATACGTAAAATAAACTCTACCGTTGGTATGAATTTGTAAAAAACTCCCCAACTCAACCAGCAGTATGTAGATTTTTTAAAAAACCGTGTATATAATAGCGGTGAAAGGAGGCGGAAATGAATCAAATTAAAATTGGCAAATTTATAGCCGAAAGAAGAAAACTTGTAAACTTAACGCAATTTCAACTTGCCGAAAAGTTAGGGGTTACTGATAGGGCGGTTTCAAAATGGGAAACGGGCAGGGCGCTACCCGACTCTTCAATTATGCTTGACCTTTGTTCGCTCCTTAAAATTAGCGTAAACGATTTATTAACAGGGGAGGTTGTATCAATGGAAAATTATAACAAAGAATTAGAAAAAAACTTAATAGAAGCAGTAAAACAAAAACAAGAAGCAGATAAACGCTTACTTTTTATGGAATTTGCAATAGGAATTCCCGCAATTTTATTATTTTTAGGTTTAATTATGATTGCGGCGTACGTGCCAATGAAAACGTGGCTACGCGTTGTAATAATAGTTAGTGCTTTTGCAATGTTTTTAACGGCTTGCTTTTTTGCTGTAAGAATAGAACAAGTTGCAGGCTACTACGAGTGTAAGCACTGTAAGCACAAATACGTTCCAACGTACAAGCAAGTGGTTTCTGCAATGCACTACGGTAGAATAAGATATATGAAGTGTCCTAAATGTAGTAAAAGGTCTTGGCAAAAAAAAGTTGTTAACAAAGATTAAAATCTATTTAAAAAACGCAAAAAATATTTTGCGTTTTTTATTTTTTAACCGCTTGAAACGTGAGCGGTTTTTTGTTATAATAATAACAAATAAAATCGGAGTTAAAAATGAAGTATATTCTTGTAACGGGTGCATACGGCGGTATGGGCTATGAAGCGGTTAAGGCGCTTTCCTTAAAAGGCTACACGATTTTTGCGCTTGACAAACAAATTAAAAAAGATAATTTACAAAACGTTATCCCTATAGAGGCGGACGTAACAAGCGTTGAAAGTATAAATAACGCGTTTAACCAAGTTAAAAAAGTTACAACCGAGCTTTACGCAATAATTCACTATGCGGGCATTTATATGCTTAATTCTTTAATTGAAATTAAAGAAGACGAGTTTGACCGTATTTTTAAAATAAACCTTTACGGCGCGTTTTATATAAATAAAATATTTGCGCCCCTTTTAAAAAACGGCAGTAAAATTATTATGACAACAAGCGAACTTGCACCGCTTGACCCGCTTCCATTTACAGGCATTTACGCCATTACAAAAAGCGCGCTTGATAAGTACGCTTACTCTTTAAAAATGGAAATGCAACTTTTAGGCGTTTACGTTTCCGTGCTTCGCGCAGGCGCGGTTTCAACAAGTATGCTTGGCGTTTCAACTACCGCACTTGATAAGTTTTGTGAAAACACTCAAATATATTCTTGCAACGCAAAAAGGTTTAAACGTATTGTAAACGGCGTAGAAGCAAAAAATATTCCACCTAAAAAAATAGCGGATAAAACGCTTAAAATTTTAGAAACTAAAAAACCTAAATTTGCGTATAGCATAAATAGAAATAAACTTTTATTACTCTTAAACGCGCTTCCAAGCAAGTTGCAGTTTTGGATAATTAAAAAAATTTTGAAATGAAGGCTTGACAAACCTTTGCTTAAATAATATCATTATAAAAACCAATAGGAGATTATTATGAATTATAAATATTTTGGCGTTATGCTTGACTGTTCAAGAAACGCCGTTATGAAAGTTAGTGAAGTTAAAAAAATGATAGACGTTTTAGCTAAAATGGGCTATAACGCACTTGAACTTTATACTGAAGATACTTTTAAAGTTGAAGGCGAGCCATATTTTGGTTATTTGCGCGGTGGCTACACTGCCGAAGAAATTAAGGAAATAGACGCATACGCTAAAACTAAGGGCATTGAACTTATACCTTGCATACAAACGCTTGCGCACTTTACAAACTTAGTTAAATTAAGAAATTATAAAAAGATTGTTGACGTTAACGACATTTTGCTTATTGATGAAGAAAAAACTTACGAACTCATTGATAAAATGTTTTTAACTCTTTCTAAAAACTTTACTTCACGCGTTGTTAACATTGGTATGGACGAGGCGCACATGGTTGGCCTTGGCAAGTTTTTAGACAAACACGGCTACCACAATAGATTTGATATTCTTTTAAGGCATTTAAACAAGGTAATTGAAATTGCCACTAAATACGGCTTTAAGGCTCATATGTGGAGCGATATGTTCTTTAGGCTTATAAACAACGGCGAATACTACGGCGAAAATTTAAGAATTCCTGAAGAGGTTACTTCTAAAATGCCTAACGTTGACTTAGTTTATTGGGATTATTACCACTCGTTTAAACCGTCTTATGACGATATGCTTAAATCTCACCAAGCAACGGGCAAAGAAATTTGGTTTGCTGGTGGCGTATGGACTTGGACTGGGTTTGTTCCGCTTAACTACTACACGTTAAGAACAATGAAATCTGCAATGCAAAGCGTTAAAGAGCACGGCATTACTAACGTTTTAATGACGCTTTGGGGCGATGATGGCAAAGAGTGTTCTTTCTATGCGCTTTTACCATCGCTTTACGCTATTAAATGCTATGCAGACGGAATTGAAAATGAAGAAGAAATTAAGAGTGGTTTTTATAAGTTATTCGGCGTAAATTACGATGACTTTATGCTTTTAGATAGCCTTAACTACACGGCAAACGCTAAAAAGTTTGACTATGACCCAATACCGTCAAAGAGCCTTTTGTATAGTGACTGTTTTATGAATAGTAACGACTATTTTGGCATTGAAGCCTACGATATGGACTATGCAACTTGCACTAAGAATTTAGAAGACGCGGCAAAACGTGCTGGCGAATATGCATATATCTTTAACTCTATGGCAAGTTTAAGTAGGTGTTTAGAAATTAAGGCAACCCTTTCAATTCGCACTCGCACGGCGTATAAAAACGGCGACAAGCAAGAACTTAAAAACATTGTTTGTGACTATGATAAATTAGACGTTTTACTTAACGACTTCCACCAAAAATTCTACAAGTTATGGCATACGGAAAACAAGCCTTTTGGTTGGGAAGTGCAAGACGCAAGGCTTGGTGGCGTTATAATGCGCGCTAAAACTTGCAAGGCAAAAATTCAAAGTTATCTAAATGGAGAAATTGATAAAATTGAAGAGTTAGAAGTTGAGTTATTACCTTTAACTTCTAATCCGTTTGAAACTTATATTTACAAGCGTTTAGTTTCCGTAAGCGAAATTTAATTAGGGCTAATGCAGTTTTTGGCAATTTGGAGACTACTAAAAAGAATTAAAAAAGAAGTGCAAATCGCACTTCTTTTTAATTTGCTTTTTTTCTTATACAAATAAATTTATAATGTTTTTTCCTTGTTTTAAAGCGTATTTTACAGTGTTTTTTGCCCCGCTTTTATATGAATTCATATTAACATAGCATATTATCAAATCACTATTATCAACCATTTTTTTATTTGTAAAAATTATACGGTTTTTATAGTGTTGCTCTTCAATGTTGTAAAACATTGTTGAACAGCCGTTTTGCTTATAAAAATCAATTTTACTATCGTTAAAATCGTTTTTATTTAATATAGATAAATTTGTTAAAACAACGTTTATAATAGCGTTATTGTTAATGGTATTTTTATAGGCGATACAAGTAGATAAGGCAAGGCTATCAAACTCTCCGTGGCAACCTATTAAAAAATTGTTATATTCATTTGCAGGTAGGCTATTTAGCGTTTTAAAAAGACTTTCTTTAATGGCATTTTTATTTAAAATATGTTTATGCCCAAAAAATGCAATAGTTTTCATATAATTTTCTCCTTATGTATATAGTATAGCATAAAATAGAAGATATATCTTCCATATTTACAAATAATTTTTGTTAAAATTATAGAAGATATAACTTTGGGGATAATAATTAGTATGAAATTAGAAGATGCTATCACTAAAAGGATTTACGCCTTATGTGAACAAAATTCTATAAGTCCTAATAAATTGGCAACGCTTTCGGGTTTGCCTGCGGGAACTATAAAAAGTATATTTTACGGCAAAAGCAAAAATCCTGGAACAAGAACTTTGCTTGATATATGCCAAGCGTTAAATATAACTTTATATGACTTTTTTAACGATGATTTATTTAAAGACACTGAATTAGAAGGAAATTATTAAACCGTAAAGCACCCTAATAGCGGGTGCTTTTTTGTTGCGCTTATTTTATTATATTCATATAATAAATTGTGCTACAATTAGTTAAATAACTTGACTTTATAAATAAAAAAGAATAAAATGTGAATTGTGCCAAAAATAACACTTTAAAAAAGTGCTATATTATGACATAACAAGCACTACTTTTTATTGTAGCGTTAACAAAAGAAGGTATATTTATGGCAAAATTTAGTAACAAATGGACTCGTGCGGCTATTCCCGCACTCTTACTTCATTGCAGTATTGGTACAGTTTACTGCTGGAGCACTTTTAAAGAACAAATTGCAAACTATATTGGTCAATCAACTGCAAACGTTGAATGGGCTTTCTCACTTGCAATTTTCTTTTTAGGTATGTCTGCTGCGTTTATGGGCAACGTTGTTGAAAAGAATATTCATAGGTCGTCACTTATTGCGGCATTCTGCTTTGCTTTTGGCTTGGCTGGCACGGCGCTCTTTATCTATTTAAAAAGTTTAATTGGCATTTTAGTTTGCTATGGTTGCATAATGGGTATTGGTTTAGGTCTTGGCTATTTATCTCCTGTAAAAACTTTAATGCTTTGGTTTAAAAATAACAAAGGCTTAGCAACGGGCTTAGCGGTTGCGGGCTTTGGTGCGGCAAAGGCTATTGCAACTCCTATAATGGAGGCAATGATGGCAAGTGGTATGGAACTTTACACTATGTTCCTTATTTTAGCCGGCGTTTACTTTGTTATGATGCTTATTGGCCACTTACTCTTAAAGAAGCCTGACGGTTGGCACGAAGAGGTTAGCACGGAAAAAGACCCACACCCAATTAAAACGTTCTTTTCTAAGTTTAAGGTATTTAAAGATAAAACGTTTATTGGCGTATGGCTTGTATTCTATATAAATATTACTTGCGGTTTAGCAATTATTTCTAACGAAAAAGAACTTATTAAAATGATAGGTTTAGCACCTGCTTTAATCGGTACTATTTGCGCCGTATTTAACGCTGGTGGTAGGCTTGGCTATTCCGCTCTTGCAGACGGGTTAAAAGATAGAAACACAATGTACAAAATTATTTTAATAAGCGAAATTGCAATTTCTTTAATTGCTGTTATTTTAGGCTTTACAAACGGCTTTGATAGTTCTATTGTTTCCGTAATTATCGTACTTGCGCTTTTATTCTTAGTAAACGCTGGTTACGGCGGTGGTTTTTCAAACTTGCCAACACTTCTTTCAGACCATTTTGGCATGAAAGCAATTTCTACTATTCACGGTGTGGCGCTCTCAGCTTGGGCGTTTGCAGGCTTAACTGGTAACCAAATGGCAGCTTTAATTAAGGACTTAACAGGAAACGTAACGTGGGTATTTGTTGCAACACTTGCTCTTTACGTTGTTGCAATGGTTGTTGACCTTTTACTTATTAAAAAGCCAAAAGAAATTAAAGAATAATGTATAATTTTTTTGTAAAAAGCGAAAAACTTAATAATTCATTTGAAATTTGTGGTGGAGATTTTAATCATATAAAAAACGTTTTGCGTATGAAAGTTAAAGAGCAAATTTTAGTTACTTCTAATGAAAAAACTCATCTTTGCGAAATTTGCGAATTTAGCGAGAATAGCGTAATAGTTAAAATTTTAGAAGAGAACTACAAAGAAAGCGAACTCCCTATTAAAATTTACTTGTTTCAAGGCTTGCCTAAAAGCGATAAAATGGAACTTGTTATTCAAAAGGCGGTAGAGCTTGGCGTTTATAAAATTGTTCCCGTAGAAATGAAAAGATGCGTTGTTAAGTTAGACGGCAAAAAGAAAAACCAAAAAACTGAAAGGTACAATGCTATAGCCGAAGCTGGCGCTAAGCAAAGCAAGCGCAATATTATTCCTACCGTTGAAAACGTTTTAACGTTTAACGAGGCGTTAGAACTTGCTAAAACGCTCGACCTTTTTATTGCCCCTTACGAAAGTGAAGAGGGTATTGAAGGCACAAAAATCGCTTTAAGCAAAATTAAAAGCGGTATGAGCATTGGCATAATAATAGGCCCGGAAGGCGGGTTTGACGATAAGGAAATTGAAAAAGTTAAACAAATTGGCGGTGAAGTAATTTCACTTGGCAAACGAATTTTAAGAACGGAAACAGCTTCAATAACCGCCCTTTCAATGCTTATGCTACATGCCGAAATGTATTTATAGTTTAGGCTTCAACCTTATATATTAAAAAATAAAAAGCACTAACTTGGTTAGTGCTTTTGTTGTTTTATTAAACTATAGAATATTTATTTGTAACGGGGTCTAAAAACAAAGGTAAACGTGGTGTAAAGTAAGTAAAAACAATAAATAAAACCGCTGTTAAAAAAAGTAAAATTATAGATATTACGTTAAATTTTTTATATTTACCACTTTTTAAAATTAGGGCCTCATAATAGTAGGCTAAAAAGGCGGAAACAAAAAAGAATAATATGTTAAGCCAGTCTGGCGGGGCTCCAAAACAACCTTTAAACGTATAAAACAAAATAGGTATAAGTTCAACGCCAAGTAAAGTGCCAAACAGTTTTGCGTTCCAGTAGTTGCCATACTCTTTTTTAAGAAAAAACCACTCAAAAATAGCGTAAAACAGCATAGGAAAAAATAGAATTTTCATATGCTCCCAGGTGCTTTCGTTTACCGCTGAAATTGGCGTAACTAAAGTAGAGCCTGTAAACTCGAATAAAAAATGTAAAAGCGTGCCAAAAACTACCGCAAAAGTAAACCCACCAAATTGCCATAAAAATAACGAACGTTTCATACTAAAATTATATGAAACGCCTTTTTTAATTATTCTTTTTATTTAACCGTATTAAAATATTTCTTTTTATATTGTAATGGCGTTAAGCCGTAGTGTTTTTTAAATTGTGAATAAAAGTAGTTTTCTGTGTTAAAGCAAACGGCTTCTGCAATTTCCGCCATAGATTTATTACTATTTAGTAATAACTGAGAGGCAATGTACAACCTTCTTTCATTAAGTAGCGTTGAAAAACTTTTGCCGTAGTTTTGGTGTATTATGCGTGAGGTTTGGCGAGTACTTAACGATAGATGCTTTGCAAAATCTTTAAGCGTTACGTCTTTATTATAATTGTAAAAAATAAAGTTTTCAATTTTAGTTGTGTACGAGGTAGAGTTTAGGTCTAAATTATCGTTATGCGCATTATTTACAAGAATAATTTCCCAAAAAAGTAGTTTAAATAAAAGTTCTGCCTTTTCTAAAACAAAGTTTTTTTCGTTTACAAACATATCTTTTAAAACGGAAATATATTTTAAAATATTCTCGTTTTTTTCTAGTGAAAAAATACTGGTAGAATTAAAAAGTTTGCTAAAACCACTGTTACTTTTACCCTTTTTAATTAGAAACGAAAAATTAAAAATTTCACCACTTCGCTTAGAGTAGTGCGTTAAAAATGGCGGTATTACAACAATGCCGTTACTAGATGAAATCTCACCTTTTTCCGTAACCACTGTAACGCTTCCGTCAATTACTATAAACAACTCTATAAATCTATGATAGTGCATAGAATGAAAAGAGTAATTTTTATCTATTGTTTTATTAAAACTAGAGTTTGAAACGTCAACCTCAAAAAAGTCGCCATCAATTTTAAGCCTAAAATTATGTTGCAAATTTTCCATATTACACCTTTTGATTAATAATATATTAAAATACGCCAAAAGGCAAATGTTTTTTAGCAAAAAAAGCTTAAAAACTATAAAAATAAGACAATTTACGCCTTTTATAGAAATGCGTTTTTAAAATTTCTAGATTTTGCCAAAAGAATGAAAAGTCCCTTTTATTTATAAATAAATTTATAAAATTTATAAAAACGGCGTCAATTTACTATCTTTTATAAAAAAAATGTGATATACTAACAGCGTAATAGTTAAGAGTATGGCTAAATTTTTCATATTTTTGACTATTAACTTTTTTGTCAAACATTGTTAAAAATTTAACAAACATATATTTTTAGCATAAAAGGAGTATTTATGAAAAGAAAAATTACTATCATTGGTGCTGGCACGGTAGGTGCTACAGTAGGATATTTACTTGTTGCAAAGAACATTGCATCTGAAATAGTTTTTATTGATATTAATAAAGACAAGGCCAATGGCGAGGCTATTGACATTTCTCAAGCAACGCCTTTCTTATCTCCATCAGTTGTTAGAGCGGGTGATTATGAAGATGCTGTTAAGTCTGATATTGTTATAATTACGTCTGGCTTACCAAGAAAGCCTGGTCAATCTCGTACGGACTTAGCGCAAGCAAACGTAAATATTTTAAAGAGCATTGCTCCAAAAATTACTGCATACGCTCCAAACGCTATTTACATTATAGTTGCTAACCCTGTTGACGTTTTAACTTATGCGTTTATTAAAATGACAAATATTCCTGCAAAGCAAGTTATTGGTTCTGGTACAAGTTTAGATACTGCAAGGTTAAGAACTAAACTTTCAAGCGAATTAAGGGTTAATCCTTTACAAATTGACTGTAACGTTTTCGGCGAACATGGCGACACGTCTTTTGTTCCTTGGTCGCTTGCAAAAGTTGAAGGCGTTTCTATTGAAGACTATGCTAAAATCATTACAACGGGTAGAGAAAAGGTAGAGTTTAACAAGGAAGAAACGGAAACTTACGTTAAAAAGTCTGGCGGTCTTATTATTCAACAAAAGGGCGTTACAAACTATGGTGTTGCTGCTGCTGTTTCTCACATTTGCGAGTGCTTATACGGTGGCGTTGCAAGTATTTTGTGCGTATCAGTTCTTTTAAACGGCGAGTATGGTATTAATGACGTTTGCTTAAGTATCCCTGCAGTTTTAAATAGAAAGGGTATTAAAACAACGTTAACTCCAAATTTAACTGAAGAAGAACAAGAAAAACTTGAAATTAGCGCTAACGCAATGAAAGCGGTAATTAGTTCATTAGATTTTAATTAAGGAAAAGAATTATGGAATATCGTATTGAGAAAGATACTATGGGCGAAATGAGAGTTCCAAAAGACAAATATTGGGGCGCTCAAACTCAAAGAAGTTATCAAAATTTTGAAATAGGAACGGAAGTTATGCCGCGTGAGATTACTCACGCTTTTGGCATTTTAAAGATGGCTGCTGCACGTGCTAACTTTAAACTTGGAAAGTTGAGTCAAGAAAAGCTTGGCTACATTGAAACGGCTTGTAAAGAGGTTATTGAAGGCAAGTTAAACGACCACTTCCCACTCGTTGTTTGGCAAACGGGCTCTGGCACGCAATCAAATATGAACGCAAACGAGGTTATTGCTGGTCGCGGTAACGAACTTGCTGGAACTAAGCTTTTGCACCCTAACGATGATATTAACAAGAGCCAAAGCAGTAATGATACTTTCCCAACGGCAATGCACATTTCTGCAGTGTTAGCTGTTGAGGACAACTTGCTTCCTCAAATAGACGTGTTAATTAAAACGTTTAAACGCCTTGAAAAAGAAAATAAAGGCATTGTAAAAAGCGGTAGAACACACCTTCAAGATGCTGTTCCAATTAGTTTTTCGCAAGAAATTAGCGGTTGGCGCAATATGCTTGAAAAGGCTAAGGCAATGATTATTTCTTCGCTTAGCGGAATTAAAGAGCTTGCGCTTGGCGGAACTGCCGTAGGTACGGGCTTAAACGCTCCAAAGGGCTTTGATAAATTGGTTGCAGAAGAGGTTAGCTTAATTACTGGCAAAAAATTTACTACTGCAAAAAATAAATTCCACGCCCTTACTTCAAAAGATGAACTCGTGTTTACTCACGGCGCGTTAAAGGCACTTGCTGGCAATCTTATGAAAATTGCAAATGACGTAAGATGGCTTTCATCTGGCCCACGTTGCGGTTTAGGCGAAATATTTATTCCAGAAAACGAGCCAGGCTCATCAATAATGCCGGGCAAGGTAAACCCAACTCAATGCGAGTCTTTAACAATGGTTGCCGTTCAAGTTATGGCTAACGACACGGCAGTTGGTTTTGCTTCATCACAAGGCAACTTTGAGTTAAACGTATTTATGCCTGTAATAATTTACAACTTCTTACAATCGGTTAAATTACTTGCAGACGGCATTAAATCGTTTAATAAAAACTGTGCGTGCGGTATTAAAGCGAACAAAGAAAAAATGAATTATAACTTGTATAATTCGCTTATGCTCGTTACAGCGTTAAACCCTTATATCGGTTATGAAAACGCTGCAAAAACCGCTAAAAAAGCACATAAGGAAAACATTAGCTTAAAAGAAGCTTGCGTATCGCTTGGCTTCTTAACAGAAGAGGAATTCGATAAAGTATTCCACCCAGAACAAATGGTATAGAGGAAAATATTATGAAATTTAATTACTATCCAGGTTGTACGTTAAAAACAAAAGCAAAAGAACTTGACGCTTTTGGAAGAAAGAGTTTAGAAGCGTTAGGCGTTGACTTTGAAGAGATTAAAGAGTGGCAATGTTGCGGTGCGGTTTATCCCGTAGCTAAAGACGAGGTTGCAACTAAGCTTTCAGCCGTAAGAACTCTTGCAATGGCAAAAGAAAACGGCGGTAAAGTTTTAACGCTTTGCTCGGCTTGCCACAACGTTTTAAAGCGTGTAAATAACGATATGAAAACGGACGAAAATATGCGTTTAAAGGCAAACAATTATTTGGCGCTTGAAGAACCATATTTAGGCGAAAGTGAAGTTATTCATTACTTAGAACTTTTACGCGACTACGTTGGTTTTGATAAAATTAAGGCGGCGGTAGTTAATCCGCTTAAAGGCGTAAAGATTGGCGCGTATTACGGTTGCTTGCTTCTTCGCCCTAATTCAACAATGGCGTTTGACAATCCTGAAAACCCAACGATTATAGAAGATTTTATTAAGGCTATAGGCGCAACCCCTGTGGTTTACGCTTTTAGAAACGAGTGCTGTGGCGCATACGTTTCAACAACTAATAACGAACTTGCTAAAAAGAAGAGTAGCGCTGTTATAGCTTCTGCAAAAGATGAAGGCGCGGAAATGCTTGTAACGGCTTGTCCACTTTGTATGTACAACTTACGTCAAAACGGTGGCGGAGAAATTGAGGTTAAGTATTTTACTGAACTTTTAGCAACTGCATTAGGAGTAAACAACTAATATGAATAGCAAAGAACAAGTAAAAATTATTAAAGAAAGAAGTGGCACTGACGCAAGCAAATGTATGAAATGCGGCAAGTGCTCTGGTAGATGCCCAGCATATAACGAAATGGATATAAAGCCACACCAATTCGTATCTATGATAGAAAAAGGCGAAATTGAAAAACTTTTAAATTGCAAAGCTATTTACAACTGTTTAAGTTGTTTTGCTTGCGTTGAAAGATGTCCGCGTAACGTTGCTCCTGCTGCTATCATTGAGGCGGTTAGGCAAGAAGTTATAAGAATGCAAGGCGGAAACTATATTAATTCGGAAGAAATTCCTCAAATAGTTGACGAGCAAATCCCACAACAATTGCTTGTGAGTATGTATAGAAAGTTCAATAAGTAATAGGAAGTAGAATTATGCAAAGAATAGGCGTATTTGTATGTTGGTGCGGAAGTAACATTTCCGCAACGGTTGACGTTGAAAAGGTAAGTGCTGTTTTAGCCTTAGAGCCAAACGTTGTAATTTCTCAAAATTATCAATATATGTGTTCAGAAAACGGCCAAGCCTTAATTAGAAACTCCATTAAAGAACATAACTTAACGGGCGTTGTAGTATGTTCTTGTTCGCCAAGAATGCACGAAGCAACTTTTAGAAGAGCTTGTGAAAGCGCGGGCTTAAACCCTTATATGTTAGAAGTTGCTAATATTCGTGAGCAAGTTTCTTGGATACATAAAGATATAGAAGAAGCAACGGAAAAAGCAATTATTTTAGGTAGAACTGCAATTGCAAAACTCCGTTTAAACACTCCGCTCACTGCAGGCGAAAGCCCAGTTATTAAGCGTGCGCTTGTAATTGGCGGTGGTATTGCGGGTATTCAATCTGCTCTTGATATAGCAGAAGCTGGCTATGAAGTTGATATTGTTGAAAAATCTCCAACAATCGGCGGTAACATGGCTAAACTTGATAAAACTTTCCCAACGCTTGACTGCGCAGCTTGTATTTTAACACCAAAAATGGTTGATTGCGCACAAAACGAAAAAATTGACATTTTAACGTTTAGCGAAATTGAAAGCGTTAAAGGCTTCGTTGGCAACTTCAAAGTTGGCATTAGAAAGAAAGCAAGGTTCGTTAATGAAAAACTTTGTACGGGTTGCGGTGTGTGCACTCAAAAATGTCCGTCTAAGAGAGGTTTAAACGACTTTAATATGAACCTTAACACTCGCCCTGCAATTTATATTCCGTTTGCGCAAGCAATTCCAAACGTTGCGATAATTGACCCTGAGCAATGCTTAAAATTAAAGAACGGAAAGTGTGGTTTATGTGCTATGCAATGTCCAACAAAAGCTATTGACTACACTCAACAAGATGAAATTGTTGAAAGAGAATACGGTGCTATCGTTGTTGCAACGGGCTACAAACCAATTTCTCTTGAAAACTTTAACGAATACGGTTATAGCACTTATAAAGACGTTGTAACTTCACTTGAATTTGAACGTATTATGAACGCGGCAGGTCCTACAAGCGGTCACTTAGAACGTCCGTCTGACCATAAGCAACCAAAGGTTATTACCTTTATTCAATGCGTAGGTTCAAGGGATACTTCTGGTTGCGGTAAACCATACTGCAGTAAGATTTGCTGTATGTACACGGCTAAACACGCAATGCTCGTTCGTGAAAAATATCCAGACACTCAAGTTAATATTTTCTATATTGACGTTAGAACTCCTGGTAAAAACTACGATGAATTCTATCGCCGTGCGGTTGAACAATACGGCGTTAACTATATTAAAGGTATGGTTGGTAAAGTTTATAAGGAAGGTGATAACCTTGTAGTTCAAGGCTCTGACCTTATTAACAACGAACAACTTTTAATTAAGTCGGATATGGTTGTACTTGCGGCAGCAATTGAGCCAGACCCATCTGTTAGAAAAATTGCTACGCTTTTAACAACAAGTATTGATACAAACAACTTCTTAACCGAAGCTCACGCAAAACTTAAGCCTGTTGAAAGCCCAACGGCGGGCATATTCTTATCAGGCGTATGTCAAGGCCCTAAAGATATTCCTGAAACGGTATCTCAAGCAAGTGCTTGTGCGGCAAAAGTTATCGGCTTACTTGCTAAAGATAAATTAAAGTGTAATGCTTCTACTGCAGGAGCAGATGAAATGCTTTGTACGGGCTGCTCTCTTTGTGAAAACGTTTGCCCTTACGGTGCTATCACTTATATTGATAAAGAATTTAGGCTCGGCGGTGGCAGAACTGAAGTTAGAAGAGTTGCAAGCGTTAACCCTGCGGTATGTCAAGGTTGTGGTGCTTGTACGGTAACTTGCCCATCGGGCGCTATGGACCTTAAAGGTTTCTCAACTAAGCAAATTATGGCGGAGGTAGATGCAATATGCAAGAATTAAACAAAGAACATAAGCCTTTAATAGTTGCATTTTGTTGTAACTGGTGTAGTTACGCAGGCGCTGACCTTGCTGGCTCAAGCAGACTTTCTTACCCTGCAAACGTAAAAATTATAAGAGTTCCTTGCTCGTGTAGAGTTAACCCTACTTTTATTTTAAAGGCGTTCCAAAAGGGTGCTGACGGCGTTATTTTATGTGGTTGCCACCCAGGTGACTGTCACTACACGTCTGGAAACTACTATGCAAGAAGAAGAATGACTTTACTTTTTAGTATGCTTGATTATTTAGGCATTGAACGTGAAAGAACGCGCGTTGAGTGGGTTTCTGCTGCGGAAGGTGCTAAATTTTCAAAAGTTATGAACGAGTTTGCTAAAACCATTTGCGAACTTGGCGAAAATAAGAGATTGGAGGATTTAAGATGCAAAGATTAGAAGTTGCTTTTTTAGAAAAGGCAAAAGAGCTTCTTTCAAGCGGTCAAGTTAATCGCGTACTTGCTTATAAGAAAGGCGAATTTTGCTATGACGTTTCTCCAGCAGTATTTTATAGCGTAGAAGAACTTGAAAATGCGGTATATAATGGTTTTTGCGGTGCAAACCTTTCTAAATATTTAATTCAAGAAAGTAAAAAAGAAGGTAAAGTTGCAGTATTCTTAAAACCTTGCGACACTTATAGTTTTAATCAACTTATAAAAGAGCACCGTGTAAATAGAGAAAACGTTTACGTTGTTGGCATTGAGTGCCAAGGCAAGTTTAGCATTGAAAAATTCTATAAAACTGGTGTAGGCTTCGTTGCAAGCGTTCAAGAAGATTTAGATAGCGTTTTAGTAAACGGCGAAACTAAAATTGATAGAAACGCAGTTAAGCTTGAAAGATGTTTAGTTTGCAAAAAACAACACGTTGTTTATGATGAACTTTTAGTTATTAACGAGAAAAAAGACGGCGATTTAGACCGTTTTGAAATGGTTAAAAAACTCGAAGCAATGACGGCTGACGAAAGATTTGCATTCTGGAAAGAACAACTTTCAAAATGTATAAGATGCAACGCTTGTAGAAACGTTTGCCCAGCATGCACTTGCACTAAATGCGTGTTTGATAATGATGATTCTCAAATTTCATCAAAAGCCAATGCGGATAGTTTTGAAGAAAAACTCTTCCATATTATTAGAGCTTTCCACGTTGCAGGTCGTTGTACAGACTGTGGCGAATGCTCACGCGTGTGCCCACAAAATATTCCGCTCCACCTTTTAAATAGAAAATATATTAGCGACATTAATGAATTCTATGGCGAATTTGAAGCTGGTAAAGACATTGCGCAAAAAGGTCCTTTAACAAATTATACTACGGGCGATATTGAACCAAACGACTTTAAGGGAGGTAACAAATAATGAAGAAAATTGCTTACCAAAATATAGATAAGTTGTACGGTGAATTAGCGTCTAATTTAGACCTTTATATGCCAATTAAAAAGGCGGGCGCTTTAAACTTTGAAAAGTATGAAAACGGCAAAGAAGCCGATATTGAAACTTTGCAAACTGTAAAATCTGTTAAAGACTTGTTCTTTCCTCAAGTTGAACACTTTGTAGATTTTAAAACTGACGGCACTAAAATTGACGTAATTGACACTCGTGAAATTCGCAGTGAATTTGCAATTTTTGGCGTGCGTGCTTGCGACCTTAAAAGTTTAGAGGTTTTAGACAAGGTATTTTTACAAGAACCTGTTGACAGTATGTATAAAAACAAGCGTGATAACGCGGTTATATTTACCCTTGCTTGTCAAAATCCACACGCGTCTTGTTTTTGTAAAGTGTTTGATATAGATGCGTCAAGCCCTAAAGGTGACGTAGAGTGCCACTTAACAAACGGCGTTTTATATCTTAACCCAATAACTGAAAAGGGCGCTAACTTAGTAAATAAATTAACTTGTTTAGAGGACGCTACAAGCGAAAGCGTTGACTTAAACAAGCAAGAAATTAAAGCAAAAATTGACGCTTTGCCATTTTCAAATTTAGACCTTTCCGTATTTAAGGGCGAAAACTTAATGGAACTCTTTGATAGAAAAGAGTGGGAAGAACTTTCTAAGGCTTGCTTAGGTTGTGGAACTTGTACTTTCATTTGCCCAACTTGCCAATGCTTTGACGTTAGAGATTTTAAAACTAATAACGGTGTTAAGCGTTTTAGGTGCTGGGACTCTTGTATGTATAGCGAATTTACTAAAATGGCTGCTGAAAACCCAAGAAAAAATCAAATGCAAAGATTTAGACAAAGGTTTATGCACAAGTTAGTATATTATCCATCAAATAACGGTGGTTTATACAGTTGCGTTGGTTGCGGTAGATGCGTAAAAAAATGCCCACAATCATTAAACATTGTAAAAGTTATTAAAAAATTAGGAGATAAATAATATGGTAAACGAAGTTCTTATTCCACACATAGGTGTGATAACTGATATTAGAAAAGACACTCCTGACGTTAAAACTTTTAGAGTTGTAGGGTTAGATGGTAAAAAAGTTTTTGAACATATGCCAGGTCAATGCGCTATGCTTTCAATTCCAGGCGTGGGCGAAGCAATGTTCTCTATAACTTCTTCTCCAACAAATACTGAATTTATGGAATTCTCCATTAAAAAATGCGGTTGCTTAACTTCTTGGCTCCACGCCATGACGGTTGGACAACAAGTAACTATTCGTGGACCATACGGCAACGGCTTCCCAGTAACAACTGATTTTAAAGGAAAAAATATGTTATTTATTGCGGGCGGTATTGGTTTAGCGCCACTTCGCTCCGTTATAAATTACATAAGAGATAATAGGCAAGATTACGGCACTATCGATATCGTTTACGGCTCTCGCTCTATGGACGACCTTGTTGACTTTAGAGAAATTGAAGAAGAGTGGAAAAACGAAAAAGATTTTAACGTATATCTTACTATAGATAGAGAACAAGAAGGTTGGAACGGACACGTTGGCTTCGTACCATCTTATGTAAAAGAAGTAAATATTCCAACGGACAGAACGGCGGTTTTATGCGGACCTCCAATAATGATTAAGTTTACTTTACAAGCGCTTTTAGAACTTGGCTTTAACAAAACACAAGTATATACTACGCTTGAATTTAGAATGAAATGCGGTGTTGGCAAGTGCGGTAGATGCAACGTTGGCAACAAGTACATTTGTAAAGACGGTCCTGTATTTAGAATGGACCAATTACAAGAACTTCCATCGGAATATTAAGGAGAAAAATTTATGGAAAATATGGTTAATGTTTATCTTTTTGGAAAACAATACAAAGTACCAAAGAGCCTTACTATTATGAAGGCTATGGAATACGCGGGCTATAAACTTATTCGTGGTTGCGGTTGTAGAAACGGCTTCTGCGGTGCTTGCGCAACTATTTATAGAATAAAAGGTCAAACGGCACTTAAAACTTGCCTTGCTTGTCAACAACAAGTTGAAGAAGGTATGTACGTTGCTACTCTTCCTTTCTTCCCACTTGTTAAACAAGTTTACGACATTCAAAAAATCAAGCCAACAGAGCAAATTATGATGCAACTTTACCCTGAAATTTACAGCTGTATTGGTTGCAACGCTTGTACAAAGGCTTGCCCACAAAGCTTAAAAGTTATGCAATACATTGCATATGCTCAAAGGGGCGAATATGAAAATTGTGCGGAAGAATCTTTTGACTGCGTAATGTGTGGCATTTGCTCATCACGTTGCCCAGCAGGCATTTCTCACCCACAAGTTGCAATACTTGCTCGCCGTTTATACGGTAAGTACATTGCTCCTAAATGTGAACACTTACTTGAAAGAGTTCAAGAAATCAACGACGGTAAATTCAATGACGATATGCTTGACATTATGAATAAACCGTTAGAAGAACAAAAAGCGCTTTACAACACGCGTGAAATTGAGAAATAAGGGGTGGAATTATGTATCAATATACCGAAGAACAATTAAATTCTATGAAAAAGGTTGAGGCAACAAGAAAAGAAAGAACTGCCAACCTTTTTAGACGTATGACTGCGGAAGAAAAACAATCCGTTTTACAAGAATATCACCCAGACTATATTGAAGGCGCTTACGAAACGCTTAAAGTAGGTAAAAATAAGGGTGGCAAAGTTTTACACGAACTTGCATCATTACTTCAAGGTAAATCTCGTATTCACGACTATAAAATTGACCTTGAAAACCCTAATTATGACGTTGACGTGTTAGTTATCGGCGGTGGCGGTGCAGGCTCTTCTGCGGCTATTACGGCTGACGACAACGGCGCAAAGGTTATGATTGTTACTAAATTAAGAATTGGCGATGCTAACACAATGATGGCGGAAGGCGGTATTCAAGCGGCTGACAAGCCAAACGATAGCCCAGCTATTCACTATTTAGATGCTTTTGGTGGCGGTCACTTTGCTGCTAAGCCTTGTCTTTTAGAAAAACTTGTTTGCGAAGCTCCTGATGCTATTAGATGGCTTAACGACCTTGGCGTTATGTTTGATAAGACTGAAGACGGCACTATGGTTACTACTCACGGTGGCGGTACGTCAAGAAAGAGAATGCACGCTTGTAAAGACTATTCTGGTGCAGAAATTATGAGAACTTTGCGTGACGAAGTTATTAACCGCGGTATTCCTGTAGTTGATTTTACTGCTGCTATTGAAATTATTAAAGATAGCAACGGCAACGCAGCGGGCGCAGTTTTACTTAATATGGAAACTGGCGAGATTAAAGTGGCTAAGGCAAAAACTGTTGTTATTGCAACGGGCGGTGCAGGTAGACTTCACTACCAAGGCTTCCCAACATCTAACCACTACGGCGCAACGGCAGACGGTTTAGTACTTGCTTACCGTGCTGGCGCAAAACTTATGTATCCAGAAACTTTACAATATCACCCAACGGGCGTTGCTGAACCTACGCAAATTTTCGGTGCGTTAGTTACTGAAAAAGTTCGTTCGCTTGGCGCTCAACTCGTTAATAAAGACGGCGAACCTTTCGTATATTCTCTTGAAACGAGAGACGTTACTGCTTCTACTATTATTAGAGAATGCAAAGGTAGAAAAAATAGCGTAAAGACTACTGACGGCGAAGGTGTATGGCTTGATACTCCAATGATTGACCAAATCAACGGCGAAGGCACTATTGAAAAGAGAATTCCTGCAATGCTTCGTATGTTTATTAAATACGGCATTGATATTAGAAAAGACCCTATCTTAATTTACCCAACACTCCACTATCAAAACGGTGGTATTGATATTAAGGCAAACGGCGAAAGTGAAGACGTTGGCAATTTATTCGTAGCAGGCGAAGCAGTTGGTGGTATCCACGGTAAAAACAGACTTATGGGTAACTCTTTACTTGACATTATCGTATTTGGTAGAAATGCAGGTAAATTTGCAAGTGCGAAAGTTAAAGAAGGTATTGAGGTTGGTACTTTAACTCTTGACCATGTTGACGCGTTTGAAAAAGAACTTAAAGATGCGGGCGTAGATACGGGTATTGTATCTCCAAAATTACTTCCTGACTACACAAGAAAAGATATGTAAAAATTTCACAGCCACATAGCGTGGCTGTGTATAAATTTTAATTTGGTGATATTATGGAAAATCAAAACAAAAAAAGCTTTAAATGGCTTTGGGTTACTATTGCAGCAGTAGTTGTATCAGCTCTTGTTGCATGGTGTGTTTATAATGCAGTTAGCAAAAATTCAGTTGATACGGTTTTCAAGTTTAGCGGAACTGCAGTGCTTTTTATACTTGTATTCGTTATAGTTTCGCTAGGCTATTTGCTTGGTTCTATAACAATAAAAGGCGTTAATTTGGGAACTGCAGGCGTATTTTTAGTAGCTATATTATTCGGCTTTTTATGTACGCTTGATTTTGGTTCAGTTGCCGTTTTGGGGGCGTTTCATACAAACGTTCACTCAGTAGCTTCTACAATGGGTGGACCTATTCAAAATTTAGGCTTAATAATGTTCGTTGGTTCGGTTGGATTAATAGCAGGACCAAACTTTTTTAAAAATCTTAAAAAGAATTTTAAAACATATATTTTGCTTGGCGCTATAATTATTTTGTCTTCTACTGCCGTAGCTGTATTGTTTACAGTATGTACTGATTTTGGTCCAGGATTTTGGGCAGGTATTTTATCTGGAGCACTTACTACCACTCCAGGTTTTTCAGCAGCACAAGAGGCTGTTATTTCTAAATATCCAGGTATTGACCTTAGTGTAATTAAAGAACTTCCTGAATACGTTAATATAACAATAGGACACGCTATAGCGTATCCTTTTGGCGTAGTAGGAGTAGTGCTTTTTGTTCAACTTATGCCTAAAATTTTAAAAGTGGATATGGAGAAAGAAAGATTACTTTTAAAAATTGGCGGCGAAGAAGAAATAAAGGATTATAAAGGCTTATTTCAAATTGAGCCTTTCGGCATTGTACCTATAGCTATTTCTGTTGTATGTGGTCTTATATTAGGTGCTATTAAAATTCCGCTTTTTGATGGCTCATCATTTAGTTTAGGCACGACTGGTGGAGTTTTAATAATGGGTTTAATTTTTGGACATTTTGGAAAAATAGGTAAACTCTCTCTCCAAGTTCCAGAATCTACTTTAAAACTTTTAAGAGAATTTGGTTTGATGTTATTCCTTTTAGGTGCTGGTTTTGAAGGTGGCGTTAAACTTGTAGATGCTATTAGTAAAAATCCTGAGCTTGTTCCATTTGGATTTATAGGTGGAGCTTTAATGACCGTTGTTCCGATGATAGTTGGTTTCATTCTTGCAAAATACGCAATGAAAATGCCTCTCTTAAATGCGCTTGGTTCAATTACAGGTGGTATGACTTCAACGCCTGCGTTAGGAACTTTAATTGGCACTGCAAAAACGGAAGACGTTGCATCTGCATATGCGTCAACTTATCCAATTGCACTCGTTTTAGTTGTGCTTGCTTGCCAACTTATGATTACTTTAATGTAAACAAAATTATAAAAGTGTGTTCATGCGGAACACACTTTTTAATATGCTAAAAAAAAGAGAGTTTTTTCTATAAAAAAAAGAGTGTTTTTCTTTGACATATGTATAATATGAGAGTATACTTTTAAATAACTTATAAAGCAGGGTGCTGTTATGAACTACCAAGTTAGAAAAATTAGAAACAACAGTCGCTTAAAAGGCGTTAAAATAGAAAACGACTTTACAAACGGGCCTATTTTTAGGCAAATGATTTTATTTGCAATTCCGTTAATGTTTACAAACATTTTGCAAATTTTATTTAACACGGCAGACGTTATTGTTTTGGGCGTATTTGTTGGTGACGATGCCGTTGCTGCAGTAGGCTCTACGGGCTCGCTTATAAACCTTATAACCTCACTTGTTATAGGCTTATCAATGGGCGTAAACGTAGTTGCTTCAAAACATTTAGGCTCTCATAACGAAGAAGGCGTTCAAAAAATAATTGGAATGAGCATTTTATTAAGCCTTATTTCCGGCGTGGTTATAGCGCTTGTTGGCTGGTTTGGGGCTAAAACTTTTTTAACTTTAATGGATTGTGATAGTGAAATTATTGACCTTTCCGCCACCTATTTAAAAGTTTACTTTTTAGGTGTTCCACTTGTAATTTTATATAACTTTTTATCGGCTATTATGCGTGCGGCAGGCGACAGTAAGCGTCCGTTTATCTACCTTTTAATTAGTGGTGTTGTTAACGTTGGGCTTAACGTATTCTTTATTTTAGTTTTAAATATGACAGTTGAAGGCGTTGCTATAGCAACTGTTGTTTCGCAAGGGCTTTCAAGTTTACTTTGCATAATTCAATTAGTTGGAGCAAAAGGAATTGTAAAACTTAAAGCAAAATTTATAAAATTTTACAAGGCGGAATTTATAGAAGTAGTTAGAATAGGCTTGCCTGCGGGCGTGCAAAGTTCGCTTTTCTCTCTTTCAAACGTGTTTATTCAATCTACCATTAATAAATGCGGTAAACTTGCAATGGCGGGCTCTTCATACGCCGTTCAAATTGAGGCATACGTATACGCATCTCTTCATAGCATTTCAATGGCGTTAATGACTTTTGTAAGCCAAAACTTTGGGGCAAAAAAAATAGATAGAATTTATAAAGCAATAACATCTGCTTTAATTATATGTATAACCGCAAGTTTAACTTTGGGTACGGCGGGGCTATTACTTGTAAAGCCAATAATTGGCTCAATTGCGGAAAATCAAGAAGTTGTTGATTATGCTTTTAAGCGTGCAACGTTTGTATGCCTTCCATATTTCCTTTGTGGCATAATGGAAGTGTTCTCATATACGATGAGGGCAATAGGCAGAAGCGTTACAAGTATGATAATTTCCTTATTAGGCGCTTGCTTATTAAGAATTGTTTGGGTTGTTGTTATGTTTAGTTTCTTCCCAAGTTATACTTTAATTTTTGTTACATATCCAGTATCATGGATAATAACTTCCGTTGTTTTAGCGGCAATGCTATTCCCTATGCTTAAAAAGTTAAGGGTAAAATTTGAAAGCGAAGTAGCTGTGGAATCTACCATAACTGAGTAGAATTTAATTTAATAATTTTTTGAGTGCACCATAATAGGTGCGAGAGCAAGGGAAGTGTAGTGTAAATCTACCGCAACAGTCATTACCGTAAAAGTCGGATAACTTGCCAAAAAATATATCAAGGTAATAATATTTTGGACAAAGGAAATAATACCTAAAAGGCATTTTTATAATGTTAACGCCCAGTTACCTTGACTAGGGCGTTTTTTTGGCTTTGCCACAATTTTTTAGGTATAGATGTTTTATATGAAGACTTTTTTAAAGAAAGCCTTAATCCCCGTAATTGCAATAATTGTTGCAGTTACAATGGCCGTAATTTACGCAACGTGCTTTGCACCAAAGAAAATTGATGGCGAAAAAAGCGTTTTAGTTGAAATTGTGTATCAAGAAAATTCTTTTAAGTATGATGTTGATACAAACGCAGAAACGGTTTATGAACTTTTAGTTGAATTAGACGAAACGTACGATATCGGGCTTGTTTGTGAAGATAGCTCGTACGGTAAGTTTATAAAATCACTTAAAGGCGTAGAGCAAAATGAAACCCAAGGTATTTACTATACCTACGAAATTAAAGGTTTAGACTTTGCAAACGGCATTTCAATTCAAACCATTAAAGATGGTGACATTATTACTTTTAAATACACAAAAGACACTTATGACGAAAATTGGAATTTAGTTTCAAGCGAATTACAAGGTAAGGGTGCGGTTGATAGTTACGTTACTTACGGCGTAGTATTTGCGTCTGTTATAGGCGTTTTAGTGGCGCTTGCGCTTGCTTACGGCTTGGCTATAATTATAAAATCTAAAAAGGCATAAGTATGGAAAAAGGGGCTTTAAAAACGGCAAAACAAATAGCGCGAATAGCGGTCATGTCTGCAACGCTCATAGTAGGAAAATTCGTCTTATCTTTTATTCCTAATATTGAAGTGGTTACCACCTTGGTTATAGTGTATGCCGTAGTGTTTAAATACGAAAGCGTTTTTGCAACGCTTATATTTTGCACGGCGGACGCCTTTATTTATCCGCCCACGCTTGACGTTATTGTAAGTTATTTTATATACTGGAATTTACTTTCTATTTTAGTTGCCACTTTAAGCGAATTAAAGGTTAAAAATTTTTCCGTTTATTTAGTTGTTGGGCTTGTTATGACGGCGCTTTTTGGCGTTATAACTTCACTAATATACTCATTATTTTACGGTGTAAATTTTTATGCAATTTACGTTGCAGGGCTTTATTTTTACGCGTTGCAAATTATCTCAACGCTCGTATTTATGCTTGTAGGGTTTAAACCGCTAACTAAAACATTAATAAGAATAAAGGAAAAAACGTAATTAAAAGCAGTGCATGAATGCACCGCTTTTTTAATTATTCGCCTTTAATGCGCCCAATTTTATAGTTGTCTTCTTGCCTACTTCTCAATGCTTTTTCTGGGTGCGGGCTTTCTTCAAAGCGTAAATCTTTTCCGTTTTTAGCAATATACTTTTCAATAACTTTGTGTGACGGAACGCTATTTTCGCTTTTAATAACTTTGTTTTGATATTCGCTAAAAGTGTTTTTTTGAGGCAATTTATCAAGCAAAATATAATCTTCTTTTTGAGAAGTTAATCTAATTCTGGTTAGAACTTCGCGAATATAACTCTTGTTTTCCCTAAATGAAAGAAGGCTTGGAAAATCCGGCTCTAAAATAACCTCTAAATAATGCTTTCCTTCGTATTTATAAAGGAGTTTGGCAATTTTATCTAAATGCACAAGTTCATCTTCATAATGTTTAAGCCAAACTTGTTTTAAATACGCGTCAGTTTCGTCTTTATAGCAAGAATAATACAAGTAACATTCCGTGTATTCGTGCATTAACGCACATTCAAGCCAAGTGGTTGTGGGGTCTTTTAAACTTTCGTAACCAGAAACGTGCTGTTCTTCAATCATTGCAATTTCGCTATACATTTTTCTACCGTAATCACTATGATAAAACGCGCCAACGTTCATATAGTAGTTCATAGTTTGTTGTTCCGCCGCCGTTATTATAGAAACGTTTAACTTTGTTAAAGGGTCGGCAAGCGTAAAGTTAAGCGGTTTTCTAATATCGTCAAACGGGTGGCGGTGTTCGGCGATAGTTGGCCTACCAGGCATAATTTCCGTATAATGACCAATTAAATTTTTATAGTTTTGCTTTTCGTCCATTTCAAGAAGGTCGGTAAATCTATAAAGATGGTCAAAGTCTTCAAGTAGTGCAAAATCAAGTTGGTTTTTTACGGTTATATCGCTTTCTTTTTGCGCCATAATTGCAGTTAAATCAACGGCTAATTGTTCGTAGCTTAAAGTTGTTTCAAGTATGGTTTCGCTAATAGGCTTAAGCGATGTAATGCGCTTTTGTTGCTGTTGTTCTTGTCGTCTAATTTCGCTAATTTCACGCCTGATATCGTTATTTGTACAATGTCTTGCAAATTGGTGGTAAAACGCAACGGACTCAAATTCCGTGCCGTTCATTAAAATAACGCGCGTTTTAGAATAGGGCAAAATGCCGAATTTGTCATAGGGTTTTAACGCTAAATCTTTAAGTGAATAGTAGTTAATTTTATTGCTTTTTATTTTTTCTAAAAAAGGGTTCATATTATTTTCCTCCTTTTAAAATTATTGGAGTTAATTAAAAGATTTATAACAAAATTCAAAAAAGTAGGAAAAAAGTTAATTTAACACTATACAAAAGCAAAATTACTTGTTATAATATATACGATTATATAAAAAGGAGTTATTTTTTATGGATAACGTTAAAGTTGTACCCGTTGTGGTTATTAAAAATATTGAAGACACTTTGCCAACACTTCAAGCACTTTGTGATGGAAATTTACCTGTTGCTGAAATTACTTTTAGAACAGCTTGCGCTGAAGAAGCAATTAAGTTAGGTGTTAAAAACTTTCCTGATATGTATATTGGAGCAGGTACGGTCATAAACAAAGAACAAGCTATTAAGGCTTATAATGCAGGCGCTAAATTTATAGTTTCACCTGGTTTAAGTGAAGAGGTTGCACTTTTCTGTAAAGAAAAGGGTATTGCATACTACCCTGGTTGCGTAACGCCTACGGAAATTATGAAGGCTATTTCACTTGGTATTAACGTAATTAAATTCTTCCCTGCAAACGTTTACGGCGGTCTTAAAGCAATCAAGGCTTTGGCTGGCCCATTCCCTCAAGTTAAGTTCTTGCCTACAGGCGGTGCAGACGAAACTAATTTAAAAGAGTTTTTAGACTGTGATAAAATTTTTGCTGTTGGCGGTAGTTGGATGATGAAAGGCGATATCGCTCAAAACTGCAAAAAAATCAACGAAATTATTAACGGTTAAAAATTAAAATTTATATATCATTTTTATAAAGGAGAAAAATAATGAAAGTTATTACTTTTGGCGAACTTATGTTAAGGCTTGCGCCAGAAAACTATTTAAGATTTGTACAATCTAATAAATTCCAAGCAACTTTTGGCGGTGCGGAAGCAAACGTGGCAGTTTCACTTGCAAACTATGGTGTTGACGTTGCGTTCGTTTCTAAATTACCTACTCACGAAATTGGTCAAATGGCTGTAAACAGCTTAAGACAATTTGGCGTTGATACTTCTCTCATCGTTCGCGGTGGCGAAAGAGTTGGTATTTACTACTGTGAAAAAGGTGCTTCTCAAAGACCATCTAAAGTTATTTACGATAGAGCATACGCTGCAATAGCTATGGCTAAAGCAAGTGACTTTAATTGGGCTAAAATCTTTAAGGGCGTTGAATGGTTCCACTTTACAGGTATTACGCCAGCACTTTCTGACAGTATGGCAAAAATCACTTTAACTGCTTGTAAAGAGGCTAAAAAACGTGGTGTTAAAATTTCTTGCGACCTTAACTTCCGTAAAAAACTTTGGTCTAAACAAAAGGCTGGCGAAGTTATGGGTGAAATTTGTAAATATCTTGACTATTGCATAGCTAACGAAGAAGACGCTAAAGACGTATTTGGTATTGAAGCTGACAATACTGATATTTACAGTGGCAAACTTGATAGAGAAGGTTACATTTCAGTTGCAAAAAAATTAACTGAACGCTTTGGTTTTAAAGGCGTTGCTATCACTTTGCGTGAAAGTTTATCTGCAAACGATAACAACTGGTCTGCAATGCTTTACACAGATGGCGAAGCTTACTTCTCTAAAAAATACCCTATGCACATCGTTGACCGTGTAGGCGGTGGCGATAGCTTTGGCGCTGGTCTTATTTATTCTCTTTTAAATAACTACAGTTCTCAAGACGCTATTGAATTTGCAGTTGCTGCATCTTGCTTAAAACACTCTATTGAAGGCGACTATAATATGGTTACCGTTCAAGAAGTTAAAACGCTTGCTGGCGGCGATGCTTCAGGAAGAGTTCAAAGATAAATAATTTTCACTTTCTTGCGTAAACTTTTTATAAGGAGAAGTTTATGCAAGAAAATTTAGAAGATTTACTTTGGAATTTGTTTGTAAAAACCGGAAACGTAAATTATTACGTTTTAAAAAACAAAATTAAAAATAAAAAATAATTAAAGGGCGAAAATATGGAAGTAAAAATCAACGCTTTTGTAATTAAATCAATTGATTATAAAGAGAATGATAAATTGCTAACATTATATTCGCTTGAAAGCGGTAAAATAACCGCATCAATAAAGGGTGTTAAGAAATCGGGAGCAAAGTTAAAGTTTGCTTCCGAACCTTTTTGTTTTGCGGAATATATTTTGGCTGAGAAAAATGGGCGCTATACCGTTATAAACGCAAGTTATATTGACAGTTTTTACAATTTGCGTTTAGATTTAAAAAAGTATTATGCTTGTGCTGTTATTGGCGAAATAATAAACGTTTTTGCAGAGCCTGACGTAAGTGACAAGGCGCTATTTTCTTTAGCAATAAACGCTATAAAAGATGTTTGTTATAAAGGCGAAGAAATTTCTACGCTAGCATCTTTTTTATACAGTGCAATCAACGCACTTGGCTACGGCTTTAATAGTTATACTTGCCACGCTTGTGAAAGCATTATAAAAGGTAGAGTTTTTTATAGATTTAAAGACGGGCTTTTTAGTTGCCACAACTGTTTAAGCGAAGGCTTTAATGAAATTAAAGAAGAAACCTACAAGGCTTTTTTAAACGTTGTAAACGGCGTAGAAGAAGATAATAAATTTTTAGACGGCCAGGTTTATCTAATTAAATTCTTGCTTTACTATTTAAATTATAAAACTGACGTAAAGTTAAAAAGTGGCGAGGCGTTAACGGCGTTTTTACAAGAAACTAGTGGAGCAAAATAAAAAACGCGGCAAAAATTTTATAAAAACGTAAAAATTTATTATTTTTTTTATAATTAAGTAAAGGTTTTTGCAATAAATATTAAATTTAGTTGAAATTTTATAAGTTATAATGTATAATACATTATTAGAAAAAAACAATGCAAATTTGCATATAAGGAGATATATATGAAGTACGTTTATTTGTTTAGCGAAGGAAACGCGCAAATGCGCGAATTACTTGGTGGTAAAGGTGCTAACCTTGCAGAAATGACTAATATTGGTCTTCCTGTACCACAAGGCTTTACTATTACAACAGAGGCTTGTACACAATACTATGAAGACGGTAAGAGAATTAACGATGAAATTCAAGCCCAAATTATGGAATACATAGACAAAATGGAAGCAATTACCGGCAAAAAATTCGGCGATAAAGAAAATCCACTTTTAGTTTCTGTTCGTTCTGGTGCAAGAGCGTCAATGCCAGGTATGATGGATACAATTTTAAACCTTGGTTTAAACGAAGAAGTTGTTGAAACTCTCGCTACAAAATCAGGCAATCCACGTTGGGCATACGACTGCTACCGCCGTTTCATTCAAATGTATTCTGACGTAGTTATGGAAGTTGGTAAAAAATACTTTGAAGAACTCATTGACAAAATGAAGGAAGAAAAAGGCATTACTCAAGACGTTGACTTAACTGCTGATGATTTAAAAGAACTTGCTAATCAATTCAAAGCAGAATACAAATCAAAAATTGGCGATGATTTCCCAAGCGACCCTAAAGAACAACTTATGGGCGCTGTAAAAGCCGTATTCCGCAGCTGGGACAACCCACGTGCTAACGTTTACCGCCGTGACAACGATATACCATATTCTTGGGGTACGGCTGTTAACGTTCAAGCAATGGCTTTCGGTAATATGGGCGACAATTGTGGTACTGGCGTTGCGTTTACTCGTGACCCTGCTACAGGCGAAAAGAAACTTATGGGCGAATTCTTAACAAACGCTCAAGGTGAAGACGTAGTTGCTGGTGTTCGTACACCAATGCCAATTGCTCAAATGGCTGAAAAATTCCCAGAAGCTTTTGCTCAATTTGAAAAAGTTTGTCAAATACTTGAAAACCACTATCACGATATGCAAGATATGGAATTCACAGTAGAAAACGAAAAACTTTACATGCTTCAAACTCGTAATGGTAAGAGAACTGCTCAAGCCGCTTTACAAATTGCGGTTGACCTTGTTAAAGAAGGTCATAAAACTGAACAAGAAGCAGTTCAAATGATTGACCCAAGAAACCTTGACACTTTATTACACCCACAATTTGACGTTAAGGCTATTAAGGCTGCTAAACCATTAGGTCGCGGTCTTGGAGCATCTCCAGGTGCTGCTTGCGGACAAGTAGTATTCACTGCAGAAGACGCTGAAACTTGGAACAATGCAGGCAAAAAAGTTGTTCTTGTTAGACTTGAAACTTCTCCAGAAGATATTTCTGGTATGAAAGCTGCTCAAGGTATCTTAACAGTTCGCGGTGGTATGACTTCTCACGCAGCCGTAGTTGCTCGTGGTATGGGTAAATGTTGCGTATCTGGTTGTGGCGAAATTAAGATGGACGAAGAAAACAAGAAATTCACTTTAGCTGGCAAAGTATTTAACGAAGGTGATTACATTTCTATTGACGGTTCTACTGGTGCTATTTACGAAGGTATTATTCCTACTGTTGACGCTGAAATTTCAGGTAACTTTGGCATCATTATGGGCTGGGCTGATAAATATAGAAGTTTAAAAGTTAGAACAAATGCTGACACTCCATACGATGCAAGAAAAGCTCGTGAACTTGGCGCAGAAGGTATTGGTCTTTGCCGTACTGAACACATGTTCTTCGGCGATGGCAGAATTGATGCTTTCCGTGAAATGATTTGTTCTGAAACTGTTGAAGAAAGAGAAGTTGCACTTGCAAAAATTCTTCCTATGCAACAAGCTGACTTTGAAGGCTTATTTGAAGCTCTTGAAGGTATGCCTGTATGTATCCGTTTCCTTGACCCTCCACTTCACGAATTCGTTCCTACAAGTGAAGAAGATATTGCTACTTTAGCAAAAGCTCAAGGCAAGTCAGTTGAAACTATCAAGGCTATCATTTCTTCTCTCCACGAATTCAACCCAATGATGGGTCACCGTGGTTGCCGTCTTGCAGTAACATACCCTGAAATTGCAAAAATGCAAACTTTAGCGGTAATTCGCGCGGCTATCAACGTTCAAAAAGCACACGCTGATTGGACTGTTAAACCTGAAATTATGATTCCACTTGTTGGTGACGTTAAAGAACTTAAGTTCGTTAAGAACGTAGTTGTTGAAACTGCTAATGCAGAAATTGCTAAACAAGGCGTTTCACTTAACTATGAAGTTGGTACTATGATTGAAATTCCAAGAGCGTGCCTTACTGCTGATGAAATTGCTAAGAATGCTGACTTCTTCTGCTTCGGCACTAACGACTTAACACAAATGACTTACGGCTTCAGCCGTGATGACGCTGGTAAGTTCTTATCTGCTTACTACGACACTAAGATTTTTGAAAACGACCCATTTGCTAAACTTGACCAAACAGGCGTTGGCAAACTTATGAATATGGCTATTGAACTTGGTAGACCAGCAAATAAAGACCTTCACGTTGGTATTTGCGGCGAACACGGCGGTGACCCAACTTCCGTTGAATTCTGCCACGAAATTGGCCTTGACTACGTATCTTGCTCACCATTTAGAGTTCCTATCGCACGCTTAGCTGCTGCGCAAGCAAACATCAAAAATCCAAGAAAGTAATTTCTAAAAATTAACAAAAGCCTTGCACTTTGATGTGCAAGGCTTTATTTTTTACTTAGCATAAAACGAAGTTTTATATATTGTTAATAATACTTTTCTCGTAAAAACCAACCATTTTTACGAGAAATTTTTTATATGTCTATTTTGCAATGTTTATAATATGTTTCTTTTTCCGTTTGGCACATTCTAAAGCTTTAGCAGCTCCACCCCAAGAATATTTAACGTAGGCAATAACTAAATCGGCTTCTTCAACCATCCATTCGTTTCGTTTTAAGATAGCAAATTTGCGAGGAACGTTTTCAAGAGGAGGGAAGATAACGTCGTCATAATGATATTTAGCAAACTCTAATTTAGAATAATTCTTATCAAGATATGGCGTTATAAATATAAGTTCAATATCTTGAAATTCTTTTTTCAGTTCTCTTAAAGTTCGTAAACACAAACTATCAAAATCACCATACCCACCTAAGTAAAATTTACAGGTGGGATTTTTTATTATCTCGCTTACAATAATATTTTTTAATTGTTCTTCGATGTCGTCGTTAAACAAACAAACAGAATGCCCACAAAAAGTAATAATCATAGACTCCTCTTTACGTAGATTTACCTACATATTATATCAAAACATCTAGAAAAATAGCAAGCGTTTACGTAGGTTTAGCTACGTATATTTAGAAACGTAAACTGTTAAACTTATATGTAGATATAACTGCGTAGGAGGAATGACGCATGAACGTATGTGAAGCAACAGCTAAAAGAATAAACCAATTATTAAAAGAAAAGGGGATGACTCAATACAGATTAGAACAAAAGTCGGGTATATTACACGGAAGTATGGCGTGTATTATGAATGGACGAAACAAAACTGTTACGCTTAGCACAATTTATATGTTGGCAAGAGGTTTTGATATGACGATAATAGAGTTTCTCAATAATGAGATTTTCTTATCAGAAGATGTTGATTTTGAATAACGATATATAGTAAAGTCGGTGGTTTTTACCACCGATTTTTCTTGTATAAAACAAACCCCCCAGATAGTCTGGGGGGGGTAAAGAAAAGGTTAACTGTTGAGAATAAAACAAAGTTTTATATATTGTTAAAAATACTTTTCTCGTAAAAACCAACCATTTTTAAAAGAAACTTTTTTGCATTAAGAGAAATCTTGGTTAGGCTTATTGTAAAAAGTTTAAAATTTGAAGTTAAAAAATAAAAGTGTAAAACAGTGTAAAATTGCTTGACAACGAGCCTTTTTTTATATAGAATATATAAGCGATATTAAAGTTTTTTAATTTGGATTAGCCCCCTAAAATAAAAAACTTGCAAATAAAAGTTATTTTTTAAGGAGAACAAACATGAAAACTTTCATGGCAAAAAACGGTCAAATAGAAAGAAAGTGGTACGTGGTTGACGCTGCCGGCATGCCTCTTGGTAGGCTTGCTTCACAAGTAGCTTCAGTGTTAAGAGGTAAAAATAAACCTACTTTCACTCCAAACGTTGACACGGGTGACCACGTTATTATTATAAATACTGATAAAGTTGTGCTTACTGGTAAAAAACTTGACCAAAAGTACTACACTTATCACACAGGTTACGTTGGTGGTTTAAAACAAATACCTTACAGCAAAATGATGGCTGAAAAGTCTGACCTTGCTGTTTACGAAGCAGTTAAAGGCATGCTTCCAAAGAATAGTTTAGGAAGACAAATGATTACTAAACTTAGAGTTTACAAAGGCGCAGAGCACAACCATATTGCTCAAAAGCCTGTTGAACTTAAACTTGACAAGTAAGGAGGAGTTTTAAAATGGCAAAAGTAGCAAGCAAAAAGAAACTTCAATTCTGGGGTACAGGCAGAAGAAAAAAGGCAGTTGCAAGAGTTAGGCTTATTCCAGGCGGCGCTGGCAACATCGTTATTAACAAAAGAACTATTGATGACTATTGCGACCTTGAAACAGTAAAACTCATCATTAAACAACCACTCGTTTTAACTGATACGCTTTCTAAATATGACGTATTCGTAAACGTTGTTGGCGGTGGCTTTACAGGTCAAGCAGGCGCTATCCGTCACGGTATTTCAAGAGCGCTTATCATTGCTGAACCTGAACTTCGCGCAGCGCTTAAAAAAGAAGGCTTCTTAACTCGTGATTCTCGTATGAAGGAAAGAAAGAAGTACGGTCTTAAAAAAGCTCGTAGAGCTCCACAATTTAGCAAGAGATAATTTGTTAAATATCTTAAAAACTATAAAGTTGCATCAATTTTGGTGCAACTTTTTTATTTTGATTTTAATTAACGCAAGCGTCATTTTAATGCAAAATAAAACACGATACGCTAAATAAAACTTATAAATAATTGCTCAATCTTTTATATTTGTTTAAAATTCGACAAAATTAAACAAAATAACTTATTAAAAATACTTTATTTTGTACAAAAAATATGTTATTATATAATCAACAAAAAAGGAGAGCTTAATATGGGTGCTAAAAGTGTTGTAATATTGCAAGATAACGTAGAATCTTTAAACGAGGTTTTAGAAGCTGTTTCAACGTTAAAAGATTTTAAAGTTGTGGGAACTTCGTTAGATGGAGAAGAGGGTATTGAGCTTATAAAGCAAAACAGGCCAGACTTTATTATTCTTAGCATTATTCTTAAAAATGCAGACGGTTTTGAGGTTATGAAGCGCATCAAAGACGAAGACGTAAAAGCAACCATTATAGTTGTTAGTTCGTTTACTATTGAAAGCGTTATACGCAGGGCGCTTGATGCAGGTGCCGTATATTATATGGCTAAGCCGTTTAAGCCTGAAAATTTATCTGGCAGAATAAACGAACTGCTTGAAAGTTCTCTTAAAGGCGAAGACCTTAAACTTTCATTTAAGCGCAAAAATTCGCTTGATGAAAAAATTAGTAAAATATTTATATCGGTAGGAATTCCGCCACACATTAAAGGTTATTACTATTTGCGTGAAGGTGTTAAAATGGCGGTTGAAAGCCCTGAAATTATAAATAACATTACAAAACAGCTGTATCCAAAAATTGGCGAAAAGTATGATACGAGCGCATCAAAAGTTGAGCGTGCTATTCGCCACGCTATAGAAGTTGCGTGGAATAGGGGTAGAATAGAAAGCATAAATTCACTTCTTGGCTTGCGTGCCTACGTTGGTAACGACAAGCCAACTAACGGCGAATTTATTGCACTTATTGCAGACAAAATGCTTTTAGAAGGCGCTTAAATATTAAAAAAATAGGCAAAAATTAAAAATATTGCATAAAAATATAAAAAAATATTAAAAAAAGTGTTTACAAAATCCTTTTGAGTGATTATAATAATCAAGCAATATGTGTTATTGCATAAAAGGAGTTGTAACTATGGCTAAATACGTTTTATGCCCAAGATGTGAACTTAATTATATTATAGAAGGCGAAGGCTATTGTGACGTTTGCAAAGCCGAGCTTAAAATTGGACCTCAACTTATGTTTTCCGTTGAGGAGGAAAATCACGAGCAAATCTTATGCCCTATTTGTAAAATGAGGTATATGAGTGAAAATGATGAAATGTGCGAACAATGTAGGGAAGATGCGGAATACAAGCGCTCTCAACTTGTTGAAGACGTTGATATTGAAAAAGACGAAGAGTGGCGCAGGTTCTTAGACGATGATGAAAAAGACGTGCTTTCCACTAAGGGCGATGAAGAAGAAATGGTTTCTCTTTCTGCTATTGAAGAAGAGGAAAGATATGACGATTACGATGAAGAAGACGACATTGACCCATACACTAACGAGCGCATATC
The DNA here is from genome assembly GCA_017558825.1 of Clostridia bacterium. Taxonomy (GTDB): domain Bacteria; phylum Bacillota; class Clostridia; order Christensenellales; family Borkfalkiaceae; genus HGM11412. Next base: position 64,808 of record JAFYTO010000003.1, read on the forward strand.
ACATCATAAAAACGATGACGATGATTTTGATTACGCGCCAATTAACGAAAGCGACTTTGAAGATTATGATGAAGAAGATGAAGAGGAAGATGAGGAAGAAGATTTCTAATCCACCTTTTTGCACGCTTTAACTTTATTTGTAATATTATAAATATTGAATAATTTTTTCTAATTAGTGCCAAAATAATAGTATGATAAAGCAGAACGTTTCAATGGCAATGACTAAGGAAAAAATTCGCAATTATTTTAATAAACGCGTAGAGGTAAAAGTCAATCTTGGCAGGAATAAAATTGTAAGCTATCAAGGAGTGGTAACAAATATTTATCCTGCACTATTCACGGTAACGCCGGTTGATGAGTTTAAAGGTAAAATAGCCTTTTCATACTCGGAATATATGTGCGGAATTGTGGACATTAAAGAAGCAAAAGTAAATTAAGCAAAAATGCATTTTAAAGGAAACTTTAAAGTGCATTTTTTTTGTTGCGACTTATTTGCAATTTTATTTTTAACTAAGCGCAGTTAGGCGCATCTATATTTAATTAAACGTACTTAAAATAAAAAGCAAAACTAAAAAGTAATAATTAAAAAATTAGGCGCATAAATTGTATAAAGCAAATAATGGAGGGGTTTTATATGGCAATTTCGCCACGTTTAGAAAAAGTTACGTTTCAAAAATGCAGTCAAGTAACAAACAAAAATAAAGTAGAGTGCAAATTAGGTGTTTATGAAGAAGATTTGCAAATTTTATGTTCTAATGCAAGCGCATGTCTAACTAATGCAGAAATTTTAGATGGAGAAATTAGGTATAGTGGCAAAGCCGTTTTTAGCGTGGTTAGCAGTGATAATAACGAGTTAAAAAATTACGAAAGTGGCGTAGAGTTTAGTTTTAAGTTTAGCAGTGGCATTAAGTGTTTAAACCAAACGTTAAACGTTGCTTGCGTTGAACTTCGTGACGTTGACGTAGTTAAACAAAACGGCGTTTTATTGGCAACCGCAACAGTTGTTTTTAATGCGGAAGCGTGTTATGAAGAAGAAATTGAACAAGTTCCTATAACAAGCATAGACTTTTTAACAAAAAAGCAAAGTTTAGAAAAGTGCGATAAAATTGCAAAAGTGGAAAAGACTTTTAGCTTGCAAGATGATTTTTTAGTAGATTACGTTGTAAGCGGGGTGGTTTGCCATACTGAAAAGGTATGCTTAACAAGCTCTCAATGCGGTATTGGTGCAGTTATTTATGACGGCGAAGTTGAGGCGTCTATAATCTTTAAAACAAAGCAAGAAGCAAATAGCGTAATATGTCAAACACGCCGTATTCCTTTTAGATTTGAAAGTGAACTAGGTGACGTTATGCCTAGCAACATTGCGCTTTCAAGTGCGTGCGTAAACGGCTCTAACGTTAAAATTTACGTTGATGAAACAAAAAACAAAAGCACGGTTAATATAGACGTAAGCTTATTACTTTGCTCAGTAGTTTACGAAACCAGCAGTTATGGCTATTGTGTTGATGCGTACTCTACAACTAACAACTTAAAGTTGGAAACTGCTAAAAAAACGCTTGAAACAATAACAGAAATAAACTGCAAAGAGCAAAAAATAGTTAGTGATTTGGCCTATTTTGATGAAAACGCTGGACTTATTTGTCTTTTAAATGATAAAATAGAAGAGTTAGAAACAACTTATAAAAACGGAGCTTTATACGTTAAGGGTGTAACGTCAGTTTCAATGCTACTTAACGAGGGTGGTCAGTTAAAATGCCAAACGGCACTCGTTCCGTTCGAAGCTAATTTTATTGCCGATTGTGACAGTGTTAAAAACGTAACCTGTATAGTAAACGGCGTTGTTATAGAAAGGGTTGATAAAAAGTTTAGTTGTTCGTTTACGTTAAAGGTTTGCTATGCGTGCGTCAACCAAAAAACCGCAACAATATTAACTAAAGTAGAAGAGGGCGAAAAGAAGCCTCAAAACAATTCGGCAATTAGCGTGTACGTTGCTTCTAAGGGCGAAGATTTGTGGGACGTGTGCAAAGCCCTTAATACAAGTGAAGAAGTTATTTTATCTTCTAACGCAGAACTTGCTTTTCCACTTGAAAAGGAAGAACGCATTTTAATATATCGCGAACTTAGCAAAGAAGAGGCTTAAAAAACAATCGCTAAAAACCAAGGAGAAAGTCTTATGAATACTGTAACGGTTAAGGCTTATGCAAAACTTAATATTGCGCTAAACGTTTTAGGGGTTAGCGAGGGTTTTCATATGCTTGATATGATTGCAACCACCGTTAATAAGTATGACGAGGTTAAAGTTACTAAGCGTAAAGATAATAAAATTCTAATATCTTTTGTTGGCAAATACGGCTTTATTCCGTCTAAGCAAGAAGATACTAATGCGTATAAAGCAGTTGAAGCGTTTATGCAAGAGTTTAAAACCAACGGTGCAAACGTTGAAATTATTAGAAATATTCCAACGGGTAGCGGAATGGGCGGTTCTTCTGCAGATATAGTTGGAACTTTAAAAGCCTTAAAGAAACTTTACTCCGTTAAAGGTTCAATAGAGCCTATTGCAACAAAACTTGGCAGTGACTGTACGTATTTATTAAAAGGTGGTTTTGCAAGGCTTACTGGCAGGGGTGAAAAGGTAGAGTCGTTTAACGTTCCAAATAAATTATACTTTGTGGCTATTTATTCTAATGTTGTGGTTACCGCAAAAGACAGTTTTTTAAATTTTGACGCGCTTTGTAAAAAGGGGAACGTTTGCAATATTGACGCCGTAAAAACCGCGCTTGAAAAAGGCGATTTAGATGCGCTCAAACAATGCAGTGAAAACGGCGAGTTTAACGCCTTAACTAAAGCCTCTATTTCACTCAACGGCGAAATTCAAGCAAACTTACAAAGCCTAAAAGATTTATGCCCTCCGTTTTATGCAATGTCTGGCAGTGGTTCAACGGTTTTTGCCGTATATGACAGCGTTGAAATGGCTAAGTGGGCTTATTCAAAACTAGTAGGGCGTTATGGAAACAACGTTGAACTTTTAACCAGCCACAATTTAAACGAGTTGTCGATATTTGACGTAATTTTTAATAAAGACTATTATTTAGCTGAAATTTAGTTATATATCAAAATAAAAACAAAATAATAAGTTTAAACTTCTCAAAAGTGTTAATACTTGTAGTATCACTTTTAGAGGAGTTTTTTTATGAAAAAAATTTGCATAAGTTTGTTTTTAATAAGCATAATATTTTTGACGGTTATAGTGTCAACGAATAGCCAAGTAGAGCAAAAAGACTATCTTCGCATCCATATCCGCGCCAATTCAAACAGTGTACAAGACCAAAGCGTTAAATACAAAGTTAAAGAAGAATTAGTTAAATATCTTACGCCTTATATTGCAAATTGCAAAACCAAGGCGCAAGCAATATCGCTTATTAACGAAAAGAAAGACGAATTAACTATAATAACAAATCAAGTATTGCTTCAAAACGGTTTTAATTATACTGGAAAGGTGGCGGTTGAAAATGAAGAATTTCCAACACGGGTTTACGAAGACCTTACGCTTGAAAAAGGTTATTACGATGCCGTAATCGTTACACTCGGAAGGGCAACAGGCGATAATTGGTGGTGCGTTGTTTATCCGCCTATGTGCTTTACGGGAAATGAAAGCGGAATTGTTTATAAGTCAAAAATACTAGAAATAATTAAAAACTTTAAAAATAAGTAGTCCGCTTTATATTAAGGAGGATATATGAAAAGAAAATTAAAAATAGGCGTTGCAATATTTCTTGCCGTATTATCGGTAGGTTGCGCATCGGCGTTTTTAATAAAAGAGCAAACAACTTCATTAGTAGAGCCTACTGCCATAATAAATTCGTCAAGCAACTCTTCCGATATAAAACTCATACAAAAAAAACTTAAAAACTGGGGTTATTATAAAGGTAGCGTAGATGGCATATACGGTTCTCAAACAAAATCAGCCGTAAAATTATTCCAAAAACGTAACGGCTTAACAGTAGATGGTATTGTAGGAAACAAAACGTTAGCTGCAATGGGTATATCTCAAAGTATGTTAACCGGCTCTAGCTCTAAACCAAATCAATCAACAGGCGTTAACGGCTACACTCAAGCAGACGTTCAACTTTTAGCCCGCTTAATTCATGCTGAAGCAAGGGGCGAAAGTTATACTGGCCAAGTTGCCGTAGGTGCAGTTGTTTTAAACAGAGTTAGAAGTTCATCGTTTCCAAATACAATTTCCGGTGTAATTTACCAACCTTACGCATTCACTTGTGTAAATGACGGTCAAATTAAACTATCGCCAAATAGTACGGCGTTATCTGCGGCAAAAGACGCTATGAACGGTTGGGATCCAACTTACGGTTGTTTATATTACTACAATCCAAAAATAGCAACGAGCCAATGGATATTTTCAAGACCAACCGTGGTTACAATAGGCAACCATGTGTTTGCGTCTTAAAGGGGGCTAAATATGAACGAAATTAAGAACAATGCTATTGAAAAAACCGAAAACGTTACTAAAGAAAGCGGTAAAAGTACAAAAAACCAAAACCGCAAGAGGCAGGCTAAGCAAAAGCAATTAAAGCGTGAACGCTTAGCTGAGGCCCGTAATGAAAGAAAGCATCAACTCAAACTTAAAAAGCAAGAACTAAGAGCGCAAAAAGAAAAGCAAAAACAAGCAAGGTTAGAGGCTAGGCGTTTAGAAAAAGAAAGACGTTTAAAAAAGCATCAAGCAAACCTTGCTGAAAAGAAAGCTAAAAGGCAAGAATTACAAGCTTATAAACTCAAAAAAAGAGAAGAGCGTTTAAAAAGGCGTGAATTATTAAAACACGAAACAAAAACGCAAAGAAATGAGCGCATTGCAAGAGAAAGAGCGCAAAAATTAGAAATGCGCCGTCAAAAACTTGAAGATAAAAAAGCAAGGCGTCTTGAACTTATAAAAGAACGCGAACAAAAGCGTTTATTAAGAAGTCAAGAAAGGCGCGAAAAGCGCAAAAACAACAAGGGTGTTGGCGGTTGGCTTGCAGCGGTAATTTCTCTTGGCGTTACAGTGCTTGTTCTTGCAGGAATGTTAACTTTTACACTTTTTACGCCAATGGACGACCTTATGATGTCGTCTGCCGTTCAAGAAAAAAGTTTTTACGACCTTGTTGGCTACGTTGATAATTTAGACGTAAATTTAAGCAAACTCACACTTTCTAGCGATAGCGAAGACCAACAAAAAATTTTAGGAGACGTTAGAGTTCAAAGTAATTTGGCTACTAACAGCATTTCAACGCTTGCTCTTCCAGACGAAGATAAATTTTACACCACTAAATTTATAAACCAAGTAGGTGATTTTGCAAAATATTTAAACGAAAAATTAATTGACGGTAAGTCTTTAACTAAGGAAGACAAAGAAACTTTAAATTCAATGTATCAAATTAACAATGAATTAAAAATGGAACTTTCTATGCTTGCTAGCAGTTTAGACGAAAATTTTGATTTTCGCTCTCTTTACGAAAACAAGCAAGACAACCTTATTATTTCAAAATTTGTAGAACTTGAATCAAATGCAACAAACTATCCGCATATGATTTATGACGGTGCGTTTTCTGAAAATGCAAACGTAAAGCAAGCAAAGGCATTAGAAGGTTTAAAAGAATTTTCTAAAACGGAAGCAGAAAAGCAATTAAAGCAATATTTTAAAAATTACAACGTTAAAGATATTGAACTTGTAGGCGAGGTTACAGGTACTAACGTAGAGTGTTATGAATTTAACTGTAAAACGGAAGGAGACGTAAACCTTACTGCTGAAATTTCAAAAGTAGGTGGAAAGTTACTTTTATTTAACCACTTTAAAGATTGTAAAGAAGATAAGGTTAGCGTGCAAGACTGTCAAAAGTCTGCCGAAGAATTTTTAGCAAATTTAGGTATTACAAACGTTAGAAGCGTTTGGAATACAACCTCAAACAATACCGTAACGTTTAACTACGCATCGGTTGTAGATGGTATTATTTGCTACAGTGACCTTATTAAGGTAAACGTATGTAAAGAACGTGGAACAGTTTCTGCAATAGAAACAAGCGCGTATTATTTAAACAATACTAATGCAAGAAAAATTCAAAAACCGCAAATTAGCGAAGAAGAAGCAAGTAAAAAATTAAGCAAAGATATTTCTATAGAATCTTCTAGGCTTGCTATTATTCCTGTTGGCAACAATAGCGAAGTTTTAACTTACGAATTTATTGGCAGTTATGAAAATAGCACTTATTACGTGTATATTGATGCTGTTACGGGTAAAGAAGTTAAAATTTATAAAGTTGTAAACACTACTAGTGGTAGCCTTGTAATGTGAAAACTAAATAAGTTTTATTGTAAAGTTTTAACGGTTTCTTTTATAGAAGCCGTTTTTTATTAAGCCCTTAATTGCAAAAAGGGAGGTGGCACGCTTAAATTTTCTCTCCAAGCCTCCCTTGTGTAAAGGCTGTTAAGCAGTTGAGTATAAATAATATACTTTTATTAGCCTCCCTTGTGTAAAGGGAGGTGGCATTTGAAAAATGACGGAGGGATTGACTTTTACAAAACGCAAAACTTTTTTCTATAAAAGCCTCCCTTGTGTAAAGGGAGGTGGCACGCATTGCGTGACGGAGGGATTGACTTTTATAAAACGCAAAACTTTTTTCTCTCCAAGCCTCCCTTGTGTAAAGGGAGGTGGCATTTGAAAAATGACGGAGGGATTGACATATATAATTTAAACAATCCCCCCCACCGCTAAAGCGGAACCACCCTTTACGTAAAGGGGACGTTGTGAAAATTAATAATATACTGTAGCGGAGCATTTCATATACTTCCTTAGTCAAAATATGGTTTTAAGAATTTTTAAACTGTAATTGCATAAAATAATATAAGGTAAGTTTATGTTCATTAAATATAGCGAGTTAAAAAAGAAAGACGTTCTAAACGTTGAAACGGGCAAAAACCTTGGCAAAATTACTGACCTTGTTATTGACGGAGATAGTGGTGAAATTCAAAAAATAATAACGTGCGCTAAAAAGTTTTCGCTACTTCCAAGTGATAGCCAAGAAATTGATTATTGTAAAATTACAAAGATTGGCGATGACGTAATTTTAATTTCTAAGCGCAGTAAAAATTGTCAAGCCCCTTGCGTAGAGCCTTCGCCTTGCTCTCAACTAGCCGCAAATTGTAATTGTGTTGAACCTCGCACGTTTGATGAAGAGTAAATTTAATAAAGCAAGTTCAATTACAAAAAAAGGAAACGTAATTTATTATCTAAAAGCCTCCAATTGCGAAAAAGGGATAGAGTATAATTTATCATTATAAAAGCCTCCCTTGTGTAAAGGGAGGTGGCACGCATTGCGTGACGGAGGGATTGGCATATATAATTTAAACAATCCCCCACCGCCAAAGCGGAGCCCCCTTTGCACAAAGGGGCCGAAGAATAAATTTATCTTTCCAAGCCTCCCTTGTGTAAAGGGAGGTGGCACGCATTGCGTGACGGAGGGATTGTAATTATATAAAAATACAAACAACAACTCGCCGTAAGGCGAATAAAACTTTCGAAAGAAAATATAACTCGTTATTAAACGAATAACACAAATTCGATAGAATTTATATAACTCTAAACAATCCCCACCGCCAAAGCGGAGCCTCGTTTACTTAAAGGGGTCCAATTAAAGCATAATAAATTACTTTATCTCTGCTTCCGCAAAAAAATATAAATATGGCGTACGGCTCCGTTAACGCGCGCGTGCGCGCGCGTCAACTATAAACTATAATAGTGTTGTTGTTATTAAATTTTAACAAATTAATTAATTTGTGGCTGTTTAGCTTAAATTTATTTTTTTACTCTATTCTATATTTTGTGTATAAAAAAGTTATTACTACCAATATTTAGTAAAAAAAATATCATTTAAAAAACGCTTAAAAAATTGTGAAAAATTTATAAAAAATTTTAAAAAAACAGTTGAAATTTAACGCTACATATGCTATAATCATTGTAACTGTGGAGTTCTCTACACTTTTTTGCTGTTCAATTTTTTATAAAAACGGCAAAAATATCAAATTAAGGCTATATTATTTTGCTAATCTTTTTATTTATAAAATAAAACTATCTTATAATTAAGAGGTGGTATAATATGAAATTATTATATGTAAGTCCGTCAATAGAAGTTGTTGAAATCAACTATGTTGACATAGTAACAGATTCTAAGGGTTTCAATTACGAATGGATAGACCCATTAAACGGTAATTGGATTTAGGCAAATAGGAGGAATGTATGACAAAAACTATTAAGAACAATTTAATTCGTTTACTCTCTGTAATGGTTGCTGTTTGCTGTGTGTTCGGCATTTTAACAATGCCAAAAACAGGCGCTAAGGCAAATGACATTAAAACCACTTCAGAGAATTATATGTGGGTAGAGGCAGACGCATTAGTTAACGCAACTACCGTAGATAAATCTGGCGTTAGATTTACTACAAAAGTTAATTACGAATTTGCTAGCACTAACTCTTCAGGTTCAAACTCTCTTAAAGGTATTTACGGCAAAGATGCTGAATTCCTTTTTGGTATGGTTATTGCTGACCAATTATACCTTGATGAAAAAGGCCAAGTTGCAGAAAGAACAGAAATTACGGTTGACACGCCAACAGCTATTACAATTGCCTATACAAAGCCTGAAAACTTTGACGGCCGTTGGACTAACGGTATTTCTGACTATACTGCGTCTATTTCATACCGTGAAGATAAGTTAAAGTCTGATTTTATTGCTCACGATGCAGCTGTTAAAGCAGGTGAAAAAAATGAAAACTACTATTTTACTAACGGCGAGTATAATGAAAAAGAGTTCAAAGCTATATTGACAAAAGTTTATGCTGAAAGATTAATTGCACGTGCTTACGTTCAAATTACTACAAAAGACGGCGAAGTAGACTACATCTACTCTACAACTTCTACAGTTGCTTCTGTTCGTGACGTAGCTAACGATAAATACGTTCAAAATAGAAATGATGCTGAATGGCTTAAAAAATACGGCTGGTTAGCAACTAAATACCTTAGCACAGCATCTTATAAAGACGCTTTTGTTGACGTTGACGGTGATAACGCTGGCGAAATTTTTGCTACCGATTTAACTGATTATACTGAATTCGTATTAGGTCAAAAGGCTCTTGATGCAAGTAAAATTACTGCTACTGAAGCTACTACAGCTCTCAGCGAAGAAGTGTTTGCTAATATGGAACTTGGCAAAACTTACACTCTTGCTTGTTATGATAACAACGGCAACGTTTTAAACTTAAATTTAAAACCTGTTACGGAAGTTATTACAACTCCAAGTGAGTTTAAGTCAATTTTCGACCTTTCAAATAACAACGAAAAATGCGTAAATAGAGGTTCATTCTATTCTTGTACGGTTGATGGTTACTATGTTTTAGGTAACGACCTTGACATGTCAACTACAAAACTTGACCATAACCTTGTTTGTGCTTACAACACTAACTCTGCTGCAACTTCATTCGGCGTAGGTTTCTATGGTACTTTTGATGGTAATGGTTACACAATTTCTAACCTTGACGTTTCAAGGAGTGGTGCAGGCATTTACCAAATGTCTTCAAACGGCAACTTTATGGAAATGAATGAAGATCCGTCTACAGGCGTAAGCGTTTACTCTTACTATCCTACAATTACAGCTAACCACTCTTGCGGTCACTCTTCTGGTACTGGCGTAGGCGTATTTGCATCACTTGGTTACGGCTCAACTATTAAAAACGTTGCGTTTACTAATGCTAAAGCATCTAACAGTTCGTTCCTTGCAATGTTTACTGAAGGTTCTTATAACAGAGATAACGGTGTTGCCGCTTACAGCGCTTTCGGTGGTTTTGAACAAGTTGATTCTTCTTCATATACTTGGCGTTTAGGTAAAGTTGGAACAGAATGTACGGGTGCTGCTGGTTGTCCTGTTCACGGCAATGATGATTGTTCAGCAACTCAAGGAACAAAATTCTATAAATGTTCTGGTACTGGTTATTGCTACCTTCACCAAACTAGCGGTACTCACGAAGCAACTTGGGTTCCTGTAGTATATTCTACAAGTAGTAACGATTTCGTTGCATTTGCTACCGATACTATTTGGGTAAGAAAAGACGTTGAACTTACTGCTGCTCAAGCAAAAATTACTTACGAAAACTTATATATTGATATTAACGAAGCAACTTCAAACTTCCGTGGTGTGTTCAACTCTTTCGGTGCAAGCAAAACAGATAAAATTACAACTTTAAATAACGTTGTAATTAACTATAACGGTACTGCTACAACTTCATCTAACAATGGTTTATTCCGTGGTGAAAATAAGGTTGCAACAACCGGTGGTCACGGTATTGCGTTTGAAGCACCAACTAAGAATAACGTAGTTATTATTGCTAAAAACTGTGGTAACTTAATTAACTATAGTGGTACTTACGTTGCTTCTAACTTAGAAGGCACTAATAAAATTGCAGGTATTCTTCAATATGCTTCTTTAGAAGCTTACAAGCAAGCTATTGATAATAAAGAAACATCTGTTTCAGGCTTTAATAAATACTGGAACACAAGTGCAGGCGTTCCTTTCTGGGGTGCCCACTATGCTAACACTATTACGTTTGACGTTGGCGGTGTAGCTTCTGACGGAACTGAAAACTTTACTATCGTTGCTGATGGTTCTCAACAATCTGTTAAAGTTTCTGCTTTAGACTATTTCGGTAAAGCTCTTGAATTTGAAACTGCCGAATCTAGTGATTCAGATTTAGCTACGGTTGATAAAAATGGTTTAATTACTTTTGCTGAAGAAATTGATGCAAGCGAAGCAACCGTTACTCTCACTTTAACTATTGCTGGTAAAGTATTTACAGCAACTGCAACTATTCAAGGTGGCTTTGAATTTGTTAATGACGTTGAAGTTACTTACAGCCAAGACCAAGGTAGATTTAACTTTGATGGCTTTGCAGCTGAAGGTGTTGTATTTAGTAATGACACTGTTTTAGAAGCTTCCGTTATCTATAACGGCGTTACAACAAATCTTACTAAACAAGTAATTCAAGTTAAAGATTACGGTATTGTTAATGGTAAGAATTGGACGGAAGTTCCAGGTAGCGTAGGTGCTTCTGGTCCTGACGCTAATGGTACAGGCGACGATACAATGGTTAACTTTAACGCTTTCTTAGGTGAAAACGTTGTTAAGTTTGCTGTTGATATTAAAGAAGATGGCAGTTACGATCCTGAACTCTTTACTCAAATATTACTAGTTAAAGTAAACACTGGTACAGAAGAAGAACCTGTATATAAGAATTACATGTTCAAAAACTTTAAAGCATATTCTGCTATTATTACAAACGCTGGCCAATTAGCCGAAGTTCTTTCTGTAAAAACAACTTCAACTCTTAACAAGGGTTACTATATTTTAGCAAACAACATTACGCATACACGTGGTATTTATAAAGTTACTCACGCTAATCCAAATAGTGCTAAAACAATGGGCTTCCAAGGTGTATTTGATGGTCAAGGTTACTGTTTAAATAACGGCCTTGCAGGTTCAACTTATGGTTTATTTGACCAAATTGTTTCTACAGCGGAAATGCCTACTACAATTAGAAACGTATCATTAACAACTTATTCAGGTGCAAATAGTTCTGCTGGTTTTGCAAAATCACTTGTTACTGATAATAATGAAACTCTTACGGCTGATGACGGTGCAACTATTACCGTTTCTAAGAACCCTGTAGAATTCTACAACGTACACTATAAACCAACAACTTCTACAATTCACGGTTTATTCTATGCACATCCTAACTATGTAAACTACAAGTTAAGAAACGTTGTAATTAACTTTGAAAACTTAAGAGGACATCAAACTTACAACAACTCTAACTACTTCAACAGCGATACGTATGGTATTTTATTAAATACTCCTGAATACGGGTACACTGGTGGTTCTCAAATAACTGCAGTTGAGCATTTTGCAAGAGCTTCTTACACTGCTAACCCATTTGAAAACGTAGTTATTCTTGCTAACATGCCTGTTGTTGGTTACATTGGTAATGACGTTGCTAGCCAAGGTTACACTAATAAAGAACCATTAGATACTTACTATATGGGTTACGGCGCTAACAAGATAGATAAGTCTGGTATGAAGATTGCTAGAATTGCTCAAGCAAATGCAGCAAACACTCCATCTAACATGGCTAACCTTGTATTTGACGTATTAGCATCTCAAACTCAATTAACTGCTCTTAAAGAAACTCCATGGGCTGGTGCTGCAACAACTGGTGAATACACGGTAACTGACCCTGCAGATCCTACTGCAAGCAAGCAATATACTACTCAACATGAACAAGCGTTCTTCTTCAAGGGTGTATATCAATTCTACGACCTTAAAGAAATGGCTGCTGCTATTGTACTTGCTGAAAGCGGTGATACAAGTGAAGAATCTAAGGTACTCAACAAGTTAGTTGCTGCAGGTATGCCATACAAGTTCTCTGCTGAAAAGACAACTGAAGGCATTACAGGACGTTACGTTCAATGGATTCAAGGTAACAACTAATAAATAATTAGTTTACCTAAACAAAATTAAATTAAGATACGCACAAAACTGTGCGTATCTTTTTTTGCAACTTTATATATGAAATATACAAATACTTATTCACTTTTAACTATAACTTATAACTTTTTCTTAAAGCCTCCTATTGCGAAAAGGTTAGTATTTATTTTTTTTAAAAAGCCTCCCTTGCGAAAAAACAGGTTGAGATTTTCTCTAGCCTATGCCTCCCTTGTGTAAAGGGAGGTGTCATTTGCAAAATGACGGAGGGATTGACTTTTACAAAACGCAAATTTTTTTCTCTCCAAGCCTCCTATTGCGAAAAAGGGAAGTGGCACGCTTAAATTCTCTCTCACAAGCCTCCCTTGTGTATAACGCAAACTTATTTCTTTCTCTCCAAGCCTCCTATTGCAAAAAAGGGAAGTGGCACGCTTAAATTCTCTCTCACAAGCCTCACTTGTGTAAAGGGAGGTGTCACGCATTGCGTGACGGAGGGATTGCCATATATAATTTAAACAATCCCCCACCGCTAAAGCAGAGCCCCCTTTGCACAAAGGGGCCTAAACAAAAGTTAATATATGCCGAAAAAACCATTCTATATAATATCTAAAAGCTTCCATTGAAAAAAAAAGGAGTGTAATTTATTATCTATCCTATGCCTTCCTTGTGTAAAGGTTAGTATTTATTTTTTTAAAAAGCCTCCCTTGTGTAAAGGGAGGTGTCATTTGCAAAATGACGGAGGGATTGACAGTTATATATAAACAATTTAAACAATCCCCCACCGCTAAAAGCGTAGCCCCTTTACTTAAAGATGGTATAGCCGTTTGACAAAATTTATATATAGGTTTATACTAATATTGCTTACATAAATTTAGGTATTGGTTATGACGTTTAATGATTTTTTACACGTGCTATTACACTCGGTTTTAGATAGTTTAATAGTGTTCCCATTTTTAATAATAACATATATAATAATTGAACTTATAGAACGTAAGGCATTATTTTTTAGAAACGGCAAATTATTAAGTGGCAAAAACGCACCGCTACTCGCGGGTGCTTTAGGCATATTTCCTCAATGTGGATTTTCTGTTATGAGTGCCAAGCTTTATGAAAATAATCTTATTAAAGTAGGAACGCTACTTGCCGTATTTATTGCTACCAGTGACGAGGCTTTTGCTATTCTATTAACAAACGGCCAATTTTTGCCACTTGCTATGCTCTTAATATTAAAGTTTGTTTGTGCTCTAGCAGTAGGTTATTTAGTAAACGTATTTATTAAAAGTAAAATATTTGTAAAATATAAAAAATTTACCTTCACGCACGAAGAGTATTGCACTCAATGCGGTAATAGTAAAAATGCCAAAAATTTATTTGAGGCATACTTTTTATATCCGATTTTACACGCGCTTAAAACGCTATTATTTATATTTATTGTAAACTTTGTATTCGCTCTTTTAATAGAGTTAATAGGGGAAGAACGTATCTTAGCGTTTATGGCAAAAGGCAAGTATTTAGGGCCGTTTGTAACCGCTATTATAGGTCTTATTCCAAACTGTGCTTCATCAATTTTAATTACACAGTTTTACGTTAACGGCGGTATTACTTTTGGGAGTTTATTTGCAGGGCTTTCAGCCAATGCTGGAATCGGGCTTGCGGTTGTTTTAAAGAATAAAAACAAGGTTAAAAGTGGGTTATTAATTTTGCTTTCGCTTTATTTAATAAGCGTAGCAATAGGGTTAATTTTAAACTTATTTATTTAATATGAAAAACACAGTATTTTATATAGTAAAAAAATTTAACAAGCCAAATGATAATTTATTTGATTTTGTTGAGCGTCATTCATTTACTAAGTATGGTGATAAGTGGGAAGCAAGCGTTTTTGCTTATCAAACGCTATACAAAGGCTTAAATAAAATTTATGGCGTAAATGATTACAACGTTGACTTTTTGGAAAGCGGAAAACCTATTATGAGCGGTTATAGCGTTTCGGTTAGTCATACAAGCGGAGCTGTTGCCGTTGCCTTTTTAAAGGGCGATTTGCCTGTAGGAATTGATTTAGAGTTAATTGGCAATAAGAAGAGTGAAAGGCTTAACAAACTATTAAATATACAAGGCGAAGCTAGCGCTAAAAAGCAGTATTTAGAGTTTACCAAGCGTGAAAGCATTATTAAGGCGCATAATTTAAATATGCTAACAAAATGCAATATTGAATTTAAAGGCATTTCTAAAACGGTAAACGTTGAGGGTACAGAATATGCTCTATCCGTGTATTTTGATGGTGAAATAAAGGAGATAATTTTATGAAAATAGTTTTTAATAGTGATGAAAGGGTTGTTAAAGCTATACGAGATGGACTAAAACGTAAAGACGGTTATTGTCCATGTAGAATTCAACGCATTGAAGACAACGTTTGTATGTGCAAAGAGTTTAGGGACCAAATAGCAGACCCTAATTTTGAGGGCTACTGCCACTGCAAATTATATTATAAGGAAAAGTAAAATCAAAAGCCTCCCTTGTGTAAAGGGAGGTGTCACGCATTGCGTGACGGAGGGATTGACTTTTACAAAACGCAAAACTTTTTTCTATTAAAGCCTCCCTTGTGTAAAGGGAGGTGTCATTTTAATGACGGAGGCTTAATTTTTACAAAACGCAAAACTTTTTTCTATTAAAGCCTCCCTTGTGTAAAGGGAGGTGGCACGTAAGTGACGGAGGGATTGGTTTATATATAATTTAAACAATCCCCCACCGCTAAAAGCGGAGCCCCCTTTGCACAAAGGGGCCGTAATAATTTTATATTACAAAACACAAGTAAAATTTTTAAAAGTATAACTTCAAAATTATAAATAGTGTAAAATCTTATTTTGAAATTTCAATTGAAAAAAAGGAAAACGACTTATTATCTAACCAAGCCTCTCTTGTGTAAAGGGAGGTGGCAACCAACGGTTGACGGAGGGATTGTAAATGGAAAAAAAGCATAACAAAAAACTTGTTTTTATTGCAAAAATGTTAAGAAAAACTATGACTAAGGAAGAAAGACATTTGTGGTATGATTTTTTGCGTACTTATCCCATTCGTTTCTTACGACAAAAAATAATTGGAAATTACGTGGTTGATTTTTACTGTGCAAAAGCAAATCTAGTAATTGAACTTGACGGCTCAGGTCATTATACGAACGAGGGCGTTAAAAATGATGCCGAACGAACATTGTTTTTAGAAAGTTACGGATTAAAAATTATGAGAATAGCAAATAATGAACTTATTAAAAATTTTAAAGGGGTTTGTGAGTATATTGATGAAGTTGTAAAGCAATCAATCCCCCACCGCTAAAAGCGGAGCCCCCTTTGCACAAAGGGGCCTAAACAAAAGTTAATATATGCCGTAGGGGAGCATTCCATATGCTCCCATTATATATAAATTATTGCCACCTTTTAACTAGTGTTTATATCTTTTTCTTAAAGCCTCCTATTGCGAAAAAGGGAGGTGTCATTTTAATGACGGAGGGATTGTAATTATATAAAACAAACAACAACTTTAATTAAAAAGTTCTTCAAGCAATTTTTCTGTTTCAGCATAGGAAGACTGAGGTTTTGACGGGTGTAAAAATAAGTTTTTACAAGATATATAAACTCTTTCATCTTTTTGTTCAACTTTTTTAGTTTCCAAACACCAATCAACAATTTTATTTATAATATTCATACCGTTTCTCCTTATTACACCGCTATTATATGTGTTAATATATGACAACAGTATGTCATAAAAAATAAATTTTTGTAAAAATTTGTAAAAATTTTAGGGCGAATATATGACCACCACTACAAAAAGTTAAAAATATGTTAATAAAAAGCCCTTGTGTAAAAAGGGTACGCTTAAATTCTCTCTATTCCTTGCCTCCCTTGTGTAAAACGCAAAGTTGTTTTTTTCTACAAGCCTCCCTTGTGTAAAGGGAGGTGTCACGCCTTGCGTGACGGAGGGATTGACAGTCATATAATTTAAAACAATCCCCCACCGCTAAAGCGGAGCCCCCTTTACACAAAGGGGCCGTAATAAATATTGTTTATTTTATGCTTGGCTATTTATTTGCTCCCATTAAAATTTATAAAAAAAAGCGACCTAACAAGGTCGCTTTAAAATTTTACGTTTAGTTTTTATTACCGTGAATAGGTGCAGGAATAATTCCACCGCGCGCAATAAACTTTTCAGCACTCGCGCTTTTTACAGGCATAATAGGCGCAGTGCCTAATAAACCGCCAAACTCAACAGAGTCGCCAACAGTTTTGTTTGGTACAGGAATAATTCTAACCGCAGTAGTTTTATTGTTTACCATACCAATAGCGGCCTCATCGGCAATAATTGCGCTTATTGTTGAAGCTGGAGTATCGCCAGGAACGGCAACCATATCTATACCAACAGAGCAAACAGCCGTCATGGCTTCTAACTTGCTTAAAGTTAAAACGCCTTTTTCAGTTGCGCTAATCATACCTTCGTCTTCACTAACAGGAATAAATGCACCGCTAAGACCGCCTACTTTTGAACTTGCCATTACGCCGCCTTTTTTAACTGAATCATTAAGTATTGCAAGGCAAGCGGTTGTTCCGTGTGTGCCTACCGTTTCTAAGCCCATTTCTTCTAAAATTCTGCCAACACTGTCGCCAATAGCTGGGGTTGGGGCAAGAGAAAGGTCAACAATACCACTTTCAGCGTTAAGCCTTTTTGCAGCCTCGTTTGCAATAAGTTGGCCAACGCGTGTAATTTTAAACGCAGTTTTCTTAATAATTTCACTAATTTCAGTAATGTTTGCGTTAGGCGCTTCTTTAACTGCTCTATATACAACGCCTGGGCCAGATACGCCAACGTTTATAACACATTCGCCCTCGCCAACGCCGTGGAAAGCGCCAGCCATAAACGGATTATCTTCAACAGCGTTACAAAATACTACGAATTTGGCTGCGCCAAAACCGTCTCTATCCTTTGTTAATTCAGTAGTCTTTTTAATTATTTTACCAATTTGGCTAATAGCGTCTAAGTTTATGCCAGAGCGAGTTGTTCCAATGTTAACAGAAGAGCATAAAATATCTGTACTTGATAAAACTTCTGGAATGCTTTCAATAAACGAATGCTCGTAAGAAGTTGTGCTTTTGTGTACGAGAGCAGAGTATCCGCCAATAAAGTCAACGCCAACGGCTTTGCCGGCATCGTCAAGGGCTTTTGCAATAACAATTTCCTTGCCTTTAAACGGCGCGCTAATAAGTGAAACAGGCGTTACTGAAATACGCTTGTTTACAATAGGAACGCCAAACTCATTTGAAAGGTCTTTTGCCACCTTAACAATGTCTTTTGCGCGTGTAGTTATAAGGTTGTAACAGTTTTGAGCAGTTTCTTCAACGGTTGAAGCAATGCAACCAAAAAGTGATATGCCCATTGTTATGGTGCGCACGTCAAAATGCTCGTTTTGCACCATATTTATAGTTTCTAAAATTTCGCTTTTATTTATCATTTTTATACCCTATGCATTGAGTTAAAAATATCTTCGTGTTGAACCATAATTTTAACGCCGATTTCTTCGCCTTTTTTGGCTACCACTTCTTGAAGTTCGCCAAAACCTATCTTTGAATTTTCTAAATTTACAAGCATAATCATAGTAAAATAGCCTTGCATAACTGTTTGGCTAATATCTTCAATATTTATGTTGTTTTGTGCTAAAATTGTAGCCACGGTGGCTATTATTCCAGCCTTGTCTTTACCTAAAACGGTTAAAATTGCTTTCATAGTAACTCCTTTTTTTAGCGTTGTTACAATACGAATAACACGTTTATTGTTCCATCGCTTTTATAGATATATTTTAGCATAAACACGTTATTTTTGCAACCTAATAAAGGCATTATTTAGTTTATAAAATGCAATGTAAAAGTTTAGAATTTAGCATTGAAAAGTTTTAATTTTATTGATATAATAAAATTATTAAATATAAAGGAACGTGCTTATGGAACTTAAATTACGAATTTTACAATTAGACCTTGCAAGGCAAAAAGAAAATATGACTTTTGTTAAAAAGTATATTGATTTTGCTAAAGAGTGGAATTACACTCACGTTCTTTTTTATCTTGAAAACGCCGTTCGCACAAAAGACACGCCGTTTTTTAATAAAGAAGAAACGTATAGTGAAGAAGAAATTTTAGAAATGATTGCTTATGCCGAAAGCAAGGGTATTGACATTATACCTGGCTTTGAAAACCTTGGCCACCAAGAAAAGTTTTTAGAGTATAAAGAACTTGAAGAATTTTCTGAAATTACTGATTATAAAACGCAAGGTAGAGGCTTCCACCCATACAAGCGTGGTTCGGTAGGCTGTTTATCTAACCCTAACTTTATTGAGTTTATTGATAAATACGTTTATGACGTTGCTTCACTTTTTAAAAGCCCGTATATTCATATGGGGCTTGACGAACCTTTTGACTTTGCCGTTTGTGACAAGTGTCGAAACAGGCTTAAAAATGGCGAAACTAAGAGCCAAATGTTTTTAGACCATATTTTACGCTCGCACAAACTTTGCCAAAAGTTAGGCAAGCGTATGATGATGTGGGATGACTTTTTTGAATATGCCGACATTGTTGATAGCTTACCGCGTGACATTATTATGTGCAATTGGAACTATTCATACATTGCCGAAGAGCCTAACGGACACTGGACTAACCGTATTAAATGCGATTGGTTTAAGTATTATGAGGCGCGCGGTTTTGACTATATGTTCTGCGTTTACGCACATAGAGCGTCATCTACTTACAACTTAGAAACGTTTACAAAATACGGAGCAAAACACAATCCTTTAGGCGCGGTTATGACTACTTGGTGCCGTAACGACAGTTTTTATGAGGGTGCTATGCCGTTTATTGCATACGGCGGTAGTTTGTGGTCTGGCAAGGTTAAAACTAAAGAGGATGCTATTGATATTTACGCAAAATTGCTTGGTTCTAAAACGCTTGCAAACGTGGTTTACAACAATACTTCGTTTGGTTGTGGAAATTGGCGTCCTGATGAAATTTGTGAAAATGACGTTATGCTTAGATACGTTGAGCGCAAAACTCAAAGCGTTTTAATTCCTATTATGGAAAGTGAAATTGCCACTTTAACAGGCGAGCAAAAAGATATTGCAGAAGATATTTACTGCGTAACTTTAAACGCATATATGGGCTTAAAACTTGCGTATATTGCAGAACAAATTTTTGACCGTTACGAAAGCGGAAAAGAAATGCCTGACTTTACTAAAGACGTAGAGTTTATTAAGCAAGGCTATACTAAAATTAAGGCTATTGCCGACAGGTTATGGCAAAAAAATAGGCCTGACATTTTAAGTTGTAACGACAGTTTTAATAAAAAGTACCAAGGTATTTTTAACGCTATTAGCGACTTAGAAAAGCGTTTGCAAAATATTGAAAGGGGCGGCGTGTTATCGGTTGAATATATGCTTCCTGAAATATTCTTAACTTCGGAAGTAACTATCAAAGTTAAACACGTTGGCGAAGACGAAGAACTTATTTATAAAGATAGGCTTTCTCCAAGCGTTTCCGGCTATGACGTGGCAGGCTGCTTTACTTATAGATTTAAAATTAAGAATAAAGAAGTTGAATACGTTAAGTTCGGCGTATTTGGCGAAGGCGCTTATTTCCCTGTTCACTTTAGATATACCGCTAACGGCGTTAAGTATATAGTAGATAAAGCCTCGGCTGTTTCAGGCATTGTTAAAAACGAGCAAAACGCTCAGAAGGACGATGCACGTTTTGCAATGGTTGGTAATGAAGACGGTATTGCACACTTTAACGACATTGCTCTTAGGAGTGAACTTCACGAAATGAAAGTAACGTTTAAAAAATTATAATACTTAGGTGTTTTTCCGTGATATAATCAAAAAAGATTGGCTAAAAAGCCAATCTTTTTTATTTTACTATGTCTATAATTTGTTTTAGGTCGGTTATTGTATAAGTCACGTTAAAACCATCTTTTAAAGGGGCGAAATTGCGGTTAAACCAGCAAGTGTCAATTCCTATTACGTTACCGCCTTTAATATCGCTTGTCAAACTGTCGCCAATAATTAAAGTATCACTTTTAAAAGCGTGACCAGCCTTCTTTTGAGCGTTTATAAAAAAGCCGAGTTCGGGTTTTGGATAGCCCATTTCTTCGCTAACAAAAATACCGTCAATATACTTCATAAAGGGTTGAGAGCCAAGGCGCTTTTCTTGCACTTTTGTAACGCCGTTAGTTACTATATAGATAGTTTTGTTATAGTCCTCTTTAAGCGTTTTTAAAACCTCATATGCTCCGTCAATAGTTTTAACGCCGTTTGCAAGGTTAGATAAAAATGCCTTGTTAAATTCTTCTGGGTTAATTTCAATGCCTGTAAGTTCTAAATATTCTTTAAATCTTAAAACTACAATCTCTTCCTTTTTATATAAGCCTTTTTCATACTTTTTCCACCAACCATCGTTAATAACGTGGTATTTAGCGTAAAGTTCTTCCGTAAACGGTAAGTTAAATTTAAGGTTTGCGTTTTTAAAGGCTTCGTGCTCGGCGTAGTCAAAGTCAAGCAAGGTGTTATCTGCATCAAATAATAAAACGTTGTAACTCATATCGTTATTTTACTATAATTTTATAAAATTTTCAATAGTTTATACGTTATTTATACAGTTTACGTTTAAATTTAGCTTGCAGTTTTCTAAAAGTGTTAGTTTGTGTTTTTCATATTCTTTTGTGTGGCGTTTATACGCCTCGTTTTTAATTTTAAACAAGTCGCAACCGGCGCTTTTAGTCTTGTTAAAAACTTCGGTAATAGTATTTGTTATATGCACTTTGCAATCGTATAGCATCTTATCCGTCATTTCACCCAAATTAGAAACGCTGTCTATATCTTCGGCAAAGTTCGTGTCTATAATAGAAAGCCAAACGTTAAGGTTAATGTTAAGGGTAGGCTCATTGCCGTTAAAAGTTAAATATTTGTTGTTTTGAACTTTTTCAATTCCAAACAAAAAGTTGCCTCGAATACCATCGTCATTTATTGAATTTACGGAAATATAACTGTCCTTTGCGTTGCGTATGGTTAGTGAATAGCATAAAGATTCATCATTAGTAAGCTCGCCTTTAACTTCGCCTTTATAAAAATAAAGCGAAGTTGTTGCATCGTAAATAACAGGCGCTTTTTTACCCTCACTTTCATTTGCGCTACCGCTACTAGGCTCGCTTAATGTTGAGGCGCTTTGAGCACCGCTTTTAGAATCTATGTCCGTTTCTACCGTTTTAACTTTTGGCATAAACGCACTCTCAGAGCGTGAGTAATAGCCTATTGAAAACTCTTTTATAGAAGTTGTTAAAATTCGGCTTGCTCCGTTATAATCTCTAACAAAAATTTTGGCAAGTGACAAACCGGAAATATTATCTAAAGGCGAGTGTGAAAGTAAAACTTCTTTTGCTAAACCGTAACATGCACACAAAATGGCAGAGTCCTCAACTTTATAGGAGCGAATAAAAAAGTCAATGACGTTAAAAACGTTTTCCGAAAGCATACTTTCGCCAAGTATAATAAGATTGCAAAAACTAAGTTTTGGATACCAGCCCGTCATCTCGCCAATTTTAGTTACCGCCGAGTATAAAGTTTTTCCGCTTGCAGTAATAACAGATTCATCATTAGACGATTGACCAATAGAAGTTTCCGGCACGGCTATTTGAGCAGTTACAGAATATTCGTCTTCCACCTTATCTATTCCAAGCGAAACTATAAAGGCGGTCTTTTCTATATTTAAAAGAGCAAAATCGGAGGTGAAGTAAAAAACGA
The DNA here is from genome assembly GCA_017558825.1 of Clostridia bacterium. Classification (GTDB taxonomy): domain Bacteria; phylum Bacillota; class Clostridia; order Christensenellales; family Borkfalkiaceae; genus HGM11412. The sequence continues at coordinate 87,199 of JAFYTO010000003.1, forward strand.
AAATTGCAATAAATATTAAGATAAAAATTTTAGCGCGTTTAAATACCATTTCTTCTCCTTTTTAGCAAAAAAATTATAGGAAGTAAATATGTCATTATAATAAAGAAATATACTGCGTAGTTTTGTATGAATGAAAGGCTTTTAAAAAAGTCGTTTTGCGTTAAGATAGAAATAATGAATTCTAATAAAACAACTATTAACGCAGGGATTATTTTATTTTTAAAGTTAAAGCAATACGAAAGCAAAATGGAGGCAAATATTAAAGGCAAGCATACTTGAAAAACATTTATACCTGAAAGTAAAAATGCGCCTAGATAGTCAAACCTGCCAATATCTGATAAGGAAATAGAATACTTGCTCATTTTTAATGATGCATAATATTGCCTTTCTGCAATCGTGTCGAAAATAGAATAGAATACCACTAAAAAAATTATAGTTAATACGGCGTAAGTTATATACGCTGTTATTATTTTTTTATCGTGATTTTCACTCCGTTTTACTTTGCCTACAAAAAATAGTAAAAGTAACGGGTCCCCAAACCAAATTAAACTTTTTAGCGAGCCGTTTAAAAATGAAAAATTACTAGGTATTATAGGAAGTAGCGCGCTGTAATTTCCAGAAAAACTTGAAAGTAAAAATAAAATTGCTATTCCTAAAATAAATATCCATAAGGAAATTTCCATACTTCTAGCATAAGGCCTTACGCCTTTTAAAACTATATAAAACGCAACTATAAAAAATGGCATAAAAGTTAAAAAAGTGGGCTGTGTTTCATAAAAGGTTAATTCAATAGAGTTTTTTTGCTCGTATATAGGAATAAATGTTTTTAGCATAAAAAACAAGGCGTATATAAAACATAAAACCTTGGTAAAATTCTTTCCAAATTTATTTTCAAAATACAAAACAACGTTTTCATTTTTTGCATCGTTGCTAATTTTTAAAACGGCTAGCAATAATAAAAAATCTATGGCTATATTTATTAGTGCAGAAAGCCACAACGCCTCTTTTGAAAAGTGTGAAAGCGAAGCTGGAAGTATATGAAGTTTGGTTATTGTAAAGCCAACCGTAGTAATAACTGCAAGTTGGCGCGATGTTATAGATTTTTCCATTAAAATTTCTTCCTTATAACGTTTTTAGGTTTAAAAGAAGCAGGTCTTCGCTTCATTTCAGCGTAAAAAGACATTGTTATTGCGTCTTGCAAGTCGTTCTTTATTATTGGCGAATAAGGCGAAAGGTAAGGTACTCCAAAGCTGTCAAAATCGCTAAGGTAAGTTATTAATGCACAGCCAAAAAGCACTATTCCAAACCCGCCAAACGAGCCTGCTATTATTAAAAAAAGTATTCTTAAAACGGATAGCGTTTCAGTCATGTCTGGCACGGTATAAATACAAATGCCTGAAAGGGCCATTATCATAATAGTAGGCGTAGAAACTATGCCTGCATTTACCGCAGTTTCACCTAAAACAAGTGCGCCTACAACGCTCATTGCAATACCTACGTATCGTGGCATACGAATACTGGCTTCGTTTAAAATTTCAAAAATAAACAGCGTAAAAAACATTTCAACGCTAGGCGAAAGCGGTATTCCCTTTATACTTCCAACTATTGTAAGTAAAAAGTTTAAAGGTATTATTTGCAAATGAAAAAGTTGAGCCGCCACAAAAAAAGATGGCAAAATTATAGCAAAAATAACTGCTAAAACTCTCAACGTGCGTGATAAATTTGCTCTATACGCGTTAACGTAATAGTCCTCGCTAGATTGAAAATCTTCTATAAACAAAAAAGGCACGGTCAGTGCTATTGGAGAGCCGTCAACCATAATACCAATTCTTCCCTCAAGTAATTTTGCACTTAAAATGTCGGGTTTTTCAGTTGTGCCAACTTGTCTAAAAAGAGTTGTTTTTCTATCTGAAATGCATTTTATTATATAAGAACTATCTATAATGCCGTCAACGTTTATCTTTTTAATTTTTTCAGTTACGGCTTTAACAATATTGTTGTTTGCAATAGAAGATATATAAACTATTTCTATCGTGGTTGAAGAGTATTTACCCACGGTGTATTTTTTAATGCATAAATCAGGCGATTTTATTCTTTGGCGTAAAAGAGAGGTGTTCATTTGTAAATTTTCAACAAATCCCTCACGCGGGCCTTTTAAAACTGAAGACGTTGGAGGCTCTGTTACTGCACGAGAAGTAGGTTTTTTACATTTTACGTTTAACGCTTTGTTAAAGCCTTCAACAAAAATTATAGCGTCCCCCTCGCAAACTTTTTTAGCGCAACTATTAACGTCTAAAACTTCCTCTACTTCAGGTGCATTTACAGCGTTTAAAACGCTTTGAAAATCAAAAGAGTTATCTAGTGTTTTAAAAGGCTCAATAACTTGTTTGCCAATTAAAACTTTATCGCTTAAACTATCTAAAAAAACCGCTACAGCACTAGTTGAACTTATTTCAAAATTATAAAAAAATACGTCATCACTATCTATTAAATTTTTTAAGTTTTTTACGTTTTCGTTTAACGATTTAGAGATGTTCATAAAAATACTATTGGCAAACAAAGTAAAAATATGTACAAATAAAAAAGAACGGCGGTTTAAGCCGTTCTTCTTTTTTGTGTTTTTTGCGCTTAGTTAATTACTTTTTGTTTGCATTTGTAATTTCTTTTAAAATTATGCCCGTAATAATTTGGCACTCGCTATTGTTTATAGAAGTGTTTTGGGCAATAATTTCAGCAATTTTTTGTTGGTTTTGCTCGTCACTGTTTTGTGAAGAAAAAGAATTTATAATTTTGGAGGCAACCGCACTCACAGATTGAGTTTTTAATATGCCTTTTAGAATATCGGAAACAGTGCTCTTTAAATTTCCGTTTTTTGAAAGTTGTTTGATAATAGCGTAATAAAAAGTTGCAACTCCTCCTATTTGAAGTCCCTTTTTAATAACGAATAAATAGTCAGTGCACTTTAAAAGAAAATATGCGTAAACAAAGAATAGAGTAACGCCAAAAATAAATGGAAGAATAGGAATTATTTTTTTAGCGTTATACGGTACTAGTTTTTTAATTACGCAAGTGATAAGATAAGTGACTAAAGCAAGTATAAGAGTTTCAATATTAAACCTTTGCAAAACTTGTAATATTTCTTCTATGCTCATTAAAATTTCCTTTGGAAGAATTGCATATTATAAGGTTTTTGCAATAGCCGTATTTTGCAAAATGCAAACGCAATAAAAATTTAGCGTCAAGTTTAGCCGTTCTAATAAAATCCCTCCCGTAAAAAATTTCCAGACGCAATTTTATTATAATCTGCTATTACGTTAAAATAAATTGTTTATGACACTTTTTTAAAAATTCTTACTGCCAAAACCGTCATATCATCTTTTTTAACGCCGTATTCTAAAGCTAAGGCTTTATTCAAAATACTATCTGCAATAAGTTGTGGGTTTTTATTATCTAAAGTGCGTATATAGTCAACTAAGTCAGTAGAAGAAGAAAAGGCATCGCTAATACCATCGGTAATCATAATAATAACGTCTCCCTCGTTAATTTTATACGAACAACCGGTAGGGGTAAGGTCGTCTAATATGCCTAGTGGTAGCGAGTTTCCTTCTATAATTTTAATTGAACTGTCAGCCAAGATAAAACTGTACGGCGCGCCAATTTTAATAAAATCTCCCGTCAAATTAAAGAGGTTAACGGTCAAAATGTCCATTGCGGAAAAATTATCATCAGTATTAAGCGTTAAAACTTTATTTACCATATTTAAAATCAGGTTGCTTTCTAGCCCGGCCTTATAGAATGATTCTATAAGTGAAATTGCCGTTGAAGAGGTACTATTTGCCATTTTGCCACTTCCCATTCCGTCAGATAAGGCTATTAAAAATTTGCCCTCGTCAATTTTTGTAAGTGCGTGAGTGTCGCCACTTTTTGACGAGCCGTTTTTAACGGCGGAAGCTAAGCCGAAAGCAGCGTCATAGCAAGGGGAGGCTTTAATACTAACGGCAACAGTTTTGCTAGAGATTGCCGTCTTAGAAGTAATTGTAAGCGATTTGTTTAAACATTCGCTAACGGCATCAAGTAGCCCGCTATTGAACAAATCGTCTTTGTTTATAACAACGTTTACCTCAATGTTTTCACTAGAGTTAAAAACCATAATTTCACTGAACTCTATGCCTTTTCTTCTTAAATTCTCACCAATTCGCTTTTCTAATTCGTTATGAAAAGATAGAGTTTTAGAAAATTCAATAGCCATACCTTTTAGCATATTAGCAACGCCTTCGCTTTGCATTTTTATTAGTTCTTTTCCGCTTAATATATCTTCGCTTTCTCGCACTTTCTCACGATATTTTGTAATTAAGGCGTTCATTTCAAAAATAACGCCGTTTACGTAGCCACAATTTTCGGTAAAGCTTTTAGTAAGGTCAATAAGTGAAATTCTATTTTTTGCAATACCTATAGAAAGTATTTTTATTAGTTCTTTTTTGTCTGGATACCCACGCTGTTTGCATCTTAAGTAAGACGGGCATTTTTCACACACCTCAATTAAAACTTCGTCAGCCATTTTATAAAGAAAATCCTCATCAGTAGATACACAATTTTGAAGAGCCGAAAAGCTTTGCTTCATTTGCATAAAAACGTCTGCAATACCATAAAGTTTGCTAGAAATTGCTATTCTATTTCTGTTTATTGCGTATTTAGATAAAACTTTATTTTCAATAGCTTGAGTTTTTTTAGAAAGTGAGTTTATTAAAAACGAAGGCGTTATTAAAAATAAAACACAAGGCACAATAGTGTAAAATACGTCTTCATAACTAAACGAGCCGTACACTTTAAAAAGTAGCATAAAAGCAAGGTCAACTAAAATTAAAGTTAACGCGCTAAGTAGTTTGGACTGTTTGTAAAAGGTTGATGCACTTAATATTAAAAGTGGAAAAACCGCAAGGGGAGTTAGAGATTTTGTGGAAACGGCAGAAGATAGCGAAAGAAGAATACAAACGCAGGTTGCAACTTTTCCGTTGAATACCGATAGGCAAAACAAGCATATAAAAATTGTAATTGCTTTAACGGTGTTTGCGTTAAAAACGTTGTGTATTCCTAAAAGTAATAATATTGCAAAAATGGCTAAACATAAAAGCTCGTCTAAACTGCATTTATAATTAAATTGCTTTAAAAATACTACTTTAGTTGAAGATATAAAAACAAAAACTAGAACAATGCAAATACACGCCTCAATAAGATTAAATATAATGGAAGCGCTGTCTACAATGAAAATAAAGCTCAGTAATGAAATTGTAGAATATATTATAAGTTCTGCCCCCATTGTTTTCTTCTTTTTTTTGTATAGTAAAAAAACAAATAGGCAAAAAGCAGAGGTTATAATAGAAGCAAGTAAAATTTTAACGTTTAACGATGGTAAAAAACTTAGAATAAAAACAGCGGTTGCCGTAAAAGGGTTTAGTCCGTTATATAAAAGTGACAAATAAAAAGGAACGCTAAAAAACGTTTCTATACCGATACTTTTAGAAAGAAAAAAGCAAAAAGCAAATTCAAGTAAAACGTTAATAACGTCAACGTACGTAACCTTTTTTTTAACCATAAAAAACACCGCCTAAATTAGATATAAAATATATACCATAATTTAAGTGGTGTATTTTGTTATATTATATTAGTTTTTGTAAAATAATTGCTATTTTATAATAGTTGTTCCAACTTCTCTTATAGAGGCTTTAAACACGCTACTGTCGCCAAACATATTTTTTAAAGTGTTAGCGTATTCGTCAACCTCGTCATCTTTAACTATAGCGAGTATAGAGCCTGCAAATCCACCGCCGTGAACTCTAACCGCACCGTTTTTTATTATTAGGCGTGAAGTTTCTATTGCTAAAGCAACCGGTTGCATATCATCACCAGGAACGTAGCAGTTTTGAAGCATTCTCATGCTTGACGCACCAGATTCGTTCACTGCGTTTAAAAAGGCTTTAACGTCACCGTTTTTAAGGGAGTTAAAGGCTGTAATAACGCGTTCGTTTTCTTTATAAAAATGCATTGCTCGCATTATTGCACGCCCGTTAAAATGATTTTTAAGTGACGGCAATTTTTTAACAAAATCGTTATAATCTACGTCTCGTAAAACTTTTTTACCAAAATAATTGGCAATAGCTTCCATATCTTTTCTTATTAAAGCGTAATGTTCGGTTAAATTAGCGTGGTCGCCACCGGTGTTAGTAATTACTATAGAATAGCCTTTAATAAAATTTACTTTTTCGTAAGTAGGGCATTTGCCACAGCCAAAATCAAGTTTTACTAACGAGCCTATAGAAATGCCGCATTGGTCTAAAAGCCCGCAAGGCTTGTTAAAATAGACGTTTTCTGCATATTGAGAAATTTGAGCGCGTTCAATTTCGTTCATTGAGCCGTTGTTATATAGACTATTAAAAATTTCACAAACTAAAACTTCAAAGGCAGCGGAAGAAGATACGCCTGCACCTTTAAAAATATTGCTAGTTGTATAAGCGGTAAAACCACCAATTTTATATCCGCGTTCTAAAAATGCTTTTGCAATACCGCGAACTAGCGAGTTAGACGTGCCAAACTCGCTTTTATTAACGCCTAAATCGTTTAGGTTTACTATTACAGGCGAATATTCGTTAGAATAAATTTTTACAACGTTTTCTTCGCTTTTATTAACGGCGCTTAAAATATCACAAGTTATGCTTGCAACCATTACTAAGCCGTTGTTATGGTCGGTATGATTTCCTAATATTTCAGCCCTGCCAGAAGAAGAGAATAAAAATTCCGCTTCCTTATTTTCGCCTTCAAAAAAAGCACGCTTTAAACAACTAATTCTATCTTCAATTTCACTACTATTAAAGTTGTTTCCATACAAAATTTCGTAATTCATAATGTCACCTTTTACATATTACCAAAAAAAACGCGCTTTGTAAATGGAAAAATTAAATATTTTTTGTAAAGTGTCAACGTAGTTTTAAAAAAACAAGTTGCAAATTTTAACGCATCAGTGTATAATTATTGCAAGGAGAATTTTTATGTATCTTGTAGTAGGGCTTGGAAACCCAGATAAAAAGTATTTAAATACTATGCACAATATGGGCTTTATGGCAATAGATATGGTTGCAGAAAGCTTAGGCGTTGAATTTAATAAAAAAGAGTTTAAAGGCGTAACTTGCCAAACTACAATAAATGGCCAAAAAGTAATACTATTAAAGCCGTACACTTATATGAATTTAAGTGGTTCTAGTATAATTGAAGCTATAAACTTTTATAAAATTCCCCTTAGCAACGTCGTTGTTGTTTATGATGATATTGACTTAAATAAGGGCGTTTTGCGTATTCGAGAAAAGGGTAGCGCAGGCACGCATAACGGCATGCGCGATATTATTAACAAGTTAGGCAGTGGGGACTTTTTGAGGATTAGAGTTGGCATTAAGCCTACCAATTTTTTAGGCGACTTAAAAGATTACGTTTTGTCGCAAGTTACAAAGGAAGATAAACAGCTAATTGATAATGCGTTACTTCGCGCTCGCGATGCGGTTATTGACTTTGCTTCGGGAAAGGCGCTATCTGTGGTAATGCAAAAATATAACGGCTAGTATGCTCACATCTCTTTTAAAGCCGTCAGTTAGTGACGGCATCATTAAAAATATAGAAAATTCGTTCCGCGGAGGCTTGCCTACCGCGGTATTTGGCGTTTCAATGCCACAAAAATGTGCTGTTACCGCTAGCTTTGATTTTCCTACTTTAACTATAGTTAGAGACGGGTTAACCGCGCAAAAAACAGCGGAGTTAATTAGTCAAATTAGTGGAGAAAAGGCGATTTATTTGCCTGCAAAAGATGACGTTATTTTGTTTAAAACCGCTTTTAACAAAGACAGTTTGTATAAGCGTTTAACTGCGCTTTACGAACTTAGTTTAGGCGCTAAAAAAGTGGTTACTACTTTTGAGGCAATTATTCAGTTATTTCCTAAAAAAATTGATTATTTAACTATAAAAAGCGGCGATGAATACGACCTTTATTCGCTTGTTGAAAAGCTTGTTAAAATTGGTTATAAAAGAGTAGATTTTAGTGAAACACAAGGAACTTTTTCACTCCGTGGCGACATATTGGAAATTTTTCCTATAAACGAAAGCGATGCGTATAGAGTTGACTTTTTTGGAGATTTAGTAGAGCGCATAGTAACCGTTAACGGCGAGGAAAAAGATAGTGTGACAGCCGTTATGGCTACAGACGTTATTATTGAAGAATTTGAAGTGGGCGGCATAAAAACAGCGTTGAACTTAGCGTATAAAGAGTACGGCAACTTGCTTAGTAAAAGTACGGCAAAAAACATATACGCCAAAATTGTTGAAAAGCTTGAAAGCGACCTTTTTGACGATAGTATGCAATACGTTTTTCCGCTTATAAAAAATTCAACAAATAACGTATTTGAGCTTTTGAGAGGCGAATATAGAATTATATTTGACGAGGCTAAAATAACCAATTCAACGCTGGAATATTTTTATAAGGAGCATTGTGAAAGGGTAAAGTCGCTTTTAAACAAGGGAGAAGCGCTTTCTTTTTGCGATAATCAAATAGTTAAAAAAGAAGAACTTTTTAGTCATATATCAGCAAAGCCTATGCTTGCAATGCAATCACTTCAAGCACTAATTCCTTATTTTAGCCCTTTAAAGACGTTTGTTATAAATTCTTCGCCAATAAATAGATATTTTTTAAAGCCTAGCGAACTTTATAGCGATTGCCTAAATTGGCAAATTACAGGCTACAGGGTGGTTATTTGCTGTGGAGATACTCGATACGCAAAAAGTGTTTATAGTGACCTTATTCAAAATAAAATAACTGCAACGTATTTAGAAAATATTACGCAAAACGTAAGCAAAATTAACGTTTCTCCAAAATATATTGAGAGCGGCTTTATTTTCCACGATGAAAAATTGGTAATAATAGGTACGGGCGATATAACCGCAAAAAAACAACGTGAAAAGAAAGTAAAACGCAAGCGTGGAGATATGTTTACCGCTCCCGTTGTCGGCGACTTTGCCGTTCACGATACTTTTGGCGTGGGCATAGTAAAAGGGCTTAAAAAAATAAGCACTATTGAAGGAACGCTTGAATACGTAGAATTAGAATATGCTGGCGGAGATAGGCTTTACGTTGCTACCGACCAAATGGACAAATTGTCTAAGTATTTAGGCGGAAGTGAAAAGCCTACGCTTAATAAAATAGGGAGCCGTGATTTTGAAAGAATTAAAGAAAGGGTTAGAAAATCTATTTCTTTAATGACAATAAATCTTAAAAAGTTGTACGCTGAAAGAAAAGAGCGCAAGGGTTTTATTTTTTCAAGTGACAACGCTTTAACTGAAGAGTTTGACGCGTCTTTTGGTTTTGAAGAAACGGAAGACCAACTTTTATCTATTAGCGAAATTAAGCAAGATATGGAAAGTAGCAAGGTTATGGATAGGTTACTTTGCGGTGACGTTGGTTTCGGAAAAACTGAAGTTGCATTCCGCGCCTGCTTTAAGGCAATAATGGACGGAAAGCAAACGGCAATAGTTGCGCCAACAACTATTTTAAGTGAACAGCATTATCAAACTGCGCTTTTACGATTTAAAGATTTTGGCGTAAGAATATCGGTTCTTAACCGCTTTAGAACTCCGCTACAAGTAAAGAATACTCTTTTGGCTTTAGAAAAGGGCGAAGTTGATTTAATTATAGGCACGCACAGGCTATTTTCAAAAGACGTTAAATTTAAAGATTTAGGGCTTTTGGTTATTGATGAAGAGCAAAGGTTTGGCGTTGAGCATAAAGAAAAATTAAAAGTTTTAAAAGAGAACGTTGATACGTTAACTCTTTCCGCCACTCCTATTCCCAGAACGCTTCATTTATCTCTTTCAGGCATACGAGATATAAGCACTATTAACACGCCTCCAAAAGAACGCATACCAGTTCAAACGGTAGTTACCGAACTTACAGACTCGCTTATTTCAACAGCCATTAACCGTGAACTTGCGCGTGGTGGTCAAGCATTTGTTTTGTATAATAAAGTTGATAGTATTTACGGTTTTGCTTCAAAAATTCAAGAGCTTGTAAAAGGTGCTAAGGTAATAGTTGCGCACGGTCAAATGCCGGAAAGAATGCTTGAAAATAACGTTTCGGCATTTTATAGGCAAGAGGCAAACGTTTTAGTTGCAACTACCATAATAGAAAATGGTATAGATATGCCAAAAGCCAACACTTTGATAGTTGCTGATGCTGACACTTTAGGTCTTTCAACGTTATACCAATTAAAGGGAAGAGTAGGTAGAAGTAGTTTAATGGCGTACGCTTATTTTACTTATCCTCAAAACAAAATTTTAACTGAAGTGGCGTATAAAAGGCTTACTGCGCTTATGGAATTTACTGAAATGGGTAGTGGTTATAAAATTGCCATGCGTGATTTGGAATTGCGTGGTGCGGGCAGTGTATTGGGCAAAGAACAACACGGACACATGGACAAAATTGGCTACGAGCTTTACAGTAAGTTGCTTAAAGAAGAACTTTCGGAAAGAACTAAACTTGACGGATTGACACTTGATATAAAAGCAGATTCCCACATTCCAAGTTCTTACATTGAAAATGAAAGTGCTAAAATGGATGCGTACAAACTCATTGCCGAAATTAGCAATGAAAGCGAGGCTCAAAAGGTTCGCAAATCGCTTACGGAAACGTTTGGAACAATGCCAAGTAGCGTTTCTACGCTAATAGACGTTGCGTTACTTAAGAGTATTGCGGGTGGTGTTGGAGCAATAAAAATTACGGTTGCTATGCACGTTGGCAAAGTTACGCTTGCTAATTTAGATTGCTTAAAAAATCAAAAACTTACCGATGCTTTAAGGAAATATAATAAAGAAGTAACGCTGTCTTTTGACGATTATCCTCAATTGTCTTTCGCTTCTAAAAGTGGCAAGCCGGAAGAGTTTATAAATAAAATGGTTGAATTTTTTTCCTTTAGTTAAAAAATTCGACAGTAAAGGTCGGTTTTAAAAGTGAAATTCTTGTAAAATTACTTTAAAACTATTGCAATATACATAAATATTATGTATAATATTACTATTATTCAAAATTTGCGTTTAAGGTATTTACCTTAAATTACTTATATGGAGAAAATTATGAAAAAACTTTTTGCTAAAATCGTATCACTTATAATGGCAGCAGTTCTCTCAACGGCGGTTCTTTCAGGATGTTCGCTTATAGTAACAGATGCTGAAAAAGATATGGCGCTTGTTGTTGCTACCGTTGCTTTAGATGAGAATTTAGAAGAAAATATTATTAAAAGGGATATGGTTTCCGCATATACTTCTAACGCTTACTATTATCAATACTACGGAACTTCTAATGAAGATGCGTATAATGAAATAATGACTTCACTCACTCAAAACTTGATTGTTGTTCAACAATCAATGAAGGCGTTAGTTGGTGCAACTGGCGAGCCTGGCAATGAAAAGGGTTATTTTGAACAAGCAAGCAACGTTGATGAAAGCGAACGCACTTCAAAAGAACACGTTTTAGCAGGTTGGGGCAACAATAAAAACAAGAATTTTAAAGATATTGACCTTACTGGCTACAAAAATAAAACTATTTACGAAAAACTTGATACTCTTAAGCAATATCTTACTGAATACGAATACGCATACGCTCGTTACAATGCTTTACTCACTATTGATACTTTTATAAATGAATTCAAAGATGAAGAAGAAGCAAAAACTTATTCGTATGAATCTTTTGCAATAACAAACCGCACAACTTTAACCGTTGCCAGCGATTTAGACGGCGATGAGTACCAACTTAAAAACGACAGTGAAATTTCTAAAATGACTGATTCTTACAAAAAGTCGATAGAACAAGTTAGCAGGACGTATAATTTAGGCGTAACTATTGAAGATAGCGATACTAAATATGATGCTGCTCTTAAAGTGTACACAGCGCTTGCAGATAAGTTTGATTTAAAATCTCCTGATAGAAAAAAATCTCTTACAAAAGTTATTAGCCAACTTAAAAAATTAGGATATATTACTGCTGATGAGGCAAAAACTTCAACTCCAACAAGCGCTGATGAAATATTTAAAGCGAACAGTTTCTTTGCAAGCGTTTTAAAAACTGAATACGAAAGTCTTATTGTTTCTAAATACAAAATGGCTCTTGTAAACCAACAAGAAAGGTATGCAAATAATGAAGAAAATATCGGCAACTTGTATGCAGAATATAAAACGTTGTTTGAAAGCCAAAAAATAGACTTTGATAAATCAAGTGCTAATTACGAAGCAAAACTTGAAAGCGCTAGCGAAAACTCATATATTGCATATCATCCTAACAAGGGTTCAAATTATGGTTACGTTGCAAACCTTTTAATTGGTTTTAACAAAGAACAACAAGCTCTTGTTGATGCGTTTGAGTCTAACGTTAAGTTTACTGATGACGATAGAATTGAATATCGCAATGAAATGCTTAAAAATATAACGGTAAAAGATTTGCGTCAAACTTGGGTTCTTTCTAACTTAGGTGAATATGATGAAACTGCCGGCAAGTTTACTTTTGGTAACGACTATGTTAAAACTGATGCGTTAAAAGTTTACGGCGGTAAAATTAACGGCGCTACTCCATATACTTATTTAGATGGAGAAGAAGAAAAAACTGCTTATACTTATAAAGGTATTACGGAAGTTGAAATGTCTTTTGACAGTTTTATTAGTGGCATTTTCAAAGACGTTTTAGGTGTTGAAGCTTCTACTGAAGAAATTAGAACTATTCCAGGCGTTACTGTTACTAACGGCGCTATTGACGATGCTACTATGGATAAGTTTAGAGACCTTATTTACGCTTACTCTACAGACGGTGGTTCTTTAACTGAAAACTATGGTTACTTATATTCTCCAATGGGAACAAGTTTTGTTAAAGAGTTTGAAGATACGCAAAAAGCTCTTATTGAAGAAGGTGTTGGCAGCATAAAAATTTGTGTAACTAAATACGGTTACCACATTATGCTTTGCACAAAGATTATTACTCCTGTTACTGAAGCTTTGGCTGAAAGCGAATTTGTAAGTCAAATTGACGTTGAAGGTACAATGCCTTACGAATTTAAACAATATAAAGTAAAAAATATTACAACAACAACTGTAAACGATATTGTTAATTCTTTCATAGCAAAGAACTCTAAAAACGAAAACGTTGTTAAGAAATTTGAAAACACTTATAAAGATTTAATTGAAGCATAATTTTAAAAGGCAAAAGCGGGCAAATTACGCCCGCTTTTTTGTTTTTCTATATTTATACTACAAATACTATTTTTGCCCTAAAATAGCCGTTTTTTGCCGTTTTAAGCCATATTTTAACAATATTAAAAACAATATATTGTTAGTTGTTTTTTTATGAAACCACTATATATTGTGTTTTTTTGTAAATTTTTATAAAATTGTTGCAAAAACAACAAATAAAACGGGTATTTGTGTGGTATACTACCAATACGTCACTAAAAACGACTTAAAAAATAGAGGATAAAGTTATGAAGATTATCAAAAGAAGTGGATTAGAGGCAACCTTTGATTTAAGTAAAATTGTAGGTGCGGTAAAAAAAGCTAATAACGAAGTTATTGAAGCAGATAGATTAAGTGAGGAGCAAATAAGAGAACTTGCTAATAACGTTGAAAGAATTTGTGCGGGCAGAGCACGCTCTTTAAGCGTAGAAGAAATTCAAGACCTTGTAGAAAATGAAATTATGCGCTACGGGGCTTTTAACCTTGCAAGAATTTATATTACTTACCGTTTCAAAAGGCAACTTGTAAGAAAATCTAACACCACAGATGACCGTATTTTAACTTTAATAGAATGCAATAACGAAGAAGTTAAGCAAGAAAACTCTAATAAAAATCCAACTGTAAACAGCGTTCAACGTGACTATATGGCAGGCGAAGTTTCTAAGGATATTACTAAGCGTATTTTACTTGCGCAAGATATTGTAAACGCGCATGAGGATGGTATTATTCACTTCCACGATGCCGACTATTATGCACAACACATGCATAACTGTGACCTTGTTAACCTTGAAGACATGCTTCAAAACGGCACTGTTATTTCAGGCACAATGATTGAAAAACCACATAGTTTTTCAACAGCTTGTAACATTGCAACGCAAATTATTGCACAAGTTGCGTCTTCTCAATACGGTGGTCAAAGTATATCACTTACACACTTAGCACCTTTCGTTCAAATTTCTCGTGAGAAATTTATGAAAGAAGTTAAGCAAGAGTTTGACGAAGTTGGTATTGATATTCAAGAAGACCAACTTAAAACTATAGTTGAAAAGCGTGTTAGAGATGAAATTAAGCGCGGTATTCAAACTATTCAATATCAAGTTGTTACTCTTATGACTACTAACGGTCAAGCTCCGTTCATAACTGTATTTATGTATTTGGGCGAAGCTAAAAACGAAAGGGAAAAACAAGACCTTGCTATTATGATAGAGGAAACGCTTAAACAACGTATTCGTGGTGTTAAAAACGAGCAAGGCGTTTACATTACCCCTGCTTTTCCTAAACTCATTTACGTTTTAGAAGAGCAAAACATTCACGAAGACAGCCCTTACTTCTACCTTACTAAGCTTTCTGCAGAATGTACTGCAAAGCGCATGGTACCAGACTATATTTCTGAAAAAGTTATGCTTTCTTTAAAGAAAGATAAAAACGGCGAAGGTCACTGCTATACTTGTATGGGTTGCCGTTCGTTCTTAACTCCGTTTGTTGATGAAGACGGAAATCCTAAATATTACGGCAGATTTAACCAAGGCGTAGTAACGGTTAACCTTGTTGATATTGCTTTATCTTCTGGTAAAGACGAAGATAATTTCTGGAAAATTTTTGATGATAGAATGGAACTTTGCCATAGAGCACTCCAAGCACGTCACGAGCGTTTAACAGGAACTTTAAGTGATGCTGCTCCTATTCTTTGGCAACATGGCGCACTTGCACGCTTAAAATCTGGCGAAAAAATTGATAAGCTTTTACACGGTGGCTATTCTACTATTTCTCTTGGCTATGCTGGTTTATGGGAAACTGTTTACTATTTGACAGGCAAAAAACTTACTGAGCCAGAAGGCAAAGAAATGGGTCTTAAAATAATGCGTAAGTTAAACGAATATACTAACAAGTGGAAGAAAGAAGAGAATATAGACTATTCTTTATATGGAACTCCGCTTGAAAGCACAACTTACAAATTCTCTAAGTCACTTCAAAAACGTTTTGGCGTTATAGAGGGTGTTACTGATAAAAACTATATAACAAATAGTTATCACGTTCACGTTACGGAACCTATTGATGCGTTTGAAAAACTTAAATTTGAAGCTGAATTCCAACAACTTTCACCAGGTGGAGCAATTAGTTACGTTGAAGTTCCTAATATGCAACACAATATACCTGCGGTTATTAAAGTTATGCAATTTATTTATGACAACATAATGTATGCAGAACTTAACACTAAGAGTGACTATTGCCAATGCTGTGGTTATAACGGCGAAATCCAAGTAGTAAGCGATGCCGGCGGTAAGCTTATTTGGAAATGCCCTAAGTGCGGAAATACTGACCAAACAAAAATGAACGTTGCACGCCGTACTTGCGGTTATATTGGCACACAATATTGGAACCAAGGTAGAACGCAAGAAATAAAGGAAAGGGTGCTTCACCTTTAAAAAGCACAAAAATCTTTTAGCACTTGCTAAAAGATTTTTAGTTTTAGTAAGATATGAATTATGCTACTATAAAATTTAACGATATTGCTAACGGTTTAGGCGTTAGAACGTCACTTTTTGTTTCGGGTTGTACTCACTTTTGCAAGGGCTGTTTTAATAGTGAAGCGTGGAGTTTTGACTATGGAAAGCCGTTCACAAAAGATGTAGAAGATGAAATTATAACTTCGCTTAAAAACGGCTATGTTGACGGGCTTTCTCTTCTTGGTGGCGAGCCTTTTGAACCGCTAAACCAAAAAGCGCTTTTACCTTTTTTGCAAAGAGTAAAAAAAGAAGTTCCGTCTAAAAATATTTGGTGCTACACTGGCTATTTGTTTGACAGCGAACTTTTAGGCGAAAGCCGTGCTAAAACCGAATATACTTTAGAAATGCTTAAACTTATTGACGTGCTTGTTGACGGTAAGTTTATAGAAGAGTTAAAAGACATATCGCTTATGTTTAAAGGCTCTTCAAATCAACGCATTATTGACGTAAGGCAAAGTTTAAAAGAAAATAAAGTTATATTATATAATTTATAAGGATAAAGATATGAATAAAACAGTAATCAAATTTAAAAAATTAAACGAAAACGCAGTAACACCAACTTTTGGTACGCAATACTCTGCAGGGGCAGACTTATATAGTGCTGAAGAAGAATTGGTTATTAATCCAAGCGAAACAGCTTTTATAGGCACGGGAATTGCCGTTGCTATACCTGAGGGAAAGGTTGGCTTAATTTACGCAAGAAGCGGTCTTGCTTGCAAAAAGGGTTTGGCTCCAGCAAACAAAGTGGGCGTTATTGATAGTGACTATCGTGGAGAAGTTAAAGTTGCGCTTCATAACCACGGCACAACGCCTCAAACGGTGCTTAAAGGCGAAAGAGTTGCTCAAATGGTTGTTGTTGACTATTACGCTTGCGAGTATGAAGAATGTGAAAGTTTAGATGATACTGCTCGTGGCGAAGGTGGCTTTGGCTCTACGGGTAGAAAATAGACCTATATCATCTTTTAACAATATAGCCCAAAATAAATAAAAAACAAAAGTTTAGCAAAAAAACAAGTGCTAAACTTTTTTAATGCAAAAAATTTAAAAACTTGCTTATAATATTTTTATGAAAAAAATTGATAGAGAATATAAAAGGGTGCTTAATAAACTTACTTATGCCGAGCCACAAGAAGTTGGTGCAATTTTAAAAGAGTATTTTAATTTAAGACGGCAAAAAAACAAAAAATAAAAGGCAACGCATTTTTGCGTGGCCTTTTAAAAATCCCACTCAGGAATAAATTTGGTTGAAGAAGAATTTAAGTCTTGTATAAAAACCTTATCTTCATTTAAATTTTGTAAACTATTTAAAACTTTTTCATATTCACGTTTTGTTATAGGGCGGTTAAGTTCTTTAAAGTTTTGAATATTTCCGTAAGGCGTGTATTGGCTCATAAGTGAAAAATACGCGCCGTTTTTATTGTTTTTTTCAAACCAATTAACAATTTCTACACTATCGTTTTGGCACATTGGAAGAATTAAATGCCTAACCACCACGCCGCTTTTTAAAAGTCCGTTTTCTAAAACTGCTTTTTTAGAGTTGAGCATAAACAAAATAGCGTTACTTGCAACGTTAAAATAATCTTCTTTACCAGTATATCGCTTTGAAATTAAAGGGCTATAAAACTTTAAGTCTGGCAGGTAAACGTCAACGTATTTATCAATAAGTTCAAGAGTTTCTATCTTTTCATAAGAGTGGGTGTTATATACTATAGGAATTTTTGGCTTATAAATTTCAAGAGCCTCAATAATTTGATAAACGTAATGCGCGGGAGTAACTAAATTTATGTTATGCGCGCCCGCTTGTTCAAGTTCTTTAAAGATGTTTGCAAGTTCGCTAGCAGAAATAATTTTTCCCGTTTTAGCGCGTGAAAGTTCATAGTTTTGGCAAAATACGCATTTTAAACTACACCCACAAAAGAATATTGTGCCTGAACCGTTTGTACCGCTAATTATAGGCTCTTCATAAGGGTGAAGATAATATTTTGCTATTTCTATTTGATTTGAAACTCCACATATTCCAGCGCCAGAATTATTTCTTAAAACGCCACAATTATTAGGGCAAATATTGCAATATTTATTCATAATAACATTTTAACA
Source organism: Clostridia bacterium (assembly GCA_017558825.1). Lineage (GTDB taxonomy): Bacteria > Bacillota > Clostridia > Christensenellales > Borkfalkiaceae > HGM11412. Next base: position 105,105 of record JAFYTO010000003.1, read on the forward strand.
TTATTCTTTATAATTGACAAACGTTTAAAAAAAATATATAATATTTTTACTATTTAAAAATTGACCACAAAAAATAAAAGGTAGATATAAACAATGAACAAATTTTTTACAAGTGAAAGTGTAACTGAAGGTCATCCTGATAAAATTTGCGACCAGATTTCGGACGCGGTTTTAGACGCTATTTTAGAAAAAGACCCTGATGCGCGCGTTGCGTGCGAGTGCAGTTGCTGTACAGGCATAATTTTTATTATGGGCGAAATTTCTACTAAATGTTACGTTGATATTCCCGCTATTGCAAGGCAAACTGTTGAAAGAATTGGTTATACGCGCGCAAAATTTGGATTTGACGCTAAAACGTGTGGCGTTTTAACTAGTATTAACGAACAAAGTGCTGACATTGCTTTAGGCGTAAACAGTTCCGTTGAACACCGTGAAACTGGTGACGTGGCTGACGTTATTGGCGCTGGCGACCAAGGTATGATGTTTGGCTACGCTACTGACGAAACTGAAGAATATATGCCAATGGCTTTAACGCTTGCACATAAACTTACAAAAAGACTTAGCGAAGTTAGAAAACAAGGTATTTTAGACTATTTACGTCCTGACGGAAAAGCACAAGTAACCGTTGAATATGACGGTAGAGTGGTTAAACGTATTGACGCGGTTGTAGTTTCTACTCAACACGGCGAAAACATAACAACTGAAGAACTTCGTAAAGACGTTTTAGAACACGTTATTAAAGCTGTTTTACCAAGCGAATTACTTGATGAAAACACTAAGTATTACATTAACCCAACAGGTAGGTTTGAAATTGGTGGTCCGCACGGCGATAGCGGTTTGACGGGCAGAAAAATTATAGTTGATACTTACGGCGGTAGTTGCCCACACGGTGGTGGTGCGTTTAGTGGTAAAGACCCTACAAAGGTTGATAGAAGTGCTGCGTATATGGCAAGATACATTTGTAAAAACATTGTAGCGGCAGGGCTTGCTAAAGAGTGTACTCTTGAAGTTTCTTACGCTATAGGCGTAGCTAAACCACTTTCAGTATTTATCAATACTCACGGCACGGGCGTTTTAACTGACGGCGAAATTGCGGATATCGTAAATAAAGAGTTTGATTTAAGACCTTACTCAATTATTAAAACGTTAGACCTTAAAAAACCAATTTATTCTAAAACGGCAAGCTACGGCCACTTTGGTAGAAGTGAATTTAGTTGGGAAAAACTTGATAGGGTAGAAGACCTTAAAAAATATTTAAAATAATAAAGATTATTCCATATCGTTTTGATTGATTTTTGACGGAAAAAATACTACAAAATACTTTGCGTTTTGTTTAGTTTCATACCTTGTAGGTATGCGCCCTCACAAGAACGCTCGTCTTTTTTGTATTTTCCTCGTCAACCCGCAAAAAATTTTTGCTAAAATCAACTAAACTCTTTGTCATAATCTAATGGAGCAGTTAATTAAAACTGCTCTTTTTTTAACAACAAAATACCATAAAAAAAGTTCGGTGAATTTCACCGAACTTTTAATTTTTATTCGTTAGTAGGTTCTTCGTTTGCTTCTACTGCTTCTTCAACAGTTTCTTCGTTTGTAGCGTCTTCACTACCGCCGTCTTCTTGTAAATCTTCAGGATTTTGGTTAATAGCGTCAACGTCAATAACTGCTTCTTCTTCAACAGCCGCTGCTTCTTCGTAGTTGTATTCAACGTTTTCTTCTTCGTCTAAAACTACGTTAGTTTTCATAGCGTTAATTTTCTTCATAGTTTTTTCACGGCTATTTCTATTGTAGAAAGATGAAACGTATTCTTTTCTCTTTCCTCTATTTCTAACTATAGTTCTAATAAGAACAATAATCATTACTGCAATTAAAACCACAGAAATTACTATTGAAGATATTTGAAGTGCAACGTCAGTTTTAACAACGTAACCTTCTTCCTCTTCTTCAGTTTCCGTTTCCGTATCTTCAGTTTCTTCAGTATTGTCAATTTCAGTTTCTGCAAAAAGAGTAGTGTAATCTATAAATTTAATATTGTTAATACCGTTATAAATTTCTCTTTCGTTATAGTATCTAGTAGAAGAAACTTCTTCGCCGTCAACAGTTTCTTTTACGGTTGAAGGGGCGCGAGTGTGTTTATAAGCTTTATAAGGGTCGTCAGCGTTTTCGTATCCGCTATTAGGGCCGTAAGTGTCTACAAACACGTCTTTAGCATATAAATACGCCGTTTCATCATATTCAGAAACAATTACGTTTTCCATAAAGATTGTGCCTGAAGATTTTGTTTCTTCGCTATTGTTTCTATCGCCAAGCCAAACTTCTACTTTGTAGTTAATAGCTTCGTTGCCGCTTGCTATATAGAAAGCAACTTCAGTCCAAGTTTGACTATTGCTTCCTTTAACTACTGCAGAAAGTTCTTGAGCTTCCCAAGTGTAATTTCCAGTAGGAGCAATTGATAATACTTTATAATTGCCTACATCATCTATCTCGCTTGTAGAAAGATAAATTCTTGCAGTTGCACCTTCGCTAACGTTTAACTTAACTGCAATTTTTACAAAGCTATTAGCCGTAAGTGATTTTGCACTAGAAACAAGAGCGCTGTTAGTAGGGTTATTGCTTTGTAATACTACTGCTTGAGCATACTTATTGTCGTTAGAGGTTAATTTTGCAAACGTATCAAGGTTATTAATGCCTGTGTAATTTGCGTTGTATTTACTGTTAATAACACCTGTTAAAATGTCATCGCCACAGTCTTTACGAGTGAAGTCTGAAAGGTTAGTTGTAGGCTTAGTAACAATTTCATATTTTCCAAGACCATCAACGTTAGTGTTGTATACGTCATCGCCACCTTCTTCAGCTTCTTCGCCGTATGCACCATATTCGCCTTTAAGAGAAACTTTAACAAGCGTAGCATCTGCCGTTGAGAGTTCGTATAAGTCTTTATCAATAGCAAATGCTTTTAAATCTGCAATAACTGCGTAGCCAGATTGTAAGAACAATGCGTCATTTTTAATATCAGCCTTGTTTGGACCAAATGAAATTTTAATTTTGTAGTTAGCAGGTTTATCAGTAAGGTTATCAACCATTACTGTGTATTTAACCCATTTACCGTAGTTATTTTCTTCTTCGTCTTGTGTTGTGAATGATGCAAACGCAGCGTTTGTATTTTGTTTTTCATCAGTCACGTAGTCTATAATGTCAATTTTTACTTTGTCAGAATTAAGTCTTACAGCGTTTGACTTAACGTAGAAAGTAATCATATTGTAAGAATTTTCTGCAAGAGCAATAGCATCGCTTAAATAAGTAGCAGAAGTAAGTTTATTAAAGTCAAAGTAAATAACGTCAGTTGCATCGTTGCCACCAATTTTTTCAATATCAGCAACTTTATCTTTTAAAGAATCAGGAACGGTTGCTTTAGTGGCTGTTCCAATATTTGCATTCTTTGCAATTTCGTTTTTATTGTTATAGTCGTCACTAGTGTTAAATTCTACTTTGCCGTTAATTTTAGAAGGTGCGCCAAGGCTGTCAGTTTTTCTTAAGTTAAGGCTGTAAGTGAAAGTAGAGAACTTATCTAAATTGCTATCAGCATATTCAGTTTTTTCCGTAGGGTTAGCTTTGTATGTTTTTGAAGACATATCAATAGCAGAGTTGTTTTCTTTTTCTACGTTTATAACCTCATCGCTAGAAGCGTCAAAATCTTGTTTGTTAAATACTTCAAAGTGAGCGTTGTCAAAGTAAGCAAAACCTTCAACGTAACCAGTTTTACCAAGAGCGTTACCTTTACCAAGACCAAGTGTTACGTAAGCTGTTGTAGATGCATATTCAAAGCCTTGAATTTTTGCTTGTAATAATGCCCATTCGCCCTTAGTGTTAATGTTGTTAAAATAAATAGTGTCATACGTTATTGAGCCAACTTTAAAGTCAATAGCAACGTAAGCGCCAGGAGTATCTGTAAAAGTTGAAGCTAAATCTATTGTTTTAACCCATACAGAGAATACCGCATAAGAGTCAGCGTTAACGGCTAACGAGGTAGAGCTTTTAAACTTTTGAGCAGTTCCCTTAACGTTTTCATTGCTCGTTTTGTTTTGAATCATTAAGATTTTAGAGCCTTCTGTATTGGCGTTAGTTTTATTGTCTTCATACTTAGCGTCAGCTTCGTCTTTAACAAACTTGTTTTTAACTAAGCCATAGTAGTCTGGCGTATGAGGGTTTATTGAAACAGAAGTGCCGTTCTCTTCTTTTTTAGGCTTATAATTACTGTCAAGTTTGCCGTAAGGAGAGGCGTTAGTGCCATCGTCTAACGTGTCAATAATACCGCTTTTGCCGTTGCTTGAAGTTGAAGGGGCAGTGTTGCCGTTTAAGCCTGAATCAAGTGAGTTAGACCAAGCTATAGAAGAAGATTTAGGAAAAACCGTGTCTTCATCAGTCATAAACTCAAAGTCGCCATTCTTTAAAACTTGATAGTCTGTTAGAGTTGTTTCCGTATTGCCAGAGCCACCGCTACCAGAATCATCGCCGTCATCATCGTTATCTTTAGAACAAGCAGTTGCAAAAGCCATAGTAATAGCCATAAGCAATGCAAGTAAAACTACAAGAAATTGTTTAGTTTTGTTTTTAGTTAAAAAATACATAAGCCACCTTGTTTTAGTATAGTTGCGCACGCGTATGCGCGTATTTACATAATAATACATTTATTAGTATAATATATTTATTTGAAAAAAGCAATAGTTTTTTTAAACTGTTTTTTCATTTTTATTTACAATTAAAGGTAAAAGTTAAAAATATGCTGGCAAAAAGTAGGCTTTAGATAAAAAAGTGTCAATTTTTGTTTAATCCGTCTAATTTTGCTTAAACTGTTTATATGAAACTAAAAAACAAAATTTTTCTAATTTTAACGGGTGTTTTAACAGGCTTTTGCAACGGCTTTTTTGGAGGAGGTGGCGGAATGGTTGTAGTTCCAATGCTCACTACGTTACTTAACCTCAATCAAAAAAGTGCGCACGCAACTGCAATTGCCATAATTTTACCAACAACAGTTATTAGCGCAATAGTTAGCCTAATAAACAAAAATTTTGATTTAACCGTAGGAATTCCTACGGTGATAGGCGTTTTTATAGGCGGAATTATAGGCGCACTTCTTTTAAAAATTATCAATAATAAAACGCTTGTTAAAATATTTTCAGTAGTAATGTTTATTGCAGGTGTTAAACTTCTTATTTTTTAAGATAATATCTAATATTTTTGCGTATTTACATATTATGGAAATATCAGTAATTTTATTTGTTTTAGCTGGCGTATTGGCTGGAATTTTAGGTGGAATGGGAATGGGTGGAGGAACAATTTTAATACCTATTTTAACCATATTTTTTTCGGTAAGCCAGCACGTGTCGCAATCTATAAATTTAATAGCATTTGTGCCTATGGCAATAGTCGCTTTAACAGTTCACGCCAAAAACAAACTCATAAAAACAAAGGGTTTATTGTTTATTATTTTGCCAGCAAGCGCCGTAAGTTTACTAGCAAGTTTATTAAGTAATAGTTTAGACGGAGAGCTTTTAAAGAAGTTTTTCGGGGCATTTTTAGTGTGTCTATCTGTAGTAGAGTTATTTTTACCAAAATTGTTAAGAAGAATAAAAAATAAGTAAAAAACAGCAAGGAAATTATTAAAAAAATTAACGTTATTTACACATTTTTTTAATTTTGCTATTGAAATGCTTTGAAAAAAGGTGTATAATGCTCATAAGGCGAAATTTTGCTCGGCTTTTGGGTAGCGGGCTTTGTATAATATTCTTATTGCGAGAGGTGTGAAATTTTGGAAAAAATAGGTATTATTGATTTAGGTTCTAATACGGCAAGATTAGTAATAGTAGAAATGCTTGGAGACGGGCACTTTGTTGTTATTGACCAAATTAAAGAGAGCGTGCGTTTAGGCAAAGATATGGAGCGTGATGGTTTTTTAAAACCGCAACGTATTGCCGAAACTATTAAAACGCTTAAAATGTTTAGAAAATTGTGTGATGCATATGAAATTGAAAGGATTATTGCCGTTGCTACGGCAGCCGTTCGCCGTGCAAAAAATCAACGCAGTTTTCTTGACGAAATCGTTGCTAATACCGGCATAAAATTAAAAGTATTATCCGCAGAAGAAGAGGCTACGTACGTTTATAGAGGCGTTATAAATACTATGGACGTGCCTAAAGGTTTAATAGTTGAAATTGGTGGTGGCTCTACTAAAGTCATCTATTATAACAGACGCAATTTGTTAAATTATGAAACGTTGCCTTTTGGCGCCGTTACTTTAACCGACCTTTTTGGTGGGGACGGTATGTCGCACGAAGAGCAAACTAAAAAAATTGAAGAATTTATTTTAGAACAACTTGAGCGTATAGAATGGCTTAAAACTATTGACCCTGAAACTCAACTTATTGGCTGTGGTGGTTCGTTTAGAAATTTATGTAAAATTGTTAAAATGAAAAAGAAATGTCCACTTTCAATTTTGCATAATTACAACATTTCTACCGAAGAGTTTGAAGACGTTTATTCTATGTTTAAAGGTCTTAACCTTGAAAATAAGCGCATTAAAGGTATTTCTATGCAACGTGCGGAATTATTGCCGTCAGCATTTGCTATTGCACACTCGTTTATCAAGCATTTAAACTTTGAAAAAATGGTTATTTCTGCTTGCGGTTTAAGAGAAGGTATAATGTTTAATTACACCGTACCTTTAACTTCAGAAAAACCTATTTCTGACGTGCTTACTTATAGTTTACAAACGCTTGTTAAATACCACGGTTGTAATGAAAAGCATAGCGAGCAAGTTGCAAACCTTTCAGTGCAATTGTTTAAGCAGCTTCGCGTTTTACATAAGTTCCCACGCCAATGCTTAAAGATTTTAAAAGTTGCGGCTTACCTTCATAACGTAGGTACAACTATTAAATATTACGATTATCAAAAACATACCGGCTACATAATATTGAACTCTAGTTTATACGGTATATCTCAAAGAGATATAGTTTTGGCAGCTTTAGTTGTTTCCAACTATAAAAATGATGATTTTACTTTGGCAGAACTTGCTAAATATAGAGAATTTATAGCGGAAGAAGACGTTGAAATTATTAGAAAGCTCGGCGTAATTTTAAGAATTGCCGTAAGCTTAGATAGAAGTTTATCTTCTTGCGTACAAACTATAAATTGTGACGTTTTGGGTGATTCTGTTATAATGAAAACCGAACTTGAAAGCGATGCTTCTCTTGAAATTAAAGACGCACTTTCTGCTCAACAAGACTTTAGGCGCGTATTTAAAAAGAATTTAGAAATTTTATAAGTTGGGATTTAATCTCCATATAAAAAATTTGCCTTGCAATTAATGCAAGGCTTTTTTAATGTCATTTATAGCCATACTGTAGAATAGTATATATAGTATGAAAAATAAAAGCAAAACAAATTTCGTATCGGCTTTTACCATTTCCAATTTCTTTGTAGGTCTGTTTGTTGGTGCGGGTTTTATGTCTGGACAAGAGCTGTGGCAATACTTTGGAAGATATAAATTTATAGGCGTTATATTTTTAATTTTTGGTAGTTTTTTACAAGGTTTTTTGGGATATTTCATAGCAAAAAAAGCAAGAGAAAAAGGCGTTTATCACTTTGACGTTTTGCCTTGCAAGAACAACGTTTTTTTAAGGCGAACTTTTATAGTAACCGAGCTTATTTTTATGATTTTTACCGCCAGCATAATGATAGCAGGTGCGAATTCGCTTTATGAAAGTATATTCTTAAAAAGCGGGGTTTGGTTCTCTTTACTTTTTACAATTACCGTTAGCATAACCGCTTATTTTGGAATAGACGGAGTGGTTACTATTTTTAAAATGGTTATGCCAATTTTACTTACTATTTCGGCAGTAATTTTTATAGAAACTATAAAAACTCCACTTTTAAATTTTGAAGTAACGTTTACTAAAATTTCGCTAAAAGACGGTTTTAGCGCGCTTTACGCTTGCGTAATTTATATTTTTCATAACGTGTATCTATCTTTAGCGCTATTAGTTCCGTTTTCAAAAAAAATACAAAATTATAAAGTGGGATTAAAAGGATTTTTTCTTTCTAGCATAACTTTTTTAATTTTTTCACTTTTTGTTTTAACGCCCATAATGGCCAATCAATATTACTCTAATTATCCGCTACCGCTTCTAGAACTTTCTAAAACTGTTTCGCCGTTCATCTTTTATATTTTTGCGCTTTTTTTATGCGTTGCTATGTTTTTGTCGTGCCTGTCTAGTTCGGTAGCTGTAATTGATGCTTTATACAATAAAAACAAAGCCTTTTTAAAAAATAAACCGCTCATAATAACGCTTTGCGCGCTTTGCAGTTTTTTGCTTTCGAGAGTAGGGTTTAAAGTGTTGATAGCGGTAATGTACCCTATATGCGGATATTTAGGTATAATTTTTATAATTCGCCTTGTTTTTTGCTCGTATAGTGCCAAAATTAAATAAAAAAACCTTTACAAAAATTATAGTTTAATATACAATATAAGTATATAAATTATTGTTAAGGAGTTATAATTATGGCAATGGATATTGAAACTTTAGATATGATGATTATGGAATGTGAAGAAAGAATGGAAAAATCGCTTGACGTTTTGAAGGCAGACGTTTTGCAAATTCGTGCAGGTAGAGCAAATCCTCACATTTTAGATAAAGTATTAGTTGAAGCTTACGGTGGAATGTCTCCAATCAATCAAATTGGTAACATTTCAGTTGTTGACGGTCAATGTTTAACAATCTCCCCATGGGACAAATCGCTTTTAAAAAGTGTAGAAAAGGCAATACTTGTTTCAGGTATAGGCATTAATCCTACTAACGACGGTAACGTTATTAGGCTTGTTTTCCCTATGCTTACTGATGAAAGGCGCCGTGAAATTGTTAAGCAAGTTAAAAAAATGGGCGAAGACGGTAAGGTTGCTTTAAGAAACATTAGGCGCGATAGCTTAGATTCGTTTAAAAAACTTAAAACTGCTAAAGAAATTACTGAGGACCAATACGCTCAATACGAAGCTCAAATTGAAAAAATGACTTCTAAAACCGTTGAAGCTGTAGATAAAGTAATTCAAGATAAAGAAAAGGAACTTTTAACTATTTAATTTATGGAAGGTTTAAAAATTCCACGCCATATCGGCTTTATAATGGACGGTAACGGTAGGTGGGCAAAACAAAGAAAACAACCGCGTAATTTTGGGCATATTCACGGTTCAAATAGAATTGATGAAGTGGTTACAGCCTGCCTCGATTTAGGCGTAGAATGTGTTTCTTTATATGCGTTCTCAACTGAAAATTGGCAAAGGCCGAAAGAAGAGGTTGACAAAATTTGTGATATTTTACACAAGTTTTTAAACCAATATGCAAAAAAACTTATAGGAAATAAAATTCGCTTGCAAATTTCGGGCGATTACACCAAATTTCCTAAAAAAATCATAAATTTAATAGAAAAACGCCTTGAAGAAACTAAGCATTTTGAAAATAGAACGCTTAACATTGCAATAAATTACGGTAGTAAACAAGAAATTGTTTCGGCGGTAAATAAGCTTATTGAAAGTGGCAAAACTTGCGTTACGGAAAGCGATTTTGCCTCAGCTTTATACACTGCCAATTTGCCTGATATTGACCTTGTTGTTAGAACTAGTGGAGAACAGCGCGTTAGCAATTTCTTTTTATGGCAAATTGCCTACGCTGAACTCTATTTTACGCCGGTTTTATGGCCAGATTTTGACAAGAACGAACTTTTAAAGGCTATTGAGTGGTATAGCAATAGGGATAGAAGATACGGCAAAGTTTAAAACTAATTATTTAAAGGTATAATATGATAAATATTGCTTTAATTGGTTCAACGGGCTCTATTGGCACGCAAGTTTTAAACGTGGTTGATAGATATCCAAATAAATTTAAAATCGTTTCAATGGCGGCGGGTTCAAGCGCCGCCCTTTTTGAAGAGCAAGTTAATAAATATAAGCCAGAAATTGCTTGCTTATGTGATAGTGAAAAGGCGTTACTTATTAAAAATTTGCCAAAGGAAACTAGTTTTTATTATGGCAATAATTCCGCTCTTCATGCAGTTACTGAAAAGGCAGATATTGTTTTTGTTGCCGTTTCCGGCTTTGCTGGTTTAGACGTTGTAAAGGCTGCTATTGAACTTAAAAAGAACGTTGCGCTTGCTAATAAAGAAACGCTAGTAGCAGGTGGCGAAATTATAATGGCGCTCGCTAAGAAAAACGGAGTAAAAATAATTCCAGTTGATAGTGAACATTCGGCAATTTGGCAATGTTTAGATTTTGATGCAAAAAAAGAGTTTAAAAAGTTAATAATTACAGCGTCAGGCGGGGCTTTTAGAAATTTGACTAAAGAGCAATTAAAATTTGTTACCGCTGAAGATGCGTTAAAACACCCAAATTGGCTTATGGGTAAAAAAATAACTATTGACTGTGCCACTATGATGAATAAAGGTTTTGAAGTTATTGAAGCTATGTGGCTATTTGATACGCCTTATAATAAAATAGACGTGTTAATTCACCCACAAAGCATAGTTCACAGCATGGTAGAGTTTGATGATGGTGGCGTTTTGGCTCAAATGGGAGTTCCGTCAATGGAAATTCCAATTCAACTTGCCTTAACGTATCCAAACAGGCTTGATACTAAGCTTGAGCCTTTAAATTTAGTAGGAAAAAGCCTAGAGTTTAAAGAGGTTGATAAAGATTTCTATCCTTGTTTCGCTTTAACAGAGCAAGCAATTAAGCTTGGGGCGAACTATCCTTGTGCGCTTAGCGGTGCAGATGAAATGGCGGTTGAATTATTTTTAAACGGTAAAATATCGTATTTAGATATAGCAAAAGGCATTTCTTACGCTCTTGAAAAAACTGAGAAATTAGGCGTCACTTTTGAAAGTTTACACTATACGGACAAAGAAGCAAGAAGACTTGTTTTAGAGTATTTTAATAGGAGATAATATGTATTCACTTTTATCTGTTACAGCAACTTTAAACTCAATAATATCTATACTCTTAGCAATTTTGGTGCTTTTAATAATGATTACAGTGCACGAATTTGGGCATTACGTTGTTGGAAAGTTATTTAAATTTAAAATAAACGAATTTGCAATAGGCATGGGGCCTGCAATTTTTAAAAAGACCAACAAGCAAACGGGCGAAGTTTTTTCTATTCGCGCATTGCCACTTGGCGGTTACTGTGCTTTTGAAGGCGAAGATGAAAATAGTGATAGTGAAAACGCTTTTAATAACAAGCATCCGTTAAAAAGAATTGCAGTTTTAGTTAGTGGTGCTGCTTTAAACTTAATTTTAGGCGTATTTGTTTTAATGCTTACCGTTGGAATTTACGGTCAATTATTACTAAAAATTCACGATTTTAAAGAAGATGCTAATTACAGTGAATATTCACTTGTAGAAAATGACGTAATTTTAAAAATAGAAGACAAAACTATTTATATGTCTACTGACATTATTGATGCGTTAAAAGGCAAGAGTCAAGGAGACGTTGTTAAAATTACAGTTCAAAACAACGGCGTTCAATGTGATAGAGTAATAAAACTTAGAAATGATGTTACGTCCTCAAATTTAACTGACAATATTTCGGCATTTACCGCAATAGGCGTTGGAACTTTAGAAAAAATTGTTCAGCCAACTGAAAATTCTGGTTTTGCAAAAGGCGATTATATCGTTAAGTTTGATGATGGCGTAGATTACGGAACTGGAACGCGCATTTATACTATAGATGAAGTTATACAAAAGGCAAAAACTCTTTCGGTTGGAGATATGCTTCAACTTTGGGTTCTTTCCGGCAATGAAAGAAAACAGGTGTTTATTCCTATTACTCAAGACTTTTCATCTTTAACTAATAGCGAGGTTTTAAATAAATTAGGCATTATTGAAAGCAAGGCAGTGTTAAACTATAGTAGTCAAAACGTTAAGTTTGGTTTTGGCGAAACGTTAAAAAGGGGATTTGTATATTCGTTTAACGTGGGAACAACAATATTTAGAACGCTTGGAGAGTTGTTAACTGGCAAACTCGGCTTAGAGGCTATGGGCGGACCAATAACCACTATAACTACAACAAGTTCGGCAATTGAAGCTGGCGGATTTAATTATTTCTTAGAAATTTTAGGTTTTATTGGTATAAACCTTGCAATATTCAATTTGTTGCCAATACCTGCGCTAGACGGTAGTAGAGTTGTATTTTGCTTGATAGAAGCAATACGCAAAAAGCCTTTAAATAGAAAGGTTGAAGGCGTTATTCACGGCGTTGGTTTATTAGTATTATTAGGTTTTTGCATTTTAGTAGATTTGTTACAAATCTTTTAATTAAAAACTTAACGTATTAGTTATATGGCTTAAAAAGGCACTTGTTTTTGTTGCAAGTGCCTTCTTATTTAGAAATGTTTACTTATTTACTTGTTAAAATACTTAATAAATGTTATAATTTAAAATTATGGAAGCAATAAAATTTGAAAACGTGTATTTTAAATACGGGCAAAACGAAGCACCCGTTATAAATAATTTGAGTCTTACTATCAATAAGGGAGAGTACGTTTGTATGCTTGGCAAAAACGGTAGCGGAAAGTCTACTATTGCAAGGCTTATGAACGGGCTTTTACTTCCAAACGCTGGCAAGGTAACCGTTTTTGATTATGACACGTTGAATAAAGAAACTATTTTTGAAGTGAGAAAGCGTGTTGGTATGGTTTTTCAAAATCCAGACAATCAAATGGTTGCTACAATTGTTGAAGATGATATTGCTTTCGGCCCAGAAAATATAGGCGTTAAATCAAGTGAAATTGGAGAGCGTATAGACTTTGCTCTTGATGCTACCAATATGCAAAAATATAGGTTTACGGCTGGTCAAAAACTTTCAGGCGGTCAAAAACAAAGGGTTGCAATAGCAGGGGTTTTAGCAATACTTCCAGAAGTTGTTATTTTAGACGAGTCAACTTCTATGCTTGATGCAGTTGGCAGAAAAGAAGTTTTATCTGTAGTTAAAGAACTTAACAAAAAGGGAATTACCGTAATTTCCGTTACGCATTATATGGACGAGGCTTCGTTAGCTGATAAAATTTATGTTATTGCTGACGGTCAAATTGCTATGCAAGGAACGCCTAGCGAAATATTTAAAGATGCTAGCGAACTTACAAAATATGGTTTGGAACTTCCAAAATCAACGTATATTGCAACTAAATTAAAGGAAAACGGCTTGCCTATTCGTGGCGATATTTTAACCGGAGAAGAGTTAGCGGAGGAATTATGCAAATTATTTCAAAAGATTTAACTTTTGCTTACAATAAAAAAGCAGAATTTAACCGCCAAGCGCTTAACGGTGTAGATTTAGTTATTGAAGAAGGTGACGTTTTTGGTATTATTGGACACACTGGTAGCGGAAAGTCCACTTTCATACAGCACTTAAACGGACTTATAAAAACTCAAAGCGGAACGTTAAAAGTTGGCTCTTACGACCTTTCTAGCGGAGTTAAAAATAAGGCAAACGTCTTAAAACAATTACGTAGTGAAGTGGGAATGGTTTTTCAATATCCAGAATATCAACTTTTTGCCGAAACCGTTTATGAAGACGTGGCTTTTGGTGTAAGAAACTTTTTTCCGTCTTATACAAGCGAGCAGGTTGATGAGGCTGTTCAAAACGCGTTAAATCAAGTTGGACTTGATTACAATGAAATTAAAAATAAATCTCCGTTCGAACTTTCAGGCGGTCAAAAGCGCAGAGTGGCTATAGCAGGCGTTTTAGTAACCAAGCCAAAGGTTTTAGTGCTTGACGAGCCTGTTGCAGGGCTTGACCCTCAAGGCAAAAAACAACTTATGAAGTTGATTTTAAACTTAAAGCAAAACAGCGTTAAAACTGTTGTAATAGTTTCGCACGACCTTGATGAGGTTACAGAGAACTGTAATAAAGTTGCCGTATTTTATAACGGAAAGGTTGTTATGTGTGATACGCCTAAAAATATATTTAATAACGTTAAAGAACTAGAAAGCTATAAACTGGGCTTGCCAATAACTGCAAAATGCACGCAAGAGCTTAAGAAGTTAGGCGTGGAAATTGATACTAATTATAAGGCTAGCGATTTTGTAGAAAATATTGTAAGAGCTTATAAAAACAAATAAAAGGAAATAAAAAATGCTTGCAGACGTAACTTTTGGTCAGTATTACGAGGCGAATTCATTCGTTCATAAAATGGATGCGCGCGTAAAATTGATACTTTTAGTTTTATACATAGTGCTAATATTCGTAGTAAAAAACTTCTACGGATTTTTAGTAGTGCTTGCATTTTTATTTATTGCCACGCTTTTTTCTAAAGTTCCTATATTAGAGCTTTTAAAAAGTATAAAAGGCGTTGTGTTTATAGTAATTTTAACCTTTGTTTTAAACATTTTCTTTTATAGGGCAGACGATGCTAAAGTAATTTTTTGGTTTATAACAGACAAAGCTTTAATATTTTCCTGCTTTATGGCGTTAAGAATAATAACACTGGTTTTAGGCAGTATGCTACTCAACTTAACAACTACCCCAGTTGCGTTAACTGACGGTATAGAAAGTTTATTAAAACCATTAAAATATATTAAATTTCCAGTTCACGAACTCGCGCTTGTAATGAGCATTGCTCTTCGCTTTATTCCTATTTTAATGAGTGAAGCAGATAGAATTATAATGGCGCAAAAAGCGCGTGGTGCTGATTTTGAAAGCGGTAATATTTTTAAGCGCGCAAAAGCAATGATTCCTATTTTAATCCCACTTTTAATAAGTGCGTTTAGGCGTGCTGAAGAGTTGGGTGACGCTATGGATAGCCGTTGCTACAGCAGTAGCGCCGTTAGAACTAAATATAGGGTAATGCGCCTTGGCTGGCGTGATTTACTTGGCGCGTTGTTTGCGTGCGTATGCTTTGCTGGAATAATAATTCTAAACATTTACGGCGGTGTTGTTTCATGAGAATTTTATTGACAATTAGCTATGACGGCACTGATTTTTGCGGTTATCAAGTTCAGCCAAGTAAAAGAACAGTTCAGCAAGAACTTGAAGCGGCTTTAAATGCGGTTACGGGCAAACAAATTAAAACGGTTGCAAGCGGTAGAACGGATAGCGGAGTTCACGCTCTTAACCAAAAAGTTCACTTTGACTATGACGGAACAATTCCGGTTAAAAGCTTTGTAAATGTGTTAAATAGCGTGTTGCCAAGCGATATTAAAGTTATAAACTCTAAAAAAGTTGCAAGCGATTTTAGTGCAAGGTATAGTGCAAAGCGAAAAACTTATTTATATAGGTGCTATATAAGCCAAGTTGAAAATCCGCTTAACAGCCGTTACGCTTTAACTTTAAAAACTGCGCCTAACCTTGAAAAAATTAAGGAGTGTATAAACCTTTTAGTTGGCACGCACGACTTTAAGTGTTTTTTAGCAAGTGGCAGTTCGGTTAAAGATACGGTTAGAACGATTTATGAAATAAAAGTTAAAAAAAGCGGTAAAAATTTAGACTTTTACGTTACAGGCAACGGTTTTTTATACAATATGGTAAGAATTATTGTTGGAACGCTTTTGGCTATTAGCGAGGAAAGGTTAACGCTTGAAAATATCAAGCAAGCGCTTGAAACAGGCGAGAGGAAATTGGTTGGCAAAACAATGCCATCTAAAGCCCTCTGCTTATATAAAGTTGAATATTAAAAAACCGCGTTTTTTAACGCGGTTTTTTTATCGCCAATATTTAAATGTTTTACTTTTCGTTGTTGCGCATATTCTAATATTTTATAAGAACCGCTAATTGAGTGTGATACGTTGAAAATTAAAAAATTGCAATTATCTACTATCCAATAATTACGTTTTATAATGGCAATCTTTTTAGGCGTATTTTCTAATGGTGGGTAAATACAATCATCGTACAATTCTTTGCTAAAATTATTGTTTAAATAAGTTTCGCTTATATAAGGTGTAACGAATATAGATTTAAAATTAGTGTATTTGTTTTTTAAATCTTTTAAAATACTTGCGCAAGTGAAGTCAAAAACACCGTAGCCACCTAAGAAAAATTCTACGTATTCGTTATTTTTTAAAATGTCAACTATCTTGCTTTTAACAATGTCGGTCATTTCTTTTGTAAGAGAAATGTTTGAATGACCAAAAAAACCTATCTTCATATACTAATTATAGCATAAATTTCAAAAAAGTTAAATAAATGCTATATATAGCAGTAAAAAATATTTTTAATTTCATATACTACTATTAAAAAGAGGTGTAATATGAAATTAGAAGATGCCGTTATTTTAAGAATTGAACAGTTATGTATAGAAAATAAAATGACTAAGTATGACCTTTTTAAAGCAAGCGGAGTTCCACAGTCTACTTTAACTTCTATTAAAAAGAAAAGGTCAACGTCGGCAAAAGTAAGCACTATTTACGCTATTTGCGAAGGGTTTAATATCAGTTTAGAAGATTTCTTTTCTTCGCCACTTTTTGCTCGTGATAATATTACAGATTAACAAAAACCGCGTTTTTTAACGCGGTTTTTTATTTAAAAACTTGATTTTTTTATAATTTATGTTAAAATTATAAGGTATGAAAAAACTTTTTACTCCACAATTTGCGTTTATATTATCTATGGCGGTTTTTGGCACGATAGGGGTATTTGTTAAAAATATTCCGCTATCTCCGGGCGAAATTGCTTTATACAGGGCAATTTTAGCAACGCTTTTGATTTTGGTGTTTTTACTTGTAACTAAACGTAAAATACCGTTTAAAGATATAAAAAAGCAAATTCCGCTCCTATTTTTATCTGGCGTGGCAATGGGCTTTAACTGGCTATTTTTATTTGAGGCGTATAACTACACAACCGTTTCCGTTGCAACTTTAAGTTATTATTTTGCACCCGTATTAGTTGCCATAATTTGTCCGTTTTTATTTAAAGAAAAAATGACGGTCAAAAATATAATTTGCTTTATTTGTTCAACGCTTGGCATAGTTTTAATAACGGGCATTGGCGATTTGTCTTCTGGTAAAAACCATCTTATTGGCGTTGGTTTTGGGCTATTAGCGGCGTGTTTATATGCAAGCGTTGTTATAATAAATAAGTATATAAAAGGCGTTGAGGGAATTACTAGAACGTTTTTGCAATTTGTTTTTTCCATAACGGTTTTATTGCCTTACGTTTTACTAACAAGCGGAATTAACGTGCTTTCATTAAACTTAAAAGGCATAACAATGCTTTTAATAGTAGGCTTAGTACATACGGGCGTTACTTACTGTTTGTACTTTTCTTCTCTTAAAGAATTAAAAGGCGAAAAGCTTGCAATTTTAAGTTATATTGACCCGCTTGTTGCGGTATTAACTTCCGTTTTAATTTTGCAAGAGCCGCTAACAATAACGCAAGCAATAGGAGGATTGCTAGTTTTAGGCTTTACTCTATTTAACGAAATAAATTTAAAAAAACATAAAAATAAAAACCAATCTAAACAGCTCTTACAATAGGGGTTTTTGAAAAAGATAAAGACTAACGATTTTTGAAGTGAACCACATTAGGTTCACTTCATTTTTTTGTTAGTTTTTTTATTGCCTAAAAACGTATAACGTTTATTTAAAGGGGGCTATTTTTTTTATTTTTAGCATATAAAATAAATGGATTTTACTTCTAATTGCCTGGCATTAGCGCATAATACTAACTGGCGGTTAGTTATTGAGTATTTTCTAACTAATGGTTATATAATAAAATTATGAAAGAGTCAATTATTAAAAATAGATTAAGTGAAGAATTAAAAAATAGTGGGTTAACTACTATAGAAATTGCAAAACGCATAGGCGTTTCTCCTGAAATGATTACTCAATATAGAACAACAAAAAAATTGCCCAAATTAGATACTTTTGCAAA
This sequence comes from Clostridia bacterium, assembly GCA_017558825.1. Taxonomy (GTDB): domain Bacteria; phylum Bacillota; class Clostridia; order Christensenellales; family Borkfalkiaceae; genus HGM11412. Next base: position 123,014 of record JAFYTO010000003.1, read on the forward strand.
GATTTGTAAAGAACTTGATTTAGATGCAAATTATATTTTAGGGAATAATTAAAAAATAAAAAAAGAGGAACGCCATTTATGGTAAAAGATTTACATAAAGACTTTAAGTTACGCAAAATTAAAAAACCAAATAAATTTATTGCATTTATGGCTCAACTTATTTTAAAAGTAATAAGCAAAAGGCGCGGCGTTACTTTTGAATATGATAACGACTATAAAAAGTATAAAAAACAGCAAATAGTACTCCTTTCTCAACACGCTTCAAAGGATGATTTTATTTACGTTTTTGCTGGCTCTAATAGGCAAGATACGCACATTATTATGGGCTATCAAAACATATTTAGCAAATTTTTATACGGCTTTTTAAAGAGTATTGGCGTAATTGCAAAATTTTTATATCAGCCAGACGTTACTGCAACAAGGCAAATGTTAGAAGCCGTTAAACTTGGCGGTAGCCTTGCTATTTTTCCAGAGGGCATACAGTCAACAAGTGGTTCAACGCAACCTATAAATCCTGCAACGATTGCACTGCTTAAAAAATTAAAACTTCCTGTAATTTTAACAACGCTCAAAGGCTCTTATTTTACTCGTACAAGATATTCTACTGACGTTAAAAAGGGTAAAATAACTGTTTCTTATAAAACATTGTTTACTAAAGAAGACTTGGAAAATATGAGCGTTGAAGAGTTAAACAAAAAACTTTTAGAAAAGTTTAGTTATAACGAGCACGAGTATTTTAAAGATAAGAACGTTGAATTTATTGGCAAAAAGCCTAATATTTACGGTCTTGATAATATCATTTATAAATGTCCACACTGCAATAGTGAATATAGGTTTAAAGTTGACGGAGAAAATATGAAGTGTTTAGACTGTGGCTTTGAAATTACTATGGATAATTATTATAGAATTAAAAGCGTAAACAAAACTTTACCGTTTGAAGATATTGACAAGTGGTATAAATGGCAAAGAAACGTTATAAAACAAGAAGTTAAAAGCAATGATTTTATAATGCAAGCAAAAATAACTCTTTGCACGCTCAACACTCAAAAGTTAGATAATAACTTATCTAAAAAGGAAATAGGCGAGGGCGAACTCACTTTAACAAACAAAGGTTTAACTTACGTTGGAACAAAGGACGGCGAACAAGTTTCTATGTTCTTTGATGCTAAAAACGTTTACTCTTTAACAATAACGCTTAAGCAGGCTCTTGACCTTTATTATAAAAACGAATACTATTACTTTAAACTTAAAACAAACGGAAACCAAGTAACCAAATGGATGCTTGCAAGTGAAGAAATACATAGTATGTATGATGAAGTTTGGAATAACGCTAGCAATGAAGTGTATAACTATGAAGATTTAACAAAAAGCGCGTAACTAAAAACGCGCTTTTTTCATATGATAAAATATGTTTAATAGGTTAAAAGCAGTAGAATACGCTCTAAATTGGGCACTAGAAAGAAATGATAAATTTTATGACTTTTCTCTGCTTGGTGGAGATTGTACAAACTTTGTTTCTCAATGTATGTACTATGGCGGTTATCTTATGAATTATAGCCAATACGGATGGTATTACGTTGATATAAATAGGCGTTCGCCAAGTTGGACTGGAGTAAATGAATTTTGGGATTTTGCAACCAAAAATCAAAGTAATTACGGCGTTAAGTTAGTGCCTTGTGAGTTAAACGAACTTGAACTTGCAGACGTTATTCAACTTTATAACGGCGAAAGATATTATCACACGCTAATAGTAACTAGTTTAGACGGCATTATTAAAGTTAGCGCACATAACGTTGACAGAAAAGACGTGCCGCTTTATTACTATAATTTTGAAAGTTTAAGATGCGGTAAAGCCGTTATATATTAAAAGCCCTAAACCAAGGCGGTTTAGGGCTTTTCTATTAGTTGTTATCACAGCGTTCTATGTATAAAATAAATTCATGCTTGTCTAAAATATCAGTTAAATACTGAGAGGAAAACTCGCGCGAGGTGGTTATTGTTGCGCTATAAACAATCATATCGTTTTTGCGTGTAATTTGCAATTTGTTAAGCCTATCAGTTCCAAAAATTTCTTTTATAATTTTATTTTCATTGCCAGTGTATTGAAATTCAATTTTAACAGAATAAAACTTTTTAGACTTAAACAATTTGATGCGAGAGTGGAGTATAGACTGCATTATAATAAGTAAAATAGTTGCTCCAACTGCCAAATAGTATTTTTCTCCACCACACGCCATACCAACGCCAGCCGTAGCCCAAATGCCAGCAGCTGTAGTTAAACCGTGAACTTGATTTTGCTTATAAACAATCATACCTGCGCCTAAAAAGCCAACGCCCGCAACAATTTGAGCGGCCACACGCGCACTGTCAGCATCGCTACCAAACGCATTTTTAGAAATTACCATCATAAGCGCAGAGCCTATGCAAACTATAGTGTGTGTTTTTACGCCCGCTTCCTTAAATCTAGCCTTTCTTTCAAAGCCTATAAGTAGGCCTAAAATTGCAGATATTAAGAGGGGTATCATCATATTTAATTGGTCTAAAAAATCTTTCATAATATTCCCCAAAAAAAGTATATTTTTAATATTCAAAAATTATAACATCGCACAACTAAAAAGTCAATATCAAACTGTAAAAAATATTGAGAAATAATTAAAAAAAGTATTGACTTTTTATTTATTTATGACATAATAGTAATAAGCAAAATTTGCCTATTTAACATAGTTAAAATTTAAAAGGGCAAACAATAAACAAAAGGAATTATTTATATGAGCGAAAAGAAAGTTGAAAAAGTTACCGATAAGTTTGTCTTAATGGCAACAAGCGGTAAAAAGATGGACGGCGAAGTTAAAAATCTTCCACAAATTCCACCAATTAACTATGAGTTTAAGGCTTTACCGGAATATGACTGTGTAGTTAATAGAGTGCCTGAATTTGATGAAGAAAAGGCATACCAAAACTTTTTAAAGGAAAAAGAAGAGTTAAAGGCATATTATCGCCCATTCTTTAAAAAATATTCAAAGAGCGTTGAAACTCCTGTTACGCGCACACGCTTAGTTGACTTTACTTATAGAAAAGAAGACAAGCTTGATAAGAAAGACTTTTCAAGGGTATTAAACGGCGAAGGCGAGTTTGAGCAAGTTAAACTCCCACACTACGTAGGTCCAGAATACAGGTGGAATGCTTTTTATAGAAAAGAATTAGTATTTGATAAAATTGATGAAAGTAAATTCTATTTAATAGAATTTGAAGCAGTTGACTATATTGGCGAAGTTTATTTAAACGGTAGATTAGTTGGCCGCCACACGGGCTTCTTTGCTCCTTTCACTGTTGATATTACTGACCAAGTTAAAGAAGGTGTAAACGTTTTAGTAGTCGTTGTTAAAAACGATATTATTACAATGGGTACGGAAGTTAACGGCCACCGCAGTTTCGGTGATAAAATTTACGCCGCAACAAGTTTAGGTTACGATGAACCTTACGAAGGTTGGCACCACTGCCCAGCAGGCGCAGGTATTATTGGTAACGTTGAACTCGTTGTAACGGGTAGGCAACGCGTTGTTGATATTTTTGTTAGACCTAATATTGACGAAAGCAAAGCAACCGTTTATACAACGGTGTTTAACTATCCGCTTGACTGTGAAAAGGTTAAACTTTACTACCGCATTGAAGGTAGAAACTTTGAAGAACTTGTTATTGACGGAGTTGAAGAACTTTCTAACAAATTAGCCGTTAACACTAACTATTTTGTAAAAGAGTTTAAACTTCCTAACTTTAAAATGTGGACGCCTAAAACCCCATATTTATACGACGTAACAGTTAAAGTTACCACGCTTGACGGAGTTGTTTTAGACGAATATCAAACACACTTTGGTATGCGTAAATTCCATATGGATGAAAACAGCACTCCAAAGGGCAAGTTCTATTTAAATAACGAAAGAGTAGTACTTCGTGGCGCAAACGAAATGGGTCACTTACCACGTTGCGTTATGGAAGGCAACGATGAGCAGCTTTTTGACGATATTATGATTGCAAAAGTTGCAAATATGAACTACTTTAGAATGACGCAACGCCCTGTATTTAAAAAGATTTACGACTTCTTTGATATGACGGGTATGATGTGCCAAACTGACTTCCCACTCTTCTCATACTTAAAATCAAGTGCGCTTGGCGATGCTATTAAACAAGTTGACGAAATGGAAAGGCTTGTAAGAAATCACCCTTGTTGCGTTGTAGATACTTTCTGTAACGAAACTTTAGACAAAACTTGTTGGGGTCACGAACAATACAACCTTGGCCGTTTTGAACTTGAACACTTCTTTAACGCGGGTAGAGAAATTATTCATATTTTAAACCCTGATAGAGTTATTAAGTACAATGATGGTGACTATTCTCCACTTGAAGACACTTACGGCATTAGCGACTTCCACACCTACACTTATTGGTATATTTCACACGGTATTCCAGGCGGTATGCTTAACAAAGGCTACCTTCCACCTATTAGAAAGGGTTGGATGTCTGGCTGTGGCGAATATGGTTGTGACGGTTTAGATACTTTTGAACTTCTTAAAAAATACTGCCCTAAAGAGTGGTTGCCTGAAAAAGACACTGACCCTTGGGCACCAAAGCCAATTGCAAAATCACAATGCTTCTTAAATCACGGTTTCTTCTTCCCTGAACAAGAGTGCGCAAGAGATTGGATTAGAGAAAGCCGTAAACATCAAGCGTGGGCAACAAAAGAACTTACTATTCAACTTCGCCGTAGGGCAGATATCGTTGAAAGCACGGCTCTCCACCTTTTAATTGACGCTTGGCCTTGTGGTTGGACAAAAACTGTTGTTGACGTTGATAGAATACCAAAACCTGCTTACTATGCGTTTAAAGATGCGTTAATTCCTGTAAGAATTAGTTTAATGCGCCATAAGTACGTAGTATATAGTGGCGATACTATCAAAGCCGAATTATTCATTTTAAACGACACGCCAAATAAGGTAAACGTTGAAACTAAATTAAACCTTTTACTTAACGGCAAGTTAGTTAAGTCATATAAAGTTAGTGCGGACGGCGAAGGCGCTATTCAAACTTACGTTGGCGGTATTGAATATAAACTTCCTGACGATTTTGTTGGTAAAATTGAAATTTTAGCCGAAGATAACAACGGCACTTACGATAGCGTTGAATATTATGCTAAACCGCACAATAGAAAGGCTAACAAAACTCCAGTATTTTTAGGCACGGGTAACGAATCAATCCGCCTTATTTGTGACGGTCCTGAAGATAAAAACACTATTATTGCTACTCGTGATTACTTTGTTGACCACCAACAAGAACTTGAAGACTTTGCATTTAACGGCGGCAAGTTAATTGTAACGGTTGACAAGCCTTTAAACGTTTTAGGCGAAGATATCGGCTTTAGAGTTCACGTTAGCGCGGAAGAAGTTGAAGCAAACGTTTGGGTTGCAAGAAGTGCTGAAAGCGTTTACACCAAAGAATTTGATGAAATGGACTTTAGAAACTTCTATAACCAAGAAATGGACTACCAAGAACTTACTAACTGGGTAAAATTCTTCTGGACGGACAGCAAAGAAATTTTATATACTTTTGAAGACACTACCGACCCTAAATACGCTTTACACAAAAAGCATAAAATGGTAGTTGCGGAAAAAGCACACGGCAAGGGTAAAATTATTCTCAACTCACTTTCTTGCTACAAAGGTTGCGTATCCGTAAACCCTGTACTTGATAAATTCTTAGTAAACTTAATTGAATTATAATTAAAATGCTTGGCAATTTTGCCAAGCATTTTTAATTTAAACCTATATTGACTATTTATTATTTATGTGTTAACATAAATATAAAGAGGGGATAGTTATGGCTAAAAGAAAACCACTAAAAATTTTTGTTATCATTATATCAATAATTTTAGGCGTAATTTATTTACTTCCGTTTACGCTAAATGCTATTTATATAACTGTTAGTTCGTTGGGCGATTTAATTAATATTTTTAAAGTAGATAAACCTCAAAATCTTTATCGCACTTATGAAAGTGCTTATACGGAAGACGAGCATATTGAAAGAATAGACAGTATTTTAGAGAATAATTTTAAGTATTGTAAAGATATTGATACTCCGTACGACCGCGTTTCGTATAAATGGGTAACTAATATTGAAATATTGTATAGTATAGGTTATGAATTCCCCGAATATTTTATAGTAGAATTTAAAGTGCCGGAAGGAACTTTAAATGTTGCCGGCGAGCCGTATTCTTATAGTGATTGCTACATAATAGGCACTATTAAAAACGATGAATATTATCAATTAGATTTTGCATGGAAATTATTAGCGTATGCTCCATTTATAAAAGGCGAATCTCCATATAAAAATATGCAAGAAAAGTCTCAAAAAAAGTACTATGCTTATGATTATTCCTTTCCAGGCGAGAATTGTGCTTATAAGGAAAATGATAAATACGTGTTTATAAATAATGAAGAATTAAACACGAATTACCCAACGGAAGAAAGTATAAATGTATTAGGCAACGTTGTTTATACAACCGTTTGGAAGCGTGGTGGAACAAATGCAAGCCTTTTACTTGAACCCGAAGTAACCGTTGAAAGTTTAGGCGAAAGGCAGTTTTATTCTAACTTTACCGCACAAGAAAATTTACAACGGCTTGAAACTTTGGTTAAAACTAACTCAGAGTTAATTGCGGTTGACGAGTATTATGAAGCAGAAAATATAATTGACGTACAAATAATGTATTCTCTTTATTACGAGTATCCAGAGTATTTTTTAATTCAATTTAAAAAGGAAAGAATTGACGAGCCTAACGTTTACGATTATCAATTTATTGTAGGTCAAATTAAAAACGATAATTTTTATAAAATTTACGTTAGCCCACTTGATAATAATTTGGGTATTTCGCCGTATTTTAATAATGAAAAAACGCACGGAACTAAAAAGTACTTTATGCCTATGGACGAGAATAAAAAAATAGGCACGTTCTTATTTTTAACAAAAGAAACGGACTTTATATGGATAGCCGTATGGAATAAATTTTACGCTGCTCCGTACGAAATTGTTAATTATATTGACTACATTAAACAGTTAGACAGTCAAACGTTAATGCCTTTAATGATAACTCAAAACTAAATTTAAAAGAAACAAAACATATTTCATTTTGCGATTGTGGCGTTTACGAGTTGTTGTCACACAATTATGTAACTTATAGCATAATTTATAATTCAGAAGAAATACAAAATTTGCATTATTCCATATGTGGAAGTTGTGGCTATAAAGGGAAAGAAAGTCATTTTATAAAATATGGTAATTGTTATTATTGTGGATACGCTCCAAGCAATATTTAGGATTATGGGGGGGTACGTTTATGACGGTTAAAAGAAAAGTTATAACGGGAATATCAATTTTTTTGGCGGTAATAGTTTTATTAGTTGTTACCTTTCCTTACTTGCGCGTGGCGTTTTTGCATACCGTGTATTACGTACAACAAACGTTTATTACAAATCCATACAAGGCGTATAGAAAATATAATAGCGAATATACCGTAGAAGAACATATTGAAAGATTAGACGATATTTTAGAGCGCAATTTAGAAGACAACATAATCGTTTATAATTCTTCCTATCCCGTTTTATATGAATGGGTAACAAATATTGAAATTTTATATAGCATAGGTTATGAATATCCTGAATATTTTATAATTGAATTTAAAGTGCCAGAAGGAACTTTAACTGATAAGGAAGAGCCGTATATTTTTAGCGAGTGTTACTTATTAGGTACGATTAAAAAAGACGAATATTATAAAATTTGGGTGGACGGCACTTCTTCACCATATAAAGATATAGCAAGTGGCGAAAAAAATATTATTCGTACGACCGTGACGGTATCACGTGTTGTGCCTATAAGGAAAACGATAAATACGTATTTTTACATAACGATGAACTAAATAAAAACTATCCAACGGAAGAAAAAATAAATATTTTAGGCAACACGATTGATACCGTTGTTTGGAGACGGAGAGTTGCAAAGCCTTTAGTTGAAACGGAATAAAGTGAGTAGGTTTTGAATAAAGTATAAAAGGTAGGCTAATGCCTACCTTTTTTGTTTTAAGTTATAACAAAAGAGTAAGCAAATTTTGCTTACTCTTTTATTTTATTATTTAACTTTTTTAAGTTTTGCAGTATAGCAGTTAAAGTCAATAGTATCTTTAAACGTAATACCGTTTGCTTTAAGTTCTTCTACCGTGTAAACTTTACCATTATATTCGTACTTGCCTTCTTTTAAGATAGGGTATAACGTAATATGTGGTTGATATTTGTTTTTAGCAAAGAGCCTTATTACAACTTCGGTTTCGTCTTTATCGTTGTATTGAAGGCCTACCATATTCTTATCATCTAATAAAATATGTGTGCAAGCCGTTCTATAAAACTCTCTTGTAACTTTATACTCGCTAATAAGCGCTTTAAGTTTATCTTTATTTTCTTGTGGGAAGCTTGCAATATCACAACTTAAACCCATTGGACCACCTTGTAAAAAGGCGTGAATATAATCTTCGGTAACCGCAGCAATATTTTCCCAAGTTGCGTTGTTGCAAATAAGTGGTAATACTTGGTCAACAAAGCCTTCTTCGTGTACGTTAGGAATTGGGTTAGAATACGTCCAAACACCCCAGCGTTCAAGTAAGCAACTTGGCATACGGAGCATAGTGTTTTTAAATATGTCTAAACCTTCAAATTGACCTTGGTTATCAGTTGGCCAAGTGCTATCCATATATCTATGATAGTTAAGGTCAAGCCTTGAACCACCGCCCGCACAGTTACAAATGTAAAGGTTAGGGTATTTAGCCTTTAACTTTTCAATAAATTGTCTATAACCCCTTGTATATCTATGGAAGCCGTTCCAAGAAGGGTCAAAGGAAATTGTACGGTTAAAGTCAAACTTAATAAAGTCAATATTGTATGCTTCAATATTTTTAGATAAAACGTCAATAATATAATCTTGCGCTTCAACTTTAGAATAGTCTACAAAATAGTCGCCATCGCCACTTGTAAAGTAGAATTCAGGGTGTTCTTTAATGCACTCAACCTTTTCCCAAGCGCGTTCAGTTTCAAACCATAAACCAAACTTCATACCTAAACTATGAATTTTGTCTGAAACTTCTTTCATTCTACCTTTAAAGCCCATAACGCTACTTTCGTACCATCTACCAACGTTTTCAAAGAACATTATGTCTTCACCAAACCAACCGCAGTCAACGTTAAAGTATTCAACGCCTAAGTATGCAGCAGTTTCAATTTGCTTAAAGATTTTTTCAATATCAAGGTCGTTAAATCTATAAAGCCAAGTGCTGTAAAGAATAGGAAGTGGGAATCTTCTTGGGTATTTAGCGTTATAGTAGTTATGTAATTTGTAAGCGTCAAGGTCAGTTTTATTTTCAGCGTTAAAGTAGATAATTTCAGGCATTTCAAAAACTTCGCCCGGTGCAATAGTAATTGCAATAGGGTTATCGTTACCTAAACTAAATTCTACAACCGTATTGTCGTTTTTACCATAGTACGCCTTTTTCATAACCGTAATTTTCCAAGCACCTTCAGGAATAAGGTGGAAAACGGTAGTCTTTTTAGATTGCCTATTGTAAATAGCAGTCATTGGCGTTGCGCCGTCACCCGTTCTAATACCTGCGTTTTGGCAAGTTACGCCTGTAACAAGTGGTTGCCAACCGCCCGTGCTTTCGTGAGACCAGGCATTGTGTTGCGTATAAACGTCCGTTTCAAAGAAAGGGAAGAAAAATCTGCTTAAATATTTATTTAAAATAATAGGTTTATCGGAAACGTTTGTAAAAGTATCTTTTCTAGATACAACGCCGTCTTCATATTGAGTATAAACGCAGTCAATCGTAAAGCCGTCACCAGTATATTTAAAAGCGTTATCGCTTTCAGTAAGGTTAGGCATTTGCGCCTTGTCACCGTCTATCCAGCCAAATGAGCCGTACGCTGCAAAAGGACCGCTTAAACCTGTAAAATTGTATTCTAAATTTACGTGTTTGTCCATTAAAATTCCTCCAAAAATTATAACTTAAATAATCATAACATACACAAAGTGTAAAGTCAATATTTTTTTATTTTTTCTCTCTTGCCTTTTTAACGATATTGCGCGCTATTATAGTGCCACAAATTGTGAGCATAGAAACGGCTATAAATATTCCGCACGCCATAAAAAACTCTTCGGGAAGAAGAAGTATAATAGGGTCGTAACAAGGGTTAAAATACCAATTAGTTTTTCCAGGGAATAATATAGTGTGAAATAGCGTAAACGCCACGTTAAAATTGATAACCGCAATAGTTCCTAAAGTAAGTGGAATGATAAGCGCAATTATTGCCGAGTAAAAAGCGGGTGTAAAACCCTTAAACGTAATTAAACTAATTTTGACTTTTTTATTAAGGGTACTTAATAAAACTGTAACTGCAAGTGAAATTACAAGCCCGTAAAAGTTAAGCATAAAAAGTGCTTTACAGTCCTTAAAATGTAAATACCCGTCATTTGAATAAGGAAGCTCTCCAACGGAAAATTTAGTAAACGGAAGCGTTAAATAATTTAAAACGCTATCGTACGCCGTTATAATTTGTGAAAGCGTATAGCCAGAATATTCTTCTAGCCCAAGCGCTTTAATTTGCAAGTAATAAAACGGCCTAATATAAATTGGTAAGCCTATTGAAACCGTTAATATTAAAACGGCAACTGATATTATATACAATATTGTTAAAACTTTGTTTTTCATAGTGCTATTATAACATATTTTTTAAAAAACGCAAAAAAAATATGCGGTACGTTAAGCACCGCATATATTATTTTTTTTAAAGTTTATCAACGTTAATAGTAACGTCTTTAACGCCTTGTTCATCAACTACAAATGAGTGTGGGTCGTAGCCAGCGTAAATTTCTTTAACAGGCTTATCAAAAGTAATTTCAAAAATAGTGTCGTAATCTTTTTTAGCTTCGTTATCAACGGTTGCGTATAAAATACCGTCTTTAATTTCGTAAGATGCGCTATCACTATTAAGAGCGCGAACCTTTGTCACGTTGCCGCCTAAAATAGGAAGCATTGCATAGTCAAGTTTCCAATCTAAAACGTGTAAGAATACGCGGTTATCTTTATAAGTTGCACCGCCCCATTTACCGTTAACGATTGGACCTGCTTCAGTTTCATAAATACTGTCGCCATACTTATCCATAAATTCGCCCATTTCTAAAAGACGTTTAACGTGTGATGGCTCAAGTTTACCAGTTTGGTCAGGGCCAACTGAAAGTAAAAGGTTACCACCGCCTGTAACAACGTTTACTAAAAGGTTGATAAGGTATTTAAGCGACCTTGGTTGAGCGTTTGGCTTCCAGTCCCAATATTCAGTTAACTTGTCGCAAGTTTCCCAAGGGTGCGTAGTGTCAAACACGCCAATTTTACATTCAGCGTTTTTAAAATCGCCTAAAACTTTCATACCAACGCGCTCGTTATAAATAATGTCAGGTTGGTTAGTTCTAACAATTTTATCTAAAACTTCTTCTTGCCAAAAACCTTTCCATTGTGGGTTAGTTTTAAAGTCGGCAGGTCTTTGGAAGTCTTGTGTTGGGAAGTGACCTTGGCATAAATACCAGTCTTCACCAGCATCGTACCATAAAATATCTACTTTGCCGTAGTTTTTAGTTAATTCGTCAACTTGCTTATGGCATTGTTCACGCATTGCAAGCGCGTTTTTCTTATATAAAAGTGGCATAAAGTAGCCAGGAAAACGCCAGTCTGTTGGAGAGTAATATAAACCAACTGCTAAGCCTTTTGCTCTATAAGCATCACAGTATTCTTTAATAAGGTCACGCTTGCAAGGTGCGTTCATAGAAGTATAGTCTTCATAACTATATTTACTGTCAAATAAGCAGAAACCGTCATGGTGGCGGGCAGTTAAAACTGCGTATTTCATACCTGCTTTTTTAGCAACTTCCGCCCATTCGTTAGGGTCGTAGTTTTCACAAGTGAATTTAGGCATATACCTTGCGCGATATTCATCCTTATCTACTTGGTCTGAAAACATGTGCCAGCAACCAACGCCATTAACTGAGTATAAGCCCCAGTGAATAAACATACCAAATTTGTAATCTTGCCATTTTTTGATGTTCTTGTTCATAAAATTTAAGTCCTTTTTATATTTGCCGTATTGGCTACAATTATTATACAATAATAAAAATGCCTTTTCAATACAAAAGTTAAAAAAATATAGCAAAATATTACTTCAAAACGCAAAAAATTATAAAAAATTAAACTTGGGCAAAAAGTAGGGTAAAAAAACCTTTTAAATGCTTGACAAAAAGTTTTTAGAGTAATATAATTAGCGTAAATAAAGGCTGTGACGAAGACGGTTTTGAAATAAAATTTTTAGAGAGTTGGCGTATGGTGTAAGCCAATAATTGAGTTTCAAGTTAACCTATCACTTCCGAGCTGAAATGCTGAACGTTTTTAACAAGTAAGTTTTTCCGTTACTGTTGCGTTAATACATACGGGTTGTTAGACCCTGAGTGGTAGTGTTTACTACAATTTGAGTGGTACCGCGAGTATATAGTTTATTATACCCGTCTCAAAGGTTTAGTTTATGAAACTTTGAGGCGGTTTTTTATTTGTTATAAACTTCGTTATGCTGCGTTTACTGTCAAAAACAAAAGACTGCAATAACCAAAAAGGTTAATCGCATCCTTTTGTTTTGACGAGCCTTGCCTAACTCGTTTCTAACAAATAAAAATGGTAAAAAAATAGGCTTTATTAAAAATTGGCAATGCTGCGTTTACTGCTTTGCGTTTTAACTTCAATAACCAAAAAGGTTAATTTCATCTAAAACGCTTCGCGAGCCTTGCCTAACTCGTTTCTAACAAATAAAAAACAATAAAAAAACAAGTCAAAAAAATTAAGGAGGGTAAAACAATGAACACAAACAACACTTTAAGTCAATTGACGGAGATTGCTTCACGAATTAAGGAGTTGCGTGAAATTATTGGTTTCTCCGTAAAAGAAATGGCACAAAAAACAGACGTTAGCGAAAGTCAATATCTTATCTACGAAGGTGGAACGGAAGATATTCCTTTCTCGTTTATACATAAATGCGCGCTTGCTTTTGGCGTTAGTATGACGGTTTTACTTGAAGGTCGCACTGCAAAACTTTCAACCTATACCGTTACAAGAAAAGGTCAAGGTCAAGACACCGTTAAGGACGAAGACGGTATTAACATTGCAAACCTTGCGCCTAAATTTAAAAACAAGCTTGCAGAGCCTTACTACGTAACTTACGAATACTCTTTAGACGCGCAAAACAAGCCTATACATTTAACAACTCATAGCGGTCAAGAATTTGACATTGTTTTAAGCGGTAAGTTAAAAGTTCAAGTTGGCGACCACAGTGAAGTTTTAGAAGAAGGCGATAGCATTTACTACAACTCTTCTATTCCACACGGTATGATAGCCGTTGACGGTAAAGACTGTACTTTCGTTGCGGTAGTAATGTCTGGCGAGCAAGTTGAAGAGCCTGTCTTAAGAAAGAGTGTTATAGCGGCAAAAACAAGCGAAAATTTAGTTTGTGAAAAGTTTGTTGACGTTACTGAAAACGAAAATGGCCAACTTCAAGCAATCAACTTTAAAAATACTGAAACTTTCAACTTTGGCTTTGACATCGTTGACGAAATTGCCAACAAATACCCTGAAAAACTTGCTATGCTTCACCTTGACAAGCACAAGGTTGAACGCAGGTTTACTTTTAAAGATATTAAAAAAGCGTCTAACCAAGTGGCAAACTACTTTACTTCACTTGGCATAAAAAGAGGCGATAAAGTTATGCTTGTGTTAAAGCGCCATTACGAATTCTGGTTCTGTATGGTTGCGCTTCACAAACTTGGCGCAGTTGCTATTCCTGCAACAAACCAACTTAAAGAGCACGACTTTGAATATAGATTTAATTCCGCGGGCGTAAAAGCAATAGTATGTACCGCCGATGGCGACACTTATACTTACGCTCAAAGCGCGGCTAAAAAATGCCCACAAGTTGAAAAACTTTTAATGGTTGGCGGTCAAAAAGAGGGCTGGCTTGATTTTAATAAGGAATACACACTTTTCTCAACTAGGTTTAACCGTCCAGAAGACTGTTCTCAAGGCGATGAACTTGCACTTATGTTCTTTACTTCCGGCACAACAGGCAATCCTAAAATGGCTGCACACAAACACACTTACGCGCTTGGACACTTTGTAACGGCTAAATATTGGCATTGTTGCGAGCGTGACGGACTTCACCTTACTATTTCTGATACTGGTTGGGGTAAATCACTTTGGGGCAAGTTATACGGTCAATGGTTATGTGAAGGCGCCGTATTTGTTTACGACTTTGATAAGTTTGATGAAAACGACCTTCTTCCAATGTTCAAGCAATACAACATAACCACTTTCTGTGCTCCTCCAACAATGCTTCGTATGCTTATTCGTGGCGACCTTTCTAAATACGACTTATCTTCTATCCACCATATGACAACTGCTGGCGAGGCGTTAAACCCAGAAGTATTTAACAAGTTTAAAGAAGCAACTGGTTTAGAAATTATGGAAGGCTTTGGTCAAACTGAAACAACGCTTTCTATTGCAAACCTTTTTGGCACTACTCCAAAAATTGGCGCTATGGGTAAAGCAAACCCTCAATATGACGTTGACGTGGTTGATAGTGACGGCAACAGTTTACCTGCCGGCGAAGTTGGGGAAATCGTAATTCGTACGGGTAAAGGCGCTCCTTGCGGTTTATTCAAAGAGTATTATTTAGATACGGAAAAAACAAGTGAAGCTTGGCATAATGGTTTATATCACACTGGAGATACCGCTTGGCGCGATGAAGACGGATATTTTTGGTACGTTGGTAGAGTTGATGACGTTATTAAATCATCTGGCTATCGTATTGGACCTTTTGAAATTGAAAGTGTTATTATGGAACTTCCTTACGTTTTAGAATGCGGTGTTTCGCCTGTTCCTGACGAGGTTAGAGGTCAAGTAGTTAAAGCAAGCATTGTTTTAACAAAAGACACTGAACCAAGCGAAGAATTAAAGAAGGAAATTCAAAATTACGTTAAAGAACATACCGCTCCTTATAAATATCCAAGAGTAGTAGTATTTAGAAATGAACTTCCAAAAACAATTAGTGGAAAAATACAAAGAAATTTATTATAGTATAAAAATATAGGCAAATATATTTGACATACGGAGACGAATTGTGATAAAATGCATTAAGTAAAGGCGTTGACGAAGAGTGCGTTGAAGAAACTTTTTAGAGAAGCGATGGTTGGTGCAAATCGTTAAAGGGAATTCAATTGCTGTAACTTTTGAGCCGAAAGGAAGAATTAAGTAGAACCTTTCCGTTATTGTTGCGTTAATACATACGGGTTGTTAGACCCTGAGTGGTAGTGTTTACTACAATTTGAGTGGTACCGCGGGATATTGTATTTTACAAGGCTCGTCTCAAAGTTTATTCTTTGAAACGGGCTTTTTCTGTTTCAAAAATTAGGAGAACAGTATGAACAATTTTTTAGACCTTGACTTGAAAATTAAGGAGATGGCGTCAAGAATTCGCGAACTTAGGGAAATTGAAAACATCTCTATTGCGGATATGGCGTTAAAAACGGGCGTTAGCGAGCAAGAGTATATTGATTGCGAACAAGGCAAAAACGACCTTAACTTTGCTTTTATTTATAGGTGTGCAAATGCATTTAACGTTGACGTTACGGACATAATAGAAGGTAGAAGCCCAACGTTAAAATCTTACACTTTAACAAGAAGTGGCAAAGGTCAACGCATAGAGCAAGCACACGGAATGACTTATTATAACCTTGCATCTGCTTTTAGAAGCCGTATTGCAGAGCCTCTTTACGTTTTAAACGCATATAACGAAGAAGCCACTAAAAAGCCTATAGAATTAACTACTCATACCGGTCAAGAATGTGATATTGTTATAAGTGGTCAACTTAAAATTCAAATAGGTGATCACCAAGAGATTTTAAACGCTGGAGACAGTATTTATTACGACAGTTCAACGCCTCACGGAATGATAGCCGTTGGCGGGCAAGACTGTGAGTTTTACGCTATAGTTTTAAACCCAAATAGTGATGAAAGCGTAGTAGGTGAAACCGTTAATAAGGAAATTTTAGTTGCTAATGCTTCACTTATTAAAGATAAAAAGCAAAGAGTTTACAAAAAATACGTTGAAACTAAAACTGATGAAAACGGCACTCCTACAAGTATTGAGTTTAAAAATATTGACAAGTTTAACTTTGCCTTTGACGTAGTTGATGAAATTGCTAAAAAAGAACCTGAAAAACTTGCTTTATTACACGTTGAAAACGATGGTACGGAAAACCGCTTTACGTTTAAAGATATAAAGCGCAACTCTTGTAAGGCAGCAAACTACTTCAAGTCGCTTGGCATTAAAAAGGGCGACAGAGTTTTACTTGTTCTTGGTAAAAATTATCAATTCTGGTATGCAATTTTAGGCTTACATAAGCTTGGTGCTATAGCAATTCCAGCAATGAACCAATTACTTGCAAAAGATTTTGAGTATAGGTTTAACGTTGCTGGCGTAAGTGCAGTTATATGTTCGGCTAAAGGCGGCGCTAGTGAGCAAGTTGATTTAATTAGCGATAAGTGTTCTACGTTAAAGCATAAAATTTTAGCGGGCGGTCAAAAAGAAGGCTGGCACGACTTTGATGAAGAATATAGCTTGTTTAGCACTCATTACGACAGAATGCCTGACAGTGCTTGTGGTGATGATACAATGCTTATGTTCTTTACTTCTGGCACAACTGGTTACCCTAAAATAGCAATGCATAGTTTCAAATACGTTTTAGGCCACTTTGTAACTGCAAAATATTGGCACGCCGTTGACCCTGATGGATTGCATTTTACAATTTCCGATACGGGCTGGGCTAAAGCATTATGGGGCAAGTTATACGGTCAATGGCTTTGTGAAGGTGCAGTATTCACTTACGATTTTGATAGGTTCAACGCTGGAAATATTCTTCCAATGTTTGAAAAATATAACATCACAACGTTCTGCGCACCTCCAACAATGCTTCGCTTAATGGTTAAAGAAGATATTTCAAAATACAATTTATCTTCAATTAAGCATATGACAACTGCTGGCGAAGCGCTTAACTTAGAAGTTTATAAGCAATTCAAAAACGCAACAGGCCTAAGTATAACGGAAGGCTTTGGTCAAACGGAAACAACGCTTGTTGTAGGCAATATGATTGGCGCAAAAACAAAACCAGGCTCAATGGGTAAACCTATTCCTATTTATGACGTTGAACTTTTAGATAGTGACGGAAATAAAGTGGAGGCTGGTACGGCTGGCGAAATTTGTATTAAAACTAGCGAAAAAATGCCTTGCGGTTTATTTAAAGGTTATTATAATGACCCAGCTAAAACCGAGGAGGCTTGGTATGACGGTTATTATCATACGGGCGACCTTGCTTGGTGTGATGAAGACGGATTTTATTGGTACGTTGGCAGAAAAGATGACGTTATTAAATCATCTGGCTACCGCATAGGTCCGTTTGAAATTGAAAGCGTTATTATGGAACTTCCTTACGTTTTAGAATGCGGTGTTTCTGCCGTTCCTGATGAGGTAAGAGGTCAAGTAGTTAAAGCAAGCATAGTTTTAGTAAGGGGTAAAGAGGCTAGCGAAGAACTTAAAAAAGAAATTCAAGAATACGTTAAAAAACGTACGGCGCCTTATAAATATCCGCGTATAGTTGAGTTTAAAACTGAACTTCCTAAAACTATAAACGGCAAAATTCAAAGAAGTAGGTTATAAAATGGAATTTAAACGCATTACTATAATTTCAGGGCATTTTGGCAGTGGAAAAACTAATATTTCGGTCAATTTGGCTCTTGAACTTAAAAAAAATAAAGAAGACGTTGCTATTTTAGATATAGACATAGTCAATCCGTATTTTAGAACGAAAGACAGCACTCAGCTTCTTGAAGAAAACGGAATTAAATTAATATGCTCGGAATATGCTAACTCAAACGTAGATATTCCAGCACTTCCACAGCAAATATACGGCGTAACTGACAATCTAAAATCTTCATTTATAATAGACGTAGGCGGCGATGACCGTGGAGCGTTGGCGCTTGGTAGATTAGCGCCTAAAATAAAGGAAGAAAACGACTTTGATATGTATTACGTTGTAAATAAGTTTAGGCCTTTAACAAGTGACAGCAAAAGTGCAATAGAAGTAATGCGAGAAATAGAATTTGCGTGCAAAATGAAATTTACCGGCATAATAAACAACTCTAACTTAGGTTTAGAAACAACTTCTAGTGACGTTTTAGGTTCGGTAGATTACGCAAATCAAATAGCAAAAGAAACTGGATTAAAAGTTGTTTTAACAACTGTAAACAACAGTTTGTATAACGAATTGAAAGATAAAATTGACAATTTGTATTGTTTAACGTTACAAAAAAAATTATAAAGGAGAACCTTATATGGCAACTTTAAGTTTTAAAAGTGAAAAGTGTAAAGGTTGCGGATTGTGTGTTGACGTATGTCCAAAAGGCGTACTTGCACTTTCCCAAAACGTAATAAATAGCAAAGGGCATCACCCTGTTGAAGCAGTTAAGCCTGAAGCGTGCATTGCTTGCGCGTTTTGTGCTACTATGTGCCCTGATTGTATTATAAAGGTAGAAAGGTGATATTATGGCAGATAAAGTTTTAATGAAAGGTAACGAAGCAATTGCGGAAGCCGCAATAATTGCAGGTTGCAAACACTATTTTGGTTATCCTATAACGCCACAAACTGAAATTGCTGCATATATGGCAAAAAGAATGCCAAAAGTTGGCGGTGTATTCTTACAAGCAGAAAGCGAAGTTGCTGCTATCAATATGGTTTACGGCGTGGCATCTACTGGCACTAGAGTTATGACTTCTTCTTCAAGCCCTGGAATTTCTCTTAAAGGCGAAGGTCTTTCATACCTTGCCGGCGCTGACCTTCCAGCACTTGTTGTAAACGTTCAACGTGGCGGTCCAGGTCTTGGCGGTATTCAACCTTCTCAATCAGACTATTTCCAAGCAACAAAGGGTGGCGCACACGGCGACTTCCATATGCTTGTTTTTGCTCCAGCATCAGTTCAAGAAATGGCAGATTTAACGGTAAAAGGCTTTGACCTTGCAGATAAATACCGTATGACTTCTATGATTTTAGCAGATGGTACGTTAGGTCAAATGATGGAGCCTGTTTCTCTTGACTACGAAGTTAAAGCCCCTATTGAAAAACCTTGGGCTGCAACTGGAACTCAATTAAAAAGAGAACACAACGTTATTAACTCGCTTTACTTAAAGCCTGAAAAATTAGAGCAAACCAACTTTGAAAGGTTTGATAGATACAAGCAAATTGAAGAGAGCGAAGCTATGTACGAGGAATATTTAACTGAAGATGCAGAAATTATCGTAACGGCTTTCGGCATTGCTTCAAGAGTTGCTAAAAACGCTGTTAATATGGCAAGGGCACAAGGCATTAAAGTTGGTTTAATTAGACCTATTACACTTTGGCCATTCCCTAAACAAGCATATCAAAACGTTATAGGCAAAGCAAAGCGCATCATTTCCGTTGAACTTTCAATGGGACAAATGATTGAGGACGTTCGTTTAGCGGTAGAATGTAAAGTTCCTGTAACTTTATGTAACCGCACTGGCGGTATGATTGTTTCGCCTGAACAAGTTTTAGAAAGCATTATTAACGCTAGCAAGGAGGTAAACGCATAATGGTAGTATTTGATAAACCAAACGCATTAAGAGACGTTCCGCTTCATTATTGTCCAGGCTGTACTCACGGTATAGTTCACCGCCTTGTTGCCGAAGTTATTGATGAACTTCAAATTGAAGGTAGAACAATAGGCGTGGCACCGGTTGGCTGTGCGGTTATGGCTTATGATTATTTTAATTGTGATATGATTGAAGCTGCTCACGGTAGAGCACCAGCGGTAGCAACAGGCGTTAAGCGTGCACTTCCGCAAAACATAGTTTTCACTTATCAAGGTGACGGCGATTTAGCTTCTATTGGTATGGCTGAAACGGTGCACTCTGCTGCAAGAAATGAAAATATAACAATTATCTTTATAAACAACGCTATTTACGGTATGACTGGCGGTCAAATGGCACCAACCTCACTTCCAGGTCAAATTACTCAAACTTCTCCTTACGGAAGAAAAGTTGAAGACTGTGGCTACCCTGTAAAAGTATGTGAAATGCTTTCTCAGCTTGACGGCCCTGAATATATTACACGCGTTGCAGTAAACAACGTTAAAAACGTTAAGAACGCTAAAAAAGCTATTAAAAAAGCGTTTGAAAATCAAGTAAACGGAAAGGGTTTCTCTTTAGTTGAAGTTGTTTCTACTTGCCCAACAAACTGGGGTTTAACACCGCAAGACGCGCTTAAATGGGTTGATGAAAAAATGATACCATACTACCCACTCGGCGTTTATAAAGACAGGTCTAATACGGAGGTTAAATAATTATGAAAACAACGAATTATTTATTCGCCGGTTTTGGCGGTCAAGGAATATTATTTTCTGGTAAAGTTTTAGCGTACAAGGGTTTAACTGATGGCAAAAACGTTAGTTGGCTCCCTTCATACGGTCCAGAAATGCGTGGCGGTACGGCTAACTGTAGCGTTATTGTTAGTGATGAGGCCGTAGGCTCTCCAATAGTAAGCAATCCAAACGTTTTAATTGCAATGAACCTTCCTTCACTTGATGCATACGAAAATTCAGTTACTGCTGGCGGAAAAATCTTTGTTGACTCAAGTTTGGTTGATAGAAAAGTATTAAGAACAGACGTGGACGTTTATTATATTCCTGCAACTTCTCTTGCTTCAGACAATAAAATGCCTAAACTTGCAAATATGATTATAATGGGCAAGGTTTTAAAAGAAATGGGCGAGTTTGATAATGAAGATGGCGTTGTAAATGCGCTTAAAAAAGTAATTTCAGCAAAGCACGCTGATATGCTTGAAATTAACTTAAACGCATTAAAAATTGGTAAAGATTATTAAGGAGTTTTGTTATGGAAATTAAAATTACAAAAACAACGAATAAAGGTACTTTGCCCGAAGCTTCTACTTTAGGTTTTGGCAAAGTGTTTACAGACCATATGTTTATTATGGACTATTCTCAAGATAAAGGCTGGCAAAATGCACGCATCGTTCCTTTCCAAAGGCTTTCAATTCACCCTGCCTCAACTGTTTTACACTATGGCAGTGAAATTTTTGAAGGTTTAAAGGCTTATAGAACTAAAGACGGTAGCGTTCAACTTTTTAGACCTCTTGAAAACATTAAAAGACTTAACCGCTCTGCAGAGCGTATGTGTCTTCCTACTATTCCAGAAGAAGATGCTTTGGAAGCCTTAAAAACGTTTATTAAGGTTGAAGAAGATTGGGTTCCAAGCAAAGAAGGCACTTCTCTTTACATACGTCCGTTTATGTTCGGTAACGATGAAACTTTAGGTGTACACGCTGTTAAAAACGCAACTTTTGTTATAATAACTTCTCCTGTAGGTAGTTATTATAAAGAAGGTATTAACCCTGTTAAAATTATGATTGAAGATGAAGACGTTAGAGCTGTTCGCGGTGGTACTGGCGAAGCAAAGTGTGGTGGTAACTACGCTGCAAGTAATAGAGCAGGTCAACGTGCTGAAGAAAAGGGTTATTCTCAAGTTTTATGGCTTGACGGCGTTGAAAGAAAATACATAGAAGAAGTTGGCGCCATGAACGTTATGTTTAAAATTAACGGAAAAGTTGTAACTCCTAAACTCGTTGGCTCTATTCTTCCTGGCATTACAAGAAAATCTATCATTGAAATTTTAAAGACTGAAGGCTATGAGGTTGAAGAAAGATTATTGAGCGTTGACGAGCTTATAGAAGCCCTTGAAAACGGCACGCTTGAAGAGGCTTACGGTTGCGGCACTGCAGCAGTAGTATCTCCAATTGGCGAACTTGCTTACAAAGGCAAAAAATATTCAATTAATAACGGCAAAATTGGTTCTTTAACACAATACCTTTACGATACTTTAACAGGTATTCAATGGGGTAACGTTGAAGATAAGTTTGGTTGGATTGAAAAACTCTAATTTAAGGCGTTATTTGCTACGTTATACTGTGTTACTTCAAAAAAGGCAGACTGTAATGACCAAAAAGGTCTATTGCATCCTGCCTTTTTTTCGTGCCTTGTCTAACTTGCAACTAACGCCTTAAAAAATAATAACTACAAAAAGTAAACTGTAATGACCAAAAAGGTTTATTTCACCCTTTTAAAAATGCGAGCCTTGCCTAATACCGCAACTAACGCTTTAAAAATTATAATTATAAAAGGCAGACTGTAATGACCAAAAAGGTCTATTGCGTCATGCCTTTTTTTATGATTTTATAAATTTCTAACTAATGATTTATAAAACTTAACGTTTTATTTGTAAAATTTAATTGACAATAAGTAAAAGTGTTGTTATAATTATTAAAACAAACGCAATGATGCGGAATAGTAGGTATTAGGTTGTTGCCTTTAGAGAGGCGTTGATTGGTGCAAAACGCTGGAGTAACTTTACCGAACTCGCCGTGGAGCGGTTGCCAAGAAATTTAAGTAGTGGCAAACGGGAACTCCCGTAATAGAGTTATGATGTGTTAGCATCAAAAGTGCGCCTTAATTTGGGCGAAAAAGAGTGGTACCGCGGAAATGATATTTAACGTTTTCGTCTCTTTAAAGCAAAGAGGCGGAAACGTTTTTTTTGTTACAAGAACAGTATCATATTTTAAAGGTAAGGAGTTGTAAAAATGAGAAAAATTGTAATTGCTGATGTTACACTTAAAAAACTTTGTGAAGAACGTGAAGTTTCTCTACTTTTCCGTGAGAAATCAACCATTGCAAACAGTGCAGAATTATTAGGGGCAAACGTTATTGAATTGCCTAACGTAAAAAACTTGCGCGAGGACTCTATTATATATAAAACCATTGCTAAAAATGTGCAAAATGCGGTTTTAGCTATTCCCGTTGGCTTTACTAGTGAAGACGTTAAAAATGCCTGGGAATGCGTTAAAGACGCTAAAAAGCCTAGACTTCAAGTAGAACTTCCAGTTTCCACTATTCAAATGGAATATACATATCACGTTAAGCAAGAAAAGATGCTTGAAAAAATAGTTCAACTTATAACCGAAGCTAAAGCTATTTGTAGTGACGTTGAGTTTTCAGCTTTAGATGCTACTAGGGCTAGTTTAGAATTTGTTTTAAGCGCTGTTAAAAAGGCTGAAGAAAGTGGAGCAACCGTTATTACTATTTGTGACAATGCTGGAATTTCTACTCCAAGTGAAATTGCGTCTATCGTGTCTGCAGTTAAAAAAGCGGTTACTGTTCCAGTTTACGTTCAAGTTAGTGACCGTATAAATATGGCTGTTGCTAGTGCTTTTGCAGCTATTGAGAACGGCGCTGATGGGTTAAAGTGTGCAATGGTTAGCAAAGATGCTCTTTTAACGGGTGCTATTTGTGATGCCGTTAACGTATGTGGCAAACAAATAGACGCGTTTGTTGAATTAAAAAGCACTAAAATTCACGCTAGTATTGAAGAGTTAACTTCAAAAATTAATCATAAACAATTTGACGATAGCACTGCTAGCAGTGAAGATAAAAATGTTTTACTCGATGAAGAATCTACATTAAAAGACGTTGCCGTTTCAGCAACAGCGCTTGGTTACGACCTTTCTGAAAACGATTTAGGTAACGTTTATAA
This sequence comes from Clostridia bacterium, assembly GCA_017558825.1. Classification (GTDB taxonomy): domain Bacteria; phylum Bacillota; class Clostridia; order Christensenellales; family Borkfalkiaceae; genus HGM11412. Next base: position 146,863 of record JAFYTO010000003.1, read on the forward strand.
AGCTCTTATGAAAGTTTGCGAAAAGAAGGGAACTATTGGCGCAAAAGAATTTGAAGCGCTTATTGCAAGTAACGCAATGCAAGCTCCGTCAACTTATCACTTTGAAACGTATACTACTACAAGTAGCAACGTTTCTACGGCAATGTCACAAATAACTCTCAAATGCAACGGCGAAATTATTTGTGGCGTTAGTACGGGTGACGGACCTATCGACTCTGCTTTCCGCGCAATTGAACAATGTATTGGTCATCATTATGAGCTTGATGATTTCCAAGTTCAAGCTGTTACTGAAGGTAAGGAAGCGCTTGGTTCAGCTCTTGTTAAACTCCGCAATAACGGCAAACTTTATTCAGGTAACGGCACGTCAACAGACATAGTTGGTGCAAGTATTAGAGCATACGTAAACGCTCTTAACAAAATTGTGGCCGAGGAGAAATAGTATGAAAATAGCATTTTCAACCAAAAACGTAAGCCGAGCATCGTTTTTAGACACTTGCAATTACGCTTGCGATTATGGGTTTGAAGGTTTTGAAATATACGATGCAATTAAAGAAAGGAGTAATCATTACGACAGTATTTTAAGGCGTGACCGCTTTGCAGATTCTAAGCGTAAACTTATAAATAGAGACCTTTCTATTCCGGCACTTCGTATGCATAATTCATTAGATACCGAAGAAATAACGGCAGAGGTTGTTGAAAAATACGTTGAAATGGCGTCTTCAGCAAACGTTGAAAGCATTATAGTAAGCGTTAAAAATAAAACTGATTTTTCCGTTTTAGATGGCAAGCTTATGGGCGCAATTAAAAAAGCTGAAAAATTAGACGTTAATATTTTGTTTGAAACGGTTGGATACCTTGCTAATACAGAAAACGTTATTGAAATTATCAATCATTTTTCTTCGGCTGTAATAGGTGCGTCTTGGAACGTTAGAGAAACTTATTTTAAGGCAAAAGAAAGTGCTGAAACAACTATTAAAACATTAGGTGCGTACATTAAATACGTTCGTCTTGGAGATATGAAAGACGGAAAAACCGTTTTAATTGGCGAAGGCGACCTAGATGCTCAAAAACTTATAAACGCCCTTGCTTCTCTTAACTACGAAGGGTTTGTTTGTGTTGCATGGAACGAAGAAATTAACGATGCCGACATTGTTTTAACGCATTTTGCCAACTATATATCCGCTTTAAATAGAGAGAAAAAGAGCTTGGCGGGCGAGTATTACAACAGAGATAAAACGGGAACTTTTGTTTGGAAAAAGTATGACATTATAGACGCTACTTTTTCAACTGTTTTAGATACTATGGTAGAAAACTATCCTGACCAATATGCGTTTAAATATCCAACTCTAGACTATACTAGAACTTACGAGCAATTCCGCCGTGATGTAGACGAGTGTGCTGCCGCGCTTATTTCTCTTGGCGTAAAGGCAGGCGACCACGTTGCCGTTTGGGCAACAAACGTTCCAGAATGGTTTATTACGTTTTGGGCAACCACTAAAATTGGCGCTGTTTTAGTTACCGTTAATACGGCTTACAAAATTCACGAAATAGAATATTTGTTAAAGCAATCTGATACTCACACTTTAGTAATGATTGAGTATTGCAAAGATATAAATTATAAGCAAATCATAGAGGAACTTTGCCCAGAACTTAAAAATCTTGAAGCTGGCAAGCCTCTTTACTCAAAGACGTTACCTTTCTTAAGAAACGTTGTTACGGTTGGCTTTACTATGGACGGTTGTTTGACTTGGGAACAAATGCTTTCTCGCTCAACTCTTATTCCAAAAGAGGAAGTTAGAAGACGTGCCTCGCTTGTTAAGCCTGATGACGTTTGCAATATGCAATACACTTCAGGAACAACAGGTTTTCCTAAAGGCGTTATGCTTACGCACCGCAACATTGTAAACAACGGTAAAACGATAGGCGATAGAATGGATTTATCTACGGCGGACCGCATGATGATACAAGTACCAATGTTCCACTGTTTTGGTATGGTGCTTTCAATGACTTCTATGATGACGCACGGAGGAACGCTTTGCCCAATTCCATATTTCTCTCCAAAATCTTCGCTTGCTTGCGTAAACGATGAGCGCATTACTTGCTTTAACGGCGTTCCTACTATGTTTATTGCAATGTTTAGCCATCCAGATTTTGCTAAAACTGATTTCTCTTATATGCGTACGGGCATTATGGCGGGTGCAAACTGCCCAGCTGACTTAATGCGCCGTGCATCCGTAGAAATGAACATGCGTGAAATTATATCCGTTTACGGTCAAACTGAGGCGTCTCCAGGTTGTACAATGGGCGAGGTTAATGAAGATTTAGACCATAGAGTTGAAACAGTTGGTAGTGCTTTCCCTGGCGTTGAGTGTAAAATTATTGACCCTGAAATAGGCAGCGAACTTCCAAACGGTCAAAGTGGCGAATTTGTTGCACGCGGTTTTAATATTATGAAGGGCTATTATAAGATGCCTGAAGCTACCGCTCAAGCTATAGACAAAGACGGCTGGCTTCACTCTGGCGATATTTGTATGAGGACTAATGACGGTTATTATAAAGTAACCGGCAGACTTAAAGACATGATAATTCGCGGTGGCGAAAATCTTTACCCTCGTGAAATTGAAGAGTTTTACTTAACAAATCCTAAAGTTCGCGATATTCAAGTTGTGGGCGTTCCAGACGAAAAATATGGCGAAGAATGTTGCGCTTGGATAATTTTGCATAGTGGCGAAACGGCAACTGAAGCTGAAATGCGTGAATACGGAAACGCGTCTATAGCAAGGCATAAAGTTCCTAAATATTTTATGTTTGTTAGCGAATTTCCAATGAACGCTGCTGGTAAAATTTTAAAATATAAAATGCGTGAACAATCTGCTGAAAAATTGGGGCTTAAAAAATAACTATGATACAAAATAAATATTACGTAATTGATGCTCACTGCCATATATACCCAAGTAAAATAGCATCACTTGCAATTCGCCATACGGACGAGTTTTATAGCGAATCTTCACAAGGTAAGGGCACTACGGAAAACTTAATTGAAAGTGGCGTAAGCGCGGGCATAGATAAGTTTTTAGTGCAATCAGTTGCAACAACGCCTAAACAAGTAAGAAAAATTAACGAGTTTATTGCAAGCGAAGTTGCAAAAAGTAACGATAGGTTTATAGGCCTTGGCGCACTTCACCCTTATAGCGAAGATATAAAAGGCGATATTTTACACCTTTTAGAACTTGGTTTAAAGGGCGTTAAAATTCACCCAGATATACAAAACGTGCCCGTTGATAATGACGGCTATAAGAAAGCGTACGAAATTTGCACAGAGTTAAACGTGCCAATACTTATGCACACGGGAGACTATCGCTACGATAATTCTAACCCAAACAGGCTAGTTCCAATTTTAAATGAATTTACTTCGCTTACGGTTATTGGCGCGCACTTTGGCGGTTGGTCTATTTGGAAAGACGCGGTTAAAGCCTATTCTAAATTTAAGAATTTTTACGTTGACTGTTCTTCAACTTTTCACTATTTAAAAAAAGAGGAAATTAAACAGCTTATTGACGGCTACGGCACTGATAAAGTTTTATTTGCAACAGACTATCCTATGTGGAACGCTAGTAGCGAAATTGAAACGCTTTTATCACTTAATTTAACCGAGCAAGACTATAAGTTAATTTTTAGTGAAAACGCAAAAAAAGTATATAAATTATAACTAAAAACACTTGGAGAGTCCAAGTGTTTTTTTAGTTGTGTGAACGCAGTTCGAGTCCCTACGATAAATTAAAAAGCAGTATCGTTAGATACTGCTTAGTGAGAGTAATTAATAAAAAGGATACAAATTGGAATTTGACAGTATCACAACTGCTTGATTTCATTGGCAATCATAGCCACGGTTTTTTCGTTGGTATCAATTTTTATGGTATTGAGTGTTTGATATAATGGTATTCTTGATACACTTCTTTCAATAACATCCGCTGTGCGAATTCCTCTTTCAACATCCATTGATAATCTGTCACGCAAAGTCTTTTCATCCGCAATAAGAGAGATACATTTCACGGCACAATTTTGTATAGCTAACTTCTCAAGTATGGAATTGATAATATTTTGCTCGTGCATCACCCAACAAAAAATGATATTTTCGTATGCAGAACATTTTAGAAAGTTATTTAGCAAATGGCAAATGTTATCCATTACCAATGCTTTGGTTTCATCGGTTACTTGGAATGGACTTGCATCCCAGCACCAATCTCCGTCAAGAAATACGCTA